>SUGL01000170.1 GCA_004963905.1 Mesorhizobium sp.
GCTGTCGGCTGGAACTTCCGGAAAGAATCTCTGCAGCGCCCCGATGCCACCAGCCGACGCGCCGATGCCGACGACAGGGAAAGGCGTGGGCTGTTTCTCGGCCTCGCGTGAACTAGCCTTCGCCTTCCTCGTGTTTGCTTTCCTCGTCGACCGAGCCATTGCCTGTTACCTGAACCCGTCTGCTTTCGAGGATGCTGCCGATGAGGGCCGCATCCGCTTCGTATTCCATGGCTCGCCTGCCGAATTCGGCGGCGAGTTCGGAGCGATCCATCGTTCTCTCCCGCTCGGCCATGCGTCGGGCAAACCCTGCCCGCTGCTGATGCGATCGCAGCAGGC
>SUGL01000171.1 GCA_004963905.1 Mesorhizobium sp.
CCTCCGACCAACGTTCCGACGCCAAGAGCGGACAAATATTGCGGGCGAGCCTCGCCGCGATCTTCCCGCAGCTTGCCACGGTCGAGATCGACTATTGCTGGGGTGGGTTGGTCGACATGACCAAGGACCGTTTTCCGCGCGCCGGCTACCATGACGGGGTCTGGTACGCGATGGGCTATTCCGGCCACGGTGCGCAGCTATCTACCCATCTCGGCATGATCCTGGCCGATGCCATGCTCGGCCGCGAGGACCGCAACCCGATGAAGGGACTCGAGTGGCCGTCAATCCCCGGCTATTCCGGCAAGCCCTGGTTCCTGCCGATGGTCGGTCTCTACT
>SUGL01000172.1 GCA_004963905.1 Mesorhizobium sp.
CTTTCGGCCGAGTTCGCGGGCGTGATGGGTCCGCAGAGCGCCGACCTTCTCAAGGCAACGATCGAGACCGCCTCGCATCGCGGGTCCAGCACGCTGGCCACCCTCATCGGGTTGGTGGCGCTGCTTGTCACCGCCTCTGGCGTCTTCGGCGAGATGCAGCAGTCGCTGAATCAGATATGGAAGGTCAAGCCCGGTGGCGTTTCGCTCTCGCGCCTGGTGCGGGCGAGGGCGGCGAGTCTCGGCCTCGTGGCGGCTCTTGGTTTCATGCTTCTGGTGTCGCTTGCCGCAAGCACGGCGATCTCGGCGCTCGGCGAATACATCAACCGGCGTCTG
>SUGL01000173.1 GCA_004963905.1 Mesorhizobium sp.
TTCTTGGCGCAGAACAGAAGATGCGTGCAGGCTGTGATGTTGCGCGGATCCTCCATCATATAGGTCAGGAGCTCACGGAAGACCGAGGTGTATTTGACGTCGATGCGCTCGTCGTCGTTCCTGAGCTTGGCAAGCGCCGTTGCATCGCCCGCCGTGTACTCCTCGATCACGCCATGGACCTGGATCAGCACCAGCTGCGCCATGGAATCGATGGAGTGCGAAAGATCGCGCGGCGCGGCGCTGACGCCGACCGAGCCGACGCGCTTGGCGATGTTCTTGGCGAGGTCGCCGATGCGCTCGAGGTCGCCGGCCATGCGGATCGCGCCGACCAC
>SUGL01000174.1 GCA_004963905.1 Mesorhizobium sp.
GCCGCAGCTGAGCCGAGAAGAAGGCTCTTGATGTTCATTTTCTGACCTCCAGTCAGAATCGAACGGAAGAGCTGAACCCAGGCAGGCATTCTTACAGCAATTGATTGATATTGTTATATTTTTTCGAAAATAATGCAGAACTGCGGAGTCACGACAGAGCAATGCGAATGTCACAGCGCGCGTTTGTGGGCACGAGAGAGCGTCGCGGACGCATGTGTTGCAAGTGGCAATCGCAAACCTTGGAGATTAGCCGAGGCATTTCTCCGGTCGTCATCCTCGGGCGAAGCAAGGAGCGAAGCGACGCGGCGCAGACCCGAGGATC
>SUGL01000175.1 GCA_004963905.1 Mesorhizobium sp.
TCGCGGCCGGTCGCCTTGGAGAGCGCTTGCCAGGCCTTGACCGCGACCTCGCCGTTGGTTTCGGGCGCGAGCATCAGGATGACTTCGGTGGCGTCGATGTCGGTCTCGATCTTCGGCAGGCCCTTGGCGGAGCCGGCGGGCTGGACGCCGTTGAGAGCGCCGAGTGCCTCGACTTCATGCGCCGTCTTCCAGCTGATGCCCTTGCCGCCGTTGCCGACCTCGGTCATCAGCGGGCCGAGCGCGGTAAAGCGGGCATAGAGGTTCGGATAGTCGCGCGTGACGACCGTCACCGCCGGCATCGGCTTGCCTGGGATCGGTTCGA
>SUGL01000176.1 GCA_004963905.1 Mesorhizobium sp.
CGTCTATGTCGCGAGCCATGACCTTGAGCACATAGTCGACGCCGCCGCCCACCGACCAGCAGGCGACGATCTCCGGGATGTCGCGGACAACCCGCTCGAAACGGTCGAAATCGGCCTGGCGGTGGCTGGCTAACGTCACCTCCATCAGCACGGTCGCCACCGGCGCGATCGTGCGCATGGCGATCGAGGCGTGGTAGCCCGAGACGATGCCGGCCTTCTCCAGCTTGCGCAGCCTCATCCAGCAAGGCGTCGGCGACAGGCCGACCTTCTCGGCCAAAGCCAGCTTGGTGATGCGCCCATCGCGCTGGATAGCGTCCAGGAT
>SUGL01000177.1 GCA_004963905.1 Mesorhizobium sp.
CTCCTCACCCGCGCCATATCCCCGACCGGCTCGACAAGCCGCTCTCGTCGGCGGTCTTTTCGTGGGAGGCGCTGCTCGTCGTGATCGCGGTTCTCATCTTCGCGGTCAACAGCTTTGCCTCGCCCTATTTCCTTGATCCGTGGTCGCTGTCTGACCTGACCTTCAACTTCACCGAAAAGGGCCTGATCGCGCTCGCCATGGCGCTGCTGATCATTTCCGGCGAGATCGACCTGTCGGTCGCCGCGATCGTGGCGCTCGCCTCGACCATGATGGGCATGGCGGTACAGGCAGGCGCCGGCACGCCGGTGCTGGTGGCGATC
>SUGL01000178.1 GCA_004963905.1 Mesorhizobium sp.
GCTGGAGGCCGCGGTTTGAACACGCCGGACAGAACCACAAGCGAAACCGCGATAAGTCCGGAGCTGTTCACCCGCGCGTGGATCTTCATCCGCGGCGTGCCGTCGATGAAGTTCCTGCCGCCGGAAGGGCCGCCGGAGATCGCCTTTGCCGGCCGCTCCAATGTCGGCAAATCGTCGCTGATCAATGCGCTGGTCGGCCAGAAGGGCCTGGCGCGCACCTCGAACACGCCGGGACGCACGCAGGAGCTCAACTATTTCGTGCCGGACGGGTTCTCCGGCGAGGGCGCCGACCTGCCGCCGATGGCGCTGGTCGAC
>SUGL01000179.1 GCA_004963905.1 Mesorhizobium sp.
CTGCTAATCTTCATGGCCCCTAATCTTCATGGCCCCTAGTCTTCATGGCGAAGCAGATAGCCGAGGCCGCGCAAGGTGGCGATCTGGACGCGCGACCCTTCCAGCTTCTTGCGCAGGCGGTGCACATAGATCTCGATCGCGCTAGGGTCGGCGTCGGTCTCGAAATCATAGATCGCCGTCGACAGCGCAGCCTTGCTCACGGTGCGCCCGGCCTTGACCACAAGCTGCTCCAGCACCGCATGTTCGCGCGGCGTCAGCGAGAGCTGCTCGCCGCCGAGCGAGAACAACCTGGTGTTTGTGTCGAAGACGAGATC
>SUGL01000017.1 GCA_004963905.1 Mesorhizobium sp.
GCGGTCTTCGAAATCGACCGCACTAAAGGCCGAATACATGACCGCTCCAGACTTACGCCGCCGCCGTCATTTTGCCTCTTGCCCAAAAGGGGCCGTCCATACATGACGAAGCGATGGGCGTGTTGGCCAATCGCAATGCGTCTGCCCGCGTGACAACCTCATCAACCTTTCCTTAACCCTGCCCAAATGGACCGCGCGGATTCGCCCGGCGCGTCGCTCTCTGATCGTTGACATTCGAACAAAATTAGAACAAATTACGAACATACTAACAACAGGAGAGAGTTATGGCCGATCTGGTTCAGGATGTCGTCTCGCTGGTTTGCATGAGCACTTTCCTCATTTCCATGGCGATCTGGATTGGCGCCATGTGATCGGGCGGCTCGCCGCCGCTCCCCAGGGCGGGCAAGGGCCCGCCCTCTGTTCGAAACGGGCGAGAGCCCGCCCTGGGACGGGCAAGTGCCCGCCCATTGTTAAGTCTTTCTTGGCCGCGCTGCCGCTAGGCTGCCTCCCGAAACTGGGAGCCAAAGGCAGTGTCGGTCATCGCCACGGTCACTCTCGTGGCCGGAAATCTCGGACTGATCTTTCTTTTGATGACGGCGCCGCTCGGGCTGCGCACGGTTCGCGCCAGCCGTCTTGTGGCGGCTGACGCGAACCGCCTCTGGCAGGCGCTCTGGCCGTTCGGCGGCGATGCCGGCTGGTCTGGTGAAATCCTCTCCGCCGAACCGCTGGACGGCGAGGGGATGGCGCTGATCAAACTGTCCTGGGAAGGGCGCGATGGCCGGCCGATCGAGCGCAAGGCACGGTTCGACGACGTGGTGGAAGGCAGGCGCTTCTCGATGCGCGTGATAGAGGACACAGCGCTCGATTCCTCGTTCTGGGCCGACTATCGCGAGACTGCCGAGCTCGTCCCCGAAGGGGATGGGACGCGGGTCACGCTCAGCCAGACCGACCGCTATCGCGGCGTCGCTTTCCTGATCTTCCGCTACTTTGCCATGCGCCGCGAGCTTGCCAAGCTTAAGGTCTGGGCGAGGACCGGTAAATATCGCAAGGGCGGCTGGTTCGAGCATCCGGTGAGCCAGGTCGGCTTCGCACTGCTTTCGGCCTTGATCCTGTGGCCGTTCTTCGGCCTCAACCTCGGCGGGCTGGCGCTGGCGGCGATCCTGACCTCGGTGGTCGCCCTGCACGAGCTCGGCCATATGGCGGCGTTCCGCCTGACGGGGCATCGCCGGGCGCGCATGATCTTCATCCCGTTGCTCGGCGGCATCGCCATGGGCGGCAGGCCCTATGACAGCCGCTTCGAGGTCGCCTTCGTGGCGCTGATGGGCGCAGGCTTCTCCGCTTTCCTGGTGCCTCTCCTGATCGCCGCCAGCGGCCTTGCCGGCAGCGAAGGGCATCGACTTGCGGCATTGCTTTTGGCAACGCTTGCCGGCTGCGCATCGCTGTTCAACATCGCCAATCTGGTGCCGGTGTGGAAGTTCGACGGCGGCCAGGTGCTGCGCCAGATCTGCCCGGGGCCGATCGCGCTGGCGCTGGCCTCCTTCCTGCTCTTGTCGGCCTTGATGGCGCTCGGCTGGCGCGCTGGCTTCTCGCCCAGCTTCCTGCTCATCGCCGGCGCGGTGTTCTCGATGCTCAGCCTGCTCACTGTCGGAAGCGGCGTGAAGCCGCGTCATGAGCTGAAGCCGATCCACGCCTTCGACCGCCTGGCCATGGCCGGCGCGCTGCTCGCGGTCTTTGCCATTCACGGCTATGGCGTGCTCTGGGCCTCAGCGCAGCTGATGTAGCCGTGGCGGCTTAGCCTGCTCTTCGGGTCAGTTCGGCGACCGGCACGGCTGCCGGCCCGAACACGCCCTCGAAGGCGGATTTCAGCGCGAGGTCGAGGTCGGCCATGGTGACGGGCAGACCGAGGTCGACGAGGCTGGTGACGCCGTGGTCCGAGACGCCGCAAGGCACGATGCCGCTGAAATGGGAAAGCTCCGGCTCGACATTGATGGCAATGCCGTGAAAGCTCACCCAGCGTCTGAGCCTGATGCCTATTGCCGCGATCTTGTCCTCAGCGGGCGAGCCGTCCGGCAGGGCGGGGCGATCCGGCCGGACCACCCAGACGCCGACCCGGTCCTCGCGCCGCTCGCCGCGCACGTTGAAGGCGGCGAGCGTGCCGATGATCCATTCCTCCAGCGCGGCGACGAAGGCGCGGATATCCTCGCGCCGGCGCTTCAAGTCCAGCATCACATAGGCCACGCGCTGGCCGGGGCCGTGATAGGTGTATTCGCCACCGCGGCCGGCGGTAAAGACCGGGAAACGGTCGGGCTCGATCAGGTCCTCGACGCGCGCGCTGGTGCCGGCGGTATAGAGCGGCGGGTGCTCGACCAGCCAGACCATCTCGCCGGCGGCGCCGCTGCGGATCGCCTCGGCGCGCGCTTCCATGAAGGCGAGCGCATCAGGATAGGGGGTCAAGCCGGGCTCGATCACCCATTCGACCGGCGCCGAACCGGGAAGGGGCAGAAACGACGTGGCGATCTGGCTGCGTTCTGTCATGGCGCGTCTCTTCTGAGGGGCGCCATGACCGGAACCGGATCCAGGCGGGCTCAGATGTGTTCGTATCCCTAAATCCGTCAGCGGCCTCGGGCGATGTGCAATTGCCCCTCATATGGCGGCAATCGACAAAAACGTCCAGTTCCGTCGGCTCGCGGCAAGGCTGTGAGGCATTGTGCCAGATGCTTTGTCCGATGCATGCCGTTCTCCCAAAACGGCTGTGCACTTTTGGGCGACATGCATTAGCGAATATTCCGCACGGCGCACTTGTTTCGCCGGAAACGATTTGCTACAGGCCCCGGGCCGGACGGTTCCGGCTCCTACCACGTGCGGTCGTGGCGGAATTGGTAGACGCGCAGCGTTGAGGTCGCTGTGGGGCAACCCGTGGAAGTTCGAGTCTTCTCGACCGCACCAAGCTCTTCTGACAAAATCGTCTCTGATCCGCCGGCAGGGCCAGCGCCAGCGACCAATACCGCGTGCGTCTGACCGATTTCTGGAGGCTGAAACGGTAACGGCGGCGTGTCATGCAGACCACGCCGCCGCACTTGCAATCCTGTTCGAACGAAAGGCTAGGCGGCCTTCTTCGTCCGCGCCAGCGTATCGGCCACGACCTCGCCGAACGAAGCCGGAGTCGGCACGATCACGACGCCGGCGTCCTTCAGGATCTCGACCTTTTCCTGCGCCGACTCGCCGAAGGCCGAGATGATGGCGCCGGCATGGCCCATGCGTCGGCCCTTCGGCGCCGAAAGGCCGGCGATGTAGGCGATCAGCGGCTTGCGCATATTGTCGCGCGCCCAGATCGCGGCTTCGGCTTCCTGCGGCCCGCCGATCTCGCCGATCATCACCACGGCGTCGGTGTCGTCGTCCTGCTCGAACAGTTTCAGGATGTCCTTGAAGGAGGAGCCGTTGATCGGATCGCCGCCGATGCCGACGCTGGTCGACACGCCGATGCCGAACGCCTTCATCTGCGAGGCCGCCTCATAACCCAGCGTGCCCGAGCGCCCGACAATGCCGACGCGGCCGGGAAGATAGATGCTGCCCGGCATGATGCCCATCAGCGCCTGTCCGGGCGTGATGACGCCGGCGCAGTTCGGGCCGACGAGGCGCATGCGGTCCTCGAAGCGGTAGCGGCGCATGTAGCGCTTGACCTGCATCATGTCCTGCGAGGGGATGCCGTCGGTGATGCAGACGCAAAGTTTTATCCCGGCATCCGCCGCCTCCATGATCGAATCGGCGGCGAAGGGCGGCGGCACGAAGACGATGCTGGCTTCGGCGCGAGTCTCGCGCACCGCGCCCTTGACGGTGTTGAAGACGGGCAGGCCGAGATGCGTCTGGCCGCCCTTGCCGGGGGTGACGCCGCCGACCAGCTTGGTGCCGTAGCGCTTCATGTCCTCGGCATGGAAGCTGCCGATCTTGCCGGTGAAGCCCTGCACGATGACGCGCGTGCTGCGGTTGAGCAGGATTGCCATTTCTCGACCTCCCTCAGGCTGCTTTTTTGTTCTTGGCGGCCGCGCGCCAGGCGGCGACGGCCTTTTCGGCGGCCTCGGCCAGCGTGTCGGCGACGATCACCTTCTCGCCGGAATCGGCCAGAATGCGGCGTCCTTCCTCGACCTTGGTGCCGGAGAGCCGCACCACCAGCGGCACGTCGACGCCGACCTCTCGGATCGCCTTGATGACGCCTTCGGCGACCCAGTCGCAGCGGTTGATGCCGGCGAAGATGTTGACCAGGATGGTCTCGACATTCTTGTCGCCGAGCACGGCTCGGAAGGATTTCGCCACACGCTCGGGCGAGGCGCCGCCACCGATGTCGAGGAAATTGGCCGGCTCGCCGCCGGCGATCTTGATCATGTCCATCGTCGCCATGGCGAGGCCGGCGCCGTTGATGATGCAGCCGATATTGCCGTCCAGCCCGACATAGGAGAGGCCGCGGTCGCTGGCGAAAGTCTCGCGCGGGTCTTCCTGGCTCTTGTCGCGCAGCTCGGAGATTTCCGGGCGGCGGAACAGCGCATTCTCGTCGAACGACATTTTTGCGTCGAGCGCGACGAGACTGCCGTCGCGCGTCACCACCAGCGGATTGATCTCCAGCATCGAGGCGTCGTAGTCGCGGAACACCTGGTAGCAGCCGAGGATGGTTTCGGTGGCCTTGCCGATCAGGTTGCTCTCAAGGCCGAGGCCGAAGGCGATCTCGCGCGCCTGGAACCCCTGCATGCCGACGCCGGGATCGACGGTGGCGCGGATGATCGAATCCGGCTTCTTTTCGGAAATGTCTTCGATCTCCATGCCGCCAGCGGCAGAGGCTACGATCATAACGCGCTCCTCCTTCCGGTCGAGCACGAAGCCAAGGTAGAGTTCCTGCGCGATGTCGACCGCTTCCTCGAGATAGAGGCGTGAGATCAGCTTGCCGCGCGGGCCGGTCTGCTGGGTCACCAGCTTGCGGCCGAGCATGGCTTCCGCGGCGTTGGAGATCTCCTCGTCGTTGGAACAGAGCTTGATGCCGCCGGCCTTGCCGCGGGCGCCGGAATGAACCTGCGCCTTCAGCACCCATCTCGAGCCGCCTATCTCGCGCGCCCGGTAGGTCGCCTGCTCGGGGCTGTAGGCTAGCCCGCCGCGCGGCACATGCACGCCATGGCGGGCGAGCAGTTCCTTGGCCTGGTATTCGTGAATGTCCATCTCGTCCTCCCGGTAATTCCTTAGTGCGCCGCGCTATGCCTCTGGCCGGCGCGCTCGATCGCCTCGCTCACCACCAGCACGTTGCGCGCCATGCGCTCCGATGCGGCGTCGATCATCTTGCCGTCGAGCGCGGCGGCACCCTTGCCGAGCGCCTCCGCTTCCTTCAGCACCTCGAGGATGCGGCGGGCACGGGTGACCTCCTTCTCCGGCGGCGAGAACACGTCGTTGGCCAAAGCGATCTGCGAAGGATGGATCGCCCATTTGCCTTCGATGCCGAGCGCGGCGGCACGCCTGGCGGCCGCCTTGTAGCCTTCCGGATCGGAGAAATCGCCGAACGGTCCGTCGATGGCGCGCAGGCCATAGGCCCGGCAGGCGACCGTCATCCGCGACAGGGCGAAATGCCACTGGTCGCCGGGATAGTCGGGGTTCAGCCCACCGATGTTGACGGTGCGCGCCTTGTTGCTGGCGGCATAGTCGGCGACGCCGAAATGCATCGCTTCCAGCCGGCCGGGCGTGGCGGCGATCGCCTCGACATTGGCCATGCCGAGCGCCGTCTCGATCAAGGCTTCGAGGCCGACGCGGGTCTTGTAGCCTTTGGCCATCTCGATCTGGTTGACCATGGCCTCGACCATGTAGAGGTCGGCCGGAACGCCGACCTTCGGCACCAGGATGGTGTCCAGACGGTCGCCGGCCTGTTCCATGACGTCGACCACGTCGCGATACATGTAATGGGTGTCGAGGCCGTTGATGCGCACCGAGACGGTCTTGCCCTTGGCGCGCCAGTCGATGTCGTTCAGCGCCTGGATGATGTTCTTGCGGGCGCGCTCCTTGTCGGGCGGGGCCACCGCGTCCTCGATGTCGAGGAAGACGAAGTCGGCGGCGCTGTTCGCCGCCTTGTCGATCATTTCCGGGCTCGAGCCCGGAACCGCCAGCTCGCTGCGCTGGAGCCGGAGCTTCTTGAGGTGATTGATGGTGTGGCTCATCGTCCGCTCCTCACGCCGCCTCGGCGACCGGCATTGCCGCGGTGCGGCGGAAATGGTCGATCGCGGCTGCCACGCCGGAGCCCGGCGCCAGGCGGACGCCGCAATCGAGCAGCGCCATTTCGGCCGCCGACAGCGAGGCGCAGACCATCACCTCGTTCAGCCAGCCGAGATGGCCGATGCGGAAGACCTTGCCGAACACCTTGTTGAGGCCGCCGCCGAGCGATGTCTGGTAGGTGCGGTAGGCGCGCTTGACGACGTCGCCGCTGTCGATGCCTTCCGGCACCAGGATCGCGCTCACCGTGTCGGAGTGCCATTGCGGCGCCTTGGCGCACAGCTTCAGCCCCCAGGCGTCGACCGCCTTGCGCACGCCTTCGGCCAGACGATGGTGGCGGGCGAAAATGTTCTCCAGTCCTTCCTCGGCGATCAGGTCGAGCGAGGCGCGCAGGCCGCGCAGCAGCTGCGTGGCGGGCGTGTAGGGGAAATAGCCGGCGTCATTGGCGCGGATCATGTCCTCGAAGGAGAAGTAGCAGCGCTGGTGGGTCGCGACACGCGACGCGGCAAGCGCCTTCTTGCTGACCGACAGGAAGCCGAGGCCGGCGGGCAGCATGAAACCTTTCTGCGAGCCGCTTACCGCGCAGTCGACGCGCCATTCCTCCTGGCGGAAGTCGATCGAGCCGATCGACGACACGCCGTCGACGAACAGAAGCGCAGGGTGGTTCACGGCGTCGAGCGCGGCGCGGCAGCCGGCGACGTCGCTGGTGACGCCGGTCGCGGTCTCGTTCTGCGTGCAGAAGACGGCCTTGATGCGGTGCGCCTTGTCCGCCCGCAGTCGCTCGGCATAGAGGTCGAGCGGAACGCCCGTTCCCCATTCGCAGTCGATGACGTCGACGTCGAAGCCAAGGCGCTCGGCCATGTCGACCCACAGATGCGAGAACTGGCCGAAGCGCGACATCAACACCCGGTCGCCGGGGTTGAGCACGTTGGTCATCGCCGCTTCCCAGGCGCCGGTGCCGGAAGAGGGGTAGATGAAGACGCGGCCGGTCTCGTTCTTGAACACTTTCTTGATGTCCTCGAACAGCGGCAGCGTCAGATTGGGGAAGGAGGCGGCGCGCATGTCCTCCATCGGCAGGTTCATGGCCTGCCGGACCTCTTCGGGAATATTGGTGGGGCCTGGGATGAAAAGATGGGTGAACCCAGCCATGCGCGAACTCCTCCGATCGTTGGGATTGTTCGGGGAGTGTCGTTCGGGCGGCGTGTCGCAACAACACCTTGCCGGGTAAGTTGTCGCCGCGCGCGGGTAGGGCGGACCTACCCGGCCCGCCTACCCGAAAGGCGACTTGGGGGTGCGGCGCTTCTCGTTCGCGTAAAGCGCGACAGCCATGGCGCGGTTGCGCACGTCGAGCTTGTCGTAGAGATTCTTGAGGTGGTACTTCACCGTGTTCTCCGAGATCCCGGTCCGGGTCGCGATCTGGAGATTGGTCCAGCCATCGGAAAGCACGGCAAGCAGCTCGCGCTCGCGCACGGTGAGCTGCGACAGCGGCGTGTCGTTGACCTTGTTGATGTCGATATAGGGGATGCAGATGCGCCCATGCGCGACCGCCAGGATCGTCTCGAAAATGATCGGCGGATCGTCGAACTGGAAGCAATAGCCCTGGGCACCGAGCCGCACGCACTGCTTCAGGATGCCGATGTCGTGATCGTTGGAGAAAACCGTGATGCGCAGGTCGAGCTTGCGGTTCTGGACTTCCGCCAGGATGTCGGCGCCGTCCATGTCGGCGAGCCTCCAGCCGATGACGGCGACGTCGAAGCTGGTGTCCGCCGCCAGTTCGAGGAATTGCATGCCGCCCTGCACGGAACTCACCAGCTCGAAACGGCCATCGCATTCGAGCATCTCGCGGAGCGCCGACACGACGAGCGGATTGCGCTCGGCAACGACGACGCGCACGCGCGTCGAGCCAACTGCTTCGTTCGTTTTCCGGGACTTGAGGTTCAAGGCCTGCCGCTTGTCCTTTCGATCTTGCGCAGTCGCCGGCCGCTCAGGACCTGCATCATGACAATTCTGCCGCAACCGCAAAGGGGCGCTCTTTCCGCAGCGACATGCGCTGTCGCGCCGGCTGAAGCCGAAAATAGTCCTGCCGTCAGATCGCTTCGAAGGCGTCACGGGACATATTTCGCTGAATATTCCGCATGCTAGCGCAACGATTTCGCAAGACGAATCGCTTCACGGCCCTATCTGCCACATTGGCATCGGATTTCCCCGAAAAGCGGTTTCCACTTTCGGGACTCATGCTCTAGACCTTGATTTCGCACCCTTTCCGGATTCCCGTTGGCGGAGGCGCTGGTGGAAGCCCAGGACACTGAGACGACCAGCACCAGGGCCGCCGACGAGCACCACGCCGACATCTACGGCGAGGATGGCGCCGTCCGCTCCTCTTTCCTTGCCCAGATCGGCGCGGCCATCGCCGACCGTGATACGCTGACCCTCAAGCGTGAGGTCGACGATCTGCATCAGTCGGAACTGGGCGATCTGCTCGAGGCGCTGCATCCCGAACAGCGCCGCGCCCTGGTCGAGCTGCTCGGCTCCGATTTCGACTTCTCCGCGCTGACCGAGGTCGACGAGGCGATCCGCCTCGACATCGTCGACAACCTGCCCAACGAGCAGATCGCGCAGGCGGTGCAGGAGCTCGATTCCGACGATGCCGTCTACATCCTCGAGGATCTCGACCAGGAAGACCAGGAAGAGATCCTCTCGCAGCTGCCCTTCACCGAACGCATCAGGCTGAGGCGCTCGCTCGACTATCCGGAAGAGACGGCCGGCCGGCGCATGCAGACGGAGTTCGTCGCCGTGCCGCCGTTCTGGACGATCGGCCAGACCATCGACTACATGCGCGAGGACAAGAACCTTCCGGAGCGCTTCAGCCAGATCTTCGTCATCGACCCGAGCTTCAAGCTGCTCGGCGCCATCGACCTCGACCAGATCCTGCGCACCAAGCGGGCTGTAAAGGTCGAGGAGGTGATGCACGAGACCCGGCATGCCATCCCGGCCACCATGGACCAGGAAGAGGCGGCGCGGGAATTCGAGCAGTACGACCTGCTCTCGGCCGCCGTGGTCGACGAGAACGACCGACTGGTCGGCGTGCTCACCATCGACGACGTCGTCGACGTCATCCAGCAGGAAGCCGAGGAAGACTTGCTGCGCATGGGCGGTGTCGGCGACGAAGAGCTGTCCGATACCGTGCTGGCGACGTCGCGCTCGCGCGTGCCGTGGCTGCTCGTCAATCTGCTGACGGCGTTCCTGGCGGCGTCGGTGATCGGCCTGTTCGACCGCACGATCGAGCATATCGTAGCGCTGGCGGTGCTGATGCCGATCGTCGCCGGCATGGGCGGCAATGCCGGATCGCAGACCATGACCGTCACCGTGCGTGCGCTGGCGACGCGGGATCTCGACATCTACAACGCCGCCCGCATCGTCCGGCGCGAGTTGGGTGTGGGCTTCATCAACGGCATCGTGTTTGCCGTGCTGATCGGCATGGTCGCCGGGATCTGGTTCCACGATCCCAATCTCGGCGGCATCATCGCCGCGGCGATGATCATCAACATGTTCGCCGCGGCGCTGGCAGGCATCCTGATCCCGCTGCTGCTCGACCGCTTCAAGATCGATCCGGCGGTGGCCTCGGCCGTCTTCGTAACCACCGTCACCGACTGTGTCGGCTTCTTTGCTTTCCTTGGGCTGGCCACCTGGTGGTTCAGCATTCGCTAAAGCAACCGAGCGCCGTCAATTGACTTTTACGTAAATGCCGTGCGACGTTGCCTCGGGGTCAAGTGCCGATTCCAGCACATGACGGGGTTTTGATCGGAGGAAGGGCGACGCTCCAGCTTGGCGATGCCTGGACCTTTGGGCGTGGGAGCGAGAATGCGGGAATATTACACGATCACCGAGCTGACGCGCGAGTTCGACGTGTCGACGCGGACGCTGCGGTTCTACGAGGACGAAGGGCTCGTGCAGCCGATCAGGCGCGGCCGCACCCGGCTGTTCCGTCCCTCCGACCGGCATCTCATCCGTCAGATCATGCGCGGAAAGCGGCTCGGCTTCTCGATCGCCGAGATCCGCGAGATCATCCAGATGTACAAGGAGCCGCCGGGCGAGGTCGGCCAGCTCAAGCTGATGATCAGGCGCATCGAGGAAAAGCGCGAGGACCTGCGGCAGAAGCGGCGCGATCTCGAGGAAACGCTCGCCGAGCTCGACCAGGCCGAGGAGTCCTGCGTGGAGCGGCTGGCGGAACTTGGTGTGAATACGTGAAGCTCGGTGAGCCGGAGATTTGCAGGGCAACTATCGCAGACCTTCGAGATTAGCCGATGCCTCGCAGCTTCGTCATCCACGGGCGGAGCGGGAGCGAAGCGGACGCGCAGCCCCGAGGATCCATTCCGTGACTTAGCCGAGGGACGCAGCGGAGCAGAATTCTGCACCGTTGCAACGCCTATAGGTAACGGAATGGATTCTAGGGTCTGCGCGCGTCGCTTCGCTCCTTGCTCCGCCCTAGAATAACGAAGTCGCGGATGCTCCTGCCAATCGCCGAGGTGTGCGGTTGCCATCGCCTAGGTGTGCGGTCTGATCGCACCAGGCAGCCGTCATTGCAGGCGCTGCCTCAAATCCAGCGCCGGACCCGCTTGGCGTAATCCCGATATTTCTTGCCGAACTTTGCCGTCAGCATCTTTTCCTCCTTCTCGATCGCCATCTTCTGCGTCGCGAAGGCGGCGAGGAAGGCGAAGATCAGGAACCAGGCGATGCCGGTGATGAAGGCGACGCCGATCAACAGCAGCGTGTTGGCGAGATACATCGGGTTGCGGGTGATGCCGAAGGGGCCGGACGTCACCAGATGGTCGGGCTCGGCATTGGGATTGAGCGTCGTTTTCGCGCGCACCATGGTGCGGATCGCCGTGACCCAAAGTGCTGCGACGCCGAACAGCGCCACCCAGCCGGCGCCGACCAGTATGTCGCCGAAGATGTCGCCGATCCAGGGCAGCGGGTAGAGCATGCCGAGCACGACGCTGAGCGCGATCGCCACGACATAGATCACGGGCGGCCAGGGGATGATCCCATGCTTTGGTTCGGTCATTGCTGTCCTCCCTCCATCTTGCTTTCCGTCGCCGCGGTGCAGGTGCTCGCGAGATCGGCAAGATGCGACTTCCAGATCTCGGTCTGGTCGTTGCTGTAAAGCTTGTCGAGAGACCCTTCGCCCTTCAGCGTGTCCAGCATGCAGCCACAATAGCTGGAACAGAACGTCGTGTCCCGTTGCTGTTCGCAGGACGTCTGGCAGGCTTTCAGGAAGCCGGCGTCCTTGTCTTGCGGCGGTGCCGGCATGACCTGCGAAAGCAGCCAGACCGAGCCGAACAGCACCGGCTGATGGACGAGGTAGAAGGCAAGGCTGTGCCGGCCGATGAAGACAAGCGGATTGGACCAACGGCCGGGCATCCAGGTCCCCAGCCGGGCGAGAAGCCCGGAGGCTGAAGCGAGCTTGACGGCCGCGATACCCGCAAGCACCGGGCCGAACCATGGAAACAGCGGCACATAGTCGTTTGAGCGCGGGTTGGTCGCCGACAGCCCGACCCACCACAGCACCGGGTGATCGAAGGCTTCCGAGCGCAGGTAATAGGGCGCCGCGATCACAGCCGCCGCGACAATTGCCGTCAGCAGCGCCGGCAGCCTAAGGAAGGCGAGGCCGAGCAGGCTCGCCAGCGCAATCTCATGCAGGATGCCGAAGAAGATGAAGCCGTCCGGCGTGGCGATGTAGGTGACGGCCGAGATGGCGATCGCCGCTACCGCGACCATGGCGAAACGCTTCCAGAAACCCGGCCAGCGAATCTGGCGGCCATGCGCGAGGAACAGGCTGACGCCGACCAGGAACAGGAAGGTCGAGGCGATGCAGCGCGCATAGAGCTTCCACCAGCCGAAGGCGGTCAGGCCGGGCGTGGTGTAGCCGAAATTCTCGAGATCCCAGGTGAAGTGGTAGCTTGCCATCGCGATCAGCGCGATGCCGCGCAGGATGTCGATGGCGGCGATGCGGCTGTGTTTCGGCGCGTCCTGAACGGCTTCGCTCGTCGTTTGAAGGCTCATCATCTCGCAATCCGATTCAGTCGTGCCAAACGACTATCACGGTTCGCGCGAACAGCAGAGGGGCCGCTGCCACTCGGGGAATGGCGCGCCGCTTTAGGCCAGCGGCGGAAAGCCTTTGGCCGGCTTCGCTTTTCGGCCTCTCGGAGTCGGTTTCCTGCTACCGGTCCGGCTGTGGTCCGGCCAGATTTGTCGGGCGATTCACTTTCGGAGGGCCGATGTCCACCCATGTGCGCCATCCGATCTGGCTTCCGGCGCTGCGGCCAGCCGATGCGCGCACCTTCGCTTCGCTCTATGCGGTCGAATCCTTTGCCCGCGCCACGATCTCCAGCGTCATCCCGATCCAGGCCTACGAGATCCTGCACAACGAGCAGATCGTCTCGATCCTCTACACCGTCGTCTCGCTGCTCGGGCTTTCGGTGACGCTGTTCATGCCGATGCTGATCCGCCGCTTCGCGCGGCGCTGGGTCTATACGGCCGGCTGCCTGATGCTGGCGATCGGCTCGGTGTTCTTCGTCACCCACACGCTGCCGGGACAACTCGCCGGCATGCTCTGCCGCGTCATGGGTGCGAGCGCGCTGTCCATCACGCTCAACCTCTACATTATGGATCACATCCGCAAGACCGACTTCATGCAGGCGGAGTCGCTGCGCATGGCCTGGTCGATGTTTGCCTGGACGGGTGGACCGACGCTCGGCATCTTCCTCTACACGCGCTTCGGCATCTATGCCGCGCATGGCGCGGTCGTGGCTTTCGCGCTGGCGCTGCTCGCGCTGTTTTGGGCCTACCGGCTGGGCGACAACCCGTCGATCCGTCCCGGCAAGAGCCGGCCGGCCAATCCGCTCGCCAATATCGGCCGTTTCGTCGCGCAGCCGCGGCTGCGCCTCGCCTGGCTGATCGCCTTCGGCCGCTCCTGCTTCTGGACGACCTTCTTCGTCTACGGTCCGCTGTTCATGGTGATCACCGGCGAGGGCAAGCTTGCCGGCGGGGTGCTGGTGTCGGCGGGCAACGCGCTGCTGTTCATGGCGATCTTCTGGGGCAAGGCGGGAAAGCGTTTCGGCGGCCGCCGCACCATGACCTTCGCCTATTTCGCCATGGCGGCGATGCTTTTCGCGGCCGGCGGCGTCGGCGAAGCCGCGCCGCTGCTCACCGCCGCCTTCCTGCTTTGCGGCGCCTTGTTCACCATCGCGCTCGACGCGCTGGGCTCGACCGCCTTCATGCGCTCGGTGCGCTCTTATGAACGGGCGCAGATGGCGGCGGTCTACCGCACCTATCTCGATTTTTCCGAGCTGACGCCGCCGCTGGTCTATTCGGTGGTGCTCTCTTTCTTCGGTCTCGGGTCGGTGTTCGTCACGCTCGGCCTGTTGGCCGCCTTTTGCGGCTTCTTCACCTGGCGCTATCTGCCGAAGTCGTTTTGACTGAGGACTGAAATGCCGCGTGGCGCCCGCGCACCCACTCGTGGAAGCGGCGCAAATCATATTCCTCGGGCATCAGCACGCCGGCTTCGTGACGGGTCGAGCGCAGGCCCTTCTGGTTGACCTCGCAGATCGCGGCGTCCTCCTCCAGCACCTGGGTGCCGAAGGCGACGATGTTGTCGATATCGGTTTGTGCGAGCGCTTCCGGCGCGAAAAGCCATTCGGCGGTGAGCTCGGTCTGCTCGGGCCCGAGCGGGGCGAGCCGCACCGTGCGGACATAATCGACATGGCCGACGATGAACATCGAGGGCAGCGACGTGGCGTAGGTCTGGCCGGCGGCGCGCTCGGCCGGCGTCAGGCCGGCAAAGACCGGTCCATGGACACGTCCGTCGCACGACCAGGTCTCGGCGCCGGCGCGCAGACCGCCGGAAAACTCCGGCGCGTCGTTGTCGGCGTGGCGCGCCCATTCCGGATCGTCGTGCCTCGCCATCAGGCCGCGGCCGTAGATCGGCACCAGCCGCGACAGGTCCTTATGCACGCCCGGGCAGTGCAGGCACTCGTTGAAGTTCTCCCAGAAAATCTTCCAGTTGCAGTTCATCACCTTGCTGAGCCGATGCCCGGTGACGAGCGTCTCCAGCGGCCAGTTTGAGAGATTGCCGGAGGCGGGATCGAAGGAGGCTTCCGCCGAGCCGCCGGCATCTTCGGCAAGATTGACGAAGACGAAACCTCGCCAGACCGACAGCGCCACCCGGTAGAGCGGGTAATCGGCCTTGTCGAAGCCTTCGGGCAGCGATTTCGACGGCACCCGCATCAGGTCACCGCGCAGCGAGTAGGACCAGGCATGGTAGGGGCAGGTGAGCAGCCTTGCCTTCAGCCGCCCAGCGCTTTCCTGGCAAAGCTGCGAGCCGCGATGCCGGCAGGTGTTGTGGAAGGCGCGCAAGCTCCCGGTCTCGTCGCGCAGCACGACAACCTCCTGCGAGCCGATGCGCACGGTGCGGAAAGCGAGGGGTTCCGCAATATCGGCCTCGCGGCAAACCATCAGCCAGCTGCGGTACCAGATCGCTTCGAGATCGCGCTGGTAAGCATCGGCTTCACGATACGCCGTTGCAGGCAATGTCGGCTCGAGGCGGGTCAGGCCATTGTAGGGATCGCGTTCACTCGGCTTCGGCTGCATCGGTTTCTCCCTGGCTGCCGACAGCCGACACCCGGGCCGGGCCGTTGTCAATTGCCGGGCATTGTGGTGTCCCGGCACCGCCCTTAAGGTCGGTTGCCGATACCGGCGCTTGCCGGCTGGCCAAGGTCGCAGAGCATGCCTGCAAGAACGATGTCGCTTACCGAGGAACTGGTCGCTCGCTGTTATCGCGTGGTCGAGGACCCCGGACCCGATCCTGACGCGCAGCATCTTTCCGACGGTGACTATGAAACCATGCTCGATGCATTCGAGGCCGAGCTTCCCGCAACTGAGCCGCTATGGCTGTTCGGCTATGGCTCGTTGATCTGGAAGCCGGAGATCGAGCATGTCGAAGAGCGCGTTGCCGTGGCGCGCGGCTGGCATCGCTCCTTCTGCATGAAGATGACGCGCTGGCGCGGCACCAAGGAGCAGCCGGGCCTGATGATGGCGCTGGATCGCGGCGGGCAGTGCAAGGGTGTCGCCTTCCGACTGAACGGTAACGACCGCCGGCAGGCACTGGATAAGCTTTTCCGGCGCGAGATGACGCTGAAGCCGACAAGCTATCATCCTCGGCTCCTCAACCTGACGAGCAACGCCGGACGCTTCCGGGCGCTGGCGTTTGTGATCAATCGCAAAGGCACGACCTATGCCGGTCCGATCGAGGAGAAGGTGGTGGTCGAGCGGCTGGCGACATCCTGCGGCCATTGGGGCTCGGGCGCGGACTATCTCTACAATACGGTGAAGAACCTCGAGCAGCGCGGCATTCACGACCGCCATTTGTGGCGATTGCAGCAGTTGGTTGCCGAGCGGATCGCCGCCTCTTAAAGCATGTCTCCCGAAAGTGGGAACCGGTTTCGGGACAAAGACATGCGTGGGGTCAGAAACCCAAACCCGTGCCGCAATCACGCTGCGGCGTGACGGAATTTGGTTTGCCGGGCGCGGCGATTCTGCCTATAGTCGAGGGCGTCGTCGGTTCCGTTTTTGGAGCCAAGAGGGAATGCGGTGAGGGCGATGTTCCTGCCCAAAGCCGTGGCTGCCCCCGCAACTGTGTGCGGTAGTCCTCTCCAAAACCACTGAGGATTTTTCCTCGGGAAGGTGGGGAAGGGCGCGGATCCGCGAGCCAGGAGACCTGCCGGCGACGGGAAAGTTGACTTCGATGCCCTCGGGTGGAGGGCGAAAGGACCAGACATGAATACCGCTTCCGTCTCCCTCGGCGCCTCCGTCTCCTCGCAGTCGCGCACCATGCAGCTGGCCCTGGCCGCGCTGCTCGGCATTTTCGTCGTCGGCTTTGTCGGCTTCTCGCATATCGATGCGGTCCACAACGCCGCCCACGACTATCGCCATTCGATGGCTTTTCCCTGCCACTGAGCAAGGCCTGATATCATGAATCTGTTTCGCAACGTCGTGTTCATCGCGGCGATCGCGGGGCTCGTAGCGGGCATAGCGCTCGCCTGCATGCAGGCCTATGCGACCGTGCCACTGATCCTGAAGGCGGAAGTCTATGAAAAGGCCGGCGGCGGTCATCACCACGATCACGCCGCGGTCAGTACGAGCAGCACTGCAATGAGTTCGGCCGCTCCGGCGGACAACGCAATGAGCAGCGCGGCTCCGGCGCCGGCCGAAGCGGCCGCTCCGGCCGAGGACGAGGGCTGGGCGCCTGCCGACGGCTTCGAGCGCTTCGCCTTCAACGTCGTCGCCAACATCGTCACCGGCATCGGCTTCGCGCTGATCCTGGTCGCGGTCTCCGAATTCGCCGGCGGCATCGGCAACTGGCGCCAGGGCGTGTTCTGGGGCCTTGCCGGTTTCGCGGTTTTCACCCTGGCGCCCGGCCTCGGTCTGCCGCCCGAACTGCCGGCGATGCCCGCGGCCGAGCTTTTGCCGCGCCAGATCTGGTGGATTTCGACGGTGGCCGCGACGGCCGCCGGGCTCGGTTTGATCGCTTTCCGAAAGTCGCTGCCGCTGGCCATCTTGGGCGTTGCGCTGATCGTGGCGCCGCACATTGTCGGTGCGCCACAGCCGGAAAGCTTCGAAACGGCAATTCCGGAAGGCCTGCATCACCAGTTCGTCGTCGCGGTGACGCTCACCGATCTGGTGTTCTGGCTGGTGCTGGGCGCCGTTGTCGGCGTGGTGCGCGGCCGCTTCACCGGCACGGCGACCAGCCTGCGCGGTAGCTTTGCCTGATCGCGCCAAGGGTCGTCTGACCTTCATCGTCGGCGGCGCGCGCTCGGGAAAGAGCGCGCATGCCGAAACCTTGGCGACGGCAAGCCCATCGCCCTGGACCTACATCGCCACCGCGCAAGCCTATGACGACGAGATGCGCGAACGCATCGCGCTGCATCGCGCGCGCCGCGGCGAAGGCTGGGTCACCGTCGATGCGCCGCTCGATCTCACCGGTGCGGTCGAAGCCTTGCCCGACCACCAGCCGGTGCTCGTCGATTGCCTGACATTGTGGCTGACCAATCATATGCTGGCGGACCATGACATCGAGGCCGAGTGTCGGCGGCTCACGGATGTGCTGTCGCGGCCGCGCGGGCCCTGGTTCGTGGTGTCGAACGAAGTCGGGCTCGGCATCGTGCCGGACAATGCGCTGGCGCGCCGGTTCCGCGACGCTGCCGGCCGGCTCAACCAGCAGGTCGCGGCCGTCGCCGACAGCGTGCTGATGATGGTGGCGGGGCTGCCGCTCAAGGTGAAGTGACATGGCCGAAATCGACGACAAGACCATCGATGACCGGGAGGCGGAGCGCCATCGCGCCAAGATGGCCAAGCGCAAGGCGGTGCAGGATGCCGAGGTGGCCGGCAAGACGATCGAGAAGGGACTGCTGATCGTCAACACGGGACCGGGCAAGGGCAAGACCACGGCTGCCTTCGGCCTTGCGCTGAGGATGCTCGGCTATGGCAAGCGCGTCGGCGTCGTCCAGTTCATCAAGGGCAAATGGCACACGGGCGAAAAGGACGCCTTCGCCGCCTTCGGCGACCGCGTCGTCTGGCACGCGATGGGCGAAGGCTTCACCTGGGAAACCCAGGACCTGAAGCGCGACATCGCCGCCGCCGAAGCCGCCTGGGCGAAGGCGCTCGAGCTGATGGCCGACCCATCGATCAGCCTCGTGGTGCTCGATGAGCTCAACATCGCGCTGCGCTACGATTATCTCGATCTCGAGAAGGTGGTCGCGGCGCTGAAGGCGCGCCGCGAGGGCCTGCACGTCATCGTCACCGGCCGCAACGCCAAGCCGCAGCTCGTCGAGGCGGCCGACCTCGTTACCGAGATGGGGCTGACCAAGCACCATTTCTCGGCCGGCGTTAAGGCGCAGCAGGGAATCGAGTTTTAGCCGCCTATCGTCAGGAGATGTCCGTTGGAACAAGCGGTGATTGTTTATCTTCTTCTGAGTGATGGTCAGTTTGGAGCGCAGCAAGAGCGGCAGTGGGTTCAAGCTTTGGAGAATCGGCTGCAACAGGTCGTTTCAGATGCGGGTGTCGGCGAGTTTGATGGCGATGAGTTCGGCGAGGGCAAATGCATCCTCTATTTGTACGGACCAGACGCCGAGAAGCTTTTCCATGTGATTGAGCCGGTGCTGAAATCTTCGCCAGTGGCCGGCGATGGCTACGCGATCAAAAGGTTTGGCGCCGCCACGGATCCTGCCGCGAAAGAACTCCGCGTCGCGTGGTAAATCACGTCAGCGGTTAGCCACCGATCAAAGCGGTCAGATAGATCACGATCGCCGATAGAATCGCGAACAGGCCGATCAGCAGTCCGTCGGCGACGCGGTAGAGCTTCAGCGCTTGTCTGATGTCGGTGCTTTCCGCCTCGCGCCGGCCGCCTTCGCCCATGAAGGCGTCCTCGACGATCTCGCCGCCATAACTGCGCGGCCCTGCCAGGGCGAGGCCCAAGGCGCCGGCCATGGCGGCTTCCGGCCAGCCGGCATTGGGCGAGCGATGCTTTTTCGCGTCGCGGCGCATGACCAGCCAAGCCTCGCGGGGATCGGCGCCTTTGACCAGGAAGGCCGCCAGCACGATCAGCAGGCCGGTGAGCCGTGATGCCGGCAGGTTGATCCTGTCGTCGAAGATCGCCGCGGCGCGGCCGAAGGCCTCATATTTCGGCGTGCGGTGGCCGATCATCGAATCGGCGGTGTTGGCGGCCTTGTAGGCGGCGCCCCCAGCCAGCCCGCCGATACCGGTCCAGAAGGCAGGCGCGACGATGCCGTCGGAGAAATTCTCGGCCAGGCTTTCGATCGCGGCGCGGGCGACGCCCGCCTTGTCGAGCTTTTCGGGATCGCGGCCGACGATGCGCGATACGGCGATACGGCCGAGCGTCAGGCCGCCGGTCTCCAGCGCATCGGCGACATCCTCGACATGCTCCGCCAGGCTTTTCTGTGACAGCAGCGATGAGCCGAGGATGGCTGCAATGACAAGGCCGGACGGGAAGATGAGCCAGAGCAGGACATGCAGCG
Source organism: Mesorhizobium sp. (assembly GCA_004963905.1). Classification (GTDB taxonomy): domain Bacteria; phylum Pseudomonadota; class Alphaproteobacteria; order Rhizobiales; family Rhizobiaceae; genus Mesorhizobium. Next base: position 19,329 of record SUGL01000017.1, read on the forward strand.
CCAGGCCGATGGCCGCCGGCACCAGCAGGATGACGAGCAGCGCCTGGACGCCGCGGCGACGACGCAATTCGTCGGAATCGGTCGCGCGGTTGAGCCAGCGATCAAGAAAGGATATCAGCCTGCCGATCCAGGTTACCGGATGGCCGATAGCGTTAAACAGCCAGTCCGGATAGCCAAGGGCACGTTCAACAGCGAGTGACAGGAAAGCGATCAGGATCGACATGAAGCTTCTTGACGGAGCGGTTGCTGCAGTGGATCACGGCGGATCCCTCGGCCGGGCGAGCGCGCTCTTCCCCCACGCGCCACGGCCTTTCGTCGACCTCTCGACAGGTATCAATCCGCACTCCTATCCGCTTTTTGAATTGCCCGCCACCGCCCTGTCACGATTGCCGGAATCGGAACGGCTGCGTGAATTGGCCGAAATTGCGGCCAAGGCCTATGGCGCGCCGTCGGCTGCGCATGTCGCGGCCGGGCCCGGCACGCAAATCCTCCTGCCGCGCGTCGCTTCACTGGTGAGGCCCGGCAAGGCGCGGGTACTCGGTCCGACCTATGCCGAACACGCCAGGGCTGCCGCGATCGCGGGCCATGCGGTCGCGGAGGTGAACGACTTCGCAGCGTTGGCGGACGCCGACCTTGCGGTGCTGGTCAATCCGAACAATCCGGATGGACGGGTGATCGAACGGGACCGGTTGCTCGATCTCGCCGTGCGGCTTCGCGCGAGGGGCGGCATGCTGGTCGTCGACGAAGCCTTCATGGATGTCGGCCCAATGGAGCACAGCCTGGCCGGCGATGTCGGGGAGGGCGGCATGGTGGTGCTGCGCTCCTTCGGCAAGTTCTTCGGCCTTGCGGGCGTCAGGCTCGGCTTCGCGCTTGCCGATACGTTGACGGTCGAACGGCTGGACGCGCAACTTGGGCCGTGGGCCGTTGCCGGCCCGGCGCTCGAATACGGAATCCGCGCGTTGGCGGACACCAAGTGGCAGGGCGACATGCGACAGCGCCTGGCAGGCGATGCCGAGCGTCTCGACGCATTGCTCGGCCGATTTGAGGTTCCGGTCGCCGGCGGCACCAGTCTGTTCCGCTATTTGTCTTTCCCTGACGCTCCAAACCTGTTTGCAGCACTTGGGCGGCGTGGTGTGCTGGTTCGCCATTTCGCCGCGCGGCCCCATGTTTTGCGCATCGGTCTGCCGCGCGGCGAGGAGGAATGGCAGCGCCTCGAAAGCGCGCTTGCCGACTGGGCCGCGCGGCGCGACGATGCTGCGAAGGAGACCGCGCCATGATCCATGTCTGTTCGCTGTCGAAGCTGGAAGAGACGGTGGCAAGGACCGGCGCCGAACGGCTGCTATCGCTGCTTGCGGCGGGCACCGAAGTGACCCGTCCGGCCTCCATCCTGGCGGAAAACCATCTGCATCTCGTCATGCATGACATCGCCGTCGCGCAGGACGGCATGACCATGCCGGGCGAGGAGCATGTTCGCGCGCTGCTCGACTTCGCCTATCGCTGGGATCGGGTAAAGCCCATGGTCGTGCACTGCTATGCCGGCATCAGCCGTTCGACGGCGTCGGCCTATATCATCGCGGCGGCGCTGGCGCCTAGGCGCGACGAGGCGGAATTGGCCAAGACACTGCGCTTTCTGTCGCCGTCAGCGACGCCCAATCCCCGGCTGATCGCCGTCGCGGATATGCTGCTCGGACGGGATGGCCGGATGATCGCGGCCATCGAAGCAATCGGGCGCGGCGCCGACGCGTTTGAAGGGACACCTTTCGAGCTCAACATCGAACGCTAACTGCACGTCCAGGCAACGTCACGACAGCCAGTCCGCAAGCTTCGCCTTACGAACGTCCCTGATGAGGCCGATGAAACCATCGGCCTGATGCTCGGCGGTCAACCGGCCCTTCTCGGCGGTGGCGATGCTGGCGTCGCCGACCACGCCGTTCGGGTTGAGGTCGCTGGCGATCCAGGCGAAAGCGTGCGTTCCGGTGTGGCGCAGCAGGGCGAATTCCTTTTCGGCGCGACCGACATTCGAGACGAAATTGTCGGCTTTGCCCATGTCGACGAGATCCGGCCGGAAGTGCAGCATCAGCGAGGTCTCGACATCGCCGCCATGAATGCCGTGACGGTCCTCCAGCTCGGTATACATGCCGGCCGGCCGGCCGAAGCGCTGCCAGCTCGTCTTCACCGCCAGCATTTTTGCGCGCACGCGCAGCTCGCGCGTGATGATGCCCATGATCTCCTCGTTGCCGCCATGCGAGTTGACGACGATCAGTTTTCTCACCCCGGCACGCGCGATCGACAGGCCGAGCTCGGTCCAGGCATCGACCAGGGTGGTGGCCGACAGGGTAAGGGTGCCGGGCGCATGCAGATGCTCGTTCGACTTGCCTACCGCCTGTACAGGCAGGATGCGGATATCGAGGTCGTCGGGCAGGCGCGTGATCACCATCTCCAGCATGCCCATCATGATCGAGGTGTCGGTCGAGACCGGAAGGTGCGGGCCATGCTGCTCGATCGCCGCCACCGGCAGCACGGCGATCGTCGCCTCCGCGTCGATCGAGGCATATTCGGTCGTCCGGTAGTCGCCCCACCATACCCGTCTTTTTGCAATAGCCATCCCGAATCCCAAGAACTGAAACGTTAGCGCTGCCCCTCACCCTTACCCTCTCCCCGTGAAGAACGGGGAGAGGGGGCGCCAGCGCTGAAGCTGTCCCTTCTCCCCGTCCCTATACAGGGAGAAGGTGCCGGCAGACGGATGAGGGCAGCGCCGACCTTGGCGTGGTGTAACTTCAGAATACTCGTCTGTCGATTCGTTGCTTCGGGCCGGCAGTCTCAGCCGGCTGCCAGCACTTCCACCTCGACCTTGAATTCGGGCCGGGCAAAGCCCGAAACGATCATGAGCGTCGAAGCCGGCGCCGGATCGGAAAAGAGGCGGTTGCGCACATCCATATAGGCTTGCAGATGCGCGCGGTCGGTAACGAAGGCGTTGATGCGCACGACATCGTTCAGCGTCAGCCCGGCTTCGCTTAAGATCGCCGCAATGTTCTTGAAGCAGAGCTCGGTCTGCGCGCCGGCATCCTCGGGGACGGCATCATCGGGCGCTATGCCCAACTGGCCGGAGCACAGGACAATGCGCTTTCCCGCCGGAATTTCGACGCCGTGGCTATAGCGGGCGAAAGGCGGCTTGATCGATTGGGGGGCGAGGTATTTGAGCATGGCATTCTCCTGTCGCCGGCAGACTAAGGCCGGATTCACGAAAGCTTCAAGATGCGGTGCATGCCGCCCGGGCGATTATGGACAGGCGTCCAAAAAATAGGCACGATGCCTCCCGTACAGCATGACCCGTCCGGTCTCGGCAATGACTGCCGCGCAAGCAGGCGGCCCAGGCGGTGGCATGTGTCTTGCTTCTTGAACCAATGGTGTCGAGCCCAGCGCACAGCGCGCCGGAGCCAAGAGAGGGTGATGTTAATGTACGGAAAAGAAAAGATCCTGGCGGGTGCGATCGCGCTGCTTGCAGCCAGCACGCTGGGCGCCGCGGCCAACGAGAAGGTCACCTTCGGCACCAACTGGCTGGCCGAGCCGGAACATGGCGGCTACTACCAGGCGATCGCCGACGGCACCTATGCCGCCTGCGGCCTCGACGTAACCATCATGCAAGGCGGCCCGCAGGTCAGCGGCCGGCCGATGCTGCTTGCCGGCAAAATCGATTTCTACATGGGTGGCAACCTGCTCTCGGCCTTCGACGCCGTGCAGCAGGGCATTCCGATGCGCGTCGTCGCCGCCGACTTCCAGAAGGATCCTCAGGTCATCATGTCCCAGCCGGGGCAGGGGCTGGATAAATGGGAGGACCTCAAGAACGCCGACCAATACATCCTCGGCGACGAGGGCGCGCAGACCTTCTTCCAGTGGATGGTGACCGATCTCGGCTTCGATGCCGCCAAGCGCGTACCCTACACGTTCAATCCGGCGCCCTTCATCGCCAACAAGAAGTCGATCCAGCAGGGCTATGTCACGTCCGAGCCTTTCGCCGTGCAGAAGCAGGGCGGCTTCGTGCCGAACCAGTTCCTGCTCGCCGACAACGGCTGGGACACCTATGCGACGACCATCGAGGTGATGCAGGACACGATCGACAAGCGGCCGGAGGTGGTGCAGTGCTTTGTCGATGGCTCGGCCAAAGGCTGGTACAATTATCTCTACGGCGACAACAAAGCCGCCAACGAGATGATCAAGAAGGACAATCCGGACATGACGGATGAGCAGATCGCCTTCTCGATCGAGCAACTGAAGAAGTTCGGCATCGTCGATTCCGGCGATTCGGAAAAGCTCGGTATCGGCGCGATGACCGATGCGCGCATCCAGAGCTTCTACGACAAGATGGTCAAGGCCAAGGTCGCGCAGCCGGGCCTCGACATCAAGAAGGCCTATACGCTGGCCTTCATCAACAAGGGTGTCGGGCTGGAGCTGAAGAAATAAGGCGGCCTGCCTGAGATGATCCAGGAGAAAGTGGCGCAGAAAGCAGCATCGAGCCAGAGTCCGATGCTGCTTTCGCTGCGCAATGTCGGCAAGGTCTTTTCCAACGGCGTGACGGCGCTGAGCAAGGTCGACTTGGCGATCCGCGAAGGCGATTTCCTCAGCCTGCTCGGCCCGTCGGGCTGCGGCAAGTCGACGGCGCTGAGACTGATCGCCGGCCTGTCGACGCCGACCTCCGGCCAGCTCGACTGGCGCGGCTCGATCGACCGGTCGAATATCGGCTTCGTCTTCCAGGAGCCGACGCTGCTGCCCTGGGCCAGCGTCTTCGACAATGTCTGGCTGCCGCTCAGGCTGAAGGGCGTGTCGCGCGCAGGGGCCAAGCCCGCCGTGATGGAGATGCTGTCGCGCGTCCACCTCACCGGCTTCGAGAATGCCGTGCCGCGCGAGCTGTCCGGCGGCATGAAGATGCGCGTTTCGATCGCTCGCGCCATGGTGACCAAGCCGCGCATCCTTCTGATGGACGAACCCTTCGCGGCGCTCGACGAGATCACCCGCTTCAAGCTCAACAACGACCTCCTGGAGCTTTGGCAGGACGAGCGCTTCACCGTCGTCTTCGTCACCCACAGCGTCTTCGAGAGCGTGTTCCTGTCCAGCCGCGTCGTCGTCATGGCGGCACGACCGGGCCGCGTCTTCGGCGAGCTTGCCATCGATGCGCCTTATCCGCGTGACGAGACGTTCCGGACCTCGCCCGACTATGCCGCACTTTGCCGGCAGGCCTCGGACGTGCTGGTCAATGCCATCAACTCAACCGCCGGACCTCATCATGACGGCCACTGAAGACACTGCAATGCAGCTCGACGCGGAAGAGGCGCGTCGCGTCCGCCAGGAACGGCTGGAGCGGATCGGCAAATGGGTGCTGCCCTTGGCGATCATGGTGCTGGCGATCTGGCTGTGGGACCGCATCTGCGTCTGGAACGAGATCCCGCAATACATCCTGCCGCGTCCTGGCGTGGTGCTGCAGACGCTGCATGACGATGCCGGCCTGCTGTTCTCGTCGCTCCTGGTGACGCTCAGGATCACCTTTCTCAGCCTGTTGCTCGCCGTCATCGGCGGCGTAGGGCTGGCGGTGCTGTTCGCGCAGTCGAAATGGGTGGAGATGTCGTTCTTCCCCTTCGCCATCGTGCTGCAGGTGACGCCGATCGTCGCGATCTTCCCGCTGATCAACATCTACATCAACAATCAGACGACGAAGCTTCTGCTCTGCGCCTGGATCGTCGCCTTCTTCCCGATCCTCTCCAACACGACGCTTGGGCTGAACTCGGTCGACCGCAATTTGCGCGACCTGTTCAAGCTCAACGGCGCGACGCGCTGGCAGCAATTGCGCTATCTGCGCCTGCCGGCGGCGATGCCTTATTTCCTCGGCGGGCTGAAGATCGCCGGCGGCCTGTCGCTGATCGGCGCGGTGGTCGCCGAATTCGTCGCCGGCGCGCAGGGGCAATCGTCCGGGCTTGCCTCGCGCATCATCGAGGCCGGCTACCGGCTCAATGCGCCGAGGCTGTTCGCGGCGCTGATCCTGATCTCGCTCACCGGCATCCTGATCTTCCTGGTGCTGTCGCTGGTGTCGCATCTCATCCTGCGCCGCTGGCACGAGAGCGCGCTGAAGCAGGAGCGGTAGGGTGGATGAGATGATTGAGGACAGTGAGAGGCTACTTGGGCCAGAGATATGGCGAACAGGCGTGCGGAGACATCGCGAACAGTTTTGCACCGCCGCATTCTTCGGTAACCGTAACGGCATGGATCCTTGGGTCTGCGCGTCCGCTTCGCTCCCGCTCCGCCCGTGGATGACGAAGGACAGGAAGGTATATGCAAATAGCCAATGCTGGAGATTGGTAGGAACCTCGGTATCCCGGACGTTTGCGATTGGTGGCGGCATCTTTTCTCTTCGTCATCCTAGGGCGGAGCGGGAGCGAAGCGGACGCGCAGACCCGAGGATCAATGCCGTTCCCCTAGAGCTTAGCGGCGGTGCAAAACTGTTCGCGATGTCTCCGCACGGCCGTTCGTCGCGTCTCCGATCCAAACGACCCCCGCAGGGAACGGTGTTGCATAGGACAGAGGGGGGCAGGCCTTGATACCAACCTCCGGTTCTTATCGACTGGCTAACGTTCGGCTGCATCGATCGCTCACGCCCGGCTTTACAGCACCATTCGACGCGGATGGTTTCGCTCTGGCTGAGGTGGCGGTCGCGGACGCCAAGATCTCCAGCATCGTCGCCCATGCCAAATCGAAGGCGCCGGGAGACGCGGTCGACCTTGGCGGCCGCATCGTGCTGCCGTGCTTCGTCGACTGCCACACCCATATCGACAAGGGCCATATCTGGCCGCGAAAGCCCAATCCCGACGGCACCTTCATGGGCGCGCTCAATGCCACCGGCGCCGATCGCGCCGCGCGCTGGAACGCGGAGGACGTGGCGCGGCGCATGGATTTCTCGCTGCGCTCAGCCTACGCGCACGGTACCAAGGCCGTGCGCACGCATCTCGACAGCGTGCCGCCGCAAGAGGAGATCTCCTGGCCCGTGTTCGAGACGATGCGGGAAAAATGGCGCGGACGCATCGAGCTGCAGGCCGCCTGCCTGCTCGGCATCGAAGGCGTGCGCGACAAGGCCTGGTTCGAGCGGCTGGCGAAACGCGTCGCCGCGGCCAAGGGCGTGCTTGGCGTGGTCACCTATATGGTGCCCGACCTCGAAGAATTGCTCGACAAGGTGTTTGCTGAAGCCATCAAGCACGGGCTCGACCTCGATTTCCATGCCGACGAGACCGACGACGTCGCGGCGATGTCGCTGAAGAAGATCGCCGAGGCCTCGCTGTGGAACGGTTTCGACGGCAACATCCTGGTCGGCCATTGCTGCTCGCTCTCGCGCCAGCCGGACCTGGAGGTGCTCGACACGCTGGACAAGGTGGCCAAGGCGGGGCTCGCCGTGGTGTCGCTGCCGATGTGCAATCTCTATCTCCAGGACAGGCGCGGCAACAATACGACCCCGCGCTGGCGCGGCGTGACGCTGCTGCACGAGATGAAGGCGCGCGGCATCAAGGTGGCCGTCGCTTCCGACAACACGCGCGATCCGTTCTACGCCTATGGAGATCTCGACATGCTGGAGGTCTACCGCATGGCGACGCGCATCCTGCATTTCGACCACCCGGTCGGCGACTGGCCGAAGGCGATAGCGGCGACGCCGGCCGAGGTGATGCGGCTCGACGGCGCCGGCACGCTTGCTGCCGGCGGCAGCGCCGACTTCGTCGTCTTCAAGGGACGGAGCTGGACCGAATTGCTGTCGCGGCCCGAATCGGATCGCATCGTCGTGCGCGACGGCAGGGCGATCGAACGCCAACTGCCCGACTATGCCGAACTCGACGAACTGATGGTGTAACGATGGATACCGCAGCGCTGAAGCGCGATCTGGAAGGGCTCAAGATCGACGATCATCCTGCGATCGTCCAGCAGAAGAGCCGCGACTTCTACTGGTACAGCCCGGTTCTGAAGCAGCAGCTCGATCACATCACCGGCGACCTCATCGTCACGCCGAGGAGCGAGGGCGAGGTGATCCGCGTGCTTGCCGCTTGCCACCGCCACGGCGTGCCGGTCACGCCGCGCGGCAGCGGCACCGGCAATTACGGGCAGGCGATGCCGCTGTCCGGCGGCGTGGTGCTCAATCTCGCCGAGATGAACGAGGTGAAGGCGATCGCGCCGGGCCGCGTGGTGACCGGTCCGGGCGCGGTTCTGGCCGAAATCGACAAGGCGACGCGGGCGCATTCCGCGCAGGAACTGCGCATGTCGCCGTCGACCTACAACACGGCATCGATCGGCGGCTTCGTCGCCGGCGGCTCGGGCGGCGTCGGCTCGATCCGCTGGGGCGGGTTGCGCGACCTCGGCAATGTCATCCGGCTGAGAACCGTAACGATGGAGGCCGAGCCGCGCGTCATGGAATTGACCGGCGAGGATGTGCTCAAGGTGATGCATGCCTATGGCACCAACGGCATCATCACCGAGGTCGAGATGCCGCTGACCGCCTCCTACGACTGGATCGATGTCATTGTCGGCTTCGACGATTTCATGGACGCGGCCGGCTTCGGCAACGATCTCGCCGTCCAGGACGGCATTCTGGCGAAGCTGATCACACCGATCGCCGCGCCCATCCCTTACGACTATTTCAAGCGGCACCAGAAGTTCTTTCGGCGCGAGCAGAGCATCGTGGTGTGCATGATAGCGCCGCATGCCATGGACGCCTTCGTCGCCTTCGTACGCGGCGGCAAGGGCGAGGTCGTCTTCCGCGCCGACCAGGAGGCCGATCTCAAGGGGCTGCCGCCGGCCTACGAGCTGACCTGGAACCACACGACGCTGCGCGCCATCCGGGTCGATCCGACCATCACCTACCTGCAGGCACGCTACCCGTCGCCGGATCATCTTGCGCACGTCAAGGCGATGGTCGATCGCTTCGGCGACGAGGTGCCGGCGCATCTCGAATTCATCCGCTTCGACGGCGCGATCGGCGCCGCCGGCCTGCCGCTGGTGCGCTACACCACGGAAGAGCGGCTCGACGAGATCATCCGCATCCATGAGGACAATGGCTGCTGGATCTTCAACCCGCACCGCTACACGCTGGAAGAAGGCGGCATGAAGCAGACCGACGAGGTGCAGCTTGCCTTCAAGCGCGAGACCGACCCGCAGGGCCTGCTCAACCCCGGCAAGATGATCGCCTGGGAGAATCCCGGCTACGACTACCGCTCGGGCAAGCCCTTCCTGTTCAAGGGCCTGCAAAAGGCGAGCTGACTGCGATGGACGTCCGGCGCTGTACCCCCCTCTGGCCTGCCGGCCATCTCCCCCTCAAGGGGGGAGATCAGACTGCCGCACCGCTTTCGCCAATCACCGGCGCTGCAAGACGAGCGAGGCGCGGAAGCTGCCAATCTCCCCCCTTGAGGGGGAGATGCCCGGCAGGGCAGAGGGGGGCGCCTCGCGCTGACCTGCGGGATGTTCTCGCATGAACGTCCTCGTGCTTTACGCGCATCCGGTGGAGACCAGCTTCAATGCCGGGCTGCATCGGACGATCGTCGAGCGGCTTTCCGCGGTGGGCCACACGATCGACGATTGCGATCTCTATGCCGAGGATTTCGATCCGCGGATGACGCGCGCCGAGCGGCTCGGCTATCATGGCCAGCGCGGGCCTGACGATGCGGTCGCCGGCTACGTCGACAGGCTGCGCAACGCCGAGGCGCTGGTGTTGTCGTTTCCGGTCTGGAACTACGGCTACCCGGCGATCCTGAAAGGCTTCTTCGACCGCGTCTTCCTGCCCGGCGTGTCGTTCAAGCTGGTCGACGGCAAGGTTCGGCCGACGCTGCATAACATCCGCAAGCTCGCGGCCGTCACCACCTATGGCGGCAGCCGTTTTCGCGCCATGCTGATGGGCGATCCGCCGCGCAAGATCGTGAAACGCATGCTGCGCGCCACCATCAAGCCTGGCGCCCCCGTCTCCTATCTCGCGCACTATTCGATGAACCTTTCGACGGATCAGACGCGCAAAGCCTTCATGAGGAAGGTGGCCGCCAGCATGGACGCGTTCTGATGCGCGTGCTGGTGGTCTATTGCCATCCGGTTCCGGAGAGCTATTGCGCGGCGATCCGCGACACGGCGATAGAAGTGCTGACACGACGGGGCTGGGACGTGCGGCTGCTCGACCTCTATGCAGAGAACTTCAATCCGGTGATGAGCTGCGAGGAGCGACGCTCCTACAACGACCGCGCGCCTGAGGATCCGGCACTCGAGCCGCATTTCGAGCACCTGCAATGGGCTGAGGCGATCCTCTTCATCTATCCGACCTGGTGGTATGGCCTGCCGGCCATGCTGAAAGGGTGGTTCGATCGCGTCTGGGCAACCGACATCGCCTTCAAGCTGCCGGTCGGCAAGGGACGGATCACGTCGCTGATGCGGCATGTGACCAAGGTCGGCGTGATCACCACTTGCGGCGCGCCGACCTGGTGGAGCGTCGTTGTCGGCCAGCCCGGCCGCAAGACGATCCTGCGCGGCATGCGCGCGCTCTGCGCCACGCGCTGCAGGACCTTCTTCCTGGCGCATTATCTGATGGATTCTTCGACGCCGAAGAGCCGGGCGGCATTCCTGGCGAAGGTTCGGGCGAGGCTGGAGAGGTTTTGAGCGCCGGTTTCCCCTTCTCCCCTTGTGGGAGAAGGTGGCCGCGTAGCGGCCGGATGAGGGGTGCTCCAGGGAAAGCCAACGTCTCACTCCGCTGGAACACCCCTCATCCGTCCCGGCGCTGCGCGCCGATCCACCTTCTCCCACAAGGGGAGAAGGGAAAGCCGCTACATCTTCATCCTTTCCGCCTTCGGGTCGTACATCGGCTTCAGCGATGCTTCCGCGGCGAAACGCGCACCGGCGATTTCCACCTCGTAGGACGAACCCAGCACGTCCGCTTCGTTCTCGCCCTGGCACGGCACATAGCCGAGGCCGATCGCGCCGCCGAGATGGTGGCCGTAATTGCCGGAGGTGATCGGGCCGACGATCTTGCCGTCGCGCAGGATCGCTTCGTTGTGGAAGAGCAGGGGCTCAGGGTCCTTGAGGCGGAACTGCACGAGCTGGCGGCTCAGCCCGGCTTCCTTCTTTCGCAGCACCGCGTCGCGGCCGATGAAATCGGGCTTGCTCGTCTTCACCGCAAAGCCGAGGCCGGCCTCCAGCACATTGTCCTCGTCGGTGATGTCGTGGCCGAAATGGCGGAAGGCCTTTTCGATGCGGCAGGAATCGAGCGTATGCAGGCCGCAAAGCTTCAGGCTGACATCGGCGCCGGCTTCAGTAATCGCCTCGAAGACATGGGCGGCCTGCTCGGTCGAGACATAGAGTTCCCAGCCGAGCTCGCCGACATAAGTGACGCGGTGGGCGCGGGCGAGTCCCATGCCGATCTCGATCTCCTGGAAGGTGCCGAACGGGTTGACCTCGTTGGAGAAATCGTTCGGGCTGACCTTCTGGATCAGTTTTCGCGAGTCCGGACCCATCAGGCAGATGACGGCTTCGGCCGCGGTGACGTCGGTGATGACGACGAATTCGTCGGCTACATGCCGCCGCAGCCAGGCGAGGTCGCGCTGCAAGGTGGCGCCCGGCACGACCAGGAAATAGGCCGTCTCCGACAGCCGCGTCACGGTGAGGTCGCTCTCGATGCCGCCGCGCTGGTTGAGCATCTGGGTGTAGACGATCTTGCCCGGCGCTATGTCCATGTCGTTGGCGCAGAGCCGCTGCAGGAAGGCACAGGCGTCGCGGCCCTCGACGCGGATCTTGCCGAAGGAGGTCATGTCGAACAGGCCGACGCCGTTGCGCACGGCGAGGTGCTCCTCGCGCTGGTTGTCGAACCAGTTCTGCCGCTTCCAGGAATAGCGGTATTCGCGCTCCTGTCCGGGCCTAGCAAACCAGTTGGCGCGCTCCCAGCCCGCCACCTCGCCGAAGACGGCGCCGCGCGCCTTCAGATGCTCGTGCAGGGGCGAGCGGCGCACGCCGCGCGAGGTCGCCATCTGGCGGTAAGGGAAATGGTCGGCATAGAGCAGGCCGAGCGTTTCGGAGACGCGCTCCTTGAGATAGCGGCGGTTCTTCTGGAACGGCTGGGCGCGGCGGATGTCGACCTCCCAGAGATCGAAGGGCGCCTCGCCGTCGTTGATCCACTGCGCCAGTGCCATGCCGGCGCCGCCCGAGGAAACGATACCGATCGAATTATAGCCGGTCGCCATCCAGTAGCCCGAGAGTTCCGGCGCCTCGCCGAGATAGTAGCGGTCGTCGGGGGTAAAGCTTTCGGGGCCGTTGAAGAAGGTATGGATGCCGGCCGTGCCCAGCATCGGCATGCGGTTGACGCCCATCTCGAGGATCGGCTCGAAATGATCCATGTCCTCGGGCAGCTGATCGAAGCAGAAATCCTCGCGGATGCCATCCATGCCCCAGGGTTTCGCCACCGGTTCGAAGGCACCGAGCATCATCTTGCCGGCGTCCTCCTTGTAATAGGCGCACTCGTCCGGCACGCGCAGCACCGGCAGGCGAGAGAGACCCGGGATCGGCTCGGTGACGAGGTAGAAATGCTCGCAGGCGTGCAGCGGGATGGTGACGCCGTTCTGCCGTCCAAGCTCGCGCGCCCACATGCCGGCGCAGTTGACGACGATGTCGGTCTCGATCGTGCCCTGATCCTCGCCCTGCGCCCAGGACACGCCGGAGACACGGCCGTTTTTGGTGTGGACCTTGGTGACCTTGACGTTTTCGATGATTGTCGCGCCGCGCTGGCGCGCGCCCTTGGCCAGCGCCATGGCGATGTTGGCCGGATCGCACTGGCCGTCGAGCGGCAGATGCACGGCGCCAACCACGTCGGAGACGTTGAGATGCGGATACATCTCCTTGACTTCGCTCGGCGAAATCTCGCGCACGTCGACATCGAAGGCGCGGGCGAGCGATGCCTGCCTATAAATTTCGTGCTTACGCTCCTCGGTCAGCGCCACCGTGATCGAGCCGACCTGGCGCATGCCGGTGCCGACGCCGGTTTCGGCTTCGAGCTTGACGTAAAGGTCGGCGGAATACTTCGCCAGCCGCGTCATGTTCTGCGAGGCGCGCAACTGGCCGATCAGGCCGGCCGCATGCCAGGTCGTGCCGCAGGTGAGCTGCTTGCGTTCGAGCAGCACGATGTCGGTCCAGCCGAGCTTGGCCAGATGATAGGCGACCGAGCAGCCCGAGACGCCGCCGCCGATGATGACGGCGCGGGCTTTGCTGGGAATGGTCTTGGTCATGCGGCCTCGCGGCGATAGTTGGAAGCGAAGCGGCGTACGCGAAGCGCTGCTTCCTGAAGGACTGGTTCGGGCTGGCAGAGGCTGATGCGGATGTGGCCGGCTGCGGCCTCGCCGAAGCTCGAGCCGGGCATCACGCCGACCTTTTCCTTGTCGAGCAGCGCCCAGGCGAATTTCTCATCGTCATGCTCGACGGCCGAGATGTCGAGTATGACATACATGCCGCCTTCGGAGCCGTGCACGGTGAGTTCATTTGCGCCGCGTATGGCATCAAGGAAGATGGCGCGGCGCGCGGCGTAGCGCTCGGCGATTTCCTTCACGCCGTAGTGGTTCTCCAGCGCCTCGGCGCAGGCGATCGAGATGAACGCCGGCAGGCCGTAGGTCGTCACCAGGTTGAGGTCGGTCATCAGCGCTATCATCGCTTTCGGGCCGGTCAGCCAGCCCATGCGCCAGCCGGTCATGCCGTGGCTCTTCGACATCGAATTGATGACCAGCGTGCGCTCGGCCATGCCGGGCAGCGAGCGCGGCGAGATGTGCTCGCCGCCGCCAAGCGTCCAGTAGACCTCGTCGGACAGCAGCCAGAGATCGCGTTCCTTGCAGATTTCGGCCAGCTCTTCGAGCCGTTCGCGCGAATAGACCGCCCCGGTCGGGTTGTTCGGCGTGTTGATCAGGATGGCGCGCGTGTTGGGCCTGAGCGCCGCGCGGATCATGTCGGCGTGCGGCTGGAAACCGTCCTCGGCCGGCGTCTCGACCACGGTGAAGCTGGCGCCGGCGGCGCTGAAGGTGTTGGGATAGGTGGCGTAGTAGGGCGCGACGACGATGGCGTGATCGCCGGCATCGAGCACGCCCTGCACGGCGGCGTAGAGCGCGCCCTGGCCGCCAGCCGTGGCAATGATCTCGTCTGGGCCTGTCTGGATGCCGGTGCAAGCGGTGGAGGCCGCCGCCATCGCCTTGCGCAGGCGCGGCAGGCCTGGGAGAGGGGTGTAGTGATGGTTGCTGCCGCGGACGGCGTTGACGCAGGCCTCGATCGTCTCAGAGGGCGTGTCGAAGTCGTGATCGCCGACCGAGAGCACGATGATGTCCTCGCCGGCCGCCCTGCGGGTCCAGGCGGCGAAATGTACTTCCCAGCCATCCTTGCCCGAAGGCACGATGCCGGTAATGCGCTTCGATGGTTTTGGCATCACGAAACTCCCGAAATTTGGTGGCCGGCCCGCGTGAGCCTGTCGCGCAATGCGGCAATATGAGCGGGGCCGACCTCGCAGCAGCCGCCGACGATATGGGCGCCGGCATCGACCCAGCGCATGGCCTGGTCGGCATAGGCTTCCGGGTCGAGGTCGTGGCGGGCATGCAGCACCTCGACGGTGCCGCCATGCTTCAGCGCCTCGACCGAAGTGAAGCCATTGGCATAGGCGCCGACCGGTCCGCCGAGAGCGATCAGCTCCGGCAATGCGGCGGTTATGGCCTCGGGGCGGCAGCAATTGAGCAGCCGCGCCGCGACCGGCAGATCGTCGAGGGCAACAGTTGCCTCCGCAATGCTCTCACCGCTGCGCAGGCGCGCTGTGCCGTGATCGGCAAGTGTCCATGATACCCAAACCGGCTTGCCGCTTTCGGATGCCGCGGTGACGGCGGCCCGTGCTTCTTCGGCCGAAGCCATCGTCTCGCACAGAAAAAGATCAACGCCGTCGGCCTGCTCGGCAACGATGCGGCGATAGATATCGAGCGTGTCCTCGAAGGAGATGGTCAACGCCGGCGCATAGCTGCCGAACAGAGGCGACAGGCAGCCGGCGATCGCGGCATCACCCGCCTCGTCGCTGGCCTGCTTCGCCAGTTCGATGCCGCGTTTCTGCAGAGGCTTGAACAGATCCTCCGCACCCTCGCGCGCCAGGCGCTCCGGCGTTGCTGAATAGGTGTTGATGGTGATGACGCGCGCGCCCGCACGGATGAATTCAGCATGCAGGTCGCGCACCAGTTCCGGCTCGTCGATCAGCACCCTGGCCGACCAGAGCGGCGTCGGCTCGGACTTGCTGCGCTGCACCAGTTCCTGACCCATGCCGCCATCGGTAAGGATGATCGACGTCATGCCCGCAACCTCTCGTTCCTTGGATCCCACAACGGCTCGTCCTTCTGCACCACCGCCTTGAAGCGGTCGCCGAAGATCTCGACCTCGATCGCCGTGCCGGGCTCGGCAAGGTCGGCGCGGAGCATGCCGAGCGCGATGGATTTGCCGACGCGGTGGCCCCAGCCGCCCGAAGTCGTCTCGCCGACGATGCTGCCGCCATGCCAGAGCGTCGACATATAGGGCGCATCGCAATCGCCGGGATTCTCGACGACCAGCGTGACGAAGCGCTTCTTCACGCCCTGCTGCTTCTCGTTGAGCAGCGCGGCCTTGCCGCGGAAGTCGGGCTTGTCCCATTTGACGAAGCGCTCCAGCCCGCCCTGCAGGATCGAGTAATCGGTCGACAGATCGCCCTTCCAGGCACGGTAGCCTTTTTCCAGCCGCAGCGAATCCAGCGCATACATGCCGAAGGGTTTTAACCCATGCTTCTGGCCGGCGGCCCAGACCGCATCGAACACAGTGGCGGTGTCCGCCACCTTGGTGTGGATCTCCCAGCCGAGCTCGCCGGCGAAGGAGACGCGCACCAGCTTCGCCCAGCGCCCGGCGACGGTCGTTTCCTGATGCGTCAGCCAGGACAGCGTCAGATCGGCGGCGCAGACCTCGGCAAGGATCATGCGCGAGTTCGGGCCGGCAAGGATCTGTGTCGAGTATTCCTCCGTTCGGTCGGTCAGCGTGAAGGCCGCATCCGCCGGCATGCGCGACTTCAGCCATTCGAAATCGTGCCACTGCGCCACCGCCGCGGTGATCAGCGTCATCTGGTCCTCGCCATGGCGCACGACCGACATTTCGGTGACGATGCGGCCCTTGTCGTCGGCAAAATAGACGAGGCCGATACGGCCGGGTTTCGGCACGAGGCCGGTGACTTGCAGCGCCAGCCATTCGGCGGCGCCCGGACCTTCGAGGTTGAAGCGCGAGAAGCCGGGCAGGTCGAGGATGCCGGCGGCGTCGCGCACGGCCAGGCATTCCTCGCGCACGGCCCGCTGCCACGGCCCTTCGCGGCGGAAGGTGAGGGTGGACTCCTCGGACGTGTCGTCGCCGGGTCCGGCATACCAGGTGGCGCGCTCCCAGCCATTATAGGCGTCGAACTGGCCGCCCAGCGCCTTGATGCGCTCATGCAGCGGCGAAAGCTTGCGGTTGCGCCCTTCCGGCCAGGCGTGGCGCGGGAACTGGATGGCGTATTCGTTGCCGTAGATCTCCATGCCCTTGGCGACGCAATAATCGGGTGCCGAGGCAAAGCTGGTGAAACGGCGCGGATCGCAGGACCACATGTCCCATTCGGTCTGGCCTTCCGTCACCCATTCCGCCAGCACCTTGCCGGCGCCGCCGCCTTGCGCGATGCCGAAGGTGAAGACGCAGGCCTCGAAGGCATTCGGCACGCGGGGCATCGGCCCGATCAGCGGGTTGCCATCGGGCGCGTAAGGGATCGGTCCGTTGATCACCTTGGAGAGGCCGGCGGTGCCGAGGATCGGCACGCGGGCGACGGCGTCGGCGAGGTAATGCTCGAGACGGTCGAGGTCGTCGGGGAAAAGCTGGAAGGAGAAATCCTCCGGCATCGGATCGTTATGGGTCGCCCAATGCGCGCGGCAATTGCGCTCATAGGGGCCGAGATTCATGCCGCTCTTTTCCTGGCGCAGGTAGTAGGACGTGTCGACGTCGCGCAGCAGCGGCAGCTTGTGGCCCTGCTCCTTCGTCCAGGCGGCAAGCTCGGGGATCTCCTCGAACAATATATACTGATGGCTCATCACCATCATCGGCACGTCGCGGCCGAACATTTTTCCGACTTCGGCTGCGCGGTAGCCGGCGGCGTTGATGACGATCTCGCAGCGGATCTCGCCCTGCGGGGTTTTGACCACCCATTCGCCGTTCTCGCGGCGAACGCCGGTGACCGGGCAGAAGCGGATGATCTTGGCGCCCATGTCACGCGCGCCCTTGGCGAGCGCCTGGGTGAGCTGCGCCGGGTCGATGTCGCCGTCGCTCGGATCGTAGAGCGCGCCCTTCAGCTCATGCGTCTCGATGAAGGGGTATCGGCGCTTGATCTCGTCGAGGCCGACCACGTCGATGTCCATGCCCTGGTAGCGGCCCATGCCCTTGGCGCGCTGGAATTCCTGCATGCGCTCCTTGGTGTGGGCGAGTCTGAGCGAGCCGGTGACATGGTAGTTCATCGGATAGTCGACCGCTTCGGCCAAACCCCGATAGAGCTCTGTCGAGTAGCGTTGCATGTTCATCAGCGACCATGACGAGGAGAAGGTCGGCACATTGCCGGCGGCGTGCCAGGTCGAGCCGGAGGTCAGCTCGTTCTTCTCCAACAGCACGCAGTCGGTCCAGCCGGCCTTGCAGAGGTGGTAGAGCGAGGAGGCGCCGACGACACCGCCTCCGATGATCACCACGCGCGCCGTGGTCGGCAAACCGGCCATGTTTCTTCCTCCCAAGCTCTAACTCAATATACCGGCGGCGAAACCACCCAGATGATGACTGCCGGTTCGGCGCCCGGATTGCGCCAGCGGAACGGCTTGCCTTCGAAGCGGAACGAGTCGCCTTCGCCGAGCTGATGCCAAATGCCGCCGATCTCGATCTCGAAGGTGCCCGACACGACATAGCCCGCTTCCTCGGTCGGGCGGCGCGCTTCGGTCTTCAGTTCGGCGCCCGGCGCGAAGACCGAGCGCAGCATCTCGAAGCTACCGCCGAGGTCGGGCGACAGAAGCTCCTCCACGAGGCCTGATTCGCTTGTGCCAAGCGAGCGGCGGCTGCCCGCGCGCACAACCACGCCGCGTTCCTTTTCGACGGGCACGTCATGGCTGAAGAACAGGCTGAGCGGCACGCCGAAGAGCTCGGCGAAGGCTCTGAGATCGCCGAGCGAAGGAACCGAAAGTTCGCGCTCGACCTGGCTGACCCAGCCGACGGAGCGGCCGAGCTTGAACGCGATCTCGCTGAGCGTCAGCCCGCGCGCCTTGCGCAGCGCACGGATATCGCCGGCAAGCAGCCGCTCGCCATTGTCCTGTTCCGGTCTGACGGCGGTCGAGGCCAATCGTCTCTCCGTCTGAACTTGTGCGTGAAAAAATCTCAATAAATTTCATGAGATAGCAAGCGCATGAAAAAATCAAGTGGATTTTCATGCGGTGCAAGATTTGCTTGCACGATATTGGCGCTTGATGCAAAGGCTCCCCTACGAACGGAGGGTGGGGCGTCCGATCGGGACAAATCTAGTTTTTGTGTCTGCGGATGGTCGTTGCGGAAACCGGGGTTCCGGCCATGCCTGAAGGGACGGCCCATGCTGGATAAGAATAGCCGGATCGCGCTCGATGCGGCGATCGTCGACGAGGCGATCATTTCGCGCAGGTCCGTGCGCGCCTTTTTGCCCGACATGGTTGACGACGAGACGATCCGCGCCATCCTGACGGTGGCGGCGCGGGCGCCGTCGGGCACCAACATGCAGCCCTGGCGGGTCTATGTGACCAAAGGCGAGGTGAAGCAGCGCATCAGCGACGCCATCCTCAATTCCGGCATCCGCGCCGAGAAGGCGGAGTGGGACGAGTACCGCTACTATCCCGACCAGTTCTTCGAGCCTTATCTCAGCCGGCGTCGCGCCAACGGGTTCGGTCTCTATGGCGCGATCGGCATTGGCCGGCGCGAGGTCGACAAGATGCGCGCGCAGCACGATCGCAACTTCATCTTCTTCGACGCGCCGGTCGGCATGATCTTCACGGTCGACCGGCGGCTGAACAAGGGGTCGTGGATCGACTACGGCATGTTCCTGCAGAACATCATGGTCGCGGCGCGGGGCAGGGGGCTACATACCTGTCCGCAAGCCGCCTTCGCACCCTACCACCGGCAGATCCGCCCAGTGCTCAACATTCCCGACGAGGAAGTCGTCGTCTGCGGCATGGCGCTGGGCTATGAGGACAACTCCAAGCCCGAGAATGAATTCCGCACCGACCGCGCGCCGCTCGAAGAATGGGTGACGTTCGCTGAGTAGCGCAGAGGACTGGTCGCCCTGACTGCTAGTCCGTGCTCATATGCGCGCCATGGCCGCTGACATGGGCGCCGTCCTGCGGTGTCAGCCTGAGATAAGCGAGCAGCGCGCAAAACGTGATCAGGGCCTCGACGATGAATAGGATGCGGTAGTCGTCGACGTTGGCCTGGCCGTCTCCGGCAAGCAGCGACAGCAACGCGGCCGCCAGGCCTACGCTGATCGCCACCGCCAGTTGCCACAGGATGTAGTAAAGCGCGCTGAAGCGCGCGAGCTGCTCCGGCGCGATGTCCGAATAGGCGAGATTGCCGGTCGAGGCCCACTGCACGGAGCGGAAGAGGCCGAAGACGAAGATGTAGGCAAGCACGATCCAGGCGGGCGTGCTTTCCTGCATCAAGGCAAACCCCGCGACCAGCAGCGCGACGATCGGCGTGTTGGTGACCAGCACGCGCCTGAAGCCGAAGCGGTTGAGGATGCGCGGCATGAAGAAGCGCATCAGCACCGAACCGATCGCCGCGACGAAGGTGAGCGATCCGGCCTGGACGGCGCTCATGCCGAAACCGAGCTGGAACATCAGCGGCAACAGGAAAACCACCGAACTCAGCCCGATCGTGTCGAGACCGCCGCCGGTCAGGAAGCTGACGCGGAAGGTGCGGATGCGCAGCAGGTTGAGGTCGAGCAGCGGGTTGCGGGTGCGCAGGCAGTAAAGCGCGGCGACGGTCAGGATGGCGATCGCCAGCCCGAGCTCCATGGCGATGCTGGCGCTCGAGACATCCTTCGCGGCAAGCGAATCCATGCCGAAGACGAGCAGCGCCATGCCGCTGCCGACCAGCAGGAAGCCCGGAAAATCGAAAGGCGTGCGGACCGGCTTGGTGGTCGTGGGGAACAGCGAGGCGGCGAGCAGCGCGGCCGTCAGCGCGATCGGTATGTTGATGTAGAATATCCAGCGCCACGACACGTAGGTGGTCAGCGCGCCGCCGACGAGCGGCCCGACCAGGGGGCCCGACTGGCCTGCGAGCGAGATGTACATGTTGATCTTGAGCGTGCGGTCGCGCGGGAAGCTCGACAGGATCACGACCTGGCCGAGCGTGCCCATCAGCGCGCCGCCGAAACCCTGCATCGCGCGCGAGCCGACCAGCATCCAGATGTTTTCCGACAGGCCGCAGAGCGCCGAGGCGCTGGCGAAAACCAGCAGCGCAAAGCAGTAGACGTTGCGCAGCCCGAAGCGATCGGCCAGCCAGCCGCCGAGCGGCATCGTGATGATCAGGCTCGCGACATAGACGGTGATCAGAAGACCGAGCTGGCTCGGCGGACGGTCCAGGCTTTGGCCGATGCCCGGCAGCGCGGTCACGATGACGTTCTGGTCGAGGCTGGTCATGAACACGCCGCAGGCGACGGTTGCCGGCAACAGCAGCGACGGGTCGCCCGCCGGAGCAAAGCGGGTCGTGGCTGTCGCCGTAGTCTCTGCGGTCATGGAAGGAATTGTCGAACTGGTTGCCTGAGCGGGCTCCGACAGCCCGTGATTCCTTATCTATCGTCTTCGCTGGTCCAAGGCTCAAGCAGCAGTTGTGGCCGTCGATAGTGCCAGGCGCCTGCTGGACCAGTCGGCCGGTTCTATTTGCTCTACTGAACCTCGTAGCCGACTTCCTCGCTGGCGTGGCACAAGGCTTTCCAGAACGACCGAGCAAACGATCGGAAGACGTAGATGTCGAACTGATCCGCGCCGGTGCGCTGGATCTGGGCGAAAACATCGTGATGGTTGGTCGAGCGGCCTGCGGCCAATGGAAAGGCCGGCAAGGCAAAATCGATGGCGAAGAATTTCGCCAGCACCCATTCCGCTTTCGGCCCGGCGACACGGATCGCCGTGCGGCCGTGCGACAGGTCGGTGAGCGTGCCGACCGAAGGCGTGATCACGCCCGTAAACGCGGCGGCCAAGCCCTCCGCCTCGTCGACCACGGTGAACTTGCCCGGCGCGAAGCCGAATGCCGACTTCGCGCCATTGCTGACGCCGCCACCGGCGCCGTCCGGAAGGGCAAGGCCGGTGACCTTGTATATGCCGGACATCAGGCGCTTCTCCTCGCCCGGCCACGCGGCAAGCTGCAGGATCGAGCCCGGTCGCGTTTCGGACAGGATGACGTCGACGCCATGTTCGAAATTGCCATGCGAGCCCGGATGGTAGACGGGCTCCAGCGGCGACAAGCGCTCGGGCAATTGGCGTTCCGGCAGTTGGCGCTCAACCATGCATGCGGCTCCCGTCCGGATCGTAGAAGTGATTGGAGACGATCTCGACCGGCCCGAACCGGTTGCGCAGCGGGTCGGAGACGAAGGCGCGCGTGCCGTGGCGCGCCTTGCCGCCCCTGACCAGCGCCAGAGCGATGTATTTGCCGAGCGCCGGCGAATAGCAGCAGGCGGTGATGTGGCCGATCGAATCGTGCGGGTTCTCTTGGTCCAGTTCCTCGACGATATGTCCGCCACCGTTGAGCGCGCGGTTGTCGAGAGCGATCACGCCGACCAGTTCCAGCCGGTCCGGAGCGATCAGCCCCTCGCGGTCCATCATGGCGGAACCGATGAAGGGTTTCTTCTTCGACAGCATCCAGTCGAGATGGAGGTCGCGCGCGGTCGTGCGGCCGTCGATCTCGGCGCCGGTGACGTGACCCTTCTCGATGCGCATGGTGCCCAGCGCCTCGAGCCCGTAGGTGACAAGGCCGAACGGCTTGCCGGCCTCGATGAGCGCTTCCCACACCCGTGTGCCGTAACCGGCGCCGGAATAGACCTCGAAGGCCATTTCGCCGGAGAAGGAGAGGCGGCAGATCATCACCGGCACGCCGGCGATCTGGCCATGGACGATGCCCATGAAGGGAAGCGTGGCGTTGTCGACCGCGGTGCCTTTGACGCAAGAGGCAAGGATGGCGCGGGCCTTCGGGCCGCCGATCGCGGCGCCCGCCCATTCGTCGGTGACCGAGGTGACGGTGACCTTCAGTTCCGGCCAGATGACGTCGAGGAAATATTCCAGATGCTGCATCACCTTGCCGGCATTGGCGGTGGTGGTGGTCATCAGGAATTCCTGCTCGCCGAGCCGCCAGGTGGTGCCGTCGTCGAAGGCGAGCCCGTCCTCGCGCAGCATCAGGCCGTAGCGCGCCTTGCCGACGGCGAGGGTAGAAAACATGTTGGTGTAGACGCGGTCGAGGAACTCGGCGGCATCCGGGCCCTGCACGGCGATCTTGCCAAGCGTGGAGACGTCGACAATGCCAGCGCTCTCGCGCGTCGCCTTGGCCTCGCGCACATAGGCCTGCTCGACCGTCTCGCCCGCGAGCCCATAGATCATCGGGCGATACCAGAGGCCGGCCGCATACATGGTCGCGCCGTTGGCGATGTGCCAGTCATGCATCGGCGTCAGCCGCTCCGGCTTCAAATCGCCGAAGCGCTCGGCCGCCAGCGAGCCGATCGAGACCGCCGTGTAGGGCGGGCGGAAGCGTGTCGTGCCGACTTCCGGTATCGGCTTGCCGAGCGCATCGGCCATGATGGCCAAGCCCGGCACGTTGGAGTTCTTGCCCTGGTCGGTCGCCATGCCGAGCGTGGTGTAGCGTTTCAGATGCTCGACCGAGACGAAACCCTCGCGATGCGCGAGCCGAACGTCCTCGGCGGTCACGTCGTGCTGGAAGTCGACGAAACTCTTGCCCTTGGCCTTGATCTCGAAGATCGGCGCCGGATCGGGTTCGCCAGGAACAGCCTCGACGACGGGCAGGGGCGCCGAGGACGGCGTTCCGCCGGCGGCCTGGAGGCCGGCCGCGCGGCCCTCGGCAATGGCTTCGGCAGTGGAAAAACTGCCGGTGAAGGCGCCGGCGCCAATCCATTTCTGATTTGGCCAGCGCTGCGTCGGCTGCGGCGGCAGGAAGGCCTGCCTGGCAGTGTCCCATGTGGCCTTCGCACCGGCCTGGCTGGCGAGATGGATGGTCGGCGACCAGCCGCCCGACATAGCCAGGCAGTCGGCATGGATGCTGCGTTCATCGCCGCTGAGCGCACCGCTCGTCGTGTCGAAGCGTTGCACCTTGAGGCCGGTGAGCGCCTTGCCGCCTTCGGTCGCGATTACGGCATGACCGGCAAACAATTCGGCCTCGGCTTCGCTCGCCAGCCTGCGCATCTCGTTCGAGACGTCGCCGCGGACATCGATGATGGCGACGACGGCAGCGCCTGCCTTCTTCAGGGCGACGGCCGAGCGATAGGCGCTGTCGTTGTTGGTGAACAACGCGATCCGTTCGCCGGGCAGCACGCCGTATTCAATGGCGTAGCGTTCGGCCGCATGCGCCAGCATGACGCCCGGACGATCGTTGCCGGGGAACACCAGGGGACGCTCGAAGGAGCCGGTGGCCAGCACCACCGTCTTGGCGCGTATCGCCCAGTAGCGCTGGCGCGGCTCGCCCTTGGCCGGCACTTCCTTATGGTCGGTCACCCGTTCGAGCGCAGCCAAAGTGTTGCCGTCGTAATAGCCCCAGACGGTCGTGCGCGGCAGCAGGCGGACATTGTCGTTGCCTTCGAGCTGGCCGACGACGCGCGCCGCCCAGTCGGCGGCCGGCGCGCCGTCGATGGTTTCGCCCGACCAGTTGGCGGAGCCGCCGAACTTTGCCTCGAGATCGGCCAGGATCACGCGGGCGCCCTGGTCGGCGGCGGCCTTCGCCGCCATCAGGCCCGCCGGGCCGGAGCCGACGACCAGCACGTCGCAGAAGGCGTTCATGCGCTCGTAGCGCGCGGTGTCGGGCGCAACTCCCGCCTTGCCGAGGCCGGCGGCGCGACGGATGAAATGCTCGCAGAACATCCAGAAGCGCGTGCCCTTCAGCGGACCGATCACCGGCCCCATGAAGGTCTTGTAGTAGAAGCCGGCCGACAGCAGCTTGCCGCCGAGCTGGTTGAGCGCGCCGATATCCAAAGCGAGCGAGGGGGAGCGGTTCTGGCTGACGGCGACGAGCCCGTCATAGATCTCGACCATGGTGGCGGGGATGTTGGGTTCACGCACTTCACCGCGCAGCACCGTCACCAGGGCATTCGGCTCCTCGACGCCGGCGGCGAGCAGGCCGCGCGGGCGGTGGTATTTGAACGAGCGGCCAAACAGCGTCACGCCATTGGCGAGCAGCGCCGAAGCCAGCGTGTCGCCGGCATGGCCGGTATAGGGCGCGCCGTCGAAGGTGAAGCGGATCGTGCGCAGCCGGTCGATGCGGCCGCCGGTTTCCGTGCGGCGAGGGCTCACTGGTTGCCTCCCGCCTTGTGGCCCGCGGATTTGTGTCCGCCACGGGCGAACGCCGTACTCAGGATCTCATGGGTCAGGGTATTGCGGACGACCCGCAGATGCGCGCGGCAGCCGCCGGAATGCTGCCAGATCTCATTATGGTCTCCGGCCGGATTCAGCCGGTCGTAGACATAGGCATTCCAGGCATCGAGATCCTGCGAGGCCGGCTGCGGCCGCTCGCGGTTGCCGTCGCCCTGGTAGGTGAATTCGACGACGTCGCGCGGGCCGCAATAGGGACAAGTGATCAGCATGTGATTTTATCTTTTTGTTTGACCATGATCTTTTCCAAAAACCGGCGTCCACTTTTTGGGATCATGATCTAATGCAGCCGCGGATTCGCGCCCTGGCCTTTGTCGTCGATGATGAGGCCGCGGTAGAAACGGTCGAGCGTGAAGGGGGCGTTGAACTCGTGCGGCTCATCCTTGGCGATGGTCCAGGCGAAACACCAACCGGAGGCGGGCGTGGCCTTGAAGCCGCCGTAGCACCAGCCGCAATTGAGATACATGCCGGGCAGCGGGCCGGTGGTGATGATCGGCGAGCCGTCCATCGTCATGTCGCAAAGCCCACCCCAGGAACGCAGCATGCGCACCCGCGCAAGGCCCGGGAACAGCGCCAGCATCTCGCTCATCACCTCATCGACGATCGGCAGGCTGCCGCGCTGGGCGTAGCTGTTGTAGCCGTCGAGGTCGCCGCCGTAGACGAGGCCGCCCTTGTCGGACTGCGAGATGTAGAAGTGGCCCATGCCGAAGGTGAGAACGGTGTCGACGATCGGCTTCAGCGATTCCGAGACGAAGGCCTGCAGAACGTGGCTTTCGATCGGCATGTGCGAAATGCCGGCAAGCTGCATGACATGGCCGGTGCTGCCGGCGACGGCAAGCGCCACTTTCCTGGCGCGGATGTCGCCGCGTGTCGTCGTCACGCCAATGACCTGGTCGCCGTCGCGCAGGAAGCCGGTGACCTCGCAATTCTCGATGATGTCGACGCCGCGCCGGTCGGCGCCGCGCGCATAACCCCAGGCGACCGCGTCGTGCCGGGCGGTGCCGGCGCGTGGCTGCATCAGCCCGCCAAGGACGGGAAAGCGCGCCGAGCCCGAGACGTCCAGCGCGGGGACTAGCCGCTTGATCTCGCCGACGCTCATCAGCTCGGCATCGACGCCGAGATGGCGCATCGCGTTGCCGCGCCTTGCATAGTCGTCGAGCTGGGCCGGCGTGTGCGCGAGATTGAGGCAGCCGCGCTGCGAGAACATGACGTTGTAGTTGAGGTCGTGCGAGAGGTTCTCCCACAGCTTCATCGAATGCTCGTAGAAGCGGGTGTTTTGCGGCAAAAGATAGTTGGAGCGCACCGCCGTGGTGTTGCGGCCGACATTGCCCGAGCCCAGCCAGCCTTTTTCCAGCACCGCGACATTGGTGATGCCATGTTCCTTGGCAAGATAATAGGCGGTCGAGAGTCCGTGGCCGCCGCCACCGATGACGATCACATCATAGGATGCCTTGGGGTCCGGCTTGCGCCATGCCGGCTTCCAGTCCTTGTTGCCGTTCAGCGCGTTCTTGAGCAGCGAAAAGGCCGAATATTCCGCCATTCTTCCTGTCGTCCTGTTGGTGCGAGGCGGCACACTATAGAGCAGCCCACAACCGCAAAGCCAAGATTGCGCCATCGCTTTTCGACAGGCCGACTTCGATCCATGCCATCGCTCCACGGATCGGGACGGCTTGCCGCCTGATATGGCGGTCTTTATCAAGGATGGAATTTTCGAAGATTTTTCGGCCGCGAGTCGCCCGTCCGTCATGATTTCCCGACTGCTACGCCTGATCCTGGTCGCCATCGTCGTCGTCGCGACGCAGCCGTCGTCCCACGCCATGGCGCAGGCGATTGGCCAGGGCTCCGCACAGCTCATCGCCGATCAAACCAAGGCCATCCAGGACCTGACGGCCAAGACCGACGGCCTGGAGAAGAAGATAAGCGATCCCGA
Source organism: Mesorhizobium sp. (assembly GCA_004963905.1). Taxonomy (GTDB): domain Bacteria; phylum Pseudomonadota; class Alphaproteobacteria; order Rhizobiales; family Rhizobiaceae; genus Mesorhizobium. Next base: position 45,930 of record SUGL01000017.1, read on the forward strand.
TGAAGACGATGCCGGGCTCGTCGATATCCGCCTGCAGCTCGAGGATATATCGCGGGCGGCGCTGAACAGCGCGCTGGCGTTCCGTTCGCGCCTCAACGATATCAACAACCGCATCGAGGTTCTGGGGCCGCCGCCGGCGCAAGGACAGCAAGAGCCCGCGATCGTCGCCAATGAGCGCGCGGCGCTCACGGCCGAGAAGGCCGAGATCAACGCGGTGGTCGCCAGCGCGCAGAACCTGTCGATCCGCATCAGCGGCCTGGTCGACAAGATCGCCATCAAGCGCAGCGAGGTTTTCCGCAGCGTTCTGACCAAACGCTACGAATTGACCGATGTGCTGAGCCCGCAGGGCTTTTCCGATGCGCATGACCAGTTCACCGGCCTCTACAAGGCAGTGGCGTCCTGGCTGACCTTCGCGTTCAAGTTCAAATTTCAGGCAATCCTTGCCGCGACACTGATGGCGCTGGCGCTGGCGGCCGTGCTCCTGATAGGCGGGCGGCGGCTGTTCGGCCGCATTTTCGAGCCCAATCCATCCGTGGAGGATCCATCCTACCTCAGCCGCCTGTCCGTGGCGTACTGGTCGACGCTGCTGCCGACTGCGGCGCTCGGCGCGTTCTTGGCCTCCGCAGTGTTCTTCTTCAACTATTACAACGTGCTGCGCGGCGATATCGGCACATTCCTCAACGCGCTGCTCGCCGTAATCGCAGTAGTGTTCTGCGTCAACCGGCTTACCAATGCGGCGCTCGAGCCGCGGCTGCCGAACTGGCGGCTCATTCCAGTTGCAACCGGCCCTGCGCGCTGGCTGGTGAGGCTGACCACCGCCATGGCCGTGGTTCTCGGCATCAATTACTTCCTCTCGGTCGTCAACGAGAAGATGGGTTCCCCGCTTTCGCTGACGATCGCCAGGGGTTTTGTCGCCACCATCATCGTCGGCGTCATCCTGATCCTGATGGGGTTGCTGAGACCATTCAGGGCGGCCGACGGCGCTTGGCGTCCTTGGCCGGCATGGCTTCGCTTCATCGCGATCGGGCTCGGCCTGTTCACCATCGCCGCGGCGTTACTCGGTTACATCGGCCTTGCGCTGTTCGTCTCGTCCCAGGTCGTGGTCACCGGCACCATCCTGGTCACCGCCTATATCGGCTTCCTGTCGGCGCGGGCGATCGGCGAGGAGGGCGGGTTCGCCGACACCTCGGTCGGGCGATGGCTGTCGACCAATTCCAGCTATGAGGACACCGCGCTCGACCAGCTCGGCCTGGTGGCCAGCATCGCCATCAACCTGATGATCGTGCTGGTGTTCCTGCCGCTGATCCTTCTGATGTGGGGCTTCCAGCCCGGCGATATCGAGGCCTGGGCCTACAAGCTGGCGACGGGCGTCACCATCGGCTCCGTCACCATCTCGATGCTGGGCATCCTCACCGGCATCGTCGTCTTCGTCATCGGCTATTTCCTGACGCGCTGGTTCCAGGGCTGGCTCGACGGGTCGGTGATGGCGCGCGGCAAGGTCGACACCGGCGTGCGCAACTCGATCCGGCTGGCCGTGGGCTATGCAGGCGTGGCGCTCGCGGCACTTATCGGCATATCGGCTGCTGGTATCGATCTTTCCAATCTGGCGCTCGTTGCCGGTGCGCTGTCACTTGGTATCGGCTTCGGCCTGCAAAACGTGGTCTCGAACTTCGTCTCCGGCCTGATCCTGCTTGCCGAACGTCCGTTCAAGGTGGGCGACTGGATCGTCGCGGGCGACATCAGCGGCACGGTGAAGAAGATCAGCGTGCGTGCGACGGAAATCGAGACCTTCCAGCGGCAGTCGGTGATCCTGCCCAATTCGAACCTCATCAACAATGCGGTCGGCAACTGGACGCATCGCAACAAGCTCGGCCGCGTCGACATCAGGGTCGGCGTCGCCTATGGCAGCGACGTCAAGCGGGTGCACGCGCTTCTGGTCGATATTGCCCGCGCCCATCCGATGGTGCTCAAGAACCCCGAGCCCTTCGTGCTCTTCGCCAATTTCGGGACGGCCGCGCTCGAATTCGAAATCCGCGTGTTCGTGGCCGACGTGATGAACGGCAGCATCGTCCAGAACGACATACGCTTCGCGATCTTCGATATATTCGAGGACGAGCACATCGAGATCCCGTCGACGCCGCGCGCCGTGGTCGAGACAACGAAGCACGAGTCGTGGCCGATCGACGACGACAAGATCGAGGCGGAATTTGCCGAGCGCGAGCGGCTAGAGGCGGAGGCCGCGGCCGAACAGGCGCGGCTCGCCAAGATGAAGCGGAAGGGGCGCAAGCCCGATCCAGGCTAGGCGTTGCGCCATTTTCCGGTCGGTGAAACCAATTGCGGCATGAATGCGGCATTCAGTTGCGGTTCAGCTTGCATCTCATATAAGCTCTCATGCAAAGGGCGAGAATGCCTTGCGAAATGCAACAGAGGCGGTGTGGAAACACCGGAAATTGCAATGTGGAAGTCTGTCGTTACCGCCATCGCTTTCTTGGCCCTGGGCGGTTCGGCTTTTGCCGCCAGCGCGGTCAACAAGGACGCTCAGACGCGGACGTTGATCGTCACCGAAGGCGGCGGCAAGACCGAGCTGGCGCTGGCCGCCGGCGAGACGGTGGAGTTCTGCCCGAATGGCTGCTTCGTCACCTTGCCCAATGGTGACCTCGAAGCGCTGACCGGTTCAGAAACGGTCGAGATCTCGGGCGGCGTTGCCCGGATCAAGTAAAATTCTTAGACGCGATCGGCAAAGGCCGGGCGAACGCCCGGCCTTTTATCGTTTCCGGTAGCCGCTGCTTAACGATAACACCGGAAATACCCTCGCACAGCACACTGCAACCGGGCGTTTTAACGTTCGCTCCGTCATGCCCCGTTATATCCATCGCGTAGGCGCCGAAATACGGCGTGGGGTGAGCAGGGCAGGGCAATGGACGCGCGGTCGGACGGGAACGCAATTCCGCTTGCGGTCGATCTTGACGGCACGCTGATTGCAACGGACCTTCTGTGGGAAGGCCTGTTCATCCTGCTCAAGAAGAATCCACTCTATCTCTTTGTCCTGCCGCTCTGGCTGACCGGCGGTCCAGCGCGGCTCAAGCAGGAAATCGCAGCGCGCATCGACATCGATCCGGCATCGCTGCCTTACCGGGTTGAATTGCTCGAGCGGCTTCGCGGCGAACATGAGGACGGCCGCCGGATCGTGCTGGCGACGGGCACGCCGCGCAAATTCGCCGAGGCGATCGCGGCGTATCTCGGCATCTTCGAGCGCGTGCTGGCGACGGACGGACCGCACAATTTGACTTCGGCCAGGAAGCGCGCCTCGCTGGTCGCCGCCTATGGCGATGCCGGTTTCGACTATGCCGGCAACAGCCGCCATGATCTCAATGTGTTCGATGCCGCGCGCAACGCCATCGTGGTGGCGCCGGACCGCAGCGCGCAGCGCTGGCAGGCGGCGCGCGGCGCCGAGACGATGCCGGTGCCGAAGCGGACGCTCAAGACCTACATCAAGATGCTGAGGATGCATCAGTGGCTGAAGAATTCACTGATCGCGGTGCCGATGGTGCTGTCGCACGAGTATTTCAACATCGGCATGATCTGGCAGTGCCTCCTGGCCTTCGTTTCCTTCAGCGCCGTGGCCTCCGCCATCTACATCGTCAACGACTTCTTCGACCTCGCGCTCGACCGCAAGCATCCGACCAAGCGCAATCGCCCCTTCGCCAGCGGTGTGCTGTCGATCCCGTTCGGCCTCGGCGCCGTCTTTGTGCTGCTCGCGATCGGCATTGCCACCGGCTGCCTGCTGCCGATCGAGTTCCTCGGCGCGCTCGGCGGCTACATCGTCGTCACCACAGCCTATTCGCTGTCTTTCAAGCGCATGCTTTTGATCGACGTGCTGACGCTCGCCGGCCTCTACACCATCCGCGTGTTGGCGGGAGCGGCGGCCACGGGCGTCGATGTCTCCTTCTGGCTGCTCGCCTTCTCGATCTTCTTCTTCCTGTCGCTAGCACTGGTGAAGCGTTTCGTCGAATTGCGCACGACCGCCATCCCGGTCGGCGAGCGCATCGCCGGCCGCGGCTACCGCACCGAGGACCAGGAGATCGTCGCTCAGGCGGGCATGGCCTCGGCCTTCTCCTCGGCGCTGGTGCTGGCGCTCTACATGGACAGTGTCGCGGTGCGCGAGCTTTATCCGCACCCGTGGGTAATGTGGCCCCTGGCGCCGATCGTGCTCTATCTCACCATGCGCGTCTGGATCCTCGCGCGCCGCGACGAGATGCATGACGATCCGGTCGTCTTCATCATCCGCGACTGGCGCAGCCAGATCGTGGTGGCCATCGGCGCCGTGCTTCTGGTCGCGGGAGGCTGGGGCTGGTGAGCGCGGGCGGCGAATATTTCGGCAGCTTCGGGCTGGCAACGCCGCCGGCGCGCCGGGCGATCCCGGCGGAAGAAGCCATCGCGCTGTTGAAAAGCGGCGCGGCCAAGCCGGGCTCGCTTCTCGGCTACGGCAATGGCCGCTCCTATGGCGATAGCTGCCAGAACGACGCCGGCATGGTGGTCGACATGCGGCCGCTCGGCCGCATTCGCAGCTTCAACGCCGAGACCGGCGTGCTCGAGGCCGATGCCGGCGTGCTGCTTTGCGACATCATCGCCCATGCCGCGCCTTACGGCTTCTTTCCGGCCGTGGTTCCCGGCACGCAGTTCGTCACCCTTGGCGGCGCCGTCGCCAACGATGTGCATGGCAAGAACCACCACCGGCGCGGCACGTTCGGCTGTCATGTCGAATCCTTGACCTTACTGCGGTCCGACGGCCGGACCTATCGCTGCTCCGAGACCGACAACGCCCATCTGTTCAGGGCGACGGTCGGCGGCATGGGGCTTACCGGACTGATCCTGTCGGCGTCGATCCGGCTGATACGTGTGCCCTCGCTCGACATCGTCGAGAAAACGACGCGGTTCCGCGATCTCGCCGAATTCTTCGATCTTGCCGACGCCGCCGACCAGGCCAATGAATATGCCGTTGCCTGGATCGATCAGCTCGCCGGCGGCCACGGGCGAGGACGCGGCCTGCTGTTCACCGGCAACCATGCCGAGCACGGCTCGCATGCCGCCGTGCGGGCAGGCAGCCGGCTCTCGGTGCCCGTGCAGCCGCCCTTCAACGTACTCAATCGGCCGTTCCTGGCCGCCTTCAACGCTGCCTACCGGTGGAAGAAGGGCCGCTCGCCGGCTGCGCGCCAGGCGGGTTACCAAGGCTTCTTCTTTCCGCTCGACGGCGTGCGCGGCTGGAACCGACTCTATGGCCCGCGCGGGCTTTTCCAGCACCAGAGCGTGGTGCCCGAGACCGTGGCGCGGCGCACCGTGCCGGCACTGCTCGAATCCGCGCGGCATGCCGGGCAAGGCTCGTTCCTGACCGTGCTGAAGCGGTTCGGCGCCGTCGGTTCGCCGGCGCTGCTGTCGTTCCCGCGGCCAGGCTATACGCTGACGCTCGATTTTCCCAACAGGGGCGAAAGGACGCTGCGGCTGCTAGCCGAACTCGACCGCATCACGATCGAGGCCGGCGGCGCCGTCAACCCCTACAAGGATGCCCGCATGAGGCCCGAAACCTTCGCGGCGTCCTTCCCGGAATGGCAACGGCTGGAGGCGCTTCGCGACCCGGCCTTCCTATCGAGTTTCTGGGCGCGGACGGCGAAAAAACTGGACGTTGGACGAGATGCGGCGGAGGCGGCGGAATAGATCGAATTTGAGTAAATCTTGGTAAATAAAGCGTTAAGCTCAGAGTTTACTCAAAATAGACATGTGATTTCACGAAATATTTGCAGGTTTGTAGTAGGACCGCCCAAGGGCGGGGTGACAACAATGAAATACATCTTCTTCATTCTCTTCACGGTCATGACCAATGCCGCTGCTCAGCTCATGCTGAAGCAGGGCATGATGTCGATGGGGCCGATCTCTTTCGACGGCGTCAATCCGCTCGTCAAGCTGCTGCAGATCGTCTTCAGCCCCTGGGTCTTCCTCGGCCTCTGCACCTTCGTCATCTCGATGGCCTCGCATCTCTACGTGCTGTCGAAGGTCGAGCTCAGCTTCGCCTATCCGTTCCTCAGCCTCGCCTATGTCGCGGTCGCCGTCTTTGCCTATTTCGTCTTCCGCGAGGATCTCAACGGCTGGCGCATCGCCGGTATCGCCTGCATCTGCGTCGGCACGATTTTGATCGCTCAAAGTGGTCGCGGGCATGAGGACCAAACCGCTTCCGTCACCTCCGACAAGATCGGCACAAACGAGATCCTTCGATGAGACATGTGATTTTCGGCGGCGACGGTTTCGTCGGCCGGCATCTTGCTCCCAAGCTTGCCGCGGACGGCGAGAACGTCGTCGTTGCCGACATCGTCAAGAGCGACCTGCCGCACTATCGTTCGGTGCGCTTCATCACTTGCGACGTGACCGATCCGGCTTCGGTCGCGGCAGTGGGCCTCAAGGCGGGCGACATGATCTACAACCTGTCGGCCAAGATGCTGTCGCCGATCCAGGTGCGCGCCAATCGGCACGACTTCTTCTTCCCGGTGAATTTCCACGGCACCGAGCACATCATCCAGGCGATGGACAAGGCCGGCGCCTCGAAGCTGGTCCATTACACGACCGACATGATCTACGGCCATACCGTAGTGCTGCCGATGACCGAGGACCATCCGGTCGCGCCGCTCGGCGAATATGGCCTGTCGAAACTCAGGACCGAGGAGCTTGCCGCCGAATGGCGCAAGCGCGGCATGTCGATCTCGCTGTTCAGGCCGCGCCTGATCATCGGGCCCGGCCGCCTCGGCATCCTGGAGAAGCTGTTCAAGCTGATCGACTGGAACCTGCCGGTGCCGATGATCGGCTCAGGCAGGAATCCCTATCAGTTCATCTCGGTGTTCGACTGCGCGGAAGCCGCCCGCGCGGCCTGGAAGGCCGGCGTGCCGAACGAGGCCTACAATCTGGGCTCGCTCAATCCGCCGCCGGTCAGAAAACTGCTCGGCGACCTGATCAGGCATGCCGGCTCCAAGTCGATCCTGCTGCCGACGCCGGGCTGGGCGGTCAAACGCACGCTCGACCTGCTCGACCTCTTCAACATGCCGATCATGGATCCGGAGCAATATCTGATCGCCGACGAGGAATGCGTGCTCGACGTGTCCAAGGCCGAGCGTCAGCTCGGCTGGGTGCCGCAATATCGCGACGAGGACATGCTGATCGCCGCCTACAGCGAATACCGCGCCAAGAAGGACGGCCACGCCGTCGCCACCAAACACGTTCCTGCCGAATAGGGCGACGAAGGGGGGATTTCGAGATGACCGTCATTGCCAAGCCGGAAGCGGGCGTGCGCGCGCTGGTCGATGCGCCGGCGCTCTTGCCCGCCGCCATCGCCAAGCCCGACCTGATCAGCGTCGAGCAGGCCAAGGCGATGGACGTCGCCCGCATCACGGACCTGTTCAAGGCGCACCTCAACCCGGGCCAGCTGCATTTCATGAAGCTGCTCGGCTTTCACAAGGTCAAGATCGAGCATGCCGAAGGCATGTTCTACATCGACCAGAACGGCCGCAAGATCCTCGACTTCTTCGGCGGCTTCGGCTCGTTGGCCTTCGGCCACAACCATCCGCGCATCCTCGAGGCCCGCAAGAAATTCCAGGAGGAGAAGCGCCAGGAGATCGCCATCGCCTTCATGTCGCAATATGCGGCGGCGCTCGCGCACAACATCGCCAAGTGCTCGCCCGGCGATCTCGACATGGTGTTCCTCGGCTCCTCCGGCTCGGAGGCCATGGAAGCGGCGGTGAAGCTCGCCGAGCGCGCCGCAGGCCCGAAGCGACCGAAGGTCGTCTATGCCGAGAATTCCTTCCACGGCAAGACCAAGGGCGTGCTGGCGATCACCGATGGCCAGCTCTACCGCGCCGAGTTCAAGGTGGCGGACAATGCCGTGCGCGTGCCCTTCGCCGATATCGCGGCGGTCGAGCGCCTGTTCAAAAGCGATCCGGAGATCGGCGTCATCGTGCTGGAAACCATCCAGGGCGGCGGCGGCATCATCCAGGCGCCGGCCGACTATTGGCGGAAGCTGCGCGCGCTTTGCGACCAGCATGGCGTGCTGTGGGTGGCCGACGAGGTGCAGTGCGGTTATGGCCGTTCGGGCCGCTTCTACGCCTTCGAGCACTACGGCGTCGTGCCGGACGTGACGGCGCTGGCGAAATCGCTCGGCGGCGGCAAGGCCGCGGTCGGCGCCATGATCGCCAAGCGCGACGTCTACATGAAAGCCTATGGCACGCCGAAAACGGCGATGATCCATGCCATGGCGACGTTCGGCGGCATGGGCGAGGCCTGCGTCACCGCGATCGAGGCGCTCAACGTGCTATACGACGAGGGGCTGATCGACAATGCTGCGTCGACCGGCGACTACCTCTTGCAGCGGCTGCAGGCGCTGAAGGCGAAATATCCGAAGATCATCAAGGACGTGCGCGGCAAGGGTCTTATGATCGGGCTCGAGTTCCACGATTTCTCGCAGACCCTGCCGATGGTGCTGCGCCCTGTGGTGAGCGTGCTCGACGACAAGCTCAAGGGTTCGCTCTCGGGCTTCGTCGGTTCGCTCTTGCTGCGCGACTACGACGTGCTCGTCGCCTTCACCGAGTATAATCGCAACGTCATTCGGCTCGAGCCGCCGCTGATCTGCCAGCGCGAGCATGCCGACCGCTTCGTCGATGCCTTCGACAGCCTCCTGTCGCGCGGCATTGTGGCGATCGTGAAGGATTTCGTGAAAAGCCAGGTCCGCTGAGACAGACGATGCTGACCAGGCCACCCGTCGCTCCCGCCAATCCGCTCGACCGGCTGACCGGTGCCGGTCTTGCCTGGGGCGAGGGGGCTTACGCGAGATGGGCCGCGCCGATCGGCGCGGCGACCTTCTCGCTCTACATCCTGCTGACCGCCGTGACGGCCTGGTTCATGCCCGACGCCAACTGGGACATGCTGCCTTATCTGGCGATCGCCGAGGAGGGCAGCTATCCCGATCCGCAGGCGCTGCATGATTATGCCTACAGCACGGTCAAGGCCGGCGTGTCGGCCGGCGACTACAAGACGCTGACCGACGATGGCGGCGGCTTCCGCAACCACATGGCGGAGAATGCCGCCGACTTCCACTCGCTGCTCGGCATGTACCGGATCAAGTTCCTCTATGCCGAAATCCTGTCGAGCCTCAGCCATGTCGTCTCGCCGGTCGAGGCGATGCGGCTGGTGCAGGTCTTCTCGGTGCTCTTGTTCGGTGCCGTCACGCTCACCTGGCTGCGCGCGGAAGGCGCGCTGGCGCTGGCGCCGGTCGTCGGCGCTATCCTGATCATGGCCGATTTCGGCGATGCGGCGCGGGCCTCGACGCCTGACCTCTTGTGCTCGGCGCTGTTCCTCGGCGGGCTGTTTGCCTATGTGCGCAAACGCGAGGTCGCGACGGCGATCCTGCTTTTCCTCGCCTTCATGGCGCGGCCGGACAACATCGTCTTCCTCGCCATCTTCGCCGTGCTGCTTGTCGCATTCCGGCAAAAGGCATGGGGCGCGATGGCGGGCTTTGCCGCCTCGTTTGTTGCCTATTTCGCCATCTCGCATTGGGCGCAGCACCCCGGCTGGTGGCCGCATCTGTGGTTCTCCAGCATCGAGCAGCATTACAATATGGACGGCTTCGAACCGCCATTCTCGGCGGCGGCCTATCTCAAGGCCCTCGCCGCTTCGGTCGTGCGCGCCATCAACGTCAACAGCTGGGTCGGCGTCTCGGTGCTGGCTTTGGCCGGCTGGTACGGGCTCGACCGCGCCGGCTTCCGGCTCGACCGGCGCGGCGGCATCCTGCTTGCGGCGCTCGTGCTCGGCGTCCTCGCCAAGTTCACGGTCTTCCCGATCCACGATACGCGCATCTATTTCCCCAACCTTCTGCCGCCGTTCCTGCTGCTGGCGGCGCCGCTGATGGCGCTGTGGACATCGGCGAGCCAGGGTGGGCAGCGCGAGGCGCATCAGGTCAATCCCGGAGACAAGTCATGAGTTCGGTTTCCAGCCTAGCGCGCGTTCTGCTGTCGCTCGGCCTGCCAGCCGGCCTGCTCGACCGCGGACCCGCGCTGCACGGCACGAAGTTCCTGGCCAAGGCGGCACTCAAGGCGCGCTTCGGCGGCGGACGGCCGTTCCAGATGGTCAATGTCGGCGCCTGCGACGGCGCGCTGTTCGACGATGTGACGCCCTGGCTGCACCGTATCAGGGGTGCCCGGGCGATGCTGGTCGAGCCGATCCCCTATAATCAGAAGCGGCTGCGCGCCAACTATCCGGACACCGACCGCTTCATCATCGAGCCAGTGGCGGTGACCAGGACAAAGGGCACCATCACCGTCCATACCTTCGATGCAGCAGCACTGGAGGCCGGAACGCTGCCGATCGAGTTCATCGGCTACTCCTCGGTCACCGACACCAATCTGATGTCCGGCAAAAACGCCTGGGGCGAGGCGGACGCCAACTTCAACAAATTCGCGCCGCATCTGAAGGACATCGAGGTTCCGTCGGAGCCATTGCAGACGCTGCTCGACCGCAACGGCATCAGCTATATCGACGCTTTCCTGGTCGACTGCGAAGGCGCCGACTGGATGGTGTTCGACCAGCTCGACCTTCGGCGCTACCGCCCCGGCATGATCAAGATCGAGGTCGGCGCGCTGCCGGCCGCCGAGATCGGCCAAGTCGTCGTCAAACTCAAGACCGCCGGCTACCAGGTCGGCTTCCAGGCCGAGGACATTTGGGCTTTCGCCTGAGTTTCGCTGCCAACCTGCCGATGGCGTTGAGCCGCAATGCCGGCCAAACGCGCTTGACAAGATGGCGCCGGCCCGTTCAACCTAAGCCATTCACCAGGGGAGTCCCGGCAAGGGGCTGAGATACTGCTGGCTTTTGCGGCGCAGTGACCCGTTGAACCTGATCCAGTTCATACTGGCGTAGGGACGGTGCAAGCGCTTTGCGGGCGTTCATGCCCGAAGACCTGTCTCAGGCAGGCAGACCGAAGCGTCTTTTCATCCTTCCGGCACAGAACTGGGTCTCCAATGCAACGAGCAAAGGAGCCTCAAATGAATGCCCTGACCCCCACCGTATCGACTGGACCGCTGCCGGCGTCGCGGAAGATCCACAAATCCGGCGCCCTCCACCCGCAGATCAAGGTGCCGATGCGCGAGATCGCCGTTCACCCGACTGCCGGTGAACCGCCGGTGACGGTCTACGATCCGTCTGGCCCCTATACCGACCCCGCGATCGAAACCGATATCGAGAAGGGTCTTGCCCGGCTTCGGCAAGACTGGATCGCGGCGCGCGGCGATGTCGAATCCTATGACGGCCGCCATGTCAGGCCGGAGGACAACGGATTTGCGACGGGAGAGCGCCTGACGCGGGAATTTCCGATCCGCAACCGTCCGCTGCGGGCCAAGTCCGGCAAGGCGGTAACGCAGCTTGCCTATGCGCGCGCCGGGATCATCACGCCCGAAATGGAATTCGTTGCCATCCGCGAAAACCTCGGCCGCGAGAGCATGCGGAGCGGGCTACAATGGGACGGCGAGGCGTTCGGCGCATCGATACCGGACTTCGTCACACCGGAATTCGTACGCGACGAGGTGGCGCGGGGCCGCGCGATCATCCCCGCCAACATCAACCATCCCGAGAGCGAGCCGATGATCATCGGCCGCAATTTCCTGGTGAAGATCAATGCCAATATCGGCAATTCCGCCGTCACCTCTTCGATGGCCGAAGAGGTCGAAAAGATGGTCTGGGCGATCCGCTGGGGTGCCGACACGGTCATGGACCTGTCGACCGGCCGCAACATCCACAACATCCGCGAATGGATCGTGCGCAACTCGCCGGTGCCGATCGGCACGGTCCCGCTCTACCAGGCGCTGGAGAAGGTGGGCGGTGTCGCCGAGGATCTGAGTTGGGAGATCTATCGCGACACGCTGATCGAGCAAGCCGAGCAGGGCGTCGACTACTTCACCATTCATGCCGGCGTGCGGCTGCATTACATCCCGCTCACCGTCGGCCGGGTTACCGGCATCGTCAGCCGGGGCGGCTCGATCATGGCGAAATGGTGCCTGCACCATCACCGCGAAAGCTTCCTCTATGAGCATTTCGCGGAGATATGCGACATCGCCAGAGCCTATGACGTCTCTTTTTCGCTCGGCGACGGCCTTCGTCCCGGCTCGATCGCCGATGCCAATGACCAAGCCCAATTCGCCGAGCTGGAGACGCTTGGCGAATTGACGAAGATCGCCTGGGCAAAGGACTGCCAGGTGATGATCGAGGGCCCCGGCCATGTTCCCATGCACAAGATTAAGCAGAATATGGACAAGCAGCTCGCCGTCTGCGGCGAGGCGCCTTTCTACACGCTGGGACCGCTGACCACGGACATAGCGCCGGGCTACGACCACATCACGTCCGGCATCGGCGCCGCCATGATCGGCTGGTTCGGCACGGCCATGCTCTGCTACGTGACGCCGAAGGAACATCTCGGCCTGCCGGATCGCAATGACGTCAAGACCGGCGTCATCACCTACAAGATCGCGGCGCATGCCGCCGACCTCGCCAAGGGGCATCCCGCGGCGAAGATCCGCGACGACGCGCTTTCGCGCGCACGGTTCGAATTCCGCTGGGAAGACCAGTTCAACCTGTCGCTCGATCCCGAAACCGCGCGCTCGATGCACGACGAGACCTTGCCCAAGGAAGCGCACAAGGTGGCGCATTTCTGCTCGATGTGCGGACCGAAATTCTGCTCCATGCGCATCTCCCACGACATTCGCGCCGAAGCGCAGAAGGAGGGGATGGCGGCGATGGCGCAGAAATACCGCGCAGGCGGCGATCTCTACATGCCGGTCGAAACTCCTGGAGCGGAAAATCGGGCGCAGAAAGATCAGGAGACGCACTGAGCCATGCGCCGCGTCCTTGTCAAAGGCGCCGGTGTGGCAGGCCTCACCGTCGCCCATGAATTGGCCGCGCGAGGTGCGTCGGTCACGGTTGCCGAAATCCGGAGCCAGATAGGCGGCAATGCCTCCTGGCTCGCCGGCGGCATGCTTGCCCCTTGGTGCGAACGCGAAAGCGCCGAGGAAGCGGTTGTCACGCTTGGCAGAACTTCGGCCGACTGGTGGGAAAGAACACTGCCCGGGTTCGTGACAAGAGCCGGCACTCTCGTCGTCGCCTATGCGCGCGACGCCTTCGAGCTTGCCCGCTTTGCGGCCCGTACCCGCAATCACGAGTCCGTCGACGAAGAGGCGATCGCCGCCCTCGAGCCCGATCTTGCCGGTCGCTTCCGCAAGGGCTTGTTCTTCGCCGGCGAAGCTCATCTCGATCCCCGTCGGGTTCTCGAAGCTCTCGCCGACAAACTGCGTGCGATGGGAGTCATCTTCCTTTTCGAGGTGGGCGAGGTGGCCCTTTCCAGCTTCGATCAGGTGATCGACTGCACGGGGATCGCGCGGGGCAAAGACGATTTGCGTGGCGTGCGCGGCGAGATGCTGATCCTCCACACGCGGGATGTCTCGCTCGCCCGGCCGGTGCGTCTCCTCCATCCGCGTCATCCGATCTATGTCGTGCCACGGGCCGATCATCACTTCATGGTCGGCGCGACCATGATCGAAAGCGACCATGACGGGCCGATCACCGCCCGTTCGCTGATGGAGCTCCTCAATGCGGCCTACGCGCTCCATCCGGCGTTCGGTGAGGCCGAAATCGTCGAGACAGGAGCGGGCGTGCGCCCCGCCTATCCCGACAATCTGCCGCGGGTGGAGCGTCGGAAGGACGGCGCGATCACGATCAACGGCCTCTACCGGCACGGTTTCCTGCTCTCACCGGCCATGGCCGAGCAGGCTGCCGGCCTTCTCTTCAATTCATCTGCCGATCTGGAGTCTGAAAATGAAGCTGATCGTCAACGGCGAAGCGCTTGAGGTCGAGGCGACTACGCTCGCCGCCCTTTTGAAGGAGCTTGACTATGAGGGCGGCTGGCTCGCCACCGCGCTGAACGGCGATGTCGTGCCCGCGGCTGAACGGGCGAAATTGCGGGTGAACGAGGGCGACCGGATCGAAATCCTGTCGCCCATGCAGGGAGGCTAGCCGATGTTCGATCTTCTCGGGACAAAGTTGGCCTCGCGCCTGTTGCTGGGCACCGCCCAATATCCTTCGCCGGCGATCCTTGCCGAAGCGGTCAAGGCGTCGGGCACCTCGGCGGTCACCGTCTCGCTGCGCCGGGAAATGGCCGGCGGCAGGGCCGGCGAACAATTCTGGTCGCTGATCCGCTCGCTCGGTGTGAGGGTGCTGCCCAACACCGCCGGCTGCCATTCCGTCAAGGAAGCCGTGACGACCGCGAAGATGGCGCGCGAGGTCTTCGGCACGTCCTGGATCAAGCTCGAAGTGATCGGCAACCAGGACACGCTGCAGCCCGACGTTTTCGGCCTGGTCGAGGCCGCGCGCATCCTTTGCGAGGACGGATTCAGCGTGTTCCCTTATACCACCGACGACCTTGTCGTCGCCGAGCGGCTGCTGGAGGCAGGCTGCAAGGTCCTGATGCCGTGGTGTGCGCCGATCGGCTCGGCGCTCGGTCCGGTCAACATCAACGCGCTGCGCTCGATGCGCGGGCATTTCCCCGACGTTCCGTTGATCGTCGATGCGGGCCTCGGGCGGCCGTCGCATGCGGCAACCGTCATGGAGCTCGGCTTTGATGCCGTGCTCCTCAACACGGCGGTCGCCAAGGCCGCCGATCCGGTGGGCATGGCGCGCGCTTTCAGCAAGGCGGTCGACGCTGGCCGCGAAGCCTATGGTTCGGGACTGCTCGAGCCGCGCGACGTCGCCGTGCCATCGACGCCTACAATCGGCAGGGCGGTTTTCTCATGAAGCTCGATCCCTTCTACCTGATCGTCGACAGCGCCGCCTGGATCGAGCGCCTGGTGCCGCTCGGCGTCAGGCTGGTGCAGCTCCGCATCAAGGACATGGACGAGGGCGGGCTGCGCGCGGAAATCCGCAAGGCGAAAACCTTTTGCGCCCGACACGATTGCCAGCTCATCGTCAACGATCATTGGCGGCTGGCGATCGAGGAGGGCTGCGACTTCGTCCATCTCGGCCAAGAGGATATGCAGGCCGCCGACCTCCCGGCGATACGGAAGGCCGGCATCAAGCTCGGGCTGAGCACGCACGATCATGCCGAACTGCAGACGGCCATGGCAGCCAGGCCCGACTACGTCGCGCTGGGTCCCGTCTATCCGACCATTCTGAAGAAGATGAAATGGGCGCCGCAGGGGCTCGAAAGGGTTCGCGCCTGGAAGGGCGCCGTCGCACCCACTCCACTGGTCGCCATCGGTGGCCTCAATCCCGAGCGGCTCGATGGCATTTTCGAGGCTGGCGCCGACAGCGCCGCGGTGGTGACGGACATAACCTTGAGCCCGGATCCCGAGGCGCGCACCAGGGAATGGATCGAAAAGACCGACCCATGGCGCTGAACCGAGACCCGCACGTGCTCGTCGTCGGCGGATCGGATTCCAGTGGGGGCGCCGGAATTGCGCGCGACATCGAGACGATCTCTTCAATCGGCTTGCGCAGTTGCGTTGCCGTCACCGCAGTGACGGTGCAGACACACCAATCCGTTACGGCAATCCACCATATGCAACCCGGCCTGGTCGCCGATCAGATGCGCGCGGCGCTGAGGGCCAACAAAGTCTCGGCGATAAAGATCGGCATGCTTTCAACTGGACGCGTCATCGCGGCGGTTGCCGCCGTGCTGCGCGAAAATCCGCGGATACCGACAGTGCTCGATCCGGTGCTTGCTTCCTCGTCGGGCAGGCAATTGCTGGAGCCGGGTGCGATCGGAGCCTTGAAGCGCGATCTCATGCCGCTCTGCCGTCTTGTCACGCCGAACCTCATCGAGCTGGCGATCCTGGCCGGTTCGGATTTGGCTATGGACGACGGTGATGCGCTGCGGCAGGGAGGGCGATTGCTTGCGGAAGGGCCGCAGGCGCTGCTCATCAAGGGCGGCCACGCGACCGGATCCAAATCAACGGATATCCTGTTGAACTCTGGGCGGGAGCCTATCCACTTCGACATGCCCAGGCTCGCCGGATCGATGCGCGGGACGGGCTGTATGCTGGCAAGCGCGATCGCCGCGCATCTGGCCGGCGCAAAACCGCTCGAGGACAGCGTGCGCGAAGGCAAGCGGCTTGTCTTCGAGAAGCTTGTGCGAGGTATCGAGCGCGAATTCGGCCCCGGCGCATAAGGAAATCCTCACCGGTGACACCCCGGACGAGGTGCGTTCGGCTGTCAGGGTCGCTCGGCCTTTTCCCAATGTCGCAAACAGGCTTCATTCACCCCACCGCTCGGCCCTATAGTCCGCCCGCTTTACCAATTTGGAGTCGCGGGCAATGGCAGAGTTTCCGAAAAAGGCGAAGGTCGTCATCGTCGGTCTTGGCGGTATCGTCGGCGCGTCGGTCGCCCATCACCTCATCGAGCGCGGTTGGGACGACATCGTCGGCATCGACAAGTCGGGCATCCCGACTGATATCGGCTCGACCGCGCATGCCTCCGACTTCTGCTACACGACCAGCCACGACTTCCTGTCCTGCTGGACGACGCTCTACTCCATCGATTTCTACGAGAAGATGGGCCACTACGCCCGCATCGGCGGCCTCGAAGTCGCCCGCGTCGGCGACGATGGCCGCATGGACGAAATCAAGCGCAAGATCGCTTCCGCCAAGGCTTTCGGCACCCGCGCGCGCCTTATCGAGCCGGCCGAGATCAAGGAGAAATTCCCGCTGATCGAGGAGCATCTGGTGCAGGGCGGCCTCTGGGATCCCGACGCCGGCCTTGTCATCCCGCGCTCGCAGACGGTCGCCGGCAAGCTGGTCGACCAGGGTGTCGCTTCCGGCAAGCTCCAGGCTTTCGCCAATACCTCGGCCAAGGAGCTGATCGTCGAGAATGGCCGCATCAAGGGTGTGGTGACCGAGCGCGGCACGATCGAAGCCGACTATGTTGTCGTCTGCACCGGCATCTGGGGGCGGCTCACCGCGGCACTGGTCGGCGAGGACCTGCCGGTCATGCCGATCGACCACCCGCTGACCTTCTTCGGCCCCTACAACGAGTTCGCCGGCACCGGCAAGGAGATCGGCTGGCCGCTGCTGCGCGACCAGGGCAACTCGGCCTATATGCGCGACACCGGCGATCCCAAGACCGCCGAGGGCGGCCAGATCGAATGGGGCTACTACGAGGAGACCAATCCGCGCCTCTGCCATCCGCGCGACCTATTGGAAAAGGACCAGGCGCGGCTGTCGCCGTCGCAGCGCGACCTCGATATGGAGCAGATCATGGCGCCGCTGGAGCGCGCCATGGAGCTGACGCCGATCCTCGGCGAGCTCGGTTACAATGAAGGCCATTCCTTCAACGGCCTGCTGCAGGTGACCACCGATGGCGGCCCGTCCATGGGCGAAAGCCAGAAGGTGAGGGGGCTGTGGTATGCCGTCGCCATCTGGGTCAAGGACGGCCCGGGCATGGGCAAGCTGATCGCCGATTGGATGACCGACGGACGCACGTCGATCGACCACCACGCCATCGACTATTCGCGCTTCTACCCGCACCAGATGAAGGAGCAGTTCATCTGGGATCGCTGCACCGAGACCGCGATGAAGGTCTACAATCCGGCGGTGCATCCGCGCGAACCCTTCTCCAAGGGCCGCAACATCCGCCGCTCGCCGTTCTGGGAGCGCGAGAAGGAGCTCGGCGGCTATTTCATGGAACTGGGCGGCTGGGAGCGGGCGCACGGCTACGCCGCCAACGAGCATCTCTTGGAAAAATACGGCAACCGCGTGCCGGTGCGCGAGAACGAATGGGACAACCGCCATTTCTGGCGCGTCTCCAATGCCGAGCATTTGGCGATGAGCGAGGATTGCGGCATCGTCAACCTCTCGCATTTCTCGATGTACGACGTCGAAGGGCCGGACCATGTCGCGCTGCTGGAGTGGCTGTGCGCGGCCAAGATCGGCGGCGACAACAATATCGGCAAGGGCATCTACACCCACTTCCTCGACGAGGAAGGTATGGTGCGCGCCGACTTCACCGTCATCCGCATGGCCGACCGCTGCCGGGTAATCGACGGCGCCGACGCCGGGCCGCGCGACTTCCGCTACATGCAGCGCACCGCGCAGGACAAAGGCTTCGATGTCACCGTCACCGACGTGACCGAAAAATACGTCACCATCGGCATCTGGGGGCCGAATGCCCGCACCAACTTGCAGAAGGTGGTCGAGGACCCGAATGGGCTGACGCCGGAGAATTTCCCCTTCGCCGCGATCAAGCCGATCAGGATCGGCGGCAAGGACGTCACCGCCTTCCGCATCTCCTATGTCGGCGAGCAGGGCTGGGAACTGCATATGCGCTACGAGGACGGGCTCGCCGTCTGGGACGCGCTGCGCTCGACCGGCGTCATGCCGTTCGGCGTCGAGACCTACGCCAACACGCGTCGTATGGAGAAGAGCCTGCGGCTGCAGAACGCAGACCTCTTGACCGAGTACAACCTGCTCGAAGCCGATCTCGCCCGCCCGAAAGTCAAGGAGAACGACTTCTGCGGCAAGGCCAAGCATCTGGAGTATCGCGCCCGCGAGCATCAACCGGCGATGCTCTGCACGCTGGTGATGACCGAAAACATCGATTCCGAGGGTGTCGCGCGCTATCCGGTCGGCACCATGCCGGTGCAGGATCCGGCGACCGGCGAGACGCTGGTCGACGAGCTCGGCCGGCGTTCCTTCACCACCTCGGTCGCCTATGGCCCGACTATCGGCAAGAACATCGCGCTTGCGTACCTGCCCTGGGCCTACTGCCAGGAAGGCCGCAAGCTGCAGGTGGAGTATTTCGGCGAGACCTATCCGGTGGAAGTCGCCGGCGTCGGCTACAAGCCGCTCTACGATCCGGAGAACCTCAAGCCGCGCAGCTAAGCGCGCGTTCATCTGGATTGGCAAAAAGGCCCGGTCGACGCCGGGCCTTTTTACTTTGTTCATGCCCAATTATCGCTTACCGTTGCGTCATGTCCGCTTCCCGTCGAACAGGGCATTGGCTTTCGGGCGCCGCCGCGCTGGCGCTGCTCCTCGGCCTCACCGCGCGATCCACCGCCGTCGAACCGGTCGATGTCGAGCTGGTGCTGGCGGTCGATGTGTCGCTCTCCATGTCGCCGGCCGAACTCGAGATCCAGCGCCACGGCTATGCGGCCGCGCTGACGCATGACAACGTGCTCAAGGCCATCGCCGATGGCGCCTACGGCAAGATCGCGGTCACCTATGTCGAGTGGGCCGGCACCCGATGGCAGCGGGTCGTCGTGCCGTGGACGGTGATCGCCAATCGCGCCGATGCGGAGAGGGTGGTCGCGCAGCTCAATGCCAGTCCGCCGGACAGCGCGCGGCGCACCTCGATCTCGGGCGCGCTTGAGTTCGGCAGCGACCTTTTCGCCGAGAGCGGCTTTCAGGGCACCAAGCGCGTCATCGATGTTTCGGGCGACGGCCCCAACAATCAGGGCGCGCCGGTCGATATCACGCGTGACGAGGTGGTGAAACAGGGCATCACTATCAATGGACTGCCGTTGATGACCAGGGGCGGTTTCAGCGGCGCCTTCGACGTCGCCAATCTCGACCGCTACTACAGCGACTGCGTGATCGGCGGGCCGGGCGCCTTCATGATTCCGGTCAACGACTGGACGCAATTCCCGGAGGCAATCCGCCGCAAGCTGGTGCTGGAACTTGCCGGTCCGGCATCGCGGCAATGGGCGGCCGAAGAGGCGGCTCACCCGCCTGTCGTGCAGGCCGACGACAGGCCGGCCGCCGATTGCCTGGCCGGCGAGAAGATGTGGCGCAACCGCGGTTGGATGCTGGACAACCGCTAACGGCAATTCGTAGCGTTTCAGATCGAACTTCTGCTATGGCTGGAAAGCAAATCGCCCACGATGAGCACCGACCGAGACACAGTGCGGTCCTATGATGCGGTTGCGGCGGAGTACGCTGCCGAGGCGGCGGCGATGCCCGGATGGGTCGCGACAGAGATCGATGCCTTCGTGACCGGACTGGGTGGCTCGGGCAGGGTGCTCGAGATCGGAAGCGGGGGCGGGCGGGATGCACTCGAACTTGAGAAGCGGGGGATTAGCGTCCGGCGCACCGACATCTCAAAGGGTTTCGTCGAACTGCTTCGCGAGAATGGCTTCGAAGCCGACCTGTTGGATCCGCTGACCGACGACCTGGCCGACCCGCAGCGCCCTGGCACGCCATATGACGGCGTCTGGGCATGCGCCTGCCTGATTCACGTTGCACGCGAGGATTTCGGTAAGGTGCTTGGACGGCTTGCCGAGGTGACCCGAACCGGTGGGCGATTGCACGCCTCGGTCAGAGACGGCGATGGCGAGGACATATCCGCACATGGTGCCACGCCCCGCCGCTATGCCGAGACGTACTGGCGCGAACCTGCCCTGCGGTCCGCACTCACGGACGCCGGCTGGGTCGTCAGCGGGATACGTCGGTGCATGGGAAGGCCTGATGATTGGTGGCTGAGTGTTCGGGCGAGTCGGGCGTGACGTGCACAGAGTTCTGGGCCCGCATGGAGGCGGTGGCACCAAAGCGGAGTCAGCTCGAAGTTCCGGTTCGGGTCGAGAGCCGAAATCAACTGAAACACTACCAAACAATTCCCAGAGAAGCGCAGCGGTTTTCCGTCTGGAGCGTTATAGCAGGGCCGAGGCTGGCGGCTGGACGATCAGGTGCGAGTTTGCCTCCGCGCGCGGCACGATGGCAAAGTGCTCCCCGGGGCCGGCGGCATCGCTCGAAGTCACTGAACGAGGAAGAACGACAATGAAACGCCTGCTCATTCCGACCGTGTTTGCGTCTCTGCTTTGCGCCGGCAGCGCCAGCGCCCAATTCTACGGCGAGGCCGCCTGCGTGCTGTTCGAGAATGCGAACTTCCGCGGACGCTCGCTCGAAATGGGTCCCGATGACGCCACCAGTTTCGGGGGCGGGTTCTGGAACGACCGCGTCTCCTCGGTGCTTGTGCGCCCGGGCTGCACGCTCGTCGCCTACGAGCATTCCGGGATGCGCGGCCGCTCGATCGAGCTCGACCGCAGGGTTCGCAATTTCGGAGGTTCCGGCTGGAACGACCGCATCTCATCGGCCGAGTGCTCTTGCGACCGATATTGATGCCGGACGGCCCACCGGAACCGATGAGGCGTGCAAGGCTTTTCAGGAGTTTTCCGCGCTCTGAGTTGGATCATGGTCGATGACCGGTCCTGCTTCATTGACAAGCCATTTGGGCTCTGTGAGACAATCCCCTCTCACCAGACAAAAAGGGGAACCAATATGAACAGGATCAGCATTTTGGCGGCGGCACTGACGGCTGTCGTCGGATTGTCGGCGCCGGCCATGGCCGCTACGTCGCTCACCATCGGCATCAGCGGCTGGACCGGTTTCGCGCCGCTGACTTTGGCCAAACAGGCCGGTCTCTTCGAGAAGCATGGGCTCGACGTCACGCTGAAGAAGGTGCCGCAGGCAAGCCGGCCGCTTGCCATCGCCAGCGGCGACCTGCAATGCGCCGCGACCACGGTCGAAACCTGGATGGTGTGGAACGCCAGCGGAGTCACCACCAAGCAGATCTTCCAGCTCGACAAATCCTATGGCGCCGACGGCATCGTGGTGCGCAACGACATCAAGACGGTCGCCGACCTCAAGGGCAAGAACGTCGCGTCGTCGGCGCCGGGCACCTCGCCCTACTTCCTGCTCGCCTGGGTGCTCAACAAGAACGGCATGTCGACCAAGGACGTGACGGTCGTCAATCTGGAGCCGGATGCGGCCGCACAAGCCTTCCTCGCTGGGCAGAACGATGCCGCCGTCACCTACGAGCCCTTCATTTCGGCGGTGCGCGACAAGGCCGACCAGGGCCATATCCTGGCGACCACGCTCGACTATCCGATGGTGATGGACACTGTCGGCTGCACGCCGGACTTCCTCAAGGCCAATCCCGATGCCGCCAAGGCGCTGGCCGACAGCTATTTCGACGCGCTCGACATGATCAAGAAGGAGCCGCAGAAATCCTACGAGATCATGGGCGCCGACGTGAAACAGTCGGCCAAGGAATTCGAGGATTCCGCCAAATACCTGAAATGGGCTGATCGGGAAGCGAACAAGCAATTCTTCACCAAGGACTTCCAGGATTTTTCCAAGACGGCGGCGGAGCTGCTGCTGCAGATGGGGCTGATCAAGGAAGCGCCCGATGTGACGACGCTTGCCGACACCAGCGCGGTGGCCAACTGACCGCGCATCTCCCGATCGACGGCGGCGACAAGCCGCCGTTCTTTCTCCTTGAAGCGCGTCACGATCTTTCAGGTTCGCTCGCTGCGGTTTAGGTTTTTATTTTGCGCATGTCTTTGTCCCGAAACCGATTCCCACTTTCGTGAGACATGCCTTGAGGACAGTGTCTGATGCTGCGTCCCTTGCATCCCGTGCCGCCGGGCATCCGAACCGTGCTCGGCATCGCCTTCTTCGTGCTCTTCGTGGCGTTCTGGGCGTGGATCACGCTTGGCGGCCATGTAAACCGGATCTTCCTCGCCGACCCGCTATCGATGCTGAAGGACGGCTGGCGGCTGCTTGTCGAGGACCGTTTCTGGCTCGACATCCTGATCACCATCTGGCGCGTCTTCGGCGGCTTCGTGCTGGCCTCGATCATTGCCGTGCCGATCGGGATAGCCATGGGCGCCTGGAAGCCGGTCGAAGCTTTCCTCGAGCCGTTCGTGTCCTTCGCCCGCTACCTGCCGGCGTCGGCCTTCATACCGCTGCTCATCCTGTGGGCCGGCATCGGTGAACTGGAAAAGCTGCTGGTGATCTTTGTCGGCTCGGTCTTCCAGGTCATCCTGATCATCGCGGTCAAGGTCGGCAGCACTCGTCGTGACCTGGTCGAAGCCGCCTATACGCTAGGGGCGACCGACAACGGCATCGTCAGGCGGGTGATCATGCCGGCCAACGCGCCCGAGATTGCCGAGACGCTGCGGCTGGTGCTCGGCTGGGCATGGACCTATGTCATCGTCGCCGAGCTGATCGGCTCGTCGTCGGGCATCGGCTACATGATCATCAACAGCCAGTCGCGGCTGGCGACGGGGCAGATCATCTTCGGCATCATCGTCATCGGCCTGATTGGGCTCTTGTCCGACTTCGCCTTCAAGGCGCTCAACCGCTGGCTCTATCCATGGAGCCTGGCGTGAGCAAGCTTCTGATCGAAGGCGTTTCCCGCACCTTTGCCGGGGTGAGCGGCGGACAGCCGGTGCAAGCGCTCCAGCCTGTCGACCTCGCGGTCGCGGCCAATGATTTCATCACCATCCTCGGCCCTTCCGGCTGCGGAAAATCGACCTTGCTCAGGATCGTCGCCGGGCTGGAGGCGCCAAGCACCGGCCGCGTGCTGCTCGACGGCAAAGCCGTCACGCGTCCAGGCTCGGATCGCGGCATGGTGTTCCAGTCCTACACGCTGTTCCCCTGGCTGACGGTCGCCGAAAACATCGGCTTCGGCTTGCGCGAGCGGAACATGCCCGAGCGCGAGCGCAACGACATCGTTGCATCCTATGTCGATCTCGTCGGGCTGAAGGGCTTCGAGAACCATTGGCCGAAGCAGCTTTCGGGCGGCATGCAGCAGCGCACGGCGATCGCGCGCGCTCTCGCCAACGACCCCGCGATCCTTTTGCTCGACGAGCCGTTCGGCGCGCTGGACAACCAGACGCGCGGCCTGATGCAGGAATTGCTGCTCGGCATCTGGGAGCGGCGCAAGAAGACGGTGCTTTTCGTCACCCATGACATCGAGGAAGCGATCTTCATGGCCTCGCGCGTGATCGTGATGAGCGCACGGCCTGGCCGTATCAAGTCGGACGTGGCGGTCGACCTGCCGCACCCGCGTCACTATACTTTGAAGACCAGCCCGGAATTCTCGGCGCTGAAGGCGCAACTGACCGAAGACATCCGCATCGAGGCGATGCGGACGGCGCAGACGACCGGCGCCGTATAGTGCTCAGAGGTTCTTCAAATCGTTTACAAGCACATAAAGGTGCATCGGATCGGTCGGTGACTGGATGAAGCCGTAACGCTCGTAGAAGGTTCGAGCGTTGTCATTCTTGGCATGGACGGTGATGGCGCGGATACCTGCGATATCAGCCGCCCGCAAGCTACGCAGAATCGCGTCGCGCAATAGACCCGCACCAACGCCTTTGCCCTGCCAGCCCCGGCTGACCGCGAGGCGCGCCAGTAGCATTATCGGCACCGGATGGCGCGCGAGGCCCTTTTTCAAACGCTCGGGCGCATCGTTATAGGCGACTTCACCGACGACTAGCGTATAAAAGCCGATAACGTCGTGGCCGGAGAGACCAATATAGGTCTGCGACGCATTCGCTTGCTGGTTTTGAAATGCATAACGAGCAAGAAAACGGTTGAGCGGCTCCTCTCCGCAATCGAAGTTGTCCAGCAGATGCGTGCGGATCAGCTTCTCAACACGAAATTGGCTCACGTCCGACCGCTATTGGAAAAGATGCTTGGCTCGCTCAGCAGACGCTTGAGATGTGGCAAATCACGCGGCGGCGCATCCAACGCAGCCATAAATTCCGCCCACTTGTCTGCGTTGAGGCCAAAGCTGCGCCTGTCGGCGAGCGTTTCCTCGGCGCGCCCAAGCGCGCTTTCGAGAACGAAGTCGCTCAGCGAGCGACGCTCTGCAGCCGCAGCTGTCATGAGGGTGCGCTTTGCCTCGGCGGTAAGGCGCAAATCCAGTTTCTCGGAGCGATTGGTTCTCGCGGTCATGTGACACCTCTTGATCCAGAGGTATCACTTTTGCCAGACAATGTCATGACAAATTGCCCAATCGGTGTACCTGCTCAAGCCGCCAAAAGTTGCTTGCGGTCGACGCGTTCCTGCTGCGGCGAGCGCGCGTAGAGCTCGCGGTAGCATTTGGAGAAGTGCGAGGCGGAGACGAATCCGCAGGCCACCGCCACTTCCACCACCGGCATCGACGACTGGATGAGCAGATGCCTGGCGCGGTCGAGCCGGATCTCGAGATAGTAACGGGCGGGCGAGCGGCCCATCTCGGTGCGGAACAGGCGCTCGATCTGCCGGCGGGACAGATCGACATGATCGGCGATCTCGATCAGCGACAGCGGCTCGGAAAGGTTCGCCTCCATCAGTTCGATGATGGTGAGCACCTTGGAATTCTGGACGCCGAGTCGGGCGCGCAGCGGCAGGCGCTGGCGGTCGGTCGGGCTGCGCACGCGGTCGGTCAGAACCTGCTCGCAGACGCGGTTGACGAGGCTCTCGTCGAAATCGTCGCCGATCAGCTTCAGCATCATGTCGAGCGCCGCGGTGCCGCCGGCACAGGTGTAGACGTTCTGATCGATCTCGAAGAGGTCGGCAAAGACATTGGCTTTCGGGAATGCTTCGGAGAAGCCCGGCAGGTTCTCCCAATGGATGGCGCAGCGCTTGTTTGACAACAGGCCCGCGGCTGCCAGGACATGCGCGCCGGTGCAAAGTCCGCCGACCGCGACGCCGCGGTTGTATTCCTCGCGCAGCCAGGCGAAGGCCGACTTGTTGTGGTAGCGCTCGACATTGATGCCGCTGCAGACGATCGCCATGTTCGGCCTGTCCGGCCCGGCCATCTTCTTGCGCTCTTCCTCTAGCGAGGTGTTGACGGCGCATTCGACGCCGTTCGAGGCGCGCACTGGTTTGCCGTCGATGCTGGCCAAACGCCAGCTATAGGCCTCGTAGCCGAGCATCCGGTTGGCCGAGCGCAGCGGGTCGAGCGCCGTCGCGAAGGCGATCATGGTGAAGTCGGGGATAAGGAAGAATACAAACGATCTCTTGATCGGGTGCTTTACGGCATTCACGGTAAACCTCACGCGGCCATGACGCGAACAGAATGTCGCTAATAGCATAGCGACATCAGGAAAAATCATTCTTGTCAATCGGGTAGGCGGCTAAGTGAAGATTAAATTTGCGACACGGGTCGCAAATGGGCAATCGCCGATGGCGCGCGCCTTTGCGGCTACCACCTCAGATACCCAATGAAGGCGCCGTCAAAATAAAAACGCCGCCTCGGCGAAGCCGGGCGGCGTCGAATTCTAAACAGGACGACGGCATCAGGTGCCGTCGGCGACAGCTGTCTCAGGCAACGAAGCCGAGGCGGGCGGCAGCCATGGCGCCGGTCTGGCCGGGCATGGTCTTGGCGAGGCGCTGACGCTCGAGAGCGGTCGTCAGGTTCATTTCGCGGCGGGTGAACAGGCGGGCAAAGAGCTTCATCATCATCTCCATTTGGTTGCTCAGACGGGTCGCCTTCGCTTAATGGAGTGGGGCAGCTCGTTTTTGCTGCATGGGATATAGGCTTGCTTCAGGAAAAACTAAATCGCAAAAACGAAGCGCTTGATATGAAAAGCGACACGGATTGCGACATATTTGAGCAATATGCCCGAAATTTGCTATCATTTACAACACGTTAAATGAAAAGCTGCCGTGCTATGCGAGTGGTTCATATGCGTCATGCGGCAGCCGCATGGCTGAAAAAACCGTTTGAGTGCAAATAAAAAGGCCTGCCGGTCTGACGCCACGGCAGGCCTTCAGCGTTTGATACACACTTAGCTTACTTGGCTCCGGCCCAGGTTCCGACGCCGAGGCGCACACCGGTCTTGGCATCGGCGGCTTCCGGCCAGCCAATATCCTTCTGCAGCTCGATCGGCAGCGAATGGATTGCGCGTTCGGTCTGGTAGCGGGCGCGGGCGGCGCTGAATTCGGTCGCGAGCCGACCGATAGACGACAGGATAGACATTTTCTTTCTCCTCTATGCGGGCAGGGAGGCGCCCGGCAAATGCGTTACGTCAGGTCTGTTTCAGCTTCATTTCATGTCGATTGCAGGTCTGTGTCGTGGTCGTCTGATGGCTGCTTTTGGCAGCATCCTGCATCGATCGAGTTGACTATGCGCCCGAAGTGATGTTCAATCAAACGAAATGGGATGATCGTTTGCATCAGAAAAATTGAAGGCAAGCCCTAATGAACGCCCCGCTTAACCACCCCCTTCCACTGCTCGACCTCGACGTGCTGCGCACTTTCGTGGCGATCGCCGAGACCGGTAGCTTCACCACCGCCGCCAATGCCGTGTTTCGCACCCCCTCGGCCGTCTCCATGCAGATCAAGAAGCTGGAGGACATCCTCGGCCGTTCCGTCTTCGCGCGCGACGCGCGTTCAGTGACGTTGACCACCGATGGCGAGATGCTGCTCGGCTATGCCCGGCGGCTGCTGTCGATCAACCGCGAGGTGGTGTCGAAGTTCATCATTCCCGACATTGTCGGCGTCGTGCGGCTGGGTTCCCCCGATGATTATGGCGAGCGTATCCTGCCGCACGTCCTGAAGCGCTTCGCGCAGTCGCATCCGTCGATCGCCGTCGATGTCACCATCGACCAGAGCATCAATCTGCGCCGCCGCATGGACGATCGCGCGCTCGACCTCACGCTGCTCACCAATTCCTACAAGACCAGCGCGCTCGGCGCGGAGGTGCTGTTGACCGAGCCGATCGTCTGGGCCGGCGCCAAGGGCGGCTGCGCGCATCTGCGCGAACCGCTGCCGGTGTCGCTGTGGGAAGAAGGCTGCGCCTGGCGGGCTGGCGCCTTGGAAGCGCTCGGCCGCGAGGGCCGCAGCTACCGCGTCGCCTATATGAGCGCCCACACCGCCGGCCAGCGCGCGGCGATCATGGCGGATCTCGCCGTGGCGCCGCTGCCGAAGTCGTTCCTCGGCGACGATATGGTGGAGCTCGGCCAGAAGGACGGCATGCCCGATATCGGCACCTACAATCTCGCCATGGTGGTGGCGCCCGACGCCAGCGCGCCGGTGAAGGCCGTCGCCGATCACATCCGTGCGACGTTCGAGCTGTTCCGGGAAACCGGCAAGTTCTGAGGTTATTCGGCCGCCGGCGCGGTGCTGGCTGCGATCGTGGCTCTTGTCCTGCGCCGTGCGCTGAGGCGGCATGGCATCGGGTCGCTAATGAGGAAGTCGACGATGCTGTCGCGCGCGCGTCGCGCTTCCGGCATCTCGATCAGCGGCCAGACATGGAACATGCCTTCCTCGTAGACAACGTCGACCTCGACGCCGGCAAGGCGTGCCCTTTCCGCGAAGATCAGATTGTCGGGGCTGAGCAGGTCGCGCGAGCCTGTGAGCAGCAGCGTCTTCGGCAGCACGGAGAGATCGCCGTAGAGCGGGCTGATGTGCCAGTCGGAGCGGTCGATGCCGGCGCTGTAGAGCCGGATCGCCTCGAGCCCGCCGGGAATACCGAGCCATGGATCGTTGCGTTCGGCCTCGAACACCTCCGGATTGGACAGCGACATGTCCAGGCCGGGCGAGATCAGCACATGGCGCGATGGTGCGGGAAGGCCTTTCTCTGCAATCATCATGGTAAGCACTACGGCCATGTTGCCGCCGGCGGAATCGCCCATGAAGACGATGTCCTCGGCGTCGGTTTCTTCGAGCATGCGACTATAGACGTCGCCGACCATCCCGAACATGTCGTGGAAATTGTGCTCCGGCGCGATCGGATAGATCGGCACGGTGACGCCGAAGCCCAGGCGCTCCGCCATCTCGGCGATCAGCACCCAGTGATAGGACGTGATCTGAAAGACGAAGGCGCCGCCATGCAGATAGAGGATGCGCCGATGCTCGCCGGCCCTCGGCGCTATCTCATAGACCGGGAAGCCATCGACGCTGGTCTCGGCGATATCCAGCCGCGCCTTCAGAAGGGCCGGCGGATGATAGTCTTCGGTCTTGCGGGCGTAGGCGATCCAGCGCTGCAGATTTTCGGGACTGGAAAAGGCCTTCTTGCGGCTGTGCCTGAGAATGAACGAAACGACGTGGCTTTTCAAACTGGGCATACGAATACACGGACTTCGGCAGAGCCGACTAAGAGAGTTCCCCGCTATTCGAAGATTGTATCTCGGTTAAAAATGTCAAGGTTCGTCGCGGGCACATCGGCGTGATGCGACCGCCCTGAATCCATGGCAGGCTTGTCACCGTCGCGCTGGCAGCAACGCGGCGCGCAGCCTGTTGTCGCCGGTCGCCGGGGCCGCTCGCCGGCCCCGGCGCTTGCCGAGCAGCTTGCATTTGTCGGCGAAGGTCATCAGCGCGGCGTGCCCAGGAGCAGCTTGTGAAGAGCAGCCTGCGGGTCGCTCGGCGGCGAGGCCGGCCAGCCAATATCCTTCTGGACATGCACGGGCAGGTCGTTGAGCGCACGGATCGCCTTGTTCCGCGCATGGGCCTGCCGGATGGTTACGCCAAAACGGCTGAGGTTACCGAACATCGACATTTTCTTCTCCCTTGCGGAGCGGGGCCGAGGACCATCCATGGCCGCGCTCGATGGGGCCGTTAAATGTCGCACGCATGTATCGGATGGATTTCGCGAAAACAGCGTTTCGGTTTCCGGATCGGCGGATCCGGAAACATTTGCATGCAAATGAAATCGAAATGCGTCTCGGTGGGCAGCAGGCCTATTCGCGGCCGCGGCGTGCCGCGCGCTCCTCGCGTGAGCGCCGACGCGGGGTGGCATCGCCGCCAGCACCATCCTCGCTCGTTGCCTTGCGCGGCGGCAGCTTCACCGCGGCCGCGAGCTTCGGGAACGGGTCGACCTTGTTCGGCAGCGCCATGGCGTAGACGAAGTGCTCCTGGAACTTCGGCTCCAGCGCGGTCTCGATCTTCTCGATGCTGCTCACCGTCTCCTCGATCTCGCGGCGGTAGCCGCGATTAAGCAGCGCCATGCGCGCGCCGGCACCGGCGGCGTTGCCGACAGCCTTGACCTTGTCGAGGTCGCAGTCGGGGATCAGCCCCAGCACCATGGCGTATTTCGGATCGATGAAGGAGCCGAAGGCGCCGGCGAAATGGATGCTGTCGACGTGGTCGGTGTGCTGCTTTTCCATCAAAAGCTTGGTGCCGGCATAAAGAGCCGCCTTGGCAAGCTGGATGGCGCGCACGTCGTTCTGGGTGATGGTGATCTTCGGCTCGCCGTCCTTCAGCACGTAGGAGAAGGTACGGCCATTGGCGACGATACGCGGCGAGCGCATGCTGAGCGATCCATCGACGACGCCGTCCTCGGAAATGATGCCGGACAGATACATCTCCGCCACCACTTCGATGATTCCGGACCCGCAGATGCCGGTCACGCCCGTCGCCTGCACGCTCTCGGCGAAGCCGGGCTGATCCGACCAGAGTTCCGAGCCGATGACGCGGTAGCGCGGCTCAAGCGTATCAGGATCGATGCGCACGCGCTCGATGGCGCCGGGCGCGGCGCGCTGGCCGCCGGAGATCTCCGCGCCCTCGAAGGCCGGACCGGTGGGGGAGGAGGCCGCGACCACGCGCGCCGAGTTGCCGAGCACGATCTCGGCATTGGTGCCGACGTCGACGATCAGCATCATCTCGTCCTGGCGATGCGGCCCTTCCGACAGCGTGACCGCAGCGGCGTCGGCGCCGACATGGCCGGCGATGCAAGGCAGCATATAGAGACGCGCGCCTTGGTTCAGCTTCAGGCCGAGGTCGGAGGCCTTGATGCGCACGGCGCCAGAGACGGCGAGCGCAAACGGCGCGCCGCCGAGCTCGGTCGGGTCGATGCCGAGGAACAGGTGGTGCATGATCGGATTGCCGACGAAGACCGCGTCGAGGATGTCGTTGCGCTGGACGTTGCCTTCGGCGCAGACCTTGTCGACGAGGCCGGAGACGGCCTCGCGCACGGCGACCGTCATGCCCTCGCGGCCGTCGGGATTCATCATCACATAGGAAACGCGGCTCATCAGATCCTCGCCGAAGCGGATCTGCGGATTGGAGGTGCCGGATGAGGCAGCGACACGGCCCGACAGCAGCGATACCAGATGCATGGCAATCGTGGTCGAGCCGATATCGCAGGCAAGCCCGTAGGCCTCGTTCTTCAAGCCGGGCCACAGCGCGATAACGCGCGCGATATCGCTGTCGGCATCCTTGTGGATGGCGGCGGTCGCGGTCCAGTTGCCCTTGCGCAGGATGCCCTGCACCTGCGGCAGCAGATAGAAGTCGAACTCGAGGTTCTTGAGACCCCAGTCCTTTATCAAGGCAGTCTTGAGCCGGTCGAGGTCGCCGAGCGGCTTGTGCATGTCGGGTTCTTCGATCTCGACATAGCACATACGGATCGCCGTATCGCGGGCGATGACCCTGGTATCGGCGTCCTTGCGGATGGTCTGCGCGTTGATGACCGTATCCTGCGGCACGTCGATGACGAGGTCGCCGAGGATCTGCGCCGAGCAGGAGAGGCGACGGCGCTCCGGCAGGCCGCGGACACGTTCGTAGCGCTCTTCCTTGGCGCCCTTGGACGAGATGTGATCGTTGGACGATATGATCTTGTGCTTGGCGAAATTGCCTTCCTGCACCTCGATCTGGCAGCGCCCGCAAGTGGCGCGGCCGCCACACACGCTCTCGACATAGACGCCGAGCTGGCGCGCGGCATCGAGCACCGGCGTGCCAACAGGGAACCGCCCGCGCTTGCCTGACGGCATGAACAGCACGAGCGGATCGGTTATGTTCGGGGGAGGGTTCATACGCGAATACCTCCCTCTGTCGAAAAAGTCACAATCTCTACCTTATGCCCTCGCCATGCGGGCTTCACGGCCGCCGCGGCGACGGCCGCCGGCAGCGGCGCCATCGCCGGGGGCGGTCACCGCCACCGGCGCGGCAACCGCATGACCGCCTTCGGCCGGTTTGTAGTCCTTGTAGGTGCGGATCCAATTGGTGCAGTTCTCGTCGGTACCGTTGAGAACGTTGGCGCCGCGCACGGCTTCCATTTCCTGCGGGCGGACCGGATTCATGATCGCCGACGTCATGCCGGCGCCGATCACCATCGGGATGAAGGCGGCGTTGATGCCGTGGCGATGCGGCAGGCCGAAGGAGATGTTGGAGAGGCCGCAGGTGGTGTTGACCTTCAGCTCCTCGCGAAGGCGCCGCAGCAGCGCGAACACCTGGCGGCCGGCATCGCCCAGCGCGCCGATCGGCATGACGAGCGGGTCGACGACGACGTCATGCGCGGGGATGCCATGGTCAGCGCAGCGCTCGACGATCTTCTTGGCGACCGCGAAGCGGACATCCGGGTCCATCGAGATGCCGGTCTCGTCGTTGGAGATGGCGACGACCGGAACATTGTATTTCTTGATCAGCGGCAGGATGGCTTCGAGCTTTTCTTCCTCG
Organism: Mesorhizobium sp.; assembly: GCA_004963905.1. Taxonomy (GTDB): domain Bacteria; phylum Pseudomonadota; class Alphaproteobacteria; order Rhizobiales; family Rhizobiaceae; genus Mesorhizobium. The sequence continues at coordinate 78,155 of SUGL01000017.1, forward strand.
CCGGTGACGGAGTTGACCAACGGACGCCCCTTGGCCACTTTGAGCGCAGCCTCGATCGCGGCGGTGACCGAAGAGTCGATGGACAGCGGCAGGTCGACGAGGTTCTGCACGATCTCCAGCGTCTGCACCAACAGCGCCGGCTCGGTCGCATTGGGGTCGACGGCGGTGACGCCGGCATTGACGTCGAGCATGGTGGCGCCGCAGGCGGCCTGCTCCAGCGCATCCTTGATGACGGTCTCGAAGTTGCCGGCCACCATCTCGGCGGCCAGCTTCTTGCGGCCGGTCGGGTTGATGCGCTCGCCGATCACGCAGAAGGGCTGATCGAAGCCGATGACGATTTCTCGGGTGGCCGAGGCGACGATGGTGCGGGTCATGCGATCTCTCCGTCGGGATATAAAGAGTTCTTTATATCGTTATCTGATTTTGTTCAAGGCGAATGGTGCCAGCCGCGCTCTTGGACTCTAAGTTCATGTATGTCGTGCCCCAAAACCGGTTTCCACTTTTGGGCGACATACATCAGTGCGCGGTCTTCACCATATCCACCTGGGTTTCGGTAATCTCGTCGTGCAGTATGTGGTCGAGCCGCTCGGCAACCAACTGATCGTCGCGGCGGATCTCCCGCTTCCAGGGCTGGCGGCCTTTCAGCACACCCGATTCGTCGACGATCTCGGCGACATACTCTTCCTGGCGATAGGCCATCACATGGACGCCGGCGACGCCCGGGATTTCCTTCACCTCGTTGATGATGTCGATGCAGAGTTGCTTGCCTTCTTTCTTCTGGTCCTGCGCGCCCTCGAGCCGCTTGATCACCGTATCGGGGATATGGATGCCCGGCACGTTGGAACGGATCCATTTCGCGGTCTTGGCGGAAGCGAGCGGCCCGACGCCGCACAGGATGAAGACTTTTTCCGTGTGCCCCAAGTCCCGCGCCTTCTGCATGAAGGTTTTGAACATCGGCACGTCGAAGCAGTATTGCGTCTGGATGAATTGCGCGCCGGCAGCGATCTTCTTGCCGAGGTGGATCGGGCGGAAATCGTAAGGCGGTGCGAAGGGGTTGACGGCAGCACCGAGGAAGACCTGCGGCGGCGTCGTCAGCTTGCGGCCGGACAGGAACTTGCCGTTGTCGCGCATGATGCGGATGGTTTCGAGCAGCGACATGGAATCGAGATCGAACACCGGCTTGGCGCCCGGCTGGTCGCCGGCCTGAACGCCGTCGCCGGTGAGGCAGAGCATATTGGCGACGCCCATCGCCGCCCCGCCCAGCACGTCGCCTTGGATGGCGATGCGGTTCTTGTCGCGGCAGGCGATCTGCATGATCGGGGCGTAACCCATGCGGGTCAAAAGCGCGCAGATGCCGACCGACGACATGTGGCAGTTGGCGCCGGAGGCATCGACCGCGTTGATGGCGTCGACCCAGCCGTCGAAGATCTTGGCGCGGTTGTAGACGTCTTCCGGATCGGCGCTGTCGGGCGGGTTGAGCTCGGTCGTCACCGCAAACTCGCCGCGGCGCAGAACGCGCTCCAGCCGGCCGCGCGAAGTGTGGCCGGGCAGGGGGTCGAGCGGCAGGTGGATGCCTGCCGGGTTCTCGTCGCGCTGAGGGGCGGTCATGCCGAAGCTCCGGGGTTCTTGGCGGCTTCACGCGCGGCGGCGGCCTGCGCGGTCACTCTGAGCCAGGCCGAGGTTTCGCGCAGCGACTGATCGACCGGCTTCTGCACGGTGAGGATCTTGTCGCCATGCACCATGTTGCGCGAGCCTTCCCAGGCCTTGACCCAGACGCAGGGCATGTCCGGCTCGACCTCGCAATTGCCGTTGGCGCGCACGCCGCCGCATGGGCCGTTGCGAAGCTGCTTGGGGCAATTCATCGGGCATGACATGCCGGTGGAGGAAAGCACGCATTGGCCGCACATGCGGCAGTCGAACATGAAGCCCTTGACGCGCTTCTCGACGAATTTCACCGGAGCTTCGACACGACCATAGCCGATGCCCTTCCACAGAGGATGCAAAAGCAGGAAGACGTCGGCGAACCTGCCGTAGAACCATTCGAGCAATCGCGAGTGCCGGATAGACCACAAGCGCACGGCAAAAGTGCGCTGGACGCGCCGCTGCGGCGACACGTCGGCAGGCTTGTAATCGGACTTCGGCGCTGCCTTCTTGACCAATGTGGCCTGGGTAACCGCCGGCTGCTTCTCAGACATTTTCTTTCCCGCCAGCCTTGACCAGAGCGACCAGCCGCTCGCGGTCGTATTTCGCGTCGAGTTCCTGGTAGGCCTTCTCGACCTCGGCCTCGATGTCGTCGCCGACCGGAACCGGGTCGGCCTTGCGCCATTCGGCCAGATAATCGTCGGTGCCGCCGGCGCCGGTGCGCATGGCGCACATGTCGATCGCCTCGGTGAAGCGCAGCGGCAATTCGCGCTTGGCGTTCTGCCGGCCCTTCTTGACGATGACCTGCGCAGGGATGTCGCGCCAGTAGACGACGATCAGATCGGCCATGAATTCTCAACTCCTCGATGTTGGGAGCATTGCCGCATGCGCCCTTGGGCCGCTTGTTATGGGACGACGCGCGCGCCTTCAAAAGCGACGCTGGCGGAGGTCGCAAATGGAAAGGTCATGAGCGCGGATTGAGAGACAGGGTCTCCATCGTCGACGGCAAGGGGCCGGGGAGGTGTCAGTCCTGCCACACAGGCCGTGACTCAGCTAGCTTTCGCAGTTCAGGGAGATCGGTCGGTGGAGACTTTGCCCACTCCGCGAACTTTTTCCCAATCGGCAGCCGGGATCGTCACCACAAGCCCATCCAACATCTGTATCTCGGCTGCTTCAACGGCCTTATGCCGGATGAAATCGCTAAGATTGGTGTGTGCCTGACGGGCAGCAGCTTCAAGAAGCTCATGTTCGTCAGAGGTGACGCGAATATTGATAAGGGCCGTGTTGGACATCGGCAGAACTCACTTTCCTGTAGGACAATAGCATACAGGGCGACCAATTGGCCGGGCTTACCAGACACGCTTGGTCAGGCCGGTCCAGAGGTAGAACCAGATTGTCGGGTGATACCATTGTTTGGACGGCAGATTCGGATCGATCGTTTCGAGCTTTCCGGCCAGCGCGTCGCTGACCGCCTCGACGCAGATGTCGCGCGAAAAGGCCGCCTGCCGCAGCGCGTAGCTGGCGATGGTGTCGCCCTGTTTCGGCTTGCCGCGCGCCTGCTTCAGCACGCCGCCGGTGTCGACACCGGCATCGACCAGATGCACGGTGGTGCCGAAGTTCCCTTGATCGCCGGAGGCAAGCGCCCAGTAGCCGCCATTCATGCCGCGATATTTCGGCGCGATGCCGGCATGATAGTTCAGCACCGGGCAGGGCATCTTCGCGAGGGGGTCTTTCGACAGCAGGCGGCAGCCGGCGAGCAGCACGACACCTGGCTTGAGGTTTGCAATCTCCTTGAGGCACTCTGGCCCGTTGGCGGACGGGACGTGGATGACCGTCTGGCCTGGGCGAGGCCCGGTCTCGAGCTTCTCCTCAGCAATCAGGCGTGCGGCGTGGCCGGCGAGGAAGCGCTTGCCGAGCCTGGTCAGCACCATGGTGCCGAGCTGGCCGATGGCCGAGATCCAGCCCTGCCGCCGCGCCCGGCCGAGAAGCAAGCGCTTTTTGGATTCAGGGGTTTCGAGGATGACGCTGACAGGGCCGACACCATCGGCGATGGCGTTGACGATCGCCCAGATGTGCGGACCGCCCTCGGTGACGACCACGATCGGTCGTGGACTGGGTTCCGACGCTGCCATGGCAAGCCCCCGCTCTCAAAGTCGGGCGCATGCTAGGGCGAGCGGGTTAATCCTTGGTGAGCCGTCAGCGTTTGAATTCCATGATGTCGAGCTTCGATTCGTAATGGGGCGCGGGGAATTCGATGCGCCATTCGGTGGCGCTGTTGCGGAAGGCGTAGCCGACCTGGTCGCTTTCGGGGCCGCTGCCATAGGGCTTGGCCTTGTCGTCATTGACCGAGAACGAGCCGAGATAGATGGCGCGCTTCTCGCCGTCGTCGAAGAAGCGGCCGACGGTGCGCTGCGAGCCGCTGATCTTTTGCAGCCGCCAGCCGGAGCCGTCGTCGGTCACTTTGCATTTGAACCAGCCATAGATGACGAGCGGGCTCAGGCCGCCGGCCTTGATGGTGCGGCATTTCCAGTTGCCGGTCAGGTCCTTGTCGGAGAAAGCGACCAGCGGCTTGGCGAGCAACAGGTCGAGTTGCTTGACCTCGGCGGGATTGCCGGCCTTCGCTTCCTCGAGGGCCGCCTTGCGCGTCTCGCCATATTTGTCGAGCCGCGCCTTGTCGGTGGCGGTGATCAGCTTCTGCACCTCGCCGTCTGCATGGGCCGGCAGGGCAAAGCCGATGAGGCAAAGGGCGGCAAGCAGCAGGCGAGGGGTCATGGGTGGTTCCCGGATCGGAGGCTGGAACAGCGGTTTCTCGGTCTGGCGCACAACTTACCCGTTCGCGGGCCGCTGTCATCCGTGCTTAACAGCAGCGGGCGGAAATGACGGTGTGATCGATGCGTATCTTGCTCACAGGATCGTCCGGCTGGCTGGGGAGCGCGCTTGCGCCGAGGCTGCGCGGCCTTGGCCATCAGGTGGTCGGCCTCGACCCGGTTGCGTCGGCGCAGACCGAGGTGGTCGGCTCGGTTGCCGATCGGCGGCTCGTGCTGCGGACCATCGGCGAGAACGGCATCGAGGCCATCATCCACAGCGGCGCGCTGCACAAGCCGAATATCGAACATTTTGAAAACACAGACTTCGTCGCGACGAACGTGCAAGGCACGCTCAATCTGCTCGACGCGGCGGTGGCGCATGGAGTCCGGCGTTTCGTCTTCACCTCGACGACATCGCTGATGATTTCACAGGCGATCCGCGCCGGCTTCCAAGGCGGCGCTCGCCAGGCCGCCTGGCTGACGGAGGAGATGTCGCCGGAGCCGCGCAACATCTATGGCGTCACGAAACTCGCGGCCGAGCATCTCAGCCGCCTCTATCATCTCGAGCACGGGCTACCGGTGGTGGTGCTGCGCACAGCCCGCTTCTTTCCCGAGGCCGACGACATGGCGCATGCGATCGAGCAATCCGACGCCAATACGAAAGCGAACGAGCTGCTGTTCCGCCGGCTGACGGTGGAGGATGCGGCCGACGCCCATGTCGCTGCATTGGAGAAGGCGCCGAGCCTCGGCTTCGACATCTTCATCGTCTCGGCGCCGACGCCGTTCCAGCCAAACGATTGCGCCGAGCTGATCGCCGACGCGCCTTCCGCCGTGGCGCGTTATTTTCCTGATTATCCCAGACTCTATGCGCGGAAAGGCTGGACGATGTTTTCCTCGATCGACCGCGTCTACGATCCGTCGCGAGCAAGGGAGAAGCTGGGTTTTACCTGCAAGACGAGCTTTGCCGATGTGCTGGCGGCGCTCGAAGCGGAGGCGTGAGGCCGTCAGGCGCCTGCTGCCGCTCGCGCCAGTTCGCCGGTCAGATCGCCATAGCCGGTCGAGCGGCGCTCATAGGCGAGGCCGAGCATGGCCGCGGCTTTCTCGGCCACTTTGTCGAGCTCCGGATCGTCGGTCTGGGCGAGATAGATCAGCTTCTCGTAATTGCCGAAATAGTCCTTGATCAGTTCGGGATGCCGGTCGAGGCCGAGCGGCTTGATGAAGAAGGCCTCGAACTGGCGGCAGAGGAAGTCGGTCATGTAGAACGACATCATGTCGTCGTCGGCGACCTTCGCATAGGCGTCCATGCCTTGGTAGAAGGCAAAGCAGTGCGGCCCGGCCATGCGCTCGACGCCATGCTTTTCGATCACGCGGTCGAGCAAGCCGCCGGTTCCGCAGTCGGCATAGCCGACGAAGATGTGCCGATAACCTTCCGCCTTGGCCTTCTCGATCGCCTTGTCCATCGCCGGCGCGATACGGTCCGGATAGAAATGGAACTCGGCCGGCAGGCAGGTCAGCTCGAGATGGTCGAGCTTTAGCTGTTGCTTGACGGCCAAAACTTCGCGCGCAATCATCCCGCAGGCGATGACGAGCAGCCTGTCCGTTTGATTCGGTTCCGTTTTTTGCGTTTTGACCAAGTCTGACCGGCTTTCGCTGCGGGGCTAATATCTGTCGAGGGAGACACCGTTCATGAAACTGCTACGCATCGCGCCGATGGCCATCCTTGCCTGCGCGCTTGCACTCACCGCCTGCGCCAACACCATTCGGGGCGTCGGCAAGGATGTCAAATCGACTGCAAGGGCGGTCAAAGACACTGTCGCCAACTGATCGGCAGCCCCGTCCATCATTTGGGAACAAAAAAGCCGCGCTGCAAGGCGCGGCTTTTTTCGATCCATCCTGATGCCTCGGGTCAGGCGGAAGCGCGAACGTTGTGCTTGCGCTTCATGAAGTCCTTGGCGGTCTCGACCGCCACCGCCGCGTCGCGGCAATAGGCGTCGGCGCCGACGGCCTTGCCGAACTCTTCGTTGAGCGGGGCGCCGCCGACCAGCACGACATAGTCGTCGCGGATGCCCTTTTCCTTCATCGTGTCGATGACGACCTTCATGTAGGGCATGGTGGTGGTGAGCAGCGCCGACATGCCGATGATGTCGGGCTGATGCTGCTCGATCGCGTCCAGATATTTCTCGACCGCGTTGTTGATGCCGAGATCGATGACGTCGAAGCCGGCGCCTTCCATCATCATGCCGACGAGGTTCTTGCCGATGTCGTGGATGTCGCCCTTGACGGTGCCGATCACCATCTTGCCCTGCTTGGGCGCGCCGGTGGCGGCGAGCAGCGGGCGCAGGATGGCCATGCCGGCCTTCATGGCGTTGGCCGACAGCAGCACTTCCGGCACGAAGAGGATGCCGTCGCGGAAATCCTCGCCGACGATGCGCATGCCTTCGACCAGCGCTTCGGTGAGCACCGTGTAGGGCTGCCAGCCGCGCTCGAGAAGGATATGCGTGCCTTCCTCGATTTCTTCCTTCAGCCCGTCATAGAGGTCGTCGTGCATCTGCTGCACGAGTTCCTCGTCGGAAAGCTCGGAAAGGATGATCTCGTCGTCGGACATTTTTTCTCGGGCTCCTTGCTGCTCGGAATGCTTGCTGCAGCTTAAAATCGATGCGCCAATACCTAACCCGCGAGGGCAAGGTAGCCATAGCTGATTTGCGACTTCCCGCAAAAGGAAAGCGACTGAAAAGTTGGCGCTTTTTCTTGTCGATTTTGCGACAGGCGTTGGCGCTGGCGGGCCGTTTCCAATAGGGTGCATGGCTACGATCCGGCAAGAAGCGGCGGCAAACCGGCCGCGAGCCAATTCAGGTCAAATTTAGGATGGACGATCATGAGCGATAACGCGTCAGTCGAGCAGGAAGCGTCGGGTGGAAGACGCGGACGCGGCGCCAGTGGCGGCGCGGCGGCCAGGCGCGCGGCACGCGCCGGCGGCGGCCCGGGCACCCAGCTCACCTATATCAAGCGCAAGATCAACGTCTACGAGGTCCTCGACGAGGAAGGCCTGGCGCTGATCGAGAAGAACACCGATACGGTGCTGGAAGAGATCGGCATCATCTTCCGCGACGATGCCGAGGCGCTCGCGCTCTGGAAAGAGGCTGGCGCCGACGTGAAAGGCGAGCGCGTGCATTTCCCCAAAGGGCTCTGCCGCTCGCTCTTGAAGACCGCGCCCTCGATCTACACCCAGCATGCCCGTAATCCCGAGCGTTCCGTGCAGATCGGCGGCAAGGCGACGGTGTTCGCGCCGGTCTACGGCCCGCCCTTCGTGCGCGACCTCGATGGCAACCGCCGTTACGCGACGCTCGAGGATTTCCAGAATTTCGTGAAGCTCGCCTATATGGCGCCGTCGATCCATCACTCGGGCGGCACGGTGTGCGAGCCGGTCGACGTGCCGGTCAACAAGCGGCATCTGGATATGGTCTACAGCCACATCCGCTACTCGGACAAACCGTTCATGGGCTCGGTGACCGCGCCGGAACGGGCCGAGGACACGGTGGCGATGGCCAAGATCGTGTTCGGCGACGACTTCGTCGAGAACAACACCGTGTTGACCAGCCTGATCAACGCCAACTCGCCGATGGTGTTCGACGAGACGATGCTCGGCGCGCTGAAGGTCTATTCGCGCCACAACCAGGCCTGCATCGTGACGCCCTTCATCCTGGCCGGCGCGATGAGCCCGGTGACGGTCGCCGGAACGCTGACGCAGATCCTGGCCGAGGTGCTGGCGGGCGCTTCGTTCACGCAGCTGATCAGGCCCGGCGCGCCGGTGCTGTTCGGCACCTTCGCCTCGTCGATCTCGATGCAGTCGGGCGCGCCGACCTTCGGCACCCCGGAGCCGTCGCTGGTCTCCTATGGCGCGGCGCAGCTCGCCCGCCGGCTTGGCCTGCCGTTCCGCACCGGCGGCTCGCTCTGCGCCTCGAAGATCCCGGATGCGCAGGCCGCCTATGAGAGCGCCAACACGCTGAACTCGACGATCCTTGCCGGCACCAATTTCGTGCTGCATTCGGCAGGCTGGCTCGAGGGCGGTCTCGCCTCCTGCTACGAAAAATTCATGATGGACATCGACCAGCTCGGCATGACGCAAAAATTCTCCGAAGGCGTCGACCTGTCGGAGAACGGACAGGCGATGGATGCCATCCGCCAGGTCGGTCCGGGCAGCCACTATCTCGGCTGCGACCACACGCAGGCTAATTTCCAGACGGCCTTCTATCGCTCCAACATCGCCGACAACAATTCCTACGAGCAGTGGCTGGCCGAAGGCGAGAAGACGGCGCCGCAGCGCGCCAACGAGCTCGCCCGCCGCTGGCTGGAAAGCTACGAGGCTCCGCATCTCGATCCGGCGATCGACGAGGCGCTGAAGGACTTCATCGCCAAGAAGAAAGCCTCGATGGCCGACGCCTTCACTTGAAAGGAGCCCGAGTCAGGCCGGGCTAAAGTCGCCAACATCATCCACAAGGAAGTCTGGCGGAGCGCGTTCTCCGACCCGGACCGGAAGGGATGATTCTTTCACGCGGCACGATTGAAGGGGTCGCGGCCGCGCTTGCCGCCCATGGCCTGATCCCTCGCGGCGGCTTCCGCTTCGCAAGCGACGAAGCCGCACCTGCCGGGCTTTCCGGTGCGCCTGCTAAGTCCGCCCTCCTGGTCGGGCAGGCGGGCGCTGCACCCTGGCCGCATTTCCAGCGCTGGCTCGGGGAGCGGGCGAAGGGCATCGCCAATCCGCTCGACACGTGGTCGCGCGAAGTGATCGGCACGGTCGCACAGCAGTTTGGCGCCCGCGCCGTGTCACCCTCCGATCGGCCCTATCTGCCGTTCCAGCAATGGGCGATGCGAGCGGAAGGGTTGAAGCCTTCGCCGCTCGGCATCCTGATGCATCCCCAATATGGGCTCTGGCATGCCTATCGGGGCGCGCTGCTCTTCGAGGAGGAGATTTTCCTCCCTGAACCTCACAAAACGATTCATCTCTGCGACACATGCACTGAAAAACCCTGCATGAAATCCTGTCCGGTGGATGCCTATTCCGAGCAGGGTTTTGCCCATGACGCCTGCCTTGGCCATGTGCGTGGCGCCAGAGGCGGCCCGTGTCGCACTGGCGGCTGCCTCGACCGCAATGCCTGCCCGTATGGCACGGACTACCGCTATCCGCCGGAGGTTCAGGCCTTTCACATGACGGCGTTTGCGCGCCTCTAAGATTAAGGCCGTCAGCACGAAATCTTGAACGGCGGGCTCCGGGATTGTCTTGCCGGAGCGGCTACCGCCGATATCTATCGCGCGACAGCCGATGGAGAGCATCATGGCGAAGCAAGAGATCGAGATCGAAACCAGGGACGGCAAGGCGAAGGCCGGACTGTTCCGACCGGCGTCCGCGGCCAGAGCCGGCGTCATTCTCTATATGGACGCCTTCGGGCCGCGCCCGGCGCTCGATCATATGGCAGAGCGGTTGGCTGGACATGGCTATGCCGTGCTCGTTCCCGATCTCTTCTATCGCAATGCGCCCTATGGTCCGTTCGATGCCAAGACAGCTTTCACGGTGGAGGAAAGCAAGACAAAGCTGATGGCGCTGGTCTCGGGCACAACACAGGAGATGACTATACGCGACAGCGGGGCCTTTCTCGATGCATTGTCTGCCGATGGTATCGGCACGATCGGCGTCGTCGGCTATTGCATGGGTGGCGCGCGGGCGCTCAACGCGGCGGCGGCCCATCCGGACCGCATCGTCGCGGCGGCGAGCCTCCATGGCGGCAATCTCGCAAGCGATGCTCCAGACAGCCCATACCGCAAGGCAGCCTCGATCAAGGCTCGCGTCTATGTCGGCACCGCCGGCGTCGACCGCAGCTTCCCGCCGGAGCAGTCGGCGCGGCTGGCCGAGGCGCTCAGGGTCGCCGAGGTCGATCATGTGATCGAGAATTATGTGGGTGTCGGCCATGGCTGGTGCGTGCCGGATCATAGCGTCTATGACGAGACTGGCGCGGAGAGGCACTGGAAGCGGCTGACGACGTTCTTTGGCGAGACGCTCGGCTAGTTTTCTCTCGCCGATCGAAGAGGAAGTGGCTTAAAGCGAGCCTTCGAATGTTCGCGCCGCCCCTCATCCGCCCTTCGGACGTTCGCCGTTCGAAAAGCCAAGCAGTCGTTCGAAAAGCCAAGCAATTGGCTTTTCGCCCGCTGCGCGGACCACTCCTCACCTCCCCGTAGAACGGGGAGAAGGAAAAGGGTGTCGCAAAAAAATCTTTTCATCGCCCCAAGGATTGGCCATTAGCCTTCGTCCAACAGGCAAATGACGGCGATGATGCTGGACGACAGCGAAGCCTCCGATGCCGAATTGATCGGGCGGGCGAGGGGCGGAGACAGGGGGGCTTTCGGCAAACTGCTCGAAAGGCACTATGGCTTCGTCTATCGCGCCGCCTATCGCTGGTGCGGCCGGAAGGCCGATGCCGAGGACATCGCCCAGGATGTCTGCGTGCGGCTCGGCCGGGCGATCCGCGACTACCAGGGCAACGGCGCCTTCACGACCTGGCTCTACACCATGACGCTGAACGCGTTGCGCGACATGATGCGCAAGCGCGCCCGCGACGCCGCCAAGACCGAAGCCTTCGGCACCTATGCGCTGATTGCGGGGGAGGGCCCGGAAAGCCAGGACCCGATCGAGGCGCTGTGGGCAGCGGTACGCATGCTGCCCGATAAGCAGCGCGATGCGGTTCTGCTCGTCTATGGCGAGGGCATCAGCCACGCCGCGGCGGCGGATGTGATGGCGATCTCGGAGGCGACGGTTTCCTGGCACATCCATGAAGCGAAGAAACGGCTGAAGGCGCTGATGCGTTCAGCCGGGGAAGTGTGACCATGGTCGACGACAACGAACTCGAAAGGCTGCGCGATCTGGCAGTGCCGGCGCCCGACGGCGAAGCGAAAGCGCGCGCCTTCGCCGCGGCGATGCATGCCTTCGACGCCCAAAAAAATATTTCGACCGTCCCCCAAGGAACGCCGGCAGGTCTTCGTCTCACGGAGCGAGCAAGAACGCTCTGGAGAGAGATCATGCAACGGAAACTCATTGCCACGCCGGCCATCACCGCGCTGGTCGCGCTGCCTATCGCTGGCTATGCCGCTTTTGAGATGCTGAAGGAGCAGCCGCCAGTCATCGGCGGCAACGAAGGCAAGGTGACCGAGACAGTGGCCGACAAGCCGGTGGCGCAGAAGCCTGCGAGCAATGGGCTGGCGACCAACCAACCGCTGGCGGCCGCGCCCGCCAAGGAGAAGAAGACCAACGGCGATAGCGAGGATCGCCTCAAGGATGAGGCGCGGATCGCGCCGGCGGCGCCGAAGCCGGCGACCGAGGTGGACAGTCTGCTCAAGCAGGAGGTGGCGCCGGAAGCTATGCCAGCGCAACCGCCCGCGCCGGCGGAGAGCGGCCAGCTTGCAGCCGGCGGACGCGCCAACGCTCAGGCGCCTGCGGCTGCCATGCGGTCCGCTCAGGCGCCAGCGGGCGCTGTCGCCGGTTCCAAGCTGATGGTGCAGCCTGCGCCCATGCCGGCCGACCAGATGCAGCCGCAGGAGGAGAACCGCGACCGTATCGAGACCTTCAAGACCAATCCGGTGCACGAAGCCGCCCAGGATCCGGTGTCGACCTTCTCGATCGATGTCGACACGGCGTCCTATTCCTTCGTGCGACGCTCGCTCAAGGAAGGCATTCTGCCAGACCCGGATACGGTCCGGGTCGAGGAGATGATCAACTACTTCCCCTATGACTGGAAGGGTCCGGATTCAGCTTCGACGCCGTTCAACTCGACCGTCACCGTCATGCCGACGCCCTGGAACCAGCGCACCAAGCTGATGCATGTCGCCATCAAGGGCTTTGACGTGAAGCCGGCCGAGCAGCCCAAGGCCAATCTGGTGTTCCTGATCGACGTGTCGGGCTCTATGGACGAGCCGGACAAGCTGCCGCTGCTGAAGTCCGCGTTCCGGCTGCTGGTCAGCAAGCTGAAGCCCGACGACACCGTCTCCATCGTCACCTATGCCGGCAATGCAGGCACGGTGCTGATGCCGACGAAGGCGACGGAAAAGCAGAAGATCCTTGCGGCCATCGACAATCTCGAGCCGGGCGGGTCGACGGCCGGCGAGGCCGGCATCAAGGAAGCCTACAAGCTGGCGCAGCAGTCCTTCGTCAAGGACGGCGTCAACCGCGTGATGCTCGCCACCGACGGCGATTTCAATGTCGGCCAGACCGATGACGACGATCTCAAGCAGCTGATCGAGAAGGAGCGCAAGACCGGCGTGTTCCTCTCGGTGTTCGGCTTCGGGCGCGGCAATCTCAACGACCAGATGATGCAGACCATCGCCCAGAACGGCAATGGCACTGCGGCCTATATCGACACGCTTGCCGAGGCCGAGAAGGTGCTGGTCGAGGACGCATCCTCGACGCTGTTCACCATCGCCAAGGACGTGAAAATCCAGGTCGAGTTCAACCCGGCCAAGGTCTCGGAATATCGCCTGGTCGGTTACGAGACCCGCGCCTTGAAGCGCGAGGATTTCAACAACGATCGCGTCGATGCCGGCGACATCGGCTCCGGCCACTCGGTGACGGCGATCTATGAGATCACGCCCAAGGGCAGTGGCGCCGAGCAGGTCGACCCGTTGCGCTACGGCCAGGCGAAGGTCGACAATGGCGGCGTTGCCAATGCGGACGAATATGCCTTCGTCAAGATCCGTTACAAGCTGCCGGCCGAAGATGTCTCGAAGCTGATCACCACGCCGGTGACCGCCGCCAACGAAGTGTCGTCCTTCGATGCGGCGGGAAGCGACCAGCTTTTCTCGGTCGCCGTCGCCGCCTTCGGGCAGAAGCTGCGCGACGAGGACCAGACGGCGAATTTCGGCTACGACCGCATCCTGGAGATCGCCAACGCGGCCCGCGGCGCCGATCCGTTCGGTTACAGGGCCGAATTTCTGTCGCTGGTGCGGCTGGCTTCATCACTGGGAACCAGGCCGTGAACCCCTAATTTGCAGGGCGGACGGCTTGCCGTGTCCGCCCTGCACCTAGCGATCGCTGCCTCGATGGGCATCTATCGCACCCAATTGGTCGCGGCCAGGCGAATTCTATTGCTCTTCGTCGACGCGCCGCAGGATTGCGCGATAACGGTTGCATATGTCGGGGTCCTCATAGAAGTCCACTTCCGTATCTACGATGTCGTCCAGGCTTAGTCCGCGATAATGCGCCTTGACCTTTGCCAGGACGTCTTGCGCTTGCCTGATTTCGCCGAGTTCGGAATGGCAGATGATAAGACGAATGAGCGACCACGGTGTTACAGTCGCCATTTTCGCGTAGCAGGCCGCCGCCTCGCGATATCGCCCGGCCGTCGTCAGCAGGACGCCACGGAAGTCGTCATACCATCCCACGGCGTATGGGTCTCGGCGCTGGGCTTCGGTTATTTCATCAAGCCCTTGCTCCGGCCTGTTCGTGTGATTGAGGAAAATAGCGCGGATACTGAGAGTGAACGGGTCGTTCGGATTGAGCGCAACCGCCCGGTCAAGGCTGAATTCAGCCAGCTTGAATTGGCGCAGGTACAAGTGAGCGAAGCCGGTGGCGAGATGCCCATAGGCTTCGTCGGGATCAAGGCCCAATGCTGTTCTGGCAATCTCCAGTCCGGAATGCAAATGACCGGGATTGTTGTAGTCCCAATAGTATTTGATGGACTCCACAAAGCTCAGCATGGCGTGGGCGGCGGCAAACTGCGGATCGAGCTTCACCGCCTGGCGCAGAAAGGGTTCTGCTTCAAGCACGGTTTCATAGACGGCCGCGAGTTGCAGCGCCCGCAGGTAAAACTCATAGGCCGACATATTGTTGGTCGGCCTGGTCCTGGCGCGCGACGCAATCGCGGTTCTGGCCTGGCGGGCCAGACGGGCTGCGATCATGTGGGTGATTTCGTCCTGGATGGCGAAAATGTCATCGAGTTCCCGGTCGTAGTGCTCGCCCCAGACATGAGCCATCGCGGGCGCATCGGTCAGCTGCACGGTGATCCGTACCCGGTTGTTGATCTTGCGCACGCTGCCTTCGACGACGTACTGGACGCCAAGTCTCCTTGCCACCTCCGCCAGATCATTCGCCTTGCCGCGGAACTGACGGGAGGAGTTCCGTGCAGTAACCAGGAACTCCTTATACTTGCCGAGCTCAGCGATGATGTCTTCGGTAATTCCGTCGCTGAAATAGTCTTGCTCCGGGTCGCCGCTCATGTTGTCGAAGGGAAGTACGGCGATGGACGGTCTGGACGGCGCCGTAGCCTCCGCCGCAGCCGCGAAGGGCCTGGGACCGGCATACTTATAACCGCGCCCATGCACGGTGACGATCGTCTCGGCAGGCAGCAGCTTTCGAAGCGCCGAAATGTGGACCTGCAGCGTGTTCTCCTCCACCACCTGACCCGGCCAGGCCGTAGCGAAAAGTTCGGTTTTGCCGATCACTTCATCCGGCTTGTCGAGCAGCATGGCGAGGATGTCGAAGGAGCGAGCCGAAAGCTCAACCGGCCCATTTGGCCCTAGCAGCTGCCGTTCGGCGCGCTTCAAACGATAGTTCCCAAACTCCACGTCCATCGGCCAAGGACCCGTCCCTTCACGGCCAAGATAGTCGAAGATGACCCTGAAGGCGAACTTCAGGGCTGTTCAGGACTCTTCAGGTCCGCACCAAGGACCTGAGCGGGAAGCGGTGTCATTCTCACCGTCACGGGAGGACACCATGGCTGACATCCCCACCACCGCCCCGACTGCCGGCCGACGCCTCAATCTGCCGCGGCTAGTCTTTCCAAGGCTCGCAATCGGCGTATCGCTCAATGCCATATCCAGCTTGATGGGCGATGCGCTCAAAATGGCCTATGCGGACCCCTACGCCAGTGTTCGCCGCAAGGCGCCGGCCGCCCCGGACGACGATCTCGAAGGCCGAGATCCCGCCTGGTCACCTGCAAGGTGCTCACCGAGTGGTGGTTCACCGGAAGCTTCCGGTCAGCGCGGGATATCTGGCTTGGGCCATTCGCGACGGGCAGACCTGCCGGCCTCGCCGATCGTTAAATTGCGTGGCTTTTCCGGAACCTCGTCGCAATGACCTTCTGTTAGTCGAAACTGATAGAGGACTTTGAGGGGCTGGAATTGCATATCACCGGGAACGTGTCGTCGACTGCGGGCAATCTTCAGGCTCGAGCGCCATCCGCTCCATCAGCTGAGTCCGCGCGTATCAGGAACGATGTCGATGCTGCCCGCAACACGGCGCTCTCCGCGCTGAACAACGGTCGCTTCCGCGTGATGCTGGAGCAGATCAGTGACCCGCGCGCGTCCGGCACCTTGATGACGATGAGCGCCGACAGCAACAACACCTCCGGTACCGACCTCAATACGGCGCTGTCACGCTACGACGAAAACAGCAAATAGAAAGGAGCGTCAGGCGCGGCTGCGCCGGCGTTCGCGACGGCCTTCGCCAGCCTCGGCCGAACCGGCCGAGGCGATCTTGTTGCGCATCGGACCGATACGCTCGACGATGGTCTCGACGGTCGGGCGCACGGACTTGGTGTGACCGTCGAGCGCCTTGCGCATCGCGGCGAGGTGAGCGAACGAGGTGCCGCAGCAGCCGCCGACGATTTTCGCGCCGGCATCGACCGCCAGCCGGACATAGTCGGCCATTAGCTCGGGCGTGCCGGAATAGTGGATCTCGCTGCCGCGGAACTCCGGAATGCCGCAATTGCCCTTGACGATCACGGTGGCTTCCGGCTTGGCGTCGGTCATGTCGAGCAGCGAGGCCAGGATGTCGGCCGCGCCGACACCGCAATTGGCGCCGACGCCGAGCGGAGCCTGAGACAGCCCATCGGCAACGCCGTGGATGTCCTTCGGCAACAGCCCCATCATGGTGCGGCCGGCCGTGTCGAAGGAGCCGGTGTAGGTATAGGGCAGGCCGACGCGGATCGCCGCTTCGGCCGCGGCGCGGATCTCGTCCGGCGCCGACATGGTCTCGATCCAGGCGACTTCGGCGCCGCCGGCCTTGAGGCCCTCGATCTGCTCGGCAAAGGCATCGACCGCGTCCTCATAGGTCATGGCGCCGAGCGGCATCAGCAGCTCGCCGGTCGGGCCGACGGAGCCGGCGACGATCACCTTGCGGCCGGCCTTGTCGGCGACCGAGCGGGCGATTTCGGCGGCGCGCTTGTTCAATTCGCCAACCCGGTCCTGGGCATGATGCAGCTTCAGCCGGTGGCGGGTGCCGCCGAAGGAATTGGTCAGGATGATGTCGGCACCGGCGTCGACGAAATTCTGGTGGAGCGTCGCGATGGTTTCGGGCGAGCTCTCGTTGAGCAGCTCGGGCGCTTCGCCGGCCTCGAGTCCCATCGCGAACAAATTGGTGCCGGTGGCGCCGTCGGCCAAAAGCACGCCCTTTTCGGCAATCAGTGCGTCGATCGGATTGGTCGCGGTCATGGCTTTGGCTTTCGTATCCTGAATTCGGATAACGATATAAAGAAGTCTTTATATCTAGTCAATGAATTTGCAGGTCGCGACAGCACCCTTGCGGCCACCTTCGCGATGGCAGCGTTCAGACAGAGCCCGAGGGAAAGGACATGCCGGCCAGCCTCTGCGTGAAGCTCGCCGCCTCATGCGCGTTGATGTCGGCGGCGCGGATCAGGTTGTCGAAATGGCTGGTCAGGGTGCGGACCGGCTGGGTGGCGTTCAACACCAGATACATGTCGCCGACATAGATCGCGGCGCGATAAGGACCGAAGATCGTGTAGGGGATCGAATAGCGCATGCGGCCGTCGTAGAGGAACAGCCGGAAGGTTGGGTAAAGGTCGTCGAGGAGCGTTGCCATGTGCAGCAATTGCCGGCGGCGCTCGGCTTCCGGAAAACGGTCCCAAATGCCGAGACCGCGCGCGAAGATCTCCAGCGTATGGCGCGGCATGCAAACTTCCATGTCGGTCTCGGGCCGCCTGTTGTAGTCGATGCGGTACTGCGTTTCGCCGGCCTGCGCTTCGCGGCTCTTATTGGCGATGCCCGCCTCGTACTCGACCAGCGCCTCGGTGCGTAAGAGGTCCGGAATGCCCGCCGGGACGTAGCGGATCTTCGTGCCGGCCGCCTCGGCGTGCCATTTGGCAAGCAGCGTGCGGTCGAAGCCGTCCGGCGCCTCTTCGATCTCCAGGCTTTCTCTTATTTCGCCGGTGACGCCTTCGTCCTGGCTCAAGCCCAACAGCCAGTCGAGCGACACCTTGAACTCGGCGGCGATGTTGAGAAGCGTCTCGGCGCGAGGCAGGCGGGTCGAGGCCCCTGACAGCAGTTGCGACAGCGCCGAACGGTCGATGCCGACAGCCGTCGCGAAGGCCGACTGGTTCAAGTCGGAGCGTGTCAAGAGCAATTTCAAACGCTCCCGGAAGATCGTCGACAGATCACGCTTGTCCATGCGGCAGCTCCTGCCTGAGGGAGGAAAAATTTGCGCCAGCACGGCATTCGGCTGCTGCGAAGGCGTAAATGAATCTCCGAATTTGTTTACAATCTATAACATTTGCCGCCAAAAATGCGCAATCGCAACAGTTTGTGCGCTTTGTCGCGTTGCGACAACGAAAGGCTCCTGACACAATGTTGTCAGGAATCGAACTGGTTCCGGCGACTGGAAGGCAGTGGTCGATAGCATGACTGGCATAAGCAAGAGACGTAGCACCAAACCGGCCGTGGAATGGCCGACCGTATTCCTCGCACTCTTTTGTTACGGCGCCTGGCTCGCCACGGGTTTCCTGCTTTGGCCTTCCTATCCGCTGCTGGCTCTCGCCGTCCTGGCCGTGATACTGGCCCTGCAGTCCTCGCTCATGCACGAAGTTTCGCACGGCCACCCGACCCGCAACGCCAGGATCAACGAAGCCTTCGTCTTCCTGCCGATCGGCTTCGTCTGGCCGTTCCGCCGCTTCAAGACGATCCACCTTCGCCATCATGCCGACGAGCGGCTGACCGATCCGCTGGACGATCCGGAAAGCTATTATCAGGCGCTCTGGATGCATGAGGAACTGCCGCCGGCGATGAAGTTCCTGCTCAAGATCAACAACACCATGGTCGGCCGCTTCATTCTCGGCCCGTGGCTGTCGTCGATCGGCTTCTTCATCGATGACGCCACGCAGATTGCCGCCGGCGACAAGACGATCCGCAACGCCTGGCTGCTGCATGCCATCGGCCTTGTCGTGGTTGTGCCGATCGTGACGTTGGCCTTCGGCATCCCGCTCTGGCTCTACATACTGGTGCCGGTGTGGTTCGGCCAGTCGCTGATCTCGGTGCGCACCTATGCCGAGCACCAGTGGTCGGAACATCCGGAGGGGCGCACGATCATCGTCGAGCGGTCGCCGCTGTCGTTCCTGTTCCTCAACAACAACCTGCATTTCGTGCATCACAAGAGCCCGACGGTCGCCTGGTACAAGCTGCCGAAGATGTTTCGCGATCGCCGCGAAGAATGGCTGCGGATGAACAACGGATATGTCTATCCGAGTTATTTCGCGCTGATCAAATCCTTCGCCTTCAAGGCCAAGGAGCCGGTGGTGCACCCGGTGCTGCGCCGTACGCCGGAGCCCGGCCGTGCCTTCAAGCCGCGCATCAGGGCGCGTAATGTGAATGGACTTGGAACGGCTCCAGTGCCGGCCGAGCCGCCCAAAGAGTAATTTCGACTTTCCGCGACGGCTTTTTCTCGCGGAACGCAGGCGCCGATGGCCGCTTGTCATTGAAAGCTATTCGTCATGAGCAAGTTGGTTGCGGCCTTGCCGATGTATGACTGGCCCGAGATGCGCGGCGAGGTCGACGCGCAATGGGCAAAGCTGCGCGACGCTTTCCGGCAGAGGGGTATCGATGCGCCGGAGAAAATGGCGCGCAGCAATCGCGATTTGCCGCCGGTGCCAGGCGGTATCCGTGACGATACCGGAAGACTGATCGCGTCCGACCCGGCGACATTGCCCCCGGACGAGTTCGATTTTCACCAGCTTTGGCTGAGCCCTGCGCTGCTCTTCGGGCAAACCTGCTGGGGGCCGATGGAGCTCGGCCTGGCCGGGCATGTGCAGGTGGTCGCCCAGCCAAGCTATGACGAAATCGAGGGCGGGCAGGGCGAGCTCTATTCCAGCGCGCTGGTGATGCTCGCCGATGGCGGGCGGTCGGTTGCCTCGCCCGAGGATGGCAAGGCCGTCATCCCGCTCGATCTCGTCCGCGGCAAGCGCTTCATCTTCAACAATCCGGATTCCATGTCCGGGCTGCTGGGGCTGACGCACGACCTGGAGGCGATCGGCGAAACTCTAGACATCTTCGCCTCGCGCAGCGAAAGCGGCGGCCACCGGTCGTCGATCGTCGCCGTCGCCGAGGGCAGGGCCGACGTCGCCGCCATCGACTGCCAGAGCTGGGCGTTGGCGCAGCGTTTCGAGCCGGCGGCGCGGCGCGTGAAAGTGGTCGGCTGGACGGCAAGGCGCAAGGGCTTGCCGTTCATCACCGCCAGGACCACATCGGCGGACGTCGTCGCATCCATGCGCGAAGCCATCGCCGAGCTTGGCTTGAAAGGTTCAGCCGCCAAGCAACCGTTCGTCGAGCGGATAGTTTGAGAGCCTTTCGTTACCCGTCTTGGTGATCAGGATCTGCTCCTCGATCTTGACGCCCTCGCGTCCACCCAGCCTGCCGATGTAGCTTTCCACGCAAAGCACCATGCCAGGCTCGAGCACGCCGTCCGGCGTGTCGTCCGTCCAGTCGCTGGCATGCGGCAGGGTCGGGTATTCGTCCGCCAGCCCGACGCCGTGGTAGAGCACGCCGTAGCGCGCCGGGAAGCAGTCACCGGGCGGCGCCGCCGAGCGTTCGACGAGGTCGCGGAAAGAGATGGCAGGCCGCAATAGGCTGGTGTTGTGCGCGATCTGGTCGGCGGCGATGCGGAACAGGTCGCGCTGCTCGTTCGATGGTCTGCCGTCGCCACAGAGCCAGGTGCGCGAGAGATCGGCACAGAAGCCATAGGGGCCGATGAGGTCGGTGTCGAAGGCGACGAGATCGCCATCCTCGATGACGCGTGACGAACATTCCTGGAACCAGGGATTGGTGCGCGGCCCGGACGAAAGAAGCCGGGTCTCGATCCATTCGCCGCCGCGCGCGATGTTGCCGCGATGCAGCTCCGCCCACAACTCGTTCTCGGAAATGCCCGGCTTCAGCGCCGCTTCCATCTCGCCCATTGCCGCCTCGCAGGCGACGATGGCGCGGCGCATGGCAAGGATTTCGTCGGGCGATTTGATCAGGCGCGCATTCTCCATCACCGCCTCGCCATTGCCGACGGTGATGCCGCGGCGGGCAAGCTCGTCGATGCCTTCCGGATTGATGTGGTCGACCGCGATACGCCGGTTGCCACCGCCGTGCTCGGCAAGGAGTTCGGCGATGCCGGCTCCCCAGCGGCGAACCTTCTTGTCGGTCAGCTCGCCGCTATAAAGATACATCCACGACACAGCCGGTCGCACCTCGTCGACGACCCCAGCGTGATCCGACAAGTGCTCACAGGAGAAATAGTCGAACAGCACCACCGGGCCTTCCGTGGCGACGAAACAGTGGCGGGTCGGGTTGTGCGCGACCCAAAGCTGCATGTTGGTCGTATCGGTCGCGTAGCGGATGTTGACCGGATCGTAGAGCAGGGCGCCGGCATAGTCGCGGCGCTTGAGCTCGGCGCGGATGCGCGCGAGCCGGTAGCTCCGCATGGCAGCCAGGTTTGGGGCGGCAACGCCTGCAGCCGCCCATTCGGCTTCGGCCTGCGCGCCATAGCCCAGCACATGCTGGTTGAGCGCTGCAGCCTTCTCGCGGGAAGCCTCGCGCAGCGCTTCGACGGAGCCCGGTTCGAAGGGCATGATCTTGCGGTGGCGGCCGAAGCGAAATTTGTCCATGCGGTCCCCCTGCGCCTATTGCACCGCGATCTTATGAAGCCTGGTGATCGTGACTTGGCGGGTTCGCGGCGTGCCTCCGAGCAGCTGCGGCACGTCGATGCGCCGATGGATGGTGTCCATCACGTAGCCCGCCTTGGCGATCCTGTCGAAGATGACCCCGACGGGTTCCCTGTCATCAGCCAGGACGAGCACCGCCGGCTCGCGGATCGACTGGCTGAAGTCAGGTATCTCGTCGTCGAGTATGACGAGATCCGGATCGACCAGCCGCAGATTGCCGACCCAGAACCAGCTTGAGACCACTGTGCCTACCGGTCCATCGACGGTGATCTGGCCGTAAAGCGAACGATAGTCCATCCGTACGATACGGCCACGATTGTTACCGCCGTTCAGATGCATGTACCAGCTCGCCGGTAACGCCAGAATGGCAAGGGCGGCGCCGACGAAGACGATCGTGCCTTGCGTCTTGCGGCCCCTGTTTCCCATGGCGTCGAGCCGCATGGCAAGGGCGACTGGCAGCAGAACGAAAACAGGCAGCATCCAGCGATCGCGAAATTGCGTCACGCCGCCAACAAGAACCACCACGAGCGTGAGCAACAAGGCGAGGGCAATCGCCCGCCAGACCAACTTTTCGGGCCAGGATGCCGCCACGGGTGGCGGTGCGGATTCCTTGCGTGCCAGGAAGAAGGCGAGGGCAAAGACTGAGATCGGAAGTCCAGCGAAGTTGAGTATCGCGTTGCCAAGGCCAAGAATGCCGAGAGATGCCGTTTCCGCCGCGCGGCCGCCCTCAACGCCATCGAAGCTCCCGCCGTGCGCCAGCAGGTCTCCCAGATGCGTGAGGCTCCAGTAGAATGTCGGCAGGCAGGCGAGGATCGCCACAGCCACGCTGATCAGGAAACGGCGATCGAAGATCGCCTCACGCGTCTCGCGAAGCGACAGCGCCGCAAGGAACAGCGCGGCGAGAAAGATCACCACATTGTATTTCGACAACGTCGCCGCGGCCGTCGCCAGGCCAAGCAGCACATAGGCGGCCGTCGAACGCCGTTTCTGTACTTCGACCACCGCCAGGAGCAGCAGCGACGAAAAGCAGAAAACGGCGATCGAGTGGGTGAGGGCGTGCTGCATCTCCCACACGATCTGAGGAAAAAGCAGCAGGCCGAACATCGCCGCGGCGGCCGCGCGGTTCGAGTAGCCGAAGCGGCGCACTGCCGCAAAGGACGCGATCAACCCACCGGCCAGCAGGGCGTATTTGACGATCTTGAGCGCGAGGATGTCGGTGCCGACCAGCGATGCGGTGAGGATGCCGAGCCAGGTGTATAAAGGCGGCTGCGAGCTGCCATAGCCGGCCGCCAGGAAGCGCATCGCCATCAACTGTTCGGCGTCGTCGACGCCGACGCCCGTGCCCACGACGTGGGACAAGAGCGCCATCACCGCTATCTGGACAAGGCAGTATGCAAGAGCAAACGCGATCGCGGCGCTGAATGGGCCGACCCGTTCATCGCAGAGCCAGTCGGTCCATTTCTCTAGCTGCCGCAAAGGGGTCGTCTTCTCACTGATGCGTTGGTGGCCGGTTGTTTATATAGCCGGCCACCGGCGCGATCCGAAAGCGGTACATTCGGGGCGAAACCGCGCACACTTTTCCTGGAGTTGCTCTAGGCGCGCATCTTTTCGCCGCTCGGGTCGAAAGGCGGCTCGATATTGATGCGGGCCGGGCGGCGGTGGCCGAGAATCTCGATCTCGAACAGGCCGGAGCTCTCGTCCTCGGCAAGGGCGGCCGGCACATAGCCCTGCGCCATCGACTTCTGGACATAGTGGGCATAGCCGCCCGAAGTCACCCAGCCGACGACGCGCCACTCGCCGTCGACAATGCCGCGCACGGCCGAAGCGCCCTCGGCGGCCTTGGAGCCGCGCACTTCCTTGCCGGTCTCGTCGAAGCGCGGCGCACCGTAGCCATGCGGCTTTTCCACCGTGCCGTAGTCCTTGCCGACCTTGGCCCAGATCGGCTCGTCGCCCATCACGTCGGCGTCGGCCGCGTCGACGATGAAGGAGACGCGGCGCAGCTTCGGCCCCTGCGCCTGCTCTTTGGCTGACGCCTCGCGGCCGATGAAGTCGTTCTTCTCCAGCTTGATGAAGCGGTCCATCGAACCTTCGAACGGTCCGTAGATCGGGCGCAGTTCGCGGAACCAGGTCGGGAAGTTCTTCTCCAGGCGCATCGACAAGAGCGCCCGCATGCCGAAATCGACGATGCCGAATTCCTCGCCGGCTTCCTTGATCGCCTTGTAGACCAGGCGCTGGTAGGCCGGCGCCATCCAGATCTCGTAGCCGAGGTCGCCGGTATAGGTGATGCGGTTGACCATGCAGGGCGCGCCGCCGACCGCCATCTCGCGGAAATCCATGAAGCGGAAGGCCTTGGTTGAGACATCGACGTCGACGAGCTTCTGCAACAGGTCGCGTGATTTCGGCCCGGCGATGGACAGGCCGACCAGCGTCTGGTCGAAGCGGTGGATGCGTACCGAACCGTCCTTCGGCAGGTGCTTCTCGAACCAGCGCATATGATATTTCTGTGCGGCCGACGAGCCCCAGATCATGAAGCGGTCCTCGTCGATCTTGGCGATGGTGAAGTCGCCGATCAGCTTGCCGAACTCGTTGACCATGGGGGTCAGCACGATGCGACCGGTCTTCGGCATGCGGTTGGTCATCAGCCGGTTGAGGAAATCCTCGGCGCCCGGACCCGAGACCTCGTATTTGGCGAAGTTGGCGATTTCGGTGACGCCGACCCTTTCGCGCGTGGCGCGCACTTCTTCGCCGATCGGACCGAAATCGTTCGAACGG
Source organism: Mesorhizobium sp. (assembly GCA_004963905.1). GTDB lineage: Bacteria > Pseudomonadota > Alphaproteobacteria > Rhizobiales > Rhizobiaceae > Mesorhizobium. The sequence goes on from SUGL01000017.1 coordinate 102,345, forward strand.
TGGAAGGAGACGATGTCCTTCGGCTCGGTGCCCTTGGGGGCGAACCAGAGCGGGGTTTCGAGGCCCCACGAGTCGCCCATGACGGCGTTGTTGGCGAGCATTGTGTCGTAGAGCGGGGTCGTCTGCGCCGGACGGGCGGCAGGCAGTTCCTCGTTCGGGAAGCGGATCGAGAAGCGCCGCGAATAGTTCTCGCGCACCTTGGCGTTGGTGTAGCGCAGCGTCGCCCATTCGCCGAAGCGGGCGACGTCCATGCCCCAGACGTCGAAGCCCGGATCGCCATGCACCATCCAGTTGGAGAGCGCAAGGCCGACGCCGCCGCCCTGGCTGAAGCCGGCCATGACGGCGCAGGCGCACCAGAAATTGGTCAGGCCCTGCACCGGACCGACCAGCGGGTTGCCGTCGAGCGCGAAGGTGAAGGGGCCGTTGATGATCTGCTTGATGCCGGCCTTCTCGATGCCGGGGAAATGCTTGAAGCCGATCTCCAGCGACGGCGCGATGCGGTCGATGTCTGGCTGCAGCAATTCATGGCCGAAATCCCAGGGCGTGTTGACCGGCGACCACGGCTTGCAGGCCTTTTCATAGGTGCCGAGCAGGATGCCGTTGCGCTCCTGGCGGGTGTAAATCTCGCCCTTGAAGTCGAGCACGCCGATCATCTCGCGGCCGGTCGACTTGTTGAATTCCTCGACCTCCGGCATCGGCTCGGTGAGCAGATACATGTGCTCCATCGCCAGCACCGGTAATTCGACGCCGACCATGCGGCCGATCTCGCGCGCCCACAGTCCGCCGCAGTTGACGACATGCTCGGCCTTCACCGTGCCCTGCTCGGTGACGACGTTCCAGGTGCCGTCGACCTCCTGCGTCAGCTCGACGACACGGTTGCGCAGCACGATCTCGGCGCCGAGTTTTCGCGCGGCCTTGGCATAGGCATGCGTGGTGCCGGACGGATCGAGATGGCCTTCGACCGGGTCCCACATGGCGCCGACGAAATTCTTCTCGTCCATCAGCGGGAACATCGCCTTCGCTTCCGAAGGCGTGATCAGCTCGGTGTCCATGCCAAGATAGCGGCCCTTGGCGTGGGCAAGGCGCAGGAAGTCCATGCGCTCCGGCGTGTCGGCCATCATGACGCCGCCGGTCAGATGCAGCGAGCAGGACTGGCCGGAGAGCTCCTCGATCTCCTTGTAGAGCTGGACGGTATAGGCCTGCAGCTTGGCGACGTTGGGGTCGCCGTTGAGCGTATGGAAGCCGCCCGCCGCGTGCCAGGAGGAGCCGGAGGTCAGCTCCGAGCGCTCGATCAGCATGATGTCGGTCCAGCCGGCCTTGGCAAGGTGGTAAAGCACCGAGCAGCCGACGACACCGCCACCGATGACAACCGCTTTTACGTGGGATTTCATGAAGATAGATCCGTGTTGTGCAATGTGGAGTCAGGAATGTTGTTGCTGTCCGACGATTCAGTCAGCCCACTGATGATCAGAAGTCGGTCGGCGCGCCGCCTTCTGCGCGGCGCTTGTCGACGAAATCGTTGAGCTCTTCGCGAATGGCAGGGTCCATATAGGGCTCCTCATAGGAAGCAAGGCGCTCCTTCCATACCTTGTTGGTGCGCTCCAGCGCCGTCGGCGAGCCGGCCTCGGTCCAGGTTTCGAAATTACGCCAGTCGGAGACGATCGGCGAATAAAAGGCGGTCTTGTAGCGCTCCTGCGTGTGCTGGGTGCCGAAGAAATGACCGCCGGGGCCGACCGACTGGATGGCGTCGAAGCCGAGAGCATCCTCGGAGAGATCGAGCGGCGTGAGGAATTCCGCCACCATCTGCAGAAGATCGATGTCGAGGATGGTTTTTTCGTAGGAGCAGCGCAGGCCGCCTTCCAGCCAGCCGGCGCCATGCATCATCAGATTGCCGCCGCCCTGGATGGCGCCCCACAACGAGAAGACGCTTTCATAGGCGGCCTGCGCGTCGACCGTGTTGGCCGCACAGGTGTTCGAGGTGCGGTAGGGGATGTTGTAACGGCGGGCGAGCTGGCCGCCGACGAGCTGCGCCTTCATATATTCCGGCGTGCCGAAGGCCGGCGCTCCGGACTTCATGTCGACATTGGAGGTGAAGCCGCCATAGCCGACCGGCGCGCCCTTCCTCACCATCTGCGCGAAGGCAATGCCGGAGAGCGCCTCGGCATTCTGCTGCACCAGCGCCCCGGCGATGGTGACGGGCGCCATGGCGCCCGACAGCGTGAACGGCGTGACGATCACCGCCTGGCCCATGCTGGCCATCTGGATGATGCCTTCCATCATCGGCACGTCGAGCTTGAGCGGCGAATTGGTATTGATGATGGTGAAGACCGAGGGCTCTTCCATCAGCTGCTCGCGGCTGATGCCACGGGCGATGCGGGCGATCTCGATGCCGTCGACATTGCGCTCCTTGCCGAGCGAATAGATGTGGAAGACCTTGTCGGTCAGCATGGCGAGGTCGCGGATGCATTCGAGATGCCGGACCGAGGGATGGATGTCGATCGGCTCGACCGGATAGCCGCCGGTGCATTGCAGGATGTTGTGCATCTGCGCCAGGCGCAGGAAATTGCGGTAGTCGGCCTGGTTGCCGGGGCGCCGGCCGCGATCGAGGTCGGAGCAATTGGGTGCCGAAGCCATCATCGACAGGATGACATTGTTGCCGCCGAAACGCAGATTGTGTGCCGGATTTCGCGCATGCAACGTGAATTCCGGCGGGCAGTGCGCAATCAGCTCCAGGATCATGTCGCTGTCGAAGCGGACGCGCTCGCTGCCTTCGCTGACGTCGGCGCCATGCGCCTTCATGATGCGGCGCGCTTCCTCATGCAGCACGTCGACGCCGATTTCCCTCAAAACGCGCAGCGAGGCGAGGTGGATCGATTCCAGCTCGTCGTCGGAAACGAATTTCGTCGGCGTCAGTGGGTTCTTCAACTGGCGGAAAGCAGGCTGCTCGAAAGCCGCCGATCCGCCAGCGCGCTTCCCCGCACGGCCGCCGCGACGGGCGCGATCTGTTGCCAATGCCGGTTCGGCGGGATGAAGGGCGGCGGTCATGAGAAGCCTCGTGAGGATGCGAAAGTGGCCGGCATAATGGACCGGCGGCAATGTTGCCGGTGAGGAGGCGGCGACCACTAGGGCGAGGGAAGCGACATGACGGAACGGCAGGCACGATCGCCCGAATTGCCGCCACTGAAGCACCTGCAAGGCTTTTGCCGCCGCGCCGCGCCGCTCTTGTCGGGCCAGCGCTCCTGACAGGGATTGGCTGGAACATGCTCTTTCGACGCTGGTTGGGCCTTACGGCGGTCGCCGGTACCGGCTAAGGCTCCCGGCGATTGGAGCAGGAATGATGGCTCTGGCGAGATCGGAGACCGGCGAGACAGTGCAATGGGCGGCGATCACCGGCGTGATCGCGACCGTTTCGGTGTTCGCCATCGCGCAGGGGCTGTCCTATCCGCTGCTCAGCTTCATCCTGCAGCGTCAAGGCGTGTCTCCGGCGATGATCGGCCTGTCGGCGGCGATGACGCCGGTCGGCTTCATCCTGTCCTCGCCGCTGATTCCGGGGCTGGCGCGCCGGTTCGGAGCAGGGCGGACCGCGCTCACCTGCGCTGCACTCTCGGCGCTGGTGCTGGCTCTAATAGGCTGGACACGGGACGTCTATTTGTGGTTTCCGCTGCGCTTCCTGATCGGCGTGGTAACCAATCCGCTTTATGTGCTCAGCGAAATCTGGGTGATCGCGCTGGCGCCGCCGTCGCGGCGCGGGCGCATCATGGGCGTCTATTCAACCATCATCTCGGCGGGTTTCGCGACCGGGCCGCTCTGCCTGCTGGCAGTCGGCACCGAAGGTTGGCCGCCTTTCCTCGTCGGCATCTTTGCCTTCCTCTTCTGTGGCGCATGCCTGGCCGTCGTGGTGAAGCGCCTGCCCAAGGTCGACGAGGCAGGACACAGAGTCTCCGTGCTGGGCTTCATGCCGCTCGCGTGGCTGCTTCTGTCGGCGGTCGTCGTCGCCGCCGGCTTCGAGCAGTCGGTGCTGGCGCTGCTTCCCGTCTACGGCACGCATTACGGCATTCCCGAGGCGCGCATGTCGGCGCTGCTCTCCATGATGATCGCAGGCAACATCGCCATGCAGGTGCCGCTCGGCCTGCTCGCCGAAAGGCTGACGGCGCGCCTCGTGCGCTTCGGCTGCGTTTCAGTGACGATCCTTGGCTGCGTGCTGTTGCCGGTGCTGATCGAGACGCCGCTGATCTGGCCCTGCGTCTTCATCTGGGGTGCCGTATCCTATGGCATCTACACGATGTCGATCATCGAGCTCGGCGAGCGCTTCGGCGGCTCGACGCTAGTCGCGGGCAATGCAGCCTTCTCGTTGATGTGGGGCGCTGGCGGCATCCTGGTGCCGCCGTTGACCGGCAGCGTGATGGACGTGATCGGCGCCGCCGGCCTGCCGGTCACACTTGGCGCGATCTGCGCGGCGCTGGCCGCAACGACCGTCTTTCGCAGACGGATTGTGTAAGACCGGGAAGCGTCGAGCCGGCTCTTGAATGTTGGCGCGACGAACGCGATGTAGGCAAAGCCCCAGACGCCGGAGACCCGCATGACCAGCACAATGACCAAAACCCAGCCCGACTTGCCGGCCGAGGATCCCTTCCTCTGGCTGGAGGACCGCAATGGCAAGGAGGCGCTGGACTGGGTTCATCGCCAGAATGCGGTGACGGTCGCCGAATTGCAGGGCGACCCTTCCTATCAGGGCGCGTTCGAAACCGCGCTCGACCTGATGACGGCCGAGGACAATATCCCGGTCGGTGCGGCGCTCGCCGGCCATGTCTACAATTTCTGGCAGGACAAGACCAATGCGCTTGGGCTGTGGCGCCGCGCGCCTGTCGCTTCCTACAAGACCGCCAAGCCGGAGTGGGAGACGATCATCGACTTCGACCAGCTCTCGGCCAAGGAAGGTGTGAAATGGGTGTTCGGCGGCGCGAGCCGGCTCTATCCCGATTTCGACCTCTGCCTGCTCTCCATGTCTCCCGACGGCGGCGACGCCAGCGAGATGCGCGAGTTCGACATCGCGACGAAATCCTTCGTCGAGGACGGCTTTCGCGCACCTGCCTCGAAGTCGGGCTTTTCCTGGCTGGACAAGGACACGGTGATCGTGTCGGCGGCTTTCGAGGAGGATGACAAGACCCAGTCAGGCTATCCGCGTGTGATCAAGCTCTGGCGGCGCGGCACGAAGCTGGAGGACGCAACGCCGATCTTCGAAGGCGAGAAGCATCACCTCGCGGTCGGCGGCGGGGTGGAGTTCGACGGCGACAAGCGGCATGTGCTGCTTGGCAAAACGATCGACTTCTTCACCTCGCACAGTTTTCTGCGGCTGGCTTCGGGCGAGAACCGGCGCATCCCGCTGCCGGACGACGCCACCGATACCGCGATCTTCAAGGGGCAGCTCGTTTTCGGCGTGCGCAGCCCGTGGACGGCGCCCGATGGCACGCGCTGCCTGCCCGACGGGCTCTACTCCGTGGATTTCGACCGCTGGATCGAAACCGGTACGTTCGAACCGATCGAGACGCTGCTCAAACCGGAGCACCGCGTTTCCATCGCCGGTCTCGCGAGGACGCAGGACCGCCTGTTCATCAACCTGATGGACAATGTGCGCGGCAAGGTCGTCGTTTGCGATCGTGCCGGCAAGAGCTGGTCGCTGAAACCGGTCGGCCTGCCCGATAACGGCAATGTCGGCATCAGCCATGCCGAGCATTTCGGCGCGAGCGTCTCCTTCTCCTTCACCGATTTCCTGACTCCGAGCTCGATCATCTGGTCGGACGATAACGGGGAGACACTGACGACCGTGAAGGCGCAGCCGGCGCGGTTCGATGCCTCGCCCTATGTTTCGGAGCAGTTCGAGGCGCGCTCGAAGGACGGCACGATGATCCCGTATTTCGTCGTGCGGCGCCGCGACCAGACGGGACCGGTGCCGGCGCTGCTCTATGGCTATGGCGGCTTCGAAGTGCCGCTCCTGCCAGGCTATGCCGGCATCCGCGGCAGGCTCTGGCTAGACAAGGGCAACGCCTATGTGCAGGCCAATATCCGCGGCGGCGGCGAATTCGGTCCGGCCTGGCATCAGGCGGCGCTGAAGGGCAAGCGCCAGAACGCCTTCGACGATTTCGCGGCGGTGGCCGAGGATGTGGTCAGGCGCGGCATCACCACGGCGGCGCAACTCGGCATCCAGGGCGGCTCGAATGGCGGCCTGCTCACCGGCGTGTCGCTAACGCAGCGGCCGGAGCTGTTCGGCGCCGTCATCATCGATGTGCCGCTGCTCGACATGCTGCGTTACACCGAACTACCGCCGGGCGCGTCCTGGATCGCTGAGTATGGCGACCCGTCGAAACCGGAGGAGGCAGCATGGCTCGGCGCCTATTCGCCCTATCAGCATGTCGCGACGGATGTCGCCTATCCGCCGGTGCTGTTTATGACCTCGACTGCCGACGACCGCGTTCATCCCGGCCACGCGCGCAAGATGGCGGCGCGGCTGCAGGAAGCCGGTCACCGCAGGACGCTGTTCTTCGAAGAAACCGAAGGCGGTCACGGCGGGCGCGGCGACCGCCGGCCGCAAGCGGCACAGACGGCGATGCGCTACATGTTCCTCAAGCGGGCTCTTGGTGGAAGCCGATCAGTCTGAGTTCCGAGGTTGGTGACGAAGGCACGTGGTGGCATGAACCCCAAAATAGAAATCAAGGCTTGGATCGTCCCCGTTTGGACCACCAATGATCCCCCAATGGCCTTTTGCTGGATTGCGGGCTACGGCGATCCCACGGAAGGGCAGGAGGCGATCAGGCGAAAAATCGGCGCAGGATCTGAGATCGGGAGCCCGTCTCCCGTAATAAATGCTACAGCCGACAAATTGGGGGTTCGGCCGGGAGACACATGGCTGCTGTGATAGTGGCGCGAGCCCGAGCGCCCGCTGCGATGTGGCGAGACGGCTTGAATTTTGAGCCTCAGGCGGCATAAGCTGCCGCCATGATCCGCTTCAGCACATCAGGCGCCTTCGGGGTCGCGGTGACGCCGTCACCGCGCACGCTGCGCGCCGAGCTGTTGCGGCTGTGCGCCCGCATCGGCTACTCGCCGCCCCGTTTCCTCTGACGAATCCGCCCCGGCTCTTGCCGGATTGATTCCAGAGGAAAGATCAAATCCATGACCTATCAGAATTATTCGCTGAAGCAGCTTCAGCAGATCGATGCCGCGCATCACCTTCATCCCTTCACCGACCACAAGGAACTGCGCGAGATCGGTTCGCGCATCATCACCCGCGCCGACGGTCCGTTCATCTACGATTCCGAAGGAACGGAGATCCTCGACGGCATGGCGGGCCTTTGGTGCGTCAATATCGGCTATGGCCGTGACGAGCTGGCGGATGCCGCTTACGCCCAGATGAAGGAGCTGCCTTATTACAACTCCTTCTTCAAATGCTCTACGCCGACGCCGGTGCTTTTGTCGAAGAAGCTGGCGGAGCTGGCGCCCAAGCATGTCAGCCAGGTCTTTTACGGCTCGTCCGGCTCGGAGGCGAACGACACGGCGCTTCGGCTCGTGCGCCACTATTGGGCGTTGGAAGGCAAGCCGGAGAAGAACCGCATCATCTCGCGCAAGATGGCCTACCACGGCTCGACCATCGCCGGCACATCGCTCGGCGGCATGGAGCCGATGCACAAGCAGCTCGGCGGCGCCGTGCCCAACATCGTCCATGTGATGATGCCCTATGCCTATGAGCTCGCTCTGCCCGGCGAAAGCGACCATGATTTCGGCATCCGCGCGGCAAAGGCGGTGGAGGACGCCATCCTCGAAGCCGGCGCCGACAAGGTCGCCGCCTTCATCGGCGAGCCGGTGATGGGTGCCGGCGGGGTAAAAATCCCGCCGATGAGCTACTGGCCGGAGGTGCAGCGCATCTGCCGCAAATACGACGTGCTGTTGATGCTCGACGAAGTGATCACCGGCTATGGCCGCACCGGCGAATGGTTCGCGGCGCAGACCTTCGATGTGGAACCCGACACCATCACCACGGCGAAGGCGCTGACCTCCGGCTACCAGCCGCTGTCGGCGCTGCTGGTCGGCGACCGCATCAGCAGGACGCTGGTCGAGAAAGGCGGCGAGTTCTATCACGGCTACACCTATTCCGGTCATCCGGTGGCCTGCGCGGTGGCGCTGAAGAACCTCGAGATCATCGAACGGGAAGGCCTGGTCGACCGGGTCAGGACCGACACCGGTCCCTATTTCGCGCAGGCGCTGCAGGAGCGCATCGCCGGCCACAGGCTGGTCGGCGAAGTGCGCTCGATCGGCCTGATGGGCGCGATCGAGATCGTCAAGGACAAGGCGACCAAGGAACGCTACCTGCCGTCGGGAAGTGCCGCCGTGGTCGTCCGCGACCATGCGATTGCGCAAGGCATGATGCTGCGTGCCACCGGCGACACGATGATCCTGTCGCCGCCGCTGATCTGGACGCGCGACACGATCGACATGGCCTGCGAGCGCATCGCCAAGGCGCTCGACCTTGCCGATGCGGATCTGCGGAAGCGTTGAACGAAGCGGCGTGGCCGGGCATCGAAGGGGCGATGTGAGCATCGCAAAGCGATGTCCGCCGCATTCCTTCGCGCCCCCCTCTGTCCTACCGGACATCTCCCCCACGAGGGGGGAGATCGGCGGTTTTGCCGTCTTCGCCAATCACCGGCGTTGCAGGATGGGCGCCTTCGCCGAAGCTGCCAATCTCCCCCCTTGTGGGGGAGATGCCCGGCAGGGCAGAGGGGGGCGCTGTCCCTCGACTTCAACAGATATTCCCCGTCCTGGAGGATGCTCATCTGGGTTGTGATGCATAAACGCAAAAACCGCGCCCCAACGGGAACGCGGCTTTGCCAGATACGCATGGCGCTTCGCTACGAGAGACCTGCGAAACTTACGGGCTCCGGTACGCGAGACCTGATCCGGAGCGCCGGGCGGTTGCGACGTCCGCCTCGCAGTCCGTTTTAAAGGCACATCGTTACCGGTGCGTTATCGAGAGCTTAAGCAAATCTAAATTTGCCGGCTTTGCGTCGAAAAAATCCGCTGAGAAGCCTTTGAAAGCAGTGGCTTAGCTTTTATCGCCACGCAGGAAATTAATAATGCCGGAAAAATCGACGCCGGCATTCCCTTGGGCGTTGAACAGCGCGTAGAGCTGCGTCGCCTCGGCGCCCAGAGGCGTCACCGCGCCGGCACTTTGCGCGGCTTCCTGCGACAGTTTCAGGTCCTTCAGCATCAGCGCCGCGGCAAAGCCTGGCTTGTAGTCGCGGTTTGCAGGAGATGCCGGAACAGGGCCGGGCACCGGGCAGTAGGTGGTGAGCGACCAGCACTGGCCGGAAGAGGTGGAGGCGACGTCGAACAGCGCCTGATGCGAGAGGCCGAGCTTTTCGGCAAGCACGAAGGCTTCGGCGACGCCGATCATCGAGATGCCGAGGATCATGTTGTTGCAGATCTTGGCGGCCTGGCCGGCGCCGTCGCCGCCGCAATGGACGATGCGGCCGGCCATCGGCTTCAGGATCGGCTCGGCGGCGGCGAAAGCCGCATCGGAACCGCCGGCCATGAAGGTGAGCGTGCCGGCGGCGGCGCCACCGGTGCCGCCGGAGACCGGCGCGTCGATCGATGGCAAGCCGTGCTTCGCGGCAATCGCATGCGCCTTGCGCGCCGATTCGACATCGATGGTCGAGGAATCGATCAACAGCGCGCCTTTCTTCGCCTTGGGCGCGATGTCCTCGTAAACCGACAGCACATGCTTGCCGGCCGGCAGCATGGTGATCACCACATCGGCGTCTTTCACCGCGGCGATGGCGTTGGCCATGACGGTGACGCCATGCTCTTTCGCCACAGTCAGGTTCTCGGGAATGAGATCAAAACCTAGCACCATGTGTCCCGCCTTGACCAAATTAGCGGCCATCGGATTGCCCATATTGCCGAGGCCGATGAAGGCGATCGTCGTCATAGTGGTGCTCCCAGGTTAGGCAGTAGGCAGTAGGCAGTAGGGGTCTATTCAGGTACGAGCTTGATAATAAGCTGGCGAAGCATTTTTCCGATGGCTTCTGTGGCTGAGAGCATATGATGAACCTCATCACGAGTGGCCAAGCCGATGCGTTCAGCGATCTGGAGATGCGTCTCGAGCTCCTTTAGAGAGCCTTGGGCTATCCTGAGAAACTGCTGATAAGAGCCGGTGTTATCTCGGCCGTAACCTTCCGCAATGTTTGCCGGGATAGATGTGGCTGAGCGGCGGATTTGGCTGGTCAGCCCATACCGTTCCTCTTTTGGCCATACCTTGGTCAAGGAGTAGGTTGCAACAGCCAAATCCATGGCCTGCTGCCAGACGATCAAATCCTTGTACGAGTTGATCTTGCCGGTCATCTTTCCCTACTGCCTACTGCCTACTGCCTACTGCCTACCGGCCTATCAGCGTCCGCGCGATGATGACGCGCATGATCTCGTTGGTGCCTTCGAGGATCTGGTGGACGCGCAGGTCCCGCACCAGTTTCTCGATGCCGTAGTCGTGCAGATAGCCGTAGCCGCCATGCAATTGTAGCGCCTCGTTGGCGACATCGAAGCCGATATCGGTGACGAAGCGCTTGGCCATCGCCGACCATTTGCCGGCATCCGGCGCCTTGCGGTCGAGCTTCGAGGCGGCGGCGTAGAGGAAGATGCGCGCCGCCTGCAACTCCGTCTCCATATCGGCCAACCTGAACTGCAATGCCTGGAACTGGTTGATCTTGGAGCCGAAAGCCTTGCGCTCTGACGTGTAGGCAAGCGCCTTGTCGAGCGCCGACTGCGCGCCGCCCAGCGAGCAGGCGGCGATGTTGAGACGGCCGCCGTCGAGCCCGGCCATGGCGATGCCGAAGCCGGCGCCTTCGGTTGCAAGCAGGTTCTCGGCAGGCACCTTGCAATCCTCGAAGATGACCTGGCGGGTCGACTGCATGTGCCAGCCCATCTTGTGTTCATTGGCGCCGAAGGAGAGGCCCGGCGTATCCTTGGCCACGACGAAGGTCGAAATGCCTTTCGGGCCATCGCCGCCGGTGCGCGCCATGACGACATAGAGGTCGCTGTCGCCGGCGCCGGAAATGAACTGCTTGGCGCCATTGAGCACATAGTCGCGGCCGGTCTTCACCGCGCGCGTCTTCAGCGCGGCGGCATCCGAGCCGGAGCCGGGTTCGGTCAGGCAATAACTCGCCAGCCATTCCATCGAGGTCAGCTTCGGCAGGAAGCGCTGGCGCTGTTCGTCGCTGCCGAAGCGGTCGATCATCGAGGCCGCCATGTTATGGATCGAGATGAAAGACGAGAAGGCCGGATCGGCGCGCGCCAGCGCCTCGAAGATCAGCACTGCGTCGAGGCGGCCGAGCGCCGAGCCGCCGACATCGTCCTTGATATAGATGCCGCCGAGGCCAAGCGGACCGGTCTCGCGGATCACATCGGCGGGAAAGTGCTTCGCCCGGTCCCAGTCGAGCGCGTTGGGCGCGACGCGGTCGGCCGCGAAGGCCTCAGCCATCTCCTTTATGGCACGCTGTTCCTCGGTGAGTTCGAATTGGCCAGTGCCCGCATCGACTGCCGCGTCCATGGCGTGCTCCCTGTCGTTTCAGGCCTTGTGGCCCGTCGTTTTTGGCTTTGCGCAGCGATCAATCTAGACCAATGATGCCGCCGCGCAACCCGGCCCCCTGCGGAGCGGCTGTGCATGGATTGATCAACGGAGCCTTGCGTGCCGACAATTTTCGACCAGTTGCTGGACCGGTTCCACGTCTATCTCGCAGGCGTCGACAGCGATCTGGTCGCGGACGCCGTCGCACGCATCAGTTGGAACATGCAGGCTCGTACGCTCGAACCCCGCGCGCTCGGTTGTCTTCGCCATCTCGATCGCATCGCCGAGCGTGCGCAGCCTCACAGCAAGCCGTTGGCGCGGTTCGTTGCCGATCATCGAGACGAGTTGCGCTGGGGGCAGACCTATACGGCCGGTGATTTCGGCCAAGCCTTCATCGACAGTTACGGTTGGCTGGAGGTGTTCGGCACGCGCGGGCACTTCGTCAATGATGAGGTCGCGGCCGGCCTGCTGATCCTGGGGCCCGGCATCGTCTATCCCGACCATCACCACATCGCCGAAGAGATCTATGTTCCGCTGACCGACGGCACCGAATGGCGCATGGGCGAGGGGGACTTCCACGTTCGTGCGGCCGGCGAGATCATTCACCACGCGTCCAACGTCAGCCACGCCATGCGCACGCGCAAGGAACCGCTCATGGCGCTCTATATCTGGCGTGGTGGACCGCTGGCGCAGAAATCGACGATCGGCTCGGAGGGCAGGAACTGATGGCCAGGGCGATCATGCTGCAGGGCACAGGCTCGGATGTCGGCAAGACGGTTCTCGTGGCGGGGCTCTGCCGGGCAGCGAAAACGCGCGGGCTGAAGGTCAGGCCGTTCAAGCCGCAGAATATGTCGAACAACGCCGCCGTCGCCGATATCCCCGGCGACAACGGGCTCGGCGGTGGCGAGATCGGCCGCGGGCAATGGCTGCAGGCGCTGGCCTGCGGGGTCCGGCCGACCGTGCACATGAACCCGGTGCTGCTCAAGCCGCAGAGCGATATCGGCTCGCAAGTGGTGGTGCAGGGCAAGGTGTTCGGTGAGGCGCGGGCGCGCGACTATCAGGCGATGAAGGCACGGCTGATGGACGCGGTGCTCGATTCCTGGGCGAAGGTCGGCGAGGGTGCCGATCTGGTCATCGTCGAAGGTGCCGGTTCGCCCGCCGAGATCAATCTCAGGAGCCGCGACATCGCCAATATGGGCTTTGCGACGCGCGCCAACGTGCCGGTGGTGCTCGTCGGCGACATCGACCGCGGTGGTGTCATTGCCTCCGTTGCCGGCACGCATTTGATCCTGCCGGAGGAAGACCGGCGCATGATTGCCGGATACCTCATCAACAAGTTCCGCGGCGATGTCTCGCTGTTCGACGATGGCATAAGCGCGATCGAGAAATTCACCGGCTGGCCGTGCTTCGGCGTGGTGCCGTGGCTGAAGGCTGCCGCGCGCCTGCCTTCAGAAGATTCAGTCGTGCTCGAGCGCCTCGTCTCCGGCGAGAAGCGGGCGCTGAAGGTGGCGGTGCCGATGCTGGCACGCATCGCCAATTTCGACGACCTCGATCCGCTCAAGGCCGAGCCGCAGGTCGAGGTGGTGTTCGTGCCACCAGGCAAGAAGCTGCCGGAGGACGCTGGCCTGGTGGTCATACCCGGCTCGAAGTCGACGATCGGCGACCTCCTGAAATTCCGCGAGAATGGCTGGGATCGCGACCTCGTCGCCCATCGCAAGCGCGGTGGCCATGTCGTCGGCATCTGTGGCGGCTATCAGATGCTCGGCCGCGTGGTGCGCGATCCAGACGGTATCGAGGGCATCGTCACCGAGACTGAAGGCCTTGGCCTGCTCGACATCGAGACAGTGATGGAACCGGAAAAAACGGTGCGCAATTCAAGCGCCCGGTCTGTGCAGTTCGGCCTGCCGCTCGAAGGCTACGAGATCCATCTCGGCCGCACCACCGGCCCGGACACGGCGCGGCCGTCGGCGATCATCAACGGGGTCGAGGACGGTGCCATCTCCGCCGACGGCAAAGTGATCGGCACCTATCTGCACGGGCTGTTCTCCGCCGACGCTTTCCGTGCCGCCTATCTTGAGAGCCTCGGTGTCAGAAGCGGCGGCATCGACTACCGCGCCGAGGTCGAGAGGGCGCTGGACGAGGTCGCGGCCGAGCTGGAAGCGCATCTCGATTGCGATGCGATTTTTGCGTTGGCGCGGTAGCTGCTCGATGCAGCCGTTCTAAAGCGCCAATTTTGCTGCGTTGATGGAGCCCCGGCCTCGGCGATTGGCCGAAACGCCTGTCCCGTCGTCATCCACGGGCGAAGCAAGGAGCGCAGCGACGCAGCGCAGACCCGAGGATCCATTCCGTGACGTTCGAGCGTTGCGATGGTGCAGAATTCTGCTCCGCTGAGCCCTACGTCCGAGGTCACGGAATGGATCCTCGGGTCTACGCGTCCGCTTCGCTCCCGCTCCGCACGTGGATGACGAAGCTGGGCCGCTTTCGCTAACCTGGAGCGCCGTCGATTAGGCCTCAAGTCCTCTGCCCAACCTTGGGCCAATAGGTGCCGAAGGACCAGACGTTGCCTTCCGGGTCGAGGCAGATGAACTCGCGGCTGCCGTAGTCGCGGTCGACCAGGTCCTGAATGATCTTGGCGCCGGCCTTCTTGGCTTTGGCATAGGCGGCGTCGGCGTCATCGACTGCGATGTAGATCGACTTGCCGCCACCACCGCCCGGCTCGCCGACCATCTTGCCGTAGTCGTCGTCCCGGGCCGTGCCGACCATGATCATCGAGGAACCGAAGGTCAGCTCGGCGTGATGGACGAGGTCGCCCTCGCCATAGCGAGCGCGCACTTCGAAACCGAAGGCGTCGCATAGCCAATCGATCATCTTGGCCGCGTTCCTGTAGCGCAGGGCGGGATAGAGACGGGGTGCTTCGGCTGCCGTTGGCATGACAATCTCCTGTGCCGGTTGATGAAAGCCAGTCTTAGCCAAGGCTGTTTCCGCGTCTTGAAGAAATGTTACCTCGCCGAGGCGAGCGCTTATGCCAGCGCGGCGAGCGTGGACGGCGTTTCGCCGGCGAGCTGGCGGAATTCGCGCACCAGGTGCGCCTGGTCGGCATAGCCGCAATCGGCGGCGATGCCGGCCCAGTCGTCTTCCTGCCGCTTCGACAGCGAGAGCGCGTGGTTGAAGCGCACGATGCGCGACAATGTCTTCGGGCCTACGCCGATCGCGTCGGAGAATTTGGCCGCCAGATGCTTGCGGCTCCAGCCGATCTCTTCCGCAAGCGCCGAAATGCGGTTGCGGCCGCCCGACGCTATAACCTTCCTGTAGGCCCAGGCGACTTCGGGCGAAAGCGGATTGGCCTTAGCAAGCCGGCTGGTCACGAATCCCTCCGCAATCGCAAAGCGCGCGTCCCAGTCCTGCGCCTCGCCAAGCCGTTCGCGCAAGGCGATGCCTTCGAAGCCCAGCGCATCGTCGAGGTCGACCATGCGGTCCTTGAGCTCGCTCATCGGCAGGTCGAAGAATTGCCTGGCGCCGAGCGGGGTGAAATTGACCTGAACGCAGCAGGCGCCGCCGAAGGATTCGATCACGACAGGACCGGCATAAAGGCCGGCAGCGAAGCTGGCGAAACGATCGTTGTCACCGGGATCTCGGCCGAGTCCGATGGCGAAGGCCTCGGCAAAACTGATCACCAACGGCACGGTGAGCGAGGCATATTCGACGATGCGGAAATGGCCGGGCCATATCTCCCGATAGCCGCAGATATCGGTGACAATGCCCGCGAGCAAGGCGGTGGGCTTACGCCGAACCATCTCGAAATGGAGGGCGGGAGAGCGATTGTCCTGCCGATGGCGCTCTGTCTCGTCGGACATGGCTCAAGCCTACCAGACCTTGCCCTCGAATCAAAAAGCGCCCGGGCAGAGCCGGGCGCTTCGAGCTGCTGAAGATCTGCCAGCCTTATGCACCGCGCATCAGGCACCCGGCGGCAAGCACGATATAGGCGATGAGCATGATCCAAACCGCCGCGAGAGGAATGAACGCAAGAAGGCCAAGAGCGGCGAGAAGGCCGATGATGGCGATGACCAACGAAATAATGAACACGATCTGGGTGGGCGCACTGAGATTCATGTCTGGTCCCTCCAACATGATTCGCAACACCCGAATTCTACCAGCAGGGGCGTCACACACCAATTAGCTGGCGTAGGGGATTGGCCGGGTCGGCAAGCAGCTTGATCGCCAGCGCCACGCAGACGATCACCAGTAGCGGCTTGATCAGTTTGGCGCCGATCCTGATGGCGAGGCTGGCGCCGACGCGTGCGCCGAGAAACTGCGCCACGCCCATCATCAGACCGATCTTCCAGTAAACGACGCCGACAGCGGCGAAGACGACGAAGCCGCCGATGTTGGAGGCGAAGTTGAGCAGCTTGGTGTGCGCCGTCGCCTTGAGCACGCCGTAACCGGCGAGCGCGACGAAGGCCAGCATGAGAAACGAACCCGTCCCCGGGCCGAACAGGCCGTCATAGAAGCCAATCGCCGGTACGATCGTCAGGCCGAACAGAAACGGAGACAGGCGCTCGGCACGATCGACATCGCCCATGTTGGGCTTGAAGGCAAAATAGAGAGCAATGGCGATCAGCAGGACCGGCAACAGCGCGCGCAGGAAGTCGCCGGGCACAACCGTCGCCAGCAGGGCGCCGATGGCGCCGCCGACGAGCGCCAGCAGCGCGGAGGGGAGTTGGCGACGCAGATCGACCTGGCCGTTGGCGGCATAATGGATGGTGGCCGAGCCCGAGCCGAACATGCCCTGCAGCTTGTTGGTGCCGAGTGCCGCGACCGGTGAGAACCCCGCGAGAAGCAGCGCCGGAATGGTGATCAAGCCGCCGCCGCCTGCGATCGAATCGACAAAGCCCGCGGCGAAAGCGGCGGCGATCAGTATGAAGACGGACTGCAGGGTAAGGTCGATCATCGGGCTGGGGGCGAGGCGAGGAGGGAGCCGCAGCTTCCATCACGCTTGCCCAGTTTGCGCAAGACCGATTCCACGCCAGAGCGGTTCGCCGTTACAGGCCGAACCGCTCTGTCCGTTGCTTTGGCGCAATTCCGGACGGAAAACCGCTTCACACTTTCCCTGGAATTGCTCTAACAATCAGGTGGAATCGCAAAGGGGAGGCTGATGGCGATGGCGCTGCTCGATCAGATACGCTCGATCTTCGACGGCGACCCGGGTGTGCGCAAGGTGGCGGACGATCCGGTGCTGTCGGCGGAGCTTTTGATGCTGTTCCGCATGATCCTGGCCGACGGCTCGGTCTCCGAGAGCGAAATGGCAGCCTTCCGGCGCATCTGCAGGGAAGCCTTCGGTATTCAGGAATCCTCGATCGACAGCGTCATCGAATATCTCAACGACTACGGCTACGAGACCAACGGCTCGCAGGCGATCGCGCTGTTCCGCGACCTCGACGTCGAGCGGCGCAAGCTGCTTGCGCGCCACATGGCCGAGATCGCCAAGGCCGACGCCAAGCTTGTCGAGAGCGAGGTGAAGCTTCTGCGCCGCACGCTCGACCTGCTCGACATCAGCCCGGTCGATCTGGTCAAGCCGGAGAGCTGAGCGCGAACCGGCGCTCACCCCTGCTCCTGCACGCGCCGCGCGATCGCGCGGTGAAGGTCTGGCGCGGCCGCGACCAAAGCCTGCGCTGGTTCCGAGCGCGGATTGTCGAGCACATCGGCGGTCTTGCCGCGCTCGACGATCTTGCCCTCATGCATGACCAGCACCTCGTCCGACATGGCGCGGGCGACCGTCAGGTCGTGCGTGATGAAGAGATAGGCGATGCCGAGCTTCTGGTTAAGCTCAGCGAAAAGGTCGAGGATCTGGGCGCGGATCGACACGTCCAGCGCCGAGACCGGCTCGTCGGCCACCACCAGCTTCGGGCGGGTGATGATGGCGCGGGCGATCGACAGGCGCTGGCGCTGACCGCCCGAGAACTCATGCGGATATTTGTCCATGTCGCGCGGGCCAAGCCCGACTTCGTCAAGCGCATGCGCGACCATGTCGCGGCGCTCGGCTTTTGCCGGCTGCTTCTCCAAGAGATGTAGCGGCTCGGCCACCAGCTTCTCGACCTTCTGGCGCGGGTCGAAGGAACCGTAAGGATCCTGAAACACCACCTGCATGTCGCGCCGGGCGGGCTTCAGGGCTGCCTCCGCCTTGCCGGTGATGGTCTCGCCCCTAAAGCGGATCGTACCCGCCGTCGGCCTGTCCAGCGCCAGGATCATCCGCGCAAGGGTGGACTTGCCGCAGCCGGAGCGGCCGACGAGCGCCACCGATTGGGCGGGCTCGATGGTCAGCGAGACATCGTCGACGGCGCGGATCGGCTCCGCCGGCCGGAACAGGGATTTGCGCCGGCCCGGATAATCCCTGCTGACGCCTTCGACGTCGAGCAGCGGCTTTGCCGAGCCGGCAGGACGGGTTTTCGGACGCGCCGGCACATGCATCGAGGCCAGCGCCAGCTCGCGCGTGTAGGGGTGCAGTTGCGCCGAGAGCGTGCTCGCGGTGTCGCCGGCCTCCATCACTTCGCCGCCACGCAGGATGGTCAGGCGATCGGCCATCTCGGTCACCACCGCGAGGTCGTGCGAGATGAGCAAAAGGCCCATGCGGTTTTCGCGCACGAGGTCGCGCAGCAGGTCGAGGATCTGCGCCTGCAGCACCACGTCGAGCGCCGTCGTCGGCTCGTCGGCGATCAGGAGCTTCGGCTTCAGCGCGCAGGCGATCGCAATGACGACGCGCTGGCGCTGGCCGCCGGAGAGTTCATGCGGGTAGCGCGACAGCGGGAATTTCGCTTCCGGCAGGCCGACGCGGTCGAGCATTTTCCGCGCACGCTCCTCGGCCTCGGCGCGGCCCGCCTTGGTGTGCCAGCGTATGCCTTCGGCCACCTGCTCGCCGATGGTCTTGACCGGATTGAGCGCCGTCATCGGCTCCTGGAAAACCATGCCGATGTCGTCGCCACGCAGCGCGCACATCTGGTCCTCGCTCGCGGCGAGGATATCGATGCCGTCGAAAGTGACGAGTCCGCTGGCTTGAGCCAGATGCGGCAGAAGCCGCATCACGGTCAGCGCCGTCATCGACTTGCCGGAGCCGGACTCGCCGACCAGGCCGACCACTTCGCCGGGTGCGATGGCGAGGTCGACATCTTTGAGGACCGGCGTGTTGCCAATCGCGAGCGACAGGTTCTCGATCTCGAGCAGGCTCATCGCTGCCGCCGCGATTTCGGGTCGAGGATGTCGGCGATGCCGTCGCCGAGCAGGTTGAGGCCAAGCACGGTGATGACGATCGCCATGCCGGGAAAGATCGCCATCCAGGGTGCCGTCACCATGCGCGTCTGCGCGTCGAACAGCATGCGGCCCCAGCTCGGCATTGGCGGTTGCGCGCCGAGGCCGACATAGGAGAGCCCGGCCTCGGCCAGAATGCCCAGCGCGAACTGGATCGTGCCCTGGACGAGCAGCAGCGTCGCGATGTTGGGCAGGATGTGCTCGATCGTGATCTCGGTCATGCCCTTGCCGGCGGCGCGCGCGGCAAGGATGAACTCGCGCGGCCAGATCGCCAGCGCGCCGGCGCGGGCGACACGGGCGAAGACCGGAATGTTGAAGATGCCGATGGCGATGATGGCGTTGACGGCACCAGGACCAAAGATGGCGGTGATCATGATCGCCGAGAGCAGCGCCGGGAAAGCGAAGACGAGATCGTTGACGCGCATCAACGCTTCGTCAGCCATGCCGCCGCGCGCCGCGGCGAGTGCGCCGAGCGGCACGCCGATGCCCATGCCGATGCCAACCGCCACCAGCGCCACGGCGATCGAATTGCGCGCGCCGACCATGATCATCGACAGGATATCGCGGCCGAAATGATCGGTGCCGAACCAGTGCGCCGGCGAAGGCGCCTGCGTCTTGTCTGCGATCACCAGTTTGGTGACGTCGTAGGGTGTCCAGACGAAAGAAACCAGTGCCACCGCGACCACCAGCAGCGTGATAACGAAACCGATCAGGAAAGAGCGGTTGCCGAAAGCCTTGGCCAGAACGCCAGCGATGGTTTCCTCTGGTAGGTCGACGCGCATCGTCATTGCCGGCCCCGCAGGCGTGGATCGACGACCGCGTAGGAGAAATCCACGAGCAAGTTGACGGCGATCACTGCGGCGACCAAGAGCATGACCAAGCTTTCGACGACGATCAGGTCGCGCTGGGTGATGGCCTGGAACACCAGCCGACCAAGCCCTGGCAGGTAGAAGACATTCTCGATGATGATGGTGCCGGCGAGCAGGAAGGCGAATTGCAGGCCGAGGATGGTGAGCACCGGGATCATGGCGTTGCGCAGCGCGTGGCGCCAGAGCACAGCGCGGTAGGGCAGGCCCTTGGCGCGGGCGGTGCGGATATAGTCTTCGTTGAGCACCTCGATCAGCGCCGAGCGGGCGACGCGCGCCAGGATCGCGGCCTGCGGCAGGGCCAGCGCGACGGCGGGAAGCAGCAGCGACTTCAGCGCCGGCCAGGTTCCGGCGCTCCAGCCGGGGAAACCGCCGGCCGGCACCAGCCGCAACCACACGGCGAAGAGGTAGATCAGCATCAGCGCGAACCAGAAGTTCGGCACGGCGACGCCAAGCTGGGCCGCGCCCATGGCGAATGTATCGCCGACCCGGCCTTGCCGGCTGGCGGAAAACACCCCTACCGGAATGGCGATGACCGTCGACAGCGCCAGCGCGATCAGCGCCAGCGGCAGGGAAACAACGACGCGTTCGCGCACGAGGTCGATGACCGGAACCGAGTAGGTGTAGGAGCGGCCGAAATCGAGGCTGAGCAGCCCGCCCGCCCAATGGAGATAACGCAGCGCAAGAGGCGCGTTCAGCCCCATCTGGTTGCGCAGCAGCTCGACCTGCTCGGCGCTGGCGTTGAAGCCCAGCATCAGGCGCGCTGGATCGCCAGGCAGGATCTCCATCACCGCGAACACCACCATCGAGGCCAGCACCAGCGTGATGGCCGCGATGATGAGGCGTTTTGCGAGGTAGGCGGTCATGGGAGGTGGAGCACTGTCGTGCAGCTCGACAAAACTGCCACGCCGAGTTCCCGCCAACCCCCCTCTGTCCTGCCGGACATCTCCCCCTCAAGGGGGGAGATTGTGCTCTCGCTAACGCTTTCGCCAATCGCCAACGGTGCCAAAGAAGAGGCGGCGATGAAGCCGCCAATCTCCACCTCTGAGGGGGAGATGCCCGGCAGGGCAGAGGGGGGTGTGACGGAGCGCAAGGTTCGCCTTTGGCTTAGCAGGCCTCAATCCGTCCACTTCACCTTGGTGAGGTCGTTGGCCTGGATCGGCGCGTTCTCCCACAGGCCCTGCAGCTTGGCGTCCCAGACGCCAACCTTCGGCAGCTCGTAGAGGAAGCCGACCACGGCGTCGTCGGCCAGGATCTTCTGCGCTTCGCCGAGCAGTTGCTTGCGCTTGGCTTCGTCGGAGGTGAGGTTGAGGTCGGCGATGATCTTGTCGAAGGTCGGGTTGTCGTAGTTGAAGTAATAGTCCTTGCGCGAATAGATATCGATGTCGTTCGGCTCGGTGTGAGACACGATGGTAAGATCGTAGTCCTTCTTGGTGAAGACCTGGTCGAGCCACTGCGCCCATTCGACCGGAATGATCTCCAGGTCGATGCCGACCTCGCGAAGCTCGGAAGCGATGATCTCGCCGCCAAGCCGCGCATAGGAAGGCGGCGGCAGCTTCAGCGTCGCCTTGAAGCCTTTTTCGAGACCGGCCTCCTTCAGCAGTTCCTTGGCCTTGTCGACATTGTGCGGATAGAGGCCGGTGAGATCGACATAGTCCTTGTTGGCCGGCGACATATGCGAGCCGATCGGCACGCCGAGGCCGGCGGAAGCGCCGTCGATGATCGCCTTGCGGTCGAGCGCATAGGAGATCGCCTGTCGCACCTGCAGTTTGTCGAAGGGCGGCTTCTTGTTGTTGATCGACAGGATCGTCTCGCCCTCGGTCGAACCGATCACCACATGGAAACGCGGATCGTCCTTGACCTGGGAGACGCTGTCGGGATCGAAGAAGGGGAAGGCCTGGATGTCGCCGGAAAGCAGCGCCGGCACGGCAGCCGCGGCGTCCGGAACGATCCGGAACTCGACCTTGTCGAGGGAGACCGGAGCGCCCCAATAACCGTCCGACTTCACCAGCGTGATCGACGAGCCCTTGGCCCAATCCTGGAACTTGAAGGGGCCGGTGCCGATCGGCTTTTCCTTGTTGGTGTCGGCGGATTTCGGCGACACGATCACCGCGTCGCCCCAGCCCATATTGTAGAGGAAGGACCCTTGCGGGTTCTTCAGCGTCACCTTGACGGTGGTCGGGTCGACGACATCGACCTTGTCGATTTGTGCGAACAGGCCCTTTTGCGCATTCACCGAATTGTCGGCGCGGGCGCGGTCGAGCGAGAATTTCACGTCGTCGGCGCTGAAGGCGCTGCCATCGTGGAATTTCACGCCGGCGTGCAGCTTGAAGGTGTAGGTCTTGCCGTCATCCGAGATGGTCCAGCTTTCGGCAAGGTCGGGCAGCACCTCGCCGTTCGGGCCGATGCGGGTGAGCCCTTCGAACACGTTTGCATAGAGCACTTCGTCGATCGCCGCGGCGGCACCGGCAGTCGGATCGAGATGCGGGGGCTCGAGCGGAATGCCGATGACGAGATCGGTGCGGGCGGCAAATGCAGAGGTTGCCGCCGCGAACGACAGCGCGGCCGCGGCCACAATGGTCTTCCACAATTTCATCGCTGAACTCCCATGAGCTGAAATCTGCGCAAACCCGCCGGATAGAAGCGTGATTTGCCGCGCGAGTAAATTGCGTTTCGTTCTGCCGGCCGGCGCGGCGAGAAATGTTTTTCTTAATCAGCCGGTCGTGCCGCGCAGCAGCACGTTGAGGCCGATCGCCATCACCTTGGCCGATTGCACCATGTCGGCGATGCCCACCCATTCATCCGGCCGGTGGGCGAGATCGAGAATGCCGGGGCCATAGGCGATGCAGTCGTAGATATGGCCGATACGGGCGACGTGCTTCTGGTCATAGGTGCCTGGGGAGATCACGTATTGGGGCTCACGGTCGAAGATTGCCATGATGCCTTTGGCGACAGCCTTCACCACCGGCGCGTCGTGCTCGGTCATCAGCGGCAGGACCTCCATCAGGTCGCGGATCTCATAGTCGAATTTCTTCCGCTCGCGTTTCAGCCGGTCCAGAATGCCGGTGACCTCGCCCTTGACGGCGGCCAGATCCTCCTCGAGCAGGAAGCGGCGGTCGATGGTGAGCCGGCAGGAATCCGGCACGTTGGGCGAGGGCAGGCCCGGGCGGAAATCCTCGGTCTGGCCGCCATGGATGGAGTTGATGTTCATGGTCGAGCGCCGTGCGCCCTCGGGCACCACCGGCATACGCGTCACCTTGCGGTCGAGCGCCGGGAACAGCTCGTCCTCGAAAGCTTGCAGGACGGCGCCCATATGGCGCACAGCGTTGTCGCCGAGGAAGGGCATGGAGCCATGCGCGATCTCGCCCTTGGTCTCGATCTCCGCCCACCAGACGCCGCGATGTCCAAGGCAGATGCGATCCTTGTTGAGCGGCTCGGGGATGATGACGTGGTCGACCTTCGGCTTCGAGAAGTAGCCAAGGCTCGCCAGATGGGCGACGCCGCCGAAACCGCCGGACTCCTCGTCGACGGTGCCTGAAATCTCGATGGCGCCGGGGAAGTCGGGATAGACCTCCATGAACGCTTCCGCGGCGATGACGGAAGCGGCGAGCCCGCCTTTCATGTCGCAGGCGCCGCGGCCGTAAACCCGACCGTCCTTCACCAGGCCGGCGAAGGGATCGACGGTCCAGCCGTCGCCCGCTTCGACCACGTCGATATGCGAATTGAAGTGCACGCAAGCACCGGGCGAGCGGCCGTCGAAATGGGCGACGACATTGACGCGCGGGTAGCGGTCGGTGTCGCCGGGCGTACCCTCGGCGCGAATGAACTCGGTCTCGAAGCCGAGCTTTTCCAGCCGCGCGCCAAGATACTCGGCGCATGGCCGGTAGGCATCGCCGGGGGGATTGACGGTCGGAAAGCGGATCAGGTCGGCGGCCAGCGCGACCAGGTCGTCGACCCGGTCGTCGACGGCCCGAAGCAGTCGTTCATTCATCCGACCGATTGAAGAAGCAATGCCGCGGTTTTGCAAGCCGCCTCTCGCTCGCCGTCAAACAATAATCGGCCAAGCAAATGATCCGGCAGGCTCAAAAGGCTAAACCGTCGAGGGTGCGTGCCGTGCCGGCAACTATAGCGGGAAAATCATTCAAATTCGCCGCATCGGATTGGCGGTTTCGTCAACGAGTGTGTGGTATTTAACGCACCTGCCGGCAAAATGATGGAAAAGAACCACGTGACGGCAAGGGGCAATCGAAGGGGTTTGATCGCATGAAGAAGTCCGTTCTCATGGCAGCCGTGCTGGCAACCGCGCTGCTTGGCACATCTTTTGCCAGCCGGGCGGCCTCGCTGGTCGCCAACATCGACGTTTCCACGCAGACGATGACCGTCAGCAAATATGGCCAGGTGCTCTACCGCTGGAACGTATCGACCGCGCGCAAAGGCTACTTCACGCCGCGCGGCAGCTATCGTCCGCAATGGACGGCGCGGATGTGGTACTCGCGCAAATACGACAATTCGCCGATGCCGTATTCGGTGTTCTTCCACGGCGGCTACGCCATCCATGGCACCGGCGCGGTGAGATATCTCGGGCGGCCGGCCTCGCATGGCTGCGTGCGCCTGCACACGGCCAACGCCGCGACCTTCTACGCCATGGTGCGCGAAGTCGGCTACGGCAACACGCGGATCGTCGTGACCAACTGATCTCCGGCGGAAGCCGGCCAATTACTGGGCGGCTCTCGCCGTCGCCTGCCCGCGCTTGCGCCGGCGGCCGCTCATCTCCCAGCGCTTGTGGAACCACATCCACTGTCCGGGATCCTCGCGCACCCAGCGCTCGACGACGTCGGCGAGCAGCTGGGTGGTGGCGTGGACATCGACACTGCCGCCTTCGGTGCGCGGCAGGGTCAGCTTGTCTTCGATCTCGAGGCGGAACCGGTTTCCCGGCAACCTGACGCAGCGGGCCGGATAGACATCGCAGTCATAGTGGCGGGCGAGCATGCCGAGCACGGGATTGCTCTGGCAGGGGCGGCCGAAGAAGGTCGTTTCGACGCCGTTCGTGAATTTCTGGTCGACCAGCACGCCGATATTGCCGCCATTTTCCAGAATGGAGGCAAGGGCGAACGATGCGCCCGTCGAGGAGGGCAGCAAGCCTCCCATCGTCGAGCGGCGTGTCGAATGGATGTAGTCGGCGAGGTATGGATTGTTGGGCGGGCGAAACAGCGCCGTGATGTTCATGCCGAAGGTGGCGGCCGCCACCGGCAACAGCTCGAAATTGCCGAGATGGCCGGTGAAGAGGATGTGCGGCTTCTTCTCGCCGGCGATCGCGACGAAATGGTCGATGCCGCGGACCTCGACCCGGCCCGGCTTGGTGGCGTTAGGATCGAAGTCGAACAAAGCGTCGAGGAAGATATACTCGGCCGCAAGCCGAGCCATGTTGCCCCACATGTCGGACGCGATGGCCTCGATTTCCGCATCGCTCTTTTCCGGATAGGCGAGGCGCAGATTGTTGATCGCCACCCTATGCCGCCCGACCAGAGGCCCGATGCGGCGGGCGACGCGGTCGGCGAAGTTGAGCGCGCTGTCCGGCGGCAAAAGCCGCAGCAGGCCGATCATCGTCATGGCAAGCCGCGCGACCAGCCAGTGCTCCATCTGGCGCAGCCGCCGGCCGTAGCGGAACATGAAGTCCCGGCGGGCTTTCTTGAGCACTTTGCCGACCATCTTGCCTTAGGAAACGCGCAGGATGATCTTGCCGAAGACGTCGCGGCCTTCCATGCGCTTCAGCGCGGCGTCGATGTCGTCGAAGCCGACCTCGGTATCGATGACCGGGGCGACAAGGCCGGCCGCCATCTTCTGCATGGCATCGGCCATGTTCTCCATGCGGCAGCCGAAGGAGCCGAGCAGTTTCAGTTGCTGCTGGAAAAGCTGCATCAGGTTGACTTGCGTCGACACGCCGGACGTTGAGCCGCAAGTGACGAGACGCCCGCCACGCTTCAAGGACAGCATCGAGCCGGCAAAGGTATCGGCGCCGACATGCTCGAACACGACATCGACGCCCTTCTTCTTCGTCAGCTTGCGCACGACGCCTTCGAAACGGTCCTCGCGGTAATTGATGACATGGTCGGCGCCAAGCGCCTTGGCCTTGTCGATCTTGTCGTTCGAGCCGACGGTGGTGATCACGGTGCAGCCCATTTTCTTGGCGAGTTGAATTGCGGCCGTGCCGATGCCGGAGCCGCCGGCATGCACGAGGATGGTCTCGCCGGGCTCCAATTTCGCGTTGTCGAACAGCATGTGCTCGACCGTGCCGAAGGTGACGGGTGCGACGGCGGCGCCGATTTCGGTGACACCAGGGGGCGCGGGCACCAGGAGGCGGGCGGGCAAGTTGATCTTTTCCTGAGCGAAGCCGTCGAGATGAAAACCATGGACGCCGGAGACGTGCTCGCAGAGATTGTCGCGGCCTTCCCGGCAGGCGCGGCAAAGTCCGCAGGTGCGCGCGCCATAAATCGACACCAACTGCCCCGGCAGAAGGTTGGAGACACCTGGTCCGACCGCCTCGACCTCACCGGAAGCCTCGGCGCCGACGACCAGCGGCAGCCTGCGCTTGGCAAAGGCCATGCCGCGCCAGCCCCAAACGTCGATGTGGTTGAGCGCCACCGCCCTTATGCGGAGCGTTACTTCGCCTAGCGATGGCGGCGGAGGAGGCGGCAGGTCCACCGTTTCAAGGCGGCGGTCCTCGATAAGTTGCAATGCGCGCATTTGGCCTGTCGGTGCTGTGGAAGCGGAAAAACGTCCGCTTAGACCGGTTCCCGCGCCATGACAAGGCAGGTGTTCTGGCCGCCGAAGCCGAAGGAATTCGACAGAACAGTGCCGACTTCGGCGTTGCGCTTCTTATTTGGCACGACATCGAGCACGATTGCGGGATCGGGATTGTCGTAGTTGATGGTCGGCGGAATGACGCTTTCGCGCATCGTCATCAGCGAGAATGCGGCCTCGACCGCGCCGGCGGCCGACAGCGTGTGGCCGATCATCGACTTGTTGGACGAGATCGGCATCGAGCCGATCCGCTCGCCGAACACGGTCGACAGCGACAGATGCTCCATCTTGTCGTTTTCCGGCGTCGAGGTGCCGTGAGCGTTGACGTAGTCGATCTCGTCTTCGCTGAGGCCCGCATCGGCAAGAGCCGCGCGCACCGCGGCGATCGCCGGCGAAGCGTCGGGTTTGGAACGGGTGCGATGGAAATCGTCGGCCTTTTCACCACAGCCGCGCATGATGCCGAGGATGGTCGCGCCGCGGGCAAGGGCTGCCTCCAGCGACTCCAGCACTAGCGCGCCGGAGCCTTCCGCAAGGACGAAGCCGTCGCGGTCCTTGGAGAAGGGTTTTGACGCCTTCTCGGGAATGTCGTTGTGGGTGGAGAGCGCCGAGAGCAACGAGAAGCGGATCAGCGCCTCGGCCGTGGCTGAACCGTCGGCGCCGATCGACAGCGCCTTGTCGCACTCGCCGCGCCGGATCGCCTCGACACCGAGCTGGATGGCGGTGGCGCCGGAAGCGCAAGCGGTCGACAGCGTGATCGGCAGGCCGCGCGTGCCGAAGCGGTCGGCGAGGCGGTCGGCGATCGAGCCGAATTGCGTGGTCTCGAAGATGTCGAGCTCCTTCAACGCGCGGGCCACGCGCAGCAATCTCTCCGAACCGCTTTCCTTCTTGTCGGAATTGTAGAGCGAGAAGCGATCGGCCCAATCGAGCTCGACCGGCGGCGAGGCGAGGAACAGCGGTCCGCCGAAATCGCCGGAATCGAGGCCTGCCTCCGACACCGCCTCCTGGGCCGCCGTCTCGGCTAGTTCGTAGGTGAGGGGGCTCGCACCCTTGGAGCTCGACGGCAGGAAATCGACCATGCCGGAGATGCGGGTGTTGAGGTGATCGACCGGAAAGCGGGTGATCGGGTGGATGCCGGATCTGCCTGAGGTCAGCGCCGCCCAGTTATCGGTCTTGCCGACGCCCAGCGAGGTGACGACGCCGATGCCGGTCACGGCAACGATCGGCCTGCCCATGTGATCGCGGAAATTGGCCATGTTTCTATTGCCTCGCTCTAAGCGGCTTTGATCAGCCCCAGGCCCTCGAATTGGTGATAGCCGATCGCCGTTGCAAGGACGGTCGTGGGGGCGCCTTCGAATGGCCGCTCGGCCGTGACGTCGAAGGCAGGATAACCGGCCTTGCGATCGACGGCGAGCGCGGCGAGCGCCACGGCGAAGGGGAACTGCGCTTCCTTCATGTGGCCAGTAAGCGTCGAGAAGGCGCGCACGGCGAGCGCCGGGTTGGCGTCGAGCGCCGCCTTTTCGGCCGCCGTGGCGGCATGAGCGCCGGACGCACCGGAAATGGTCAGTAATTCGCCGGCGGGCAGAGCCGCCTGCTTCAACAGCGCGGCGATTTCCGAATTCAACTCGCCGCGCCGGCGCCTGGCCCGGCCGGAAACCACGGGACCGAGCTCGGCGTAGATCTTGCGGCCGCGGCTCACCGCGTGCTCGCGCTGTTCGAGCACCAGGAAGGCGCCGCCCGAGCCGGTCACCACGCCGCCGCCTTCCGCCCCCCGCCGCTGCCAGACCGGCTTCCAGGGACCGCGGTGCAGATAGCCGGCGAGCTCATAGCCCAGCAGCATGTCGGAATGTTCGGTCTGGAACGCGCCGCCGACCAGCACATGCGTCGACTGACCCGAACGGATGCGCGCGGCGGCCGTCTCGACGGCCGAGACGCCGGCGCCTTCCTCGCCCATGAAGGTGCGGGACGAGCCGGTGACCTTGTGGACGATCGAGATGTTGCCGGCGAGCAGGTTCGAAAGCTGGGCGAGGAACAGCGTCGGCCGCAATTCCGTGGTCAGCTTCTCGTTGAGCAGCACGTCGCGGTCGTTGCGGCTCTCGGAAGCGGCGAGGATCGCGCCGTCGACAGCCTCGTCACGCTCGCCGCCGCCGGCCGCCACCACCATGTCCATGGTCGTGCTGAGCTCGTCATTGCCCTTGATGCCGGCATCGTCCAGCGCCAAGCCGGCAACATAGGTGCCAAGCCGCTGCCAGGTTTCCATCTGGCGCTGGTCGCCGCGTTTGGCGATCTGCAGGTTCCAGTCGATCTCAGGCAGGGGGTGGATGGTGTAGGGCGCGAAGCGGGTCGCATCGAGCACCGGCTCGACACCCGGCCGGGTCAGCTTCTGCCAATGCGCGTCCGGACCTTCTCCCAGCGAAGAGACAAGGCCGATGCCAGTGATGACGACGTCGTGGGAATTCATAGGCGGCCGTTGTGGGTCAGGTTGCTTTCGATTTTGCGCATGATCCTTCCCGAAAACCGTTGCCGATTTTCGGGGTCATGCGCCGGGCACATCGAGACCACGCCCCGGGCCGTCTCAGGCGGCCTTGGCCGCGACCAGCGCGTCGATCTTGGCGCAGAGGTTCTTCATGACGAAGTAGTCGTCGGTCGAGGCCTTTCCGTCATTGACCTCCTGCGTCCACTTCTCCAGCGGCACCTTGATGCCGAATTCCTTGTCGATGGCAAAGACGATGTCGAGGAAATCGAGGCTGTCGATGCCGAGATCGTCGATGGTGTGGCTTTCGGGGGTGATGGTGTCGATATCGATCTCGCTGGTGTCGGCAATGATCTTGGCGACTTTCTCGAACGTCGTGGACAAGGGCTCTTCCTTCGGTTGCGGGCGGAATCTGTCCGCATCTTGTTTGGGCGCTGTCTAATCGGTTTTTCCGGGCAGGAAAAGGCCGAATGCACGGCGCGCAGATGGGATGCCGGCTTTTGGAACGCAAGAAGGGCCGCCCGTTAAACCGGCGGCCCTTCCCGTTAACCTTAAGTCATCTCAGCTCTCGCGGAGCTTGACCAGGTCGTTGAGCAGCCCGCCCGTACCGTTGTGGACGGTCAGGCGCTCGACCTTGCCGGCGATGGCTTCGAGAGCCTCGAGCTCCTTCAGCCGCAGCATCACCGGGTTCTCGGCCATCACCTTGGCCGTGTTGAGCAGCGAACGCGTGGCGTTCGTCTCCTCGCGGCGGCGGATGACGTTGGCCTCGGCCTGCTTCTCGGCCGAAACCACCTGGTTGAGGATTTCGCGCATCTCGCCCGGCAGGATGACATCCTTGAGCGCGATATCGCTGACCTCGAGGCCGATCGCGGCCATGTCGGCGCGCACCTTGGCCGCCGCCTCCTCATCGACCGTGACCTTCTTGTCGAGGATCTGGTCAAGGGTGAGCGCGCCAAGCGTCTTGCGGAAGGCGTACTGCAGGGCGCGGTAGAGGGCTTCCGAGAAGTCCTTCACCGTGCTCACCGCCGTCACCGGATCGACGACCCGGTATTCGGCGGCGATGTTGACGCGGATCGTCACGCGATCCTTGGTCAGCATTTCCTGCCCGGCGACATCAAGCGACTGCCGCTTGAGGTCGACGACCTTCACCTGGACCATGCGCCCGACATTCCAGAAGGCGTGGACGCCCGCGGCAAGCGTGCGGACATAGACGCCGTCCACGAACAACAGCCCGACCTGACCGTCCACGACCGGATGCAGGAACAGGTGTTCCGTCTTCCGGGCCTGGCCGATCCGGCGCATCAAGGCCGGATCGACGGCCAGATCGGCCGCCGTGTCGACGGACGTCACCTTCCACGGGCCGGCATCCGTCCACAGCACGAGCTTGCGGTCCGGGGCAAGAACGGCATGGAGGACGCCGTCGCGCTCGATGACGGCAATGTCGGTGCGCCCGGTGCGAACGACCGTGAAGTGACGCGCGGCCACATCCGGGAGCTTGTCGAACAATGCCTTCTCGTATGCCGAAACGAATTCCGGGTTCTTCAGGTCGTGCCTGGAGACCTCCAGGTTGCCGCGCCGGCTGGCGAGCCAATGTTCGCCCGGCATCAGGACAGCCTGGATCTCGCCCTTGTAGAGGGCGACGGCACGTTCGTTTTCCTTCACGAGGACGCGCTGGCGTCCAAGAAGCTTTTCGAGAATGGTCTTCATTGTCTTCACTCCTGTCGGGCATGGCCCCATGCGAGGCGTCACGTCATGCGTCGATCGTCCTTTCGTTTCTCGTTTCAATTCCCGGCACGAATGATCCGGAGACCGGTGGCATCGCCAAGCGGCGGGCATTCGGGAGCGGATCGCGGGGCGGCGAAGCGGGCGCCGAAGGCCGAAGCCTCCTTTGCCGGCTCTGCCGCGCCTAGATCGTCACCGCGGGCCTGGCCGCGAGCCGACGGCGCAGGACATCGCAGGCCGGCGAGGCCGAAGCCCTGCCGTCCTTGAAGTCCTCGCATTCCGGTCCCCGGACCGTTTTGGATAACACCACCTAAAGGTGTCGGCTTATCAGGCCGTTGGAGAAGGATTCGAACCTTCGACAGTCAGATTATGAGTCTGATGCTCTAACCAATTGAGCTATCCGTGTCGTGGGTGTGGGAATCGAACCCTGCCTCCGGACCCAAATCCGGCGCTCTCCATGAGCTACACCCGCAAGTCCCAACACTCCGAAACGGCGCCGTACACAATGCGGCAAAGCCGTCTGCGCGGGCGGAGGCGAAAGCTCCAACCGTTGTGCTCGTTTCGGTTTTCGTGACCGGGAGCGCGCCTATAGACCCTGCGACGGGTTGTCGCAAGCGGCATTGTCGCGGCGAATTTGCGGCTGCTTCCGGCTGTGGCATTTCAGCCACAGCGCTGCGGCGTGCAGGCCGATGCGTCAGAAGGTGACGCGGCCGAGCACCTTGAGGCCGTCGCCCTCCGGCGCGACGACCACTGCCTCGCCCTCGCGCGGCGCGATGCCGGTGAGTGCCTCGATGTTTTCCAGATGCGTGACCAGCACCAGATTGTCGGAACCGGAATAGCCCCGGATCTCCTTCATCACCGCCTCCAGCTGGGCAGCCTTCTCAGCCGGATCGGTCTTGAGCAGGTCGAGCGGTGCAAAGGGTTCCGGTTCGGCCTCGAAAGCGATGCGGGCGGTGTCGAGGCAGCGGCAGTAGCGGCTGGAGAGCACGCGCTCGATCGGGGCAGCGCGCGCCGCGAAAAGGGCGCCGATGCGGCTTGACTGCTGCTTGCCGCGTTCCGACAGGTTGAGCTGGGTGGCGCAATTGCCGATGTCGAAATTCGCCGGGTCGGTATTGCCGGTGACGAAGGCGTGGCGAAGCAGCACGACATGGCCGCCATCGCGCAGCAGCGCCCAGCCCGCGTCGGTCGCGTGGGCGAGCGTAGGAACCGCAAGCAGGAAAAGCGCCAGGACAAGTCGCAGCATCAGAAGTCCTTGAGACGGCCCGAGAGACCCCCGGGTCCGATTGGCATATAGGAATCGCAAAGCGAGCCGAAAGACAAGCTGAGGACCCGGCGGATGGGGAAGGCAGCCCCGATTGCACCGCGATCGGGGCTCGCCTATGACGAGAAAAATGTCTCCGCCCCGAAAATGACCCCGCTCACCGAAACCGTCCTCTTCGTCTTCAGCCTCGTCGCGCTCGGCTATCTCGCCGGGTTCACCGGCTATCTTAGGCCGGCAAGCGGCGAGGGCATTTCCGAATTCGCCGTCAACGTGGCGATGCCGCTGCTTCTGTTCCAGACGATGGTGAAGTCCGATTTCCACGGCGTGGCGCCGTGGTCGTTGTGGGGCGCCTATTTTGCGGCGGTCGCCGTCACCTGGGCCGCCGGTCATCTGGTCACGACGCGCGTCTTCGGCCGGGACGCCCGCGCTGGCGTCGTCGGCGGTGTCTCCTCGGCTTATTCCAATGTCGTGCTGCTCGGCGCCCCCTTCATCCTCGGCATTTTCGGTCGGAGCGGCTTCGAGGTGCTGTCGCTGCTGGTCTCGGTTCACCTGCCGATCATGATGATGGCCTCGATCGTGCTGTTCGAGATGTTCGGCCGCGGCGGCGACGAGCAAGTGCATCCGCTGCGCGTCATCAGGAATTTTCTCAGGCGGCTGTTCGTCAACCCGCTGATCGTCGGCATTCTGGCGGGGCTCGCCTGGCGCTTTACCGGCGCGCCGCTGCCGGCGCTGATCGGGCGGCTGGTCGACGCGCTGGCCGACACGGCCGGGCCGGTGGCGCTGTTTGCGATGGGCCTCAGCCTGCGCCGTTTCGGCATTTCCGGCAACGTCCGGCCCGCGCTCGCGCTGTCGGTACTGAAACTCTTCCTGATGCCGGCCTTGGTGCTCGTCCTGGTCTGG
The DNA here is from genome assembly GCA_004963905.1 of Mesorhizobium sp. Classification (GTDB taxonomy): domain Bacteria; phylum Pseudomonadota; class Alphaproteobacteria; order Rhizobiales; family Rhizobiaceae; genus Mesorhizobium. Next base: position 135,272 of record SUGL01000017.1, read on the forward strand.
CTGATCGGCCTGCCGCCGCTGACGGCAAAGGTGGCGGTGGTGGTGGCGGCGCTGCCCTCCGGCATCAATTCCTATCTCATCGCCGTCCAGTTCAGCACCGGCCAGGCGCTTGCCTCGAACCAGATGACAATCGCCACCGCGAGCGCGGTCCTGACCACGTCCTTCTGGCTGACGGTGGTCGTCCACGTCTTCGGCTGACAGGGGTCAGGCGCTCGCTTTTGCTGGCCCAACCCCTATATGCCATCTTGTGATTGCTTGCAGGGCTTTCCCTAGGTAAGAGCATTGCGCCAGCGTGCGGCCCTGCACGCCCATCGAATATCCAGAAAAACGGCCGATCAGCGCGCCGAACGGAGGCCAGACCATGCTTCAGAAAACCAGTCATTTCATGCGCCAGGCCAATCTCATCAACGGCGAATGGGTGCAGGCCGACAGCGGCCAGACCATCGACGTCAACAATCCAGCCACTGGCCTCAAGATCGGCACGGTGCCGAAGGCCGGCAAGGCCGAAACCCGCCGCGCCATCGAGGCCGCCGAGGAAGCTTTCAAGAGCTGGCGCAAGACCACCGCGCTCGAGCGCGGAAAGCTCCTGCGCAAGCTGCATGACGCCATGATGGACAATCAGGACGTTCTGGCCGAGCTGCTCACCATCGAGCAGGGCAAGTCGCTGTTCGAGTCCAAGGGCGAGATCGGCTCGGCCGCGAGCTATATCCTCTGGTTCGCCGAGGAAGGCCGGCGTGTCTATGGCGACATCGTGCCGTCGCCGTGGGGCGACCGCCGTATCCTGGTGACCAAGGAGCCGGTCGGCGTCATCGCCGCCATCACGCCCTGGAATTTCCCGTCCTCGATGCTTGCCCGCAAGATCGGCCCGGCGCTTGCCGCCGGCTGCACGACCGTGGTCAAGCCGGCTTCGCAGACGCCTTATTCGGGCCTCGCCTGGGGCGCGCTGGCCGAGGAGGTCGGCTTCCCCAAGGGGGTCATCAACATCCTGACCGGCTCGGCCGGCGAGATCGGCGACGAGCTCTGCACCAATCCGCTGGTCAAGAAGATCACCTTCACCGGCTCGACCGAAGTCGGCAAGATCCTGATCCAGAAATCGGCCTCGACGGTCAAGAAAGTGTCGATGGAGCTCGGCGGCAATGCGCCGTTCCTGGTCTTCGACGACGCCGATGTCGATCGTGCAGTCGCCGGAGCCATCACCGCCAAGTACCGCAATTCCGGACAGACCTGCGTCTGCACCAACCGCTTCCTCGTGCAGGCCGGCATCTATGACAAGTTCGTCGAAAAGCTCGCCGCCGCCAGCAACAACCTGAAGGTCGGCTCCGGCCTGGAGGAAGGCGTTCAGCAGGGACCGCTGATCGACGAGAAGGCGGTCGAGAAGGTCGAGGAACTGATCGCCGATGCGACGTCCAAGGGCGGCAAGATCGTCGCCGGCGGCAAGCGCCATGCCCTCGGCGGCTCGTTCTTCCAGCCGACGGTGATCGCCGAGGCCACGCCGAAGATGCGCTTCATGAAGGAGGAAATCTTCGGACCGGTCGCGCCCGTGTTCAAGTTCGAGACCGAGGAAGAGGCGATCGCTCTGGCCAATGACACAGAGTTCGGCCTCGCCTCCTATTTCTACACCGGCGATCTCGGCCGCGCCTTTCGGGTGATGGAAGGTCTGAAATACGGCATGGTCGGTGTCAATGAAGGGCTGATCACCACGCCCGAGGCGCCGTTCGGCGGCGTCAAGGAATCCGGTCTCGGCCGCGAAGGCGGGCATCAGGGCATCGAGGACTATCTCGACACCAAATATGCCTGCTTCGGCGGCCTCGGCCTCTGACAACCATCCATGGAGCAGGGCGGGCGGATTGGCCTGCCCTTGCCGGACGAGACGCAGCCGGCCTAAATCCACGGATCATGAAGCGAGGTTTCGGGCACTGCGATGAAGGACGGCGAGGTCTTCGGCACGACGCAAGCGGGCGAGGCCGTTCGCCGCTTCACCATCAGGGGCGGCGGCCTCACCGCCAACATCATCGGGCTAGGCGCGATCATCCAGGACCTGCGGCTCTCCGGCCATGATGCCCCGCTGGTGCTGGGCTACGACCGGTTCGAGCCCTATGAGACCGACCGCGCCTATTTCGGCGCCGTGGTCGGCCGCTTCGCCAACCGCATCCGCGACGGCCGCTTCACCATCGCCGGCAAACGCTACCAGACGGACCGCAATTTTCTCGCCAAGCACACGCTGCATGGCGGCTCGGAAGGCTATTTCCACCGGCCGTGGACGGTGTCGCTGCACGGCCGCGATTTCGTGACGCTGACGCTGCACGATCCCGACGGCACGATGGGCTTTCCGGGCGCGCTGGACGTCACCTGCACCTACCGGCTGAAGATTCCCGGCACGCTCAGCATGGAGCTGACCGCGACCTGCGAGGAGCCGACGCTCTGCAATCTGGCGCAGCACTCCTACTTCAATCTCGACGACGGCGGCGCCGGCGACATCCTCGACCACCGGCTGATGCTCAATGCCGGCGCCTATACCCCGGTCGACAGCGAGATGATCCCGACCGGCGCGGTGAAGCCGGTCGACGGCACGCCCTACGACTTCCGCCAGGCGCGGCTGCTGCGCATGGAAACGGAAGGGGAGCAGCTTCCTTACGACCTGAATTACTGCCTCGCCTCCAGCCGTGGACCGCTCCATCAGGCGGCCTGGGTGCAGGGCGCCAGTTCCGGCGTCGAGATGGAGGTCTGGACCACCGAGCCTGGCCTGCAACTCTATATCGGCCAGTATGTCGCGCCATCAGCGCCTGGGCTGGATGGCCGCCTCTACAAGCCGTTTTCCGGTTTCTGCCTCGAAGCGCAGACCTGGCCGGATGCGCCGAACCGGCCCTATTTCCCTCAGGCCACATTGTGGCCGGGCCAGATCTACCATCAGGTTACGGAATACAGGTTCCGCCTGCCTTAAGGTCTGCTGATATTTAGGTGAGGCCGGTCTGCAAATGGCGGTTTCCTGCGCTTCCGGTGCTCACGTACTTTGAGTACGCTCCGCTCCGGTTCTCGGAACCCGCCATTTTCGACTCTGCCTGACCTAAAATCTCAACAGACCTTAGCCGTCGAAAGCAGCTCTAAGCGTCTCGAAGGGCGCCAGGGCGCCGCGCACCTGAACGACGGCTGCGGCCACGCGATGCGCGCGCCGAACCGCGTTGGCGGGCGCATGGCCGGCAAGGCGCGCGGCGAGATAGCCGCCGTTGAAGGAATCGCCAGCGCCGGTGGTGTCGACGGGCGCGGCAACATGCACGGCGTCGACTGTTTCCGAGACGCCGTTCACGGCAATCAATGCTGGCTGCTCGCCATTCTTGACGACGACTTCGCCAAGCCGCTTGCCAAGCCGCTCGGCGGTCGCCTGCGGTGTCTCGTCGCCGAACAGCATTTGTTCGTCCGGGAATGTGGGCAGCGCAATATCGGCGACGGCGAGCGCTCCCAGGATCGCAGCCTGCGCGGTTTCACGGCTCGACCAGAGCCTGGGACGGTAGTTTGGGTCGAAGGCGACGAGCGAGCCCGCCGAGCGGGCGGCTGCGATGGCCGCAAGCAGGGTCTTGCGCGCCGCGTCGTCCAGAATTGCCAGGGTGATTCCGGAAAAATAGACAAGCGCCTGGTTTTCAAGGCTTTTGGCGAGCGCCGCCGGATCGGAGGCGAGCTGGCGCGCCGCTGCGTCGCTTCGCCAATAGGTGAAGGCGCGCTCGGCTCCGGTGAGGGTGATGGCATAGAGGCCAGGCCTGGCGCCCGCAATGATCGGGCTGTTGCCGATGCCGATGCCGCTCTCGGCGAAGAAGCCGATCTGGTCGCGCGAGAACGGATCGTCGCCGAAGGCCGAAACATAGGTCGCCGGCCGGTCCGGGCTCAGCGCATGCAGCGCCCACAGCGTGTTGAAGGTGTCGCCGGCAAAGCCCATGCGCCAATTTGGGCCGCTCTGGCCCGACAGTTCCAGCATGCACTCGCCGATCGACGCGATACCATTGGCTTCCATGCGGCTTGTCCTCCTAAAGCTCTGGTGCTGTAGCTTTTTGCGAGCGGCAGCGCCATGCTTGGCTCGGGCCGTTTTTTGCGCCAGAAGCGATTTCCCACAGGTGCGGCGGGATGCTGCACCCAGCCCGCGACGTTATCAGCCGAAGAGGAACCGGTTTGGCATCGATATGGCGTTACATTCTTGCGGGTTTCGGTCTGGCCGCCTTGCTCGTCGGCATCCTGGCGGTCGTCTATCTGACGGCGCCGCATTCGGCGCCAGGTCCCGACACGTCGCGTTCGAAGAAGACGGCGAGCGGCCTATTCGTCGCCAGCTTCGAGCCGGAACGCGGCGTCATTCGGCAAGGCGAGCTGCAGTCCTGGCTGCTAACGCTGAAAACCGCCGCCGGCGCCCCGGTGGAAGGTGCTGCGATCACCATTTCGGGCGGCATGCCGCAGCACAATCACGGCCTACCGACCAGTCCGCAGGCGACCGACTATCTGGGCGAAGGACGCTACCGTATCGACGGCGTCAAATTCACCATGAGCGGCTGGTGGCAGCTGCGCTTCGCCATCTCGGCGGCGGCGGGTTCCGATTCCGTCGTCTTCAACATCGTTTTGTGAGTGGCCGATGAGGCGTCTTGCCCGCGTCGCAAGCCTGGCCGCTCTTGCCGCGCTCGCCTTGCTCGGCGGCTGCGGCAAGCCTGAGTTCAGCGATGCCGAGAAGAAGACCATCGCTTCGCTGGCGCTGAACACGCTGCCGGCACTGAAGCCCGACACCACGAACCAGTATGCCGACGTTCCGGCCGCGGCGGCGCTCGGATCGACATTGTTCTTCGATGTCGGCATGAGCCGCGACGGCACGGTGTCCTGCTCGACCTGCCACAAGATCGACCGTCAGTTCCAGGACGACCTGCCGCAAGCGGTCGGGCTGAGTCGCACCAATCGGCGCACCATGCCGCTGGCCGGCGCGGCGCGCGATCCGTGGTTCTTCTGGGACGGAAGGCGCGACAGCCTCTGGGCGCAGGCGCTGACGCCGCTCGAAAATCCGCTGGAGCAGGCCGGCAACCGCGCCGCTTTCGCGCATTATATCAAGAATCGGTTCGGCGAGCGCTACGAGCGCATCTTCGGGCCGCTGCCCGATCTCTCGACTGTGCCGGCCAATGCCAGCCCGCTCGGCACCGATGCGGAGAAGGTGGCCTGGAACGCCATGCCGGCCGGCCAGCAGGAGGACGTCAACCGCGTCTTCGCCAATATCGGCAAGGCGATCGCGGCCTTCGAGCGATCGATCGAGCCTGAGCAGACGCGCTTCGACCGCTTCGCCATCGATCTTGCGACCGGCGCCAAGCCACAGGGTGATGCTGCCTTCTCGGCGGAAGAGATCCTCGGGCTGAAGCTGTTCGTCGGCAAGGCCAATTGCGTGACCTGCCATAACGGCCCGCGCTTTACCGACAATGCTTTCCACAACACTGGCGTGCCGCCGGTCAAGGATCTGCCGCCGGATCGCGGCCGGGTCGATGCGGTGGCCCAGGTCCAGGCCGATCCGTTCAACTGCTTCGGCAAGTTCCGTGACGGGGACGCCAGCGCCTGCCGAGAGTTGCGTTTCATGGTGAAGGACGGGCAGCAGCTAGTGCGCGCCTATAAGACGCCGTCGCTGCGAGGCGCGGCGACCCGGGCACCTTACATGCATGCCGGCCAGTTCTCGTCGCTCGACGAAGTGGTGGCGCACTATTCGAAGGCTGCTCCCAGCGTCGAAGGTGTTTCCGAGGTCCACCCACTCGATTTGTCAGACCGCGAGCGCGCTGCGTTGGTGGCATTCCTCAAGACGCTGGCGGAATAAAGGGATAAGAGATGATACCATGAACCAAAAAACAGTCCCCGTCGAAGATGCTGCCAAGGACTGGTTTAACGACCCGGAATTCGTTGCTGAATTCGAGGCCTTGGAGGCGGAATTCGCGATTGCCGAGGCGTTGATCAGGACCGGCGAAGAGATCGATCAGATGAGGAAGCCTCGCACTGGTGGCACTGCACACGGATTTTGACCGGTCGCCTCTGTTTGCGTCGGCAGGTGGCATGCCTTGGAGATTGGCCGAAACGCCCATCGCGATCGTCATTCCA
>SUGL01000180.1 GCA_004963905.1 Mesorhizobium sp.
GCGGGCCACCGCCTCCTCCTTGGTGATCAGCCCGTCCTTCGCCATCTCGACGGCAATCTTCAGCGCCGCCTTGGCGGTGCGCTTGCCGGAGCGGGTCTGCAGCATCCACAGCTTGCCGCGCTCGATGGTGAATTCGAGGTCCTGCATGTCGCGGTAATGCTTTTCCAGCCGATCGGAGATGTCGACGAAAGCCTGGAAGGCGTCCGGCATCAGCTTCTGCAGCGACGGCTTGTCGGAGCCGGCGGCAATGCGTGCAACCTCGGTGATGTTCTGCGGCGTGCGGATGCCGGCCACCACGTCCTCGCCCTGGGC
>SUGL01000181.1 GCA_004963905.1 Mesorhizobium sp.
ATCAAGGACAGCGTCAGCACGAAGATCGGCAGCAGGCCGTGGTCGAGGTTCAGCCGCTCAACGAGGCGCACGATCGCCAAGCCGCCGAGCACGCCGATGACGGCGCCAAGCCCCATATTGATGAGGAAGCCGAGCAGCAGGTTGGTGGCCAGCACGTTGGCTTCCGGATTGGTATGCGAGGCGATGATCTCGACCAAGGTGATGGTGAGGAAAATGGCGATCGGGTCGTTGGTGCCGGATTCGACCTCGAGGGTCGAGCGCACGCGCTCGCGCAGGTGGATCTCGCCGGCGCGCAGCAGGAAGAAGAC
>SUGL01000182.1 GCA_004963905.1 Mesorhizobium sp.
GAACAGCTGGACGCGCTTGGCCGGATCGGATTCGGCATTGAAGGCATCGAGCACCTTGTGCTTGCGGTCGGAGACCCACCAACCGGGCGAGGAGTCCGACATGATGCCGGTGAGCGACGGCTCGGGCAGGAACGGGCTGTGGGTAATGTAGATATCCCAGAGCGCCGGATCGGTGCGGTTCTTGGTCAGCGTCGCCCACTCGACGACGTCGAGCTGAACCTGGAACCCGGCGGCCTTGAGATACTCCGCGGCGACCTGCGCCATCTTATAGTGAAATTCGTACTGGCGGCTGGTGAGGATGCGCAG
>SUGL01000183.1 GCA_004963905.1 Mesorhizobium sp.
TTGTTGGCCTTCTCATAGGTTCCCATCAGCATGCCGCCGCGCTCCTGGCGGAGATACAGCTCGCCGTCGAAGTCGACTGCATGAATGATCTCGGTACCGGTCTTCCTGTTCCAGTCGGCGACCTGCGGCATGTCCTCGGTGATCAGGTACATGTGCTCCATCGCCAGCACCGGCAATTCGAGCCCGACCATGCGGCCGACCTCGCGTGCCCAGAGCCCGCCGGCGTTGACGACGTGCTCGGCCACCACCTCGCCCTTGTTGGTGATGACGCGCCACAGGCCGTCGGGCCGGCGCACGATGTCCT
>SUGL01000184.1 GCA_004963905.1 Mesorhizobium sp.
GAAGGATGTCGAGGGTCAGGAATACACGGCCGACACCAAGCTCAGCGATTGGTAGATACAGCCGATCTCCGCCCAGGTGGGGGAGATCCCCGGCAGGGCAGAGGGCGCGCGAAGGAACGAGGCGTCCACAGAGCAGTGTGAAGCTCACCCCGCCGCAGCCTGCTCCGCCGCCTCCTCGATCCGCTCCATGTCGTCGTCCGAGAGGCCGAAATGGTGGCCGATCTCATGGATCAGCACATGGGTGACGATGTCGCCCAGCGTCTCCTCGTTCTCGGCCCAGTAGTCGAGGATGGCGCGGCGATAG
>SUGL01000185.1 GCA_004963905.1 Mesorhizobium sp.
TTGCCGTAGAGCGTCATCAGCAAAGTCTCTTTGGCCCGGGTCAGATTGGCTTTTTCCGCGGTCATCAACGCCTCCGGCTCGAAATCGGAGTCTATCTGGGGGTGGGATTTGAGAAGGCAAGTTTCGGGTGGTGGCAGAGCACTGGAGGACCGATATTCGCGGTCAAAGAGATATTGCCATGGGAGATATTGCCATGAACGCCCAGATGACCATGAATACCCTGATGAGACCGACAGCGATCCTCCAGGACGACATCACGCCCGAAGGCAGCGACTACGAAGTCGTGCGTCGCGCCATCGAGA
>SUGL01000186.1 GCA_004963905.1 Mesorhizobium sp.
GGTGGGATCCGCGCGCTGCTCATCTTCACCTGCACCGGCGTCAGCTTCGCGCATGGCTCCAATGACGGCCAGAAGGGCATGGGCCTGATCATGCTGATCCTGATCGGTGTGGTGCCGACCGCCTACGCGCTCAACCGGACGCCCGACATCAACTATCTCGACGCCTACAAGGCGGCTGCGGTCGCCGTCGAGCACGCGCTGGGCAAGTACGCCAAGCCGGGCGTCACCGTCGCCGACGCCAAGGCCGCGGTTCAGGAGGCTGTGCGCAGCAAGACCTGGAACGACCAGACGACCGTGGCGC
>SUGL01000187.1 GCA_004963905.1 Mesorhizobium sp.
CCGTCGAGACCGTCATAGCCGAGCAGCACCGACGCCTTGTCGGTCCTGGCGACGTGGACCGTTCCGCGCTTCTGCCGTGTCGAGCCACGCACCTCGAACATGTCGCGGAAATCGGCGGCGAAATGCAGCGAGACGGTGATTGTCGAATGCTCGCGGCTGTAGTTGGAAAGCGTGATGCGTTCGAACAGCCTGTCCTGCCAGATCAGCCTGACGCGCTCGATATGGATCGCGCCCTGCGGAATGTCGCGACCGGCAGCACTCTGGATCGGCAGGTTGGTCAGGTTGCTGGTGAACAGCAC
>SUGL01000188.1 GCA_004963905.1 Mesorhizobium sp.
GCCATTCCAAAGCATTACCAGCCAGCCACACAACGACGATTTTATCGCTGATGTCTGGCGCCTTGATAAGGGCAGACGCGACGTTGCTGATCGCTGCGATTGCCACAACGTACAGCGGATCTTCCGGCGAACTTGCTCGCGCCCGCTGGATCAAGTCATCGACGGCTGGTGCTTCACGAACCATCTTCTGCGGACCGACGTAGTCCGTAACGCCTTTAAATACCAACCCCTCAGGCCGAACTTGCATACGTTCCAGCACCCGAAAGATCTCCTCATGGCTCAATTCCATACCATGG
>SUGL01000189.1 GCA_004963905.1 Mesorhizobium sp.
ATGCCAGCGCGCATCTCTTGTTCTTCGCGCTCGAGCTCAACCTGATCGACGACGCGGTGATTGAAAGCGCGCTTGCGGCCGACGCCGCCTTCGCCCACTACCGTCCGTGGGTGCTCGACCTCAGGAAGGACAAGCCCTACCAACTCGAGGATCGCGTCGAGCAGCTGTTCCATGAAAAGTCGGTCACCGGACGCGGCGCCTGGAACCGCCTGTTCGACGAGACGATGACCGACCTGCGCTTCGATCTCGACGGCGAGGAACTGACGCTGGAGCCGGCGCTGAACCGGCTGCAGGAC
>SUGL01000018.1 GCA_004963905.1 Mesorhizobium sp.
GCCTACTGCCTACTGCCTACTGCCTACTGCCTACTGCCTACTGCCTACTGCCTAACCGCTCCTTCCGCCACGCCGCCGGCGCCACGCCAACCGCCTGACGAAAGAAGCGCGAGAAATAGGCCGGATCGTTGAAGCCCGTCTCGTAGGCGATGTCCTCCACCGTGCGTATGGTGAAGAGGAGCAGGCGCTTGGCTTCGACCAGCCGTCGCTCGCCGATTGCCTGACGCACGCCCGAACCCAGCACCTGATGCGAAGCCTTGTCGAGCAGATGGCGCGTGGTGCCGAGTTCCTCGACATAGCGCTCGACCGGCCAGTCGTCGCGAAAGTGGCGGTCGATCAGCCGCCTGAGTCGCCCGCCCAACGCCACTGCGGCCGGCACCGTCACCGCATGCGATTGTGCGTCTAGCCGGGCGATGCCCGACAGCGCCACCGCGATGAGCGGCGGCAGGATCTTTTCCGCGCCCGACTGCGCCTCAGCATACTCGGCCTGGATCATCCTGAGTGTTTCTCCCAGCCTTTCCCAAAGCACCGCGTCGCCCCGGCTGGTGACGAAGACGGGCTGGTCGAGCGGCAGCGCGGAATGCTCGGCGATCGTGGCAAGCGCCGCATCCGCGACCGAGACGACGATAGCGTCCGTGCCCGGCTCGATGTCGAAACCATGCACCACGCCGCTCGGCATGAAGCTCACCGTCGGTGCCGAAAAACTCCAGGTTTCGTCCTCGATCCGGTAGATGCCCCGCCCGCTGGTCCAGAAGGTGACCTGCGCCATTTGCGGATGCTTATGCGCCAGAACCCGGCCGCGATGCACGGAGGCGCGGGCTAGAACAGTTTCGACGTGCAAAAAACCGACATCAAGGGCCCGCGCCGGTTCGCCGTAGACGAAGAATTCAGGAATGAGAGACTGGGCCATGATGCCGGAAAAAATCCAACCTATTTTGGATTTTGTCCATAACCCGCGGCGGTCGGATTCGATAAATTTAACATGTTAAGGGAGGATGATGATGCGATCGGAAGATTTCCGGGCCGACAAGTCGCGGCCATTCACGGGTGCCGAATATCTGGAGAGCCTGCGTGACGGGCGGGAGGTCTACATCAATGGCGAGCGGGTGGCCGACGTCACCAGCCATCCGGCGATGCGCAATTCGGTGCGCTCGCTGGCGCGCCTTTACGATGCGCTGCACGATCCCGCCCAGCAACCGGTCCTGACCGCGCCGACCGACACCGGCTCGGGCGGCTACACCCACAAATATTTCCGCGTCGCCCATTCCGCCGCCGAGCTTGCAGCGCAGCAAAGCGCGATCGCGCATTGGGCGCGCATGAGCTATGGCTGGATGGGCCGCACCGCCGACTACAAGGCGGCGCTGATGAACACGCTCGGCGCCAATGCCGAATGGTACGGGCCGTTCAAGGACAATGCTCGCGCCTGGCACAAACGCGCGCAGGAAGCGGTCCTGTTCATGAACCACGCGATCGTCAATCCGCCGATCGACCGCCACAAGCCGGCCGAGCAGGTGAAAGACGTGTTCGTGCACATCACCAAGGAGAACGATGCCGGCATTTGGGTGTCCGGCGCCAAGGTGGTGGCGACGTCGTCGGCGCTCACCCACTATAATTTCCTGGCGCAGAGCTCGGCGACGGTGACGGAGGATCCGTCGCTGTCGGTGATGTTCATTGTGCCGATGAACGCCCCGGGCATAAAGATGTTCTGCCGCGTCTCCTACGAGCAGACGGCGAACAGCGTCGGCCATCCTTTCGACTATCCGCTGTCGTCACGCTTCGACGAGAACGACGCGATCCTGGTGCTCGACAACGTCTTCATCCCCTGGGAGGACGTGCTGGTGCTGCGCGACGCGCAGAAGATCCTGTCCTTCCATCCGGCGTCGGGCTTCATGCATGGCTACTGCTTCCAGGGCTGCACGCGCTTTGCGGTCAAACTCGACTTCCTCGCCGGCCTGCTCGCCAAGGCGCTGCGGGCGACCGGCGGCGACGCCTTCCGCGGCAACCAGGCCGCGCTCGGCGAGGTGATTGCGCTGCGCCACATGTTCTGGAGCTTCTCCAACGCCATGGCCTACAACCCCATTGCGTGGACGAACGGCGCCGTGCTGCCCAATCTCGAAGCAGCACTTTCCTACCGCACATTCATGTCTGAGGCCTATCCGCGCGTCATCGACACGGTGCGGCGGGTGATCGCCTCGGGACTGATCTATCTGCCTTCCTCGGCGCGCGACTTCGGCAATCCCGAGATCGATCGCTACCTCGCGCAATATGTGCGCGGCTCCAACGACATGGGCCATGTCGAACGCATCAAGATCATGAAACTGTTGTGGGATGCGACCGGGACCGAGTTCGGCGGCCGCCACGCGCTCTATGAGCTCAACTATGCGGGAGCCCCGGAAGAGGTGCGGCTGCAGGTGCTGAAGGGCGCCGAGCGCGGCGGCCGGCTGAAGCAGATGGAAGAGCTGGTCGACGCCTGCATGGCCGACTATGACGAAAAGGGCTGGACCGGCGATACCTGGCTGCCGCCGCTTGCCGGCCAGGCCAACTGACGGAGGCCGGCGATGAAGGCGGCCATGGAAACGCAAGTCGCGAGGCTGGAATTCCGCGAGGCCATGGCGCGGGTCTGTGCGCCGGTCAACATCGTCACCACAGACGGTCCGGCGGGGCGCGGCGGCTTCACCGCAACCGCCATGTGCAGTGTTTCCGACGACCCGCCGACGTTGCTCGTGTGCATGAACGAGCGCTCGGCGCAGACCGGCATGTTCCTCGCCAACCAGCGCTTCTGCGTCAACGTGCTGACGCAATCGCATATGCATCTCGCGGCAAAATTCGCGGGCGCCATCCGTGACATGACCGAGCGCTACAGCGCGGCGCGCTGGCAGACCATGCCCTCCGGCATGCCGGCGCTGCTCGATGCCATCGTCAGCTTCGACTGCGAGATCGGCGCGGTGAACAAGGTCGGCACGCACAATGTGATGTTCGGCCGTGTCGTCGACATCCGTCACGGCAGCGACGAGGCGGCGCTGCTCTATGTCGGGCGCAACTATATGCAGCCGAGCGCGCTTGGGAGTTTTGGCGGGTGAGTGACACCGCCTCACCTTCTCCCCTTGTGGGAGAAGGGAAAGCGCTCACCCTTCCGCCGATTCCGACTGGATCAGGCTTTCCAGCATATCCAGCAGGCGCTCGTGCTGCTCGGCGCCGTAGCGCTTTTCGATCGCATCGTAGATGGCGACGCGTTCCGGCGACAGCTCCTCGATCAGCGCCAGGCCGGCCGGACTGATGGCGAGCAGAGCGCGGCGACCGTCGTCCTTGACCTTGTTGCGAGTGATGAACTCGCGCTCCTCCATCGCCTTGATGATGCGGGTGAGGCTGGGCGGCAGGATCGAGGCGCGATTGGCAAGCTCGGTCGCCTCCAGCGGACCGGTTTCGGCAAGCACACGCAACACGCGCCATTGCTGTTCGGTGATGTCGTGGCGGGCAAGCATCGGCCGGAAATGCGCCATGATGACTTCGCGGGCGCGAAGCAGAGCCATCGGCAGCGAACGGCGGGTGCTGGGCGGTAGCAAGGTCAGGTCTCCAATTCCAGGTTCCGCTCGCGACTCGGGACAAAACTCGACGGCCATCGAGTTATATCCGCGATTTTGCCGGGAGCGGCAATCCCGCGCCCGAGCAGCCACGACACATAGACAACGATGCTTGACATTCGGACGTCAAGATGTAATTCACATGTTAATTACAAGAACCGGTGCTGCCGGCGGAGGAACCCCTTGCCCCATATGGCGATCGAATATTCCGCGAATCTGGACGCGAAGGTCGACATGACCGAGCTTTGCGCGCTGGTCTCGCGGACCATCCTCGAAACCGGCCTGTTCGAGCCTGGCGCGGTGCGCGTGCGCGCCTTCCGCGCCGAGGCCTACGCTATCGCCGACCGGCTGCCCGAGAACGGCTTCATCGACATGAACTTCCGCATCGGCAAGGGCCGCAGCGCCGGGGAGAAGAAACGCGCCGGCGAGGCGATCTTCGCGGCGGTCACGGACCATCTCGCATCGCTGTTCGCCACGCCGCATTTCGCGCTGTCGCTGGAGATCCGTGAGATCGACGCGGAGCTCAGCTGGAAGAACAACGCTATCCATCCACGCCTGCGCGGCAAGTGACATCCGTGGCAAGTAACGGGGCGCGGCAAGCAATCAACAGGAACCACCCATGGCGGCATTGGACGACAATCTGAGGAAGGCAGAAGCCTATCTCGAACGCTTCCGAAAAGATGGCGTGCTGAACCAGATCGCCGGCGAGGCGGTGCCCTCCGCCGACGGTTCGACATACGAGACCATCTCGCCGATCGATCTGAAGCCGATCGCCAAGGTTGCGCGTGGCAAGGTCGCCGACATCGACCGCGCCGCCAAGGCGGCGAAGGCCGCATTCAGGGACTGGGCGGCGATCTCGGGCGAGGCCCGCAAGAAGCTCATGCACAAAATCGCAGACGCCATCGTCGCGCGAGCGGAAGAGATCGCCTTGGTCGAGTGCATGGATACCGGCCAGTCGCTTAAATTCATGGCCAAGGCGGCGCTGCGCGGCGCCGAGAATTTCCGCTTCTATGCCGACCGCGCGCCGGAAGCGCGCGACGGCCGCTCGCTCAGGGCGCCGAACCAGCTCAATCTGACGACGCGCGTGCCGATCGGCCCGGTCGGCGTGATCACGCCGTGGAACACGCCCTTCATGCTCTCAACCTGGAAGATCGCGCCGGCGCTCGCTGCCGGCTGCACGATCGTTCACAAGCCGGCGGAACTGTCGCCGCTGACGGCGCGGCTGCTGATAGAGATCGCCGAGGAGGCCGGCCTGCCCAAGGGCGTCTGGAATCTCGTCAACGGTTTCGGCGAAGACGCGGGCCGCGCGCTGACCGAGCATCCCGACATCAAGGCGATCGGCTTCGTCGGCGAAAGCCGCACCGGCTCCATGATCATGCGCCAAGGTGCTGAAACGCTAAAGCGCGTGCATTTCGAGCTCGGCGGCAAGAACCCGGTCATCGTCTTCGCCGACGCCGACCTGGAGCGGGCGGCGGATGCCGCCGTCTTCATGATCTATTCGCTGAACGGCGAGCGCTGCACTTCCTCGTCGCGCCTGCTGGTCGAAGCCTCCGTCCACGACAAGTTCACGGACCTGGTGGCACAGAAGGCCAAGCGCATCAGGATCGGCCATCCGCTCGATCCCGAAACCGTGGTCGGTCCCCTCATCCATCCGGTGCATGAGGAAAAGGTGCTCGCCTATATCGAGATCGGCAAATCGGAAGGCGCGGTAGTCGCCGCCGGCGGCGGCAAGTTCGCCGGTCCAGGCGGCGGCTGCTATGTCAGCCCGACGCTTTTCGTCGGCGCCACCAACAAGATGCGCATCGCCCAGGAAGAGATCTTCGGCCCGGTGCTGACCGCCATCCCGTTCAAGGACGAGGCCGAGGCGCTGGCGCTGGCCAACGACACGCAATACGGCCTCACCGGCTATCTGTGGACTTCCGACGTCACCCGCGCGCTGCGTTTCACCGACGCGCTCGACGCCGGCATGATCTGGGTGAACTCGGAGAATGTGCGCCACCTGCCGACACCGTTCGGCGGCGTCAAGAGCTCGGGCATCGGTCGCGACGGCGGCGACTGGTCGTTCGACTTCTACATGGAAACCAAGAACATCGCGTTCGCCACGGCGCCGCATTCGATCCAGAAGCTCGGCGGCTGAAGCGGAGCTTGACCCATGTCAAATAATTAGCATGTGAAGTATTGTAGCGTCGGCTCGCATTCAGCCAAGCCACGGGAGGTATTTCATGGGTGAGATTGTTCTAGCCGCGAAGGTGACGCATGTTCCGACCATGCTGATGTCGGAACAGCCAGGCCGCGTCTTCGGCACGCGCAAGCAGGCGATCGACGGGCATGTCGAGATCGCCCGCCGCGCCAAGGAACTGGGGGCCGATACGATCGTGATCTGCGACACCCATTGGGTGGTGAACGCCGGATATCACATCAACGCCAACAGCCATTTCGAAGGTGTATTTACGTCAAACGAGTTTCCGCAATTCATCCAGGACATGCCGTTCAAATACGACGGGAACCCGGCCCTGGGCGACCTGATCGCGGAGAAGGCGCGAGCGAGGGGCGTCTATACGCTGGCGCACCACATAGACAGCCTGGAGCTGGAATACGGCACGCTCGTGCCGATGCGGTTCATGTCCCGCTCAGGTGACTTCAAGGTCGTCTCCATCGCGGCGTGGTGCACGGTGCACAGTCATGAATCGTCCCGGAAGCTGGGCGAGGCAATCCGCGAAGCCATCGAAGCGAGCGACAACCGGGTTCTGCTCGTCGCCTCAGGCTCGCTCAGCCACAAGATCTGGGCCAATGATGACTATGAAGCCAACAACGGCACGTTCACGATCTCGTCCGAGTTCAACCGCCAGGTCGATCTGCGTGTGCTCGAGCTCTGGCAGAAGGGCGAGATAGCCACCTTTCTCAAGATGCTCACCGAATACGCTGACCACTGCTGCGGCGAAGGCTCCATGCATGACACGGCAATGCTCTTCGGCGCGCTCGGCTGGGGCAGCTATGCCGGCCGGGGTGAATTGATCGGCGAGTACTTCCCCTCGTCCGGCACAGGCCAAGCCAATGTGATCTTCCCGGTTCAATAGATAAGTTGAGGACCCTTCAGTGCCGCTGCCCCAACCCAACCTCTACCCCGCATTCAACATCGTGCGGCTCAGCCACGTCGAGCTCGCCGTCACTGACCTTGCCAAGTCCCGTGCGTTCTATGTCGACACGCTCGGCCTGCAGGTGACGGACGAGACCAGCGGCGCCATCTACCTGCGTGCGCTGGAGGAACGCGGCCACCACTGCATCGTGCTGCGCAAGGCGACGACACCGGAAGCGCGCGACCTCGGCTTCAAGGTCTTCTCCGACGAAGACCTCGACAAGGCGGCGCAGTTTTTCAAAGGCAAGAACCTGCCGGTCGAATGGGTCGAACGGCCCTACCAGTCGCGCACCTTCCGCACGCGCGACCCGCACGGCATTCCGCTTGAGTTTTATTCCAAGATGGAGCGGCTGCCGCCGATCCACCAGAAATACGCGCTCTATCACGGCGTGAAGCCGCTGCGCATAGACCACTTCAACTGCTTCTCGCCGAACGTCGATGAATCGGTGGCCTTCTACAACGAGCTCGGCTTCCGCGTGACCGAGTACACCGAGGACGCCGAGACCGGGAAGCTGTGGGCGGCCTGGACGCACCGCAAGGGCGGCGTGCACGACATCGCCTTCACCAATGGCCTTGGACCGCGTCTGCACCATGTCGCCTTCTGGGTGCCGACGCCGCTCAACATCATCGACCTGCTCGACCTGATGGCGACCACCGGCTATGTCGGCAACATCGAGCGCGGCCCCGGACGGCACGGCATCTCCAACGCCTTCTTCCTCTACATCCGCGATCCCGACAATCATCGCATCGAGATCTATTGCTCCGACTACCAGACGGTCGATCCGGACCTGGAGCCGATCAAGTGGGACCTGAAGGACCCGCAGCGCCAGACGCTGTGGGGCGCGCCGGCGCCCAGAAGCTGGTTCGAGGAAGGCAGTGTGTTTGCGGGCGTCGAGCCGCGAAAGTCGGATCTGGCGGCCTCGCCGATCGTGGCACCGTAGTTTTTAATTGCACCCAATCTTTCGATGACAACATTCCTTCGCGCCCCCCTCTGTCCTGCCGGACATCTCCCCCACGAGGGGGGAGATTGGCCGGCCGCTTGGTTGGCGCTTCTCCTGCAACGTCGGCGATTGTCGAAAGCCGAGACGACATCCGATCTCCCCCCTTGTGGGGGAGATGTCCGGCAGGACAGAGGGGGGCGCCGTAGAGCTCGACGCTGGCGCTTGGCCAGCGGCGCCGACTGTGGAGCATCAGCATGAGCGCGGGACGCCTCGCCACCTTCACTGTCGGCGGCAAGACGCGCTACGGCGCGATCACCGACAAGGGCGTGATCGACCTTTCAGCGCGCCATGCTCAATGGCCAACGCTGCGCGAAGTGATCGAAGCCGGCGCTCTCCGCCGCCTGGCCGAGGAGGCGGAAGGGTTGGCAGCAGACTTCCGGGTCGACGATATCGCCTATGAAATCCCGGTCCCTTCCCCGGAAAAAATCGTCTGCGTCGGCGTCAACTATCCGGACCGCAACGAGGAGTACAAGGACGGGCAGGCGGCACCCTCCAACCCATCGCTGTTCATCCGCTTCCCGCGTTCCTTCGTCGGCCACGGCGCGCCGCTGGTTCGGCCGCCGGAATCGCCGCAGCTCGACTATGAGGGCGAGATCGTCGTCGTCATAGGCAAAGGGGGCCGGCGGATCGCCGAGGCCGATGCGCTCGACCATATCGCGGCGCTCTCGCTCTGCAACGAAGGCACCATCCGCGACTGGGTGCGCCATGCCAAGTTCAACGTCACGCAAGGCAAGAACTTCGACCGCAGCGGATCAATCGGACCGTGGCTGGTGCCGTTCACCGACGAGGCGCAGATCGCCGACATTTCGCTGACCACCCGCGTCAATGGCGAGCTGCGTCAGCAGGACCGCACCAGCCGCATGATCTTTTCCTTCCGCAAGATCATCAACTACATCTCGACCTTCACGACACTGGTGCCGGGCGATGTCATCGTCACCGGCACGCCGACCGGCGCCGGCGCCCGCTTCGATCCGCCGATCTGGCTGAAGCCGGGCGACGTGATCGAGGTCGAGGCCGAGGGCATTGGGCTGCTGCGCAATGGCGTCGTCGACGAAGGGTCTGGCCGATGATGACGGAAAGCCAAGTCGAGGATGCCGCGCGCCGGCTGTTCGAAGCCGAGCGCGAGCGCCGCCAGATCAGGCTGCTCAGCCTCGATTTTCCTGAAGCCACGATGGACGACGCCTACCGCGTGCAGGCCGCGCTGGTGAAGCGGAAGGTCGCATCGGGCCTCGCCATCAAGGGCTGGAAGATCGGCTTGACCTCCAAGGCGATGCAGTCGGCGCTCAGCATCGACATCCCGGATTCCGGCATGCTGTTCGACGACATGTTCTTCGAGGACGGCGGCATGGTTCCGGCCACTCGTTTCATCCAGCCGCGCATCGAGGCCGAGATCGCCTTCGTGATGAAGGCGCCGCTCGCCGGCCCGGACATAACGATCGACGACGTTCTCGACGCCACAGACCACATCACGCCTGCGCTTGAAATCCTCGACACCCGCATCGAGCGGATGAACAAGGAGACCGGCAGGATCAGGACCTTCTTCGACACGATCTCGGACAACGCCGCCAATGCCGGCATCGTCGTCGGCGGCCGCGCGGCCGGACCGCGCGAGGCGGACCTGCGCTGGATCGGCGCCATCGTGTCGCGCAACGGCGAGGTCGAGGAGACCGGGCTCGGCGCCGGCGTGCTCGACCATCCCGCCAAGGGCATCGTCTGGCTCACCAACCGTCTTCACCAATACGGTATGCAGATCGACGCCGGCCAGGTGGTGCTATCAGGCTCCTTCATCCGGCCGGTCGAATGTCGGCATGGCGACGAGATCGTCTCGGATTTCGGACCCTTCGGTACGATCCGCATCGCCTTCGCCTGACCTCGTCAGTCTTTTCTCTTTTGCGCAATTGCGGGCGGTGGCCGCAGTGCGATGTGCTTGCGCCAAAGAAAAAGGCCGGGCGCGAAAGCGGCCCGGCCAAAAATGAAGGTCATAACCTTCAGAGGGGAACATCGTCCGGCGCAATGGGAGGAAAACACCGGACGACACCCGTTATTTGGGCTTTGGCCGACCGGTTTGCGACGAACAGAATTCCAAAAACTGCCCGAAACGCGAAAAAATCTCGCTCAGACTGCTGGAAAACCTCAGCCGGCGGCCGCCGCCTTTTCCAGCAGGTCGGCATAGTGCCGCCGCGCCACGTCGGGAT
Organism: Mesorhizobium sp.; assembly: GCA_004963905.1. Classification (GTDB taxonomy): domain Bacteria; phylum Pseudomonadota; class Alphaproteobacteria; order Rhizobiales; family Rhizobiaceae; genus Mesorhizobium. The sequence goes on from SUGL01000018.1 coordinate 9,914, forward strand.
GCGACCTCAGCCGGCTCTTCAGCACATTGGTCCCGACGTTGCGGAACAGCGGATTGTCGGGGTCGCTGGCCGGGCCGCGCGCCTCGGCGGCCAGTTCCTCCGGCAGATCGAGCAGCGGGATCGTCGCGTCGAGACGGGCGCTGAAGAAGAACGGCACCGATATCCGCTCGACGCCAGGCGGTGGCGTGACGACGCGATGCACGGTTGCCCTGAGATAGCCGTTCGAGGCGAGCTCGAGCAGCTCGCCGATATTGACCACGAGCGTTCGCGGAATCGGATCCACATTCACCCAGCTACCGTCATACTCGACCTGAAGCCCCTTGTTCTCATCCTGCAACAGAAGGGTGAGGAAGCCGCCATCCTTATGCGCGCCGACGCCCTGGTCGTCGCCGGTGGCGTCACGGCCGGGATAGCGAACGATCTTCATGCGGTGATTGGGCTCGCCGCGATAGATCGGATCGAAAGCGTCTTCCGGCTGATCGAGCGACAGCGCGAAGGCCTTGAGCAGGCGGATCGCAACCTCTGTCGCCTTGGCCTGCCAGGCGAGCAGCGCCGGCTTCAGCTCTGGAAGTGCCGCCGACCATTGGTTCGGGCCCTGCAGCCGCGTCCAGGCCGGCACGCCCGGTGCTTGCGGGATCGTCGCGCGCTCGACGCCTATGTCGAGCTGCTCGCGCCAGTCGGCCTTGCCCCTGGTCAGCTCGCCGCCGGCGCGAGTGTAGCCGCGGAACTGCGGCGACTTCACCATTTCGATCGCGAGCTTGTCGGCTTCAGGCAAGGCAAAGAAGTGGCGCGCGGCATTGAGCACCGCGTCGATATCGGACTGTGCTATGCCGTGGCCGCTGAGGTAGAAGAAGCCGACATCGCGGGCCGCCGTTCGCAGATCAAACAAGAAAGTCCGCAGTTCCGACGCGCCCTGTTCAAGGCGGTCGAGATCGAGCACCGGAATTATTCTGGCCATGGACAGGCTCCTCCTGCGGCAACTCTTTGTTTTCGCAATCCGGATGGAAAAACCGCTGCGCGCAGTTTTCCTGGAATTGCTCTGGCGACCCCGCCGCACGATGACATGCGCATCATTGGAGGTGAAGAAACGCGCCGACCAATCTCATTGCAAACGGAGCAAGCCGCCGCTCAAATCCGGGCCTTTGCGGCAAATTGCGTTCGATGAGACCGCCGCCGGCCCAAGCGCTCATGCGCGATGATCGAGCCGCGCCACCAGCCGGTCGCCGATCCACTGGATGCCGCAGACCAGCACGATCAACACGACGACCACGGCAATCATGACGCTGGTCTCGAAACGCTGGTAGCCATAGCGGATGGCGAGGTCGCCAAGACCGCCGGCGCCGATGGCGCCGGCCATGGCCGAGGCTCCGACCAGCGTTACCAGCGTCACCGTGAAGCCTGCGACGATGCCCGGCAGCGCTTCCGGCACCAGCACCTCGCGGATGATCGTCCAGCGATTGCCGCCCATGGCGCGCGCCGCCTCGATCAGGCCGTGGTCGACCTCGCGCAGCGATACTTCTGCGATGCGGGCATAGTAGGGCGTTGCGGCGATCGACAGCGGAACGATCGCCGCCCAGGTACCGATCGAGGTGCCGACGATCAGCCGCGTCACCGGGATCAGCGCCACCAGCAGGATGATGAAGGGCACGGAGCGGAAGCCGTTGATCAAAGCGCCGAGGACGCGGTTCACCCAGAGGTTTTCGGCGATGCCGCCGCGGTCGGTGGCGACCAGCGCCAGCCCGAGCGGCAAGCCGAAGACCAGCGAGATGAGACCGGAAGCGCCGGTCATCAGCACGGTCTCCCAGATCGAGCGAAGCAGGAGTTCAAACAGGACCGGCGACATGGCCAAGCACCTCCACCCGCGCGCCGCGGTCTTTCAGGAATGCGATTGTCTGCGCGAGACCCCCGCTGTCGGGGACGGCGAGGAACAGCGTGCCGACTGGTTGCTGCTGGACATGGTCGATGCCGCCATGCACGAGGCGGATCGGGCCGGGCACACTGGCGCTCAGATCGGACAGCAGCGGACCACGCGCCGCATCGCCGGCCACATCGACCTTGAGGATCGTCTCCGCGCCCTCGCCGGCGACCAGCCGGCCGGCGATCTCGGGCGGTAGTTGCGGCCGGATGGCGCCGAGCAGGCTGCGCGTGATCTCGGATTTCGGATCGGCGAAGACCTGCCAGACGGCGCCCTCTTCCACGATCCGGCCGGCGTCGATCACCGCCACGCGGTCGGCGATCGAACGGATCACTTCCATCTCGTGCGTGATGAGCAGGATAGTGAGGCCGAGCCTGGAATTGATGTCCTTGAGCAGCGCCAGGATCGAGCGCGTGGTCTCCGGGTCGAGCGCCGAGGTCGCTTCGTCGGACAAGAGCAGCGCCGGCCGCGCGGCGAGCGCCCTGGCGATGCCGACGCGCTGCTTCTGCCCGCCCGAGAGCGACGCCGGATAGGCCTTGGCTTTTTCCGACAGGCCGACGAGCTGCAGCAGCTCGGCCGCGCGGGCCAGCCGCTCGGCCTTTGGCTTGCCCTCGATCTTGAGCGGCAGCGCGACGTTTTCCTCGACGGTTTTCGCCGACAGAAGGTTGAAGTGCTGGAAGACCATGCCGATGCGGCGGCGCAGCGGCTGCAAGTCGCGCTCGCTCAGACGGCCGATCTCGCGGCTCTCGATGAAGACCTGGCCGGAATCCGGCCGCTCCAGGCCGTTGAGGCAGCGGATCAGCGTCGACTTGCCGGCGCCGCTGCGGCCGATGATGCCGAGGATCTCGCCCTTGCGCACCGTGAGCGAGACGCCGTCGAGCGCCGCCGTCGCGCCGAAGCTGCGCTTCAGGCCGACGAGGCGGACGACATCTTCCGTCGCCGTGGGCCGGATGTGGACCGGTTCGGCTATCTCGGCCTTGACATGCTGGTTCATTTCCATGTCCGTTTCAGCGCCGCGCAAACGCGATGGCGGCCCGCTCGCCAGCGAACCGCCCGTTCCTGCCAGCCAGGCCCCGATCAATAGGCGCTGATCCCGGTGCCCTTGTAGACCTTGTCGAACTCGGCCTTGACGGTTTCGTTCTGGTAAGAGGCGACCAGCGTCTTAACCCAGGGCTCGTTCTCACTGCCGGCCTTGACCGCGATGAAGTTGCGGTAGGGATTGTCCGCCACCGGCTCCTGCGCGATGCGTTGCTCCGGGCCAAGGCCGCTCTTCAGCGCCCAGTCGGTGTTGACCACGGCAGCGTCGAGATCGTCGACCGAGCGGCCGACGATGCCGGCGTCGAGCTCCTTGATCTCGAGCTTCTTCGGGTTCTCGGCAATGTCGGCGGTCGTGGCCAGGATGCCGGTGCCGTCCTTCAGCTTGATCAGCCCCTCATGCTCAAGCACATGCAGAGCGCGACCTTCGTTGGAGGGATCGTTCGGCAGGCCGATGACGGCGCCTTCCGGCAGGTCGGCGACCTTGGCGTGCTTCTTCGAATAGAGGCCGATCGGCCAGACGCCGGTATAGCCGACCGGGACGATGTGATAGCCTTGAGTCTTGATCTGGTTGTCGAGGTAAGGCTTGTGCTGGAAGGCGTTGGCGTCGATCTCGCCGCGCTCAAGCGCTTCGTTGGGCTGGGTGTAATCGTTGAAGACGACGGTTTCGATCGTCAGTCCTTTCTTGGCCGCCTCGGCGGTGACGACGCGCCAGACATCCTCGTCCTCGCCGCTGATGATGCCGACCTTGATCGCCTTCTTGTCCTCGGCGAGGGACGGCGACGGCTGGACGAGGCCTATGACGGCAAATGTCGCGGCCAAAAGCGCGGCAAGTCCGGCGCGTCTGGTGATTGACTTAGCGAGAGAATTTGAAGCGTTGCCGCGTTCGGACATGATGCGTTCCTTGCGATCCTGAAATCATTTCGGCCCGGCTGAATGCTAAGCCTCGATATCAGCATCACCAATGCTGCCCGGCTGGGCAACGAAGCGCTTTTCCTATCAAGCGGGAGGCGGAAAATATTCTCTCAAAGATTTTATGACTTGGAGAACGCTGGCCGCCGCCGGCAGATATTCGACGCGGCGCAAGATCGAAGCGGCGGGCACCTAAAGCGCGTCGCGCTGAAACGGATTCAGGCGACGCGCTTTAGGTCTTTGTTTTATGCATGTCGTTCTCGCAAAACCGCTGCACACTTTTGCGCGACATGCATTAAGAAGCTCGCTGTGCGGCGGGCCAGGGCAGTCGGTCATGCCCCGGCAGCCGCGACGAAACGGTCGGCAGGCCTCGCGCTTCCTGCGCGCCAAAGCCCAATCGTGTCAGGCAGGCTCGCGCCAGGGCCGCATTGCTGTCGATGACGATCAGTCCGTTCGTGTCGTTGAGGCTGGCGGCCACCACCGACAGTTCGGTGCAACCGAGCAGGGCGGCATCGGCGCCGGCCAATTGCGCAAGATGAAGCGCGCGCTCGGTCTCAATCGCCGCATCCGCGATCGAGCCGGCCTTGACGAGGGCGATCGCGTTGTCGACGCGTTCCTGGAACTCCGTGTTTTCGGGAATGCAGTGCTCGAATCCAGCGGCCGATATCCTCTCCTGATAGAAGCCGGAGACGAGGGTGCCTCGGGTTGCGAGGTTCGCGACCCGGCCCCGGTTCAGGCTGCGACGGATCTCCGTCACCACGGCATCGCCGATGTGGATGATCTCCGCGCGCGAGTTCGCCGCCAGTTGATCGTACCAATGATGGGCGGTGTTGCATGGAATCGCGATGCACGCGACGCCCAGCGCATTGAGCATCGAGACCGCGGCTCGCAGGGGCGCCAGCGGCCCGTCATGGTTGCCGAGGATCGCTTCGGTCCTGTCCGGCAGTTGCGGCACGCTGAGGATCGCGGCAGGCACATGTTCGTTGTCGCGGAGCGCCTCGGTCATCCGGGTCAGCTTGAAGTAGAAGTCGGCCGACGCAAGCGGCCCGAGACCGCCTATGATGCCGAGCTCAGGACGGATGCTCTCGTCGATCATCGGGCGGGCTCGGCTTCGGGCACTTCCGGGACGATTTCGGCAGGCTGCGTCCCCTCCCTGTGGCTGGGCGCGATCATGGCCGTGCTCGCTGCGACGGTGCTGACGCTGGACAGCGTCATGAACGTGTCCACGGCCGCATCCACCGCGACGAACAGGGCGAACGCCGCTTCGAAGGGAAGCTTCAGGTAACCGCAGACGATGGACATCTGCGACAGGATGAGCAGGCTGCCCATGCCGCCGGTCGTGAGCGCGAGAAGCGCCGAAACGATGCCGACGAGCAGGAGGTCGGGCACGCCAAGCGGATGGCCGTAGAGCTGGGCGATGAACAAGGTGCCCGAGGTGTATAGAAGCGCCGGACCGGTCCGCAGCAAGGCCGCCTGCAGCGGCACGAGCAGCTCGACGACCACCAGGCTGAACCTCAGCCGCTCGCTCAACAGGTTGATGACCCACGGCAGCGAGGCGACCGTGGAGCGCGTGGTGATCGCCACCATGAGAAGGGGCTGAAGGGTCTTGATGGTTGTCCAGTAGCTGCGTCGCGACCGGATGGCGATGACGGCAAATGCAACGGCGAGGAATGTGAGGCAGGACAGGCCCATGACCAGCAGGTAGCCGCCCATCAGCGTGAGCGGCCTGGTTCCGGTCGAGGCGGTCTGGTCGGCGATCAGGATGAAGGTTGCGAAGGGCAGTCCCCAGACGAACCAGTTGGTGAGGACAGTGCAGGCCCGGTAGACCGCGTTGAGCGCCTGGGACAGGCTCATCGACGAGGGCTGAGGGATCTTGCCCATCGCGAGTCCGAAGAGCAGGCAGAACAGCAGGACCTGGATCGTCTGGCCCGAGGCCAGCGCGTTGAAGACGTTATTGGGCACCAGGTCGAGCAGGATCGAATGCTCGCCGTTCGCGCCGTCGTTGGACTGAGGTGGCTGGAACGGGAACGCGAGATCGGTGGATACGCTGCCCTGGGAATTGATGAACTCGCCGAGCTCGATGCGCGACTGCGGGTTCTCGATCTGGCCCGGCTGGAGGACCAGCGAATATGTGCCGCTGACCAGCACGGCGAGGAACGAGACGACCAGCACGGCAATCCCGACCTTGCCCAGGTAGCGGACCGATTTCGGATCCTGGACCATCGCCGTGATGGAGAAGATGACCGACGAGACCAGGTAGGGCAGGACGACCATCTTGAGGAAATTCAAATAAACCTGCGCGACGGGGCTGATCGTATGAGCGAAGGCCGGATAGTAGAGTCCGCACAGGATGCCGGCCAGGATCATGATGATCGTTGTCAACGGCGAGCGCAGGATGCGCCTTGCCGCCAGGCGCCAATCGAAAGGCAAGGGTTCGGCTACGTCGGCGACGGTCATCGTCAGGCTTTGCTCCCCAAGCGATAGCGCGCGATGATCTCGTCGGTGTTGAGGACCTGCTGGCCCCGGGCGAGATCGAGATAAAGATCGACGAAGGCCGCGAGATGCGGATTGTCCGGCCGGACGCCGACCGCAATGGTGTCGACCTTGTCCGTCAGCGTGATCGAACGCGCCACGACCGTCATCGACGGATCGTCGACCATCAGCTTCTTGATCTCGAAATCATCGCGATAGGCCATGTCGATCGTGCCGTTCCGGATCGCATCGACAACCGTATTCCAGCCAGCGAAGCGACGTATCTGCGCATGCGGGAAGGTCGTGGCCGCATAGGTGGCGAATGACGAACCCTCGATCACCCCGAGATCGCCGGAGAAATCGCGGATGATCTGTTCCGGCGGCTTGCCCTGCGTAATGCGCGCCAGGTTGAGGCGATTGGCGAGCAGCCCCTGATGCAGCATGGCGTAGGGTCGCGAATAGAGGATCGAACGGCCGCGCTGAAGAGTGCGGCTGAGTTTGCCGATCGCTATGTCCGCCTGACCCGACATCAGCTGTTTCACCATGCCGTCGAACGTTACGGCGGATCGGTCGAACACCGGCTCGACGCCAAGCTCCGCGGCTATGCCGCGGGCCAGTTCCATGTCTATGCCCTTGTCTCCCGCCCCATCGGCCGGGAAGAATGGATCGGAAGCAAACGCCGGCATGGCGATGCGCAGTTTATTGTCGCCCGTGATTGGCTGCGGGGCGTTCTCCGCCTGCTGCGCCGGGCTGTTTGGCGCCGCCCGCGCTTGCGCGATCAGCAAACCGCCGCCTCCGGCTGTAAGCAGCGTGCGACGTGTAAGCGGCATGCGCATTTCTCTATTCGTTTAGAGATTCAAGTAACAAATCCGACCAACTCGCAGTATGCACGCCGAGGTTAAACAAAGGTATCTTTTAAAGCTTTAAATATTACTAGTGGGCCGGGGCAACGAAACATGCGCCATGGCTAATATGACATGAGCGCCGCAAGGGCCGTGTAACTGTCAGCAATCGGCGCGGATTGTCAGAACGTCTCAACCCATGGCCTGAGCTCGACCTCGAAGCTCCAGGCGCTGCGATGCTGGCGATGGACCGCGAGGTATGTCTCGGCGATCGCGTCGGGCGAGAGGCGACGATCAGGACGATCGGGCTCGGGCGCCTGTCCGGGCGGTTCGATCTGGCCGTCGATGATGAAATGCGCGACGTGGATGTTCTTAGGGGAAAGCTCACGCGCCATCGACTGCGCCAGCCCGCGCAGGCCGAATTTCGGCATGGCGAAACCGGCCGAGCCGGAGAACCCTTTGAGGCTCGCGGTCGCGCCCGTGAACAGGATCGAGCCGGCGCCGCGCGCGACGAGCCGGCGGGCCGCCTGCTGGCCGACGAGGAAGCCGCCATAGGCGCCGACGAGCAGGGCCTGTTTGACCGCCTCGGGATCGAGCTCGGCGATCGGGCCGCGCGTGCGGCCGCTGGCGTTGAAGACGGCAATTTCGAGCGGGCCGGCCTTGTCCGCGGCGTCGAACAGCCGCGCGACGGAGGTGGCATCCGACACATCCGTCTCCACCGCCTGTGCGCCGGTCTCCTGGACCAGTGCGGCCAGCTTGTCGACATTGCGGGCGGCGAGGATGACGCGATAGCCTTCCTTGCCAAGGAGGCGCGCCAGGGAAGCGCTGAGGCCAGCTCCTGCGCCCGCGATCACTGCGACATTGGTTGCCATGTCATTCCTCCTTGCGATGACGTTCGGCCGATATCGATGGTCGCACAGGCTCGCGCCTTCCGCGGCAAGAGGCAAGAACGGCGTTGCTCCATTCTCATCGTTCGGCGCAAAAAGCCGTGAAGGGATGCGAGGCTTCGCTGACTACGGCGAAGGACTTGCCTGCCGGACCGATCCGTCCGACACGTGGTTCAACGGCGATTCGAGGAGCGACCATGGAACCAATCTGGGCCGTCGGCCTGATGACCGGCACGGTGCTCGACGGCAACATCGACGTGGCGCTGATCAAGACCGACGGCGAGCGCATCGCCGACTTCGGCACCTATACGCTTGCGCCCTACCCGCAATCGATCCGCACGCTGCTGGAAGAGACGCTGCGCCAGGCGCGCGCCTGGAATTTCGAAGGACCGGAGCCGGCGATCTTCCGCGAGGCCGAGGAAGCGCTGACGCGGGCGCAGTCGGCCGCGGTCAGGGATCTCGTCGAAAGCCAAGGGATGACCATGACCGACATCGGCGTCGTCGGCTTCCATGGCCAGACGGTGCTGCACCGTGCCCCGCAGCCGGGGCGGATCGGCAGGACCCGCCAGCTCGGCGACGGCGAATTGATGGCCTCACTTCTCGGCACCAAGGTCGCCTATGATTTCCGCTCGGCCGACGTTGCGGCCGGCGGGCAAGGCGCGCCTTTGGCCGCCGCCTATCATGCGGCGCTGCTCAAGGAGGCCGACGCCAGCGGCGACACCGCCGTGCTCAATCTCGGCGGCGTCGGCAACATCACCTGGTGGGACGGCAAGGACGCAATCGTCGCCTTCGACACCGGACCGGCCAATGCGCCGGTCAACGATTTCATCAAGTCGAAAGGTCTCGGCGAGATGGACCGCGACGGCAAGCTGGCGGCCGCGGGCACCGTCGACGAGGCAAGGCTCGAGCGGCTGCTTCAGCATCCCTATCTCATCAAGCCTTACCCGAAATCGCTCGACCGCTTCGACTTCACCGCGGCGATGGCCGACGGACTCGGCGCGGAGGACGGCGCGGCGACGCTGACGGCTTTCACCGTCTCGGCGGTCGGCAAGGCGCTCGATCTCTTGCCGCGCCGGCCGAAGCGGCTCGCGGTCAGCGGCGGCGGCCGCCGCAACCCGACGATGATGGCGATGCTCGGCCGCCGCGCCGGCGTCGAAGTGGTGCAAGCCGAGGCACTCGGCTGGAAGGGCGATGCGGTAGAGGCGGAATGCTTCGCCTTCCTTGCGGTGCGCGTGCTGCGCGGCCTGCCGATCAGCTTTCCGAGCACCACCGGGGTGCCGCAGCCGATGCGCGGCGGGCGGCTTGCGGGCTGATCAGGCGGAAATTTTCTTCTGCAGAAAGATGCGGCTGCGGCCAACCGGAAAATCAGGGATCGCGCCGAAGGGACGATAGCCTTGTCGCTCATAGACCTTGGCCGCGGTCGGATTGAAGGTGTCGATCCAGGCGCCGTGGCAACCGCGTGCAACGGCTTCCCGTTCGGCGGCGTCCAGCATGCTGGCGGCGATGCGCCGGCCGCGCAGCTTTTCGTCGACCCAGAGCCATTGCACGTAGAGCCAACCCCAGGCGGTGTAGCCCGATATGCCGGCGACGACCGCGCCGGCATCGTCGCGAACGAACACGGCCAGCGTCTTCCTGCCTGACGCACCGACATCGCTATCGTTGAAAGCGGTCAAGCTCTCGCCGACAAGGGCCAAGTCCCGCGGTAAGGGCTCGGCGGTGATCTCGAGCGTCGTCTTCATCGTGGCTCCGGTGCGGTTCGGAGGCCAGCCTTAGAGCAATTCCAGGAAAAGTGTGAAACGGTTTCCGTTCGGAATTGCGTAAAAACAGAAGGAGCGAACGCAGACACAAGCCTATTGCGCGGCGCCAGCCGACCGCCATGCCGCGGCCGAAGCGGCCACCAGCATCAGCAAGGCGGCGATCAACGCACAATTGGCGAAGCCAAGGCCTGTATAGAGCGGACCAAAGCCGGCGGTGCCCACGGTGACGGCGAGATAGGTGACGGCGCTGTTCAAGCCCATGATGGTGCCGCGCCGCGCGGGGTCGAGCGCGGTCAGCCGCATCACCAGAACGTTCAGCCCGAAATGGTTGGCAAGCCCCCAGACGGCAATCGTCGCCATCAGAAGACCGAAGCCGCCGCTCGCCAAGGCCATCGCGACATAGACGGCAGCGACCAACAGGTAGGCGAAGGGCATGACGCGGCGCGCGCCGAGGCGGTCGATGACGCCGTCGAGCAACGCGGCCGCGCCGAAGCCGAGGCCGTAGGCGATTGCCGCGAGGCCGTTGGCGCTGACGGGTTCGCCGAGATCCCTGTGCAGATGATCGCCGAGATAGCCGTAGACGCCGTAGAAGGCGGTCATGAAGGCGCCGCAGGCGATCAGCAGCGGCAGGATGCCCGGCACGGCCAGCGCGCCGAGCGGCGACGGCGCCGGACCAGTTTTCCTGACGTCGCGCAACGAGCTCATCGTCAGCCCGGCGACGGCGGTTCCGGCAAGGAGCGCCACGGCGCCGAAGACGGCGCGCCAATGGATGAGATCGGCAAGCACGGCCGACAGCGACACGCCGGCGACCATGGAGAGCGTCCAGCCGGTCAGCACGACGCCGATGGTGCCACTCTCGCGGCCGGGCGGCGCGATCGCCGCCGAGCTGGCATAGATCGCCGGCATGGCGACACCGGCGGCGATACCGGCGACAAGCTGGGCCGCCACCAGCGCCGTCACCGCCGGCGCCAGCGCGCTGGCCACCAGCGCCAACGCCAGCAAAAGCAAGGCGCCCTGCAACATGCGGCGCGCGCCGATCCTGTCGATGTAGCGGGCGAGGAAGAGCGCGCTGGCCGAAGTGCCGAGGCCGAAGGCTGCGGCAGCGGTCATCACCGCCGGCACGGTGGCCCCGAACGATGCCGCGACAGCGGGCGCGATCGGCCCGAGAACCAACGAGTTGGAGCCGATGACGGCAATGCAGCCGGTGAGCAGATAAGCCGCCGCCGGGATCGGCGCGCGGGGCGCGGCGGTCAGAATTGCTGATTGATCACTGTTCGACATATCTCCATAATGGCCGAATTGAATTCAGCATCAATGGAGAATTTCCATATGGACGCAGAAACAGATGACGTTCAGCGGAACAGGCAGTCCCCCCGCGAGGCCGACCCGATCGACCGAAAAATATTAGGCGTTCTCGTCGAGGACGCGACCATCAGCTATGCCGAGCTCGGCGATCGCGTCGGCCTGTCGCCGCCGGCCGCGCATGAGCGGGTCAAGCGGCTGCGCCGCAGCGGCGCGATCCGCGCTACCTCGGCGATCATCGATCCGAAGGCGGTGAAGAAGCCGCTGCTCGCCTTCGTGCATATCGACACCAGAGGCTGGGGTAAGACGCCGGAGCTGATGGCGATTTCCGAATGTCCGGAAGTGGAGGAGATCCATTCGGTCGCCGGCGACACCTGCATGCTGCTCAAGGTGCGCACCGAGGACACGCGGGCGCTGGAAGGCCTGCTGTCGCGGATCTACGAGACGCCGGGCGTGGTCTCGACGCGCAGCTATGTCGTGCTGTCGACCTATCTCGAACGGCCGGTGCAGCCGGACATCACGGCGGAATGGCCGACGCCGAAGCATATGGCGACGCCGGTGTACTGAAAATGATCGAGCAGCGTAAGCGCGCCCGTCATTCGTCCGCTCGCCCGCTGAGCTCACCAGGCTGGGCTCAAACTTCCTTGTTGTCGAAAAGGAACATTTGAACGCCCGAGTCGTCAGGCGCGTAAATCCGGCGATCCGCCCCGGCAGCTCGTCCCTCCGGGCTTGCGAACGCCTTTTCGAGCGCTGCAAGATCGTCGAAATACAGCGTTCCGATCCGATGAATGCCAGAGGCCCCCACGGGGGTCGCGATGGGACCGTCGCTAACCTCGTATTTCCGGAGACCCGGAAGCTTCTTGGCGAGAGGCACGTGGATTTCGAAGTAATGCCGGTCAAACGCCTCGACGTCTTTCGGTGTCGGGTAGATAACGACCATCCGGGCCATTGCGGTGCTCCTTCTGTCTCGGACACACCAAGGACGATCCGAAAGATGGAGACGGAACGCGACGCGAAAGATTTTTCTGGAAGCCCGAGGTCGTATGCTTTGCCGGGCGTTGCCCGGGCTTACGGGTTCGTCGCGCTGCGATAAATATCAAGGACACGCGTGACGCTGGCGATCAGAAGCTCATGCGCGGTCGGCTTGATCCGGCCCGCGCCGACCTCGGCATCGAGATGGGCGAGATACTGGCTGACCAGGGGGCGCGGGATCTCCCGGTCGCCAAGCGCGGCCAGCAGCGCTTCGGTCGCGCGTTGCGCATCGGGCGACGGCCAGTAGTAGCGGATGCGGTCGCTGAAGGAGAAATGCCGCTGCAGGCGCTGCTCGTCGGGCGTGCCCGGATAATATTTCCGCCAGTTGCCGGGCGAAGCCAGCATCACGCGCTCCATCGCGTCGGGCAGGCTGTCACGGGTTGGATCGGGCACTAACTGGCCGGCGATGTAGCTCAGTCCGTAGAGCGTCTCGCGCAGGGCGAAGGTCAGCCAGGGGCCGACCTTGAGGATGGCGAAGCCGTCGCGTACGAGCGCGGCCAGTGCTTCGACCGGCTGATAGTCGGTCGAATGCGCCTCGAAGACGAATTGCGGTACGCTGTCCAGCGACGCCGCCAGCTTCGTCGCCTTCTCCGGCGCATAGGCAATGATGTCGGCGTTGCCGAATTCGACGCCGGGCTGGACGACGACGCCGACGGCGCGGGAAAAGGCGGCGTCGAGGCCGAGGCGGGCGAAGGCCTGACGGTGGACTTCGACGGTGCGCAGCGCATCGGCCGGCTCGGTCACATGCATATGGTCGAGCGCTTCCAGCGCACCGCCCGGAACCGGCACTTCGGTGCCGATGATGTAGACGGGTTTCTGGCCGCCCGCGCGCGCGACCGCCGCCTCGGCGGCCGCCGCAAGATCGGCCGCTCGCGCGGCGATGGTCTCGTCGGAGAGCACTATGGGATCGTCGGCGCACCCCATGCTGGCGTCGAGGTGCAGCTTGGTGAAGCCGGCGGAGGCATAGGCGTCGATCATCGCGACAGCCTTCGCCATCGCTTGCGCCGCGGGCAGGTGTTTCCATGGGTTGGGGCCGAGATGGTCGCCGCCGAGGATCAGCCGGTCGAGCGGAAAGCCGGTGCTGGCGGCATGCACCTCGACGAAAGCGCGAAAAGCAGCCGGCGTCATGCCGGTATAGCCGCCTTCATGGTTGACCTGATTGCAGGTCGCCTCGATCAGCACATCCGCGCCGTGCGCCGCACCGTGACGGAGCGTCGCTTCGATCACCAGCGGATGCGCCGAACAGATCGAGGCGATGCCACCCTTCCCGCCTGCCGTGCGCCAAGCGGCGATGCCTGCAAATCTTGTCGTGGCGCCGGTCATGCGCGTGGTCCTGCCTTGGCGATGAAAGCCTCGACATCGGCAAGCCTATGAATGCCTTCCATCGGGCCCTTGCGGGTGACCGCGAGCGCGCCGCAGGCATTGGCGATGCGCAGCGCATCGGCGGGCGCGGCGCCGCGCAGCCAGAAGGAAACGAAGGCGGCGCCGAAGCAGTCGCCGGCGCCTGTCGGGTCGACTTCCTCGACGGCAAAGCCGGGCATGGCGACCGTGCCCTGCCGGTCGTGATAAGCGGCGCCTTCAGCGCCTTTCTTCAGCACGATGCAGGAGATGCCTCGCCCCAGCAATTCGCCGACCGCGCCCTGTTCGTCGCCGGCTGACGAGAACAGGAACAGCTCGTTGCCGCTGGGCAGGAAGACATCGGTCTGCGCCAGCACTTGGTCGAGCGCCTGGCGCATGCCGGAAGCCTGCATGATCTCGCGACGGATGTTGGGATCGAAGGACACGGTGCCGCCCTTGGCCTTCACGACCGCGATCGCGCCAAGCGCGACTTCGGTGGCGCGGTCGGAAAACAGCGAAGAGCCCATGACATGGACGTGGTCGGCGCCGGAGAGCAGCCACTTGGCCGCATCGTCCATCTCCAGCAGGCCGGCGGCGCTGTTGCGGATGTTGAAGACGAAATGCCTGGACGCATCGGGCCGATAGGTGACGAAGGCGGTGCCGGTGGCATGGCCTTCATGGACGGCGATTGCCGAAACGTCGGCGCCGAGCGTTCGCAGCCGGTCGATGTTCAACTGGCCGAAATCGTCCTTGCCGACAGCGCCGATCAGTCCGGCGGGCTGGCCGAGCGCCGCGGCCTGGCCAATGAAGATTGCCGGCGCGCCGGACGGGAAAGGTCCGACCAGCGGCCCGGGATCGAGAAAGCTCTGACCAATGCGATCAGCCATGATCTCGACGAGGATCTCGCCGGCTGAGACCAGCTTCTTCATCACGTCCTCCCGGCATTCCCCCGCGGCGCATTCCTTCAAAAGTGAAATAAGGCTCTCGCATTTTCGCGTCAATTAATAAATTTACGCATGCAATAATTTCTCTCTCCGCGTTGAAACTTGCAAAGCTTCCTGTAAAGTTTCAACTTGCAGTCGCGCGCCGGTGCGCCCTATGTAGCGCCGGGGCAGCGCATGGGGCCGGCAGCTGGATATCCATGGCGCGAGGGTTTGGATGCCGATGACGCACAAGACGATGGAGGATTTCGCCCGTTCCTGCGGCGTCTCCCGACCGACACTGTCAAAATTTTTCGACGATCCGACCAGCGTCAAGCCGGCGACGCGAAAGCGCATCGAGGACGCGCTGCGCTCCTCCGACTACCAGCCGAATCTCTTCGCCCGCAATCTCAACCGCAAGCGCACCCGCAGTATCGGCATCGTCGTGCCGACGGTGACCGACCCCTTCTATTCCGAGATGGTCAGCCGCATCGAGCTCAGGCTGCGCGACGAGGGCTACTGGCCGATCGTCATTTCCTCGCATGGATCGAGCGAGCTGGAAGCCGAGGCGACGCGGACCATACTGTCGCTGAAGGTTTCCGGCGCGCTCGTCGCCCCGCTTGGCCGGCGCTCGGACCCGAAGGCGATCGAGAAGCTGACGCAGGCGATCCCGATCGTCTATTTCGACACCTATCTCGAAGGCGACACGCCCTTTGTCGGCAACAACAACGTGCAGAGCATGTCGACCATCGTCGACTATCTCTGCCGCTCGGGCGACGCTCCGGTTTATTTCGACATCCCTCATGTCAACCACAATTCGCGCGAGCGGGTGGAGAGCTATGTCGATGCGATGAAGCGGCTCGGACAGGAGCCGGTCGTGTTCGGCAACGTCGAAGACTACACGTGGGAGTTTGAGCGGATCGGCTACGAGCAGACGGAAAAACTGCTCAACAATGGCGGCCTGCCGGGCAAGACCATCCTGTGCGCCAACGACCGTCTCGCCTTCGGCGTGATGGCGGCGGCCTATTCGAAAGGGCTCAAGGTGGGCCGCAAGCCGGATTGCGATCTGCGGGTCGCGGCGCATGACGACCATCCGCTCAGCCGTTACACCTGCCCGGCGCTCACCACCATGGCGCAGGATTTCGCGGCGATGGCCGGCCACAGCGTCGAGACGCTGCTTGCGCTCCTCGATGAGGACGGCACGGCCGTCGCACCGAAGGTCAAGCTCGATGCGACGCTGGTGATGCGCCAGTCGGCATGAGGCGGTTCCCGCCGCGCCTGCGGATCGAGCTAGGCTGTCACGATCGTCCTCATGCGAGCAGGCTCGCCGCCTCGTCCTCGCCGAGAAGCGGCGGCTGGTCGACCGACCCGACCACCGCGACGGAGTTGCGGCTTTCGCCGGAGGCAAGGATCGCTTCCATGATCTCCAGCACATGCAGCGCAAGCTCGCCGGACGCGCGCGGTCTCCGCTCTTCCGACAGCGCCCGCGCCAGGTCGGCGACGCCGAGCATGCGGTAGTTGGCACGGTCTGGCGCGGCATAAGGCCAGTTGCGCGCGCCATAGAGCTCGCCTTCGCTTTCGAAATCCTTCCAGTCGTCGCCGCGCGCCGACAACGAGACGGTGCCGCCAAACGTGTCGGGGTCGGGCAGCCTGAGTGACCCTTCCGTGCCGTGCAGCTCGATCGGGTGGTTGGAGTGCTTGAAGACGTCCCAGGACGCGCCGAAGGTGACGGTGGCGCCGGAGCGGAATTCGAGCAGCGACAGGATGTTGGTCGGCGTGCCGACCCTGAAGCTGGTGTTCTTGTACGGGCCGTCAGCGGTGATCAGGCGCTCGTCCTGGCCGCGCGTCGCCATCGCCATCACGCGGGTGACCGGGCCGAGCAGGTTGACGAGCATCGTCAGATAATAGGGCCCCATGTCGAAGACCGGACCGCCGCCCGGCTGATAGTAGAATTGCGGATTGGGGTGCCAGTGCTCCATGCCGCGCCCCATCATGAAGGCGGTGCCGGTTACGGCGCGGCCGACCGCGCCCTCGTCCATCAGCCGTCGCGCCCGGCGTCCGGCGGCGCCGAGGAAAGTGTCGGGCGCCGAGCCCAGCAGCAGCCCACGCTTCGCCGCCTCGGCGACCAGCCGGCGGCCGTCGCTGGCGGAGGTCGCGAGAGGCTTTTCGGTGAAGACATGTTTCCCGGCCGAGAGCGCCGAAAATGAGATGTCGAAATGCGCGGAGGGAACAGTGAGGTTGAGGACGAGATCGACCTCGGGATCGGCGAGCAGCGCATCGACGCCGAGGGCGCGGATGCCGTATTCCTTCGCCCGCAGCACCGCCATGTCAGTGGAAATATCGGCACATGCGCGCAATTCCACACCGGCAAAAAGGGCCGCGTTGCGCAGATAAGTCATCGAGATGTTACCGCATCCGATAACGCCGATGCCGAGCTTAACATCTGATTTCACTTGCATTTTCCTTCCGACCTCCCAATGCGGCAGCGTTTCCGACAGGCCGGCGCGCCTGCGTCGGACCATTTTCGGGATTCGCTATACAGCATTTTAAATATTGACGCGCGTAAAATTTTTATAGAGCATATGAAAATGCCGGCGCGATATCGGAGGCCGCCGGCTTGAGGATTTGGAAATCAAGAGATCAGGGAAATAATGAGCCTAGGAACCAAGGTGCGCCTTGCGCGCCTCTTCGCGCATCCATCGGGGAAGCTTTTTGGCGGCGCGGTCGACCATTTTGTCGGCTATGGCGACGTGCGCAAAGGAGGTCTTGCCGACCTGCCGGGCGCGCTCGCGCGCGTCATGGTGGGCAAACCCGACTACGTCAGCATCCAGCCAGGCACCGCGCGCCACCTGTGGCCGCAATATGCGGGCAAAGCCTCTCTGGTGATCCAGGCGGGCTGCTTCACCCCGGACGATCGCATCAGCGAGCTGATTGCAACGCCCGAGGACGCGGTGCGGGCTGGGGCCGATGCGTTGGCCGTAGCCATTCCGGTGCGCGGCGCGACCGAGGGCAAGTACATACGCTGGCTGACCGATTCGGTGAATGCGGCGGCCCGCTACGGCATGCCGGTGGTGGCCCACATCTATCCTCGCGATTTCACCGACGGGGCGAAAATCGTCTTCACCCCCGACGAGATCGCCTATGCGGCGCGCATCGGCTACGAGTCCGGCGTCGACGTGATCAAGATAGGCTACACGGGCGATTTCGAGTCGTTCCGAGAGACCGTTCGGACCTGCCCGGTGCCGGTTGTAATCGCGGGCGGTCCGAAGACCGATACGCTGCTCGGCGCGCTTCAGCAGACGGCGGACGCCATCCGTGCCGGCGCGCGCGGTGCCGTGGTGGGCCGCAACCTCTGGGGGCATGGTGATCCGCAGAAGGCAGCGCTCGCCTTTCGCGGCGTCATCCATGACGGCCTGTCGGCAGAAGACGCCCTGGCGAAGGCGGGGGCCTGAACCATGCCCACCGTCCCTTCAATCCTCGGCTTCGGCGCTATTGCGATCGACGACATCGTCTATGTCGATCAGCCGCTGTCGGCGGGCAAGGGGAAGGTCCTGCAAAGTGTCCGAGCTTTCGGGGGAAATGTCGCGACAGCCCTTGCCGCCGTCGCTCGGCTCGGCGGAAGCGCGGGGTTCATCGGATGGCTGAGCAGTGCCGCGGACGACGCCGTGCTGTGCGATCTCGTTGCGAGCGGCGTCGAAACCGCATTCGCGCCGCGCCACCCCGACGCGCGCCCGGTGCGCTCGCGGATCACCGTCGGCTCGGATGGGGAGCGGTTCATCGCCTATGACGACGACGCGATGCTGGGCACCGCGCCGGAGTTTCCGAACGAGGTTCTCGGCCGGGCGACCGTGCTGATAGTCGATGGTTACGCGATCCGGTCGATGGATGTCGTGGCTCAGGCCCGCGATCTCGGCCTCGCGATCCTTGGCGACATCGAATGGAGCGCCGGCCCAGCCACCGAGAGGCTGATCGCGCTCTGCGACCATCTCATTCTTCCGCTCGGCTTTGCGCGCACTGCCACAGGCCGCCGATCGCCCGCCGAAATGCTCGATGCATTGTGGTCGCCTTCGCGGTCCGCCGTGGTTCTGACCGACGGCGGCAGGGGCGTCTACTATCGCGGACGCGACGAGACAGGGCTCCGGCACCTGCCTTCGCACCGGGTCGCCGTCGTCGACTCGACCGGCGCGGGCGACTGCTTTCATGGCGCCTATGCCCACGCATTGGCGCGCGGCGCCGACACCGCAGGCCGGGTCGCATTCGCGGCCGCGGCCGCGGCTCTGTCGATTACGGGGCGTGGCGGGCGCGAAACGCTGCCGACCGCCGACGAGGTCACGAAACTCCTGGCATCGACGAACGCTCCGTCAGCGGTCGAACTGAAATATGCGCGGGTCGACACTGGGACATAGCTGAAACTGTCCGAGGAAAAATTTCGCAGGCGAAAATAGGCCGAGTACAGCAATAAAAATCAACGGCTTAGACTTGTGGAGGGAGGAAGATGGCAGAAGTCATTCTTGAGAATATCTGCAAGACCTATGGGAACAACTTTCACGCGATCGACCAACTGAACCTAGCGGTCGAGGATGGCGAGTTCTTGATTCTCGTCGGGCCGTCCGGCTGCGGCAAATCCACCGCGTTGCGGATGATCGCGGGATTGGAGGACGTCACAAGCGGCAGCCTTCGGATCGGCGGCGTAGACGTCGTCGACATGCCGCCCAAGGACCGCGACATCGCGATGGTCTTCCAGAGCTACGCGCTCTACCCGCATATGACGGTGTTCGAAAACATCGCCTTTTCGATGCGCCTGGCAGGCAAGCCGAAGGCCGAGCGCAAGAAGCGCGTGGACGAGATCGCCAAAACCCTTCAGCTGACGTCGCTGCTGGACAGCAAACCGGCGAACCTTTCGGGCGGACAGCGCCAACGGGTTGCCATGGGCCGCGCCATGGTGCGCGAGCCAGCCGCCTTTCTCATGGACGAACCGCTTTCCAATCTGGACGCGAAACTGCGCGTGCAAATGCGCGCCGAAATCACCAGCCTGCAAAAGCAGCTCGGCGTCACGACCATATATGTGACCCACGACCAGACCGAAGCGATGACGATGGGGGACCGGGTCGCGGTGCTGAAAGGCGGCGTGCTGCAGCAGGTCGACACACCCAAGAAACTCTATGAATCGCCGGTGAACGCCTTCGTCGCCGGCTTCATCGGTTCCCCTTCGATGAACCTTTTCGAGGCGACCCTGACGGGCGACGAACTGAGGTCCGGCAGCTTCGCCATCCGGCTGCAGGATGCAGCCTTCGCGCGCAGGCCAGATTTGAGGTCGTATGCGGGGCGCAAGGTCGTGTTCGGGATCCGACCGGAGGACCTCTATGACAGCAGCCTGGAATCGGGCCGCAAGTATCAGACGATACCGGCAAAGGTGACCTCGATCGAAGAACTCGGGTCCGAGCATATCGTCCATCTCAGCATCGACGCGGTGCGGGTGGACTCCGGCGACCCGGACGCGGTGCAAGATTTCGGCCTGACGTCGAACGCGGTGGCGAAATTCGAACCGGTCAGCGAGGTCCGCTCCGGCTCGGAAATCCGGTTGGCCCTGGACGATACCAAGCTGCATTTCTTCGATCCCGCGACGCATCTGGCGATCTGAAGATACGCGGCAAGGCCCGCAGGCGAGGCGAGGCGCCTGTGAATGAAGACTTCTGAATAGACCAGACGATCGTCCGCATTGTGCGGCCGATCTTAAAGAAGGAGGAGAAAATGACGTTTCGGATAAAACCCGCGATGCTGAAAATGGCCGCGGCCGCATGGCTGCTTGGCGCAACCGGCGCCATGGCGGACACGACGCTGGAATTCACCCAATGGTGGGAACCTGAGCTGCCCGCAGGCTCCTTGCGGAAAATCATGGACGATTTCGAGGCCGCGAACCCCGGCATCAAGGTGACGCTGGTCAGCGGCCCCTATGCGACCACGCGAGACCAGATCTCGGTTGGCGCCGCAACCGGAACGCTCAGCGACGTCGTCGGCCTCGACGGCGCCTGGGTGAACAATCTGAATGCGCAGGGTGCGCTCGCCGACATGAACCCGATGATGGATGCGAGCAAGTTCGACAAAGCCCAAGTCGCGGATATCATCAAGGTGGACGGCAAAGCGGTGATGTTTCCCGTGGCTTCGTTCGTCTATCCGGTGTTCGTGAATTTGGACCTCGCCGCCCAGGCGGGCGTCACCAAGCTGCCGTCGACCCGGGCCGAGTTTCTCGAAGCCGCCAAGAAGATGACCCATGCCGACAAGAACCAGTATGGCTGGGTGCTGCCGCTGTCGCTGCAAACGCCGTCCGGCGTCCAGAACGACATGATGTCGTGGGTCTGGGCATCGGGTCAATCGATGATGGCGGAGGGCAAGCCCGCTCTCGAGGGCAAACCGGTGGTGGATATGCTGACCTTCGTCAAATCGCTCAATGACGCGGGCACCATCTCGCCCGGCATCGCCACCAAGACCGAGCAGGAAAAGGTCGAGGAATTCGTCAACGACCGGGTCGGGATGATGATCGACTCGCTCGCGCATGTGAACCTCATCCGCAAGCGCAATCCCAAGCTGAACTTCGACCTTATCCCGGTCCCGGTCGTGGAGAACTACAACGGCAAGCGCGGCCTTCCCTATGCCTCCTGGGGCATCGGCATCTCCGCGGGCTCGAAGCATCAGGAAGAGGCGTGGAAACTCGTCCAGTACCTGATGAGCGAAAAGGTGAACGCCAAGCTGGTGTCGCTTGCCAACGCCTTCCCGGGCAACGTCAATGCGAAGCCCGATTTCGTGACTTCCGACAAGGCTTTCGGCAAGGCTTTCGAAATCTTCAAGACCGGCTATCTCGCCAATGAGTTCACGGGTCTGCCGGTGGCGGAAGACCTGATGACCCAGTTCGACGTCCAAGCCCAGAAGATGCTCGCCGGCGAGCAGTCTCCGGAGCAGGCCGCGGCCAACGCGCAAAAGGGCTGGATAGCGAAATTCTGATCGGCTTGTTTTACGATCTTCGACCGGGGGGCCTGACTTCGGGCAGGCCTCCCGGCAAACAAGCACAGGCAATGCGAGACGAACCTGTTGCGAAGCTCACTTTCTCTTGAAGGCGTATCCCAAGGTTGGCACATGACCCGGCAGAAGCGCTCCCGTCACAGACTGAAACGAGCGGTCGCACCCTATCTCTACCTGTCGCCCTCGCTGGTGATCATCGGCCTGCTGATGCTGCTGCCGATGGTGACGGTGATTTCCTATTCGTTTCAGAACAGCGCGGTGCTGCGTCGCGACCCGTCCTTTGCCGGACTGAAGCACTACCAGGCGATCTTTGCCGATCCCGTGTTCTGGGCCTCGCTTTGGCACACGCTCTACTTCACCTGCATGAGCGTCGTCTTCCACATGACCATCGGCATGATCTTCGCGCTCATGCTGAACAGCGACCGCATCAATCCGACGCTGCGCAATGTCCTGCGCGTGCTCTACATACTGCCCTGGCTGTTCACCGCGGTGATCATCGCCGTGATCTGGCGCCTGCTGCTCGAGCCGAACGGTGTCGTGAACAGCGTTCTCATGCAGATCGGCGTCATCGGTTCCAAGGTCGAGTGGTTTTCCTCGCCCGAGACCGCGCTGCACGCCGTCACTTTCGCCAATATCTGGGCCGGCTACCCGCTTTTCATGGTCAGCCTGCTCGCAGGCCTGCAGGGCATTCCCAAGGATTTCTACGAGGCTGCCGATATAGACGGCGCGAAGGCCTACCAGAAGCTGATCTTCATCACCATCCCGCAGCTGATGCCGATCATCATCAGCATCTCGCTGCTCGATTTCATCTGGACCATGCAGGTCTTCCCGCTGATCTGGATAACGACGGGCGGCGGCCCGATCTACTCGACCGAGGTGCTGAGCACCTACACCTACAAGCTGGCGTTTTCGAGCTACAACCTGTCACAGGCGGCGGCAAGCGCCGTGATCATCCTGCTGATCTCTCTCGGCCTGACGCTGTTCTACATCCGTTATCAAAAGGCCCGGTAGTCACCATGAGGAAAAGGCACACGCCGAAAGACAGGCTGATCACCGCCGCGCTGCATGTCGCGCTTGCCGCGGGGCTGTTTTTCGCGGCCTTCCCGATCTACTGGATGCTGAGCAGCTCGTTCAAATCGAATACCGAAATCTTTGCCCTGCCGCCAACCATCCTGCCGAAGGCCTTCACACTGGAAGCCTACGCAGCCATCCTTGGCGATCCGGTAAAGCTGCGCTTCTTCTTCAACAGCTACTTCGTAGCCTTCGCGGTGACGGTGCTGACGGTACTGATCGCGTTGCTGGCAGCCTATGGATTCAGCCGCTTCAACTTCCGCGGCAAGGGCAGCCTGAACACGCTCATCATCAGCACGCAGACGATTCCGCCGATCACGCTTCTGATCCCCTTCTTCGGGCTTGTCGTCTCATATGGCATCTTCGACACCTATATCGCGCTGATCCTGACTTACCTGGTGTTCACGCTGCCCTACGCGATCCTGCTGATGACGGGATATCTGAACACCTTGCCCCGCGATCTCGATGAAGCGGTGGCTGTCGACGGCGGCACCAGTTGGACAGCTCTCTGGCGGGTGATCGTGCCGATCTCGCTGCCCGGCATCGTGGCGACGTCGGTCTACACCTTCCTGCTGTGCTGGAACGAATTTCTCTTCGCGCTGACGCTGACGAAGTCGACGTCGATGCGCACCGTCCCGATCGGCATCCAGCTGCTGATGGGGCAGCACGCCTTCGAATGGAACCAGATGATGGCGATGAGCGTGCTCGGCTCGCTGCCGCTCCTGCTCATCTACCTCATTGCCCAGAGGTTCTTCCTCGCCGGCATGACGGCTGGCTCGGTCAAGTAGATGTCCATCCCATGGAGACGCGGAGCGACATGAAGGAACGGGCGACATCAAGGAACGGGCGGTATCAAGGATTGAAAGGATGAACGTGAAAGACCTCAAAGTCGGCTGCCAGACCTTCACCTGGGAAATGCTCGGAGACCGCTTCAAAGGCGGCCCCGACGACCTGCTGAAAGCGATCGCCGACGGCGGCTATGCCGGCATCGAGATCACCGACACGATGATCGGCCGCTACGCCACCAAGCCGACGGAGTTCGGCGCAGCGCTGAGATCGCTTGGCCTTACGCTCGTTTCCTTCGCCTTCGGCTCGAAGAGTGGCTTCACGCTGAAGGAGAAGATCGGCGCCGACCTCGATACCGCCCGGCGCTGGATCGACTTCGCCGCCGCCTTCCCCGGCGCACTGGTGTCCATGGGCTCGGCGACGGTCGTGTCCGACGGGCCGCGCGACGACAAGTTCGTCATTGCCGCCGAGGTCTACAACAAGGCAGGCGAGATCGGACGCGAGGCCGGCGTCCAGGTGGCGGTGCACCCGAGCTCGCATCACAACACGCTGCTCTTCGATCGCGCCGATTACGACCGCATCTTCTCCCTGATCGACGCGTCGCTGGTCGGCTGGGTGCCGGACACCGGCCACATATTGCGCGGCCATCAAGACATGGCCGACACGCTCACCACCTATCGCGACCGCATCCGCTACGTGCATCTGAAGGATGTCGACTCGAGCGGCATCTGGGCGATGCTCGGCAAAGGCGTCTGCGACACGGCGAAGGTGATCGAGATCGCCGGCGCCGCGCCCAACTTCAACGGCTGGCTGGTGCTGGAGGAAGAATCGGAAACCGCCGCCGCCGATCCGGTCGGCGCGGTCAAGACCAACCGCCTGACCATGCGCGGCTACGGAGCCTGACGATGATCCGCAAGCAAGACCGTCGCCTTCGTGTCGGTGTGCTCGGCTGCGGGCCGATCGCGCAGTTCGCGCATCTGGAATCCTGCGTGAAGGCGAACAATGCCGACCTTTACGCGATCTGCGACGCGGCGCCCGATCTGCTCGCGCGCATGGGCGCGACCTATGAGCCGGAAAAAATGTACGGCGACTATGACGAGATGCTCGCCGACCCGGAACTGGAAGCGGTGATCGTCGCGACGTCCGACGCCTATCACGTGCCGATGTCGATCAAGGCGCTCGAAGCCGGCAAGCATGTGCTGTGCGAAAAGCCGATCGGCGTTTCCGTCGAAGAAGGCGAGA
Source organism: Mesorhizobium sp. (assembly GCA_004963905.1). Classification (GTDB taxonomy): domain Bacteria; phylum Pseudomonadota; class Alphaproteobacteria; order Rhizobiales; family Rhizobiaceae; genus Mesorhizobium. The sequence continues at coordinate 34,442 of SUGL01000018.1, forward strand.
AGCTCGCCGAGGCGGTCAAGCGCTCCGGCAAGGTGCTGCAGGTCGGGCACATGAAACGCTTCGATCCGGCGCTGGAAGCGGCGCGCGATTTCGTGCGCGACGAGATGGGCGAGATCCTGGCGCTGAAGGCCTGGTATTGCGATTCCACCCATCGCTACACCAACACCGACGCCGTGCAGCCGCTGCCTATCACCAGCAAGCTGGCGAAGAAGCCGGGCGGCAATCCGAAGGCCGATCTGAGACAGTATTTCATGCTGGCGCACGGCTCGCATCTGGTCGACACGGCGCGTTTCCTTGCCGGCGAAATCACTGCCGTTCGCGCGCGTCTCAACGAGCGCTTCGGCGCCTATTGCTGGTTCGTCGAGACCGAGTTCGCCAATGGCGCGCTCGGCCATCTCGACCTGACGGTTGCCGTTCGCATGGACTGGCACGAGGGCTTCCAGCTCTATGGCGAGAACGGCTCGGTGATCGCGAAGACCTTCAATCCCTGGTATTTCCGGGCGAGCGAAGTCGACATTTTTCACGAGAAGGACGCGACCTCGCGCAAGCCGCTCGGCGCCGACGGCCATTTCTTCCGCCGCCAGCTGGAGGGCCTCGCCGACACCGTGCTCGACGGAAAGCCACAGTGCGGCGCCACCGTCGAGGATGGGCTCGCCTCGATCCGCGCCATGGTGGCGATCGCCCGCTCGGTCGAGACCGGCGAGCGCGTCGAGCTCGCCGGCGTGACGGGAGCGGTGTGATGCAGGTCGGGGTGTTCGCCAAGACCTTTCCGGGCAGCGAGCCGGACGGCGTGCTGGCAGCCGTCCGCGACGCAGGCTTTGCGGTGACCCAGTTCAACCTTGCCTGCGCCGGCCTGCCGTCGATGCCGGACGATGTTCCGGACGAAGCGATCGGCGCCATCGGTACCGCCGCCAAGGCTGCCGGCGTCGGTCTCATCGCGCTTTCCGGCACCTACAACATGGCGCATCCGGACAACCGGATACGCGACGACGGATTGCGGCGGCTTGCGGTCGTCATCGAGACAACGGCCAGGCTTTCGATCCCGCTCGTCACGCTGTGTACCGGAACGCGCAATCCTGACGACCAGTGGGCGCACCATCCCGACAATGCCGATCCTTCGGCCTGGGCCGACATGGCGCGCGAGATGGCAAAGGCGCTTCAGCTTGCCGAGCGTCACGGCGTCGATCTCGGCATCGAGCCGGAGCAGGCCAACATCGTCACCTCGGCCGACGACGCCGTGCGGCTGATCGCCGAGATGGGCTCGAAGCGGCTGCGCATCGTGCTCGATCCCGCCAACCTGTTCGAGCGGGCGAGTGCGGACGAGGCTCGCGCCATCGTCGCCGCAGCGGTCGAGCGCACGGCGGGTCATGTCTCCCTGGCGCACGCCAAGGACCGTTTCGCCGACGGGCGATTCGCCACGGCCGGACAAGGCATTGTCGACTTCCCCGACTTCATTGCTCGCCTGAAAGCCGCAGGCTTCGACGGGCCGCTGGTGACACACGGGCTCTCCGCCGAGGAAGCGCCAGGCGTTGCCCGCTTCCTCAAAGGACTGGTGTGATGGGCATGTTGCTGCGCGACGGCGCCACGCTCCGCGTTACCGATACGGGCGAAGGCCTGGGGGTCGTCTTCCAGCACGGGCTGGGCGGCGGCGAGGCGCAGGTCGCGCAGACTTTTCCTCCCGGCTTCCGCCGCATCACGCTGGAATGCCGAGGGCACGGCGGCTCCGATCTCGGCGAGCGGCGGCCCTTCTCGTTCGAAATGTTCGCGGATGACGTGCTGGCCGCAGCCGACCAGGCCGGCCCGGACCGCTTCATTGCCGGCGGCGTCTCGATGGGCGCGGCGATCGCGCTGCGTCTCGCCTGCCGTCATCCGCGGCGCGTCGCCGGCCTGATCCTGGTTCGGCCGGCCTGGACGTTTTCGCCGGCGCCACAGAATATGCGGCCGATCGCCGAGGTGGCCGAACTCATCCTGACGCACGGCCCCGAGAAAGCGAGAGCGATCTTCGCGCAGTCCGAAACCGCAGCGCGGCTCTATCGCGAGGCACCCGACAATCTTTCCTCGCTGCTCGGCTATTTCGACCGGCCCGACGCCAAATCATTCGCGCAAGTGCTTGCCGATATCGCCGCCGACGGGCCCGGCGTCTGCGAACGCGACGCCGCAGCGCTCGACGTTCCGGCGCTGGTCATCGGCAACGAAGTCGATGCCGTCCACCCGCTGTCGACGGCCTATGCACTGGCTGCGGCGATACCAAACGCGATCTTCGCCGAGATCACGCCCAAGGCGCGCGACAGCGCGAAGCATTTCGCCGAGCTGCACGAGCAGATCAGTTCCTTCCTCCAGTTCCACTCGAATGTCCGGAGTCCCATTTCGTCATGACCGCCAAACCCCTCTCCGGACCCGCGGCTATAGCCGCATTGCCCCGCAACCGGCTCATCGGCGAGTTCTCGCTGTGGTCGGCGGATCTCGCCAATATGGAGCGCGACCTGAAGCGCATCGAAGCCTATGCCGACCTGCACCACATCGACGTGGCGGACGCACGCTTCACCCCCGGCTTCCTGTTCTTTCCCGACCTGGTGGCGTGCATCGCCAGGCTGACGGCGAAGCCGATCCACGTGCATCTGATGGTCGAGGCCGAAATCGTCGAGGCGCAGACGCGCCAGTTCATCGAGGCCGGCGCCGACCTCGTGACCATCCATGCCGAAAACGGCGAGGCCGGCCTGCGCGCGGTCAGGCTGGCGCATGAGCTCGGCGCCGAGGCCGGGGTGGTGCTGCGGCTGGAGACGCCGGTTTCCGCGATCAAGCCGTTCCTGCCGGACGTCGCTTTCGTCACGCTGCTCGGCACCTCGATCGGCGTCAAGGGGCAGAGCCTGTCCGAAAAAGCCTGCCCGCGCCTGATCGAGGCGCGCGCGCTGATGAGGAAGGCCAGCCGCGAGGCCGACATCCTGCTTGCGGCCGACGGCGGCATACGCCACGAGACGGTACCGCTGCTGCGCGCCGCCGGCGCCGACACGGTGGTCTTGGGCTCGCTCGCCTTCGGCGATCCCGACCTCACGCAGCGCATGGCGTGGCTGCACGGGCTGAAGGCCGCCGCCTGATGAGCACGCTCGCGCTTGCCTTCGATCTCGGCGGCACGGAGCTGCGCGGCGCGCTGGTCGAGCGCAGCGGCGAGGTCGTCGCGCGCGTCTCGGAGCCAACATTGGCCGGCGCCGGATCGGAAGCGGTTATCGGCCAGATCATTGTGCTGGCGGGCAAACTGCTCGATGAGCATCCGCAGGCAAGGGTCATCGGCATCGGCGCGTGCGCGCCCGGCCCGCTCGATCCCAAGGCAGGCATCGTCATCGGGCCGCCGACGCTCGCCGGCTGGCACAACGTGCCCATGATCGACATTTTGAGCCGCCAGTTCGGCCTGCCGGTGCGGCTGGAGAACGACGCCAACGCCGCTGCGCTCGGCGAATGGCGCTTCGGCGCCGGCCGCGGCGCCGCATCGATGGTCTTCGTCACCGTGTCGACCGGGATCGGCGGCGGCGTGATCGCCGACGGCCACATCTATCACGGCAGGCGCGGGCTCGCGGCCGAGATCGGCCACATGACGATCACCGGCGAAGGCGATCGTTGCTTCTGCGGCAATGTCGGCTGCTTCGAGGCCGTCGCTTCCGGCACCGCGCTCGGACGCCGGGCGACGCGACTCACCGCGCCTGGCGACGGCTCGCTGCTGCGGCGGCTTTCCAGGGACGGCGACGTCTCCGCCCGCCATGTCGTCGAGGCCGCGCGGACGGGCGATGCGGCAGCATTCGGCCTGGTCGAGGCGGAAGCGAAATGGCTCGGCATCGGCTTCACCAATCTCCTGCATCTCTATTCGCCCGAGGTGATCGTCATGGGTGGCGGGCTCGCCAACGGCTTCGACCTGCTGGCGCCAGGCATCAGGACAACGATCGATGAGCGCGCCATGCAAGCCTATCGCGACGTGCCGATCGTGCCGGCCGAGCTCGGCGACCGCGCCGGACTGGTCGGCGCGGCAAGCCTGATCCTGTGGGAGGGCGAGCCGGGGACGGCGCTGGCGATGGTGCAGAACGACGAGATAAAGACCGGTGGACCGGCCGGCTCCAGAGAAGCAAACCACGGCTGAGCTCAACGTCTGACGTCTCGCTGGTGATCCAGGCCGAAGGCGGCGACACCATGCGACTGCATGCGCCGCTCGCTTGTTCCGATTGGATGGTCCGGCGCTGACGCGGCTGAATTCGGACTGATCCGATCCTTCCCCTTCGTCATTCCAGGGCGGAGCGCGAGCGCGCAGACCCGAGGATGACGAAAGCATGGGCGGCCACCTCGCAAATTCCTACCGCACCGCAGCACATCAAAATACACAGCGCACCATTTTAATTCTTGACGCATGTCAAATTTTTATGAAGCATGCGGAAATGCTGGCGAAGCCCAGGCCAGCGCTCTGGGAGGAGAGATGCCTGACAAGATGAAAGGCCCGGCACGGGCCCAAAGCGCGCGAACCCTATGGCGATCCATGAGCGGACAGCCGGTCGCGGCAGGCGCATGCCCTCCGTTCACCGGACACGGGCCGACAGAACCGGCAAACACAACAGGAGGAACACTCATGCGCATGCTCAACAGTTTCGTGCTTGGCGCCGGCATGGCGGCAATGCTTGCCGTGCCCGTCCATGCTGGGGAGGCAAAGGTCGCGGCGATCGTGAAGGGCCTCGACAATCCCTTCTTCCAGTACATGCAGAAAGGCATCGAGGAGCAGGCCAAGGCCGACGGCGTCGGCGTGACCGTGCAGGCCGCCGCCAATATGGGCGACGCGACCGGCCAGGCCGACAAGCTGACCGCGCTCGCGATGCAGGATTTCGACTGCTATCTCGTCAACCCGATCAGCGTCTCCAACCTTGTGCAGGCGCTGGTGCCGGTCGCCCAGAAGAAGAAGCCGATCGTCAACATCGACAGCACTATCGACGCCGAGCAGGCCAAGACCGCAGGGTTCGGCGTCTCGACCTATATCGGTACCGACAACGTCGCCGCCGGGGCGCTCGCCGGCGAAGAGATGCTGAAGCTGGTGCCAAAGGGCTCCAAGGTCGCGCTGATTGCCGGTATTGTCGGCGACGTCGGCTCGAACGCCCGCATCAAGGGCTTCAAGCAGGCCGTCGAGGGCAAGCTGGAGGTGGTGGTGATGGTGAGCGCCGACTGGGATCGCGAGAAGGCGCTGACGGCGGCCACCGACATCCTGCAGGCGCACCCCGACCTCGCCGGTTTCTTCGCCGCCAACGACATCATGGCGCTCGGCGTCGAGCGCGCCGTCCAGACTTCCGGCAAGAACGTCAAGGTGATCGGCCTCGACGGCATCGTCGACGCGTTGAAGTCGGTCGCAGCCGGCGAGCTTTCCGCCACCGTCGCCCAGTATCCCTACGTTGTCGGCGCCATGGGCGTCGAGGCCTGCAAGGCGGCGGCGATGGGCAAGGAACTGCCCGCCAACGTGCCGGCGCCGGTGCTCCTCATCAACAAGGACAATGCGGAGGCTTCGCTGAAGAACTTCCCGCGGCCCGGCGGCGACTATCCCGATCCCTTCCGCGAGATGCTGAAGTGAGCCTTCCGACCGACAACGCGCCCGCCGCCGCTCCACAGGCGGGCGCCGGCGAGGAGAGCCGTCCCTCCCTTGCGGCTCTCCTCCTCGATCCTTCCTTCTGGGCGGACTGGGCGTCCGTCGTCGGCCTTGTCGGCCTCGTCATCCTGTTCGGCATCACCCAGCCGGTCTTCCTCAGCGTCGCCAATCTGCAGGCGCTGCTGCTCGCGGCGGCGATCCTGGTCGTGCTGTCGATCGGCCAGACCTTCGTCGTCGCGACCTCCGGCATCGACCTGTCGCTCGCAGCCGCGGTCATGCTGGGCGCCGTCATCCTCGGCCTGGTCAACGCCGCCGGCTGGGGTGTCTTCGCGGCCTGCGTGGCGGCCGTGCTCGCAACGAGCGCGATCGGCCTGCTCAACGGCGTGCTGATCACGGCCGGGCGCATTCCCGATTTCGTGGTGACGCTCGGCACGCTTTCCGGCATCACCGGCCTCGGCCTGATCATTTCCGGCGGCGAGCCGACCATGGTCGGCTCCACCTTCCTGCTCAAGCTCGCCTCCGGCACCTTCGGGCCGTTCGGCTATCCCGTCTGGGTGGCGATCGGAGCGGTCGTCGTCGCCCATGTCGCGCTCTATCACACGCGGTTCGGCGTGCATCTGCTCGCCACCGGCGGCCAGGCCGAAAGCGCTGCCGCGCTCGGCATCCGCACCAACCGGGTCAAGATCGCCGCCTACACGATCTCCGGCTTCTGCGCCGGCATCGCGGCCATCCTGCTCGTCGCGCGCATCGGCTCGGCCGAGCCGCAGATCAACACCAGCCTGCTGTTGAATTCGGTGGCGGCCGTGGTGCTGGGCGGCGTCAGCCTGTTCGGCGGCCGCGCCAGCATCCTGGGACCGGCCATCGGCGCGCTGATGCTGACGGCGCTCGTCAACGGGCTGACGCTGCTCAGCGTTTCGGCCTTCTATCAACCGCTTGCCGTTGGCGTCATAGTGGTGCTGGCGGCGCTGATCATGCGGTACCAGAAATGAGCGTGGTCGATCACATCCCGCCCGCTGAGGCTATCCTTGCCTGCCAGGGGCTGAGCAAGCATTTCGGCGGCATCCGCGCCTTCACCGATGTCGGCTTCCAGGCCCGCCGCGGCGAAGTCACCGCCGTGATCGGCGACAACGGCGCCGGCAAGTCGACGCTGATCCGCTGCCTGGTCGGCGTGCATCAACCCGACGGCGGCACGATCCATTTCGATGGCCGCGAGCATCCGTTCTCCAACCCGGACGAGGCGCGTAAGGCGGGCATCGAGACGGTGCACCAGAACCTGGCGCTGATCGATGAACTGACGGTGGCGCAGAACCTCTTCCTCAACCGCGAGATCGTGCGCCGCATCGGCCCCTTCGCCCTGCTCGACCGTAAGGCGATGAAGGCTGAGGCGCGCGCCATGCTGTCCAGGCTGTCGATCAATGTGCCTTCGGTGACGCAGCGCGTCCGGCGGCTTTCCGGCGGACAGCGGCAGGCGATCTCGATCTGCCGCGCCGCCGGCTCCGGCGCCAAGCTGGTGGTGATGGACGAGCCGACGGCGGCGCTCGGCGTGCAGGAGACGGCGAATGTCGAGGCACTGATCCGACGCTTACGCGAGCAAGGGGTGAGCGTCATCCTGATCAGCCACAATTTCGATCAGGTGCGGCGCCTCTCCGACCAGATCTGGGTGATGCGCGCCGGCAGGATGGTGGCGACCGTGCGCGCGTCCGAAACCAGCGGCAACGAGCTCGTGGCACTGGTGACCGGAGCGGTGTGACGCGTCGCTCCGGACTGGAGTTTGGCAGACAATCGCATTGAAAGGAATGTGCCATGGCGCTGATCCGTGTCGGGCTTGTTGGTCTCGGAGAGGTCGCGCAGTCGATCCATCTGCCGGTGCTGGCGGACCAGCGCGATCGCTGGGTGGTCGCCGGCGTCCATGATGTTTCACCCAGCCTGGTGAAACTCGTCACATCCGAATATGCGACCGCCAGGGCATATGAGAGCGCGGAGGCGCTGATTAATTCGCCCGACATCGACGCGGTCTTCGTACTGTCCTCGGACGACACGCACAGCCGTTTCGTCCGCGCCGCGATCGCAGCCAACAAGCATATCCTGCTCGAAAAACCCGCCTGCCTGACGGTGCGCGAGATCGACGAGTTGCTGGCGCTGAGCAAGGACTACGGCAAGACGATTTTCGTCGGCTACATGCGCCGCTACGCGCCGGCCTATCTGGCGGCAAGGCAGGAGATGCCGGCGCATGGCGACATCACCCATGTGCGCATCTTCGACCTGATCTCGGAGGGCCGGCATTTCCTGAAGAAAAGCCAGAAGATCCTCTACCCCACCGACATCGACCCGGCGATCCTTTCGCGCGGCGCCAAGGAGCGCGACGCGCTGATCCGCGAAGTGGTGGGCGAGAATGCCTCGACCGACCTGGTGCGCGCCTATCGCGGCCTCACCGCCCTTTCCTCGCACCACATCTCGGCCATGCGCGGCCTGCTCGGCGAGCCGAAGCGCGTGGTGGCGGCGCACCGCACCAATGGCGGCGCCAACACGAGCGTGACCTTCGACTACGGCCATTTCGCCTGCCTCTATGACGCGGTGGTCGACGATCTCGGCCTGTTCGACGCCATGATCGAGGTGCGCTCGAACACCAGGCGGGTGCGCGTCATCTACGACACGCCCTATATCCGCAGCCTGCCGACGCGGCTGGAGGTGACGGAAGCCGGCCCGCTCGGCCCGGTGACGAAGGCGCTCGGGCCGCTCTATGGCGACGCCTTCTCCAACGAGCTCGAGATTTTCCACCGTCACATCATGGAGGGCACGAAGCCGCTAACCGATCTCGCCGACTCGCGCCGCGATCTGGCGCTGATGGCCGAGATCATCGAGCGGATGAAGGAGAGCGGCGGGAACTGATGCCGCCGGCCTCCTTATCGCCGGCGCTGGGCGCAGCCTTGGGCTGAGGGCGCGCCAGCAGATAGAAGGCGGCGACGTGCGTGATCATCAGCAGCGGCACATAGACGATCGGGATCACGTAGGCAGCGCCCAATTGTCCCGCCAGGTCCGGGAGGTCGAGCACTGTGCCGTGGTAGTAGTCGACGACAAGATCGACCGTCCCGACCACGTTGAAAGCGACGACGAGCGGCCAGAAGATCGAGGGTCGCCTCACGGCAAGCAGCGCCAGCATGGCCAGCAGTCCGGTCGCGAAATCGCCATAGGCCGCGAAGGCGGCAAAACCTGCGGGCAAGTTCGGACCGACCACACCCGGAAGCAGGAAGACCAGCCCGAAGAAGCGGAAGCTGTGCAGCGTGGCGATGGCGCGCTGCGCCTCGACGCTGTCCATCGGCTTGAGCCTAGGCCAGATATAGGCGCCGAAGCAAAGCAGCCACGGCACGTAGCCCAGGACGAGATGGATGTTGAAGATCATCGCCGGCGACATTTTCGGCTCCTCTCAGCTGTCGATTGGAACGGCTTCGAACACCGCCGTCAGGATGCCGAGCCGGCCTTCCATGAGATTGCGCCCGAGATTGGCGGCAAAATCCGCGAAACCCGGCCCCATGACGACGCCGAGATTCAGCGAAGGCGGCGGCCCTGACGCCCGCAGCGCCGCGAACCAGGTCTTGGCGTCCGCTGTATCGTCCTGCTGGACGAGCATACGGAACCCTGCGGCCTCGATCGCCTCGCAGGTCGCTGTGGCGGAGAGCAGAAAGCTTTCGGCCGGCGTTCTCGCCCAGGGCACCGGATAGTGCGGATCGCCGCCGTTCAGCACGACATCGAAGGTCGCGAATTTTCCGCCTGGCTTCAGCATGCGCCTGATTTCGCGGTAGAGAAGCGGCCGGTCCGCGATATTCATCGCCACATGCTGCAGCAACACGACATCGAAACCGCCGTCTTCGAGCGGAAGCGCCAGCGCGCTGCCGGCCTTGAACGACACTTGTCCGCCCTGCCCCGTCCGCCCTGTGAGATAGATCGCGGCCTCGACGAAGGGCTCGCTGAGATCGACGCCGGTGACGCTACAGCCGTAGGTCGCGGCGAGAAAGCGGGCCGGTCCGCCCACGCCCGATCCGACATCGAGGACCGACATGCCGGCCGTGACGCCGGCCAATTTGGCAAGCTCCGCCGTCGCGGCAAGGCCGCGGGTGTGGAACTGGTCGAGGGTCGCCAGTTGCTCGGGCTTCAGCCGCTGCTCCTCAGGCCCCAATACGGCCAGTGCCGCCTTCAGTCGCTCGGTCAGGCCGGTCGCGCGGTAGTGATCGCGCACGCGATCCAAATCGTCCGTCATCGCACTTTCCTTCAGGCTTCCAATACACGACACAGATACGACCGCTTTGTGCCGGCAACTATCCGCGATAATGTCGATGGGTCATGAAGCAGAACTTCACAGTCCGGCATGGCGCGCTCGACGGCGTCGAGGCGTTCCTGAGTGTCGCCAGGCATCGCAATTTCCGCAAAGCGGCGGCGGAACTCGGCGTCACGCCGTCGGCGATCAGCCAGGCGGTGCGCACGCTGGAGGCACGCATCGGCGCCGCGCTCTTCACGCGCACGACGCGCAGCGTCGGCCTGACCGAAGCCGGTGAGCGGTTTTTTTCGCGCGCACGGCCCGCTTTCGAGGAATTGATAGCCGCGAGCGAGGTCGCGCGCGGAATCGGCCAGCGGCCGGCCGGGCTCTTGCGCCTGTCGGTGCCGCCCGCGGTGGTGCCGACGCTGCTGGAGCCGATGATCGCGTCCTTCTGCCAGGCCTATCCCGAGATCGAGCTGGAGATCGTCGCAAGCGGCGAGTTCGCCGATCTCGCCGCCGAAGGATTTGATGCCGGCATCCGAATGGGGGACCTGATCGCGCCCGACATGGTCGCGGTGCGGCTGACGACGCCCTTCCCGATGGTGGTGGTCGGCAGCCCCGACTATCTACGCCAGCGAACGACGCCGCAGCACATCGAGGATCTGCGTCACCACGCCTGCCTGCGCTTGCGTCGTTCGAATGGTTCCGTCGCGCCGTGGCGCTTCGCCAAAGGCAACAAGGCGATCGAGGCGATCGTCAGCGGACCACTTATTGCGCATGACTATCCTGCGCTGCTCGGCGCGGCGATCCAGGGTGTCGGGCTGGCGCAGGTGCCGAGCCCGATCGCCGAAGCGCCGATCGCGGACGGGCGCCTGCAGGCGCTGCTCGGCCGCTTTGCGGTGACCACGCCGGGCGTTTTCCTCTATTACCCTGAAAGGCACCAGGTGCTGCCCAAACTGCGCGCTTTCATCGACCACATCAGGCAGCCGGGCGGCGTTGATGCTTCCTCGAAGCGGGCGGGTAAACGGCGGCAAGGCTGACCCTCCGAGCCTGACGGTTCACTGGGCCGGCCATATCCGCGGATATTGGAGCTGCATCGCGACGAAATCGGTGATGCGCGCGCCACAGCGCCGAGACGAGGTGCGGCCGCACGAGGTGGTCCTGGCGCGCTACTCTCTTCCATGCCAAGCAAGGAATCTGTCTATCTCTTCCCGTTTGTCTTGCGACAGACCGGCAAGGAGCTTCTCGTCCAGATACCCTTTCCGGATAAGACCGCCAAAGACAACGATCAGCTGCGAGTAGCGATAGTCGAACATCTGTTCGAGGTTTCGCCGCTGCTGCCGCAGATGGTCTTCGATCTCCCACATATCGGAAAAGGTCGCCGCGTCGCTGGCCTTCTTTTTGAATTCGGCCAGCGTCTTGCCGAGCGCTACCTCCAGCGCCTTATCGAAGGCAGCGCGAGCGACCTTCTTCTCGGACGGAGACCATTTCAGATCGGAGTTCATGCAATACCTCCCTGATCCCACAGGCTCGCCTCAGAGGCTAACCCGCGCTGCGAGACGAAAACAATGGACGCGCCATCACCTGGCGCGGGTCTCGATCAACGACTGGATACGTTCGGCGTCCGCGCGGGTGACGGGATTGTAGACGATCATGCCGAGTTCCGGACGGCCGTCGACCGCGAAGACCGAGAACTCCAGCTCGATCAACCCGATTACAGGGTGGCGCAGACGCTTTACCCCTTCGCCATGCGCGGGAACGACGTCATTGTCGCGCCAGAGTGCTGCGAATTCCGGGCTGATCCTGGAAAGTTCCTCGACGAGCTCCGTTACCTCCGCGCCGGCGCCGGCGCGAACGGCGTCGGCCCTGAAGGAGCCGACCACGAAACGCGCGACGCTCTGCCAATCGTCTTGTGCGTCGCGAACGCGTGGGTTGCCGAACATCAGGCGCAGGATGTTGCGCTGCTCGCGCGGCAGCTTGGAATAGTCGGTCAGCATCGCCGCTGCGGCACGGTTCCAGGCGACGACATCCCATGTCGCGGTCTTGATGATCGCCGGGCTGGGATCCAAGGCGTCGAGGACACGCTGCAGGCGCGGCGTCACGCTGTCGACGTTTCTGTAGCGGACCTCCGGCGGCCTTCCGAGGCCCAGCATGAACATATGCTCGCGTTCAGGCTCGGTCAGCATCAGCCCGGTCGCGATGCGGTTGAGCACATCGGCAGACGGCGCGCCGCCCCGCCCTTGCTCCAGCCATGTGTACCAGGTCGGGCTGATATTGGCGCGCTGCGCAACTTCTTCGCGGCGCAACCCTTGTGTGCGCCGGCGTCCGGTGGCGAAGCCGAAGGCCGCGGGATCAAGGCGCATGCGGCGATCCCGAAGAAAGTTGCCGAGCTTGTTGCCAGTCTCCGCAGGCATAGCAATCCTGTTGATGATTATACCATGATAAAGTCACTACTTTAACAGGATGATCTATAGCGCGAAAAGGCCCGCCGAACAACAAGCGGAGACCTCCCATGCGTGTATTCTTGACCGGCGCGACCGGTTTCATCGGTTCCAGAATCGTGCCCGAACTTCTCGCCGCCGGGCACCAGGTGCTCGGCCTGACGCGCTCCGATGCCGGCGCGCGGTCGCTTATCGCCGCCGGTGCCGAGCCCCATCGCGGCGACCTCGAAGACCTCGACAGCCTGCGCGACGGCGCGGCGAAATCGGATGCGGTGGTCCACACCGCCTTCGACCATAATTTCTCGAACTTCGTCGCGAATTGCGAGAAGGACAAGCGCGTCATCGAAGCGCTGGGCGGGGCGCTGGCCGGGTCGGACCGGCTGCTCATCATCACGTCGGGTGTGGGCATGGGCTCGGGCGAGCATGGAGAGCCGGCGAGAGAGGACGTTTTCAACACCGACCATCCCAATCCGCGCATCCTGTCCGAGCTCACCGGTGCGGCCATGGCCGAGAAGGGCGTCAAGGTGTCGGTGGTGCGCCTGCCGCAGGTGCATGACACGGTGAAACAAGGGCTCATTACCCCGCTGATCGCGCAGACGCGCGCCAAGGGCGTGTCGGCCTATCTTGGCGAGGGCCGCAACCGTTGGCCGGCGGCGCATGTGCTCGATGTCGCGAAGCTCTACCGCCTGGCGCTGGACAAGCAGGACGCCGGCGTGCGCTACAACGCAGTGGCCGAGGAAGGCATTCCGATGCGCGAGGTCGCGGAAGTGATCGGCGCCGGGCTCGACGTGCCCGTGGTCTCGCTGTCGCAGGAAGAGGCCGCGGACCATTTCGGATGGCTTGCCATGTTCGCGGGCCTCGATATGCCGGCCTCGAGCGAATGGACGCGTAAGCATCTCGGCTGGCAGCCGACGGGACCCGGCCTCATCGCCGACCTGGAGCGGATGGATTATTCGCAGGCGGCCGCGGCATAGAGTTCCCTCCACAGGGATTTTGAAAGATTGCGGTTTGTCTTGGCGCAAGATTTTCCGTTCATTTCGGTGAAATCAGCGCAAACGCCGGGGATTGGTTGAAGCCGCCCCAACCTCGTCATTCTATGGCGGAGCAAGGAGCGAAGCGACGCGGCGCAGACCATAGAATCCATGCCGTGACTTGGAAGCGCCGCCACGGTGCAGAATTCTGCTCCGTTGCACTCCTTGGCGAAGGTAACGGCATGGATTCTAGGGTCTTCGCGACGGAGCTTCGCTCCTGCTCCGCCCTAGAATGACGATCGCGATGGGCGTTTCGGCCAATCGCCAAGGCATGCCACCTGCCAACGCAAACAGAGCCGGCCGGTCAAAATCCCTGTGCTGTGCCACTAGCCAGGTCCTGCGGCGGTTCAGCGACCCGGCTGGACCGCCGTCCGCAGCAGATCGGCCAGGCTGTCCGACTTCTCCACCTTGTCGGTGAGATCGAGCCCGGACAGCAGATCGACCAGGTGGCTGTTCATCAGGGCCGCGGCGTCGGCGCTGTTGCCGGCTTCGATCGCGTCGACCAGCGCATGGTGGGCGTGCTTCTCGCAGGTCGCGTCGCGGCGCTTCCAATAAAGCGCGATGATCAGCGAGGAATGCGAGACGAGATCGCGCACGAAATTGGTGAACACCGAATGCGCGGCGATCTCGGCGATGCCGACATGGAAGCGCGCAGACAGCATGATGGCGTCGCTGTCGCGACCGTCGTGCAGCGCCTCGTGCTCCTTCTCCAAGTGTGCCCGCAATTGCGCGATGTCGGACGGCACGGCCGCCTTGGCGGCGAGCGCTGCGACCTTGGGCTCGATCAAAGCCCTCGCCTCGAACACTTCCCGTGCCTCGATCTTCGACGGTTGGGCGACGAAGGCGCCGCGATTGGGTTCCAGCCGTGCCAGCCGGTCATGCGCGAGCGCCTGCAAGGCGGAGCGGACGACGGTGCGGCTCACCGAATAGATCGACGCCAGCTCGTCCTCCGGCAGCTTGGTGCCCGGCGCGAGGCGATGGCCGACGATCGCATCCCTCAGCCCGTAGTAGATCGGCGACCAGCGCGCTGCCGGCTTGTCGTCGCGATCGTCTTCCCTGAGTACCGTCAACATGCTTTCAATGCGCAGGCCCGATCCGGCCCGATCTGCCCCCAAATCGTCAGCGGCCAACCCAATCTAATGTCGCCCGCGCCCCGGTCAATCCCGCCAGGATCCGACGCCCTAGCCCGGCGAACCGGCTTCCATGGGCGAGGCCGAGGCAAATATGCCGGCGAAACGCTTGCCGCGCGGTGTCGCATAGCCGCCGACTTTCGATGTCTTCAGGCCCACCTTGAACAGTCCTTCGGCCAGCGTCACCGCGCAGACGACGCCGTCGAGCACGGGAACGCCGTGCTCTTCCGACAGGCTGTGCGCGAGGTCCGCCATGCCGGCGCAGCCCAGCACGATCGCTTCGGCCCGATCCTCGTGGATGGCGCGCGCGATCTCCTCCGAGATCCTGTGCCTCGCGTTCGAGCCGGGCCGTTCGAGGTCGAGCACGGCGACTTCGGACGAACGCACTTTCGCGCAGCGCGAGACGAGACCGTATTTCGCCAGATTGTGCTCGATGGCGGGAACCGAGCGGGCAAGCGTGGTGACGACGCTGAACTTGCCGGCGACAAGGCTGGCGAGGTGGAAGGCCGCCTCGCCGATGCCGATGACCGGAGCCTCGGTAGCGCAACGCGCGGCGTCGAGCCCGGTGTCGTCGAAGCACGCGATCACATAGGCGTCCGCCGCCGGCGCCTTGGCCATCTCGGCGATGATGCCCGGAATGGCGAAGACCTCGTCGAAATAGCCCTCGATGCTCGGCGGACCGTCGGTCGGATTGACGGCGATGATTTCGGTGCCCGCCGCCGCGACGCTCGTCGCGGCCTGACCGATCTTGGCGGTCATCGATGCCGTCGTGTTGGGATTAATGACGAGTATGCGCATTAAAATCAGCCTCAGATCTCGCCGCCGAGATAAAGACGCTTGACCCTGTCGTCGGTCAGCAATTCGGCGGAGTTGCCGCTCAGCGCGACGCTGCCGGTGGTCAACGCATAGGCGCGCTGCGAGATGCGGAGCGCCATGCGCGAATTCTGCTCGACCAGCAGAACGCTGACCTTTTCGTCGCGGTTGATGGCGACGATCGAGCGGGCGATGTCCTGGACGAGCTTTGGCGCGACGCCGAGCGACGGCTCGTCGAGCAGCAGAAGCTTCGGCTTCGCCATCAGCGCGCGGCCGATGACCAGCATCTGCTGCTCGCCGCCGCTCATCGTTCCGGCGGCTTGCGAAAAGCGCTCCTTCAGCCGGGGAAAGCGCCCCAGCACCATCTCCATCGTCGCGGCGATCTCGGATTTGCTGGAACGGGTGAAGGCGCCCATCAAAAGGTTGTCCCTCACCGTCATGAAGGGAAAGACGCGCCGCCCTTCCGGCACCATGGCGATGCCCATCTTGACGATCTCGTCCGGCGCGGCGCCGTCGATGCGCTTGCCGTTGTAATGGATCTCGCCGGACCTGATCCTGTTCAGACCGGTGATGGCGCGAAGGATCGACGACTTGCCGGCGCCGTTGGCGCCGATCAGCGCGACGGTCTCGCCCTCGTTGACCTCCAGCGAGACGCCCTTCAGCGCGTAGACGTGATCGTAATAGAGCTCGACGCCGGCGAAGTTCAGGATCTGGTTCATAGGCCGATCGCCTCGTCTTCGCTGCCGAGATAGGCTTCGATGACCTTCTCGTTGGCCTGGATCTCCGACGGCGTTCCCTCGGCGATCCTCTGCCCGAAATTGAGAACCACGATGCGGTCCGAGATCTTCATCACGGCCGGCATGTCGTGCTCGACGAGCAGGATGGTGAGGCCGAGATCGCGGAGGCGCCGCACCATCGCCACCATGCGCATCGTCTCTTCATGGTTCATGCCGGCGAAGGGCTCGTCGAGCAGCAGGATGGAAGGGTTGGTGGCGAGGCCGATGGCGATGCCCAGCGCCCGCAAATGGCCATGCGGCAGGTTGCGGGCGATCTCGTTGGCAAGCGGGGCCAGGCCGAGCAGCACCAGGATCTCGTCGGCGGATTGCCCGAAGGCCGCCTCGTCGGCCTTGGCCGCGCCGGTGCCGAGGAAGAAGCCGACGAGGCTCGCTTTCGAGCGCAGATGGTGCGCGATGACGACGTTGTCGCGCACGCTCATGTTCTTGAAGATTGTCGTTTCCTGGAAGGTGCGCACGACGCCCTTGCGGGCGGCGATATGCGGCGCCATGCCGGAGATGCGCTCGCCCTTCAGGCGCACCTCGCCCGATGTCGGCCTGAGGAACGACGAGATCAGCTTGAACAGCGTCGACTTGCCGGCGCCGTTCGGACCGATCACCGACAGGATCTCCTTCTCGCGCACCGAGAAGGAGACGTTGTTGACCGCGACGAGACCGCCGAAGCGCTTGGTGATGCCGGAGACTTCGAGCATTTCGGCCATGGCTCAAGCCTTCTTCCGGGTCGGGACAGTGAGGCTGAGCAGGCCGTTTGGCAGCACCAGCATCAGCACGATCATCAGGCCGGAATAGATGAGCAGCTGGAACTGCCCGGTCTGGAACAAAAGGTCCCAGCCGAAATAGAGCACCAGCGTTCCGAGCATCGGCCCGAAGACGTAGCCGAGACCGCCGAGGAAGCAGTTCAGCATGAAGTTGACGGAATCGGTAACCGTGAAGCTCGACGGATAGATCGACTGCGAGATGGCGGCGAAGATGGCGCCGGCGACACCACCGAAGAAAGACGACACCGCATAGGCGATGACGCGCAGATAGGCGATGTTGACGCCGATCGAGGAGGCAAGCTCCTCATTCTGCTGCAGCGACTGGCAGAGCTTGCCGATGCGCGAATGCACCAGCCGGTACATCACGCCGAAGCAGATCACCATCAGCGTTACCGCCAGCAGGTAGAAGGCGAGCCGCGAGTTCTGCAGCGTGGCGAAATCCGGGATGATGGTCAGGCCGAAGACCGACAGCGCGCCTGGCAGCGGGATGCTGACGATGCCCTTGGCGCCGTTGGTGATCGGCAGCGCCAGAGCCAACAGCCGCGCCACCTCGGTCAGCGTCAGCGTCACCATGGCGAAATAGACGCCGCGCAGCCTGAGGATCGGCAGGCCGATCAGCACGCTAGCGGCGGCGCAGAACAGACCGGCCACGGGCAGCGTCAGCCAGAACGACCAGCCATGATTCATGACCAGTATGGCCGAGACGTAGCCGCCCATAAGCGCGTAGGCGCCCTGGCCGATATTGATGCGGCCGATATAGAAGGTGAGCCACACGCCGGCGCTGGCGATGCTGAGCAGCGCCACCGAGGTCAGCGTGTAGTAGAGGTCGATGCGGCCGCTTGCCGAGATCGCGGCCGGCACGGCGACGAAGACGATCGCCAAAAACGCCGCGACCGAAGCGATTTTCATGTTGCGATTGCGGGTCATGGCGCGCTCAACCCCACGGCTTGCCCATCAGCCCGTTGGGGCGGATCGACAGGAACACCATCAGGGCGGCGAAGATGACGAGATAGGTGACGTCGCCATATTCACGCAGCACGGTCAGGCCGACCGACTCCATCATGCCGAGGATGAAGCCGCCGGCGATCGCGCCACCAACCACGCCGGCGCCGCCGATCATCACCATCAGGAAGGCCTTGATCGAGATCGGGCCGCCGATGCCGGAATTGACGCCGGTGATCGTGACCAGCAGGCCGCCGACGACGCCCGCCAGCATGGCGCCCATGGCAAAACCGATCATCGAATAACGGTCGACCCGCACACCCATCAGTTGGGCGGCGACTCGGTCCTGGGCGAGCGCGCGCATGGCGCGGCCGACGCGGCTGTATTGCATGTAAAGCACGAAGGCGGCGATGAAGACGATGGCCAAGGCGCCGACGACCAGCCGGTCGTAGGGCATGATGATGCCGGCCTGGTTGAAGACGCCCTTGACGATCTTGGGGACGCCGCGCTGCTTCTCGCCGAACATGAGCAGGATGACGGCGTCGAAGAAGAAGGCCGTCGCCGCGGCGAGCAGCATGGTGCTCTCCTCGCGATGGCTGCGCCGGATGACGGTGCGAAAGAGGAATTTCTCCATCAGCGCGCCGATCACGGCGAGTGTGGCGCCGGAGGCCAAGAGCGCCACGACGAAAGGCAGGCCGAGCTGGCCGTAGACTGTGTAGGTGATGAACCCGCCCAGCACGTACATCTGCCCGTGGGCGAAGTTGAGCACGTTCATCAGGGCGAAGATCAAGGTGAGGCCCAGCGCGATCAGCGCATATTGGGCACCGAGATACAATCCGTTGGCGATGACCTGTTCCATGGAGACCTTCGATCGTCCGCGGGGTCCGGAGCATTGCCCGGACCCCCGGTATGCGGGAGGAAGTAACCTTAGGAACCTAACCCTAGTCGACGGAGCCGACGAACAGGGTCTGGAAAGCACCGTCCTTGTATTCGTTGACCACCATCGGCACGGCGAGCTGACGCTTCTGGCCGAAGGAGGTCGAGCCGACATAGCTCAGCTTGGCGTCGCCCTTCAGGAAGGGATTGGGCGCCGAGAACGTGTCCATCGTCTTCTTGAATTCCGCGACGTCGTTGATGGCGGCGGGATTGGCCTTCAGCGTGTCGAGGATGTATTCCAGCGCGTAGACCTTGGTGTTGGACTCGTCGTTATATTCGCCGAACATCTTGGTGTAGCGGGCGACGAACTCCTTCATCTCGTCGGAAGCGATTTCCGGCGTCGAGGCGCCGCCGACGGAGATGAAGCCGTTGGCGTATTCACCGGCGCCCTCTTCCAGAACCTTGGCGTCCTGCGCGGTTTCGGTCGAGATCAGGCCCTCGTAGCCGAGCTCGCGGGCGGCGCGGATGAGCAGCGGCGCGTTGGCCGGCGCCACGCCGGACAGCACCAGCAGGTCGGGCTTCAGCGCGACGATCGGCGTCAGCACCGGCGTGAAATCGCGCGTGTCGTTCTGGTAGGTGTCGTTCTGGGCGACGACCTGAAGCCCGAGCGCCTTGGCCGCCTCGACGCCGCTGTCGCGCTGGCTGAGCGGGTCGGATTCATTCGCGGCGACAAAGGCGATGGTCTTCACGCCCTTGTTTTCCTTGAGATATTTGTAGATCGCCGGGCCTGACTGGTAGTTGGCGATCATGCCCAGCACGGCATTCGAAGCCGGCTTCTGGTAGAGGGCTTTCGGGAAGGCGTAGGGGAAATAGATGATGCCGTTGGACTCTGCGACAGGGCGCACCGCGGCCGCGCCATCATCGACATTCGGCCCGACGACATAGTGGATGCCTTCCTGCGCCATCTTTTCCATGCCGGCGATGGCGCGCTTGGGATCCTTCTGGTCGTCGAAGGTGACGATGTTGATGTTGTAGGTGTCGTCGCCGATCTTGACGCCGCCTTTTTCGTTGAGCCAGGCGGCGCGCGTCTGCATCGAGCGCACATTGGACGTGCCCCAGGCGGCGGCGGGGCCGCTGGTGACGCCAACGAAGCCTATCTTCAATTCCTTGTTTCCAGCCTGCGCGGATGGGATGGCGATAGCGGCAATGGCCAGGGTCGAGACGGCGCCAAGCACCATCGATTTCAGAGTCGAGCGTCGATTGATCATTTGCAGGTTCCCTTCTGGTTATCGCGCCTTGTGTTTTTCGTTGGATGGCGCGGATAGCCTAAGGGAAACCGGCTATGACGGATTGTCAACATCTTTCTTAATTATTGTATACAATATTTGGAGCAGATGTGTGCGATGGTTCGAGCCACGCGCTGCGCAACCGCCGAAAACAGGCGGGCATGCCTCGGCCAACCCGATCAGCAATTGATGGAGAGGGGCAAAAGCAGGCGCAGCTTATCGAGGCCAGGCCGCGCGCAAAGAACAACCGCGCGTCGAGCGGCTATTTTCCGCAATGATGGTCGTTGATCTTGTTCAGCGCGTTCGCGTCCGGTCCGGTCCGGTGATAGGAGCAGGCGCCCGCCGCCGAGGTGACCAGCATGGCGTCATAGTAGCGCGGACCGCCGAACAGGATGTCGATGAGGTCGCCTTCGGCCGGAACGTAGCGTTCCTGCTCGACGGGGCGATGGTGGTACCGGTGGCCGGCGAATGCCGGGGCGGACATGGCAACGGCCGCGGCCAGAACGACAGCGGAGATCGCTAGGTTTTTCGTCGTCATCGTCAGCAACCCTTCTGGCCATCCGGTATCCAAACATATAGCCAAAATCGCCAACGGAACAAAGGTTCCGTCGACAGCCGTGCAGGGTCTCTCGGCCAGTTGCGATCGCTAATGCAGATGCTTCAGCTTGTCGGGATTGCGCATCACATAGATCGCGGTGATCTTGCCGTTCTCGATGTCCAGCGCGGTCGTCTGAAGCTCGCCGTCGGACTCGCGCGTGACGAAGCCGGGCAGCCCGTTGATGAAGCCGAAACGGACGAGTTGCGAGCGATTGTCCTTAAGCCAGGCGACGACGGTCTCGTATTGCTTCATGACCGCATCGTAGCCGAAGACCGGCGCGATAGCCGCCGGGCGCTTGCCGCCGCCGTCGGCGTGAGCGCTGACATCGGCGCTCAGCAGAGCGCCCAGCGCCTTCATGTCGCCGCTGCGCGAGGCGTTGAAGAAGGCCTCGGCAAGCTCGAGCCCACGCTCTTTCTCGACCTTGAAACGCGGCCGCGCCTCGCGGACGTGGCTGCGCGCGCGGGCGGCGAGCTGGCGACAGGCGGCCGGATCGCGGTCGATCTCGGTCGCCACTTCCTCGAATTGCAGCCCGAACACGTCGTGCAGCAGGAAGGCCGCCCGCTCGAGCGGCGACAGGCGCTCCAGCGCCAGCATCAGCGGCAAGGTGACGTCGTCCGCCTCGTCCTCTTCGACGACGGGATCGGGAAGCCATGAGCCGACATAGGTCTCGCGCTGGCGGCGGGCGGATTTGAGCTGGTCGAGGCAGAGCCGCGTGACCGTGCGGCGCAGGAACGCCTCGGGCTCGCGCACCTCGGCACGGTCGGCCCTCATCCAGCGGATGAAGGCCTCCTGCACCATGTCCTCGGCATCGGCCACCGAGCCGAGCATACGGTAGGCGACCCGCATGAGCTTCGGGCGCAGCGGCTCGAAGGCCGCGGCCGCGCGTTCGGATGCCGGCTCCGCCATCAGGCCGCGGCCGCCCTGTTGGAAGCCTTTGCGTTGGCCGCCTTCACTGCCGCCGGATCGACGAAGCCGCCGAACCCGACCGCGATGCGGTTCCAGCCGTTGATGATGTTGATCATCAGTGTGAGCTTCACCCGTTCCTCCTCGGTGAAATGTGCTTTCAGCGCCTCGTAGGCGGCCTCATGCGTATGGCCTTCGCTGATCCGCGTCAGCGCCTCGGTCCAGCCGAGGGCCGCGCGTTCGCGATCGGTATAGCATGGCGCCTCGCGCCAGGCGGCCAGCAGGTAGACGCGCTGCTCGGTCTCGCCGCGCTCACGGGCATAGGTTGTGTGCATGTTGATGCAGTTGGCACAGCCGTTGATCTGCGAGGCGCGGATCTCGATAAGCTCGGCAAGCGCCGGATCGAGGCTTGCGGAAATCGCGAGCGAGGCGCGCTGCCACTCCTTCATCAGCGAAGGGGCAACGGCAAGGGGGTTAAGTTTTGCAGTCATGGTCGGTTCCTTTCGTTGGTTCCGACCTCAAGACGAGTGAGAACCCGCCCAATGTGACATGGCGCCGAATCTTTTGCGCCACGCCCCTATTCGAACGAGTAGGTGAACCCTTCCGCCGAGGCGCCGACGGTGACCTTGGTCATCTTGGCGCCCTCAAGCGAACGGTTGAGCACGCCGCGGCTCAGCTCCGGCAGCAGCGTGTTGGTGAGGATCGCGTCGATCATGCGGCCGCCGGATTCGATCTCGGTGCAGCGCGCCTTGACCAGGTCCATGACGCCGTCGCCGATGACCAGTTCGGCATCGTTGGTTGCCTTCAGCCGCCGCGCGATCTTGCCGAACTGGTGGCGGGTGATCGCCTCGATCATCGCATCCGAGAGCGGATAGTAAGGTATGGTGACGACGCGGCCGAGGAAGGCGGCCGGGAACACCTTCAGCAGCGGCGCGCGCAAGGCAGTGTCGAGGTCGTCGATCCCGGTCCGCACGGTGCCGTTCTTCGTGCGGTCCATGATGACGTCCGAGCCGACATTCGAAGTGAGCAGGATCAGCGTGTTCTTGAAATCGATGCGCCGGCCTTCGCTGTCGTCCATCATCCCCTTGTCGAACACCTGGAAGAAGATCTCGTGCACGTCGGGATGCGCCTTCTCGACCTCGTCGAGCAGGATCACCGAATAGGGTTTTCTGCGCACCGCCTCGGTCAGGATGCCGCCCTTGCCGTAGCCCACATAGCCGGGCGGCGCGCCTTTAAGCGTCGAGACGGTGTGCGCTTCCTGGAACTCGGACATGTTGATCGAGATCAGGTTCTGCTCGCCGCCATAGAGCGTCTCGGCGAGCGCCAGCGCGGTCTCGGTCTTGCCGACGCCGGACGGACCGCAGAGCAGGAACACGCCGACCGGCTTTTCCGGGGCGCCGAGGCCGGCACGGCTGGTCTGCACGCGCTTCGCGATCATCTCCATCGCGTGGTCCTGGCCGACCACCCGCTCGGACAGGGTGGCGGCGAGTCTGAGCGCCTTTTCGGTCTGGCTGGACAGCATGCGTCCGGTCGGGATGCCGGTCCAGTCCTGCACCACGGCGGCGACCGCATTGCGGTCGACCGAGGGCAGGATCAGCGGCGTCTCGCCCTGCGCCGCGGCAAGTTCCGCCATCAATTCGCGCAGCCGCGCGAGGTCGGCGGCGGAACCGGCCGCCTGTTCGGCAACTGTCTCCGCGGCGGCCGCCTCGGCTTTGGCCGCCTCGCTCTTGGTCGGCTTGGCTTTCGAACCCTTGGATTTCGCGGGCTTTGTTTCAGCCGCCTTGTTCTCAGGCGCCTTTGCCTTGGAAGCTCCGGATGCAGGCGGCTCAGCCCCTGCGGTTTCCTCGGCGCCCTCCTCGGCCGCGGCCGCATCGAGCGGCACGCCTTCGCCGCGTAATTTGGCGCGCAGGTCGAGAATCTCGGCCACCAGCGCTTTCTCCCGATCCCAGCGCGCCTGGGCGGCGGCCAAGGTCGTCTCGGTTTCCGCCAGTCCGGCGTCGACGCGAGCCTGCCGGTCGGCAACGTCGATGCCGATCGCCGCCTCGCGGCCGATGATGCCGCTTTCGACTTCCAGCGCCTGGCGGCGGCGCAGAATGTCCTCGACCTCGGCGGGCGTGGCATGCTGCGAGACGGCGACGCGAGCGCAAGCGGTGTCGAGAAGGCTGACCGCCTTGTCCGGCAATTGCCGTGCCGGGATGTAGCGGTGCGAGAGGGAAACGGCCGCCTCGATCGCCTCGTCCAGGATCTGCACCTTGTGGTGCTGCTCCAGAACGCCGGCGACGCCGCGCAGCATCAGCACGGCCACGGCTTCCGACGGCTCGTCGATCTTGACCACCTGGAAGCGGCGCGTCAGCGCCGGATCCTTCTCGATATGCTGCTTGTATTCGGCC
Organism: Mesorhizobium sp.; assembly: GCA_004963905.1. GTDB lineage: Bacteria > Pseudomonadota > Alphaproteobacteria > Rhizobiales > Rhizobiaceae > Mesorhizobium. The sequence goes on from SUGL01000018.1 coordinate 58,261, forward strand.
CAGGTGGTGGCGGCGATGGTGCGCAGCTCGCCGCGCGCCAGCGCCGGCTTCAGGAGATTGGCCGCATCGCCGGTGCCCGCGGCACCTCCGGCGCCGATGAGCGTATGCGCCTCGTCGATGAACAGGATGATCGGCGTCTCGGAAGCCTGGACCTCGTCGATGACGGCCTTCAGCCGCTTCTCGAACTCGCCCTTGACGCTGGCGCCCGCCTGCATCAGCCCGACATCGAGCATGCGCACGCTGACGTTCTGCAGCGTCGGCGGCACGTCGCCCTCAGCGATCCGGAGCGCGAAACCCTCGACCACCGCCGTCTTGCCGACGCCGGCCTCGCCGGTGAGGATCGGGTTGTTTTGCCGGCGTCGCATCAGGATGTCGACGATCTGCCGAATTTCCGGATCGCGGCCGACGACCGGATCGATCTTGCCATCGCGGGCGCGCTGGGTGAGGTCGGTGGCGTATTTCGCCAGCGCCGAATCCCCGCCCGGGCCGCGCTTCAGCGGTGTCTCGGCAGCGGCTGCGGCGGGAGCTGAGCCGGCTTCCAACGAACCTTCGGTGACATCGGCGAAACGGGAAACGACACCGTCCGCATCGATCTTGTCGAACTCGGCGCTGATCTTCGACACCAGGCCTTCCAGAACGGGCGTCTTCAGGCAGGCGAGCAGGATATGGGCGGTGCGCACCTCTTCGACGCCGAACTCCAGTGTCGCCAGGTTCCAGCCTTCCTGGATGGCGTGGAAGATGTGATCGGAGAATTCCTCCACCGAGGTCGCGCCATAGGGCAGCTTGTCGATGGCGCGCGTCATATCCGCCGAAAGCCGGCTTGCGTCCACTCCGGCATCGGCAAGGATCATCTGCACGTCCGAGCGCTCGGACAGCACCAGTTGCTGGATGAAATGGACGAGCTCGACATAGGGATTGCCGCGCAGCTTGGCCGTGTCGGCCGCGGCCTTGAAGGCGCGCACCCCCGTGGCGTTGAGCTTTGCGACCAGTTCCTTACGCTTGAAGCTCTGCGATGACCGGCGCTGTTCCATCGAACCTGCTCCCGCAACCTGCCGACCGTACCCTGCCATATAAGCGGCGGCTTGACAAAGCCGTGTGACGGATAAGGCATTTGGATTCATCCAGGCGGCACCGCCCGGTTACACAAGCCTTGCAAACTCACCCAACAAACACCGGATTACTGTCCGGGCTATGCGAGCCATTTCACATACCCGGTCCGACAATCGCGCAATGGGTTTCGCCGAAGAAAACGGTCGCGTTTAGCTTCCGTTAGTTTTTGAGCGAGTGCTCAATTGTGATAAAGTGAGGCCGTGTGATAACGTTGCGTCACATAGGGGTCTCAGGGCCGCTGGCTGGGGGTTAGTGTGATTGATCTCGCACTCTGGCTGAATCCTCTGAACGGTGAGAATCCGTCGGGAGAGGACTTGCGCAACGACCCGGCCTTTCATGAGCTGGAGCGTCTGACCGAACCGCAAGTCAAGGTTGTCCACGACGGCAACAGCAAGCCTGTCTCGCAATCCAGCCCGGTCGACTGGGCGGCCGTCCTCGAAAAGGCCGAAGAGCTTCGCCCCCGCGGCCGGGATCTGCGCCTGCTGGTCATCGTGGCGCGCGCTTTAGCCAACGAGGAAAGGCTGGCGGGCCTCGCGCAGGGCCTGACGCTGATCGCCAGGACCTTCGACCAGTACTGGGACACGATGCATCCGGCAGTGCGGGCCAACGCGCCGCCGCGCGACGCCGCCTTGCGCCGCATCAATGCCCTGCTCGATCTCCAGAACGCCCAGGAAGGCCTCTTGGCGAACCTGCGCGAGATGATCTTCTTCTCGCCGCGCCAGGTCGGACCGATCAGCGGACGCGACCTGGAAAAGGGCGCGCTCGACGAGCGCGTCATGCTGCAGGAAGCGGCTTCCGGACTGGGCGCCTCCGAAAAAGCGGCGCTGGCGACCGCTCACAGCCAGCTCTTGAACCGGGTGCGCAGCGGCTGCGTGGCACACATCGACCAGGCCGGCGACGCGATGGCCGCGCTGCTCGCCGACGCCCGCGCGGCGATCGCCGCCCTCGACGAGGTCGACGCCGCGCTCAACAAGCGTATCGAAGGCAATGGCCCGACCGTCCCGGATTTGAACCGGTTCCTGCAGCGTTTGCTGACGACGCTGGAGCGGAATTCGTCCGCCGGCACTGCTGGAAACGGAGCCGCAAAGCCGGTCCCGCAGGAACCGGCGGCGCCTACCCGAAACGGTCATCGAGCGGAAGGGGCCGAAGCGATGGGAGCCGAAACGATGGCAAGTGTCGCAAGCCGTGCGGAACCGGGCGTCGGGCTGCCTGACCGGATCACCTCGCGCGACGACGTCGTCAAATGCCTCGATCTCGTCGTCGCTTTCTATGATCGCACCGAGCCTTCGAGCCCGATACCGCATCTCGCCCGCCGCGTGCGGCGCATGGTGCACATGGATTTCGTGGAACTGATGGAAGATCTCGCCCCGTCGGGGCTGAAGGAGTTCCGGCTGCTTGCCGGTGTCCCCGATCCCAAGAAGCCGGCCCAGAAGGATGAAAGGTAACAAGCATGCCAGCAGAGAGCAAAGCGAAGGTCATCGAAAGAAACCGCGCGCCGCGCGTGCAGATCGCCTACGACGTCGAGACCTACGGCAGCCCGACGACGATCGAACTGCCGTTCGTCATGGCCGTGATGGCCGATCTATCCGGCGCTTCACAGACCAAGGAAGCTGTGAAGTCGGTGCTCGACCGCAACTTCGTCGAAACCGACGCCAACCGCTTCCCGAAATTCATGGAGGCGATGGGGCCAAGGGTCAAGGCGCGGGTCAAGAACACGCTGCCGCAAGCCGAGGGCCAAGAGCGGGACGAAGAGCTCGCGGTCGATCTCACCTTCTCGAAGATGGGCGATTTCGCCCCGGACAAGATCGCCGAGCAGGTCCCGCAACTGGCGGAGATCCTCAAGATGCGCCGTCAGCTCGAGGAGCTGCTGGGCTTCATGGACGGCCGCGTCGACGCCGAAAAGCGCATCGCGCAGCTTCTGAACAACGAGCCGCTGCTGAGCAAGATCGCCAGCCAGGCGATGTCTGACGGCAAGGGCGAGGAGTAAGTCATGGCTGAACAGCAAAAGACCGCAGCCGCCACCGCCGAGGCGGAAGCAATCGATCTCGGCGAATTCAGCGGACTCCTGGAAAAGGATTTCAAGGTCAAGAAGGACGACAGCGAGAAGCTGCAGCAGTTGGTGCGCAACCTGGCGCTGGCGGCGCAGTCGCGCTCCGAGACCACCACCATCTCGTCCAATGCGATCAAGTCGATCAAGTCGCTGATCGCCGGGATCGACAAGTTGCTGACGACGCAGGTCAACGAGATCCTGCACGCGCCGGAAGTGCGGGAGATGGAAGGCACCTGGCGCGGCCTCTGGTACCTCGTCAACAACACCGAGACGGATACCAAGCTCAAGATCCGGGTTATGAACATCTCCAAGGAGCAGCTGGCCGACACGCTCGAAGACTATGAAGGCCAGATGTGGGATCAGAGCCCGATCTTCAAGAAGGTCTACACGGACGAGTATTCGATGCTGGGCGGCGAGCCGATCGGTTGCATCATCGGCGCCTACGAATTCTCGAACCATCCGCGCGACGTCGGCCTGCTGCGCAACATATCCGGCGTCTGCGCCTCGGCGCATACGCCCTTCATCGCCGCCGCCTCGCCGCGCCTGTTCCGCATGGACAGCTGGCAGGAACTGCCCAATCCGCAGGACCTGGCGATGATCGTGAACAACCCGGCCTATGCTTCGTGGCAGTCGCTGCGCGAGAGCGAGGACGCCCGCTATATCGGTCTCACAATGCCGCGTGTGCTGGCGCGCCTGCCTTACGGCACCGAAACCGTTCCGGTGAAGGGATTCACCTTCGAGGAAGAGGTGGGGGGCGACCACAACAAATATGTCTGGATGAACGCCGCCTTCCCGATGGGGGTCAACATCAACCGCAGCCACAAGCTCTATGGCTGGGGCACGCAGATCCGCGGCGTCGAGAATGGCGGCACGGTGCTCAACCTGCCGGTGCACGCCTTCCCGACCGACGACGGGTCGATCGCGATGAAGTGCCCGACCGAGGTCGCCATCGACGACCGGCGCGAGGCGGAATTGGCCAAGCTCGGCCTGATGCCGATCCTGCACCGGAAGAACACCGACCTCGCGGCCTTCATCGGCGCGCATTCGCTGCAGGACGACGAGACCCGCGCCGGCCGTCTGGTCGATCCCGACGCGCAGTCGAACGAGCGGCTCAGCGCCAACCTGCCCTACCTTTTCCCCGTCTCGCGCTTCGCGCACTACCTGAAGGCGATTGCGCGCGACAAGATCGGCTCGTTCAAGGAACGCACCGACATGCAGATCTGGTTGACCGAATGGATCAACCGGTACGTGCTGGCCAACCCTGCCTTTGCCGACGACAAGGCGCGCGCCAAGCGCCCGCTCGCCGCGGCCGAAGTCCAGGTCGACAGCGTCGAAGGCCGGCCCGGTTACTACAATGCCCGTTTCTATCTGCGTCCGCACTACCAGCTGGAAGGCATCAATGCCTCGCTCCGGCTGGTGTCCGAACTGCCGTCAGTGAAGGGCTGAAATAGCAAGCATAATGATCTGTTTCGTTTGAAAGCGGTGGAGAAAGACAATGCCGACAACAGTGAGAACGGATGGGCCTACAATGAAGATCGATGGTTTTTTGAAAGTCCCGGACATCAAGGGCCCGAGCAAGCGCGACGGCCATGAAGACGAGATCGAGATCCATGGCGTCGACTACAAGATGATCGCGCCCTACGATCCCAACTCGCTGTCGCGGCGCGGTCGCGTGTCGATGGGGATGATCAAATTCACCAAGCACTACGACAAGTCGTCTCCCTACCTGAAGAAGGCGCTGTTCGAAAACAAGGCGCTCGACGAGGTGGTGTTTTCGGCGCGCCGCACCATCGACGGCGAGACCAGCGACTACCTGGTCGTGACGCTCACCGACGCCTCGATCATGGAATACGATATGCGGCAGGCCAACGACGAGGCCGACCTGATCGAGGAAGAAGTCAGCTTCGCCTACAAGAAGATCAAGTTCGTCTATGACAAGGACGACGAGATCGAAATGGATGTCTATGTCGGCAAGTGAGGCCAAACGGCCTGGTGCGAAAGCGCAGCTTGCCGGCAGTTCCCGGGCAAAGCGCGAGGCGGTCCAGCCCTCCCTCTGGGACCGCCTCATCAACGACTTGCCCGGGCTGACCTCGGAGATCGACGGGCTGCGCCGGCTGCTGGAAGAAGAACTCGGCGCCGAGCGCGTCGAGGCCCTTCTCGCCGGCAGCGCGCGCGCCATCGATGCCGATGCGGAATTGACGGCCGACCAGAAGCGGCGCCTGCACCGGCTTGTCTTCCAGACCGAGCACCGCGCCGAGATCGAAAGCCGCGGCGTGGTGGTGTCGGCGCGGGTGCTCAGGGAAGCCGTCCGGCGCGACATCGAAGCCCTGTTCAACACCGAGCGTTTTGAATCCGTTCCGATGCTCTCCGACGCCGAGCACGAACAGCCATTGGACGAATTGCCGTCGCTCGCCGATTTCCCGGAAGTGCGGCGCAGCGTCGTCAATTATGGCGTGCCGTCCTTCTCCGGCCGCTCGTCGCGGGATTTCGACCGCGATACCTTGGCGCGCGAGATCCGCGCGGTGCTCGCAACTTTCGAGCCGCGTCTGAAGGAAAGCGCCACGACGGTCAACGTGACCCTCGGCGACAAGAGCGTCGGTCTGAAGATCGAGATCGATGCCGTGCTGATCATGACGCCGACGCCGGAACGCATGCGGCTGCGCACCACGATCAATCTCGACAACGGCCTGGCGCGAACCGAATTCCGGGAGACCTGAGATGGATCGGGTCTTCGTCGAATATTACGAAGAAGAACTGACCCATATCCGGGCGCTGGCCGCGGAATTCGCCGACATGCATCCGGCGGTCGCCCGCAATCTTTCCCTCGACACCGTCCCCTGCCCCGACCCCTATGTCGAACGGCTGCTCGACGGCGTGGCCTTCCTCGCCGCGCGCACGCGGCTGAAGGTGGACGCCGAGCGCTCGCGCTTCTCGCGCGCCGTGCTCGACGTACTTTATCCGGACCTGGTGACGCCGGCGCCGGCAACGGCGATGGCCGTGCTGAAACCCGGCCAGCAGGTGCAGTCGATGATTGCCGGCCACGCCGTCGCGCGCGGCACGCGACTGGTCTCCGGCCTGCATCCGGGGCTTTCGACACGCTCAACCTTCACCACCGCGCAAGAGGTCACGCTGTGGCCGATATCGATCACCTCCGTCAGCTATTTCCAGGACCGCAGCGCGTTGGCTGCCGCCGGCATCGCGCCGATCGGCGGCGTGCGCGGCGAAGCGGCGTTTCGCATCGCGCTCGCCCGAACCGGAAAGGGCAAACTCAGCGAACTGTCGCTCGACCGTCTCGACCTCTATTTCGCCGGGCGCACCAAGGCGCCGCTTCTGTTCGACGCGATCTTCGGCGCCTGCTCGGCCGTCGGCGCCCGAGCGGAGGGAAAGACCAACCCGCTCTCGGCCTTGCCCGAGCCCGAAATGGTCGGCATCCGCGACGATGAAGCCTTGATGCCGCGTACCCGTCCGACCTTCGAAGGCTACCGGCTGCTGCGCGAATATTTCATGATCCCGGAGCGCTTCCACTATGTGCGGGTCGCCGGACTGCAGCCGGTGGTGCGCAAATGCGAGGCGGGGATCGAGATCATCTTCCTGTTCCGCCGACCGGTGCCCGAGCTCGCAGATGTGACGCCGGCCGATCTCGAGCTGTTCGCGACGCCGCTCATCAATCTCTTCGAGCGGGAATGCAACGTCATCGAGATCGATCCGCGCAGGACGCGGCAGGTGGTGCACGCCGACCGCACCCGGGCGCGGGATTTCGAGGTCTTTCGGATCACCCGGGTCGAGGACGCCGACGCGGAAGGCGGCGAGGCGCAAATTCCCGAGCTTTTCAGCCTGGGGCAGAATCGCGGCAGCGGCTGGGTCTATTCGACAGAGCGGCGCCCGCGCCGGGCAACGGAAGACGAGCGGCGCGAGGGCCTGACCCGCACGTCCTACACGGGCGACGACGTGTTCCTGGCAGTCTCGCGCCCGGCAGGGAGCCCGGCGAACCGGCCGCTCAAGCGCCTCGACGTGATGGCGCTCTGCACCAATCGCGACCTGCCGATCCTGGACGACACACCGACGCTGACGCTGGAGACGGCCGATCCGGTCGAGGCGGTCAGGCTGCTCGGCGCGCTGCGGCCGCCGCAGCCGGCGATCCCGGCCTCGCTGCCGGCGGGCGCCGAGGGCGAATCCCGCGCCGACAATCTCGCCTGGCGGCTGGTGGCGCAGCTCTCGCTCAATTTCCTCAGCCTCGCCAAGGAGGGGCGCGGCGTCGATCCGCTGCATGCGCTGCTCGATCTCTATGCCGATCGCGGCGATCCAAGCCTTGCCCGCAACGTGCATTCGATCACTCGCATCGACTCGCGCCCGGTCATCGAGCGGCTCAAGATCGACGGGCCGATGTGCTTCGGGCGGGGCACGGAAGTGACGCTGCATGTCGACCAGTCGGTGCTGGCGGGGCAAAGCACGCTGCTGCTTTCGGCCCTGCTTGCGCGGCTGTTTGCCCGCCATGCCGGAATAAACGGTTTCGTGCGGACGCGCACGCGGCTGCTGCAGAAGCAGGAGGATGTGCCATGGCCGATGACGCCCGGCAATCGCTACCTGATCTAGCGCGGCCCGCCCCGAGCGGGGCCGCGCCTGAGGGACTCGGCGCGCTGTCGGAAGGCTTCGACTTCTTCGAGCTGCTGCGCCGGCTGGAGCAGAGGGGCGGGCTGTTCGGCTATTCCGGCCAGGCCAGTCGCGAGCCGGCGCGGCTCGGCCAGCATGTGCGCCTGAGCTTTTCGGCCAGGGACGTGGTCAAATTCCAGGAGGCGGGCGAAAAGGCCCCGGCGCGGATAACCGTCGCCAATCTGGGACTCCTGGGACCTGAAGGACCGATGCCGCTGCATCTGACGCGCTGGGTGCTCGACCGGCTGTCGCAGCGCTGGTTCACCGGCGCCGACGCGGAGCAGACCAGCGACACGACCTTCGTCGACTTCGTCAACATCCTGCAGCATCGCATGATCGCGCTTTACTACCGGGCCTGGGCGGACGCGCATCCGGCGGTGCAGGTCGAGCGCTCGGTCGGCGGACGCATCCGCGCCATGCTGGAAGCGATGGCGGGGATCGGCCTTCCCGGCACCCAGGATCCCGAACTCGACACGGTGCGGCTGCGCCAGGCCGGATCGCTCGCCAACCAGGTCGACGGCGCGGAGCGGCTGACGCTGTTTCTCGCCACGGCCTTCAAGGTGCCGGTTGAGATCAAGGAATTCGTCGCCGCCTGGATCACAATACCGGCGGCGCTGCAGAGCCGCGTCGGCAAGGCCTATGCGGCGCTCGGGCGTGGGGCGACGATCGGCCCGCGCGTCTTCAGCCGTCAGAGCCGGATCGAATTGCGCATAGGTCCGCTCAGCCTCGACGACTTCAAGTCCTTCCTGCCCGGCGAGCGGCGCCTCGCCATTTTCAAGAAGGCAGTGCGCGACATGATCGGCGAGGCGCTCGATGTCGATTTGCGCATCGTGCTTGCGCGCGACGCCGTGCCGCCGCCAAGGATCGGAACTGTCCGGCTTGGCCGGACCTCCTGGCTCGCACGCCCCGCCGAAAAGGGAGACGCCGACGATCTCAAGCTGCGCACGATCGTCGGCTGGCGGCCGGAAATGGCGGAGGCGGCCGCATGAGCCTGCTGCTGACGCTGGAACAAGGCCCGCGCTCCCAGGTGGTCAGGCAGACCCGACTGGACGAGGGCGAATTGGTGATCGGCCGCAGCGCCGACGCCGGCTGGCAGATCGACGATCCGGACATGTTCGTCTCGCGCGCTCATTGCAAGATCAGCGGCGGCCGCGACGGCTACTTCGTCACCGACACCTCGAGCAGCGGGCTCTTCATCGACGATTCCGACAGCCCCCTCGGCGCCGGCAGGTCGACGCGGCTGCAGAGCGGCATGCGATTGAGGTTGGGCGACTACGTGCTCTATGTCGAGGTCCAGCCGAACGCGAGCCAGACGTCGGTCGGCCAGGCCGCCAACCATTCGGCCCCCGCATGGTCGCCGCCGCCACAGCCGCGATCTTCGCCCAGCATCGGCGGCGACGACTTCTTTTCGGCCAAGGTCGAGGAAGAACCGCGGCGGCCGCGTCCGGCCAATCTGCCGGACCCGTTCGAGCAGCCCGTGCCCGGCGCCTATGACCGCGCCTCGAACCAGCGCAGCTCGCCCGCCTTCGACGATCCGTTCAGCCTCGACCCGGTTGCGACGCCAGCCTCGAGCGACGACGCGGCGGCGGGCCGGTCGGATCCGTTCGGCTTCGGCGACATGCCGTCGCCCAGCGATCCAGCGGAGCCCACACCGAAAGCGTCCAGCTTCGATGACGATTTCAGCTTCGGGCCGGCCGCTACGCCTGCTTCCACCAACGGCGCCGATCCGGCTGGCCGCGGCGAGCAGTTGGCCGACAAACCGCAGGCCGCCCATCCCTGGGATATGCCGGTGCGTGCTGCGGAGCCCCCTCCTCCGCCGCGCCCCGTTTCCGCGCCCAAGCCGTCCCGCCCGGAACACGCGGCCCCTGCCTCGGAGATGGCGCTTCGCGCCGCGTTCCTGCGCGGCATGGGTGTCGAGGAAGCCGATTTTCCCGGCCGCGACGCGGTCGCCGAAATGGAGAAGTTCGGGCGCGAATACCGGCTGATGCTGGATGGCTTGATGCAGCTTCTGCGCAAGCGCGCCGAGGAAAAGGGCAGCGCGCGCGTCGCCCAGACGATGGTCGGGGCCTCGGAAGTCAATCCGCTCAAGTTCCTGCCGACGGTCGAGGACGTCATCGTCACCATCATCTCGGAGCGCAGCCCCGGCTTCCTCTCCGGCGAAGCGGCGATCGGCGATGCGGTGCGCGACCTCGCGCAGCACCATGTGCGCGCCTGGCGCGGCGTGCAGGCAGCGCTTCGGCGCATGATCGACCGGTTCGATCCGGCCGCGATCGAGGAAGAGCTGAAATCCAATTCCGCGATCGGCAACCTGCTTTCGGGCGGGCGCAGCGCCAAGCTGTGGGAGCTTTACCAGAAACGCCATCGCGACATCGCCCAAAGCGCGGAATCGAGCTTCCTGGGCGAGATCGGCGCGGACTTCAGGGATGCTTACGAAGAGGAGTAGGACATGATCGATCGACGCGAATTCATCGTTGCCCTCGGCGCGACGGGGCTGCTCGCTGCTTGCCAGAGCGGCCCGCCGAAACCATCGGTTATCTCGGTCAATGTGAGCGGTGGCGCAGGCATGAATCCGGGACCGGGCGGCGGCGACAGGCCGGTTACCGTGCTGGTGATGCGGCTTGCCAGCACCGGCAAGTTCAATTCGGCCGACTATTTCGCGCTGCAAGGCGATGCGGGCTCGGCGCTCGGCGCCGATCTCATCGGATCCGACGCGATCTCCGTCGCTCCGGGCAAGACCGCCGCCAAGACCATCACGGTCGAGCCGAACGCGACGGCGCTCGGCTTCGTCGCGCTGATCCGTGAACCTGGCGGCAGGAACTGGCGCACGACCAAGTCGGTGTCGCCAGGGTCGAAATTCACCATCAACGTCAGCCTCGGCAAGGGCGGCATTTCCGCCTGACGGCGAGACAACAGGTGGCAGTGCAGAGAGCAGCAGCATGAACGACACAAACAGGGTGCTATGGTCCGAGGGGCTCTTCTTGAGGACCCAGCACTTCCAGCAGCAGGACCGGTTCTTCGAGGGGATGGTGCGCGGCGCCTTGCAGGCCGGCCAGCTCCATACGTTCGGCTTCCAGCAGCTGACGCTCGACCAGTCGCTGCTCGACGCCGGCCAGGTTTCGATCGTCTCGGCCAGGGGCATTTTTCCGGACGGCACGCCCTTCTCCATTCCGGAGCTGATGGACGCGCCCAAGCCATTGCCGGTCACGGCCGACACGGGTGCAGGCGCGGTGCTGGTCGCGCTGCCGCTCGAGCCGCCCGGCGGCGTCGGTTTCGATCCGGCGCACGCCGCATCGACCGGCGCGCGCTATCACGGCAAGATCGTCTCGGTGCGCGATGCCGTGCAAGGCGGTGCGGACGCGGAAGAGATCGAGATCGCCCGGCCGCAGGCAGTGCTGCTTGCGCCGGGCAAATCGGTCGGCGGCTACACCGCGCTGCCGGTCGCCGACATCAAGGGCGTTCGCGCCGACGGCGGCGTCTCGCTCGACGAGAGCTTCCTGCCGCCGACGCTGATCACCGGCGCGGTCGCCTGGTACCGGCAATTGCTGCAGGAGGTGGTCACCGGCCTGGACCAGATCGCCGAGGCGCATGGCAAGATGGTGATGGGCGGGCCCGGTCGCAGCGTCGAGGACCTTTTGATGCTTCACCTTGCCAATGCCGCGCGGCCGCGGCTCGCGCACATGCTGGCGCAGGATGTCTTTCATCCGGCCGAGCTCTATCTCGAGCTGGCCGGTCTCGCCGGCGAGATGGCGACTTACGGCTCCAGCTCGCGAAGGCTTGGCGAGCTGCCGGCCTACGACCACATGGCGCCTGGACCGGCCTACATGGCGCTTGCCGACGCCTTGCGCTCGCTGATCCTCAGCCTGCGCTACATCGAGCCGAAATCGCGCGCGCTGCCGGTCATGCGGCATGCGACCAATGTGTGGAAGGTCCGCATCGACAATCCGAAGCTTCTGGTCGCCAGCCGCATCGTCATCCGCGTCGGCTCCGAACTGTCGGAAGACGCGCTGCGCAAGATCTTCGTCAACCAGGCGACCGTCGGGTCGGCCGACCAGTTCGAGGGCCTGTGGAAGTCGCGCCTGCCAGGCATTCCGCTGAAGCCGTTGCACTCGCAGCCGCGAGAGATCCCCTATGACGGCGACCGGCTGTGCCTGGAGCTGGACCAGAAGAGCGAGCATTGGGCCTCGCTGCTCGACGCTCCCGGCTTCGTCATCGGCGTTTCCGGTGTGCTGCCGAGCGAGCCGCAGGTCGACTGCTATTCGGTGAACAGGTGAGGCCATGAGCCGGGATGATCCTTTCGGACTGTCGGAGGATCGCGAACGCACGCGCATCCGGCTGACGGGCGCCTCGCCCCGGCCGATGGCGCCGCTGACGCCGGGCACCCCGGTAAAGCGGGCGCGCGCCCATCCCAACACGCTGATCAACACATTCGCGCCGCTGCTCGAATTCGCGCCGGAGCTCGAAAGCGCGCTCGCGCCCGAGAATCCGGAAGTGATGCGCACGCGCCTGCTCGACGAGCTGGTCCGGGCGCGCGACACCGCGATGGCGGCTGGCTCTTCGCTCGAGCGGGCCGACCAGGCCGCCTGGGCGGTGGCGGCCCTGCTCGACGACCTCGCGCTCAACACGCCCTGGGGCGGCGCCAGCGCCTGGCCGCGCCAGCCGCTCGTGGTAATGCTGCGCGGCGACGTCGATGCCGGCACGCAGTTCTTCTCGCGTCTCGACGAGCTGGAGCGGCACCCTAACCGCGACCGCGAAATGCTCGAGCTGCAATATTACTGCCTGGCGCTCGGCTTCCGCGGCAAGTATCGCGTGCCAGGCCGCGCCGGCGACCGCTCGCTCAACGCCGTTCGCGTGGCGGCGGCGCGCTTCCTGCGCAATGCCGACGCCGAAGACGCGCCGCTGTCGCCCAACTGGAAAGGCGTGACCGCTTCCGACGAGCCGCAGCGCCTCATCGTGCCGATCTGGGTGATGGCGCTTGCGGCCGTGGTCATCGCCGCCGCCGCTTATGTCGGCCTGTCGATGGGGCTGAGCAGCCAGGCGGTCGAGCTGTCCGCACTGGTCCGCACGCTGCCGCCGCCCTCGCGTGGCGACGTCACCCGCGCCCCGCCCAAACCGGATGCTCCCGAACCGGAACCGCCACAGCCGGTCGATTTCGCGCTGCTGCCGGAATTCAAGGCCGAGGCACCGGATAGCCTCAAGGGGGCGCTGAGCGGCACCGAGAGCGTGTCGCTGGCCAAGCTGGTCATCCAGTCTTCCAACCCCGAGCTGTTCCAGTCGTCGCGGCCAACGCTCACAGAAGGCTACGAGCCGCTGGTGGAGTCGATCGCCAAGGTGATCCTCGCCAACCAGGAGCTGATCGGGAACATCACCGTCGTCGGCCACACCGACAACGTGCGCCTGCAAAAATCCAATCCGCTTTCGTCCAACCAGCGGCTGTCGGAAGCGCGCGCCGAGACCATAGCCAAGCTTCTGGTGCAGGCCGGCGTGCCGCAGGAGCGCATCCATTCCGAAGGCCGCGCCGATACCGATCCGGTGGCCGACAACTCCACGCGTGAGGGCCGCGCGCTCAACCGCCGTGTCGAGGTCCTGGTCGAGAAGAGGCTCTGATGTTCATCCTGCGCTTCCTCTGGGCCGTTCTGACCTCACGCTTCCTTTGGACGCTGATCGGCATAGCGCTGCTTTCGCTGCTGATCTGGGTGTTCGGCCCGATCGTCCAGGTCGGCCCTTACGCGCCGTTCGAATCCGACAATGTGCGCATCGCCATCATCGCCGGGCTGATCATCCTGTGGCTGATCTGGCTGATCATCGCGCAGCGGCGCGCGATCCGCGCCAACCGCATGTTCGTCGCCGAGATCGCCGCGCCCGTGGCGGAAAAGCAGCTTACGCCGGGCGAAGAGAGCGTGGCGGCGGTCGGCGCCAAGTTCGGCGAGGTGATGGCGGAACTCAAGCGGCGCAAGCTCGGCGGCAGAAAATTCCTGCGCGAGATGCCGTGGTACGTGATCGTCGGGCCGCCCGCCACCGGCAAGACGACGGCGCTGCGGCAGTCCGGCCTCAACTTCCCGATCGACCTCACCGACGATCTGCAGGGCGTCGGCGGCACGCGCAATTGCGACTGGTTCTTCTCGGAGAACGCGGTGCTGATCGATACCGCCGGTCGCTACGTCCAGCAGGAAAGCCAGCCGGATGTCGACGCGACGGAATGGCTGGGCTTCCTCGATCTTCTGAAGAAGCATCGGGGCCGCCGCGCGCTCAACGGCGTCATCGTCGCGCTGTCGATCGACGTGCTCTCGGAAGGCGACGAAGCCATCAAGGCGCATGGCCGCAAGATCCGCCGCCGGCTGGCTGAGCTGAACGACCGGCTCGAAATCCGCCTTCCCGTCTACCTGATGCTGACCAAGGCCGACCTGATCAAAGGGTTCGAAGCCTTCTTTGGCGGCTTGTCGACCGCCGCCCGCGAGCAGGTCTGGGGAACGACCTTCCCGCTCGACGCGCGCATCGACGCCAAGACCGTCGAAAAGGAAATCGCCACGCTTGCGGCTGAGCTCGAGCGGCGGCTGGTGCCGAAGCTCGAGGACGAGGACAAGCTTGGCTCGCGCGCCGAGATATTCCGCTTCCCGGCCCAGCTCGCCAGCCTCTCCGAGCCGATCCAGGTGCTGATCGAGGCGATGTTCGGCGAAAGCCGCTACGAGGAAGCCGCCTGGCTGCGCGGCCTCTATCTGACGTCGGCGACGCAGGAAGGCGCGCCGATCGACCGGCTGACGGCGGCGCTGTCCTCCTCCTTCGGGCTGCCGCCACGCCGCGCGATGCTGGCGCCGCGCGTCGAGAAGCGCAGCTTCTTCCTCAGGAATCTCTTGACCGAAGTCATCTTCAAGGAAGCCGGCTTGGGTACGTTCGATCCTCTGGCGCAGCGCCGCCGCGCCTGGATCTGGCGCGGCGCGGCCACGGCCTGCGCGCTCGCGGCCCTGCTCGCCTGCGGACTGTTCACCTGGTCCTATCTCGACAACCGCAACGCGATCACCGAACAGGCCGGCCAGTTCGAGGCGCTGCAGACGCCGCTGACCGACGTTTCGGCCGCACCGGCATCGGTGGAGCAGCCGACGATGGATGGAGCGCTGGCCGCGATGGACGCGGTGGCGACGGCCCGCACCACGCCGCCGGACGCGCTTCACAACCTGCTCGGACCTACCGCCTCGGCGGAGCTCGTGCGCGCGCAGACCGATACCTATGACCACGCGCTGCGCAACGTGCTCGAGCCGCATATGGTCGCCCTGCTCGAGGCCACGATGTGGCGGCAGATCCGCGATCCGGACTTCATGCTCGGCGCGCTGAAGACCTATCGCATGATGACGGGCCTGTCGCAGATGGACGCCGACTTCGCGCAGAACTGGTGGGTGAACAGCCTGCCGGAATTCGCGCCCGCCCCGCCCTTCCCCACCGCCGACGCCGAGGAACACCAGCTTGCCGCGATCCGCCGCATGGCGGTCGACGACAGCTACATCGCCCCCGACAAAGAACTGGTCGCAGAGGCGCTGAAGACGGTCTGCACGATCTCGCTGCCGGAGCGCGCCTACAAGCAGCTGCTCGCCGACCCGGAAGTGGCCGCCGTCAAGGAATGGCTGCCAGCCAATTTCGCCGGGCCTAACGGCGCGAAGGTGTTCGCGCGCCGCTCCGACAAAACGCTGCGCGTCGGCGTTCCCGGCGCCTATACCTATGCCGGTTTCCACGATGCGATCCTCGACCGGGTCGAGGATGTGGCGGCGCAGGCGGCGCTCGACCGGGCGGTATTCGCCGGCGGCTGCTCGGAGAATTCCGAGACCTCGGTGTCGGCGCTGTCCGAGGACATTCTGAAGCTCTATTACGACGACTATATCGCCCAATGGGACAGCTTCCTGCGCGACATGCGGCTGGCGCCGCTGACCGACCTCAATGTCGCCAGCGAAAACCTCAAGGACCTTTCGAGCGCCGATTCCGCGCTGAAGCGGCTGCTTACGGCGGTGGTGCAGGAAGTCGACCTCACCCGTTCCGACGAGGCGCCGGCCGACGACAAGGGCGGCGCGGCCAAGACCGGCTCGAAGCTGCTCAGCAAGCTCGGCAAATTGGGCAAGGTGGTGAAGACCGGGGCTAAGCTCCTGCCGCGTGCCGGCTCGGCCGATCAGGTCGACATGACCGGCAGCCTGGTGGCCGAGCATTTCAAGCCGCTCAAGGGCACGATTGCCCAGGTCGACGGCCAGCCGCCGGCGCTCGACGCGGCCGTTGTCGCGCTGACGGCGCTGTCCAACGTGCTGCAGACCGTTACCGCCAACCCCAACCCGCAGGACGCCATCAAGAAGCAGGGCGGCCTCGCCGAGCTGACGGGCGCGGTGGCCAGGCAGGCGCAGATCCTGCCCTCGCCGATCAACGATTGGCTGGGCGGAATTGCCGGCGACACCAGCGGGCTGTCGCAGAAGGCCGTCACCAACGAGCTCAACGCCATCTGGCGCGCCGACATCCTGCCCTTCTGCCAGGCGGCGCTCAACAACCGCTATCCCTTCAGCCCGGACAGCGCGGTGGACGTCAATGTGCGCGACTTCCAGCGCCTGTTCGGTCCCGCCGGGTTGATCGACGCCTTCATCAACGACCATCTGATCAACTATGTCGACACCGCCAGCGAGCCTTGGAAATGGCGCGCCGATTTCGGCCTCGATCCCGCGGCGCTGCCGGCGTTCGAGCAGGCGAGGCACATCCGCGACGACCTCTTCCCCGGCGGCAGCGGCCCGGTGATGAACTTCACGCTGGAGCCCAAGGACCTGTCGCCCAACGTGGCGCGGGTGACGCTCAACCTCGATGGCCAGAACCTGGTCTACTACAACAACGCGACGAGGCCGCAGCCGATGACGTGGCCCGGCAAGGACGGAACCGGTGTGATCTCGCTCGCCTTCCAGCCGGTCGACGGCTCGCCCGAGGTGATGCTCAACGAAACCGGCAGCTGGGCATGGCTGAGGATGCTGCGCGGCGGCAAATTCGCCGGCACCAAGCTCACCGACGTCTACAGCCTGCGGCTGGGCACGAAAGGCATGTATGCCGATTTCGAGCTCAAGGCGGCCAGCGTCGAGAACCCCTACACGCTCGAGATGTTCAAGAAGTTCACATGTCCGCCGCAGATCTGAATGCGCCCGGCCTCTACGGCAAGATGCCCGCCACCGGCGATTTCGTGACGCGGCGGCTGTCGGGCGATTTCGTGCGCGTCTGGGACCGCTGGCTGGCGCAGCACATCGTCCCGCTGTTCGGCCTTGAAAACTGGCCGGCGGACATCGCTTTGCGCTTCCTCAGCGGTCCTGCTTCGTTCGGCGCTGCCGCGGGTATCGTACTGCAGAGCGCCGACAGGGTCGGCAGGCGGTTTCCGCTCAGCGTCGTCGCGCGGCTTGCCGAAGCGCCGCTGAAGCTTGCTTATGCCGATGTCTGGTTCGAAGGGATCGAGAAAGCCGCTTTCGCCGCGCAACGGGGTGAATTGACGCCCGACGAGCTGGATGCCGCCCTGACAGCCCTGCCTGCGCCATCCGTCGAGCCGGACGGCGATGTCATCGACGACCTCGTCATGTGGACCGCGCGCACGGATATCTTTGACGTCGATCCGCAGGCGCCGCAGCCGGCGCTGGAGCAGATTTTCGCGGCGAGCTGGGAGACCAGCTGATGCAGATCTGGAACCAGATGGGTTATCCGCACCAGTTTACCATGGGCATGGACAAGGCCGGCCATGAGTGGCTTGTCGTGGTGGTGAAAGGCACCTTCGATTTCCCGACGAAACCGGGCGGGCTGGTACAGAAATCGGCCGAGCAGGTTCCGCTGGTGATGGCCGACACCCACACAGGCGTGCCTGGCTATTCGGCGACGCTGTGGGAGACCGACTTCGCCTTCCGCAAGTCGCGCTGCGACGTCATCGCCAATGGTTGCGCCTATGCGCCTGGCGGACGTCCGGCGGAGCGTGTGCCTGTCGGCATCAAGGTCGGCAATTGGTCGAAACTGTTCGAAGTCGTCGGCCACCGCGAATGGCGTGCCATCGGGCCCGTGTTCACTGCAACAGCGCCGCAGCCCTTCCTGAAACTGCCGATCTCCTACGACGTCGCCTGGGGTGGCGTCGACCGGCTGGACCCCGAGGACCAGCTTCCCGCCAGCTACAAATACAACCCGGTCGGCACCGGCTGGTCGCGTACCAAGAACCAGCGTCTCATTCCGGGCCTGCGGCTGCCGAATACGCAGGCCGTTGGCGAAGAGGTCCGCTCGCCCTTCGGCGACTATAAGCCGATGAGCTTCGGACCGATGGGCCGCGGCTGGCCCGGGCGTATCGAATACGGCGGAACATATGACCAGGACTGGATCGACAATGTCTTCCCCTTCCTGCCTGAGGATTTCGACGAGCGCTATTTCCAGATGGCGCCGCCCGACCAGCAGATCGACCATCCACGCGGGGGCGAAGAGGTGGTGCTTGTAAACATGACGCCAGAAGGGCGTGTAAGCTTTCGGCTTCCACAGACCGCATTGCCGATGACACTGTTCAAGGGTAGGCATAAGGCGTACGAGGCTGATATCTTTCCCGACACCGTCCTCCTCGATCCTGAGAAGCGCCGCCTCTCACTGGTTTGGCGCGTCTCGCAGCCGATTCGCCGCACTGTCCTCGACTTTGCAGAATGCTGGATTGGCCTCCCAACACCTGGCATGTTGCACGCTAAGAAGACTGGGAAGCGTTACATACGCAAGTTTGATTTGCCGCCGACCGATTACGACGAGGAGGCTGCGTGAGCGCGAACCTCGATGTTATCTCGGTAGGTATGGTAACGGCCGTCGGTCTCGATGCGCCTTCCAGCTGTGCAGCTATGCGGGCGAAGCTCGACGGCTTTCAGGAGACCAAATTTCATCGGATCGGTGACGAGTTCGTCATAGGCGCGCCTGTGCCGCTGCCGCGGGAATGGATTGGCGAGAAGAGAATGGCGCACCTTGCTGCTGCGGCCGTGACGGAGGCTATCCAAGGTCACGAATGGCTCACTGACAAGACCGTTGTCCTACTTTGCATCGCAGAAGAGAATCGTCCCGGTAGGCCGATCAGGGATGTGCGCTCGTTCCTGTCTCATATTTCTAGAATAACCGGGCACGACATCGGTCGAGGCTGTATAGTCGTCGCTCATGGTCGACCATCTGGACATATTGCGTTCGAAAAGGCACGAGAAATATTAAAAGAAGGAAAAGCGTCTAACATCCTTATATTGGGAGTTGATAGTTACCTAACACCGGCAACAATCACCCACTACATTGCCAAGTGGCGCCTTTTGACGTCGGACAATCCGAATGGATTTATCCCCGGCGAGGCCGCCGCGGCAATATTGTGCAGCAACGTGGAACGGGGGCAGTTGCAATTGGCAGGGCTCGGATTGGCTCGCGAGCGGGCGTCAATCTACAACAACGACGATATTCCGCTTCGTGGCGATGGAATGACCTCTGCATACAATATTGCGCTAGAGGAAGCCGGAATCCAGATGAATGATATCGGGTACCGGATTTCCGATCTGATCGGAGAAAAATACTGGTTCAAACAGGCCGCTCTTGCAAATTTGCGCCTCTCAAGAGGCCGGCGGGATTTCATCGACCTGTGGTCGCCTGGCGAATTTCTGGGGAATATCGGTGCGGCCGTGGTGCCAGCCATGATTGCGATGGCGCGGACGGCGGCGTGCAAGGGCTACAGTTATGGCAGATCCGTTCTGGTGGAAGCATCAAACGATGCCGGCGCATGCGGTGCCGCAGTCCTAACGTCGCGTGTTCCATAGATGGCCAACGTTTTTGCCAACAGCCTAGAAATTTCCGGCAAGGCGACCGATGGCAAGACCATCGCTGCGTTTCCAGACGTTTGTTTCACGCCGCCGGAAAATCCCGCAACCCCGCCCGGTGTGCCGATACCATATCCGAGCTTCGGATTCGCAAGTGATACCGAAAATGGGACTGGTACCGTAAAAATTTCGGGAAAAACGGTCAATATAAAGAATCAATCTGACCTATCCAAGACAAGTGGAACCGAAGCGGGCTGTGCCGCAAAAAAAGGTGTGATAACTTCCAAGAATACTGGGAAGGAATACTACAGATCTTGGTCGAATAACGTCAAGTTTGATGGCGAGCCCGTTATCCGCTTTACGGATATGGCGACAAATAACCACGCTTCTGATGTGGCCAACACGCCGCCGTGGATTCACGTACTTACCCCGGCTCCTCCGGGCTTGAATTGTGCAAAAATCCTGACCGACTGCGGGCTTCAGCTTCACGCACATAAGGACAGCCCTTGTGTGTCTCCGGATCAGTCGGAACACATGATGCAGAATGCGTTCTTTCAAAACACGCGAGGCGGGTCGGCCGGCTCGATCGCAGAGTTTCCGAAATATTCGGCCAATGAAGCGCCATGTATTTGCATGAAAGGGCCCGGCAACATAAATGCGGCCTCTCCCCATGGCGCCAAGACGACAGCACAGCACGCATTCGCAAGAGGCTGCGGCACAACGCGACCAACAGTCGAGGCCGCTATGAAGAACGAGCTGAATAGCATCAAAGAGCACCATCCCAAGATCAACGCCAATGCTACACACAAAAGCGCACAAGACCAACCGATAGCGGACGAAGAAACGCGCAAGCTTGCGCTAGAATGCTTGGAGGCAGTTATTCGAGCCTATCTCGAATATTGTTCCGGGAAGAAGGGGGACGACCTCAATCAGACGAAATGCCGCGTGCCTTGGGGCGACAAAGTGCCCGGCGCAAGCGTTTCGCCGCCTTCAAGCCTATAGGAGTGTACAGATGGATAGGAAGTTTATTCGCGAATGCATAAATGTTGTAGCTCACGGAGGTAACTCCGCAAGCGTTTTGGTTGTGTCCACTGATGAAGATCGCCAAAGTTTCAACAGCGAGGTATTTCGGTTTTCCGATATAGAAGTCCCACCCGCTCAAATCTTTCAGATCGATGACTGGATATCATCCATGTGGGCATCGCCAGCCGGCACATATTTTCTTGCAGGCGTCTTAGGTGACTGTTTCACCAATCTGTCCGGGAGCTTCGCGCGCCAGTCCGCCACAACCAATCGCCTTTTTCGAATCTGGGGGCTCCATGACCAAGCGGTCTACGCTGTTGGTGCAAATGGCACATGCATTCGCTTTAACGGTGCCACGTGGCAACCGATGAGCGAAGGTCTTTCAGGCCACCTTTACGCGATATCGGGCAGGCAGGAGGACGATTTGGTGTGCGCCGGAGACGGGGGCTTTGTCGCGACATACGACGGAGCACGATGGCAGCAGATAGAACTGCCAACCAACGCCGCCTTCCGTGCCGTTCATATGATCGCCCGTGAAGACCTGTATCTTTGCGGACTGGACGGTGCTTGTTATCGCCTTCGTGGCGGTCAACTCATTTCCATTGATGCTGGTGGGCACGATTTTTATGCGATTGAGGATTTTCAGGGCGAAACCTATTTTGCCTCGGCCGCATCGGGCGTCTTCAAGATCAAGGATGACCGCCTTGTCTTGGTAAAAGATAAGGCAAAAGGCTATAGTTTATCTGCGTCGGAAAAGTTCCTTTGGTCATGCGGCCTGGAACAGACCGCAAGATTCGACGGAACAAGCTGGAGGAAAGTCGATTTTAACTGATGTCGACTCTGCCGTGTCGAAGTATCCCTTCAATTACAGCTCCTTGGTAGGTCCGGTTGCTCGTCGCGCCTGTGCCAACGTCTCGGCCAGATAGGCTCGCACTCTCACTGGATCGAGCTCCTGTAATTTAGGTGGATTGTCGGTCGACAGCATTCTCACGACGAAGAGTTCGCCGGCGTCGGGAAATTCCCTGTATCGCTCCAAGGCGATCCGCTTGCCGTCTTCTTCGGCTATCCGAAGCCCGTCTAGGTGCGCCTCCAGCCTAGCGAGCAGCCGCGCCACACGGAGTTCGTCCATATCGGGGTTTTCGTCCGGATAAAGCAGATGACGATCATATACAGTCCACAGAAAAGCCGCCATCTCGGCGTGCTGGCGCACGATCTCCGGCAAGATGGGCGCGCGCGGCATCAGTTCAGATTTACCGAGCCGCCGCGGACGCGATTGGTTGCGCTGGCATGGCTCGTAACGTAGGTGCCGCGGATGGTGATGTGTCCGTCCTTCTCCATGACTATACGCGCCTTGCCGCACCTCAATTCGATCCGCTCCTGACCAACGATCGTCACGTGCTCGCCATCGCGGATCACTTGGACCGAGTCCGCAGAATGCGCTACGTGTGCGGGTTGAACAATGCGACCGACAATCAGCGGCTTTTCGGGATCTCCCTCCTGGAACAGCAGTGCCACCTCCGTCCCAATTGCTTCGCGCGAGAGTTCGACAAGACTTCGCGCCGGAAGTGCGGTCTCCTTCGGGTTGCTGGAAAAGACAACCAAGGGTGTGCTGGCGTCGAAGCCGAGTAGGATGCCGATCACCACGCCATTGATTCGGTCTCTGACCTCGTCCATTGCCACGTCCCTCAGTTCTGCTTGATTTGCGAGCCCTTCATCGTGATGTCACTCGACGCCTTCACGTTGATCTTGCCCGAGCCATTGATCGAAATGTCCTTGCCTTCGATTGAGATCGTCCCATCCTTCTTCAAGCCGATCGCTGCCGATCCGCATTTGATCATGATGGAATCGCCGGCCTCTATAACGAGGTCCTTGCCGATTTTGATCAGGCCATCCTCGCCGGCTACTATCTCCGTTCCTTTGGCTATCTTGAGCCCGTGTGAACCGCCGATTTCGGTGACGTCGTCCTTCGCAATCTTGGCGCTTCGGCCGGCGCCGACCGCGAAAGATTGATCCGCGCCTATCGTGACATCCTGGCCGGCGCCAATCGTCACGCTCTGCCCGGCTCCGACGTTCCAGCTGTCACCAGCACCGATATCATGGCTCTGGCTGATGCCCACGGTGACAGCCCGCGTCGCGCCAATCGTGTTCGTCTGCGCGGCGCCGACGGTTCGCGCCTCGGCTGCCCCCACCGTATCGACGCGCGCGACACCCACTGTCACCGTCTGGTTGAGCCCCACCGTCTGCGAATGGTTGGCGTCGATGTTTTCCGTCGAATTGGCGACGACGTGTATCGTCTCATTCGCCATGACCGTCAGAGAACGGTTCGCGCCGACCGTTTCGGTATCGTTCGACCCGATGTTCGTCGTCTGGTCGACGCCGATCTTGACCGTCTTGTTGTTGCCGACGTCCTCGTCGAGGTTGTGGCCGACGGAGTGCTTGGCGTCGTGGTCGATGCGGTCGGACTGGTCGTGCTGGACCGTCTTGTTGCGGTCGTGCTTGATCAGCAGGTGGTGGTCCTTCTGCGCCTGGAAGTTGACCAGCTCGGAGCCGGCCTTGTCCTCGAACATCAGCTCGTTGTAACCGCCGCCGCCCTTGGATGAGTTCGACTTCCAGCCCGACTGCGTCGCATTGCCCGGCAGCGCGTAAGGGGGCATCTCAGCGGCGTTGTAGACGCGGCCGGTGATGATCGGCAGGTCCGGATCGCCCTCGATGAAATCGACGATCACCTCCTGGCCGATGCGCGGGATCTGGATGAAGCCCCAGCCACTGCCGGCCCAGGTCTGCGACACACGCACGAAGCAGGACGAGTTCTGGTCCTTCTTGCCGAGACGATCCCAGTGGAACTGCACCTTCACGCGGGCATATTTGTCGGTGAAGATTTCCTCGCCGGAAGGGCCGACCACCGTCGCCGTCTGCGGACCGCGCATGATCGGCCGCGGCGTGATGCGCGGCGGCCGGTAGGGCAATTTGGTGGGCGCGACCCCCAGAACGACCCTGAAATTCTCGCTATGGGCCTCGTTCTGGGTCCGGTAGCCCGGATCGAACAGCCGGTATTCGGCGCTGATCACCAGATAGTCCTGGTTCTGGTCGTCGCGCGGAAAGCTCTCCAGCTTGAACTTGCAGCCGGAAAAGAGGCCCCGCACCGTTCCCACCGCCGTGCTGCGCTGGTGCACCGCCTGAAGTTCCTCGCGGCGGATCCCCGCAATCGTATCGCCACGCCCGACATCGAGATGCGCTCCAGGCTGGCGGTAGTTTTCGCCTGCCGCCTCCTTGTGGCTGAACGGCTGGGCGGACTTCGCCATCAGGTCCGCGCCGGGCTTCTCGAAATCGTAGTCGGTGTGGGCATAGGCGCCCGGCCGCACCGCGCTGCCGGGAATCCATTCGGTGATGTATTCGACGTCGCGCCGCGAGCCCTGCCCTTCGAAATTATAGAGCACCTTCTCGTAGCCAGGTGCTGCCTTCAGCTTGCTCATCGCATCGCAGAGCACCAGCGTATGCTTGCCCTCGTCATGTTCGAAGAAATAGAAGATGCCCTCGTGCTCCATCAGCCGCTGCACGAAATCCAGATCGCTCTCGTCATACTGGACGCAATATTCGCGCTGGGGGTAAGACCCCTGCAGCCGCTTCTCGAATTTCGCAATGCCGTATTTTGAGAAGATTTTTTCGATGATCTCGACCGCCGTCATGTTCTGGAAGATGCGGCAATCGGTGGTGTTGCCGAGGAACCAGAGCCACGGCCTGACCACCGCCTCATAAAAGGCCAGCCGGTCCTCGATGCGGGTGAGCTTGAATTCCGACACCAGCCCGCTGAACCAGCGTTTCGGATCGGATTCGCCTTCGACCGAAACGACGCCGCCCAGCATCTTCAGCGGGTCGACGTCGTGGCTCTTCGAGACGAAGCCGACGGTATAGGCGAAACAACGGCTGATCTCATCGCGGCCGATGAGATGGGTGAAGGTCAGGTCGGCGCCAACCGGCGTCTGCACAACGGTGGCACGTTCGTTCGGCATGGGTCGTGCCCCTCCTGGACGCGGCCGCCAGTGTGATGGTTCGAAGCCCCCGCTCTGTAAACTGCATCACGTTCGGGAAGTTTTCGCATTCACCGCACCGGACCGATCCAAACCTAGCACATGTTTGGTGCCGGCCAAACAACAGCGGTGCCTAAACGGTGGCGATGCGCCGATGTGAAACGCTCCTCTCCCGTCGTTCCCGCAAGCTGCTAGAATGCCGGAGCAATTCCGGGAAAAAGCGCGTAGCGGTTCTCCGTCCGGAATTGCGCGAGGCAAGTATTTATTTACCAAGTTCGGCGACGCTTCCGGATGTTCATCTCGCTCCAGATCAGCAATGTCGACAGGCTGCCTCCGGGCACGGCGGCAAGCTACGCCGTCCGCGGCCGCAGCTTCGAGATCGGCCGCGAGAATTGCGACTGGACGCTCGCCGATCCGGACAAATTCATCTCGGGCCGGCATTGCGAGGTCCGCTACCAGGCAGGCGCCTTCTGGCTCTACGACATCTCGCGCAACGGCACCTTCATCAACGGCTCCAGCCAGCGCATGGCCGGGCCGCACCGGCTGGCCCACGGCGACCGGCTGCTGATCGGCCGCTATGTCATTTCGGTTTCGATCGACGAAGAGCGTATCGCCACCGGCCATCCGCAAAGCCGGAGCGGGTCGACGCAACGTGAGCTGCCGCCATCGACAGGCAGGCCGCTGGAATTGGGCAACGAGCCGTTCTTCAGTCCGAAGGAGCAGCGGCCCGGACAAGGATTGCCGGCATCGACGTCCTCGGCGCTGCAGCCGCCGCCAACTCCGGCGGCCCCGGCTGGCCGGCCCGCGGCAGCCGATGCGCTGTTGCGGGATATCGCGAAGGCGGCCGGCATTTCGCCTGACCTGCTTCAGTCGCGCGATCCGCATGAAGTGGCCGCCGAGATCGGCACCGTGCTCAGAATCACGGTCGAGCAATTGTCCCTGCTGCTCAAGGCGCGGGCGGCGGCCAAGGTGCTGGCCAAGAGCGCCAACCGCACGATGATCGGCGCGGAGAACAACAACCCGCTGAAATTCGTGCCGGGCACGGACGACATACTGGAGATCATGTTCGCGAAACGCAGGGCCGGCTATCTGGACGCAGCGCACAGTGTCGAGGACGCCTTCCGGGACCTCAAAACGCACGAATTCGCTACCTATGCCGCCATGCAGGCGGCGCTTTCCAGGCTGCTCGACGACCTGTCGCCGGAGGCGATCGCCAGGAAACTTCCGCCGGCCTCCTTTTCATCCAAGAAGAGCCAGGCATGGGATGCCCTCATCGCCACTTGGCGGACCATGGAGGAGAAGCATGAAAACGGCATGCTCGATGTCTTCCTCGCCTATTTCAGCGAAGCCTACGCCAAGGCCGGCAAGCAGAAGTAACGAACCCGGCGTTATGTGAGCGGTCTCACAGAAGAAACCGCTGCTTCGAGCATCCTGCTCTCCGATTTCAATCGGCCACCCGTGCGACCAAAGCGCGTCGCGACCGTTCGGATTCGCTCCATGCGCTTTAGCTTTTGATTTTACGCATGTCTTTGTCCCGAAACCGGTTCCCACTTTCGGGAGACATGCTTTAGGATAAGCGCACGGAAGCTTGCCTGGCGGGCAAAGCGGCGTGGCTTGGGGCGTGTGCAGCAATGTCATGTTTCGGCGAGATGAGCCTTTCCATCCGGCCCGCCGCCAAACCTTGGCGTGAAAGGCGCGGGGCCGGCCTCATTTCCCGCCAGAGAATCGGTCGCGGCACCTCGACGATGGACCGCCGATGAGCTCGAACGACGATCCCTCCGTGCCGGCGGACAAGACCGTCATCCGCGCGCCACGGCCAAGACAACGCTCGCCCGCGGCTCCCGAGAGAGCCGCTCCTGGTGGCGTCGGGCCAGCCGCCCGGGAACCGACTGTGTTCGATCCGGGCGTCGGCCGGCAGATGCCGACCGGCTGGTCGTCCGGAACAGTGATCCATCAAGGTGCTTCCGATGCGGCGCCCGCTGCGTCCGCGCCCGCGCTGCAGCAGGAAACCCTGCTTAACGCCACGAACGGCGTGAAATACGCCGCGGCAAATCCAATTCTCGCGGCAGCGGCCCCCTTGCTGATGCTGTTCGGCCAGTTGCGGCTGATGCCGGTCGAGAGGCAGGCAGCACCGCTCGCGGAGCATATCGCCGAAGCGATCGAGACATTCGACCGGGAGATGACGAAAGCCGGCATCGCCGAGGAGGACGGCAGGATCGCGAAATTCGCCCTTTGCGAGACGGCCGACGATCTCGTCGGCAACCTGCCCTGGCCGAAGGAGGACGGCTGGAGCGGGCACAGCCTGGTGGCGCGGTTCTTCCACACCAAGCCCACCGGTGCCGGTTTCTACGAGGCGCTGAACAATATCCTGGGCAGCCCGGATGGCCACCACGACCTGCTCGAACTGATGCATGCCTGCCTGTCGCTCGGGTTCGAGGGCCAGTATCGCGGGCGGGCCGGCGAGCGAGACACACTCGAACGGGTCCGGCGCGACGTCTACGACACGCTCCGCTATTTCAGGCCGCGCGCCGAAGACGACATCTCTCCCCATTGGCAAGGCATGGCGGCGAGGCTGTCAAAGCCCCGCGCGCGGCTGCCGCTGTGGGCGGTGGCGGCCGCCGCGGCGACGCTGGTGGCGGCGGCGTTCTTTGGATTACGGGTCCTGATCACCAACGAAGGCGACGTCACCGCCGGCGAATTGCTGGCGCTCAATCCTTCGACACCGGTCACCATCGAACGCGCCAGCGTTGCGCCGCTCGCCGAACCCGCGGAGGCCGCGCCGCCGCCCATCGCTCCCACCACCACCCAGTTGGACCGCATACGCGCAGCCTTGGCCAAGGAGATCGCCGGCGGCGGGCTGACGGTCGGCTCCAAGGGCAACTTCATCGTCGTGGAGGTCAACAACCAGCTTCTGTTCGCGCCGGGCCAGGCGGAGCTGAAGACAGAGTTCCAGCCCATCGCGGTCGACATCGCCGCGGCGCTCGACGGCGAGCCAGGGCCGATCCGGATCGTTGGCCATACCGACAATGTGAAGCCGAAGAAGTCGAGCACGTTCAAGTCCAATTTCGATCTCTCCGTCGCCCGCGCCAAAGCTGTCCAGACAGTGATGGCCAAGCAATTGAAAGACCCGTCGCGGGTAACGGTCGACGGCAAGGGGGAGGATGAACCGATCGCCGACAATGCGACGGCGGACGGCCGCGCCAAGAACCGCCGCGTCGATGTGATGATCGCAAAGGAGGAGACGCTGTGAGCGGGCGCGGCAGGGAGCGGCGGCACTGATGCGCTGGGTGCTCAGGATATTCAGCCTGCTCGCGCTTGCCGGGTTCTCGGCGGCAGTCTGGTATGCCGGGCCGCTGATCCGCTTTGCCGATACCCGCCCGCTCGCACCGGCCTGGCTGCGAGCGACGATCATCGGCGCGACCGTCGCGCTGCTCACGCTCTTCTACGGCATCCGCTTCTGGCAAGGACGCAAGGCACAAAGGGCGCTCGAGAAAGCGGTCGTCGCCGGCGACGACCGCAACGACGATTCGCAGCTGCTCGAGGCGCGCATGGGCGAGGCCATCGCGACGCTGAAGCGGTCGAGCGGCAGGCGCAATTTCCTCTATGAGATCCCCTGGTACATCATCATCGGCCCGCCTGGAGCCGGCAAGACGACGGCGCTGGTGAACTCTGGGCTGAAATTCCCGCTTGCGGGCTCGGGCAATGCCCAGCCGGTGGCCGGCGTCGGCGGCACACGGTCATGCGATTGGTGGTTCACCGACGATGCCGTGCTGATCGACACCGCCGGCCGCTATACGACGCAGGAGTCGGACCGCGAGCGCGACAAGGCAAGCTGGCTCGCCTTCCTGACGCTGCTGAAGAAGCACCGCACCAGACAGCCGATCAACGGCGTGATCCTCGCCGTCAGCCTTGCCGATCTCATCGGCTTCGACGACCGGCAGCTCGACGCGCATGTCAGCGAAATAAGGAGCCGGCTGCGCGAACTGCACGAGACGCTGAAGATCCAGTTCCCGGTCTACCTGCTCTTCACCAAGGCGGACCTCGTCGCCGGCTTCATGGACTATTTCGGTGATTTCGACGAGGCGCGCCGGCGCAAGGTGTGGGGGGCGACCTTCCAGACCACCGACCGCAACAAGAACATGATCGGCGAAGCTGCGGCCGAGTTCGACGCGCTGGCCGGGCAGCTGGCGGACGAGATCGCCGATCGCCTGCAGGACGAGGCCGACCCAGTGGCGCGCATCGCGATTTTCGGCTTTCCGGCGCAGTTCGGCGCGCTGCGGACCCGCATCGTGCGTTTCGTCACCAGCCTGTTCGACGCCTCGCGGGCGCAAGTGAACGTCAGCCTGCGCGGGCTCTATTTCTCGTCGGGTACGCAGGAAGGAACGCCGATCGACCAGGTGCTGGGCGCGATCGGACGCAGTTTCGGCAGCGCTTCGCAGGCGCATCTTTCCGGCTCCGGCAAGAGCTTCTTCCTGCACGACCTTCTGGCGAAGGTGATCTTCCCAGAGGCGGGCTGGGTCTCCTTCGACCGTACCGCGGAGCGGCGCGCCAGGCTCGCCAGATTTGGCGGCCTCGCCGCGATCGCGCTGGCGGCTCTGGCGGCGCTCGGCATCCTGGGCCTCAGCTTCTTCGCCAACAAGTCGCTGATTACCGCCACGAGGCAAGCGATGGCGCAGTATCGCGACAGCGCGGATTCGCTGCTCAAGAGCGCGACG
This sequence comes from Mesorhizobium sp., assembly GCA_004963905.1. Taxonomy (GTDB): domain Bacteria; phylum Pseudomonadota; class Alphaproteobacteria; order Rhizobiales; family Rhizobiaceae; genus Mesorhizobium. The sequence continues at coordinate 87,629 of SUGL01000018.1, forward strand.
GTGACCGATGTCGATCTCGAGAACGTCATCGGCCCGCTCGACCAGCTGCGCAACCTGCCGGCGGGATATGAAACCGCCGGCCAATCGAAGCCGGTCGAGGAGAGTTTCGGGCTCAGCCAACGGGAGAGACTTCTGTCGGCGTCCAAGACTGCCTACCGGCAGGCGCTGGAGCGAAGCTTCCGCTCCCGGCTTCTGGTTCAGGCGGAGCGGACGATCCAGGCCAAGATGGCCGATCCGATCGCGCTCTACGAACCGCTGAAGATCTATCTGATGCTGGGCGGCAAGGCGCCGAAGGTTGACGACGAGCTGATCGTGTCCTGGATGAGGCAGGACTGGGAGGAAAACCGCTACCCGGGCGAGAACAACCGCGAGGGCCGCGCGCAGCTCGAAAAACATCTGCGCGCGATGCTCACGCTCGATGACGCCTATGACCCGGTCTTCGAGCTCAACCAGCCGCTGGTGGAGGCGGCGCAACGCTCGCTCGGGCGCATGAGCCTTGCCGACCGCGCGTCGGCGCTGATCAGGTCGGCGGTCTATGCGGCAAGGCTCCAGGACTTTTCCGTTTCCGCGAAGGCCGGCCCGGAGGCGCAGCTGCTGTTCGAACGCATGGACGGCAGCGAGCTCGCCGACCTTCGCGTTCCCGGCCTCTACACCAAGGCGGGTTTCAACAGCTTCTACCTGGAGCAGCTTTCGCGGATGGCGCAAATGCTGGTCGACGACCAATGGGTTCTCGGCGGCGGCGGCGAGCAAGGCAGCATCGACCAGGACCTGCCCAAGCTCGGCCCAGAGCTCATCGACCGTTACGGCAAGGAATTCGCTTCCGCCTGGAACGGCGCGCTCGACCAGCTGAAGTTGAAGGCGATGCTCAAGGACAAGCCGCAATATATCGCGCTGTCGGCCGCCGCCTCGCCGGACTCGCCCCTCGACCGGCTGTTCACGGCGATCGCCGATGAAACCGCGTTGACGAAGGACAGCTCTGTCTCCGATGGCGAGACCGGCGCGGCGCAGCAGGATCCGGCTGTCATGGCCAAGGGCCTCGCCCGTATCGGCTTGCAGATCGCCGGCGGCAAGTCGCAAAGCCGCGCCGGGACAAGCTCGCCCACCACACAGAACGCCGGCGCCACGGTGGAAGCGCAGTTCAGGCCGTTCCAGGCGCTGGTGAGCGGCTCCGGCGGGCGCCGCCCGCTCGATGCGCTGACGCAGAACTTCCACGACATCTACCAGAGCGTGAAGCTGGCGGCGGACGTCCCCGCGCAGACGGAACGCGTCAACGCCAACCTGAAGCTGCAGATCTCGACGATGCGGGCCAATGCCTCACGTCTGCCCAAGCAGCTCGCGCGCATGGTCGACGCGGCGGCGGACGAGTTCGATGGCAACGTGGCCGAGACCTCGGTCGCCAATCTCAACCAGACGCTCGACGAGACTGTCACTCGCCCCTGCGAGGAAGCCGTCAACGGCCACTATCCCTTCGCAAGCGACGGCACGGAGGACATCTCGATGGCGGATTTCGCCAAGCTGTTCGCTCCGGGCGGCGTGATGGACCGGTTCTTCGCGCAGAACCTGGCGCCGATGATCGACATGACGGGTCAGGACTGGACCTGGAAGCAGGATGCGCGTGCCGGTCGCGAGCTCGCCAAGTCGACCTTGAAGGCGTTCCAGTCGGCGGCGGAAATCCGCAGCGCCTTCTTCCCGTCCGGCGGTTCGACGCCGCTCGTCTCGATCACTTTCACGCCCACTTCGCTGAACAGCGAGGCCGAAGGCGCGGTGCTCGACGTCGACGGGCAGACCGTCCAGAGCGCGCAGGCCGGCAACGCGCCGAGCACGGTGACATGGCCGAGCGGCGCCGCTTCGGGCTCAGCGAGCCTAAGCCTGACGCCGGAAATGCCGGGCCGCGAATCGGCCCTCAAATTCGAAGGGCCATGGGCCCTGAAGCGCCTCATGGACAAGGCGAGCGTCACCAGCAATGGCGGCAATACCGAAGCGCGCTTCGTGATCGGCGGACGCGACGTCGCCTATACGCTGCAGACCGGCTCCGCCGCCAATCCCCTCCTGTTACCGGCACTGTCCGGGTTCAGCTGTCCGAAGGCATTCTGACATGGCGGCGTTCCAGAGCAGCACCAGCCCCGGCCTTCATTTCGGTACTCTAATGTATGCGCTTGTGGCAGAGTGGACTGGGCACGCGGCCCATGGTTCGTCACAGAGGACGCTCGCGAAGCGCTTGGTGGCAAATTGAGCACTGTCGCCCTTCCCATGGAAAGCTTCGCCGTCAGCCACCAGGGCTGCGTGCGCGACCACAACGAGGACAATTACCTCGTCGAGCCACGAACCGGCCTTTGGGTGGTGGCCGACGGGATGGGCGGACACGAGGCTGGTGAGGTCGCTTCGGCCAGCATCGTCGATCATCTTGCCACGATCGGCATCGCAAGTTCGGCGCCGGACCTGCGCGCGCGCTTCGAGGATCGGCTGAGCCGCGCCAACACCGAGATCCGCAACATCTCGCGGTCGCGCGGCATCACCATCGGCTCCACATTCGCGGCGCTGCTCGCGATGGACGGGCGGTTCGCAGGCCTATGGGCCGGCGACAGCCGCATCTATCTGGTCCGCGGCGGTACGATCTCGCAGATATCGAGGGATCATACCGAAGTGCAGGAGCTTCTCGATCGCGGCATGATCAGCGCGGAGGAAGCCCTCACCTGGCCGCGCCGCAACGTGATCACGCATGCCGTCGGCGTCAGCGACGAGCTCGTGATCGATTTCCAGCAAGGCGAGCTGATGCCTGGCGACGTTTTCGTTCTGAGCACCGATGGGCTGACCGCGCATGTCAACGACGCCGAGATCGAAGCGGCGGTCAATTCAGGGCCGCCGCAGGCGGCGTGCGAGAAGCTGCTGGAGATGGTGCTGGCGCGCGGCGGAACGGACAATGTCACCGTCGTGCTGGTGAGGGTCGGCGACGGGCGCGACGGACAGCCGCGCCATGCGGATCGGTCCAAGGCGGAAGGCTGAGGCAGATGAGCGACGACGACAAGACGCGAATTTCGCCGAACCTGGCCTTTACGGGCGTGGGCACGCAGCTCAGCGGCATTTACGAACTCGACGAGCGCATCGCGTCGGGGGGCATGGGCGAAGTCTATCGCGGCCACAACATCCAGACCGGCGACCATGTGGCGATCAAGATCGTGCTGCCCGAGTTCGCGCGCGACCAGACGATCCTGTCCCTGTTCCGCAAGGAAGCGTCGATCCTCAACCACCTGTCGCACGACGCGGTGGTGCGATACCACGTCTTCACCATCGATCCGGGGATCGGCCGTCCCTACCTTGCCATGGAGTTCGTGGACGGCCAGTCGCTGTTCGACGTCATGCGGCGCGGCCCGATGTCGCCGCCGGACGTGCGCAGGCTTTGCCATCGCTTAGCCTCGGGCTTGAGCGCCGTGCATCAGGCCGGCGCGGTCCATCGCGATCTCTCGCCCGACAACATCATTTTGCCAGGCGGACGAGTCGAGCGCGCCAAGATCATCGACTTCGGCATCGCGCGCTCGGCGAATGTCGGCGGCGAGACGCTGATCGGCGGAAAGTTTGCCGGCAAATACAACTATGTTTCGCCGGAACAGCTCGGCCTCTATGGCGGCGAGGTCAGCGAGCAGTCGGACATCTACAGCCTCGGGCTGGTTCTGGCCGCAGCGCTGCGCGGAAAGCCGCTCGACATGAGCGGCTCGCAGTTCGAGGTGGTCGAGAAGCGGCGGGCCGTGCCGGATCTGTCGGATATCGACCCCGATTTCCGCGCCCTCATCGAAGCGATGCTGCAGCCGGATCCTCGAGACCGGCCGGCGAGCATGGCCGAGATCGCCAGGGCGACGCGCGACGAAGATGTCGACGCGACCTTGCCGCCGCCCGCGTCTTTCGCCCCGCGCGAGCGCTCGGGCCTGCCGCGCGCCGGATGGACCGCGCTGCCGGACTCCGGCCCCTCGCCTTCGACCGTGCCCGGCGAACAACGCTTCGTCCCGCATGTACGGCCGGCGCATCTGTCGGAGCGGCGGCCTTCGCCGCCGGCTGCACCGGCCAGCGCGCCCACGCGACCCGCCGAGCGAAAGCCTTCGCGGATCCCGGCCATCGCGGGCGGCGTCGCGGTGCTGGCCGTCCTGGCGGGGGCTGGCGTCTATTTCAGCGGCGCCTTGACGCCACCGCCCGCCGTGGAAAAGCCCGAGCCTCTTACGCCGAAGCCGGTAGCAAAGCCCACAACGGAAGGACCCAAGCCTGTGGCCGAGACGCAAGCGCCGGCCGCGTCGCAGCCGGAAGCACCAAAAGCCGGAAGCTCGGCCACTGTTGAGCCGGCAAAGCCCGTCGCTCCGGCTCTGCCGCAACCGCAGGACAAGACCCTCCAGAATCAGGCGGAAGCCGGCATCGGGCAGAAACCGGAGCCGACACCGCCTGCCCTACAGCCACAGAGCCCGGCTAACAACCAGGCCTCGCAGCCGGCAGAGGCGGGACCCATCCAGCCGCCAGTCGAGAAGTCGCCGGCGCCTCCGCCGAAGACAGCGGAAAACCAAAAGCCGGCGCAACCGACCAGCGAGACGCCAGCGGTCAAGCCGAGCCAGACAGTGGAAAACATCTCGGCGCCGGAAGCAAAACCGCCGGCGGCCAAGCCCAGCGCGTCGGACCTCGTCGACGCCCTGTCCAAATTGTCGAAGTCGAAGACGTCGGCGACCCAAGCTACGGAAAGCCAAAACCAGGTGCCGGCGTCGCCCCTGCCGACAGCGCCCGAGCCAGTCAGCAAACCAGCGACGCCAAGCCAGTCGACACAACCGGCACCACCGCCGCAGCCGTCGCCTGAAACCAAGCAAGCTCAGAACACGATCAACCCGCCAAAGCCCCAGGTTCCGCCGCCGGCGAACATAAACGGCGAGCTGGCGCAACGCGCCTCCTGGGTGCGCGACTTCAGCGGCGGCGATTGCTTCTACGCGAGCCTGACATCGGCGACGGACAGCGCCGCCACGATCGAAGGTTTTGGAACCGCGGTACAGCCCTTCGAGCAGATGCTCAACGATTTCCAGTCGCGGTTCCATCTCGAGCCGGACATCAGCGTGCGCCTCATCGATCAGCCGCAATGCGAGGTGACCAATTTCCTGCGCTTCCTCGACCGCAGCGGGACAGAGCGGCCGCAGCTCGTTCTCGACCGGACGTCCGTGCCGGACGGCTCGCCGATCAGCGGCACGCTGGTAACGCGCGGCGGGCTCGTCTCCAACGTCATGCTGATCGATCACAAGGGGATCGCCTTCAACCTCGACGACCGCATGGTGGCGCAACTCGACAAGGCGACTTTCAGCATTCCGATCGGTCTCAGCACCGCCGACAAGGCGGCCGGCAAGGCCTTGCCGCAGATCATGCTGGTGATCACCGGACCTCAGGATATCCAGGCCGCGATGTTCTCGCGGCCGACGCCGGCCTCGGAACTGCTGCCCAAGATCCTCGAGGAGATCGAGGCCGACGGTTCCCAATTCTCCGCCACCGCGAAATATTTCCGGCTTGGCGGATAGACATGGACGCCGATGGAACTCCGCCGACCGCGTTCATTGTTCGAGCCATCACCACGCAGGAGGCGTGGACGGCTCATTCCGCATGACCGCATGAGACTTGCAGCCCTTCTCGGCGCGGTACTGCTCTCGATCTTCCTGACCGGCAAGGCGCATGCCGAATTCACCGTCTGCAACCAGACGCTCGACGTCGTCAACCTCGCCGTCGGACAGAAGGTCGACGATGCCGACCAGACCGACGGCTGGTGGACCATCGGCGCCAACCAGTGCGTCAACGTCATCCGGGAGGAGCTGACCAACCGCTACATCTACATCTACGCCACCGACGTCTTCGGTCACGCGATCCTCACCGGAACGACCGAGATGTGCATCGATCGGCGCCGCTTCTCGATCCGCGGCATCGACGAGTGCTGGCAGCGCGGCCATATCGCGGCGCGCTTCGTCGAGGTCGATACGCAGGAGCAGGTGCGCTGGACCTATTTCCTGACCGGAAACAGCCCGTGACGCACAGCATCGACACGAGCTTCAAATTGAAGAAGCAGGCGCGCCTGGCCGAGCGCCGGCGAAAGCTCTGGCGCTGGGTCCTTTCCAGCCTGGCCGCGCTCGCCGTCGTTTCGATCGCGACGGGCTTCTACCTGACCAAGGACTACTGGTCGTTCGGCGACGAGGACGAGGAGCTGCACCCTATCGAGAGCATGGAGGACGTGCCGCCCGACGCGTCGGTCTATGTGCCGGCCATCATCGACCTCGCCGGCGACCCGATGTGGATCACGCTGGCGCCCGACGCCGACACCGCAACGAAGGGCCACACGGTCGCGCGTCCGGCCGAGCTCGACGGTTCCGGCGCCTCGCCGCAGATCGAAATCCTCTCCGACGTCATGTTGAGCGCCAGCGAAAAATTCATGACGACGATCCCATCGACGCAAGAGGATTTCGCCTTCTTCCAGGCGCAGCGGCAGACCGCGCCGAAAGCCTCAGCGGCAGCGCCTGACGATCAGCAGGCCACCCCGCCGCCTGCCCCAGCTGCAACGGACGATCAGCAAGGCGATCTGGAAAACGATCTGCAGCCGGCGCCCGACGAGAGTGAAGCGCCCGCCGGCCCGGCGCCCAAGGCGGATGCCGGCGACCCGGAGGCCGGCTGGGGCGAGACCGTCGATCAGGGCGAAGCCGCCCTTCCCGCCTTCAAGAAGACCGAGATCGAGAACAACACGACCGTCGCCACCGTCACCAGCGAGTACCAGCGCTTCGAGGCGACCGAGGACACGTTCGTAAAAATCCTCAACGACCGCAGCCTGGGCAGCGTCGTCGCCGACGCGCATTTCTCCGCCGACGACGCCAAGCTCGCCGGCGAGGCGCTGAAGACGCTGTTCAACCGCGACGGACTGGAAGCGGGCTACGTGGTGGCGATGCGCGGCTTCAGGCCGAACCGCGAGACAACGACCATGTCGCTGATGCAGGTCTCGATCTATGCCAGGAACGTCTATGTCGGCACGCTGACGCGCAACGCGGCGGGAGCGTTCGTGTCGGGCGTCGACCCGTGGGTGCGCGAGGACCTGTTCAACTACTCCGGCGCTTCCGACCAGGGCGGACCCAAGCGACAGTACCGCCTGCTCGACGCGATCTATTCGACGGCCGCGCGCAACAAGGTCCCGACCAGCGTGATCGGCGAGGCGATCATGTATCTGTCGCGGGGACAGGATCTCGACGCCTTCGCCAGCGAGGACCAGCGCCTGGTGCTAATCTATTCGCAGACGCCGCGCGGCCAAAGCGAGATCTCCGGACGGGTCCTCTATGTCGGCGTCCAGGGCACGGAAAAGACCCTCGACTGTTTCGTCTTCCAGCAGAGCGACGGCCAATTCGCATGCGTCACGGGCAATGACGAGGTTCGTTCGCTCAACGTGACCAACGGCATGGTCACGCCGGTCGCCGGGGTGATGACATCGACCTTCGGCCCGCGCAAGCATCCGATCCTGGGCACGGTTCGCATCCACAAGGGGGTCGACTGGGCCGCGCCGGTCGGCACGCCGATCATGGCGGCCTTCGACGGCGAAATCAGCTTCCAGGGCGACGGCGGCGGCTATGGCAATCTGGTCAAGATCGCGCATGCCAACGGCCGTGAGACGCGCTACGCGCATATGCAAAAATTCGCCATCGCAAGCGGCGTCGGCACCAAGGTCAAGGCCGGCGACGTCATCGGGTATATCGGCACGACGGGACTGTCCACCGGCCCGCATCTGCATTTCGAGCTCTACCAGAACGGCGAGGCGATCGACCCGCTGGGGACGGTCACCGCGGTTGCCGCTTATGCCTCCGGCGGTTCCGGCGATTCCGCCGTCGAGACGCTGACCGAACGCATCGTCCATGTCGAAAGCGGCGGCAGCGCGCGAGCCAAGAACCCGCTGTCCTCGGCGACCGGCGCCGGCCAGTTCATCACCAAGACCTGGATCCGGATGATGAACACCTATCGGCCGGATCTTGCCCGCACGCTGTCGACGGCCGACCTGCTCGCGCTTCGCTACGACGCCACGCTTTCGCGCGAGATGGTGCGCAACCTGGCGCGCGAGGGCGAAGCCTATCTTCGCGCGCGTGGCCACCAGATCACCGCCGGGCGGCTCTATCTCTGCCATTTCCTGGGCATGGAAGGCGCGGCCCAGGTTCTGGCGGCGCCGGGGTCGGCGCAACTGAGCGCCGTGCTCGGATCGGCCGTCATCCAGGCCAACCCGTTCCTCACCGGCAAGACCACCGGCTATGTCATCGACTGGGCCGAGCGGAAGATGGGCCAAAAGGTGACCCGGCTGGCCTCCGACCAAGGCCAGCAGACGACGCAAATCCGGCAGACCTCGCCGGAATTCGAGAAATACAAACAGGCCGTCACGGCCCTCATCGGCTCGATCCAGGCCACGCTTTGAACGTGCCCGTCGCCGTAACATCTGGCGCGACGGTCAGACACCAACGGCGCGCCGGCCAAGCTCACATCATGGCGCGATGGCGGCGTGCTGGAAACAAGCCCTGAAAAAAGAGGAGCCCTGCCTATTGAGACCGGGCTCCCGTTGATTGCTGCGTACCGATTGGCGCTTTTTGTGCCGGCGGCTTATTCCGTCCTGATCCGCATCTCGACCCGGCGGTTGACCGGATCATAGGGGTTGGCGACGCGCGGATGCGATTTGCCAAGGCCGATCGCCTCGAGCCGTGCGGCCTGAACGCCATTCGCGGTCAGGAAGGCGGCCACCGACTGCGCCCTTCTTTGCGACAGATCCTGATTGTAGCGGTCCGGGCCGGAAGCATCGGTATGGCCTTCGACGACGAAGCTGAACGTGCTCAGCCGATTGTCCTTCAGCGCCTTGGCGAACTCGTCGAGTTCCGCGCGCGCCGTCTGGTCGAGCTGGGCCGAATCCAGCCCGAAATTGATCATCATATCGAGCCCGGTCTTGTTGGGGGCCGCGTCTTTTTCGTTCTTGCTCTTGCACTCTTCCTCGGTGCCGACGCAAATCCCGCGCGATGCGCCGAGATTGCCCACGCCGGTGAAGAATTTCACGATGTCTTCCGATTTCTGAAGCGGATCAGCGGAAACGTGCGTCGAAAAAAGCACGGCCGCCAATGCAAAGGCTGAACTGGCCCACCGCATGACCGTTACTCCCTGTTTGAGCGGATCTCGTCAAAGCGTGTCGCGTCGAAACCTATTCGGGCGCCGCGCTTCAAGCCCTCATTTCATGCCTATCGTTTCCCCGAAACCGCTGCACGGTTTTGGGCGACATGCACCGGCCCGGACGATATCAAATTTCGCGTCGATTGTCTGTGAACAAACACACGTTGAGAGCGCCCGCCGTTTGCTAAAGCTAAAGCTTGACCAATGCCTCCGCCGGGGCTTCAGTACCTTATTCCTAGTGAGGGCGTGGCAGCCATGGCGAGGGGGCTCCGGTTCAGGACGGCGCGGGATCTTTTCAGCGCTTGCCCTGCCGTCGCCCAGGACATGAAAGCGCCCCCAACCGATCAGCCTTCGATCGAGTTTTGCCGTGCGCTGCTGGCCGGGCGCGTGCCGGAGGAGGCAATCACCTTCTGTGCCTATCTGCTGCCGGAACGGGCCGCGGTCTGGTGGGCGCATGAGTGCCTGAGCAACCTTGCCGAACTCCTCGGCGACAGGGACCTCGAATTGCTGGCGCTCGTCCGCGACTGGGTCGGCGAACCCGGCAATCCCGACCATCGCACAGCGGTAGCCCAGGCCGTGGAAGTGCCGCCGGTGACGCCTGTTTCCTGGCTCGCTTTGGCGGCGGGCTGGCGCGACAGCGGCTCGGTCATCGACCAGGCCGCGGGCGGATTTCCGACCGCCCATGCCGTCAGCGCGGGAATTCTGGCAGGGCTTGCGCGGGTGTCGCTCGCGGACCGCCTCGCCGTCCTTTCGGCCTTCGTCGAGATGGGCATCCAGATGGCTGAGATGGAGGCGCAGCAGCAATCGGCCGATGCTTACTAGCGGCACTGCACGGGGATTCTAACCGGTTGGCTCTGTTTGCGTTGGCAGGTGGCATGCGTTGGAGATTGGCCGAAACGCCCATCGCGATCGTCATTCCAGGGCGGAGCAGGAGCGAAGCTCCGTCGCGAAGACCCTGGAATCCATGCCGTTACCTTCGCCAAGGAGTGCAACGGAGCAGAATTCTGCACCGCAGCAACGCTTCCAAGTCACGGCATGGATTCTATGGTCTGCGCCGCGTCGCTTCGCTCCTTGCTCCGCCATAGAATGACGACGTTGGGCGGCTTCAACCAATCCCCGGCGTTTGCGCTGATTTCACGGAAATGAATGGAAATCTTCCACCAAGACAAACGGCAACCTTTCAAAATCCCTGTGTCGGGGAACTAGCGGCTGCCGCGTATGGAAAATTCGAGGGGTTAGGGGTGGGGTAGTGCCGCTCACTTGCAGCCGCCTTGCGCCCACTTCGCCAGCGCCACCTTGAAGCGGGTTCCGAGCGGATGCTGCAGGCGCAGCACCGAGACATCGTTGGCGGCGAAGTTCTTCGCCTGCTCGCAAAGCCGGGCCTCGTTCCATTGGTGGCAGCCGTCGCAGTGCTTGCCTTCCCAGACCGACTTGTCGAGACCCTCCACCGGACTGAACAGCGGCTTGCCCCTGATCAGCTGGGCGATGCTCTTGCCGTCGATGGCCGGGTCGCCGAACTTGATCGGATGATCGAAAAGGATCGGTTCGTCCGTCGCCAGTTTCGGGATCTTCTGGCGCAAGACGTTGAGCGCCAGTTGATCGTCGGTCTGGCCCGGCGCGGCTCCGGTGTTGCGCGTATCGGAACCGCCTTCGGCCTTCGGGGCGCTCGCTTCGCCAACGATCAGCGGCGCATTGAGATCGACCTTGTGCAGGACGACCTCGGTGGTTAGCGAGACGTTGAGCCAAGGGCGCTGCTTGCCGGCCGTCGCCTTGAAGACGTCGCTGGTCACCCTGTTCATCGCCTCGGTGATGGAGACGTTGGATTCGCCGATATGCTGGATCAACGCCGCGGTGAAGGGCGAGTGCTCGCCCGATCCGTCAAAGGCAAGCTGGTTCGGGCTGGCGGCGAAGGCGACGAGCGTGCCGGCGCCGCCATTCTCGATCGGGATTTCGGCAAGGCCGCTGGCCGCGCCCTTGACGCCGGCGGTCTTGGCCAGCACCTCGGCCAGCGGGTTGTCGCGGCAGGCATCCAGGAACACCAGCCTGATGCTGGTCTCGCGCGACATCTGGCGCAGGACGAAATCGACCGACACGGCCTCGAAATCGAGCGAGGTTTCGTCCTCCAGCGCGGCATCGACCGGCAGCAGGTAGTTCTTGCCCGCGACCTGCAGGCCATGGCCGGCATAGAAGAAGAGCGCGATGTCGGCGCCGCGCACCTGCTTGGCAAACTGAGCGACGGTGGTCTGCGTCTGTTGTTTGCTGAGGTCGTAGCCGGAAACCACCTCGAAGCCCAGGTCCTGCAGGCGCGCGGCCACGGCCTGGGCGTCGCGCACCGGGTTGGTGAGCGGCGCCGCGTGCTGATACTGCGAGTTGCCGAGCACCAGCGCGACGCGGCGTTCGGCGCTGGCGGCGGTCAAAGTCAGGAACACGGCAAGCACGGCGATCCCGACGGTGCGAAACAGGCGGCCGCAGCGGGCGATCCGATCGGGGCTCACCCGCGACCTCAGTTCGCGAGCTTGGTGGCGGAGAACTCGATCCGCCGGTTGAGCGCCTTGTTCTTGGGCGTATCGTTGGCGGCGACAGGCCGTTCCTCGCCATAGCCGGCGGCGCTGATCTGGTTGCGCGGCACGCCGTCGGCGACCAGCGCGTCGGCCACCGCCTGGGCCCTGCGCTCGGAGAGCGCCTTGTTGGCCTCGGGCGATCCGTCGGAATCGGTGTGGCCCGAAACCTCGACCTTGAGGGCCGGGCATTTGCCGACGACGCCTTCGACCTCCGCCAGCAGCGGGCGGCTCTTGGCATCCAGCCTTGCGCTCGCCTGCCGGAAGTAGATGGCGCCGGTGCGCGACAGCACGGCAAACCTGTTCAAGCACTCCTCGTCGCTGAAATTCGATTTGGCGGCATCGGTGGCGACCGGCCCGACGTCGGCGGCACTTGCCGCGACGGTCTGGACCGCGGCCGGCTTGCTGCCATCGGCGGTGAAGACGAAATCGAAGGAGACCGACGCGGTCGGCACGATGTTGGTCACATTGGCCGCCTGCTGCAGCTTGTCGACGTTGGGAAGCAGGCCGAAATCCTCGACATGGACCGCGACTGGCGCTTCCGAAGCGACGGAGACCTGGGTGTCGCTGATCATGGTGACGACGATGCTGGCCTGAAGGTCCTTGTCGACACCATGCAGGTTGAGACGGAAGGGCAAGGTCGCCTTGATCCTGCGTTTTGTAGGCAAGTCGGCGAATGCGGCAGGATCCACCTTCGCCGTCAGTTCGGCGGTCGGGTACTTGAAGGTCTCGAAGAACAGGAAGCGCATGCGGACATTGCGGAGGTCGACGCCGGTATCGACCGAATTGAGGTCGAAACTGATCTTGGCATCACCGGCCGAGCTCAGCGTGCCGGTGATGTTCCTGATCTTGTTGGTCTCGACGATCGTGTTCTTCTTGACCGACTGATAGGTGAGCACCGAAGCGGAGGGATCGAGCGTCCAGTTCGGCGCAGCGTTGGCGGCTGGCGGTTCGAACAGCAGCAAAGCGAACAGCGCGGCGACGATGAAACCCGCGGCCCGCGCGGCGGTTTGCAACCGCATAGTCCGCCAGAATGCGACGACTTCGACCATGGAACGCCCCCCAAGGACAACCCTATATCGATACCGGCACGTAGGAGTAGCATAGAGCAGTTGCCGTTGCTTGGCGAGCGGTTCGAGCGCCTTCAGCAAGGTAGAAAATGCCTTCACATGATCCCATAGGTTTGGCTGCGACAGTAAGTAGGCTTGTTTGACGTCAGCCTCCTCCCCAGTTTCCTCCGCCGCCGCCACTTCCGCCGCTGCTGCCTCCGGCCCCGCCCCCTCCGCCCAAGGGCGTAATGACAGGCGCGGTTTCGTTCTGAACGGGTTTGATCAGTTTCTTGGCGGTGACCTTCTTCTGCTTGATGACCTTTGGCGTCGTCGTCGTGCGAACGACCTTCGCCTGAGGTTTCGCCACCACCGGCGCCGGCTCCGGTTTGGGCGGCAGCAAGGACGTACAGCCCATGAGCGCCGCCAAAACGGTGGAAAGAGTTATCCCAACGATTGCCTGCTTCAATGCCCTGCCCACCATTGCCTCCCTGTTGATCAGAACAAGTCCCGGCGCGGGTTGGCTTGTTCCCAGACCGCCCTGGCCGTCTTGACCAGTTGATCATCCAATGAGCCTTCCGCCGGTATCTTTGACTTGAGTTGCCCACGCATCTGTTTCAGAGCCGCTGTCTTCGCCTTGGCCCCAAATTTCGCCAGCGTCGCCTTTGCGTCCGGAATTTCGTTGCGAAAATCGAGCGCCGCCGCGAATGCAAGGAAGCGCACGGCAGTGGCTTGGTTGGCTTGGTCGCCCTTCTGCATTTCAAGAACGGCGCGATCATAAGCACCAAATTGATCGCCTCGCGCGGTTCCCAACTCGAACAGCCTTTGCGCTTCGTCGAGGTTCTGCATCACCCCAACGCCGTCCCTGTACATACGTGCAAGACTGGCAGGGGCATAGGGCTGGCCCAGATCAATCGCCTTCTGGAAAAGCGCTTGCGCCTGTTTCGGATCCTTCTCGACACCGCGTCCGGAAAGGTAGTTGCGACCGAGAAGGTTCATCGAATACATGTCCTGCCGCTCGACGCCCGCCCTGAGGAAAGCAACGGCGCGAGCCGTGTCGGCGGGCACACCGTTGCTGCCTTCCGCAAAGATCCCTGCGAGTGCGTTCATGGCGTAGGTGTGCCCCATCGCCGCTGCCTTGAGCATCAGATCCAGGCCCTTGCCCGTGTCGCGCTCGACGCCGTTGCCTGTGAATAGGATGCGCCCCCACGCCGTCATCCCGTAGGGATCACCCTTGTCCGACGCAGCTTTGTACAAGGTGTTGGCCTGGGATCGGTCGACAGTCGTCCCAGTTCCGGTGAAATACATATACCCAAGCTCGAAAACGGCGCGGACGTGGCCCCTGTCCGCGGCCTCCTGGATTGCCTTCCTGGCCTCGTCGACCTTGCCGACCGCAAGCAGCGCACGTCCGAGCTCGTAGCGGAAGCGGGCGACGTCCGGATAGGCTTTCACCGCCGCCCGGCAGACGTCCACCGCGTTGCTGCTGATTTCGTTCGGCAGCAGGCCGGGGACGACACCCTGCAGGTCGAGCGGCTCGCCGGCTTCCCTGTCGCAAGGCTCGACGCTCGGCGACAGCTTCATCGTCGTCGGCTTGGGCGACGCGTTGCCGGCCCTGATTTCGAGGCCGACTATCAATGGCTTGTCGACGCCGATCTGCGGTTCGTAGCGCAAATGGTCGACTTCATCGGCCATCAGGCTGGAATCCGGCGACAGCGTCCGGTCCGGCAGCGACAGCGTTCCGGTTGCCGGATAGCTCGCCACCTTCAGGCTGACAGCGGGGTCCTTGGTCGGGAAATCCAGCTTCAGCGGCACCGGGCCGACGCCGACCGGGACGCTGATGTCGCGCTTCTCGATCGCCTCGGCGGCGCCGGTGATGTGGATGCCGCGCTCCAGCACCTGTTGCTTCTGCTCGGCCTCGAGCGAAGCAACGAGTTGCTGTCCCGCGGCGCCCTCGCCGTTCTTCACCCGGAAGACCAATATGCCCTGGGATTCACCGCCCCAATTGTCGCGCATGGCGTAGGCCAGCATGTCGACCTCTTCCTGCGCGCCCGTGCCCTTTGGCACGTCCATCGCAAGGCGCGGCAGGTCCTTGCCGGCGATGGGCTCGCCGGTGGCGACAGGCTTGCCGTCCAGCATAAGACGCCCAAGCGCCGGCGGCCTCTCGATGCTGACGGTGACGGCGCCGCCGTCGACATCGACCGGCTCCGGCAGGTCCAGCGCGACAGGGCCGACGCCCGACGGCACGACTTTTTCCAGCACCGGCGGCAATGCCGGGCGGCTGGCACGGCGCATCAGCACCACCTCGTCGATCAGCGAGGAGTTCTCCCAGGGAACTTGCTTGCCCTCGGTGGCCTCGACCACGTCGCGGCGCACGGCCGCCATCACCGCGCGTATCTCCTGGTTCGGCGCCAGCGCTCGGCGGGAAAAGGCGGACGAGAAGGGACTGAGGTCGCCCGTGCCGTCAAAGGCAACCGCCCCGGGCTCGGTGGCGAAGGCAATCAACGTGTTCAGGGAGCTCTTCACCTGCGCAAGACCGGTGCCGCCCGCCGCGATCAGCTGGTCGCGCAGCCAATAGTCCTTGCGTGGAAACGGATTGTTGCGGCAGGCATCAAGGATGATCACCTGGATCTTCGACTTCGAGCGCAATTGCTCCAGCACATCGTCGAGCTTGATGGCCTGGACCTCGATATCGGCGGCGGCCTTGAGCGAGGCATCTACGGGTATGAGAAAATTCTCGCCGCCGATCTGAAAGCCGTGGCCGGAATAATAGACGACGGCGAGATCGGCGCCGTCCGCCGCGGCAAGATAGTTGCGGAACTGCTCCTCGAACTGAAGCTTGGTGAGATCCTTGGCGACGAACACGTCGAAGCCGGCAAGACGGAACGTGTTCGACACGTCCTCGGCATCCTTGTCCGGGTTCTTGAGGGCCGGGATGTCGCGGTATTCGGAATTGCCGATCACAAAGGCAACCCTGCGATCGGCGTGAGCATCGAGCGTCGCGAAGCCCACGAGGATCAAGGCTGCAAGGAACGCGCAGCATCGCAGCATGGCAAATCCTTAACTGCTATGACCTGTCGGCCACAGCAATGCAGCTTGCGGCGTCGAGGTCTGTTAAAGAGTTCACAATCTGCCGGGACCGGAGCAGACCGCATGCATAACGACGGCAAGCATGCGCCTCATCCAATCAAGTTCTAAAATACTCCAGAGGCATAGGCGCTGCAATGAGCCTGCGGATCGCAACTTGCCGGATGCGCTTTGTCATCCGGCCTCTGCTTGCGCCTGTGCCTGGGAGATTGAAACGCGGTTCTATCCCAGCCGCGCCGCGTGCCACTTCAGGTGGTCGTCCATAAAGGTCGAGATGAAGTTGTAGGAATGGTCGTAGCCTTCCTGCATGCGCAGCGTCAGCGCGATGCCCGCCGTCTTGCAGGCCTCCTCGAGCAGCCACGGACGCAGGCCGTCCTGGAGGAAGCCGTCGGCGGTGCCCTGGTCGACCAGCAATTCACCATAACGATGGCCGTCCTCGATCAGCAGCGTGGCATCGTTGGCGCGCCAGCTCTTTTCGTCCGGCCCGAGATATTTTTCGAGCGCCGGCCGCGACCAGCCCGCCGTCGTCGGCTGCACGATCGGCGCGAAGGCCGAGCAGCTCCTGAACCGCCCGGGGTTCTTCAGCGCGATCGTCAGCGCGCCGTGGCCGCCCATCGAATGGCCGAAGATGGACTGGCGCGACATGTCGACGGGGAAATTGGCGCCGACGAGCGCCGGCAGTTCCTCGGTGACGTAGGAATACATGCGGTAGTTTCTCGCATAAGGCGCCTGGGTGGCGTCGACGTAGAAGCCGGCGCCGCAGCCGAACTGCCAATTGTCCTTTTCGTCCGGAACATCGGGGCCGCGCGGGCTGGTGTCGGGGCATACGATGACGAGGCCCAGCTCGGCCGCCAGGCGCCGGTATTCGCCCTTGTCCATGACATTGGCATGGGTGCAGGTGAGGCCCGACAGATACCAGAGCACCGGCAACGGGTTGTCCTTGGCCTGAGGCGGCACGAAGACGGCAAAGGTCATGTCGCAAGCGCAGACCTCGGAGGCGTGCGAGTAGACGCCCTGGATGCCGCCATGCGATTTGGAGGTGGAAAGGACGTTCATCGGTTCTGCCTTTCTCGTCAGGGGATGTCGGGTCCGGCATAGCCGCCGAACCTCGCGCCCGCAACCTTGCGCCGCGCAAAACCGTGCCGAGTCGTTCGTCGAGTGCTGCCATGACCGCGCTGGCGGCTCGGATACGGCCGCGCCGACGCCGCCGCGGCCCGCAGGCTGCTTTGCGCGCGATGACGGCATCGCGACAGTGCCGGCATCGTCAAGCGATAAGCTGGTCGATCCTGATCGGCAGATCGCGGATGCGCTTGCCCGTCGCATGGTAGACCGCGCTGGCAACGGCGGCAGCCGTGCCGACATTGCCCAGTTCGCCCAGGCCCTTGACACCGGCCGGATTGACGGCGTGGTCCACCTCCGGGACCAGGATCACCTGCAGATCCCTGATGTCGGCGTTGACCGGCACGAGGTAATCCTGCAGGTCGCGGTTGACGTAACGGGCATAGCGCCTGTCGACCTCGGTCGCCTCATGCAGCGCCTGGCCGATGCCCCAAATCATGCCGCCCATCAGCTGGCTGCGCGCGGTACGCGTGTTCATGATGCGGCCGGCCGCGAAGGCGCCGACGATGCGCGGCACGCGGATTTCCCTGGTGTAGCTGTTGATGCGGACTTCGACGAACTCCGCGCCGAAGGCGTATTTCACCGAATCCTCATCGTGCTCGCCGCCATGGAATTCCGGCAGGCCGGCATAGAGCTTCTTCAGCGCCCCCGGCGTCGCGCCCTTGGGCGCGAACTCGGCATATTCGTCGATCGCGCCGACCTGCATGATCTTGAAGACATCCTCGATCTTCGCCGAGGCGCCGCCCTTCGCAACGATCTTCCCAGCAGCGAAATCCAGTTCCTCGTTGTGGGAACCGGCAAGCGGAGCGCCTTCGTCTGTCGCCGCCGCGGCAAGCTTCGCCCGGATCGCATCGCAGGCCTTGAGCACCGCCGAGCAGACGCTCGCGGTGGAAATCGAGCCGCCCGACACCGGGGCCGGAGGCAGGCTGCTGTCGCCCATTTCGACACTCACCTTGCCGATCGGCATGCCAAGACGTTCCGAAGCCATCTGGGCGGCCACGGTGCGGACGCCGGTGCCGATCTCGTGCGAGCCGCACTGCACCCTGACATCGCCGTCGGACGTCAAGCGCACACGCGCGGCACATGGCGCCGCGGCGGTTGGATAGATGGCCGTGGCACAGCCCATGCCGACCAGCCAGTCGCCATCGCGCATCGCGCCGACCTTGGGATCCCGCTTCGCCCAGCCGAAGGCGTCGGCCGCCTGTTCGTAGCACTGGATCAGCGAGCGGCTGGAGAAGGGCTTCTTGCCGATTGGCTCCACCTTCGGTTCATTGATGCGGCGGAACTCGACCGGGTCCATGCCGAGCGCCACCGCCATCTCGTCCATGGCGTTTTCAAGCGCGTAGACGTAAGGCGTCTCCGGCGGCGAGCGCATGTAACCCGGTGTGTTGCGGTCGGCCTCGACCAGCGACACATGGGTCAGCACCGAGCCATAATCATACATGCGGCCGGTAGCCGACGTGCCGGCGACGACATAGGCGTCCGGACGCGACGTGACCTCCCAGCCTTCATGCGCGAAGGCGGTGATGCGTCCGTCCCTGCCTGCCCCGATCCGGATGCGATGGCGGGTTTCGGCACGGTAGGTCTGGGTGCCGAAGGCCTGCATGCGGCTCGTCACGCAACGCACGGGCCGGCCGAGACGCTTGGCGGCAACGGCGACGATCGCGGTGCGTGACGTCATCGGCCCTTTCGAGCCGAACGCCCCGCCGATGAAGGGACTGAGGATGCGCACATTCGCAGGATCGATCTTCAGCTGCCGCGCAAGCTCGGACTTCCAGCCGGTGACGTTCTGCGACGGCTCATGGACGATGAGCTGATCGCCCTGCCAGAGCGCCGTTGTCGAGAACAGCTCGATCGGATTGTGATGCTGGGTCGGCGTCGAATAGCGCGCGTCGATCTTGACCGGAGCCGCCGCATAGGCGGCGTCGAAATCGCCGGCCTTCACATCCTCCTTGTGCATCGGGTTCTTTCCGGCAGCATCAACAGTCTTCGTGCCCGGACTGTCGAAGCTCGCGGTCGGCTTTTCCTCCTCATACTCGGCGTGGATCAATTGCGCCGCCTCTTCCGCCGCCTCGAATGTCTCGGCGACGGCCAAGGCGATGATCTGCCCATCGTGGAAGATCGTGCGGTCATGCAGCGGTCCGATCGAGGTTGCGCTGCCATTGCCGAACTTCGGCCTGTCGACCTTATCCATGTCGCCGTATGTCACGATATCGAGCAGGCCCGGGACCGCACGAGCCTCATCGAGATGAAGCTTGGCCACCTTGCCCTTGGCGATGCTGCTCGTTGCAAGCGCGCCATAGGCGATGTTGGCCGCCGGCAAATCAGCCGGATAGCCGGCCTGCCCGGTGACTTTCAGCCTCGCATCGATGCGTGGCAGCGGTTCGCCCATATTCTCCTTGGGCCTTGGAGCGGCTGCGTCCATGGTCACACCTTCATGTCTCGGGTTTCGAGCAGCGCGCGCACCAGCGTTCGTTTGCCGAGCTCGATCTTGAACGCGTTGTGCTGGCGCGGTTCGGCATCGGCAAAGGCGGCGTCCGCCGCAGCACCTGCCGATGCCTCGTCGAGCTTCTTGCCTTTCAAGGCCGCTTCGGCCGTTCTGGCGCGCCATGGCACTGTCGCCACGCCGCCGAGCGCGATGCGGGCCTCGCGGACGCCGTCGCCGTCGAGGTCGAGCGCAACGGCCGCCGAAGCCAGCGCGAAGGCGTAGGATTCGCGGTCGCGGATCTTCAGGTAACGCGAGCGCGTGGCCCAGGGGATGGCGGGCACCTCGATGGCGGTGATGATCTCGTCTGCCGCCAGATCGGTCTCGATATGCGGCGTGTC
Source organism: Mesorhizobium sp. (assembly GCA_004963905.1). Taxonomy (GTDB): domain Bacteria; phylum Pseudomonadota; class Alphaproteobacteria; order Rhizobiales; family Rhizobiaceae; genus Mesorhizobium. Next base: position 107,436 of record SUGL01000018.1, read on the forward strand.
ACCGGGCAGCCGATGCAGCCTGGCGAAGGGAATTTTCCGCGCTCCGCGCGAGCCCTCGGCACGAATGACGGCGTCGAGCGCGATCAAGGCCTGGGCAAAGTCGCCGTGATAGGTGGCGATGCACGCATCGCTCGCGCCCAAAACCGCATGCTGGCGGTTGAAGCCTTCCATCGCCGCGCAGCCCGAGCCCGGCACACGCTTGTTGCAGGCCCAGGAGGTCTCGCGGAAATATTCGCAGCGCGTTCGCTGCAGCACGTTGCCGGCAAGGCTCGCCATGTTGCGGATCTGGCCGCTTGCCGCCAGCCGCAAGCTGTCGGCAATGACCGGATAGCGGCGTTTGACCTCGCCGTGGTCGGCAGCCTCGCCCATCCGCACCAGGGCGCCGAAACGGATGCCGTCATCCGTGATCTTGATCTGCCTGAGCGCAGGTTCACTCAACCGGTTGAGATCCAGCAGCCGGTTGGGCTCCGCCACGCCAAGCTTCATATAGTCGGCGAGATTGGTGCCGCCGGCGATGAACTGCGCGTTCGCCCGCGTCGGCTGGTCGTCGTCGGTGGTGAAGCGGGATGCGGTGGCGATCGCGGCGGAAACGTCCGCCGGCTATTCATAGATGAAAGGGCGCATGGTCAGGCTCCCCTCGCCTGGTCGCGCGCCTGGGCGATCGCGGCGACGATGTTCGGATAGGCCGCGCAGCGGCAGATGTTGCCGCTCATATAATCGCGGATGTCGTCCTCGGAGTTCGCGTGGCCTTCGTTGACGCAGCCGATGGCCGACATGATCTGACCCGGCGTGCAGTAGCCGCACTGGAAAGCGTCGTGATCGATGAAGGCCTGCTGCATCGGATGCAGCTTGCCGTCGCTTGAGGCGAGCCCCTCCACCGTCGTCACCTCCTTGCCGTGGTTCATCACGGCGAAGCTCAGACAAGAGAGCACGCGTTTTCCGTCGACAAGCACGGTGCAGGCGCCGCACTGGCCGTGGTCGCAGCCCTTCTTCGTGCCGGTGAGGCCGGCATGATCGCGCAGCGCATCGAGCAGACTCGTCCTGGTGTCCAGCGAAAGCTCGTAAGGCTGCTTGTTGATCCGCAGCGATACGGCGACCGCATCCCTGAGTTTGGAATGGGTGGCGGCCGGCATCTCCGCTTTCGCTGCGGAGGTCAGTAACGGCGCGGCAGCGGCGGCTGAAACCGTACCGGTCATGAAGCTTCGTCGGCTGAGACCAGTCGCGCTCGATACGGGATTTTGGGGCATGGCTCGCTCCGTGGCTCGCTGGGTATCAGCGCTAACCTCTCAGCCGGGGCATTGTTCCGGATTTCTCTGCTCAAAAACGGGTCACGAAAGAGTGACTCCCGCACGGCTCCAAGGAACGGCTCCAAGGACCTGACGAGGGGCCCGCACACGGGGATTGGTGTCGGGCCGGTTGTCGCGGCAAAGGAACTTTTCCGAATGCGGAAGGTTGACCTCGGCTTGGGCTGGTGATGCGCGGCGGCGCCGCGCAAGTTCCCATGCGAGCAATTCCAGCAAGCGCGCAGCGGTTGACTGCCCGGAATTGCACAAGACAAAATACTTCGATCGAAAGGCATGCCGGTGGATACGAATTCTCCAGTTGCCGAACCCGTGGACGAGACGCAGCGGCCGACGCGACGCGCCGAAAAACGAGACAAACGCCCGCAGCGTTCCGATACCCAAAGGGGCGCAAAGCCCGATGCCTCGCCGGACGAGACCGATACGCCCCCCGAAGACGAAAGCGCTTCGCGGGGCAGGCGCAGCCTGTCCGGGTCCATCAGACGACATCCCGTCACGGCAGGGACCGTCCTGCTCGTCGTGCTGCTGGCAGCGGCAGGCGCGGTGACCTGGTGGCTGAACGCAAGCAATTACGAATGGACGGACGATGCCTTCATCGATGCGCGCACGGTGACCGTCGGCGCCGAAATCGCCGGCCGCATCACGGAGGTGGCCGTCACCGACAATCAACCCGTCGAAGCGGGCGCGGTCCTGCTTCGCATCGACGACAGCGACTACCAGGCCTCGCTCAAGCAGGCTGAGGCCAGCGTGGCGGCGGCGCAGGCCGAGATCACCAATGTCGTGGCCCAGACCGAGGCGCAGAACGCCAAGATCGACGCCGCGCAAAAGCAGGTCGCCCAGGCGCAGGCGGCGCTGGAATTCGCCAAGTCGGAGGACCAGCGTAACCGCGAGCTGCTGGCCAGGGGCACGGCGACCCAGCAGCAGGCGCAGCAGGCCGCCTCGACCCTGCGCCAGGACCAGGCGGCCCTCGACACGGCGACGGCGAATGCGGAGGCCGCGAAAAGCCAGCTCGCGGTGCTGCAGGCACAGGGCAAGAGCGCTGACGCCAAACTGCGGCAGGCAAGAGCGAGCGAAGACCAGGCCAGGACCACGCTCACACGCACCACCATCGTGGCGCCGGTCGCCGGCCGGGCGACCAACATCACCGTTGCCAAAGGCACCTACGCGCAGCCCGGGCAAGTGCTGATGATGTTCGTCCCGAAGGACGTCTGGGTGAAGGCGAATTTTAAGGAGACGCAGCTCGACCTGATGCGGCCGGGCCAGCCGGTCGACATCGCCATCGACGCCTATCCGGAAAAGACCTTCCATGGCCACGTCGACAGTGTGCAGGCCGGCAGCGGCACCGCCTTCAGCCTTCTGCCCGCCGAGAACGCCACCGGCAATTTCGTCAAGGTCGTCCAGCGCGTGCCCGTGAAGATCGTCTTCGACCAGCCGCCGGACGCCTATCTCGGTCCGGGCATGTCGGTGGTGCCGACGGTCAAGGTACGATGACTGATGCAGCATTGACCCATGGCGGCAAAAGCCGCTCCGCCGCCGGCGGGCGCAATCCCTGGCTTATCGCGATCGTCGTCTCCATCGCCACCTTCATGATGGTGCTCGACACCGCGATCGCCAATGTCGCGTTGCGCAACATTGCCGGCAGCCTGGCGGCCGGCCTGGACGAGAGCACCTGGATCATCACCACCTATCTCGTCGCCAGTTCGGTGATCGTTCCAATCAGCGGCTGGCTCGCCGACGTCGTCGGCCGCAAGCGTTATTACATGCTCTGCGTCGCCACCTTCACCGGCGCGTCGCTGCTCTGCGGCCTGGCGCCCAATCTCGACATGCTGATCCTGTTCCGCATCCTCCAGGGCCTTGGCGGCGGCGGCATGGCGCCGAGCGAGCAATCGATCCTCGCCGATACTTTCCCGCCCGAAAAGCGCTCGCAGGCCTTCGCGCTCTACGGCATCGCGGTCATCGTGGCGCCGACGGTAGGCCCGACGATCGGAGGGTGGCTGACGGACCATTTCTCTTGGCATTGGATCTTCTTCATCAATGTGCCCTTCGGCATTCTTTCGCTGGCGCTCGTACAATGGCTGGTGGTCGAGCCGGACGTGCTGAAACGCGAGCGCCGGGAGAGGCTGAAAGACGGTCTCAAGGTGGATTGGGTAGGCTTCATCCTGGTGACGCTGGCGCTCGGATGCCTGGAGGTGTTCCTCGACGAGGGCCAGCGCAACGATTGGTTTTCATCGAGTTTCATCACCACCTTCGCCGTGATCTCCGCCATTTCGCTGCTCATCCTGATTCCGTGGGAGCTGGCACACCGCGACCCGATCGTCGACATGCGGCTGCTGTTCATGCGTCAGTTCGGCACGGCCTTCCTGGTCATGATGGCGGTAGGCGCGGCGCTGTACAGCACGACGCAGCTCCTGCCGCAGCTGCAGCAGACGGCATTCGACTATACAGCGACGCTGTCGGGGCTTTCGATGATGCCGGGCGGCATCGCCATGCTGATGCTGATGCCGATCTCGGGCTTCGCCTCCGGTTTCGTGCAGCCGAAATACCTGATCATGTTGGGCATGTCGGCGGTGGCCATAGCGCTCTGGCATCTGACCTCGCTGGCGCCGGATGCGACGTTCAGCTTCTTTGCCTTTGCCCGCGTGTTCCTGATGGTCGGCCTGCCCTTCCTGTTCATCCCGATCTCGACCGCGGCCTATCTCGGGCTGCCGCCGAGGAAGACCAACCAGGCTTCGGCGCTGATCAACGTTGCCCGCAACATCGGCGGCAGCATCGGCGTCTCGCTGACCAACACGGTGGTCGCGCAGCAAGCGCAGCTGCATCAATCGAATCTGACTGCCGATACCGTGCAATCGTCGTCCGTCTACCAGCAGACATTGCGGCAAGTCAGCGAGTATTTCACCGCGCAGGGCTCCCCCGCCGTCGAGGCGAAGGCGCAGGCGATCGGCTGGGTCGGCCAGCTCATCGGCCGCCAGGCGACGCTGCTCGCCTATGTCGACGTCTTCCGCTACTCGGCGATCGCCACCGCTTTGCTGGTGCCGCTGGCGCTTCTTTTGCGGTCGCCCAAGCCGTCCGATACGGGGAAATAGCACGCTTCTGAGCAGGCATTAGCCGATGAGCATGGAAATGGCCCGATCGGCGCGGGTTGCGAAGGGCACCCGTCCCGCGGCCGGCCCGTTCAATGCCTTGATCCGTGCTCGACCAGACGGAAGCTGTACCGGTCGCGTACGAATTCGTTGAAGAACCGCCCCTTGGAGGGAGCGGTCGCGAACGCGGCGTAGGTTTCAGGCTCGACTTCCTCATAGTCATAGCGGTCGCCGCTCGGCACGAACCATACCGAAAGGATCTTCGTCGCCGGATCGTAATGGGTGTTCCGGATGGCGGTGGAAGGCATGACGGACATCCTGTTGCCATGCGTAATTCCTGGGGCTGCCATGAGGTTCCGCCGTATCAGCCGTTGGCGGCACAAAGCCTTGCGAGAGCGGCAAAATTGCCTATCTGAAGGCCCATGCCGTCAACGAAATCGAGGACCGCGGCTCGGCTCCGCCAGGGCGATCTTTTCGGCGCCCCAGACAGCTTGCCGGAGGGATTCCACTACCGGCCGGAGTTGATCACGCGCGGCGAAGAAAGCGACCTGGTCCGCCATATCGGCTCCCTGGCCTTCAAGCCCTTCGACTTTCATGGCCATCTTGCCAACAGGCAGGTCGTCGGCTTCGGGCTGCGTTACGACTACGATCGCCGCGAGGTCGTGGAGGCACCGGCCATGCCCGACTTCCTGCTGCCGCTCCGCGACAGGGTCGCCGCCTTCGCCGGCCGACCAGCGTCCGAGTTCTCGCACGTGCTGATCAACGAATACCGGCCCGGCGCCGGCATCGGCTGGCATCGCGACAAGCCACATTTCGAGCTCGTCGCCGGCGTCTCCCTGCTGGCGTCCTGCAGCTTCCGGCTACGCCGCAGGAACGGCGCGACATGGGACCGGGAGACGATCGAGGTCGAGCCAAGATCCGTCTATCTCATGGCCGGTCCGGCGCGCAACGAATGGGAGCACAGCATTCCGCCGCTCGCCCAGCACCGCTACTCGGTCACATTTCGGACGTTGCGGCCTAATCTGTAATTGGTCGCGCGCTTACCGGCCTGGCGCCAACTTCCGCTACGCCCCCGAAAGCTCACCGGTTCTGGTGGAGGATCGTCTCGGCGGCGATGAAGCCCCAGGTCAGGTTGGGGCCGAGGGTCGTGCCGGCGCCCACGGCGCGCGTGCCGATCGGGTTAGCCATGGCCAGCCCGGCGGCGTAAAGCCCAGGGATGATCGAACCGTCCGGCCTCAGGACCTGCGCCCGTTCATTGGTGCGGGCGCCGCCCTTGGTGCCGAGTATGGAACGATTGAGCGTCATGCCGATATAGGGAGGCTTGTCGATCGGCTTCAGGCGGTTCTCCGGGCCATGCGCCTTGTATTCCTCCCAGCCGTTCTCGCCACGGCGGAAATCCTCATCGCGCCCCTTCGCGCAAAAGCCGTTCCAGCGGGCGATCGTCTCCTCAAGCGCCGGCGCCGGCAGCCCGAGCTTTGCGGCGAGGCCCGCGATCGTATCGGCCTTCTTGACCCATTTGCTTTGGTAAGAGGCGTACCAGCGGAATGGCAGCGACGTCTTCAGGAAACGATGATCGCCGACGAGATAGCAGGGCAGGTTCGCCGGCGCGCCGTCCGGCCCGCGCGCATCGATCGCCTCGCCGATATTGAAATCGTTCTCGCTGACAAAGCGCCTGGCGTCGCGGTTGACCACGATCGAATGCGGCTCGGCCTGAAAGGTCATGGGCAGGCCGTGCGACCTCCCCTGGTAGCGCGTCGGCAGGCAGGGATAGACGTTGGCCTGGTCCATGCGGTCGAGTTCCGCGCCAATGGCAGCGGCAAGCTTCTGGCCGTCGCCCTCATTGGTGGGAGGGCTACCGATACGGTCCAATTCACCGGGAAAGTGGCGCGCCCGCATCTCGGCGTCCCATTCAAAACCGCCGGTCGCGATGACCACGCCGCGCCTGGCAAGAAGCTTCGTCCGCCGGCCTTCGCGCTCCACCTCGGCGCCGATCACGCGCGAGTCCGAATCCTGAAGCAGGCTCACGGCGCGCGTTTCGAGCTGAAAAGCGACGCCCGCGTCCAGGCAGCCCTTGATGAGCCCGGTCATCAGCGCCGTGCCCTGCCCGCCGGCATTCGTCAGCCACCGCCAAAGCAGCCTCGGCCACAGCCTGAGGCCGGCGCGGATGGGGCGATGATAGAGGTCGAGATCGACGACTTCCTGATAGCTGAAGCTGTGCGGCAAGGTGGAGCGGCGCAGGCGCGATGCGAACTTGCCCAGCATGCGGCGGCTGAGCGGCCTCGGCGAGACCATGCGGCCGAAGAGCTTGCCGCCTGGCGCTTCGGCGAAGGGATCCGGCTCGTTGACCAGGCGGAAGTCGAGAGGCGTGCTGCCTGAGAGGAAACGCAGCATATCGGGGGCGGCCCTGACGAAAGCGCTCCAGAGCGCATCTTCCTTGCGCGCCCAGCCCTTTGGCGCCACGGCGCGCAAATAGTTCAACGCATCTTCCCGACTGTCGGCAACGCCGGCGTCCGCCGCTACATGGTTGGCGGGTATCCAGACCCCTGCGCCCGACATGGCCGAGGTACCGCCCAGCCATCCGCTCTTTTCGATCACCAGCACTTTGAGGCCGCCTTTGGCAGCCCTCAGCGCCGCCGAGCAGGCCGCCGACCCCGAACCGATAACCAGAACGTCGAATTCGCCCATTGGCGTTCTCCCTGCTGTCATCGTGGCGTCACTATAGGTTCGGGAAATTAAATCTGTCTACTATTGTGTCGACACTTTTTGCGTTATACGCTCCACGAGGTGAGCGGCATGCTCCCGCATGCTCGTATGCAGCCCCTTCGACAGGCAGAGCCATGGACGACACCCACCTTCCACCTGCTCCATCCGGCATTCATATCTCCGGGACCGAAACGCGCGAAAGCTATTGGCAACCGGTACCCGCGAACGGCCATATCGACGTGGCGCTGGCGCCCCATATCGTCGGCATGGAGCATCCGTTCGCGCTCGGCACGCAGTCGGTCGCGCCCGGCGGCTATGTGCGCGAACACACGCACGACCGCAACGAGGAGGCGATCTACGTGATCGAAGGCCACGGCCGCGCCGTCGTCGACGGCAAGGAATATCCGATACGGCCCGACAGCGTGGTGTTCCTGCCGAAAAATGTCAGGCACATGTTCATCAATGACGGCGAGACGCAGCTTCGCTGGATCTGGCTGATCGTGCCCAATGGGCTCGAGGACTTCTTCCGTCTCATCGGCAAGCCGCGCAAGTCGGGCGACCGTGTGCCGTCCAACTTCCCGCGCCCGGAAAACGTGCTTGAGATCGAGCGCAAGACGGTCTTCGGCGCCGATCTCGCCGACAAGTTCGATCCCCTGAGCCGGAACTCCTGAAGCAGCCGGATGACGACGCTCGGTCTCATCGGCTACGGCGCGATCGCGCGCGACATCGTCGCGGCTTTCTCAGCGGATGCGGTCGATTGGGTGGTGCTCCTGCGCGAGGGCGCCAGCCCTCAATTGCCGGCCAACGTCCGTGCGGTCACACGGCTTGACCTGCTGATCGACGCGCAGCCGGCGGCGGTCGTCGAGGCGGCGGGTCAGGAGGCGGTGGCCACTTACGTGCCGGCGCTGCTCGAAGCCGGGATTCCGATTGTCGTCGCCTCGGTCGGCGCTCTCGCCGACGCGGCACTTTATGCCCGGATCACCGCAGCGGGTCGCAATGGCGGCGCGCGCCTCATCCTGCCTGCAGGCGCCCTGGGCGGGCTCGACTATCTCCGCGCCATAGCAGCCCTTCCCGACGCGCGGGTGCGCTACACCTCGCGCAAGCCGCCGGCGGCCTGGAAGGCGGAGCTCGCCACTCTCGGCCTGACGGCCGAACGCGATGCCGTGACTCTGTTCGAGGGCACGCCCGCGGACGCGGCAACGGCCTACCCGAAGAACCTCAATGCGGCCTTCGCCGTGGCGCTGGCCGTTGGCGCCGACAAGGTCACCGTGCGCGTGATCGCCGACCCAAGGGTGGCCGGCAACAGCCATGAAATCGAGGCCGAGAGCGCCGCCGGCACCGCCTCCTTCCATCTCGTCAACGCGCCTTCGCCAAACAACCCCAAGACGTCGGCACTGACGGCGCTGAGCCTCGTTGCCGCGCTTCGCGAACTGCTCGCCATAGGAGGCCACCGCTGATGGCCTTCTTCACCGCCGCCGACGGATGCCGCATCCACTACGATACGTTCGGCGCGAGCGGACCGCGCCTGGTTCTCATCCCGGGGCTCGGCGGCGACGGACGATTCTGGGCCGGCGTGGCACGCCGGCTCGAGGCCGATCACCGCCTGATCGTCACCGATCATCGCGGCGCGGGCCGCAGCGACCGCCCTGAAGGGCCCTACTCCATATCCCTTATCGCCAGCGACATCACCGGCCTGCTGGCGGGCACGGGCGGGCCGGCGCATGTCGTGGGGCACTCCACCGGCGGCGCCATCGCGCAGGCGCTCGCGCTCGACCATCCCGACCTTGGCCTGAGCTACACGATCAGCAGTTCCTGGGCACGGCCCGACGCCCGTTTCCGTGCGCTCTTCACCGCCCGCGCCGAACTGCTCGAGGCCGGCTTGGCCGAGACCTATCAGCGCCTCGGCCATGTGCTTTGCCACGAGCCTTCCTATCTCGAAGCGCATGAAGGGCGGCTCGAAGCGACGGTCGCCGCCGCGCCCCATACGCTTGCTCCGCTCACCGTCGCCGCCGCGCGCGTGCGCATGCTGCTCGACCACGACCGCCTCGCCGACCTGCCGCGCATCGCCGCTCCGGTCCAGGTGATCGCCGCCACGGGCGACGTCCTGACGCCGCCCGCCCTGACGCAAGCCGTCGCCGCGGCGATACCGGCGGCGCGATTCGTGTCCGTCGACGGCGCGCATTTCCATCCCCTCGCCAATCCCGAGGGTTTCGCCGCCATCATCCGCCGCTTCATCGCCGAAACCGAACAGCAGATAGCATGACCGCCGACGCCACTCCCGATCTCACCGATCCGCGCCTCAAGCCGGGAGCGGACCTGCTTGCCGAGGGGCGTACAATGGCGCGCGACTGGCGGCTCGGCACCTGCCGTTTTCTCACCGAGGCCAGGGTCCCGTCGGAAGCGGCGTGGAAGCGCAAGGCGGCGGCGGAGAAACGCGTCATGCAGCATGCCCATATCGGCTTCAGAAGCGTCGATCGCACCATCGGGGCGATCGGCGAGGTGCATGAGCAATGCCGCAAGGCAGGCGTGACGGTCGACCGTTTCGGCATCACGCTGGACTGGTCGATGGGCTATCCGCAAGCCATGCGCGCCAAGGCCGCGCGCGGCACGGGCATCGTGCTCACCGGCCCCGAGGACTTCGCGCGCATCACGAATGCCGCGCCAGCCGCGGCCCATTTCGGCGACTTCATGCTCGGCCTGCCGGGCGCGGTCGAAAACACCCGCGCCGCGATCGCGGCCGGTGCGACGGCGATCGGCAATCTCGGACAGTACTTCACCTTCCGGCTGCCCTACTGGGACGACGACGTGGCGACCACCGAAGCGACCGTCACCGCCCTCGGCCTGATCGCCGCGCAGGATGCGGAGATCCTCGTCCATTCCAATCTCGACGACGGCTTCGCCGGGCTTTTCATCGACATGGCCTGCGCGCTCGGCATGGTGCTGGTGGAGAAGCACATCGTCGAGACGCTTATCGGCGCGCGGCTTGGCCATTGCTACGGCCATCACTTCAGCGATCCGCTTTCGCGCACCGCGTTTCACGCGGCCCTGGTCAGGGTCACCGAAACGCCGGGCACGATGATCTTCGGCAACACCGTCTCCTACCAGTCGACCCCTGCCGGCAACTACGCGAGCCTGGCGAGCTATCTCCTGGCCGACATACTCGCCATGGGACGATGGCCGTCGGGCCATGCGATCAATCCGGTGCCCGTGACGGAGAACCAGCGCATTCCCGACGTCGACGAGATCATCGACGCGCAGACCTTCGCCCATCGGCTGACGCTGCACGCGCCCTTCTACGATCCGGTCTTCGACTGGGCGAAGGCGGAGGCGATGGCCGATGTGCTGGTCGAAGGCGGGCGCCGCTTTGCCGATGCCGCTCTCGCCGGTCTCGCCGAGCGCGGGGTCGCAATCGATGATCCCGCCGCGCTGATGCTCGCCATCCGCCGCATCGGACCGAGACGCCTGGAGGCGCTTTTCGGTCCGGGCGCCGCCGGCCCGCGCGGACGCGCGCCGCTGATCCACGCCGAATGGGCGCGCGAGCTCAACCACAAGGCAGCAGCCTGGGTCGCGGCGCAAACTCGGGTGGGAGCGGCAAAGAACCTCACCGTCTGCATCGGCACCACCGACGTGCACGAGCACGGCAAGTATCTCGTCGAGCAGGCGCTCGACGGCCTGGGCGTCGCCATTGCCGATGCCGGCGTCGCCGTCGACCCGGAAGCTCTGGTCGCCCGCGCCGCCGAAACCGGCGCGGACGCCATCGCGATCAGCACCTATAACGGCGTGGCGCTGCGCTATGCGCAGGCTGTGAAAGCCGCGATGGCGGCGCGCGGGCTTGCCTTGCCGGTCCTGATCGGCGGCCGGCTTAACGAGGTGCCCAAGGACTCGAATTCAGGCCTGCCGGTCGACGTGACCAAGGATATCGCCGAGCTCGGCTGCCTGCCCTGTGCCGACCTCGACGAGATGCTCGCGGCCCTGCGCTCCATCGCTGCCTGACTTTACGAAGGATGTGCCGCCGCGATGCAATGGAGCCCGCGCTCACCAGGCCGTCATGCCGCCGTCGACGGTCAGGATCGATCCGGTGGCGAAGGAGGACTCTTCGCCGGCGAGCCACAGGATCGCATTGGCGATCTCGATCGGCTGCGCGACGCGGTTCATCGGCGCGCGGGCATTCAAGGCCGCGACAAATCCCTTCGGATCGGGATGGGTCTCGAGCATGGAGTCGAAATAGCTCGACCAGGTGACGCCCGGCGCCACCGCGTTGACGCGAATGTTCTGGCCCGCATGGTCGAGCGCCATGGCGCGCGTCAGCGCCGCCACGCCGCCCTTCGAGGCGACATAGGCTGCCCTGTCGGCAAGGCCGACATGGGCAACGTTGGAAGCGGTATTCACGATCACCCCGCCACCGCCTGCGGCCATGACCGGAATGGCATGCTTGGAGCAGAGGAAGACGCCCTTGAGGTTCACCGCCATCAGCGCATCCCAAGCCTCGGCGGCAGTGTCGACGACCGAGCCGCGAATGCCGTAGCCGGCATTGTTGACCAGCACGTCTATCCGCCCGAACGCCTCTTGAGCACGGCGCACCATCGCCGCGACGGAGGCCTCGTCCGAGACGTCCGCCGCCATCGCCAGCGCACCGGTCCTGTCCGCCACTTCGCTGGCCCGCGCGCCGTCGCGGTCTGCAGCCAGAACGCGAGCGCCCTCCTTCATAAACAGTGTGGTGACGGCGGCGCCGATGCCCGCGCCGGCCCCGGTGACGATGACCGCCTTGTCTTTCAACCGCATGCCCGAACCCCTTTTTCCAAACTTGTTTCGCCCCATTTTGCAGAAGCGCTTGCAAAGTGTCGACACTTTTGTATTTAATTTCGGCACGAAATCGGGGATAGCCGTGAAGAACACTCCTTCCGTCGAACAACAGCTGGAAATCTATCGCCGGATGCTGCTGGTGCGGCACCTCGAGGAGAGGCTCGGAGTGCTTCACAAGGAAGGGCGCACGCGCGGCCCGATCCATCGCTGCGACGGCCAGGAGGCCGTCGGCGTCGCCGCCACGGCGGCGCTGGAGACGGGCGACAAGGTGGCCACCACCCATCGCGGCCATGCCGTCTATATCGGCAAGGGCATGGCCCTGCGGCCGGTGGTGGCAGAGATATTCGGCAGGGCCACCGGCGCCTGCGGCGGACGCGCCGGCCATATGCTGGTGGCCGATGCCGAAAAGGGCGTGATCGGCGGCAATGCCATCGTCGGCGCCGGCATCCCCGCCGCCACCGGCATGGCGCTGTCGATGCAGATCCTCGGCACCGGCAACGTCGCCATGTGTATTTTCGGCGACGGCGCCGCCCAGACCGGCATCTGCCACGAGGCGATGAACATGGCAGGCCTCTGGAAGCTGCCGGTCGTCTTCGTGCTCGAGCATAACCAGTTCGGCCTGACCGTTCCCTCCGACGTCCAGTCGTCGGTCGCGGACCTGTCGATCCGCGCCGCCGGCTATGCCATGCCGGCCGAGATCGTCGACGGCAACGACGCGGTCGCCGTCTATCGCGCCGTGTCCGCCATGGTGGAGCGAGCGAGGCGCGGCGAGGGTCCAGGCATGATCGAATGCAAGACCTACCGCATCGAAGGCTTCTCCACTTCGGACATGGGCGGCTACCAGAAACCGGAGGACATCGCGGCCTGGAAGGCGCGTGACCCGCTGCTCATCTCGCGCAAGGCGCTGTCGGGCAAAATCGACGAGGCGCGGCTCGCCGCGATCGAGGCCGCGGCCAAGGCCGAGACGGACGAGGCGTTCGAGGCCGCGCTCTCCGACCCGATGCCGGAATTCACGGTCGACGAAGCCTGCAATCCCTACAGCGAGGCGCACTGACATGGCGATGATGCGATACGCCGAAGCGCTCAACGCCGCGCTGCGCGAGGAGATGCAGGCCGATCCCTCCGTCTTCGTCTTCGGCGAGGACATCGGCCGCTATGGCGGCGTCTTCAAGGTGACGAAGGGGCTGATGGAGGAGTTCGGCGAGACGCGGGTGCGCGACACGCCGATCTCCGAGCAGGCGCTGGCCGCCATGGCGGTGACTGCCGCCATGACCGGCACGCGGCCAGTGCTGGAAATCATGTATGCCGATTTCGTGCCGCTCACGCTCGATGCGCTGGTCAACCAGGCGTCGATCTACAACTACATCTGGAACGGCCAGGTGAAGATGCCCTTCGTGCTGCGCACCCAGGGCGGCGGCGGCGCCGGCGCGGGCGCGCAGCATTCCAAGGCGCTCGATTCCATGCTTGCCCACATACCCGGCATCAAAGTCGTCGCGCCTTCGACGCCGGCCGACGCCAAGGGCATGCTGAAGGCGGCGATCCGCGACGATCAGCCGGTCGTGTTCCTCGAGCACAAGCTGCTCTACAACGTGCGCGGCGACGTTCCGGAAAGCGACGTGATCGTGCCGCTCGGCAAGGCGGCAACGCTGCGCGAGGGCAACGACATTTCGATCTTCGCTACCTCCAAGATGGTGGTCGAAGCGCTCAAGGCTGCCGATCTTCTCGCCGCGGATGGCGTCTCGGCCGAGATCGTCGACCTCAGATCGCTGCGTCCGCTCGACGTCAATGCCATCGTCGCCTCGATCACTAAGACGCATCATGCGGTGGTGGTCAATGAGGGCTGGCGGTTCTGCGGCTACGCGGCCGAGCTTTCGGCGACGATCATGGATCATGCCTTCGACGAGCTGGACGCGCCGGTCGCGCGCGTCACGCTGCCGGATATGCCGATCCCCTATTCCGAACCGCTCGAAACGGCGATGCTGCCGAGCGCGGAGAAGATCCGTGCCGCCGCGCTGAAGACGCTGAAGTGACGGAGGCGGCGATGGCAACCCATCCGATCAGCATCGACAGCGCCGGCGGCGAGTATATGGAAGCCGTGCTGGTGGTTGCCTGGGCGGCCAAATCGGGTGACCCGGTCAAGGCCGGCGATCTCATCGTCACCGTTGAGACGGCCAAGGCGGCGACCGAAATCGAAGCCGACCGCGACGGCTGGCTGGCGGACATCTTCTTCGCCGAAGGACAGGAAGCGCCGGTGGGCGCCGTGCTTGGCACCATCGCCGACGAGAAGCCGACTGCGGCCGCGCCGACCGAGGCACCGGCCGCAACGGCGGTGACCGCCAATCCTCCAGTCGCGGCTATCAGTGCCTCTACCTCCGCCAGCCGGCCCGGCACCCGCGCGATCGCAAGCCCGCTCGCCCGCCGGCTTGCCGCCGCTGCGGGGCTCGACCTTTCGACCATTGCGGGAAGCGGTCCGAGAGGACGCATCAAGAAACGCGACATCGATGCGGTACTCGCCGCGCGTTCGGACGCGCCCGGCGGCACGCCGGCGGCGCGGGCCGCGTCCCCGGCAGCGCCCGCTGCTGCGCCAACTCCTGCGCGGCAAATGGCGCCGGTGCTGCTGCTTCATGGCTTTGGCGCGGACAGCTCCGTCTGGCGGCAGGTCGTGCCGTTGCTCCGACCGAATATCGAGACGATCAGCCTCGACCTGTCCGGCCACGGCGCGGAAGCTTCGCGGCCGGCAAAGGACATCGAGGAGATCGCCTTCAGCCTCTCCGACCGCCTGGAGGCCATGGGCGTGCGGGACGCGCATCTCGTCGGCCACTCGCTGGGCGGCGCGGCGGCTCTCGCGCTCGCCCGGCTGGGCAGACTCAGCGTGCGCTCCGTCACGCTTCTTGCCCCAGGCGGGCTCGGCCCGGAAATCAATGGGGGCTTCGTCGCCGGGCTTGCGCGCGCGACCAGCGTCCAGGCACTGGAGCGGTGGCTGGCGGTCATGGTCGGCGATGAAGCAGCGCTCCCCGCCGGTTACGCGCAAGCGGCGCTGAGGCAGATGGACAAGACCGGCAATCGCGACGCGCTGACGGCGATGGCCGAGGCCTTGTTCCCGGACGGAACGCAGGGCTTCGACCTGACGACGGCGCTGGCGGCGCTTGGCGTGCCGACGCGGCTCGTCTGGGGCAGGCTCGACCGCATCATACCGGCCGCCCACGCGGCGCGGGCACCGGGCTTCGCCGCCGTCCACCTCCTCGATGGCATCGGCCATGTGCCGCAGATCGAAGCACCGGCGCTGACGGCCAGGCTCATCGCGGAGACGGTTCGCAGCAGCGGCTGAGCCGGCCGAACGAATTCGTCGCCGAGCCCAATCGCGTGGACTGGCCAGCCACTTTTCGACGGCGCTGAAATCGCCGGAACAGGATACCAGAAGGAGTGACCGAGATGATCTTCGACCACCGCACCTACACCGCCCGCCCGAACAAGCTGCCGCACTTCCTCAAGCTCTATGAGGACATCGCCCTGCCGATGCAGCGGCACTATCTGGGCGAGCCTTTCGGCTTCTTCCAGACGCATATCGGCGATCTCTCGCGCACCGTGCATTTGTGGAAATACGAAAGCCTTGCCGACCGCGAGGAGCGGCGCGACCGCATGGAGGCCGACCCCGAATGGCAGGCCTATCGGCGCAAGGTGATCGAGACCGATTACCTTCTCGACATGCGCAACCAGATCCTGAAGCCCGTCTCCTTCTTCAATCCCGGGAAATAAGATGGACCTGATCTTCTCGGCCGAAGGGCAGAGCTGGCCGATACGGCTTACCGGCGAAGCCGACCGCACCCGCCGCGCGCTGCTTTCGGCGCTACCCTTGCGCCTGCAGCTCCACACGCCGAAGATCGCCGGCAGCCACATCTACTGGCACGCCCCCTTCGTCGAGGATCCGGAAGGCGCGACCCATGTGCTTTCGGCGACCGCCGGCGCCTTCATCTACTGGCCGGTGCGGCAGTTTCTGGAAATCACCTTCGCGCCGCTTCAGGCCGAGAATGCCGAGATCACCGTGCTTGGCCATCTCGACGCGCCGGTCGAGGGCATCGCAGAACTTGCCGCGACGCTGAAGCGAGACCAGGGCCGGCGTATTCTGGAAGGCACGCTCAGCAAGGCGGATGACGGCGGCATTCCCGCGCCGCCGGCGCCATCGCCGCTGCCGCGGGATATCGTCGCCGCGCGCAATGCGCTCTGGGCGGCGTGCCCAGCCGACATCGTCCGGGCGACATCCTCGCGTGCCATCATGCACCCGGCGGGTCCCGTCTTCACCGCGGAATCGGAAGCGCGGGTCCTGCATGAATTCCTGTGGTGGATCCGCGCCGAGCGCGACGGAAAGGACGAGGCGATGCGGCGCCACACCGCAGCGCTGGCACTCGACAAGGCGGCGACGCGGCTTCGCGATTTCTGCCACATGGCGGAAACGCCGGCGCTGCTTTTCCGGCTCAAGGCGGCGATGGCCGAAGCGCATCCGTTCGACGCCCTGATCGACGAAGCGATCCTGGTCGCCGGACGGGTCGGCGCCTGGCTCGACCTGCTCATCCCGTGGAATGACATCAACGAAGCCTTCCGCGCCGCGCTCGACGGAAGGAGGGCCTGACAATGGAGAAATTGACCATCGGCATCGTCGGTTTCGGCGTCATCGGGCAGCGCTGGACGGCCTGCTTCGCCCATGCCGGTCACGACGTGCGTGTCTACGATCCGACGGAGCGGCGCGCGGACACCTTCCACGAGGTGCTGCCCGCGCTGTTGACCGACCTCGACGCCCTGAAAGGCCCCTCGTCCGCGCCAGGCGCAGTCCACCTTTTCCCGACGTTGGCCGAGACGCTCGACGGCGTCGACTTCGTGCAGGAAAACGGCCCGGAGGATCTGCAGCTCAAGCGCCGGCTGCTCGCCGAGATCGAAGGCCATGTCGGCGACGCAGTCATCATCGCCTCCTCTTCCTCGGCCCTGCTCGTCTCCGACATGCAGGCCGAGTGCCGCCTGCCCGGCCGTATCGTGCTCGGCCATCCGTTCAACCCTGCGCATCTGATGCCGCTGGTCGAGATCGTCGGCGGCAAGGCGACCGATGCGCAGGCGATCACGCGGGCACGCGCCGTCTACGAGGCGATCGGCAAGAAGCCGGTGACGCTCAACCGCGAAGTGACCGGCCACATCGCCTTGCGCCTGATGGGCGCGATGTGGCGCGAAGCCATCGCGCTGGTGCGCGACGGCGTCGCCTCCGTCGAGGATGTCGACCGGGCCTTCATGTACGGGCCAGGCCCGAAATGGACGCTGCAGGGTTCATTCATTTCCAACAGCCTCAATGCCGACGGCATCGAAGACTTCCTGCGCAAATACGGACCCACCTATCAGGCGATCTGGGACACGCTCCTCGACGCCAGGCTCGACAGCGAGACGGTGCGCGCGATTTCGGCCTCGACGAATGCGGCGGTGGGCGATCGCGGTCAGGAGGAACTGAAGGCAGCACGGGAAGCCGGCCTCGTCGGCGTTCTCAGGACGGTCGCCGAACGCGGCGCGCTCTGATCATCGCAAACCGGGAGAACGGCCATGGATTACCGCACCGCCCTCGTCACCGGCGCCTCGAAAGGCATTGGCGCTGCGATCGTGGAAAGCCTCGTGGCGGAAGGACTGACTGTTTATGCGCTGGCGCGCAACCGCGACGCGCTGCTCGAGTTGCAGCAGCGGCTCGGGTCGCGGGTCAGGCCGCTGGTGGCCGACGTCCGTGACGTAGGCGCAATCGCCGGCGCGCTCGGCACGGCGGAGATCGACGTGCTGGTCAACAACGCCGGCGGCCTGGCGACGGTTCGTCCCCTACACGAACAGAGCGCCGAGGAAACAGCGGAAGTGGTGGCGCTGAACCTGACCGCGCCGCTGCAGCTGATCCGCCTTCTCTTGCCCGGTATGGTCGCGCGCAAGCGCGGCCACATCTTCAATCTGACCAGCACAGCGGCGAGCGGCGTCTTTCCCGGCACGACGGCCTATGGCGCGGCCAAGGCCGGCCTGTCGCAAGCAGGCCGCATCCTGCGCTTCGATCTTGCCGGCACGGGCGTGCGGCTGACCGAGATCGCGCCCGGACGCGTGGAGACCGATTTCTATCTCAAGGCCTTCGACGGCGACCGCGAAGGCCTGCGCAAGCGCATGTACTCGGAGCAGCGGCCGCTACGCCCGGCCGACATCGCCGCCGTGCTGGTTTCAGCGCTGCGCCTGCCGGAGCATGTCGATATCGCGGAACTCGTCGTCGCTCCAAGCGAACAGGCCGCCGGCGGCCAAACCTATCCGCCCGCGCCGCGGCGGTGAGGGCGGCGCCGCGAGTCAGCCGGGCGCATGCCCGGTCAATTTGTCGAGCACCGCCGCGCAGGCCTCTTCCCAGGCCGCGGGCACGCCGCGCGCCGAAAGAACCTGCAGGCCGCGTTCGGTGATGCCTCCCGGCGTCACCAGCTCCTCGAGCAGCCGATCCATCGGCTCCGGCTTTTCCGCGATCAGCCTGCCGGCCGCCACGAAGGTCATAGCCGTCAGCCGGCGGGCAATGGCCGGATCGAGGCCTTCGGCGCTCGACCATTCCGCCGCCTTGCGGATCAGATCCTGCGCCCAGCCGTAGATGGCGGCGCTGACGGTCGCCACTTCGAAATCCCGTTCGCTGGCCAAAGCGATCGCCGGGCCGAGCCGGCCGAGAACTGCCCGTGCTTCCTCGATGTCGGGGAAATAGGCCGTCGGGCTGGCGCCGATCTCGGCGGCGGTGAACGGCATGGCGCGCACGACGCGCGCGGGTGCGACGCCAAACCGCGACAGCGGCACGCCGGCGCAAACCGAAATCAAAAGCTGTCCCTTGCGCCACGGCAGATCCAGAACGACCTGCGGCGCTTGTGCCGGCCGCACCGCGAGGATCACGATATCGGCCCGCTCGACG
The DNA here is from genome assembly GCA_004963905.1 of Mesorhizobium sp. GTDB lineage: Bacteria > Pseudomonadota > Alphaproteobacteria > Rhizobiales > Rhizobiaceae > Mesorhizobium. The sequence continues at coordinate 126,263 of SUGL01000018.1, forward strand.
AGATCGCGGTTGTCGGCCGCCAGCCGGAAGCCGTGCCGGGCACAAAGTGCCGCGGCCTTGCCGCGCGGCGACAGCAGGACGCTTTCGGGAGCAACCCCGGAACGCTGCAAGCCGGCGAGCATGGACGCCGCGAGATGGCCGACGCCGAGAACCCCCAGGATCATCGTTGCCGCCTCGCTTGGAACCTCTCGCTTGCCATCCGCGCGAGTTTGGGAAAGAAAGGGGCACCGCAAAGTGTCGACACAGGCTGCATGCAAATCATATGGGAGCACTCATGACCGAACGCGCAGAGACCAGCACCGAGAACGATCCGCTCCTCGCCGGCGAAGCCGACACGCGTCGCACCGCCGACAGCAGCGACCGCGCCTATCACACCATCCGCAAGCTTCTCGTCGAGTTCACGCTCAAACCCGGCGAGCGCATCAACGAAGTCCAGCTTTCGCGCAGCCTGGGGGTTTCGCGCACACCGATACGCGAGGCGCTGAACCGGCTCGCCTCCGAGGGCTTCGTCTCGCTCACGCCCAATCGCGGCTTCTTCGTCAGGAGCCTCAGCACCGAGGGCCTGCTCGACCTCTATGAGCTGCGCTCCATCATCGAATGCGCCGCTTTCAAGCTGATGTGCGAGCGCGCGGAAGACAGCGAGATCGACCGGCTGCAGCAGTATTGGGAAGCGATCGTCGACGGTTATCGCGACCAAGCGCCCGATATCATCCTGGCCGAGGACGAAGGCTTCCACCTGCTCATCGCCGAGCTCTCCGGGAATCCGGAACTCGTCGGCCAGCTTGCCTCCATCAATGCGCGCATTCGCTTCATCCGCCGGATTCAGATCGAGCATCCCTCGCACGACAAGGCGCAGGTCACCTCCCACTCGGCGATCGTCGCCGCCGCCGTCAAGCGGGATGCCGAGAACGGCATGAAGCTGTTGCGCGAACATATCGAAATGACCGTCTCCGCCACGCAGCAGGCGCTCAAGGACGCGCTGCTGAAGGTTTTCGCGCCCGGCAACGGCGCCGATCTGAAGCGCCGGCGAAAAGCCCGCGATGCATAACCCGTATCTGACCACAAAATTGAACGCAATAGTGTAGACACTTTCTTGACGACGGTCTCTTTGTCTGCTTCGATGCGCCCAAGGAGAGAAGACCGGAACGGCCGCTCCTGTCGTGACCAGTAGCCAAGGGGAACCATCATGAGGAAATTCACTGCCACACTCCTTCTGGGAGCATCGTTGTTCGCGGCACCCGCCATGGCCGAGCAGACCACGATCGGTCTTTCCGCTCCGCTGTCCGGCCCGCAGGCCTATTTCGGCACCACATGGCACAACGGCTTCAAGCTCTACGTCGACAAATTGAACGCCGACGGCGGGGTCAACGGCGTAACGATCGCTTACGAGCAGGAAGACGATAAGGCCGATCCGCGTGAAGGAACGCTGGTGGCGCAGAAGTTCTGCGACAACGATCAGGTGCTCCTCGGCCTCGTCAACTTCAATTCCGGCGTCGCCCAGTCCACCCTGCCGATCTATGAGGACTGCTCGCTGCCGACGATGACCTTCGGCTCCAACCCTTCGCTGACCAAGCAGGGCTACAAGTTCATGGTGCGCCCGGTCGCCAACGATCTGGCGGGCGCGCTGCTGCCGGCCGAATACGCGCTCGGCAAGCTCGGCGCCAAGACCGCGCTCGTCGTCAACGACAAGCAGGTTTTCGGGCAGGGCATTTCCGAAATCTTCGCCAAGAACTTCGAGGCCGGCGGCGGCAAGGTCCTCGACACGATCGCCGTCGCGCCGACCGATGTCGACTTCACCGCCGTGCTGGCGCAGATCAAGCCCAAGAAGCCCGACGTGATCTATCTCGGCGCCGTCATGCCGCAACTGGCGCTGTTTGCAAAGCAGATGCATGAGCAGGGCATCAGCGCCACGCTGATCGTCCCCGATGGCGGCTATACGCCGGACCTCATCAAGCAGGCCGGAGAGGCCAACGTCCAGGGCACTCTTGTCGCGATCCAGGTGCCGCCCATGGACGCTTCTCCGGCGATCGCCGACTTTGCCAAGCTCTACAAGGCCAAATACGGCGAGGACGCCGGCCCCTACTCGATCTACGGCTATGTCCAGGGCCAGATCCTCGAGCAGGTGCTCAAGACGACGAAGGGCCTGACGCGCGAGGACATCAACGCCGCGCTGCATTCAGTCAAAGTGAAGACCGCGGTGGGCGATCTGGAATTCGACGAGACCGGCGAACTTAAAGTCGCCCCATCGTATCTCTACAAGGTCGAAGGCTCGAACTTCCAACTCGTCGGCCAGAAATAACAATTTGCGCGCCGGGAGCCGCTTGCCCTTGGCGGGCGGCTCCCTTGCTTGTCTCAAGGCCACGCCGGGCGAAACCGCCACGGCCATGTTGATCGTTTCCCTCCCCGGCTCCGCCAGCCGGGCGGAACCCATTGCACAGGACGCCAGCCCATGCTGGGAAACCTTATCCAACAGACGGTCAACGCCCTGACGATCGGCGCCATCTACGCGCTGATCGCGCTGGGCTACACCATGGTCTACGGCGTGCTGCGCATGATCAATTTCGCCCATGGCGAGATGTTCATGCTCGGCGCCTACGTCGCCTTCCTGTTGCTCAGCATGCTGATCGGCGATGTCGGCGCGACGGGCGCGATCGCCCTCACCGCGGCCTTCGTCGTCGCGATCTTCGCGGTCGGCGTCATCGGCGTCGGCATCGAAAGGATTGCCTACAAGCCGCTGCGGAATTCCACCCGTCTCGCGCCGATGCTCTCCTCGCTCGGCGTGTCGCTTTCGCTGGTTACCGGCATCCAGATCCTCGCCGGTCCGCAGCCCGTCGCCTTTCCGAGCTTCTTTCCCGCCGTCCGCTACGAGGTGCTGGGCGGCACCATAACCTCGGTGCAGATAGGCATCCTGGTCGCCGCCTTCGTGCTGATGTTCGGCCTGCATTTCCTCGTCAACCGCAGCCGCATCGGCATCATCGTGCGCGCCGTGTCGGAAAGCCGCCCGACGGCCCAGCTTCTGGGCATAAACGTCAACGGCGCGATCTCGATGGTGTTCTTCGTCGGGCCGCTGCTCGGCGCGGCGGGAGGCATCCTCTATGCCAGCTATTACGGCATCATGTCGCCAACCATGGGCGCCGTCATCGGGCTCAAGGCCTTCACCGCGGCGATCCTCGGCGGCATCGGCTCCATTCCCGGCGCCATGCTCGGCGCCTTCATCCTGGCCTTCGTCGAGGTCGGCGGAACGGCGCTGCTGCCCGTCGTCACCCATGGCGTGCTCGGCACCGAATACCGCGACGTGCTCTCCTTCGCGATCCTCATACTCGTGCTGCTCGTCCGCCCCGCCGGCATTCTGGGCGAGGCCGTGTCCGAGGAAAGCATCGTGTACAAGAGGGAGTTCTGATGTCCGTCGCAGAGACCCTCACTGCCGCCAAACCGCGTTCGGGCCGGGCCATTTCGTTCCTCTTCCTCGCCATCGCGATCGCGCTGATCGTGGCAACGCCCTTCCTGCCCAACTATTATGTCCGCGTCATCAACAGCCTGCTGATCTATATCCTGCTCGGCATCGGGCTGAACATCGTGATCGGCTATGCGGGGCTGCTCGATCTCGGCTTCGTCGCCTTCTACGCGGTCGGCGCATACAGCTACGCGCTGCTTGCCAGCCCGCAGCTCGACCTGCACTGGCCGTTCCTGCTCATCCTCTTGGTCGCCGCCTGCATCGGCGCGGTCACCGGCATATTGCTCGGCATACCGGTGCTCCGGCTGCGCGGCGACTATCTCGCCATCGTCACGCTCGGCTTCGGCGAGATCATCCGCATCATCATCAACAATCTCGACTGGCTCACCGGCGGACCGAAGGGGATAGCGCGCCTCGACAAGGCTTCGATCCTCGGCATCCAGGTCGCCCGTCCGATCGATTTCTTCTGGCTGCTGCTCGTCACCGTGCTCGTGGCCGGCGTGCTGGTCTGGCGGCTGGAGCGCTCGATCCTGGGCAAGGCCTGGGCGGCCATCCGCGAAGACCAGGATGCCGCGCGCGGCATCGGCATCAACACCACCAACGCCAAGCTTGCCGCCTTCGCCACGTCGGCGACGATCGGCTCGATCGCGGGAGCGATCTTCGCCGCCTCGCAGCGCTTCGTCAGCCCGGAGAGCTTCACGCTCCAGGAATCGGTGCTGATCGTGCTGATGATCGTGATCGGCGGCATCGGCAACATTTTAGGCATCGTCGCGGGCGCGGCAATCCTGATGCTTTTGCCGGAAGTGCTGCGCGAGTTCGCCGAATGGCGCATCCTCTTCTTCGGGCTCCTGATGATCTTCCTCATCATCGTGCGCCCGGCCGGCATCGTGCCGCGCAGCTTCGGGCCGGACAAGCTCATCCGGAGGCTTTTCGGCAAATGACCCTGGCCTTCGACAGACTGCGCAAGCAATACGGCCAGGTCGTCGCCATCGACGACGTGACGACCTCCTTCGCCCCAGGACTGATCCACGGCGTGATCGGACCGAACGGCGCCGGCAAGTCGACGCTCATCAACATGACCGCCGGCTCCTACAGCGTTTCCGCCGGATCGATATCGCTCGACGGCAAGCGCCTCGACACGCTCAAGAAATATCAGATCGCCAATTCCGGCGTGGCCCGCACCTACCAGAACATCCGGCTCTTCGACCAGATGACGGTGCTCGAAAACCTCGAAGTCTGCTTCTACCCGACCGATGTCGGCGGCACGTGGAAGGAAGTGGTGTGGCCGCCCCATGCCTCGGCGAGGCGCGCAAGGCGCCGCGAGAAATGCATGGAGATCCTGCGCCTCTTCGACCTGCAGGGCTACGCCGATGCGGACGCCGGCAGCCTGCCCTATGGCCGGCAGCGCATGCTGGAAATCGCCCGCGCGCTGGTCTCGAACCCGCGCGTGCTGCTGCTCGACGAGCCGGCCGCCGGGCTCAACCATCACGAGACGGCGGAACTGACCGCGAGGCTCGCCGCCCAGCGCCTGCCCGACCGGATCACCATCATCGTCGAGCACGACATGGATCTGGTCATGTCGCTCTGCGACAACATCATCGTCATGCACCACGGCAAGCTGCTGTTCCAGGGCACGCCCGCCGAGGTGCAGGCGAGCCCCGACGTCCAACTTGCCTATCTGGGAACCGCCAATGACATCGACGACATCCGGGCCGCTGCTCAGGATCGCCGGGCTCAGCTCGGGATACGGGCGCGTCGGCGTTCTTGAAGGCATCGACATCGAGGTCGATCCAAATGAGATCGTCGTCGTGCTGGGCCCCAACGGCGCAGGCAAGACGACGCTGCTCAATTCCATCTCCGGCGTCGCGCGGCCGAGCGCCGGCTCCATCACCTTCGAGGGACGCGACATCACTGGCATGCGCCCGGAACAGGTCGTGCGCCTCGGCGTCACCCATTGTCCGGAAGGCCGCCAGATCTTCCAGCGCCTGACGGTGGAAGAGAACCTGGTCGCGGCCCATATCGGCCGCGCCGGCAAGAGCTTCGAAGCGCTTCGCGCCGAGGCGTTCGATCTCTTCCCGGTGCTCAAGGAGCGGCGCAACAGCGTGGCGAGCCGGATGTCGGGCGGACAGCAGCAGATGCTGGCGATAGGCCGCGCGCTGATGGCCGAGCCGAAGCTGTTGATGCTCGACGAGCCTTCCCTCGGCCTCGCGCCGAAGATCGTCCACCAGATCTTCCGCATCATCCTCGACCTGTCGCGCAACGGCATCTCGATCCTGCTCGTCGAGCAGAACGTCCAGCTCGCGCTCGAATGCGGCGACTACGCCTATCTCCTGAACACCGGCAAGGTGAAGCTCCACGGCCCGGCCCAGGAGATGGCCGAGCACTCTGCCTTGAGCGAGCACTATCTTGGCGGCGCCAACGAGGCCCTTCATGTTTGAGGTCGACTGGAGGACGCCGCATCTGTGGCGCAAGACGGCGAATTCGCGGCAGGCGGCGCCGGCGCTCGAGGGCGATCTGAAAACGGACGTGCTGGTCGTCGGCGGCGGCTTCACCGGCATGGCCGCGGCGCTCGGCGCGCGCGACAGCGGCGGCGAGGTCATCCTGCTGGAAGGCAACGAGATCGGATCGGCGGCCTCCGGCCGCAACAACGGCCTCGTCATCTCGCATCACTCCAAGGCATCGCCCTCGGAATTCGAGGCCGTCTACGGCAAGACCGTCGGCACCCGCTACAACCGCATGGTGGCGGAGGCTGCCGGCGTCGCCTTCGGCCTGATGCAGCGCTTCAACATCGATGCCCACCAGGTGCAGGAAGGCTGGATCCAGCCCGCGCACACCGAGGCGACGCTTGCCCGCGCCCGCCAGTTCCACGACGAATGGAAGGCCTTCGGCGCAAACGTCTCCTGGCTCGATGGCGCAGAGGCCAGCGCGCGCATCGGCAGCCCCTATCTCGGCGGCTGGATGGTCCACAATTCAGGTCACATCAATCCGTTCGCCATGACCATCGGCCTTGCGGCCGCGCTGGAGCGCGAAGGCGTGACCATCCACGAGAACTCGCGCGCGATGCGGATCGAGCGCCTGGACGACGGTTGGCGCGTCTTCACCGCATCGGGAAGCGTCACGGCACCGGAAGTGGTGCTGGCGACCAACGCGCTGACCGGCGATATCTGGCCGGGGCTGAAGAAGACGCTCGTGCCCTTCAAGGTGTTCCAGGCGGCGACCAATCCCCTGCCGGAGGAATTGCGCGCCAGGATCCTTGTCGGCAATCCAGCCGTGTCCGACATGCGCAACGACCTCCGCTACTTCCACTATGACCGCGACAATCGGCTGGTCAGCGGCGGCACGCACACGTTCTGGCGGAACGAGGCCGAGCGCGGCCGCGCCAAGGTCGCGCACATGCTGGGCAAGGCATTCCAGGCCTTCGGCGGCGAGCCGGAGATGGTGGAATACTGGCACGGCACTTTCGCCGTGGTGCCCGACCGCAAGCCACGGCTTTACCGGCTGGCGCCCGGCCTCGTTTTCGGCGGCGTCTATTCGGGCCGCGGCGTGGCGCTGTCCATGTCGCTCGGCCAGGAGATCGGCCGCTGGGCGGCGGGCCGCCGCACCGACGGACAAATGCCGCTGCCGGTCACCAACATGAAACCGGTCCCGTACCATCCGATCGCGGTGCAGGTCGCCAACCGCATGCATGCCTGGAACCGGTTTCAGGATCGGCGCTCTTAAGGCAGACCGACAGGCTGCCTCAACGTGCTGCAACGGCATTTCGCCCGAGCTTCGCGCGGCGCGGTTCAAATCGCTTGCGTAAGCAACCGATGCTGGGCTTGCCGCAATATCGTGACGGTGCGCCGCGCGCGGGCCTTCGTGGCGGAAACGGTGGCGAACGCTATGAAGAAGAGCATGCCCGGATCGGCGCTGCCGGCCGACACCGAGTTGGCGATTATGCTGGCGAGGGCAGCGTTCCTGACGCTCAGCACGACGGCGTCGGTTTCCGGGTCCAGGCGCTCCCGCGCCCGGCCAACCCCGCTGACAAGGACGGCGACCAGGATCGCCACCATCAGTGATCCAAACAGGCCAAGCTGGGACAGGACCGCGATCGGCCAGCTCGAAGCCCTCGAGCTGCCGAAACCGACCCCGAGGCCGCTGGTGTCCAGGAAGGACTGCAGGCTCTTGACGTTCCAATAGGTGCGCTCCTCACCGGAGGAGGAATTGGCCTTGTTGATGATGGTCGAGTTGATCAACCTGATGAAGGGATCCAAGGCGCCGGCGTCATAGAGACTGACACCCAAGACGGTGACCACGCCGAATGCCACAATAGCGAATATGAGTATCTCCTGGCGCTCGAACCGCGCGCTCAGAACCGAGGCCGACATTGAGAAGGCGACGGGGATGCAGAGGGCCATCAGACCGACATAGGCGGTCGAAGACGTCGACAGGAGGGTCAGAAACAGCAAGATGCCTGCCAGCCACTGCGCAAGGCTCGATTTGGTTTTTCTCCAGTAGGTGTAGCAGAACGCCAGGCAGGAGAGGGACGCGCCGGCGAAGGAGGAGGCCTCGGAGAAGGCGCCCGTGATCCGCGAGAACCCTGCCTCGACCGAATCCGTCAGGAGGGCATAACTCGCGGTCCTGATCGGAGCCAGCAGGTCGCCTGCTCCCGCGAATTTGCCGAAGAAATCGATCAGTCCCATGCCCGCATGGAGACCGCACCAGAGGAAAAATCCACGGCGTAGCTGGTCGATCCTGTCGGAGTGCAAAAGCAGCATGCAAAGCGCAATGGCGGTGAGGCCGCCAAGAATGAAATAGCCCGTCTGCGACGTGTTCGCCGAGACCGGAGCCAAGGAGGCTTCGACGACCGCACCCCGGGTCTTCGACTGAACGAAGACGACGGTCTGTCCTGCGAAGAGTCTTGGAAGCAGCCACGCCCCGATGATCGCATAGGTCATGAGGCTCGTGAGTATCCAGATCGAACGGATGCTCCCGAACACGCTTCCAAGCTCGAGCCAGATGTAACGCCTCGCCGTCACGGCTGTCACGAGCAGCGCCGCGAACAAGGTATAGATGAGAGGGGTGGATCCGCCGAGCGAGGTAAGGGTCATGGCGGCCGTCGAGCCAAACGCCAGCGATACCATCAGGCCGACGATCAGGATGCCGCGGGAATAGTAGGCGACAATCAGGACAGCGGCGCACACTGCCAGTCCCGGAATCGAGAACTGCATCGTCGCACGGCCTTTCTCGTACAGGTCGCCCTCTGGATGCCCATAGGCAGCGAGAGGCGGTGTCTCGCCCTGCATACTTCGGCAGACGGGTGTCCCGGACAAGGGAGCCAAAGGACGTAGCCGAACATCCCACAGCGGTAGGGTGCCGGCAGATACGCCTTCCGAACGAACCGGTGGAGGGTCGGCCCGGCGGTACGCATTAAAGCTTAAGCACGGCGGAGGTGCTGGAGACCCCGGCACGATGTAAGCTCGTTTCCTGCTCGGATCGGACGTCTGGATACCAGTGCAGAATGTTGCTTGCCAAAAGCCGCGAGGAGCTGGCCAACGAAACCGAGCGCGTTGGTTTGCCCGTCATGACAGGCTGCCGCCCAAGGTGGCCGCTTCATCGCGTGCGCAGGCGCCGCGATGCCGATATAGATCGCCGCCTCCGGGTGGCTGGACTATTCGACGGGGGTCACGATCGCGCATTCGTAATTCTGGCACAGGCGGTGGATTGGTTGGCGTACCAGCGCGAGAAGGAGGAGCGGTATGACCAGGCGGATCAGGCGAGGGACGTTGGGAGCCAAAGAGGCCAAGCAGCTCAAGGAAGTTTACGACCGGGCCCGGGCCGTTCAAGCCAAATACGCGGAGTCCCACCTCGCGGGCAGGGCGGCAAAAACGCTTGTCGATGCGTTCGAAGCCGCGGGCCATCCCGAAGATAGCGCTGTCGATCCGCAATGGCTGAGCAAGGCCGCCCCCAAGGGAAATGCGTGAAAACATCATGCATTCGAAGGCCGCGGCTGTGGCGCCCTAAAGCGCTTCGCGATCTTTCGGATTCTCGGGCCTTGCCGGGCAAACCCAGCTGCAACCTTCGGCAACCGGCGGAAAGGCATGCCCGCAAAATGCGGAAGCCAGGCGAATGCCGCCTCGCCTGACAGGCCCCGGCGCAGACATCGGTCTTCGATTTTTTCCCATCGCAGGAGCACGATAGGGAACTTCGAAGTCGGTCGCGACGTTATTGGCGGTTGGAGAAGGGTTCCTTTCCATCGGGCATAGCAACTGAAGTCGGCTCACTGTGAAGCCGCTCACATCTGGCTTTCAAGAAGCAACTATTGTAGGTTGTGTTAAAGTTGGAGAAACTGGCGGGTCTCCATGCAGACACTGTCGCAGTTCATAGGCCCACGTCCGCTTGGGGGGACGTGGTCGAAGGTCGAGTGGGGCAACAACGATTTTCTCGGTGTGGCCGCAAGAGCCTATAAACCCCATTCGATCGTGTGTCGCCAGGATGACGACGACGACACGATCTTCGTCGTAAAGTCGGGCTGGACCCTGCTTTGCCGCGGACTGCCGGACGGAGAACGGCAGATCATCGACACTCCTCTTTGGGGAGACATAGTCGGCTTCCGTTCTGCGGACGGGCCTCGCTTCGCTTCGCTGGTCTCCATAACCGACGTCACTGTTTATCCGATACCAAGGAAAGCGCTGGTCGAGAGTATCTCGTCCGAGGGTAGCTTCGGCAGCAAGATTGCCCACTCGCTGGCGCGGATGAACGCCATCCTTGCCGAACATCTGGTGAATGTCGGGCGACGCAATGCAATGAGCCGGATCGCCCATTTCCTGCTCGAGTTGGAGGAACGGCTCTCCAAAGTCGGCCTGTCGGCTCACGGGAGATATGATTGTCCCCTCACTCAGAACGAGCTGGCGGACATCCTTGGAATGACCCCCGTTCACGTGAACCGGACACTGCGGGAGCTCCGCAGGGCCGATCTCGTCTCGTTCAAGACCGGCCGTGTCGAGATTCTCAACCGCAAGAACCTCGTCAAATTGGCCGGATTCGAGAAAGAGTATCTCGGCTAGAGCATTTCACCGTTTCACGGAAACGGCGAACCGCTCTATCTTTTTGTTTTGACGCAATTCCGGACGGAAGGCTACGGCGAAGTCGCCGAGCCCGACCGTTTCACACTTTTCCTGGAATTGCTCTGGATTTCTCTTTGCGGATCCAACCATGCTGCCGTGATGCCTCCCGCCTTCAGGCGGCAGCATGGCTGCGTGCCTGTAACCAGCGGCGCAGCTTCCCTAAAATCGGAAATTTACGAAAAATTAACCTAGGTTAGCGACCCCTAATAATTCGGTCCTAGAGTAACATTAGCCGTTCTTCGCTGGGGTAGGCGCGGAACTGCCATGGGCGTCAGAATGAAGCGATCCAGCTCAAAACAGGGCGGGCGGGGTCACTTTTCCACATTCTAGAACAAGGGGTAATCGGCCGCCGGAGGCGGCTCGTGTGCAAAAAGGGTGGGTAGTATGAGTTCAACAGCAGGACTGGTTAATTACACCTCGATAAATCAGCCAAGAATTCCGATCAGCGGAACCGAAAGTGCTCCTCAAAAGGAATGCCTCCTCATACTGGATGGAAGGGCCTTGGACCGAGAATGTCTTGCATCGGCCCTCGTAGACCACGAACTCGGCATGGCGGTCGCGGCCATGGGTTCAATCGAAGAATGGCGCATGAAGAAGAGTTCGGTACCTCCCCTGGTCGCCATACTCTTCAACCTTGGCGGTCGGAAGATCACCGATCATGCCACGGCGGACGAGATCAGGCGGATATCGTCTGAGTTCAAATCGATCCCCGTGGTCGTCCTGGCCGACAATGAAGACCTCGCACAGATACTGGCAGCTCTCGAATGTGGCGCGCGAGGCTACATTCCGACCTCGGTCGGTATCGACGTGTGTGTCGAAGCGATCAACCTGGCGGCAGCCGGCGGCATCTTCGTCCCGGCAAGCAGCGTTCTTTCCATGCGTCATCTGATCGACTCCGACAGCCGCGACACGCAGCCTTTGTCGAGAATGTTCACGCAGAGGCAGACCGAGGTCGCCCAGGCACTCCGGCGCGGGAAGGCGAACAAGATCATCGCCTACGAACTGAACCTGCGCGAGAGCACGGTGAAGGTGCATATTCGAAACATCATGAAGAAACTGAAGGCGACCAACCGCACGGAAGTCGCCTACAAGGTCAACGATCTCTTCGCGGAAGGAGTTGCCGCGGAGAGACCTTAAACGCTGGAGCGGCCCGCCGTCGCGGGCCGTATCTATTGCTTCGACTGAAGTAAGTACCGGGACCTCCGTTGCCTTTACGGCAGCGGAGGCCTCCAGACAGACTGCCCGGCCCGGTCCGAGCTTCCCGACAATTGAAGCCGCTGGTGGTGTCAAGTTGGAACAGCGCGCCAGAGTTCGCTGCGTCCGCTCGGCGCGTCAAATACTGCTCCGCCGCTCCCTGTCACCGATAGTACGAAGCTATCCGCCATAAGTGCTAACCGATGATCTTATGGAGAACGCGAAATCCCGGGCCGAACATGTAGATACTGTGTCGGAATGGAGTTTTCGCGCATGTCCGAGCAAGGTCTTCGTTTTCCAAGATCCGTCCACCTGCAGCAACGCGGCCGCCAACTGATCCCCGGCGGATGTCACACCTACGCAAAAGGGGAGGATCAATATCCTGTCCTCGCTCCGGGTTTCATCGAGCGCGGTCTGGGTTGCCGCGTCTGGGACGTCGACGGCCACGAATACATCGAATACGGCATGGGCAATCGCGCCGTCGGGCTTGGGCACGCTTACCCGAGCGTGCTGAGCGCCGTGGAAGCCGCTCTGGTCGGCGGCTGCAATTTTACGCGACCAGCGAAGATCGAAGTCGACTGCGCCGAGACGTTCCTGGAACTGATCGGTGCGCAGATGGTAAAATTCTGCAAGGATGGGTCGGATGCCACTTCGGGCGCCGTCCGCCTTGCCCGCGCCTACACGGGCCGCGATCTCGTTGCCTGCTGCGCCGACCACCCCTTCTTTTCGACGGACGATTGGTTCATTGGAACCACGCCGATGAATGCGGGAATTCCGGAGGCGGTCCAGAAGCTGACCGTCACCTTCCGCTACAACGATATCGCCAGCGTCAAAGATCTCTTTGAGAGATATCCGGGCAAGTTGGCAGCGTTGATCCTCGAGCCGTCCCGCGGCGACGATCCTGCGAACGGGTTCTTGCACGAGGTGCAACGTCTCTGCAGGGAAAATGGCGCGCTGCTCATTCTCGACGAGATGATCACCGGCTTCAGGTGGCATGCGGCCGGAGCACAGAAACTGTACGGAATCGAGCCAGACCTGTCGACATTCGGCAAGGCACTCGGCAACGGGTTTTCCGTCTCCGCTCTGGCGGGGAAACGCGAATATATGCGTCTCGGCGGCCTGGAGCAAACGGACCGTCCAAGGGTGTTTCTGCTGTCGACCACGCATGGCGCAGAGACGCATGCGCTCGCGGCAGCGATCGCAACCATGCGGGTCTACCGGAACGAGCCCGTGATCGAGCACCTTTATGCCCAGGGAACAAAACTGAGGGAAGGGATCGAACAGGCCGCCAGACAGCATGGAGTGGATCAGCACTTCAAGGTCACCGGTCGTCCTTGCTGCCTGGCCTTTGCCACACTCGATCTCGACGGCAAACCGTCGCAGACCTACCGCTCGCTGTTCCTGCAGGAGACGATCAGGCGTGGGGTGCTCATGCCGTCCCTGGTCGTCAGCTACACGCACGACGACGACGCCGTCATGAAGACTATCGAGGCTGTCGACGGAGCCTTGGCGGTCTATGCGCGGGCACTGGATTCGGGAGCGGACCATTTGTTGGTCGGGCGTCCCTCGCGGGTCGTGTTCCGCCGCTACAACAGCGGCGATGAGCGGGCCGAAATGATCGCACTCCCGGAGAGTTCCGAAATCGCGACGGGCGCGATCGAGAGGCAATCGGAAAGCCGGCTCGCAGCGACAGCTTGACTGACCGAAGGCCCCTCAGATAGGGCGACCTGCCGGACTAGGGCGTGTTGATATTCAGGTGATGCCGGCCTGCAAATGCCGGTTTCCTGCGCTTCC
>SUGL01000190.1 GCA_004963905.1 Mesorhizobium sp.
GGCTGGCTGGTAATGCTTTGGAATGGCCAGACACCAACGAATTCAATCTGTGCCAGGATGTAGGTGGATCTCAAGTCCTCCTTGATAGCGGTGTTCCGCTCGTGCTCCTTCCTTGCCTGGGCGTTGTTTCCCATCTTTTGAGTACCGTACCGGAGATCGAGCGGCATGTAGAGCCGTATGGCGATATTGGCCGCTTCCTCGCCCAGAGCTTTAAGGAGTTGTCCGACGATCACGTCGGCTGGTCGAAGCAACTTTGGGACATGGCGCCTGTTGCTTGGCTGCTCAATCCCGATT
>SUGL01000191.1 GCA_004963905.1 Mesorhizobium sp.
GAAGGTGCTGGTGGTCGGCGCCGGCAATTCCGGCTTCGACGCGCTCAACCACCTTTCCGGCGTCGAGACCGGGCAGATGTGGCTCTCGGCGCGCAACGGGCCGTCGCTCTTACCCAAGCGCATCGGCAAGATTGCCGTGCATCGCTTCTCGCCCTTCATGGCGAGCCTGCCGGCACGGCTGGCGGACGCGGTGATGGCGACGACGCAGCGGCTGGTCTTCGGCGACCTCAGGAAATTCGGCCTGCCCCCTGCCCCGTCGGGCGGCGCCAGCCGCCTCGGCTCGGACTATACGGC
>SUGL01000192.1 GCA_004963905.1 Mesorhizobium sp.
CAGCAGCAGCGCGTCGCGATCGCGCGCGCCATGATGCAGCAGCCAAAAGTGGTTCTGGCCGACGAGCCGATCGCCTCCCTCGACCCGCTCAATGCCAAGGTGGTGATGGATTCGCTGCGCGACATCAACCTTCGCGAAGGCATCACCGTCGTCACCAACCTGCATACGCTGGACACCGCCCGCGCCTACTGCAGCCGCATCATCGGCATGGCCGCCGGCAAGGTCGTGTTCGACGGCGCGCCCGAGGATCTCGACCGCGACGCCGTGCGCACGGTCTATGGCGCCGACGCCAAC
>SUGL01000193.1 GCA_004963905.1 Mesorhizobium sp.
AGACGGATCTATCTTCATGAAATCCCACGTAAAAGCGGTTGTCATCGGCGGCGGTGTCGTCGGCTGCTCGGTGCTTTACCACCTCGCCAAGGCTGGCTGGACCGACACAATGCTGATCGAGCGTTCGGAGCTGACCTCAGGCTCGTCCTGGCACGCGGCGGGCGGCTTCCATACGCTGAACGGCGATCCGAACGTCGCCAAGCTGCAGGCCTACACGGTCCAGCTCTACAAGGAAATCGAGGAGCTTTCCGGCCAGTCCTGCTCGCTGCATCTGACGGGCGGCGTGATGATGGC
>SUGL01000194.1 GCA_004963905.1 Mesorhizobium sp.
TACCTGCTGCGCAAATGGGGCGAGCACTCCAAGAACGCGGCCAACACGTCGGAAAAGATCAAGGAGCTTTCGGCTGCCGCCGGCAACATCACCGGCGCCATCCAGCAATTCGTGACCGTCGCCCTGGTGGTTGCCGGCGCCTACGCCTTCTCGGAAGGCCAGGTTTCGACGGGAGCGATCATCGGCACCGTCATGCTGGCGGGCCGTGCAGTCGCGCCGCTCGGCCAGATCGCCATCACGCTCTCGCGCTTCCGGCAGGCAATGCTGTCGCTCAGGATCATCAACACGATCATG
>SUGL01000195.1 GCA_004963905.1 Mesorhizobium sp.
GAAGAAGAAGCCGCAGCTGGTGTCGGGCACCGCGGTGTTCCTGACCAGCGATCCGCTGAGCGCGCCGACCGCGCTGATGCACAGCCTGAAGCACTACAAAGTGCTGCATGAGAAGAACGTCATCCTTTCCGTGGTGACGGCACCCCAGCCGGTGGTGCCGGACAGCGAGCGGGTCAAGATGGAGACGGTCAACGAGCTGTTCATGCGGGTATCGCTGACCTTCGGCTACATGGAACAGCCGAACATCCCTCGCGCCTTGGCCATCTGCCGCAAACAAGGCTGGAAGTTCGACAT
>SUGL01000196.1 GCA_004963905.1 Mesorhizobium sp.
GTCGAGGAACTTGTTGACCGCGGCCGACACCTCTGCCGTCAGCTCGGGGTTGTTGAGTTGCGCCATTCCGAACGGCACGATCGCCTTGGCCTGGTTGGCGACATCCTTGCCTGACATGCCCTGCTGCTTGCCGACATAGTCGAGCACCTTGCCGGTCAGCGAATCGTCGTCGAAGCGCACCGAGGCGCCGTTGAAGGAAAGCTGCTGCAAGAGGCCGAGCATGGCCATGCCCTGCGCGGAATTGTCGGCGCCCTCCGGCTGTGAGGCGAGCTGCTTCTGCATAGCCTGCATC
>SUGL01000197.1 GCA_004963905.1 Mesorhizobium sp.
CTTCTATTCGCTGGTTGCGGCAATCGTCTTCATCGCCATCTTCCCGTTCTGCTACGCCATCGTCACCAGCCTGAAATCGGGAACCGAACTGTTCGAGGCAAGCCTTTGGCCGCGGACGATCAGCCTCGCCAATTACCGGAACGTGCTCACCGAAGGCACCTTCCTGCACAACCTGGCGAACTCGCTGCTCGTGTCGGGTACCGTCGTCCTGATCTCGCTGCTGCTCGGCGTCACCGCGGCCTATTCGCTGGCGCGCATCCGTTTCCGCGGCCGCTCGGCGCTGATGCTCGGC
>SUGL01000198.1 GCA_004963905.1 Mesorhizobium sp.
ATGCCGCCGGACTGATGGGCATTGAACCGCCGCCGGAAATTCCCTTCGAGACCGCCCAACTTTCGCCAATGGCGCATTCCTTCTACGGCGAGAACAAGCGCGTCGCCAACAAGGCGATCAAGGCGGCCGGCTACAGCTTTCGTTTCCCGAACTATCGGGTGGCGCTGGAGCGAATGTGGGCCGACGGCAACTGGCGGGACGGGGAGCCGCGCAGCCCGATGAAACGCTCGTGATCGAAGCGAAGCGCGTGGCGTGGTATGATTCGCGCCTGAAGCATGTCGCCGAGATTGCG
>SUGL01000199.1 GCA_004963905.1 Mesorhizobium sp.
AGGTTGCCGGTCGGCTCGTCGGCAATGAGGATGCGCGGCGAGGGCGCCAGCGCCCTGGCGATCGCCACGCGCTGCTGCTCGCCGCCGGAGAGCTCGCCGGGGTAGTGCGTCACACGGTCGCTCAGGCCGACCGCCGCCAGTTCCTGCGCCGCCACCGAGAACGGATCGGCATGGCCGGCGAGCTCCAGCGGCACCGCGACGTTCTCAAGCGCCGTCATATTGGGGATGAGATGGAAGGACTGGAAGACGATGCCGATGTTTCGCCCCCGAAACGATGCAATCTGGTCCTCGC
>SUGL01000019.1 GCA_004963905.1 Mesorhizobium sp.
CCCCCCAAGTGGGGGAGATGTCCGGCAGGACAGAGGGGGGCGCGACAGAACGCAAACCTCGCCTGTTTGCGTGGCGCGCACCCCCATGAACCGCTTCGCCGAGCTCCTCGACCGTCTCGTCCTGACGCCGTCGCGCAACGGCAAGCTGACGCTGCTCACCGACTATTTCCGCGGCGTCGAGGATCCCGACCGCGGGCTGGCGCTGGCGGCGATTACCGGGGACCTCTCGATCGCGGCGGTGAAGCCGGCGATGCTGCGCGCGCTGGTGGTCGAGCGCATGGATCCGGTGCTGTTCGGCTATTCCTACGACTATGTCGGCGATCTGGCCGAGACGGTGTCGCTGGTCTGGCCGCAGCCGGCCGGCCATCTCCCGAACCACGCGCCGACATTGGCCGAAGTGGTCGGCAAGCTGCAGGCGGCGAGCCGCTCAGACGGGCCGCAGGTGCTGGCGCGGCTGCTCGACAGCGCCAGCATTTCGGCGCGCTTCGCCATCATCAAGCTGGTCACCGGCGGCCTGCGCATCGGCGTTTCGGCGCGGCTCGCCAAGCAGGCGCTGGCCGATCTCGGCCAAGTCGATGTCGTCGAGATCGAGGAGCTCTGGCACGGGCTGACGCCGCCCTACACCGAGCTTTTCGCGTGGCTGGAAGGACGGGCGGAAAAACCGAGGAGCGCGGCGCTCGCATTGTTCCGCCCGGTGATGCTCTCCAATGCGGTCGACGACGGCGATCTCGAAAAGCTCAACCACGCCGACTATGCGGCGGAGTGGAAGTGGGACGGCATCCGCGTCCAGGCGGTGTGCGAAGGCGGCATCCGACGGCTCTATTCGCGCACCGGCGACGATGTCGCGCGCGCCTTTCCCGACCTCGCCGCGGCGATGGATTTCGAGGCGGCGCTCGACGGCGAGCTGCTAGTCGGCGATCCACGCGAGGCGACCGGAACCTTTTCCGACCTGCAGCAGCGGCTGAACCGCAAGAGCGTGTCGCCAAAGATCCAACAGCAATATCCAGCCTTCATGCGCTGCTACGACGCGCTGCAGATCGATGGCGAGGATTTGCGCGGCCTCGCCTTCGCCGAGCGCCGAACCCGCCTCGAAGCCTTCGTCAAGACGCTCGACCCCAGCCGCTTCGACCTCTCGCCGCTGGTCGATTTTCCGGATTGGGCGGCACTCGAGCGGCTGCGCCAGGCGCCGCCGCATCCGATCATCGAAGGGGTGATGCTGAAGCGCTGGGACTCGCCCTATCTCGCCGGCCGACCGAAAGGTCCCTGGTTCAAGTGGAAGCGCGACCCGCACACGGTCGACGCGGTGCTGATGTATGCGCAGCGCGGCCACGGCAAGCGCTCGAGCTTCTATTCCGACTACACTTTCGGCGTCTGGGCGGGACCGGAAGGCGCGGAAGAGCTGGTGCCGGTCGGCAAGGCCTATTTCGGCTTCACCGACGAGGAACTCAAGCAGATCGACAAATATGTCCGCGACAACACGGTCGAGCGTTTCGGCCCCGTGCGCTCGGTGCGGGCCGACCGCAAGAACGGGCTGGTGCTGGAAGTGGCGTTCGAAGGCCTCAACCGCTCGACGCGGCATAAATCGGGCGTCGCGATGCGATTTCCCCGCATTTCGCGGCTGCGTTGGGACAAGCCGGCCGCCGAGGCCGACCGCATCGAGACGCTGCAGGCGCTGCTAGACCCGCTCGCCTAATCAATCGAGGGAAGGCTGTATTTGCACAGGTTCGCCTTTGCTTCCGAGCGCTGGCGCCGCCCCTCATTGCCCTGCCGGGCATTTCTCCCCGTAAAACGGGGAGAAAGAAGCTGGCCGCGATGCCGGTGCCATTCCTGCTATGCCGGCGATTGGCGAAGCCGCCGATGAGAGCGCCCTTCTCCCCGTTTCACGGGAGAAGGTGCCGGCAGGCAGATGAGCGGCTGCGCCGACTTCAGCCAATTTGCCAACCGGCTGCGGGAACTATTCCGCGATCGAAACGCGGATCTCGTAGATGTCGACGGACTTGCCCTGCTTGTCGAAGTCGGAATTGATGGCAATGGTGCCGGCCGCGCCCGGATGCTTGTTCGGGAACTGCACGTCGAACAGGTACTCGTTGCGTTCGTGGCCGACGGCGTAGCGCTTGCGGCCGCAATCGCCGAACTCGCCGAAATTGCAGTCGACCGAGATCTGCGTCTCCTTGCCTTCCTCCGAGCGGGCGATGATGTCGAACATCGCATGCTTGCCGGCGAGCTTTTCCAACACGCCCTGGCCGACGTCGAAGGCGATCGCCGAGCCGGACGCGCCGGAGCGGATGCGCAGGAACTGGCCGGTGTCGTCCTTCATCACGTCGGCGGCGGCATCCGATGGCGTGCTGACATGCGTCGGATCGCTGGGCGAGAAGACGTTGACCCAGTTCTTCGACTGATCCGCCTCGCCCGACTTTTGCGGCGAGCCGGGTTCGGTGGGTTGCGAGGACTCCTCCCCTTCCAGCGTCGGCTCCGGCTCCGGCGGACCGGTGTTGAGCTCGGCCGCAGTCTTGAAGACGCCGGTCTGCTTAGCGAAATAGAGACCGATGCCGGCGGCCGCGATAAGCGTCGCCGCGACGAAGATGGCGGTGAGCGGCAGGCGCCGTCCCCGGATCCGCCGTTCGTCGCGATCCGGCGCCACTTCGGCGCCGTTGCCGACCGACGCTCCGGGAGAATCATCGAGGGTCGGCGCGTTGGGAAGCGTTTCGTCCGGCATGATGTCGGGCACGCGCGGCAGCACGCGCGAGCGCGGCGCGTCCGAAGCGTCGGGCTGCACCGGACCATCGATGATGATCGACGGCGACGGCACCGCCTGGTCGGAACCTCGCGGCACATCGACCGACGGCGCGGAAGACCGGCTCGGCGTATCGACCGCGGGCGCCGGCGCGGCGTTGCCGGCGGACGTGCCGCTGTCCAGCGGAAGCGTCACATCCGGAACGGCCTGGACGGCCGGCAGGAATTCGGATTCGATCTCGGCGATCTTGGCCTGCACCGCCTTGCGGCGGTTGATGGCGGCCTCCACCGTCACATTCGGATTGGCCTGCAGGACGCGGTCCAGCGCGGCGAAGGCCGAGCGATAGACCTTCTCACGAAACACCCGGTCCTCGGCATTGCCTTTCTCGAAGGCGTTGCGGATCGCTTTCTCGATGGCGTCCAAGCGAGCTCCCTCTGCGCGTTCGCTCACAGTTCATCGATCGTTAGCCGCAGGCGACCAATCAATCAACGGGCGAGCGGCTGCCTAGCCGACGCATCCAGTGCCCATTTCGGCGTTTTTATTTGAAGAATCAACATTTTTTGTCGCCGTTGCCGGATCAGCCGGGGCGAACGAACGCCAGCCCTCCAGTGGTCGCCAAGCCTCGCTGGCGCGAGCCTGACGCCGTCATGCGGCCAGCAGCCGACCGGAATTGGCGCACGCGGGCGCAGGATTTCGCCGCCAGCCATCTTGAATTAGCTGACGGTTGAGTCTATCAACCGGCGCATCTTGGAAGCTGAGCTGCTTCCCGGGCCGCTTTAGCTCAGTTGGTAGAGCACATCATTCGTAATGATGGGGTCGCGTGTTCGAGTCACGCAAGCGGCACCAAGTTTTCCTTGCATTTCCAGCCCTGTACCACGTTGTAGGCGCATCTCGACCATTGTCGAGAATCGCTGTTGGTGGGAAACTCCCGGCGTCAGCATGGGAGGTCAAAATGCCCAATAGTTTCAAGACTGGTGACGTCGTCAGGCTGAAATCCGGAGGCCCGGACATGACGGTCAGCGATGGCGCTGCCTCGGGCACGTATCTGTGCCACTGGTTCAACCGCGAGGGCGACGTCTGGATCCCGCAACATGCCGGCTTCAAGCCGGACCAGTTGGTTGTGGTCGACGAACGGAAATAGTCCCGCGCCCGAAAGGCTGCTTTCTGGCGCTTCCGGACCCGCCGGTCTCGTTTGGCGGAACGATCGACGGATTTTCCCTGTCAGCGCGTTCAACGGTTGAAGCGTGGCCGCCAATGGCCGCGCGCAACCGGAGACGAGAGCATGATCCGTCGTACTATTTTTGTCGTTGCCTTTGGCCTGCAGGCCGCCGCCGCTGCCGCCCAGACAGCGACGCCTGCCCCCGCCCAACCTGCGCCAAGCGCCCCAGCTTCCGCCTCCGTCAAGCCCGGCACCACGCTGGAGAAGTTCGAGGCGCGCCGGGAAAAGGCGTTCATGGCTGCCGACACCGACGGCGACGGCAAGGTCAGCCTCGCCGAGTGGACGGCGTTCCAGGAAAAGCGCAAGGCCAAGGGCGATCCGGCCAAGGCCTTCGCGAGCATGGATACGAACAAGGACGGCTTCGTCGACAAGTCCGAGCTCGACGCCTTCCTCGCCAAACGTTTCGCCAGGCTCGACACGAACGGCGACGGCGTGCTCGCCGCCGACGAGCGGCCGGGCCACAAAACCGCTCCCAATCAGGAGCAATGACCGAGAGGTTATGCAGCACGATGATCATCGGGAGCGCCCAGCTTGATGGGCGCCGATCCGGACGAGGAACTGGTACGGCGCATCGGCGCCGGCGACCAAGCCGCCGTGCAGGCGATGGTGGCGCGCAAGCTGCCGCGCGTGCTTTCGCTTGCCACCCGCATGCTCGGCGACGCGGCCGAGGCCGAGGACGTCGCTCAGGAGACCTTCGTGCGCATCTGGCGCCATGCCTCGGGCTGGCGCCGGGGGCGCGCGCGTTTCGACACCTGGATCCACCGGGTGGCGCTCAACCTCTGTTACGACCGGCTGCGGCGGCGCCGCGAATGGACGACGGACGAACTGCCGGAGGTGGCCGATGAGGCGCCGCTGCCCGACGCCCTTGCCGGAGACGAAGGCCGGCGCGTCCAGCAGGCCTTGCAGCGCATCGCGCCGCGCCAGCGCGAGGCGATCGTGCTGGTCTATTATCAGGAGATGTCCAATATCGAGGCCGCCGGCGCCATGCAGGTCAGCGTCGATGCGCTGGAAAGCCTGCTCGCGCGCGGCCGGCGTTCGCTGCAGGCCATGCTCGTCGGAGATGATGGCGATGACTGAGCACTTTGCAGTGGTTGGGACTGCGACTTGGGGGGCCACGTCAAAGCCGTGGAAGGGGGAACGAGATGGCTGAGAACCGGAAGAGCGGCGACGGGCCGATGGATGCCAAGCGCTTCGCCGCGCTGGCGGACGCCTATGGCAGCGCCTTGCATCGCTGGCCGCGGGCCGAGCAGGCTGCCGCCACGCTGTTTGCCGAGAGCGAGGAGGGCCGCGCCATCCTCAAGCGCGCCGGCAGGCTCGACGCCATGCTCGACCGGCATCGTACCGAAGCACCCGGCCATGCGTTGCATGGTGCGATTGTTGCCAAGGCGGCGACCGAGGTCAGGCAGGGACGGCATCGCCGGTTCTGGTGGCTGGGCTTCGGGCTCGCCGGCGTCGGCCTCGCCGGCGCCGTGGCCGGGCTGGCGCTGGTCACCGTCGTCGCTCCGGACGCCCCGTCCGACCATTATGCGATGGATGCCAACGCAACGTCGTTCGGCGATGCCGGTCCCGACGCCGATACGGAGGACCTATGAACACTCGTCTTTTCGTGGCATCGCTGGTGCTGAACGTCTTTCTGATCGGTGCTGTCGCCGGCGGCGCCGGCTGGCTGATCGGCCGCTCCGGAGTGGGTTATTCACTGGAATCGGCCGGCGGACAGCTTCCCGCCAACGACCGCAAGGCATTCCGCCAGGCATTGCGCGAGGTGCGCCGCGAGTCACGCCAGATCATCCTCGACGGGCAGCAGGCACGGCGCGAGGCTGCCAACCTCTTGCAGCAGCCGACGCTCGACGCCAATGCGCTGGCCGCCGCGCTGGAGCGGGCGCGCAATGCCGACGCCACCATCCGCAGCCGGCTCGAACAGCGCATTATCGAATTCGCCGCGTCGAGCTCGCCAGAGGACCGTAAGCTGCTGGCCGACGCCTTGCTGCGGCATGTCGGCAGGCAGCGGCCGATCCCGGCAAAAAATACACCATAGGCAGCGACGGAAACCGCCGCCACCTCCGTTCAAGAGATGAGGGACAGGCCTGCTGCCGCGCGAATGCGGGCAGGTTGGTTTCAACCTTTGAGAAACTTGGGGAGTATCCCATGAACGGTCTGACGAAATATTCGCTCGCTGCCGCGCTCGCCGTCGCCGGGGCGGCTGCCGCAGGTGCCGCTTCGGCGACGCCGATGGCGCCGGTTGCGGCGCCTGCAATCGTCGCGCATGTCGCCTGGGGCTGCGGCCCCGGCTGGCACCCCAACCGGTGGGGACGCTGCGTGCCCAACCGCCGCGTGATCTATCCGGGCTACTACAATTGGGGCGGACCGCGCGTCTATATCGGCCCGGCCTGGCATCCGTATCACCGTTGGCACCACTGGCGCCGCTGGTAGGCCGCTGCCACCTCATGATGCCAGTGCCGGCATCATGAGACCCTTCGACAATTAGGACGTGCGGCCGGCGCGACCTGCGTCGGCCCGCGACGGAGGCTGCGTTGGCCCTATCCGCTTCAAGTCCCGCTCCGCCTGATCCGGCGCTTGTCGCGCTCAACCGCTTCGGGCTCGGCGCGAGACCCGACGACGATCTCGGCAAGATCGCGGCCGACCCGCGCGGCTATCTTGAGGCGGAGCTCAAGCAGCCGGATATCGCGCTCATCTCGGCCGACGATTCAAGGAATGCCGGGCTGCTGGACAGCACCGCCGCGATCCAGGCCAGCATGGCCGCGGCCACGGAACGCAAGGCGGCGCGGGATGCGAAAGCGGCGCCCGTCATGCAGCCTGCGACCGACACCGCGGATGGCGCAACCGACGCAAGAGGCAAGCCAGCCGTGCCGCCGGTCGAGGCCGATATCTACAGGGATGAAGCCCAAGCCCGTTTCGACAGGGCGCTCGGTGCCGCACCCGGCTTTGTCGAACGCCTGGTCGGTTTCTGGTCGAACCATTTCTGCATCTCGGTCGCCAAAGGCCAGATCGTGCGGGCCTGCGCCGGCGCTTTCGAGCGCGAAGCCATCCGCCCCTTCGTGCTCGGCCGCTTCGCCGACATGCTGCTGGCGGTCGAGCATCACCCGGCGATGCTGTTCTATCTCGACAACCAGCAGTCGATCGGACCGGATTCGCGCGCCGGCAAAAGGCGCGGCCGCGGCCTCAACGAGAACCTCGCCCGCGAGATCCTGGAACTGCATACGCTCGGCGTCGGCAGCGGCTATGCCCAAGCCGACGTCACCAGTTTCGCCGGCATGCTAACCGGCTGGACGCTGGCGGGACGGAAGGGGCGGCTCGGCGAACCCGGCACTTTCGTCTTCAACGCCAATGCGCATCAGCCCGGCGAGGCGGTGCTGCTCGGCAAGACCTATCCGGCCGGCGGCATGGGCCAGGCGGAGGCGGCGCTGAACGACATCGCCCGCCAACCGGCGACCGCGCGGCACATCGCCACCAAGCTCGCGCGCCACGTCCTCGCCGACGATCCTTCCCCTCAGTCGGTCGCGCATCTCGCCGAAGTCTTCACCAAGACCGACGGCGACCTGGGCGCGCTGGCGCTCGCCCTGGTCGATCTGCCCGACGCCTGGTCGATGCCGCTGACAAAACTGCGCTCGCCGTTCGACTATGTCGTGGCGGTCCGGCGTGCGATCGGCGCAAGCGCCGGCAACGAGCCGCAACGGACGCTTCGCTGGCTGAGGGCGCTGGGCGAGCCGCTCTGGCAGCCGCCCGGGCCGAACGGCTTCTCCGACCGGACGGACAATTGGGCTTCGGCCGAGGGCCTGAAGACGCGCCTCGACATCGCCTGGCAAGCCGCGCGACAGGCCGACGACGTCCGCGATCCCGAGTACATGCTTTCCACCGTGATCGGCGCCTCCGCCTCGGCCGAGACGCGAGAAGCGATCGCCCGCGCCGAATCCAAGCAGCAGGGACTGGCGCTGCTGCTGATGGCGCCGGAATTCCAGCGCAGATAGTCCAATGACGATGAGCGGAGACGCGCCATGAGCCTTCTTTGTGAAACCCCCAGCCTGTCCCGCCGCGCCGTGCTGATGAGCGGCGGCGCGCTGTTCGCCTGGGCCTATCTGCCGCGCTTCGCGCGCGCCGCCGACAATCGCGATCCGCGCCTGATCGTCATCGTGCTGCGCGGCGCGCTGGACGGCCTGTCGACGATCGGTCCGGTCGGCGATCCCGACTATGCCGGCCTGCATGGCGACATCGCGCTCTCGCTCTCAGGCGCCAACCCGGCACTGCCGCTTAACGGTTTCTTCGCGCTCAATCCGGCTATGCCGGTGTTCGCTCGGCTGTTCAAGGCGGGCCAGGCGGCGGTGGTGCATGCTGCAGCCACAGGCTATCGTGACCGCTCGCATTTCGACGGCCAGGACGTGCTGGAAAGCGGCTTGCCCGGTCCCGGCAACGCCACCACCGGCTGGCTCAACCGGGCGCTGGCCAACCTGCCGGCCGGCGACAGGATAGCGAAGGCCGGCGGGCTCGCGGTCGGGCCTTCGACGCCGCTGGTGATCCGAGGCTCCGCGCCCGTGCTCGGCTGGGCGCCGCAGGCGCTGCCGACGCCGGGCGATGCGCTGGCGGAGCGTGTGCTCGACCTCTACAACCATCGCGATCCGATGCTGGCGGCGGCGCTGCAGAAGGGACTCGACGCCGACCGGCTGGCGATGAGCGACCAGCTCGACGGCAAGATGAAGAAGCCCAGAGGCGGCCTCGACAACGTCGCCGGCATGCGGCAGTCGGCGCAGGGCGCGGCGAAGCTGATGGCGGCCGATGATGGGCCGCGCATCGCGGCGCTGGCCTTCGACGGCTGGGACACGCATGTCAACGAAGGCGGCGCCACGGGGCGGCTCGCCAAGCTGCTCGGCGGCCTCGACGGCGCCTTCGAGGAATTCGAGAAAGGGCTTGTCTCGAGCTGGAAGGATACGGCAATCGTCGCCATCACCGAATTCGGCCGCACCGCCCGCATCAACGGCACCGTCGGCACCGATCACGGCACCGGCACGGTGGTGCTTCTTGCCGGCGGCGCGATCAAGGGCGGTCGCGTCATCGCCGACTGGCCCGGCCTGAAGCCGGCTCAGCTTTACGAAGGCCGCGACCTCGCGCCAACCAGCGACGTGCGCGCGGTGCTGAAGGGCCTGCTCGCCGACCAGTTCGGGCTTTCGGCGGCAGTGCTCGCTGACAAGGTGTTTCCGGAGTCGGGCGCGGTGAAGCCTATGCGGGATCTGGTGGCGTGAGTTCTGGGCTTGCCCGTCAGCGATGAGCTTCGGCGCCCGTCAGTTCGTCATCCACGGGCGGAGCGGGAGCGAAGCGGACGCGGAGACCCGAGGATCCATTCCGTTACCTTAATCGAAGGGGCGCAGCGGAGCAGAATTCTGCATCGGGGCAACGCCTCAACGTCACGGAATGGATCCTCGGGTCTGCGCCGCGTCGCTTCGCTCCTTGCTTCGCCCGTGGATGACGAGGCTGAGGGGCTTCGGCCAATCACGATTGCCGGCGCGAAGGTCCGCCGAATGAACCCCTGCATTGCATGGGGGAACTCAGAAACAACGCCCGCGCCGTTTCCGGAGCGGGCGTCTGTCCCCAAAAAGCGATCATCAGCTCCAATAGCCAGGATGCCAGCGGTGGTGATACCAGAAGCCCGGATGCCAATGGCGCGCCGGCCGGATGACCACGCGGCGGTTCGGCACACATCTGCCCCAGCGGTTCGCGTGCCAGCCGGGGCCGCAGCGCCAGCCGACGGTTTCGACCGGCAGCGGCGCGGCGCCGGGCTTGGCCATCGGCATGGCCTGCGCGCCGGCGGAGAGCATCAACGTGCCGGCGGCCAGCGCAAAGGGCAGAAAATATCTGGTGAGCATAAGGTTCGTCTCCGTGATTCATCCCTACCTCCGTGAAACGGAGGTCACGGCCGAATTCCGTCGGAGCGAGGTGGATCACATGTTCGTTAGCGGGCGGCGGCTTCGTTGAGCGTCGCCACCGTCTTCAGCGCGCCGTCGAGCATATCGCCCTTCTCGTCCTTCAGCGCGGCCTCGCGCAACCGCCTGATCCAGTCGGCGGCGTCCTCGCGGCCCTTGAGCATGGGCAGCGCCGACAGCACGCGGTCGAATTTCGACTGAGCCCGCGCATGGGTGTCGCTGTAGCCCTTGATCAGGCGGCGGCAGTTCAGGATTTCCAGCCCAAGCGCATAATCGTCGCGCGCATGAGCGAGCGCCAGTTCGTACCAGCGTTCCAGATGCTCGACCTCGACCTTGTGGCGCAGCAGGCGGCGGCGCCAGCGGCGCAGGCCGCCGATGAACCAGAGCATGGCGAAGCCGGCAAAACTATCGGTGCGGATGTGGCGGCCGCGATTGATGCGGCGGTCGAGGAAGGCGGCGAGCTTGGGCCGGTCCTCGATATAGCTGCCGAGCCCCACCGGCAGCGTGCCGCAGAACTCCTCGATGCGCGGATGGAAATATTCGGTCACCTGCAGGACCGAACCTTCCTTAACGCCGACGTCCTTGCGCACGCGCCGGTCGCGGGTCGAGCGGGTCTTCAAATCGGCGACGCGGATCATGTCGTCATAGCACATGGCGTTCGCCAGATGTTTGGCGGCGGCGATCGACAGCGCATAGCCGCGCTCGGCGCTGTCCAGCGCGACGGCCTTGTCCAGCCGGTCGAGATATTCGCCGCCATAGGCGATGTCCTGGAAATCGACGACCTTCTTCAGGCCGCGTTCAGCCATGTCGCGCACCGGCGCCGGTATTGCTGCAACGCGGGCGGCGAGTTCCTGCCAGCCCTTCAGCAGGATCCCCGGCCCGCTGACCGTTGCCGAGCGGGCTTCGGTAGCGGCTGGTTTCGCCGCTGCCTTGTCGCTCGCCGGCGCGGCGGCGACGGCGCGCGCGCGGTCATAGGCGGCGCCGAAGGCGGCAAGGCTCGCCTTGACGCCGCGGCCGCCGGCGCCGATCGCCTCCTCATAGCTTTCGCGGGTGAAGGGCAGCGCGTCGGAGCCGGCCAGGGCGCCGAGCAGGCTGGCCGAGATCATGGTGCCGTTCTCGGCGGCGATCTTCTCCATGTCGAAGGCGATGAAGCGCTTGGCCGCAGCCTTAGCCGTCGCGTGCACCTTCTCCGACGAGGCGCGGCCGTCGCCCGGCTCGATCTTTTCCGAGACGGCGGCGATGCGGTGCGAGGAAGCGATCAGCGTCGTGCGCTCGGGCGTGACGAAGCCGCGGATGATGGCACGGCCGGCTTCCATCAGCTCGGCGGCGATCAATATGTCGACGTCGCCCTGCGAGGGCGACAGCGCGAAGACCGGCAGCCGGCCGGTGTCGCGGGCCATCTCGATGTAATAGATCGTTGCTCCGGTGCGCTGGGCGACGCCCGCCACCGAGGTCGATTGCGCGATGTAGCCGCTGCGCTCGGCGACGTCGGTGATCCAGTCGGCGAGCACGCCGCCGCCCTGGCCGCCGACAGCGAGCACGGCAAGCTTGATGACGCGCGCGTCATCGGCGGCGCCCGATTTCGGGCGAAGGGGTGAAGCCTGGTCAAGCATCGGCGAACATCAGGCGGCGGCTCTCGCGGCGGCGCTGCAAAAGGCCGATCACGGCGCGGCGCGTGCTTTCGAGGAATCGGTCCCAGCGGCTCGGATTGTGCACCACGTCGGCGCGGTAGAAAGACGGGCAGAGCACTGCCGCATCCGCCACCTCGCCGCAGTTGCCGCAGCCGACGCAGTTCTGGTCGATCGATGCCACAGGATCGTCGCGCAGCGGATCGTCGAGCGTCTTCACCGACAGCGACGGGCAGCCCGATAGCCGCATGCAGGCGTGGTCGCCGGTGCAGACGTCCTCGTCGACGCCGAATTTCGGCTTGACGACGCGCTCCCCCCCTTTGATCGCCTTGTCGACCAGCGGCTTCTCGCGGCGCTGGCGGTTGAGCATGCATTCGGAGGAGGCGACGATGACCTTCGGCCCCTTCTCCTCGGTGGTCAGCGCCTCGCGCAGCGCGGCTCGCATCTTGCCGACATCGTAGGTGCGGTCGATGTGGCGCAGCCATTTGACGCCCATGCCCTTCACGGCTTCATCGATGGGATGTTTGGTCGACTTCGTTTTGTTGTTGGCGCGCGAGGACAGGATGTCCTGGCCGCCGGTGGCGGCGGAGTAAAAATTGTCGACGATGACGATGACGCCGTCGTTCTTGTTGAAGACGGCGTTGCCGATCGAAGACGTCAGGCCGTTGTGCCAGAAGCCGCCGTCGCCGACGAAGGAGATCGAGCGGCGTTTGGCTTCCGGCGAATTGAAGGCGGAAGCCGAGGCCGGGCCAAGACCATAGCCCATGGTGGTGGCGCCAAGCTCGAAGGGCGGCATGATCGAGAACAGATGGCAGCCTATGTCGGATGCGATGTGGTGCTTGCCGAGCTCCTGCTCGACCAGTTTTGTCGCGGCAAATATCGGCCGCTCGGGACAGCCGACGCAGAAGCCCGGCGGGCGGCCAGGGACGACATTGATGAGATCGGCCGTATCGACGCCCTCGCCCAGCTTGTTCGGCGCGCGAACCTCGCCCGGCAGCAGATGCGGGGCATAGGCGCGCAGAAAGGAGCCTATGCCGTCGAGCATCACCTGTCCGGTATATTCGCCGGCCATCGGCAGATGCTCCTTGCCGACCAGCTTGGTGCCGCGGCCGGCCTTGTGCAGCATCGCCGCGAAAGCCTGCTCGATATAGTTGGGCTGGCCTTCCTCGACCACCAGCACCGCCTGCTTGCCTTCGCAGAAGGCGAGGAATTCGTCGTCGATGAGCGGATAGACGGCGTTCAAGACGTAGAGCGGCACGTCGGTGTCGCCATAGGTGTCGGCAAGGCCGAGCCGCTGCAGCGCGCGGACGACGGAATTGTACATGCCGCCCTGCATGACGATGCCGACCGAGCCGTGATCGGAGCCGAAGATCTCGTTGATCTTGCGCTCGCGGATGAAATCGACCGCCGCCGGCCAGCGCTTCGCGACCTTCTCCTTCTCGTGCAGGAACGATGCCGGCGGCAGCACGATGCGGCCGGTGTCGCGCCGCGGCGCGGCAAGCGCGTCGGCGACCGACATTGGCGGGCGCTTGTTGTCCTTGGCGATGAAATGGCCATGGACATGGCAGCAGCGGATGCGCACCTGCAGCATGACCGGCGTGTTGGAAGCCTCCGACAGCTCGAAGCCGTCCTCGACCGCCTTGACGATGGAAGGCAGGTTCGGGCGCGGATCGAGCAGCCAGACCTGGCTCTTCATGGCGAAGGCATGGCTGCGCTCCTGCATGATCGAGGAGCCTTCGCCATAGTCCTCGCCGACGATGATCAGCGCGCCGCCGGTGACGCCGCCGGATGCGAGGTTGGCGAGCGCATCGGAAGCGACGTTGGTGCCGACCGTCGACTTGAAGGTGGCCGCACCCCGGATCGGATAGTGCACGGAGGCGGCGAGCATGGCAGTGGCGGTCGCCTCCGAGGCGCTCGCCTCGAAATGCACGCCGAGCTCGCCCAGAATGTCCTGCGCGTCGGCGAGCACGTCCATCAGATGGCTGATCGGCGCGCCCTGATAGCCGCCGACATAGCCGACGCCGCATTGCAGCAGCGCCTTGGTGATGGCGAGGATGCCTTCGCCCGCGAATTCCTGGCCGGCGCCGAGCCTCAGCTTTTCGACTTCCTTGGCAAAAGACCGTTCGGCCATCTCTGCCTCCTTCCGTTGCCGCTCCTGGTCGGCGGCGCGTACGTCAAACTCAAATGTCGTGCTTGCGGATGTTCTTCAGCATCTTCTGCAGAATCGCGATCAGCGCGGCATATTCGGCATCGTCGACGCCGTCGAACATGGCCTCGAAGGCGTCGTGCATGGCCGGCCAGGCGCGGGTGAACAGCGCGCGGCCGTCATCGGTCAGGAACACATGGCGGAAGCGGCTGTCGGTGACGCCCTGCTCGCGCCGCACCAGGCCCTGGCCTTCCAGCGTGTCAAGCGTGCGGCTCAAGGTCGACTGCTCGATGACCGTGTAGACCGAGAGGTCGTTCACGGTGACGCCGTCGGTGACCGAGAGCACGGCGAGCGTCCGCACCTGCGGAATGGTCAGGCCCTGCTTGCGGAAATCCTCGCGCAAGGTGGCGTTGTAGCGGCCCATGATGCGGTTCATCAGATAGGGCGCGAATTGCTGCAGGCCGATCTGGCCAAGGGTCGAGATGCGCTGGCGCTTTTCCGGAAGCTTCTGCTCCATCAGAGCCTCCCCGCCAGCAGGAACCCGGAGCCGCCGCCGAGGCCGGCGCCCGGATGGGTCGAGGCGCCGATATGGTAGAGGCCTCGGATGCCGGTCTCATGGTTGCGGCTTGCCTTGAACGGCCGCCACAGGAAGGACTGGTCGATGGTCGACGAGCCGCCATAGGGATCGCCGCCGACAAGGTTGATGTTCATTGCCTCCAGATCGGCCGGCGAATAGGCGCGGCGCGCGATCACAATTTCGCTGAAGCCATCGATGTGGCTGGCAAGGATCGCCTCGATCCTGTCGGCGTAGGCTTCGCGCAATGCGTCGCTCCATTGTCCGTCAGCCGGCGTTTCCAACCGGCCCGCCGCATCGCCTTTGATAACGCGCGGTGCCTCGGGCAGTTGCAGCCACAGGATCGCCTTGCCTTCCGGGCAGCGCGAGGGATCGAGCGCGTGCGGCTGGCCGACGCAGATCGTCGGCACTTCGGGCAGCAGGCCGCGCACCGCCTCGTTGCAGGCTTTCGAGACGCCATCCAAGCCCGGCGTCAGATGCAGCAGCGCCACCTTGTCGAGGCCTTCGCCGCGCCAGGCCGGCGGATTGTTCAGCGCGTAGTGAATCTGGAAGTTACCCTTGCCGTAGCGATATTTCAGCGTCGCCTCAGCGGCCGCCGCCGGCGCATCCTTGCCAAGCAGGCGGCTGTAAAGCTGCGTCGGCGTCACCGAGCAGATGACGCTCCTCGCCGCCGTCAGCGTTTCGCCAGAGGCGAGGCGCACGCCGCTGGCGCGGCCGCCGCTCTGGACGATCGAGGCAACGTCGGCGTTGACGCGGATTTCGCCGCCGCGTTCCTTGATCAGCGCCTCGAAGGCGGAGAGCAGGTTCTTCGCGCCGCCCTTGACGATCGGCGCGCCGGCCGCCTCCAGCGCGAAGGCTATGACCTTGGCGATCTGGCCGGAAAAGGCGTCTTCCGGCCCGAGCCCGGCATGCAGCACCCAGGGCGCCCAGAGCGCGCGGACGGTTTCCGACTTGTAAGTCGTTTCCAACCAACCCCGCGCGGGCACCAGCGCCTCGCCCATGAAGGCGGCAAGGCTGCGCGGACCGCGCCGCCAGGCCTCGCCGGCGATGAGCTTCGTCGTCGGATAGGACCAGAGCGCGCCGCCGAGCAGGCCGAACAGCAACCCGGCATTGCGCTCTATATCGCCGACATCGCCACCGTGACGGTCGCCGTCGCCGGAGGCAATTGCGTTCAGCGCGGCGATGTTGGCGGCGCGGTCGGTGGTGAGCACGGCATGGCTGCCGTCGGGCCTGAGCACGCCGGTGGGCGTCGCGGTATGACAGAACTCCAG
Organism: Mesorhizobium sp.; assembly: GCA_004963905.1. GTDB lineage: Bacteria > Pseudomonadota > Alphaproteobacteria > Rhizobiales > Rhizobiaceae > Mesorhizobium. Next base: position 15,503 of record SUGL01000019.1, read on the forward strand.
CCCGTGCCGCACAAGGTCCTTGCCAAGCGCCGCAAAGGCCGGCGAGGTGATGAACAGCACGAAGGTCGTCGCCATCACGTCATGGACGAAGCCGGGCACTGTCGCCTCCTCGGTGCGCATGCAGCCGCCGATGCGGTCGTTACGCTCGAGGACGAGCACCTTGGCGCCCTTGGCGCCCAGCATTGCCGCGCAGACCAGGGCGTTGATGCCGCTGCCGACGATGATGTGATCGGCGGCGGTCATTGGATGCTCCGAGGTGACAGGAAGTGACATTCGATCGCATGGGTTGGCGCTCTACGGCGCCCCCCTCTGCCCTGCCGGGCATCTCCCCCACAAGGGGGGAGATCAGATGTCGCGTCGGCTTTCGCTAACCTCCGAGGTTGCAGGACGGCATGAGGCGCCAAAGCTGCCGATCTCCCCCCTTGTGGGGGAGATGTCCGGCAGGACAGAGGGGGGCGCCGTAGAGCGCTGACGCTCCAAGACGGCCACCTCGACCTCGTCATCACTTCATCGCCCGCAAGCATGATCTTCTCCCGAAGACCGCCACCTCGCCTATTTGCCCGGCACCAGCGCCAGCGCGCGGATCGGGCTGCCGGTGCCGTGCTCGATCTTGAGCGGGGCGGCGATCAGGATCGCGCCTTTTGGCGGCAGCTGGTCGAGATTGCAGAGGCTGGCCAGCCCGTAGCGGTTGGCCTTGTGCATCAGCGTGTGCGCGGGAAACGGCGGCTCCATGCCGCCGGCCTTGCCGGCATCGGTGCCGATCGTCTCCGAGCCCCAGCCCTTGATGTCCTTGCTGATCAGGAACTGGATGGCTTCCGCCGTCGGTCCCGGCGTATGCGGGCCGGTCTCGTTGGCGTTGAGGAACTCGGCTTCCGAACCGTTGCGCTTGTACCAGTCGGTGCGCATCACTACCCATTCGCCGGGGTTGATGGCGCCGTGCTGGGCTTCCCACGCCTTGATGTGGTCGACGGTGAGCAGGAAGTCGTGGTCGGCGGCGGCTTCCTTGGAGCAGTCGATGACGTTGACAGGCCCGACGAAATTCTGCGCCGGAATGGTGTCGGTGGCACCGTCCGGGTAGTCCTTGCCGGTGATCCAGTGCTGCGGCGCGTCGAAGTGCGTGCCCGAATGCTCGCCGAGCTTCAGCCAGTTCCAGGCCCACCACGGGCCGTTCTTGTCATATTTGGAGATCGAGTGGATCTCGACCTTCGGCGTGTCGACCGCGAGTTCCGGCGGCAGCTTGATCAGCGGCGTGTCCGGTCCGAGCGGCGCCGACAGATCGACCACCTTGATGGCGCCCGAAAGCAGCTGGCCGGCGACCTCGCCGAGGAGTTTCTGCGTGTCCATGGTCCTGTTCCCTCTTGTTCGTGACCTTCAAGGCTCGTTGCGGCCCTTAATATCCTACTAGACGAAAACATATGCATCTGCAATTATCTTTAAGCATAAAGCATTTTGGGGAGGGGCGTGAGCGAGTTCGACGCCATCTTTGTCGGGGCGGGCCACAACAGTCTGGCCTGCGCGGCGCATCTGTCGCTCAAAGGCTGGAAAACCGCGGTTTTCGAGCGCAGCCAGGCGATCGGCGGCGCCGTCCGGACCGCCGAATACACGCTTCCCGGTTTCCGTCACGATTTCGGCGCGATGAATCTGAGCCTGTTCGCCGGTTCGGCGTTCCACCGGAAATATGCAAATGAATTGAAAGACCAGGGGCTGGAATTCGCGCCTGTGGCCGACTGTTTCGCCAGCACCTTCCCGGACGGCAAATGGTTCGGCGTCAGCAACGATCTCGAAAAGACCGCGTCGCGGATCGCCGCCTTTTCCGCCGCCGACGCCGCCACATGGCGCCGGCTGGTCGGCGCTTTTCCGGGCGAAGCAGAGCATCTGTTCCGACTGCTCGGATCGCCAATGAGCGCGCGGGCCCTGGCCGGCACGGCTTGGCACCTGTGGCGCAAGAAGGGTTTTGCCGGCGCGCTCGACACGGGCCGGCTGCTGCTGTCGTCACCGCGCGCGTGGCTGGAGGAAAATTTCGAGACGCCGCATGTCAGGACGACGCTCGCCGCCTGGGGCATGCATCTCGACTTCGCTCCGGATATCGCCGGTGGTGCGGTCTTCCCCTACCTGGAATCGATGGCCAATCAGAGTTTCGGCATGGTGCTCGGCAAGGGCGGCGCCGACACCATCATCCGCGCGCTCGCCGGCATGGTCAAAACGGCCGGCGGCAAGATCGTGGCCGGCGCAGAAGTGGCGGAGATCACGGTCGCCGGCGGCCGGGCGACCGGCGTGCGTCTGGCTTCCGGCGATTTCCATGCCGCGAGCAAGGCCGTCATTGCCGGCATCGCGCCGGGAGCGCTTCCGGGCAAGCTTCTGCCCAATGGCTCCGGCGACGCCGCCTTCGACGCGGCGATGAAAAAGTTCCGCCATGCGCCGGGCACGATGATGATCCATCTGGCGCTGGACGATTTGCCGGACTGGAGCGCCGGCGCCGAGCTTCGCCGGTTCGCCTATGTGCATCTGGCGCCTTCGCTCGACGCTATGTCGCGCACCTATCAGCAGGCGATCGCCGGCACGCTGCCCGACCGGCCCGTGCTCGTCGTCGGCCAGCCGACCGCCGTCGATCCGTCACGGGCACCGTCAGGCAAGCATGTGCTGTGGGTGCAGGTGCGCATGCTGCCCGCCGAGATCCTCGGCGATGCCGCGGGCAAGATAGCGCCCGGTTCCTGGGACGCGGTCAAGGACGCCTATGCCGAGCGCGTGCTCGACATCATCGAAAGCTACGCGCCGGGTTTGCGCAGCAAGATTCTTGGCCGCGCCATCTTCTCGCCGATCGATCTCGAGCGCGAGAACCCGAACCTCGTCGGCGGCGACCAGATCTGCGGCAGCCATCATCTGGCGCAGAATTTTCTCTTTCGTCCGGCGCGCGGCTTCGCGCGCTGGAACACGCCGGTCTCGAACCTCTACCTCACCGGCGCCGCGACCTGGCCGGGCGCCGGCACGGGAGCGGGTTCCGGCTACATGCTCGCCCAACAGCTCGGAGGAAACTAGCAGACGGGATTCCAGGATGGACAAGGCGCGGTTGCCCACCAAACCTGGCGAATGAAAAACACCGCGCGGACAATGACAGTCAAAGATGGACAACCAACAAGGGGAACGACCATGACCATCAACAGACGCGATTTGCTTGGATACGGCGCGGCGGCGATCGGCGCTGCCACGCTCGGCCTGCCGAGGGCAGCGAAGGCGGCGGACGAGCTCACGATCGCCTACAACGTCAACCTGCCCTCCTGGGACCCGACGACCGGACCTTCGGCGGTGAACCCGACCATCCAGGGGCTCTACCAGTCGGTGTTCGACCAGTTCATTCCGCAAAAGCCGGACCTTTCCTTCACGCCCGGCCTGCTCACCGAATGGGGCTGGAACGACGACCGCACCAAGGTGATGATGACGGTGCGCGAGGGTGTGAAGTGGCATGACGGCTCGCCCTTCACACCGGAAGACGTCGTGTGGTCGCTGCAGCGCGCCGGCGACGAGAAGACCGGCAATCCGATCCAGTTCGTCTGGAAGAACGTCAACAACTTCAAGATCGACGGCAACAAGATCACCGGCGACGTGGTGCAGTTCGACCCGGTCTATTTCAAATGGATGTCGTTCCTGACCGGCTACATCATGCCGAAGGCCTATTACGAGAAGGTCGGCGCCGAGGGCTTCGAGAAGGCGCCGATCGGCACCGGGCCCTATATGGTCGACAAGTTCGAGCGCAACGCCTTCCTGCGGCTCAAGGCCAATCCGAACTACTGGGGCAACAAGCCGGCCTTTGAGAATGTGACGATCAAGTTCGTCACCGACGCGGCGAGCCGGGTCGCTGAGGTCGAGTCCGGTTCCTCCCAGGTGACGCTCGAAATCCCTTACGAGGAATATGACCGGCTGATCGCCAAGGACGGGCTCGCCGGCTCGATCAAGAACGTCTCCGACATCGGCATGATCTTCTTCAACGACATCGAGGCGATGCTGGACAAGAACGTCCGCCAGGCCGCGGTGATGGCGGTGGACAAGGAGCTCTTGGTCAAGCGGCTGCTGCGCGGCTACGGTCAGCCGATCGCGACGCTGGAGACGCCGGAATACACGGCCTTCGATCCATCGATCAAAGTCGAGCACAATCCGGAAAAGGCCAAGGAGCTGCTCGCCGCTTCCGGCTATTCGCCGAAGAAGCCGGTCAAGTTCACGATACAGACGACCAAGGGCTTCAAGCCCAAGGACTACGAGATGATCCAGGCGATCGTCGGTATGTGGCGCAAGGTGGGCATCGAGGCCAAGATCGAGGTCTACGAGATCGCCAAGCATTACGAGCTGCGCGCCGCCGACAAGCTGGCGCCGGCCGCGTTCTACAATTGGGGCAACGCCATCGGCGACCCGACCACCTCGACCGGTTTCGCCATGTATGGCCCGAGCCCGCATTCGGTGTGGGACAGCCAGGACCTGATCGACATGATCAACCCGCTGTGGGGCGAGAAGGACGAGGCCAAGCGCATCGCCGGCTGGAAGGCGGTCGACAAATACATCGCCGAGCAGGCCTATGTGCTACCGCTGATCCAGTATGCGCAGCCGATCGTGCACTCGAAGAAGGTCAATGTCGTGCAGCATGTCTCCGGCGCGCTGCTGCCGGCGCTGGTGACCCCGGCTGCCTGATCGAGATGAGGAGGCGCGGTAGCGTGTCTCCTTCAACGACGCAGCCCCCTCATCCGGCCCTTCGGGCCACCTTCTCCCCGAGGGGAGAAGAGGTCGCCGACGGCTGAGCCAGCCTCTTCTCCCCACCGGGGAGAAGGTGGCCGCGAAGCGGCCGGATGAGGGGGAGTTCGTTAGAGTGATTACGCACGCATGCTGCTGCAGAGATTCCTCGTTCGTCTGGTGACGATGCTGGTCACGCTGTTCGGCGTCGCCATCGTCGTCTTCGTCGTCATCCGCGTCGCGCCCGGCGATCCGATCGCCATGATGCTGCCGCCCGGCGCGAGCGATGAGGATATCGCACGGCTGCGCGCGCTCTATGGGCTGGACAAGAGCATCGTGCAGCAATTCTTCATCTGGCTCGCGGGCGTGCTGCATGGCGATTTCGGCACATCGATCTCGCTGCGCCAGGACGTGCTGGGGCTGGTGTTCAACCGGCTGCCGGCGACGCTGGAGCTTGCAACCGTCGCGCTGCTGATGGCGGTCGCGATCGGCGTCAGCGCGGCGATCCTCGGCGCCCGCTCGCGCGGCACCGCGGTCGAGGCCGGCATCGATATCGCCAGCGGCGCGACGCTCTCCATCCCCGACTTTCTCTGGGGCCTGGTGCTGATCCTCTTGTTCGGCGTGCTGGTGCCTGTGTTCGACATTTCCGGCCGGGTGTCGCCGCAGCTCGATCTGCCTTTCGTCACCCAGTTTTACCTTGTCGAGAGCTTGCTTCGACTCCGCTTCGATCTCACCTGGGATCTGCTCAAGCACATGCTGATGCCGGCCGTGGCCTTGGCGCTGCCGCTGGCGGCGATCATCGCGCAGCTCCTGAAACAGTCGCTGAAGGAGGTGCTCGACCTCGACTATGTCGTGCTGGCGCGGGTGAAGGGTTTTTCCGAAACGCAGGTCATCCTGCGCGAGGCGCTGAAGAACGCGGCGCTGCCGACGCTGACGCTGGTCGGCGTCCAATTCACCTTCCTGATCGGCGGCACCGTCATCGTCGAGCGGCTGTTCTCCTATGAGGGCCTCGGCAACATGGCGATCGATGCCGTCATCAACCGCGACCTGCCACTGATCCAGGGCATCGTCTTGGTCTTCGCCCTGCTCTTCGTGCTGATCAACCTGGCCGTCGACATGATGTATGCGCTGCTCAATCCGAGACTGCGCCATGGATGAGGCGCGCATCTCGCGACGCGGGCTGAGTCCAAGGCTGTGGCTGGCCGGCGGCTGGCTGCTCCTTGCGCTGCTTGCGGCCATCCTCGCGCCGCTGATCGCGCCGCAGGACCCGCTGGCGCAGGACCTGATGCTGGAGCGCCTGCCTCCCTTCTGGCTCGACGGCGCCGAGCCCGGCTATTGGCTGGGCACCGACAGCCTCGGCCGGGATCTGTTGTCGCGGCTGATCTTCGGCGGCCGCATCGCCTTCATCGTCGCCTTTGCCGCGGCGTCCGCGGCCTGCATCGTCGGCTCGGCGCTCGGGCTGATCGCGGGCTATTTCGGCGGCTGGGCCGACCGCATCATCTCGCGCGTCGTCGATGTCTGGATGGCGTTCCCGCCTGTACTGTTCGCGATCCTGCTGGTCGCGGTGCTGGGCACTGGCTTGAGCTCCGTCATCATAGCCATTGCCGTCATCGATTGGACGCGCTTCTGCCGGGTGATCCGCGCCGAGGCGATGAGCCAGGCGCGCATGGACTATGTCGAAAGCGCGCGCATCGCCGGCTATGGCCGTGTCGGCATCATGCTGCGCGAGGTGCTGCCCAATGTGCTGCCTTCCGTGGTCGCGTTGCTGTCGCTGGAGATGGGCATCGCCGTCATCGTGGAGGCGATCCTCTCCTTCGTCAATCTGTCGATCTCCACCGACGATCCGACCTGGGGCGGCATCATTGCGGAAGGACGGCTGTCGATCCACCAGGCCTGGTGGGTGCTGGTGTTTCCGCTGGTCACGCTGATCCTCACCGTGCTTTCCTTCAGCCAGTTCGGCGAGGGCTTGAAGGCGCGCTTCGATCCGGTGCTGCGATGAGCGCGTGCCTCGATATTCGCTCGCTCAGCGCCGTGCTTCCGAACGGCCAGCGCGTGCTGCGCTCGGTGTCGCTCACCGTCCAGCCGGGAGAGGTTCGCGCGCTGGTCGGCGAGAGCGGCGCCGGCAAGACGATGATCGGCAAGGCGGTGCTGGGTGTGTTGCCGAAAAGCGTGCACATCGTCGAAGGCGAGATGCTGATCGAGGGCGAGGATCTCGGCCGGCTCGATGCGAAGGCACGACGGGCCCTGATCGGCGCGCGCACGGCGCTGATCCCGCAGGATCCGCTCACCGCGCTCAACCCGTCGCGCCGCATCGGCCCGCAGATGACGGACCGGTTGGTGCGCATCCTCGGCTGGAGCGGCGAGAGGGCGGACAAGCGCATCCGCCAGCTGCTCGACGAGGTGCAGATCCGCGATCCCGAGCGCGTGCAGAAAAGCTATCCGCATGAATTGTCCGGCGGCATGCGCCAGCGCGTGCTGATCGCGGCGGCTTTCGCGGCGGAGCCGAGGCTCATCGTTGCAGACGAGCCTACGACAGCGCTGGACGTGACGGTGCAGAAACAGATCCTCCGGCTGATCGCGCAACTGCAGCGCGATCACGGCACGGCGATCCTGTTCGTCACGCACGATCTCGGCGTCGTCGCCAAGATCAGTCAGAAAGTGTCGGTGCTCTATGCCGGCAAGGTCGTGGAGGAGGCCGAGACAGCCGAACTCTTCGCATCGCCGCAGCACGCTTACACGCGGGCGCTGATTGCGGCGACGCCGCAGTACACCGATCCCTATGCGTCGCTGAAGCCAGTGGACGAGACCGTGCTTGCCGGGCTCACTGCCGAGATCGCGACGGCCGACAAGGCGTGGAGGCCGGGCCATGGCTGAGCCGCTGTTTTCCGTGCGCGGGCTGAAGGTGGCGCTGCCCGACATGACGCGCAAGCCGCTGATCGGCCGCGCGCCGCTGGCCGAGATCCTCAAGGGGTTGGACTTCGACCTGCCCAAGGGATCGGTAACCGGCATCGTTGGCGAGTCCGGCTCGGGCAAGTCGACGCTCGGTCGCGCGCTGGTGCGGCTGACCGAGCCAAGCGCGGGGGCCATCAACTTCGAAGGACGCGACATCAGCCATCTTTCGGAAGCCGAGCTCCGGCCGCTTCGCCGCGACCTGCAGATGATTTTTCAGGACCCGATGTCGTCGCTCAATCCGCGGCACACGATCTTCAACATCATCGCAGCCCCCTTGCGGCAGAACGGCCTCGGCGACCGGCTGAAGGAACGCGTCGCGGAAGCCTTGCAGCGCGTCGGCCTGCCGCAGAATTTCGCCGGCCGCTACCGCCACGAGCTGTCCGGCGGCCAGCGCCAGCGCGTCGGCATCGCGCGGGCGCTGGCGCTGTCGCCGAAATTCGTGCTGGCCGACGAGATCGTCTCCGGCCTCGACGTCTCGACGCAGGCGCAGATCCTGACGCTGCTGGAGAAACTCGCGGCCGACATGGGACTGACGGTCGCCTTCATCAGCCACGATCTGTCGGTGATCAGGCGGCTCTGCCAGCAGGTGATCGTCATGCGCGAGGGCAGGATCGTGGAATCCAGCGCCACCGACGCGCTGTTCGAGAATCCGAGAGAGATCTACACGCGCGACCTGCTCGCCGCCATTCCGCTGCCTGAGATCGACGCGGACTGGCTGCGGCCGCCTGCCAAGGCGCCTGTGTGAGGAGAGCTTGACTACCCGCACGCCGAATAGCGGGCCTCGGATGTGCAAGGGAGCAAAGTCAGCCCGCCAATGGAGGGTGACATGAACTACGCAACCTGCGGCACGATGCTTGCCGCGATCCTGCTCGGCGCAATGGGAGCGGCCTCGGCCGACACGATCCCCGGCATGCGCGGGCACGATCATACCGGCATCACCGTGCCCGACATGAAGCAGGCCGTCGACTTCTTCATCAACGTCGTCGGCTGCAAGAAGGCGATGTCGTTCGGTCCGTTCGCCGACGACAAAGGCACCTTCATGCAGGACCTGCTCGGTGTCGATCCGAAGGCGGTGATCGAGGAGATCACCATGGTCCGCTGCGGCACGGGATCGAACATCGAGTTGTTCAAATATACCGCACCCGACCAGAAGAACCTGCAGCCGAAGAACAGCGATATCGGCGGCTTCCACATCGCCTTCTATGTCGACGACGTCGCCGCGGCGAAAACCTACCTCGACGCCAAGGGCGTGAAGACCCGGCTGGGGCCGCTGCCGGTCAAGGAAGGGCCGGCGGCCGGCCAAACCATCCTCTATTTCCAGGCGCCCTGGGGCTTGCAGCTCGAAGCGATCAGCTACCCGCAAGGCATGGCCTACGAGAAGGGCGCGGAGACGGTGCTGTGGAGCCCGAAGGATCCGACCAAGTGAGCGGATCCACCCAGAGCGTCGAGCAATTGTTCAATTATGAAACTTCAAGCTTGAAATAATTGCTCGCTGGCGCGATACTGAACATTGGGATCGCCGGCCTCGCCGGCGACTCCTGTGAAGAGGAGATCGCAAGACATGAAGGTTGCGGTTCTCGGCGGCGGACCGGCCGGACTCTACTTTGCCATCTCGCTGAAATTGCGCGATGCCGCGCATGAGGTGACGGTCTATGAACGCAACCGCCCGGACGACACGTTCGGCTGGGGCGTGGTGCTGTCGGCCGAGACACTGGAGAACCTGACCAGGAACGACCCGGTCAGCGCGGTCTGGATCAAGAAGCATTTCGCCTATTGGGACGATATCGCCGTCATCCATGACGGCGTGCGCACCGTCTCCACCGGCCACGGCTTCTGCGGCATCGGCCGCAAGCGGCTCCTGATCCTTTTGCAGCGGCGGGCGCGCGAGCTCGGCATCAAGATGATGTTCGAGACGGAGATTTCCGACCCGAGGCCATTCATGGAAACGCATGACCTGGTGGTCGCGGCGGACGGGTTGAACTCGAAATCCCGCGCTGTCTTCGCCGATGTCTTCAAGCCGGACATCGACACCCGCAAATGCAAATTCGTGTGGCTCGGCACGACGCAGAAATTCGACGACGCCTTCACCTTCATCTTCGAGAAGACGGAGCATGGCTGGCTGTGGGCGCATGCCTACCAATTCGACAGCGAGACCGCGACATTCATCGTCGAATGCAGTCAGCAAACGTGGGAGCGCTTTGGCTTCGGCGCGATGACGCAGCAGGAGTCGATCGCGGTCTGCGAGCGCATCTTCGAAAAACATCTCGGCGGCCATCCGCTGATGACCAACGCCAACCACATACGCGGTTCGGCCTGGATCAACTTCCCGCGCGTGCTGTGCGAGCGCTGGTCGCACAAGAACCTGGCGCTGATGGGCGATGCCGCGGCCAGTGCCCATTTCTCGATCGGCTCCGGCACGAAGCTCGCTTTGGAAAGCGCGGTGGCGCTCGCGGACTATGTCGAGTCGGAGCCCGACCTCGAGGCGGCCTTTCGCAAATATGAGGACGCGCGGCGCACCGAGGTGCTGAAGCTGCAATCGGCGGCGCGCAACTCACTCGAATGGTTCGAGGAGGTGGAACGCTATCTCGGCCTCGATCCGGTGCAGTTCAACTATTCGCTGCTCACCCGCTCGCAGCGCATCAGCCACGAGAACCTCAGGCTGCGCGACGCCGAATGGCTGGCCGGCGCCGAGGAATGGTTCCAGCGCAAGGCCGGCGCCGGCGGCAACAGCTTACGCCGCGCGCCGATGTTCGCGCCGTTCAGGCTGCGCGACATGGCGCTCACCAACCGCATCGTCGTCTCGCCGATGGCCCAGTACAAGGCGGTCGACGGCTGCCCGACCGACTGGCATTTCGCCCACTATGCCGAGCGCGCCAAGGGCGGCGCCGGCTTGCTCTATATCGAGATGACCTGCGTCAGCCCGGAGGGACGCATCACGCCTGGATGCCCCGGCTTCTACAAGCCGGAGCACGAAATCGCCTGGAAACGCCTGGTCGATTTCGTCCATGCGGAGACCGAAGCCAAGATCTGCGCCCAGATCGGCCATTCCGGCGCCAAGGGCTCGACCCGGGTCGGCTGGGAAGGAACGGACGTGCCGCTCGCCTCCGGCAACTGGCCGGTAATTGCGCCGTCGGCCGTGCCGTGGTCGCCGCGAAACCAGGTGCCGAAGGCGATGGACCGCGCCGATATGGACCTTGTGCGCGACCAGTTCGTCGCCTCGGCGGAGATGGCAAAGCGCTGCGGCTTCGACATGCTGGAGATCCATGCCGCGCACGGCTATCTGCTCTCCTCCTTCATCACGCCGCTGACCAACCGGCGCACCGACGACTATGGCGGCTCGCTGGAAAATCGCATGCGCTATCCGCTGGAGATCTTCCATGCGGTGCGCGCCGTGTGGCCGGCCGAGAAGCCGATCTCGATGCGCATCTCGGCCAATGACTGGGTGGGCATCGAAGGCGTGACGCCGGCCGACGCGGTCGAGATCGCCAGGTTGCTGCATGAGGCCGGCGTCGATCTCTGCGACGTGTCGGCCGGGCAGACCTCGATTGCCGCGAAACCCGTCTATGGCCGCATGTTCCAGACGCCGTTTTCCGACCGCATCCGCAACGAGGTCGGCATGGCGACGATGGCGGTCGGCAACATCTATGAGCCGGACCATGCCAACTCGATCCTGATGGCCGGTCGCGCCGACCTGGTGGCGCTGGCAAGGCCGCATCTTGCCAATCCCTACTGGACGCTGCATGCGGCGGTGACGCTCGGCGACCGAGGCGTCAAATGGCCTGATCCTTACCTGCCAGGGCGCGACCAGATCTACCGGCTGGCCGAGCGCGAAGCGGCGGCGGGGCTGAAGGTATGAGCGCGGCTCAGGCAATCGCCGGCAAGCATGCGCTGGTCACCGGCGGCGGTTCCGGCGTCGGCCGCGCCATCGCGCTGGCGCTGGCGGAGGCCGGCGTGGCTGTCACCATCTGCGGGCGGCGCGAAGCAGCCCTTGCCGAGGTCGCGAAGGAAAACGACCGCATCTTCGCCATTACCGCCGATGTCACCGACGAGGCGGAAATGGCGACCCTCTACGAGAAGGCGGAGGCCGCGCGCGGACCGATCGACATCGCGGTCGCCAATGCCGGCATGGCCGGCAGCGCCCCGGCGCACAAGATTTCGCTGACCGACTGGCGACGCACCCTCGACGTCAACCTCACCGGTGCCTTCTTGACAGTGAAGCCGGCCCTGGCAGGCATGCTGGCGCGAAAGTCGGGCCGCATCGTCTTCGTCGCCTCGACGGCCGGACTGAAGGGCTACGCCTATGTCGCACCCTATGTGGCGGCCAAACATGGTGTCGTCGGGCTGATGCGTTCGCTTGCCGCAGAGACCGCCAAGTCCGGCGTCACCGTCAATGCGGTGTGCCCCGGCTTCGTAGAAACCGACATGCTGGAAGAGTCCGTCCGGCGCATCGTCGAAAAAACCGGCCGCGCCGCCGATGAGGCGCGGGCGAGCCTTGCCGCGATCAATCCGCAGGGACGGTTCATCCAGCCCGAGGAAGTCGCCGAAGCCGTGCTCTGGCTGTGCAGCGATGCCGCGCGGTCGATCACCGGACAGGCGATCTCGGTCTCGGGAGGCGAGACATGGTAGCGGGACCGACGTCTACCGGGCCGGGCAAGGACAGGCTGCGGCTCTGGATACGCCTGCTGCGCGCCTCGCGCACGATCGAGGCCGAGCTGCGCGAGCGGCTGAAGAAGGAGTTCGACACCACGCTGCCTCGCTTCGACGTGATGGCGGCGCTCTACCGGTCGCCGGAAGGCATGCTGATGAGCGACCTGTCACGTTTCCTTCTGGTCTCGAACGGCAATGTGACGGGCATCGTCGACCGGCTGGTTTCGGAAGGGCTGGTGACACGGGCGCGCCGCAACGGCGACCGCCGAACCTCGATGGTGCGGCTGACCGAGGAAGGTTCGAAATCCTTCGCCGTAATCGCCGCCGCGCATGAGAACTGGGTCGGCGAGCTGCTCGGCACTGTCAGCGAGGACGAGGCGCGGCGGCTGACCGGCATGCTGAAATCGTTCCGCAGCAATTGGGAGGGACGCGAATGAGCGCCATGGCCAAACGCAAGCCGAAGCACTTCCTCTGGGAGGTCGAAGGCCGGGTCGCAAAGATCCGGCTCGACCGGCCGGAGCGCAAGAACCCGCTGACCTTCGACAGCTATGCCGAGCTGCGCGACACCTTTCGCGACCTCGTCTACGCCGAGGATATCGACGCCGTGGTGTTCCTGCCCAATGGCGGCAATTTCTGTTCGGGCGGCGATGTCCACGACATCATCGGCCCGTTGGTCGAGATGGACATGAAGGCGCTGCTCGCCTTCACGCGTATGACCGGCGATTTCGTCAAGGCGATGCTCAACTGCGGCAAGCCGATCATCTCTGCCGTCGACGGCGTGGCGGTCGGCGCAGGCGCCATCATCGCCATGGCTTCCGACATCCGTATCGCGACGCCTGAGGCGAAGACCGCGTTCCTGTTCACCCGCGTCGGCCTCGCCGGCTGCGACATGGGCGCCTGCGCGATCCTGCCGCGCATCATCGGCCAGGGCCGCACCGCCGAGCTGCTTTACACCGGCCGCACCATGAGCGCCGCCGAAGGCGAGCGCTGGGGGTTCTACAATCGGCTGGTCGATGCGACAGCGCTCGAGGCCGATGCGCTCGATATGGCGGCGCGCATCGTCTCCGGTCCCACCTTCGCGCATGGCATTACCAAGACGCAGCTCAACCAGGAATGGTCGATGGGCCTCGACCAGGCGATCGAGGCGGAAGCGCAGGCGCAGGCGATCTGCATGCAGACCGGCGATTTCGAGCGGGCTTACAAGGCGTTCGTGGCGAAGGAAAAGCCGGTGTTCGAGGGGAATTGAGATGTTGTCTTCGCTCGAGATGGACATGCTGGCGGGACAGCGCTCCCCTCTGTCCTGCCGGACATCTCCCCCACTTGGGGGGAGATTGGCAGTTCCGGCGCCGGCTCCAACCTTGCAACGCCGGCGATTGGCGAAACCGCGGGCGACGTCTGATCTCCCCCCTTGTGGGGGAGATGTCCGGCAGGACAGAGGGGGGCGCCGTAGAGCTCGGCGCCTGAAGCACAGCGGAGGCGCAAATGCCTGATCGCTCCTTCCTCTCGTGGCCCTTCTTCGAAGACCGCCACCGCCAACTCGCCGAAACTCTCGACGCCTGGTGCGCGAAGAACCTGCCGGTCGATCACCACGACGTCGACGCCGCCTGCCGCGCGCTGGTGGCGAAGCTCGGTCGCGACGGATGGCTGAAGCCGACTGCAATCGATAGCGAGAATCCCGCACCGCTCGACGTACGCACGCTCTGCATCACGCGCGAGACGCTCGCCCGCCATGACGGGCTCGCCGACTTCGCCTTCGCCATGCAGGGTCTTGGCACCGGCGCGATCTCGCTGTTCGGCACGCCGGATCAGCAGCGCTGGCTGGAAAGGACGCGGGCCGGCGAGGCGATCTCCGCCTTCGCGCTTTCGGAGCCGCGCTCAGGCTCGGACGTCGCCAACATGGAAATGACGGCCACGCGCGAAGGCGACAGCTATGTCCTCTCAGGCGAGAAGACCTGGATCTCCAATGGCGGCATCGCCGACCTTTATGTCGTCTTCGCTCGTACCGGCGAGGCGCCCGGCGCCAAGGGGATTTCCGCCTTCATCGTGCCGGCCGACACGAAGGGCCTTGGCATCGCCGAACGGCTCGAGGTCATCGCCCCTCACCCGCTGGCGCGGCTGTCCTTCGACAATGTCCGCGTTCCGGCGTCCGCCATGATCGGCAAGCCCGGCGATGGTTTCCGTATCGCCATGTCGGTGCTCGACGTCTTCCGCTCGACGGTCGGCGCCGCGGCTCTCGGCTTCGCCCGCCGGGCGCTGGACGAAAGCGTCAAGCGGGCCGCCGAACGAAAACTGTTCGGCGCGCCGATGGCAGAGCTGCAGATGGTGCAGGGCCACATCGCCGACATGGCGCTGAATGTCGACGCCGCCGCCCTGCTCATCTATCGCGCCGCCTGGACCAAGGACATGGGCGCCGCGCGCGTCACACGCGAGGCGGCGATGGCGAAGCTCTTCGCCACGGACAAGGCGCAGGAGGTGATCGACAAGGCGGTGCAGCTGCATGGCGGCGACGGCGTGCGCAAGGGCCACATCGTCGAGAGCCTCTATCGCGAGATCCGGGCGCTGCGCATCTATGAGGGAGCATCGGACGTGCAGAAGGTGGTGATCGCCAGGCAAGTGATGGGAGCGGCGTGAAACCTTTGCCAACCGCATCTGAAATAGGGGGAGGCTAGATCATGCACACCATCCTGCAGCCGGAGGGCTGGGCCAAGCCGATCGGCTACGCCAATGGCGTCGCGGCGCGCGGGCGGCTTGTCTTTATCGGCGGCCAGGTCGGCTGGAACGCCGAATGCCGTTTCGAAACCGACGACTTCGTCGGCCAGGTGCGCCAGACGCTCGCCAACATCGTCGCGGTGCTCGCCGAAGCGGGCGGTGAGCCGCAGCACATCACCTCGATGACCTGGTATTTTATCGACAAGGCCGAATATCTCGCCAACCTCAAAGGAATCGGCGAGGCCTACCGCGCCGTGATCGGCCGGCATTTTCCGGCGATGGCCGCCATGCAGGTGATGGCGCTGGTCGAGGATCGGGCGAAGGTCGAGATACAGGCTACGGCGGTCATTCCGGAGTGAGTTGAGGCTTGGCTTGGGTTAGCTCCCTCAACGACAGCTAAGCCCGGACCTCAGTTTCTCAGTCGGCCAATTTTCGACGCTTGCGCTGCCCCTCATCCGCCTGCCGGCACCTTCTCCCCGTATAGTGACGGGGAGAAGAGGGCTGGCCGCGACGCTGGCGCCCTGCTCTGCAACGCCTGCAACTGGCGAAATCGAACGCGACGGGGGGAGAAATGCCCGGCAGGGGCAATGAGGGGCGGCGCCAACCTCTCAGGCAATGCTATTCGGTTCCTCGACTTGTATTGTCCAAGATACTTTCAGCCGCTTGGCTCCCGCCACAATCTGTGATCAGATGATCACGCCCGCTTCGGTGGGCCGCTTATGTGTCTTCGCACATAGGCTTTATCGGAGGAAAGCAAAAGCGTGGCTCTGGGCTTCGAACCGGTATCGGGACGCATCACCGTCCAGGATGGCGTCTATCAGCAGCTTCGCCATGCCCTCATGGTCGGCAGCTTCGATCCGGGGCAGGTGCTGACCATCGCCTCGCTGGCCGAGGCTTTCGGCACCTCTAACATGCCTGTGCGCGAAGCGTTGCGGCGGCTGGCTGCCGAGAACGCGCTGGAGATCTCGCAGAACGGTTCGGCCTGCGTGCCGGTGGTGACGCGGGCGCGGCTCGACGACCTCTGCCGGGCCCGCCTCGCCGTCGAGGGGCTCGCCGCCGAGCTTGGCGCGCCGCGCCTGACCGCAGCCGAGATCGCCTCCCTGCAGCGGGTCACTGACGAGCAGCAGGCGATTGGCCGCGACGGCAGCATCTACGAGCTGATCGCCAAGAACCAGCAATTCCACTTCACCATCTATCGCGCCTCCGGCTCCGACGTTCTGTTCCAGTTGATCGAGACGCTGTGGCTGCGCTTCGGCCCCTATATGCGACTGCTCTCCAACCATGTCGCGCCGCTGATGCGCGCCGGCACGATGGAGCCCTCGGGCCGTCACGTCGCGATCATCGCGGCGCTGAAGGACAAGGATTTCGTGCGCGCCCGCGACGAGGTGGTGGCCGACATCACGGCGACGCAAGAAACTTTGCGCGCGATCTGCCCTGACGTGCCCGAGCCCAGGCCGGTCGATTTCTCCGCCTTCGGCAGGGCTTCCTGATTCCCGACAGGTCGCTGACATGTCGCCGGCCAAGGGTTTCACGGCTCGTTTCGCTCAATCATCGCAAACGTTCGGCATTGGCTGGAGCCTCCACAACGTCGTCATCCTTGGGCGTAGCGACGCGAAGCGGAGCGAAGACCCAAGGATCCATGCCGTGACCTCGGCCAAGGGGTGCAACGGCGCAGAATTCTGCACCGCTGGCGAAGTTTCTATGTAACGGCATGGATCCTATGGTCTGCGCCGCGTCGCTTCGCTCCTTGCTCCGCCATAGGATGACGAAACTGAGAGGCGCTTCGACCAATCCCCACAGTGTGCGATTTTGCAGCGGCTTCCTGGACCAAAACAATCGCACATTTTCTGCCGCCAAACCGGCTTTCTGAACCTGCAGCGTTGATCCGTGTCCGGTTTTGTGATCACATGATCACAAGGGAGCGAGAGACAGCAAATGTCCGGCTATTTTCTCTACCATTCGATCGGCACTTTCCCCGGCAAGGCCGAGCGGATGGCCGCCGCGCTGACGGAGTTTTCCAACATCTGGTCGGCAGAGGATGACGGCCAATGGCCGGCCGCGCTTGCCGCGCGGCAGCGCTTCATCGATGCCTGGACGCGGCTGATCGAGGCGCCGCAGGGCACGCTCACCACCGCCGAGAATGTCACCGCAGCACTCTACAGCCTGATCGGCGGCCTGCCTGCCGAGCGCCTGAAGGGAAAGCGGCTGCTGGTTGCGGCCGACTGTTTTCCGAGTCTGCATTTCCTGCTTGCCGGTCTCGCCGAGCGTTTCGGCTTCACGCTCGACACGGTGCCGCTGCGGCCCGGCGAGAGCTGGGTGCGCGACGACGACTTCATCGCCCGCTGGCAAGCGGATGTCGGGCTAGCGCTCATCACCTTCGTCACCTCGACGGCCTCGCACCGCTGCGATGTCGAGCGGCTCGCCGCGCATGGCCGCGCCATCGGCAGCATCGTCGGCGTCGACGTCACGCAGGGCATCGGCGTCGCGCCGTTTTCCGTGGTCGCGACGCCGGTCGATTTCGTCGTCTCGACATCGCTGAAATGGCTGTGCGGTTCCTCCGGCGCCGGCATCCTGCAAGTCGCCCCCGACCTGCTCGCGACCTGTCGGCCGGAGCTGCGCGGCTGGTTCAGCCAGCCGAACCCGTTCTCCTGGGATCTCGACGCCTTCACTTACGCCGACGATGCGCGCCGCTTCGACCACGGCACGCCGGCGATCTTGGCAAGCGTGGCCTCGCTGCCCGGGCTGGAGTGGGTGGAGAAGACCGGCATCGATGCCATCCGCGCGCAGAATGCAGTGCTTGTCGAGCGCATCATCGCCGCTGCCTTGGAGAATGGCTGGGCGGTCCGTTCGCCGCTCGATGCCAAGGAGCGCGGCGGCAGCGTCATGCTCGGCCTGCCGCAAGGCGCAGAGCCGGCGAAGATCGTCGCTTCGCTGCGCAACGAGCGGCTTTACTGCGATGCGCGCGGCACGACGCTCAGACTATCGCCGGGCATGGTCACGACGGAAGCGGCGGTCGATGCGCTGATTGCCAGGCTGCAGCAGCATATCGGTTCGCGGCGCCGCCGCGCATCCTGAATTCAGGCACCGCCTCGCCTGCGGCGCCCAGGAGTTGGGCGCCGGAAGGGGCGGATGAGGAACCGAACCAGAGGGAAGCAAGATGTTGAAACGTCTAGGACTGATTGGGGTGATCATCGCCGCAGGCGTCGCCTTCGCGGCGCCTGCCTTTGCCGACAAGATCATGGTGGGCGCCTATCCGGCCAACCCGCCATGGGAATACAAGACCGATTCCGGCGGCTTCGAAGGTTTCGAGATCGACGTCGCCAACGATGTCGCCAAGCGTATCGGCGCGGAGGTCGAATTCCAGGATCTCGGCTTCCAGGCGCTGTTCGCGGCGACCGCTTCGGGCCGCATCGACTTTGCCGTCTCCTCGATCTCGGTGACCAAGGAGCGGCTGCAGAACCAGGGCTTCACGCAAGCCTATTACGACAGCGACGGCACCATCGTCGGCAAGGCGGATTCCACCATCAAGTCGCTCGACGACCTGAAGGGCAAGACCATTGGCGTCATCGCCGGCTCCACCGGCGAGGCCTACATGAAGGAAAACGCCGCCAAGCTCGGCGTCGCCGAGACCAAGAGCTACAACGCCCAGCAGGACCTTTTGCTCGACGTGCAGAACGGCCGCATCGACGGCGGCGCCGGCGAGCTCGCCGGCTTCCTGTTCGCCATCAAGCAGATGCCGGCGCTGAAGATCCTCGTCCGCATCCCGACCGGCGAGCGCTTCGCGATGATGACCAAGAAGGGCCATCCGCTTCTGGAAAAAGTCAACGACGCCATCAGCGAAATGAAGAAGGACGGCACCATGGCCGCAATCCACAAGAAGTGGTTCGGCGTCGATCCGGAGGCCGGCACCAGCACGGTGACGCCAGGCCCGATCCCGCAGTAAGCCGGCTAATTACAAGCTTCGACGAGGGCGGCGGCAAGGCTGGCGCTCTCGCTTCGACAATTCGGTCTTTGCCGAACATGGCGGGCCTTGTCTGACGGTGAGCGCCGATGGAACTGATCGATACCTTCTTCAACTGGAGCGTTCTGGTCCGATCCTTTCCGATCCTCATTCGAGGGCTCGGCAACACCATCCTGCTCGGCTGCGCCGCGATCGTCTTCGGCACCATCGCCGGGCTGGCGATCTGCCTGGTGCGGCTCTACGCGCCAAAACCGCTCAGGCGGCTGGCGACGCTCTATATCGATATGTTCCGCGCGCTGCCGATCCTGGTGGTGCTGATCCTGATCTACTACGCCCTGCCCTTCATCGGCATCCGGCTCTCGTCCTTCGTGTCGGCTGCGCTTGCGCTGTCGCTGGTGCTTGCCGCCTTCACCGCGGAAGTCTGCCGCGCCGGCATCCAGAACATCCCGAAAGGCCAGTTCGAAGCGGCCGCGGCACTCGGCCTGCCCTTCTGGGTCGCCATGCGCAAGGTGATCCTGCCGCAGGCGATCCGCGTCGTCATCCCGCCGCTCACCAGCAACTGCGTCTCGGTGTTCAAGGACACCGCGCTCGCCTCCGTCGTGGCGATGCCCGACCTTCTGAAGCAGGCGACCGACGCGCAGGCGCTGATGGCCAACCCGACGCCGCTGATCGGCGCCGCGATCATCTACCTCGCCTTCCTGTGGCCGCTGGTGCGGCTGGTCGGCTACCTCGAAGAGCGCGGCAAGGCTCAGTCCGGCGCGCACTAACCTCCCCTCGAATGACCTTGATGACCTGAAGGAGACTCCCCGTGAACCAGCACCATGTTTCGAAAGCGCCGAATTCGAAAGCGCATGATGGGGCCGCTTCGTTCCCGGTCGAGAAGATCCGCGCCATGTTCCCTGCGCTGAAGCAGGCCGGCGATTTCGTCTTCATGGACAACGCCGCCGGCGCGCAGATCCCGCAAAGCGTGCTCGACGCGGTGACCAACCATCTGGTCGGGCACAACGTCCAGCGCGGCGGCCGCTATGGCCGCAGCGTCACCGTCGATCAGTCGGTCGCCGACGCCCGCGAAAGCGTTGCGCTTTTGATCAACGCCTACAGCCCATCCGAAATCTGCTTCGGCATGAACGCCACCTCGTTCATCCGCCTGGTCAGCCTCGGCATCGGCCAGATGCTTGCCAAAGACACAGATGGGGGACGCGACGAGATCGTCGTCACCGACATGGACCACGACGCCAACATAGCCACCTGGCTGGCGCTGGAGCAGGCGGGCGCCAAGTTCAAATGGTGGCGCATGCGCGAGAACGGCAATCTCCATGTCGACGACCTCAAGGCGCTGGTCTCGGAGCGCACCCGGCTCGTCGCCTGCACGGTGACGGCGCATTCGATCGGCTCCATCGTCGACGTCGCTTCCGTGGCCAGGATCGCGCATGCGGCGGGCGCCGAAGTCTTCCTCGACTGCGTGCATTACGGGCCGCATGGGCTGATCGACGTGCGGGCCTGGGACTGCGACTATCTCGTCTGCTCCGGCTACAAGAATTTCTCGCCGCATATGGGCTTCCTCTGGGGCCGCTTCGAGACGCTGAAGCGGCTGCCGACCTTCCGCGAGGATTTCATTCCGGACGAGCCGCCCTACAAGGTCGAGGCTGGCACCTTCATCTACGAGAACGTGTCGGGCATGGATGCGGCGGTGCGCTATCTGGAATCGGTCGGCCGCAATTTCCTAGCCCAGAACAACCGCTCGCGCCGCGACAACATCGTCGCCGGCATGAACGCCATCCGCGACTACGAGCTGATGCTGGCGCGCGAGATGATGAAGGTGCTGAAGGATTGCGGCGCGACCATCTACGGCGTCGCCGACGAAGCGCGCATCCATGAGCGCGTGCCGACCTTCTGCTTCAACATCGGCACGCTTTCGCCGCAGCGGATCGTCGAAGAGATGGCCGCCATGCAGATCGGCATTCGCGACGGCCATATGTACGCGCCGCGGCTGATGAAGCGGCTCAACCTCGCCATGGACAGCGGCGCGATCCGCGCCTCGCTGGTGCACTACAACACGGTGGAGGAAGTGCACCGGTTCGGCGAGGCGCTGCGGGCGATCATCGCGAAGCTGTGGTGAGTCCGGCCACCTCCGCGTCGTCATCCACGGGCGAAGCAAGGAGCGAAGCGACGCGCGCAGACCCGAGGATCCATTCCGTGACGTAGGAGCGTTGCAACGGTGCAGAATTCTGCTCCGCTGCACGCTTCGGCTGAGGTAACGGCATGGATCCTAGGGTCTCCGCGCTGCTGCGCAGCGCTCCGCCCTAGGATGACGACCTGTGGGGCTTACCGCCCTAACGCCCCCGGCCTAAGCCGCCTTCTTCGCCAGCCTTGCCTTGATGCTCGCCACATCGGCGCGCGGCGTCGCGGCGAACAGCGTCTTGGTGTAGCTGTGCTTGGGGTCCGAGAAGACCTCGTCGCGCGAGCCGTATTCGACCGCTTCGCCGAAATACATCACCATCACGTCGTCGGCGATGTAGCGCACCACCGAGAGGTCGTGGCTGATGAAGACGTAGGTCAGCTTGAACTCGTCCTGCAGGTCGGCGAGGAGGTTTAACACCTGCGCCTGCACTGAAAGGTCGAGCGCCGAGACCGGCTCGTCCAGCACCAGCAGGCTCGGGTTCAGCATCAGCGCGCGGGCAATGGCGATGCGCTGGCGCTGGCCTCCGGAGAACATGTGCGGATAGCGGTTATAGTGCTCCGGGCCGAGGCCGACCTTCTTCAGCATCTTCATCGCAAGATCGCGGCGTTCCTCGGCCGGCTTGTCGGTGTTGATCAAGAGCGGCTCGCCGAGCACGTCGCCGATCTTCTGGCGCGGGTTGAGCGAGCCGTACGGGTTCTGGAAGACGATCTGCACCTTGCGGCGCATCTCCTTGGTCAGTCCGTCCCTGGCGATGTCGACCTTGTTGCCGTCGATCAACAGCTCGCCGGCCGTCGCCGGATCGATCAAAGTGATGATGCGGGCAAGCGTGGACTTGCCGCAGCCGCTTTCGCCGACGATGGCAAGCGTCTTGCCCTTCTCGACACTGAAGGAGACGCCCTTCACCGCATGGACCGTGCGCGCGCCGCGGAACAGGCCGCCCCCGACGTGGTAGTCGCGTTTGATGTTCTTGCCTTCGACGACCTTGGTCATGCGGCGGCTCCAGAGGGCGCAGCCTCGAACAGCATGTCTGTGACGGTCGGCAGCCGGTCGCCGACGGCGTTTTCCGGCAGCGCCGACAGCAGCGCGCGCGTGTAGTTGCTCTTCGGCGATTCAAAGAGCGACAGCACGTCGGCCTCTTCCATCTTGCGGCCCTTGTACTGGACGATGACGCGATCGGCGGTCTCGGCGACCACGCCCATATTGTGGGTGATCATGATCAGGCCCATGCCGTATTTGGCCTGCAGCGAGACCAAGAGATCGAGGATCTGCTTCTGGATGGTCACATCGAGCGCGGTGGTCGGCTCGTCGGCGATCAAGAGCTTCGGATTGCAGGCGATCGCCATCGCGATCATGACGCGCTGGCACTGGCCGCCCGACATCTGATGCGGGAAGGAATTGAGCCGCTCGGCCGGCTCGGGAATGCCGACCTGCTTGAAAAGCTCGATGGCACGCGCACGTCGCTGGGCCTTGTCCATGCCCATGTGAAAGCGCAGCACTTCCTCTATCTGGAAGCCGACGGTGAAGCAGGGATTGAGGCTGGCGATCGGCTCCTGGAAGATCATGGCAATGTCCTTGCCGATGATCTTGCGGCGCTCGGCCGGGCTCATCTTCAGGAGATCGAGGCCGGCAAAACTCATGCGGTCGGCAGTGACTGTTGCGGTCCATGGCAGAAGGCCCATCACCGCCAGCATCGACACCGACTTGCCAGAACCGGATTCGCCGACGATGGCGAGCACCTCGCGCTCGTCGACATGGAGCGAGACGCCGTCGACGGCGCGGAACGGGCCGGACGCGGTCTGGAATTCGACGACGAGGTTATGGATGTCGAGCAATGCCATCACGACCTCCTGAGCTTCGGATCGAGGGCGTCGCGCAGGCCGTCGCCGATCAGGTTGATGGCGAGCACCGTGATAAGTATGGCGAGGCCGGGGAAAGTCACCACCCACCAGGCGCGCAGGATGAACTCGCGCGCCGAGGCGAGCATGGTGCCCCATTCCGGCGTCGGCGGCTGCGCTCCGAGACCGAGGAAACCAAGGGCGGCCGCTTCCAGGATGGCGTTGGAGAAGGACAGCGTGCCCTGGACGATCAGCGGCGCCAGGCAATTGGGCAGGATCGTGCGAAGCATCAGCCTCAGATGGCCGGCGCCGGCGACCTTGGCGGCCACGACATATTCGCGGCTCTTCTCGGCCATGACGGCGGCGCGCACGAGGCGGGCGAAATGCGGCTGCAGCACCAGTGAGATCGCCAGCATGGCATTGAACAGGCCAGGGCCGAGGATGGTCACCAGAACCAGCGCCAAGAGCAGGGACGGGAAAGCGAGGATGAGGTCCATGACGCGCATGATCGCGACGTCGACCCAGCCGCGGAAATAGCCGGCAAGCAGGCCAAGCGTGATGCCACCGGTGAGAGCCAGCGTGACCACGACCGCGCCGATCAGCAGCGAAAAGCGCGCGCCGTAGAGCAGGCGCGAAAGGATGTCGCGGCCGACCGGATCGGTGCCGAGCAGATATTGAGTGCTGCCACCCGTCTGCCAGGCCGGAGGCCTGAGGAACGCGGTCTTGTCCTGGATGTCGGGCGCATAGGGCGCGAGCAGCGGCGCCAAGAGCGCCGCCAGCACCAAAAGGATGAACACGAAGAGGCCGATGACGGCGCCGCGGTTGACCGAGAAATAGTGCCAGAAGGTCTTGAAGCCAGTCAGTCGGTCCGGGCTGCCGGCGGCCATAGGGGCGATTTCGGTCGACTGCCTCATCACGCCGCCCTGATGCGCGGGTTGATGACGGCATAGAGCACGTCGACGATGAGGTTCACGGCCATGACGATGAGGGCGATCAAAAGCAGACCTGACTGCACGACGACATAGTCGCGCTTGAAGATGGAATCGACCATCCACTTGCCGATGCCCGGCCAGGCGAAGATGGTCTCGGTGAGAATGGCGCCGGCAAGCAGCGTGCCGACCTGCAGGCCGATGGTGGTGACGACCGGGATCAGCGCGTTGCGCAGCGCGTGCACGCCGATGACGCGGGCGGCGGAAAGCCCCTTGGCGCGGGCGGTGCGGACATAGTCCTCGCCCAGCACCTCGAGCATGGCCGAGCGCGTCTGGCGCGCGATCACCGCCAGCGGAATGGTGCCGAGCACGATCGCGGGCAGGACGAGATGGCTGAGCGCCGAGCGCAGCGCGTCCCATTTGCCATAGAGGATGCTGTCGACGGTCATGAAGCCGGTGATCGGCTTCAGGAAGAACTGCAGGCCCATGCGGCCCGAAACCGGCGTCCAGCCGAGATAGCCGGAAAAGAAGATGATGAGCAGCAGGCCCCACCAGAAGATCGGCATTGAATAGCCGACGAGCGCGGTGCCCATCAGCGACTGGTCGAACCATGAGCCGCGCTTGACGGCAGCGAATATGCCGGCCGGGATGCCGATCACCATGGCGAAGATCATGGCGAAGAAGGAGAGTTCCAGCGTCGCCGGGAAGAGCGTCTTGAACTCCTCGAGAACCGGGCGCTTGGATGAAATCGACACGCCGAAGTCACCCGTGGCGACCTCGCCGACATAACGCGCATACTGCTCCCAGATCGGCAGGTTGTAGCCGAACTGTTCCTTGAGCTCTTCGTAGCGGGCGGGGGTGACGCCATGCTCGCCGGCCATGGCCAGGATCGGATCGCCGGGCAGCAGCCGGACGAAGGCGAAGGCGCAGATTGTGATGCCGACCAGGGTCGGGATCAGAAGTGCTATTTTGTTGAGAAGATATCGGAGCATCGTCGGATGGAATGGGGCGGCGCTAAAATAGCGCCGCCCCGTTCGCAATATTACTCGGCCTTGTCAACGCCGTCGAAGCGATGAATGCCGAGCGGGTCCATCTTGAAGCCGCTGACATTGTTGCGAACGACCGCATAAACCTGGCTGTGAGCGAGCAGGAAGGCGGGCGCCTGCTTGGCGAAGATTTCCTGCGCCTGCTCATAGAGCTTGGTGCGCTCGCCCTGGTCGCTGGTCTTCTTGGCTTTCTGGATCAGGTCCTCGAAGTCCTTGTCGCACCAGCTGGAGTAGTTCGAGACGCCGATGGCCGAGCAGGCGAAGAGGGTGGCGAAGAAGTTGTCCGGATCGCCATTGTCGCCGGTCCAGCCGATCTGGAAGGCGCCGGGACGGTCCTTCTTCTTGCCTTCCTCGCGGTACTTCGTCCATTCGTAGTTGACGATGTTCGCCTTGACGCCGACCTTGGCCCAGTCGGCCTGGATCAGCTCAGCCGCGCGCTGGAAGTTCGGGTTGTACGGACGCACGCGGTCGGCGGCCCAGAGCTGGATTTCCTTCAGCCCTGCATCGGCCAGCACCTTCTTGGCCGCTTCCGGGTCGTAGGAATCGAACTTCACATCCTTGTTCCACGACCACATGGTCGGCGGGATCAGGTTCTGGGCCGGCGTGGCACCTGCATCCTGGAACAGCGACTTGATCAGGGCTTCCCGGTCAATCGCCTGGTTGAGCGCATGACGAACCTCGGGCTTGTCGAGCGGCGGGATCGTCGTGTTGTAGCTCATGTAGCCGATGTTGAGGCCGGCCTGGTCCATCAAGGTCACGTCCTTGTTGGCCTTGATGGTGGCGATGTCGGCCGGATTCGGATAGGGCGCGACGTCGCATTCGCCGGCCAACACCTTCTGGATGCGGGCGGTCGCGTCAGGCGTGATGGCGAAGACGAGATCGTCGATCTTCTCCTTGCCCTTGAAGTAGTCGGGGTTCGCCGCATAGCGGATCACCGAATCCAGCTGATAGTCGACGAACTGGAACGGGCCGGTGCCGATCGGCTTGGTGGAGAAGTCGGCCATCTTGCCATCCTTCTCGAGCTGGTCGGCATATTCCTTCGAGACGATCGAGGCGAAGTCCATGCCGAGATTGGCCAGCATCGGCGCGTTCGGCTCGGTCAGCGTCAGCTTGACGGTCAGGTCGTCGACCTTTTCCCACTTGGCGACGTATTTCGGCATGTCCATGCCGGTGTAATAGTCCCAGGTCAGGTTCGGCAGATACTTCTCGCCGTTCCACGGATTCTGCTTGTTGAACTGACGGTCGAAGGAGAAGACGACGTCATCGGCATTGAGGTCGCGGGTCGGCTTGAAATAGTCGGTGGTCTGGAACTTCACGCCCGGATGCAGGTGGAAAGTATAGACCAGGCCGTCGTCGGAGATTTCCCATTTGTCGGCAAGGCCGGGCTCGATCTCGGTGCCGCCATGCTTGAACTCGACGAGGCGCGAATAGACCGTGCGCGACGAAGCGTCGAAGTCGTTACCGCCCGTCGTAGTACCCGGGTCGAAATTGGCCGGCGACGCTTCCGAGCAATAGACAAGCGTCTTTGCATTGGCCATGCCACCCAGGACGCTTGCAGCCAGCAACGCGGCTGCAAAAGTCATTGTCTTTTTCATTGAGCACTCCCTGATGTTCTTCCAAGCCCCTCTATCAGGCTCGCGAAGCGCGCATATAAGCACCGTTTTTCGGGCTTTGGAACACCCCGTTTGCGTACCCCATGGTAAGCAGGAAAAGAATCCGTATTCTCCTCAAATAGTGGAAAAAATGAGCAAAATTTTTCACTCACAACATTGTTAACGACCGCATTTTTTTATTGATCGACCGTTTGCCGAAATCAGAACGAGGAGCTCCTGCTTGCAATCCCGGTCCTCGTCCGCATCCGCTTCGAGGAGCGGTCGGGCGAAGAGATTTCGACGGCAAATCTTTCCGCCGCTGCCGCTGGGGCAAGACTTGCACGGCCGCTGATAGAGGCAATACATAGGCGCTATGCCGGATTTGTTGGGAATCCGCGATCGGCGGCAGCGGAGAACGCTTCCGATATCGGAGGCGGACGCGCCGCGAGGCAGCAAGACAAGGCACACCAGGGAGGGATTTGGTGGCAAAAGCAGCAAAGACGACGCCCCCGGCGAAGGCAAAAGCCAAGGCCGCGACCACCAATGCCGGCGCGCCCAAGGCTTCACCTGCAAAGACTTCATCGGCCAAGGCCTCACCGGCCAAGACTTCTTCACCCGCAAAGACGGCTTCCAAGCCCAAGGCCGCCGCGAAGCCAGTTGCCGCTCAAGCAAAGACAGGCCCCAAGTCTATCACCAAGGCTAAGACCTCAAAAACCAGCAAGCCCGCCGCCGCGAAGGCAGCGAGCACCGCAAAGCCGGCATCCGCTCCGGCCAAGCATCTGCCGAAGGCGATCACGGAACTCACCGCCGGGCTGCCGGATAAGCCGTGGCTCAAGAACTATCCGAAGAACATGCCGGCTGAGATCGGCCCGCTGCCATACAATTCGATCGGCGACTTCCTTGTCGGCGCCTGCGAGGAGTTTGCCGGCCGGCCGGCCTTCGTCTGCATGGGCAAGTCGATCTCCTACGCCGAGCTCGAGCGGCTTTCGGCGGCCTTCGCCGCCTATCTGCAGTCGAAAGGACTGGAGAAGGGCGCGCGTGTGGCGCTGATGATGCCGAATGTGCTGCAATATCCGGTGGCGATGATGGCCGTGCTTCGCGCTGGCTTCACGGTGGTGAACGTCAACCCGCTCTACACGCCGCGCGAGCTGGAACATCAGCTCAAGGATTCCGGCGCGCAGGCCATCGTCATCCTGGAAAACTTCGCCAACACGCTGCAGGCGGTGATCGCCCGGACGCCGGTCAAGCATGTGGTGGTCGCGGCGATGGGCGACATGCTGGGCGGCCTGAAGGGAGCGATCGTCAACCTCGTCGTGCGGCGGGTGAAGAAGATGGTTCCCGCCTGGTCGCTGCCCGGCCACGTCAAATTCAACGCCGCGCTGAAGGCCGGCGGGCACCTCGCCTTCAAGCCCGCGGCGGTGTCGGGCGACGATATCGCCTTCCTGCAATATACCGGCGGCACGACCGGCGTCTCGAAGGGTGCGACGCTGCTGCACCGGAACGTCTTGTCCAACGTGGCGCAGAATTCGCTGTGGGTGGAGGACGCCTACGCGGTCAAGCCGAAGCCGGCGCAGCAGAACTTCATCTGCGCGCTGCCGCTCTACCACATCTTCGCGCTGACGGTGAACGCGCTGATGGGCATGCAGCAAGGCGCGCAGAACGTGCTCATCCCGAACCCGCGCGACATTCCGGGCTTCGTCAAGGAACTGCAGAAATATCCGGCCCACATCTTCCCCGGCCTCAACACGCTGTTCAACGCGCTGCTCAACAATGAGGATTTCCGCAAGCTCGACTTCAAGCCGCTGATCCTGACGCTCGGCGGCGGCATGGCGGTGCAGAAGGGCGTGGCCGAGCGCTGGAAGGCGCTGACCGGCTGTCCGGTGAGCGAGGGCTACGGGCTTTCCGAAACCTCGCCGGTGGCCACCGCCAACAAGTTCAGCTCAAGCGACTTCACCGGCACGATCGGCCTGCCGCTGCCTTCGACCGAGATCGCCATCCGCGACGACGACGGCAACAACGTGCCGCTCGGTGAAGTCGGCGAGATCTGCATCCGCGGGCCGCAGGTGATGGCCGGCTACTGGAACCGTCCGGACGAGACCGCCAAGGTGATGACCAAGGACGGCTTCTTCAAGTCGGGCGACATGGGCTTCATGGACGAGCGCGGCTATACCAAGATCGTCGACCGCAAGAAGGACATGATCCTGGTCTCCGGCTTCAACGTCTATCCGAACGAGCTGGAAGAGGTCGTGGCGCACCACCCGGGCGTGCTGGAAGTGGCGGCGATCGGTGTGCCGGACGAGCATTCCGGCGAGGTGCCGAAGCTGTTCGTGGTCAAGAAGGACCCGGCGCTCACCGTCGAGGCGCTGACTGCCTATTGCCGCGAGAACCTGACCGGCTACAAGCGGCCGAGATACATCGAATTCCGCAGCGAGCTGCCGAAAACGCCGGTCGGCAAGATCCTGCGGCGCGCATTGCGGGAATAACTTGGCCGACAGTGCCGCCGGTGTGACGCCACAGCGCCGCGCGGGCCTCGATCCGGCGGAATTCATCAAGGCGAACATGTGGCTTTTGCCGGTGCCGTCGCTGCCTGAAATCCGCCTCTATACGGCCCATCCCGGCAGCGGGCTGAGGCGGCTCCTGGAACCGGACGACGGCAAATATGACCGCTCAGCCGAGCCGCAGCCGCCCTACTGGGCCTATGCCTGGGCGGGCGGCGCGGTGCTGGCGCGCTACATTCTCGACCGGCCGTCGACCGTCACGGGCCGCCGCGTGCTCGATCTCGGCGCCGGTTCCGGCCTTGTCGGCATCGCCGCTGCGAAGGCCGGAGCAAGCGAGGTGATCGCGGCGGAAATCGACCGCAACGGCATTGTCGCGCTTGGCCTCAACGCCGCGGCCAACGGCGTCGCCATGACCATAATCGGCGAGGACATCACCGCCGGTCCGCCGCCCGGCGTCGATCTGGTGCTGGCCGGCGATGTTTTCTACGGACGGGCGGTCGCGCGGCGGGTCATTCCATTCCTCGACCGGTGCCTTGCCGCCGGCATCGAGGTGATGGTCGGCGACCCGGGCCGCGCCTGGCTGCCCAGACCGCGGCTTCACCTGCTTGGCGAATATCTGGTGCCTGATGTCGGCGGAAGCGGCGGCGGCGCGCCGAAGCCGAGCGGGGTGTTTGCTTTTGAACCGAAATCCTCCGACTAGACCTTTCAGGCAACCAGGCGGAAAACCGCTCTCAAAGAGAACCGGACAATGATCAGCTTCATCACGATCTTTGCTCGCGATATCGAACGCACGGCTGACATTTATCGCCTGCTCGGGTTTGAATTCGGCACGGAACAACATGGCTCGGGACCCGCGCATCTGGCCTGCACGCGCGGCGCGATGGTCCTTGAAATCTATCCTGGCGAGGATGTCACGAGCCCCGGGATCATGATCGGCGTGAACGTCGCCAATCTTGACCATGCTCGGGCGAGAGTGCTGGCAGCCGGCATTCCGCCGTGGCGAGACGTCGAGCCCGGCAAGCGCCGCATGATCGTGAAGGATCCTGAAGGCCGCAGTATTTTCGTCAGCGAAGCTTCGTGAGGCGCACGCTGCGGACGAGGACGGCTACACGTCAGCCCGCCGCCACGCTCACCCGCGCGGCCAGAAAATCCGGCAGGTCGGCGACCGAATCCAGGATGACGTCGGCCATCGGCGACAGCGAGTCGCGCGTGCCGGTGCCGGAAAGAACGCCCACCGCCAGCCCGCAGCCGCCGGCACGCGCCATTTCGAGGTCGTGCCGGTTGTCGCCGACCATGGCGATCTCGCTGGGCTTCAGCCCGGTCAGGTCGCAGAACGCGACGACCGTATCGGGCGCCGGCTTGGGGTTGGCCACGGCATCGTAACCGAAGGCGGCGTCGAAGAGCTGCGCGACGCCGAGCGTGGCGAGCGTCTTCTCGGCGCCGCTGGTGGAATCGTTGGTGGCGACGCCCATGCGGAAGGATTTCTTGTGCAGCGTCCTCAGCGAATCGATGATGCCGGGAAGCGCGACCGCCATCGACGAGCCCTGCACCGAGGTGATCTCGTTGAAGCGGGAGACGGCCAGCATCTGGTCCTCGTCGGACAGGCGTGGGAACCAGAGCTCGACGACATCCATGTTCGAGCCGGAAGCAAAGATCGAATCGGGCTTGAAGCGCTTGCTGACGAAATCGAAGCCCGCGGCGGCGAGCAGCCTGTCGGCCTTCCAGCGGTCGCCCTCGGCGGCGTCCATGGCCATGAAGTCGGCAATGCCGAGCCAGGTTGCGTTGAAGTCGACAAGTGTGCCGTCCTTGTCGAACAGAATTCCCTTGATATCCGCCAAATCCTTTTACTCCGCGCCGCGCAATTGGTGGATATGAGCCACCAGTCCGGCAGTCGAGGCGTCGCGTTTTGCGGCAGTCTCCTTGCCTTCCACGACAGGCAGCAGGCCCGTCGCCAATTCCTTGCCCAATTCGACACCCCACTGGTCGAACGAATTGATGTTGAACAGCGTGCCCTCGACGAAGACACGATGCTCGTATAGCGCGATCAGCCGGCCGAGCGTGCGTGGATCGAGCTTGCGATAAAGGATGGTGAGCGAGGGGCGGTTGCCCGAAAACACGCGGTGCGGCGCAATGCGGTCGACATCGGCGGGCTTCATGCCCTTGGCCAGCATCTGCGCGCGCGCCTCTTCCAGCGTGCGGCCCTTCATGAAGGCCTCCGACTGGGCCAGGCAGTTGGCGAGCAGCAGGTCGTGATGGGTCTTCAGTTCCGGCTCGTGGCCGACGGCGGCAGCGAGGAACTCGACCGGGATGAAATCGGTGCCCTGGTGCAAAAGCTGGAAGAAGGCATGCTGGCCGTTGGTGCCGGGCTCGCCCCAGACCAGCGGACCGGTCGGCGTCGCGACGGCGCCGCCATCCAGCGTCACACTCTTGCCGTTCGATTCCATATCGAGCTGCTGCAGGTAGGCCGGCAGGCGCGACAGGCGCTGGTCGTAGGGAATGACGGCGCGCGCCGGATATTTGCAGACGACGCGGTGCCACCAGCCGATCAGCCCGAGTAGAGCCGGCAGGTTCCGCCGCAGGGGTGCTGAGCGGAAATGCTCGTCCATCTCATGCGCGCCGTCGAGGAAGGCGCGGAAATTGCGCGGACCGATGGCGATCATCACCGGCAGGCCGATGGCGCTCCAGACCGAGTAGCGGCCGCCGACCCAGTCCCAGAAGCCGAAGACGCGGTCCTTTTCGATGCCGAACTTCGCCACCAGGTCGAGCGCGGTCGAGACGGCGGCGAAATGCTTGCCGATCGCCTCCTTGCCTAGCGCCTTCTCCACCCATTTGCGCGCCGTCTCGGCGTTGGTCATCGTCTCGACCGTGGTGAAGGTCTTGGAGGCGACGATGAACAGCGTCGTTTCGGGAGACAAACCCTTCAGCGTGTCGTGGATATGGGCGCCGTCGACATTGGAGACGTAATGCGCGCGCGGGCCGTCATGGTAGGGGGCGAGCGCCAGCGTGACCATCGCCGGCCCAAGGTCCGAGCCGCCGATGCCGATATTGACGATGTCGGTGATCTTCTTGCCGGTCGCGCCGGCGGCCTTGCCGGAGCGGATGGCATCGGCAAAGGCGCCCATGGCGTCGAGCACGGCAATCACATCGGCCTTGGTGTCCTGGCCATCGACCACGACGCCCTTGCCGGTCAAATTGCGCAATGCCGTGTGCAGCACGGCGCGGCCCTCGGTGACGTTGATCTTCTTGCCTTCGAACATCGCGGCGCGGCGGCCTTCGAGATCGGCGGCGCCGGCTAGCTTCTCCAGCATGGCCATCGTGTCGGCGTCGACCGCGCATTTCGACCAGTCGAGCAGAAGGTCGCCATCTGTGGCGGAGAATTTTTCGAAGCGCTTGGGATCGGCGGCGAAGGCTTCGCGCATGGTGCCCTTGGCCGCAACGCGCTGGTCACGCAACGCGGCGAACTGCTTGTCGAAGGCTGACTGGTCCACTGGCGGGCTCCTGGCGGGTTTTTACAATGATTTTAACAGGCTGGATGTTTCCGGCGCGTGTCGTCGCGACATTCTATTGAGCCGATTTCCTTTTTTTCGTTCAAGCGCGGAGCGACGACGCAAAGCGTCACGCTTCGATGACGCGAGGCGCCACGCTCGATGACCTAAGGCATCACGCCTCGATGAGGCAAGGCACCACGCCTTTATGCCGCACCGCATCACGCTTTTATGATGCGCCGCAGCACCTTTTCGCGGGCCAACGGATGGATCACTTCGTGGCCAATGGATCACTGGCATAAATCCCAGCGATCAGAAAAATTGATTGGCGCAACCCCTTGTGCCACCCCTACACTCGACTGGTCCAGCCAAGTGAAAACAGCTGGCCATCCGAGGAAGATCTCCCATGCCACAGCGCAATGACACGGCCATATGGTCCGGCCTGTTCCGGATTTCGGCCGAATCCGGACAAACCCTTCAGGCGCAGATCCGCCAGGCGATCGTAGCAGCCATCCTCGACCGACAAATCGCCGCCTCGATGCCGCTGCCGTCCTGCCGGATTCTGGCGGAAAAACTTGGGGTTGCCCGCGGCACGGTGGTGCTTGCCTTCCAGCAGCTGGTCGACCAGGGCTTTTTGGTGGCGCGCGAGCGGCGCGGCCATTTCGTCAACCCCGACGTGCTGGCCACCCCCGCCAAGCCACACCAGAAGGCACCCGACCAGCAGAACGAGATCGACTGGAAGGCGCGCCGGCAGATCGCCGCCAGCGACATGCCGCCGCCGGCCAAGCATGACAACTGGATCAAGTCCTCCTATCCGTTCGTCTACGGCCAGTTCGATCCGGCGCTGTTCCCGACCGCCGAATGGCGCGAATGCAACCGGATGGCGCTCGCGGTGCTCGAGATCCGCAACTGGGCATCCGACATGGTGGACCGCGACGATCCGCTGCTGATCGAGCAGATCCAGGCCCGGCTTTTGCCGCGCCGCGGCATCTTCGCCAATCCGGACGAGATCATCGTGACGCTGGGCGCGCAGAACGCACTCTATATGCTGGCCTCGCTGCTGATGACGAAGGGCTCGAAGGTGGCGATGGAAGACCCGGGCTATCCGGACGCCCGCTCGATCTTCCGGCTCGCCGGCGCCGACATCCAGCCGGTACCGGTCGACCAGTCGGGCATCGTGACCTCGGCGATCCCCAGCGATTCCGGCTTCGTCTTCGTCACCCCCAGCCATCATTGCCCGACGATGGTGCCGCTGTCGGCGGAGCGGCGGCAGGACCTGTTGGCGCGGGCCAACCGCAACAACCAGATCATCATCGAGGACGGCTACGACAGCCAGCTCCTCGACGAGGCGCCGCAGCAGGCGCTGAAGAGCCTCGACCGCTCGGGCCGCGTCATCTATGTCGGCTCGATGTCGAAGACGCTGGCGCCAGGCCTGCGGCTCGGCTACATCGTCGCCTCTGCCGGGCTGATCGCCGAGCTTCGCGCGCTTCGCCGCTTCATGCTCAGGCATCCGCCGGCGAACAACCAGCGCGCGGTGGCGCTGTTCCTGTCGCTCGGCCACCACGAGGCGCTGGTGCGCCGGCTGTCCGCCGCTTTCGACGAGCGGCGCAAGCGTCTGGTCCATGCGATTTCCGCTTTCTTGCCAGAGTGGCGTTCGACCGACTCGGCGGGCGGAACGTCGCTCTGGCTGGAGGGGCCGCGCGGCACCGATTCACGTGGTCTCGCCGAGGCCGCCGCGTCGCGCAGCGTCATCATCGAGCCCGGCGACCGCTTCTTCGAACGCAGCGAAAAGCCCTCGCGTTTCATGCGCTTGGGCATCTCCTCGATCTCGCTGCAGCACATAGAGCCGGGCATCCGGGAGCTCGCCACGGCGGCCGGACGCAGGCCCGCTGCCGCCTGATCGCTTACGAACTGCCGAAAGAGAGCCGGCGCTTCGCCGGCTCTTTTTATTTTGGCGCGTTTCATCGCTTTAGCATTCTGGCATATTCGACGGAGTTGGTTGGCCCATAGGCTGTGCCAATGCCGGCGGCATAGTCGCAGCCTATAGGGGACGAGGCAGGCCGATGGTGGACCAACCGCCACGCACCCTGCCCCTGAAAAACCAAAGGTGGAGTGCTTTCCATGTCAGTGGCTCTTGAGAAGCAGGAAGCGTCGTCGGACCAGCGTTCGCGGCGGTCCGGCGGGCGCGAAGCGCGCCGCGCGATGCGGGCAGCGCCGCTCGCAGACGATATCCGTCCGGTGCGGCCCGGCCTCGAAGGCGGCAGCTACGGCCCATTGAGCCAGAACGACTGCGAGCGCATCCACGAGGCGGTGCTGACGCTTCTGGAGACGGTCGGCTTCGCCAACGCCATTCCCTCCTGCATCGAAGCGCTGACCAGGGTGGGCGCGACGTATGGCGATGACGGGCGCGTCCGCCTGCCGCGCGCGCTGGTGCTCGACACGATCAGACAAGCGGCGCGCCACTTCACGCTTCACGGCCAGGATCCCAAGCACGACATGGTGATCCAAGGTAAGCGCGTGCACTACGGCACGGCCGGTGCGGCCGTGCATCTCGTCGACGTCGAGAAGCGCGAATACCGCGAATCGCAACTGCAGGACATCTACGACGCCGCCCGCCTCGTCGACGGGCTCGACAACATCCATTTCTTCCAGCGCACGATGGTGCCGCGCGACATCCCCGATCCGCTCGAGATGGATTTCAACACGCTCTATGCCTGCGTGATGGGGACATCGAAACATGTCGGCACCTCGTTCACGGTGCGCGAGAACGTCAAGCCGGCGCTGGAAATGCTCTACGCGATTGCCGGCGGCGAGGAGAATTTCCGGGCGCGGCCTTTCGTATCCAACTCGAACTGCTTCGTGGTGCCGCCGATGAAATTCGCCGAGGACGCCTGCGGCGTGCTCGAAGCCTGCGTCGAGGGCGGCATCCCGATCCTGCTCCTGTCTGCCGGCCAGGCCGGCGCCACGGCTCCCGCCGCCATCGCCGGCGCGGTCGTCCAGGCGGTGGCGGAAGTGCTGATGGGCCTGGTCTATGTCAACGCGATAAAACCCGGCCATCCAGCGATCTTCGGCACCTGGCCGTTCGTCTCCGACCTCAGGACCGGCGCCATGTCCGGCGGCTCGGCCGAGCAGTCGGTGCTGACCGCGGCCTGCGCGCAGATGGCGCAATATTACGACCTGCCGGGCGGCTCGGCCGCCGGCATGACGGACTCGAAGCTGCCCGATATCCAATCCGGCTACGAAAAGGGCATCACCAATGTAATGGCGGGGCTGTCAGGCCTCAACCTCGTCTATGAATCGGCCGGCATGCATGCCTCGCTGCTCGGCTTCTGCCTCGAAAGCCTGATCATCGACAACGACATGCTCGGCCACTGCCTGCGCTGCGTGCGCGGCATCGAGGTGACCGACGACGCGCTGTCGATCGACACCATTACCGATGTCTGCCTAAAGGGACCTGGCCACTATCTCGGCAACGAGCAGACGCTGAAGCTGATGCAGACCGAGTATTTCTATCCCGCGGTCGGCGACCGGTTCTCGCCCAAGGAATGGAACGAGAAGGGTCGGCCCGACATCCTGCAACGGGCGATCGCCGAGAAGAAGCGCGTGCTGGCCGAACGCTTCCCGCGGCATGTGTCGCGGCTCGTCGATGACAAGCTGCGCGCCCGCTTCGGCGAGATGATCAAGCTGCCGCGCAACAAGATGGGCGGCTGATATTCAGGTGAGGCCGGTCTGCAAACGGCATTTTCCTACGCTTCCGGTGCTCACGTACTTCAAGTACGCTCCGCTCCGGTTCTCGGAAAAACACCGTTTTCGACTCGCCCTGACCTGAATTCTACCAGCGGCTCACTCCACACTGAGCCCGTAGCGCTCGACGACTTCGGCGCTGATAAGCTTCGTGTGCAGCGTCATCAGCACGATCTCAGCATCGAAACTATCGCCGGCTTCGAGCGCGGCCTCGATGCGGCGCTCGGCCTCCAGCGTAAGTTCCCTGCCGTTGGCCTGCTCGAAGGTATCCCGTCCGGCAACACAATAGCTGCAAAGTTGCGCCACCGATTGATAGGCCTGTGGCGGCGGCTCGTCCGGCCAACGGTCGTTCATCAGATTGACGATGGTGAGTTTCACGCCCTCCGGCACCAAGGCCGGATGCAGGTCCGCCTGGCGCAGAGCATCATCGAGCTGGCGCAGGTCGCCCGAGCGGCCGAACATGCCGAGGAAGCCGAGGGAAGAGCGCCGTTTCGCCATGATGGTCTGGTCCAGCCGGGATGACGCCTATCTGGATGTGCAAAGCGGCTGAAACAAGGGCGTAGGAGAAGGGGCGGCCCGCGCTTCGCGAGCCGCCCCTTTTTATTCTCTAAGCAGGAAACCTCAGTGGTTGTCGCGCGGCACGCCGCTGGTGTGCGCGACGTCCTGGTATTTCACCGCCGGCTTCAGCACCATTCCGGCCGAGAACTGGTCGACCATGCCGCGCTGGATCTCCTGCCAGGGCGTCTGGTGCTTGGGATAGTGATAGCCGCCATTGCCCTGCAGCTCGGCCCGCCGCCTGGCGATCTCCTCGTCGCTGACGAGGATGTTGGCGGTGCCCTTCCTGAGATCGATGCGGACGCGGTCGCCGGTCTTGAGCAGCGCGAGGCCGCCGCCGATGGCGGCTTCCGGCGAGGCATTGAGGATCGACGGCGAGCCGGACGTGCCGGACTGACGGCCGTCGCCGATGCAGGCCAGCGAATGGATGCCCTTCTTGATGAGGTAGGCCGGCGGCTGCATGTTGACCACCTCGGCGCCGCCCGGATAGCCGACCGGACCGGCACCGCGCATGAACAGGATCGTGTGCTCGTCGATCCCTTGCGCCGGATCGTCGATGCGGGCGTGGTAGTCTTCCGGACCGTCGAAGACCATGGCGTTGCCTTCGAAGGCCTCCGGATCGTTCGGGTTGGAGAGATAGCGCTCGCGGAATTCGGGCGAGATGCCGCTGGTCTTCATGATCGCGGAATCGAACAGATTGCCCTTGAGGTTGATGAAGCCGGCATTGGCCTTGAGCGGCCTGGCGGCGCTGCTGATCACCTCCGGGTTCTCGTTGACGGCATCCCTGCAATTGTCGCCCATGGTCTTGCCGTTGGCGGTGATCGCATCGGGATGCGGCAGCAGGCCGCCCTTCATCAGCTCGGCCACCACCGCCGGCACACCGCCGGCACGGTGGTAGTCCTCGCCGAGATACTCGCCCGTCGGCTGCAGGTTGACGAGAAGCGGGATGTTGAGGCCAACCTTCTGCCAGTCGTCATTGTCGAGCGGCACGCCGAGATGGCGGGCAATGGCGTTGAGGTGGATCGGCGCGTTGGTGGAGCCGCCGATGGCCGAGTTGACGACGATGGCGTTCTCGAACGCCTTGCGGGTCATGATGTCGGAAGGCTTCAGGTCCTCATGCACCATCTCGACGATGCGCCTGCCCGTCTCGTAGCCCATCTGGCCGCGCTCGCGATAGGGCGCGGGGATGGCGGCCGAGCCGGGGAGCTGCATGCCGAGCGCCTCGGCCAGCGAGTTCATCGTGGTGGCGGTGCCCATGGTGTTGCAATAGCCGGTCGACGGCGCCGAGGAGGCGACGATGTCCATGAATTCGTCATAGTCGATCTCGCCGGCCGACAGCCGCTGGCGCGATTCCCAGACGATGGTGCCGGAACCGGTGCGCTTGCCCTTGTGCCAGCCGTTGAGCATCGGACCGACCGAAAACGCGATAGCCGGAATATTGACGGTGGCGGCCGCCATCAGCAGCGCGGGCGTGGTCTTGTCGCAGCCGATGGTGAGCACCACGCCGTCGATCGGATAGCCGTAGAGCACCTCGACGAGGCTAAGATAAGCGAGGTTGCGGTCGAGCGCCGCGGTCGGGCGCTTGCCGGTTTCCTGGATCGGATGGCACGGGAACTCGAAGGGGATGCCACCCATCGACACGATGCCTTCACGCACGCGCTTGGCGAGTTCGACATGGTGCCGATTGCAGGGCGAGAGATCGGAGCCCGTCTGCGCGATGCCGATCAGCGGCTTGCCCGACATCAGCTCGGCGCGTGTCAGTCCGTAATTGAGGTAGCGCTCGAGATAGAGCGCCGTCATGCCCGGATTGTCGGGATTATCGAACCACTCCTGCGAGCGAAATTTCTTCTTCTTGGTGGGGGCGCCTGCCATGGTGGTCTCCGTATTTGTATGACAAATCGATATGACAACGCGCTCACGCAAGCAAGAGGCACGAGCGCCGCAGACCCGCACTTTGGTGCGATAGACAGATCAAGGGCCACGCGCTACGACCAATCGGCATCAGCAATCCGGGAGGTCTTGATGGCTTTGGTGATCGAAGGCGAGGAACGGATCGCCGCACCCGTTGAGAAAGTCTGGAAGGCCCTCAACGACCCGGACATCCTCAAGGAGGCCATTCCCGGCTGCAAGAGCCTGGAAAAGAAATCGGACACCGAGATGGCCGCGACCGTGGTGTTGAAGATCGGCCCGATCAAGGCGACCTTCAACGGCGAGGTGACGTTGAAGAATCTCAAGCCGCCGCATTCCTACACCATCCAGGGCGAAGGCAAGGGCGGCATCGCCGGCTTTGCCAAGGGCGGCGCCGACGTGACGCTGACCGCCGACGGCGCGGACACGACGGTGCTCAAATATGCCGCCAAGGCCGATGTCGGCGGCAAGATCGCCCAGCTCGGCAGCCGCCTGATCGAATCGACATCGAAGAAGCTGGCCGGACAGTTCTTCTCGACATTCGGTGAGAAAGTCGGAGGCTAGCTCCTCCGCTCAAGGGGTTATTCGAAGACGATGCTCGGCACGGCAGCTTCCGCCGCGCCGCGCTCCTCCTGGACCCGGTCCCAGACCTTCGCGGCGATATCGCGATAGATCTTCGCCTCGGCGCCATCCGGCTTCGCCACCACCACCGGCGAGCCGGCGTCCGAGCTTTCACGGATACCCATTTCGAGCGGCACTTCGCCCAGGAAGGTGACGCCAAGACGCTCGGCCTCGCGGCGCGCGCCGCCATGACCGAAGATGTCGTAGCGTTTGCCGGTGTCGGGCGCGAGGAAATAGCTCATGTTCTCGACGATGCCGAGCAGCGGCACGTCGACCTTCTTGAACATGTTCAACCCCTTGCGCGCATCGATCAACGCAAGGTCCTGCGGCGTCGAGACGATGACGGCGCCGGCGAGAGGTACCTGCTGGGCCATGGTGAGCTGGGCATCGCCGGTGCCGGGCGGCATGTCCACGACCAGCACGTCGAGCGGCCCCCACTCCACCTCGCGCAACATCTGGGTGAGCGCCGACATCACCATCGGGCCGCGCCAGATCATCGGCGTCTCCTCATCGACGAGGAAACCCATCGACATCACCTTGAGGCCGTAATTCTGCATCGGCCTCAGGACCTTGCCATCGACGGTCTGGGGTCGGCCATGGATGTTGAGCAGCCTCGGCATCGACGGCCCGTAGATGTCGGCATCGAGCACGCCGACGTTCAGTCCATTGGCGGCAAGGCCGAGCGCCAGGTTGACGGCTGTGGTCGACTTGCCGACGCCGCCCTTGCCGGAGGCCACCGCGATGATCGCATCGATGCCGGGCACGCCGCGCTTGCCGTGGCTGTGCGAAGCGGGCGCTGGACGCTGCGGCGCTGCCTGGGGAGTTGGGCGCGGCGGCGCCGCCTGCGGAGCTGGACGCGGCCGAACCGGCGCTTCCATGCCGCCGCCCTTCTTTTCCGCCGTCAGCGCGACGACGGCGTTGGCGACGCCGGGGATGGCCTTCACCACGCGCTCGGCGGCGGCACGCAGCGGTTCCATCTCCTGCGCGCGGGCGGCGGGAACGGTGATCGAGAAGAACACCTTGGAATCGGCGATGAAAATCTCCGAGACCAGGCCGAGGTCGACGATATTGCCGGTGAAATCCGGTCCGTTGACCGTCTTCAGGCGCTCGATAACGGTTTCCTTGCTGACGGACATGAGCTTTTCCCAGGCGTTTGCCGGTTCAGATAATGCAGTTCCCGCAGAGAACCAAGCTCGGGAACGACATTGTGCGGCGACATGCGTTCAAAAACTTGCGCTCGCGTGTCGGGTTTTGCGGGCATCCTTCGTCTTCCAGAAAGATCCATCCCGATTGCGCAGGCCGCGCGGTCGCCGGAAGACAGGGCAACGCTATCTTCCAGGTTACTCTATCATCCTGGTTTCGGGCGCGGCAGCCAACTGGGAGCGGCCAACGGAGAAAGGAGACCGTCATGCTCGAGCACAGCAATGCCACAGCCAATCTCGCGGTGAAGGACCTGGAGAAGGCAAAGGCTTTCTATGCGGGAACGCTCGGCCTCAAGCAGGTCGACGACATGGACGGCGAGCTGATCGTCTACAAAAGCGGCGACACGGTCATCAATGTCTATCATTCGCAATTCGCCGGCACCAACAAGGCGACGGCGGTAACCTGGGCGGTGGGCGACCAGATCGAACCGATCATCAAGTCGCTGCGCTCGAAAGGCGTCAGCTTCGAGCACTACGATATGCCCGGTCTGTCGCTCGAGGGCGACATCCACGTCGGCCACGGCATGAAAGTCGCATGGTTCAAGGATCCCGACGGGAACATCTTGAATCTCGTGGGAAAGTAGCTTCGCCCGCAGATGCAGGCGGGCCGCATCATCCGGCCAGCCTCGTGGCGAGATAGGTGAGCGCTGAAATCGCCGCTGTCGCCGGCAGGGTGATGACCCATGCCACGACGATGTTGCCGGCTATGCCCCAGCGCACCGCCGAGACGCGGCGGGCGGCGCCGACGCCGATGATCGCCCCGGTAATGGTGTGCGTGGTGGAGACGGGGACACCGAGCCATGTCGCGGCAAAAAGCGTTACGGCGCCGCCCGTCTCGGCGCAAAAACCCTGCATCGGGTTCAGCCGGGTGATCTTCGAGCCCATGGTGTGAACGATGCGCCAGCCGCCGAGCAGCGTGCCCAGCGCCAGCGCCGACTGGCAGGTGATGACCACCCACAGCGGCACATGGAAGCTCTGGCCGAGCATGCCTTGCGAATAGAGCAGCACGGCGATGATACCCATCGTCTTCTGCGCGTCATTGCCGCCGTGTCCCAGCGAATAGAGCGAGGCGGAAAAGAACTGCAGGACACGGAACGAGCTGTCGACGGCGAACGGTGTCTGGCGCACGAACAACCAAGAGACGATGAGAGCGAGAACGAGCGCCAGGACGAATCCGGTCGCCGGCGAAAGCACGATCGCCGCGACCGTCTTGCCGAGCCCGGACCAGACGATGGCGCCGGTTCCGGCCTTGGCGACACCGGCGCCGACCAGCCCGCCGATCAGCGCATGCGAGCTGCTCGACGGAATGCCCACGATCCAGGTGACGATATTCCAGACGATGGCGCCGACGAGCGCGGCGAAGATCACCGCCGGCGTCACGATGCTGGCGTCGACGATGCCTTTTCCAACCGTCTCGGCGACATGCAGGCCGAAGAACAGGAAGGCGATGAAATTGAAGAAAGCCGCCCAAAACACCGCATAGTGCGGCCTGAGCACGCGGGTGGAAACGATGGTCGCGATCGAATTGGCGGCATCGTGCAGTCCGTTGAGGAAATCGAAGAACAGCGCCACGGCGACGAGGCCGACCAGCAGGGGAAA
This sequence comes from Mesorhizobium sp., assembly GCA_004963905.1. Lineage (GTDB taxonomy): Bacteria > Pseudomonadota > Alphaproteobacteria > Rhizobiales > Rhizobiaceae > Mesorhizobium. The sequence goes on from SUGL01000019.1 coordinate 57,684, forward strand.
GGCGATCGTGGCGTCCATCGCCTAAACGTTCTCGATGACGATGCCGCTGATCTCGTTGGCGACATCCTCGAAACGGTCGACCACCTTTTCCAGCTGACCGTAGATCTCCGAGCCGATCAGATAGGCCATCGGGTCGCTGCGGCCGTGTCGCTTGAACAGGTCCTTCAGGCCCTGCTCATGCAGGTCGTCGGCGCGGCCTTCGACGCGCATGACCTCTTCGGCTATGGCATTCAGGCGCGCGGCGTTCGCGCCCACCTTGCCGAGCAGCGGGATGGCCTCAGCGACCAATCGGGCAGCCTGGACGATGACGCCGCCCATTTCCCGCATCAGGGGATCGAACTCCCTCATCTCGAACAATTTCACCGTCTTGACGGTCTTGTGCATCATGTCGATGGCGTCATCCATCGACTGGATCAGATCCTTGATGTCGCCGCGATCGAAGGGCGTGATGAAGGAGCGCCTGACGGCAAGCAGGACCTCCGCGGTGATGCCGTCCGCCTCGTCCTCGAGATCGATGATCTTCTGACACCAGCGGTCGATGTCCTGGCCCTGGAGAAGCCGCTCGAGCGCCTCGGCGCCGCCGACCACCGTTAGCGAATGCCGTTCGAACAGGTCGAAGAAGCGATCCTCGCGGGGCAACAGCTTGCGAAACCAACCCAGCATCTCGTCCTCCCTGCTTCCGCCCGTCTCACATAACGCCATGTGCGACGCTGGAAAACAGATAGCCGGCTCAAAAATGTGGATGAGATCCGATTGGCCAGGCGTCTTGCGTAGCAGGGCGATTTCCCCGACCTTGGGCAAACCGCGGATCGGATGACATGATCGACAAGCTGGAATTCTTCATCGCGCTCGCCAGGGAAGAGCATTTCGGCCGCGCGGCCGAGGTGTGCGGCGTCACCCAGCCGACGCTGTCGGCCGGCATCAAGCAACTCGAAGAGCAGCTCGGCGTCATGCTGGTGCTGCGCGGCTCGCGCTTCCAGGGCCTGACGCCGGAAGGCAAGCAGGTGCTGGTGTGGGCTCGACGCATCGTCGGCGATTCAAGGACCATGCGCGAGGAGATGCGGGCGGCGCGCCACGGCCTGTCCGGCCGCATCCGCATCGCCGCCGTCCCGACCGCGCTCGCCATGGTGGCGCGACTGACGACGCCGTTCCGCGAAAAGCATCCCGGCGTCACCTTCTCCGTGCTGTCGCGCACCTCGATCGAGGTGCTGACGCTGCTCGGCAATCTCGATATCGATGCCGGCATCACCTATCTCGACAACGAGCCGCTGGGGCGGGTGACCAGCGTGCCGCTCTATGACGAGCGCTACCAGCTGATCACGGCGGTCGGGAACCCCTATTCCGACCGCGACAAAGTGACGTGGGCCGAGATCAGCCAGCTGCCGCTCTGCCTGCTGACGCCGGACATGCAGAACCGCCGCATCATCGACCAGCATCTGGCCGAAGTCGGCATGCAGGTGCGGCCGACGCTGGAATCCAACTCGATGATCGTTCTGTTCTCGCATATCCGGACCGGCAAATGGTCGTCGATCATGCCGCTCAACCTGGCGGAAACATTCGGTTTTTCCGAACCGATCCGGGCCATTCCGATCGTCGATCCGGATGCCAGCCACACGGTCGGACTGGTGGCGGCGCCGCGCGAGCCGCACACGCCGCTGGTGCAGGCGCTGCTGGACGAGGCGATGGCGCTGGCAGACGATTTCCGCGCCCATCGCTAGGTTAGAGAATGCGGACCGATCGTTTTTGATAGAAATTTTCTATCAAGCAACGGGAGAGCTTTATTGATCTCGGGGGTTTCCTCTGATTTCGTAAGGACTTAGCGAATTTGCGCCCTGTGCATGTCGTTGCCCCAAAACCGCTCTATATTTTGGGGTGACATACATTGGGTCGCCAACGACCAGGGAGGGCGCTGCATGCCGATGCAGCCTGCAAGTACCGAGATCGCGTCGCGCACGGCGGCGATCGTCAACGAGTTGAAGGGCCTCGAAGGTCCCTTGCTGCCGATCCTCCATGAGCTGCAGGAAGAGTTCGGCCATGTGCCGCAGGCGGCACTTCCCGTCATCGCCGACGGGCTGAACCTTTCCAGGGCCGAAGTGCACGGCGTCGTCACGTTTTATCACGATTTCCGTGCCCAGCCCGCCGGCCGGCATGTGCTGAAGCTCTGCCAGGCGGAAGCCTGCCAGTCGATGGGTTCGGAGGCGGTCGCCGCCAAGGTCAAGCAGCTGCTCGGCATCGATTTCCACGAGACCGCGCGTGACGGATCGGTTACATTGGAGCCGGTCTACTGCCTCGGGCTTTGCGCCTGCTCGCCGTCGGCGATGCTGGACGGCGAAGTGATCGGCCGGCTCGACGACGAGAAGATCGAAGAGATCGTCGCGGAGGTGCGTTCATGATCCCGCGCATCTATATCCCCGCGGATTCCGGCGCGCTGGCGCTCGGCGCCGAAAAAGTCGCCAAAGCGATCGAGAAGGAGCTCAAGGAGCGCGGCGTCGAGGCCAAGATCGTGCGCAACGGTTCGCGCGGCGCCTATTTCCTCGAGCCGATGGTGGAAGTGGCCACCGACAAGGGTCGCATCGCCTACGGGCCGGTGAAGCCGTCGGATGTCAAGAGCCTGTTCGACAGCGGCTTCCTCACCGGCGGCCACCACAAGCGCTGGCTCGGCGCGCCGGATAGGATTCCCTTCCTCGCCAAGCAGACGCGGCTGACCTTCGCCCGCTGCGGCGTCATCGATCCGCTGTCGCTCGACAGCTACAAGTCGCATGGCGGGCTGAGCGGCCTGCAGAACGCGATCGCCATGGCGCCCGCCGACATTGTCAAACAGGTGACGGAGTCTGGCCTGCGCGGCCGCGGCGGCGCCGGCTTCCCGACCGGCATCAAATGGAAGACGGTTCTAGATACGACTTCCGAGCAGAAATACATCGTCTGCAACGCCGATGAGGGCGACAGCGCCACCTTCGCCGACCGCATGATCATGGAAGGCGATCCCTTCGTGCTGATCGAAGGCATGGCGATCGCCGGCATCGCCACCGGCGCGACCAAGGGATTCGTCTATGTCCGCTCGGAATATCCGCATGCGGTGGCGACGATGAACAAGGCCGTCGCGATCGCCCGCAGGGCCGGCGTGCTCGGCGCCAACGTGCTGGGCTCGCCTCATGCCTTCGACATGGAGATCCGCGTCGGCGCCGGCGCCTATGTCTGCGGCGAGGAAACCTCGTTGCTCAACAGCCTCGAGGGCAAGCGCGGCGTGGTGCGCGCCAAGCCGCCGCTGCCGGCGATCCAAGGCCTGTTCGGCAAGCCGACGGTGATCAACAACGTGATCAGCCTGGCCTCCGTGCCGATCATCATGGACAAGGGCGCCGCCTACTACAAGGATTTCGGCATGGGCCGCTCGCGCGGCACGATCCCGATCCAGATCGCCGGCAACGTCAAGCATGGCGGGCTGTTCGAGACGGCCTTCGGCCTGACGCTGGGCGAGATCGTCGACGAGATCGGCGGCGGCACGGCTTCGGGCCGGCCGGTGAAGGCGGTGCAGGTCGGCGGCCCGCTCGGCGCCTATTTCCCACGCGCGCTTTTCGACACGCCGTTCGACTACGAAGAATTCGCCAAGCGCGATGGACTGATCGGCCATGCTGGCATCACCGTGTTCGACGACAGCGCCGACATGATGAAGCAGGCGCGCTTCGCCATGGAATTCTGCGCCATCGAGAGCTGCGGCAAATGCACGCCCTGCCGCATCGGCTCGACGCGCGGCGTGGAGGTGCTCGACAAGGTGGCGGCGGGGATCGAGGCGGAGAAGAACCTCGCTTTGGTCAGCGACCTCTGCAACACGATGAAGTTCGGATCGCTCTGCGCGCTGGGCGGCTTCACGCCCTACCCGGTGATGAGCTCGATCACGCATTTCCCCGAGGATTTCAAGCCCGCGCCGACGCGCGTGGCTGCTGAATAGGAGCTGGCAGATGAACATCAAAGCCGACTTCCCGACACTCATCGAAGAGATCGACTACGGAACGCCGGAGTCGAAAGCGACGAAGCAGGTCACGCTGACGGTCGACGGGCAAAGCATCACCGTGCCGGAAGGCACCTCGATCATGCGCGCGGCGATGGAAGGCGGGGTCGAGATCCCGAAGCTTTGCGCCACCGACATGCTTGATTCCTTCGGCTCCTGCCGCGTCTGCCTTGTCGAGATCGAAGGCCGCGGCGGCACGCCGGCCTCCTGCACGACGCCGGTCGGCGAAGGCATGGTGGTGCGCACGCAGTCGGAGCGGCTCGACGCCATCCGCCGCGGCGTCATGGAGCTCTATGTCTCCGACCATCCGACCGGCTGGAACGAGAAGGCCGGAACCGGCGCCAGCGAGTTCGACGCGGTGGCGAAGTCGGTCGGCCTGGCCGAGAACCGCTACGGCGTCGAAGGCCGCAACCACGTCAAGGAAGAAGGCGGTGTCGCGCCCGGCCATGGCTCGCTGGCCGTCGACTACATCGCCCGCGACGAATCCAACCCCTATTTCACCTATGACCCGGCGCAGTGCATCGTCTGCTCGCGCTGCGTGCGCGCCTGTGAAGAGGTGCAGGGCACCTTCGCGCTGACCATCGAGGGCCGCGGCTTCGAATCGCGCATGGTCGCCGGCATGCATGAGGACTTCATCGCTTCCGAATGCGTGTCCTGCGGCGCTTGCGTGCAGGCCTGCCCGACCGACGCGCTGCGCGAGAAGACAGTGCTGGAAAAGGGCATGCCGGAGCGCTCAGCCGTCACCACCTGCGCCTATTGCGGCGTCGGCTGCTCGTTCAAGGCAGAAGTGAAGGGTGAAGAAGTCATCCGCATGATGCCCTACAAGGACGGCAAGGCGAACCACGGCCATTCCTGCGTGAAGGGCCGCTTCGCCTATGGCTACGCCACCCACAAGGACCGCATCCTCAAGCCGATGCTGCGCGAGAAGATCACCGATCCGTGGCGCGAGGTGACCTGGGAAGAGGCGATCGCCCACACCGCGAAGGAATTCCGCCGCATCCAGTATCAGTATGGACGCGGCTCGATCGGCGGCATCACCTCCTCGCGCTGCACGAACGAGGAGACCTATCTCGTCCAGAAGCTGGTGCGGCAAGGCTTCCGCAACAACAATGTCGACACCTGCGCGCGCGTCTGCCACTCGCCGACCGGCTACGGCCTCGGCCAGACCTACGGCACGTCGGCCGGCACGCAGGACTTCGACTCGGTCGAATTCACCGACGTCGCAGTCATCATCGGCGCCAACCCGGCTTCCGCCCATCCCGTGTTCGCCTCGCGGCTGAAAAAGCGGCTGCGCCAAGGCGCCAAGCTGATCGTGCTCGATCCGCGCCGCACCGAGATGGTCAAGTCGGCGCATGTCGAGGCGGACTATCACCTGCCGCTGAAGCCCGGCACCAACGTGGCGGTGCTGACGGCGCTGGCGCATGTCATCGTCACCGAGGGCCTCTTCGACGAAGCCTTCATCCGCGAACGCTGCGACTGGGCCGAGTTCCAGGACTGGGCCTCCTTCGTCGCCCTGCCGGAAAACAGCCCAGAAGTTGTCGGCAAACTGTCCGGCGTCGATCCCGAGCTCATCCGCGGCGCCGCGCGTCTCTATGCCAAGGGCGGCAACGGCGCGATCTATTACGGCCTGGGCGTGACGGAACACAGCCAGGGCTCGACCACGGTGATCGCGATCGCCAACCTCGCCATGGCCACCGGCAATATCGGCCGTCCGGGCGTCGGAGTGAACCCGCTGCGCGGCCAGAACAACGTGCAGGGCTCCTGCGACATGGGCTCCTTCCCGCACGAACTGCCGGGCTATCGCCACATCTCGGGCGAAGCCGTGCGCGACATCTATGAGAGCCTGTGGGGCGTGAAGCTCGACGACGAACCGGGCCTGCGCATCCCCAACATGCTGGACGCCGCCGTCGACGGCTCGTTCAAGGGCATCTACATCCAGGGCGAGGACATCCTGCAGTCCGATCCCGACACCAAGCATGTCGCCGCCGGCCTCGCCGCGATGGAATGCGTCGTCGTGCACGACCTCTTCCTCAACGAGACGGCAAATTACGCGCATGTCTTCCTGCCGGGCTCGACCTTCCTCGAGAAGGACGGCACCTTCACCAATGCCGAGCGCCGCATCAACATGGTGCGCAAGGTGCTGGAGCCGAAGGCGCGCTACGCCGACTGGGAGGCGACGCAGGTGCTTGCCCGCGCTATCGGCCTCGACTGGAACTACACGCATCCGTCGCAGATCATGGACGAGATCGCCAAGACGACGCCGAGCTTCGCCGGCGTCTCCTTCGAGCTGCTCGACCGCGTCGGCTCGGTGCAGTGGCCCTGCAACGAGAAGGCGCCGCTCGGCACTCCGATCATGCATGTCGACGGCTTCGTGCGCGGCAAGGGCAAGTTCATCCGCACCGAATATGTGGCGACGGACGAACGGACCGGACCGCGCTACCCGCTGCTGCTCACCACCGGGCGGATCCTGTCGCAGTACAATGTCGGTGCGCAGACCAGGCGCACCGAGAATGTCACATGGCATGCCGAGGACCGGCTGGAGATCCATCCGCATGACGCCGAGGATCGCGGCATCCGCGACGGCGACTGGGTGCGGCTGGCGAGCCGTTCCGGCGAAACCACGCTGCGCGCGCTGATCACCGACCGCGTCTCGCCCGGCGTCGTCTACACGACCTTCCACCATCCGGACACGCAGGCCAACGTGATCACGACCGACTTCTCGGACTGGGCGACCAACTGTCCGGAATACAAGGTCACCGCCGTGCAGGTGGCGCCGTCCAACGGCCCGACCGACTGGCAGAAGGATTACAACGAGCAGGCACGCCAGAGCCGCCGCATCGCCCCGCTGCAGGCGGCGGAGTAGGTGTGTCGAGGCATTCGACAACAAGGGCTTCAATCTTGACGGTTGATCGACCCCCACTCCGTCGAGCTTCGCTCGACACCTCTCCCCCGATCGACCGGGGAGAGGAAAGGCGCGCGGCGATTCCAGCTGGCACCCTTCCTCTCCCTCCGGAGGGGGGAGAGGTGGCGCTGCGAAGCAGCGACGGAGTGGGGGAAGGCCAGGGAGAGCGATTGCCGATTCAAGTAAGAGGCCTTCGACACATCCTGAGCGAGATGGCTGCCAGGCCAGAGGCAGGCATCTCGTGACCCGCCCTCCTATCTCTCCAATCTCTCGTCTCGCGCGTCGCGCCGGCGGCACCGCGGCCGCGAACCGCATGGTGCCGGAAGAGACGCCGGTGGCGTTCTCCTATGCCGGCACCACCCATGCGGTGATGATGGCAAGCCCCGCCGATTTCGAGGACTTCGCGCTCGGCTTCTCGCTGACCGAGGGCATCATTGCCGACCCGGAAGAGATCGAAGCGATCGAGGTGGAGGATCTCGGCGCCGGCATCGACATCCAGATCAAGCTGAAGGACAAGGCCAACACGCGCTTCCAGGCGCGGCGGCGCCGGCTCGCCGGGCCGGTCGGCTGCGGCCTGTGCGGCATCGAATCCATCGAGGAAGCGATGCGTTCGGTCGACGCTGTTGGTGCGTCGAAGCTTACGCTTGAGGCCGAGGACGTCACCCGTTCGGTCAAGCTTCTGTCGAAGCTGCAGCCGCTGCATACGGAAACCGGCGCGGTGCACGCCGCGGGCTTCTACGTTCCCGGCAAGGGCATCGTGATGGCGCGCGAGGATGTGGGCCGGCACAACGCGCTGGACAAGCTCGCGGGCGCGCTGGCGAAAGCCGGCATCGACGGCGCGAGCGGCGCCGTCGTCGTCACCTCGCGCGTGTCGGTGGAGATGGTGCAAAAGACCGCTGCCATCAGCGCGCCGATCATCATGGCGGTCTCGGCGCCGACCGCACTTGCCATCCGCACAGCCGAGGCTGCCGGCATGACGCTGGTGGCGCTGGTGCGCGGCGACGATTTCGATATTTTCACCCACCCCGACCGGGTGGCTTCCGGAGTTGCCAAGCATGTCGCATGATGAAGACCACATCGCCAGCACCAAGGAAAAGCTGGTGCGCATGGCCAATCAGATTGCCACCTTCTTCCATTCGAAGCCGCGCGAGGAAGGCATTACCGGCGTTGCCGAGCACATCAACAAGTTCTGGGAGCCCAGGATGCGGCGGCAGTTCTTCGAGCTGCTGGACGGCGATCCGGAGGATTTCGACGACCTGGTGATCGCCGCCTCGGCCAAGATCAAGCGCCCGCTGACGACTGAGCAGGCCGACAAGAGCCTCGGCTACACGAGGCCCGCCGAGGCCGAAGGCGCCGGTCCGCACAAATAGCGTCTCGGTACCGCACCGGCACCAAAGGCCTTATATTTTCGCGCTCTAAAGTTTGCCTGCCGCAAACGGTCTACCTCTGCTATGGTCGCGGACAGGAAATCGTCTGGCCGGACGGGGCAGTGTGCGTTGAGGCCGATCGAGACCAGATACGCCCGTAGCGGGGATATGCGGATCGCCTACCAGGTGGTCGGCCAGGGTTCGTTCGATCTTGTCTTCGTGCCGGGCTTCATCTCCAATCTCGACCTGCAGTGGGAAGACGAAGGCTACAGCCGGCTGCTGAAGCGGCTGTCGGTTTTCTCGCGGCTGATCCTGTTCGACAAACGCGGCACCGGGCTTTCCGACCGCGTCGACACCCGTCACCTGCCGAGCCTCGAGACCCGCATGGACGACGTGCGCGCGGTAATGGACGCCGCCGGCAGCGGCCGCGCGGCGATCCTCGGCGCCTCGGAAGGTGCGCCGATGGCGATGCTGTTCGCCGCCACCTATCCGGAGCGGACGCGGGCGCTCGTGCTCTATGGCGGCTATGCGCATTTCCACAAATGGGTGATGCCGCCGGAACGCCTCGAGGCCTTCATCGAAACGGCGGAGACCTCATGGGGCACCGGCGCGACCCTGCCCAATTTCGCGCCCGGCCGGGTGGATGACACGCATTTTTCCCGGTGGTGGGCGCGGTTCGAGCGGCTGTCGGCCAGCCCGACCGCCGCGGCGGCGCTTGCCCGCATGAATGCCGGGATCGACGTGCGCGGCATACTGCCGGCGATCAGCGCGCCGACGCTGCTCATCCATCGCCGCAACGACACGCGCGTCGATCCGGAGGCCAGCCGCTTCCTCGCCAGGAAGATCCATGGCGCCCGGCTGGTCGAGATCTCAGGCCGCGACCATCCGATCTGGACCGGAGACGTCGACCGGGTGGCCGACCTGATCGAGGAGTTCCTGACCGGCCAGCCGGCGGTCGCCGACACCGAGCGCGTGCTCGCCGCGCTGCTCGCGACGCGCATCTACGACACCGCCAAGCTCGGCGACCGCATGTGGGGCGAACGCAGCCAGCGCTTCCAGGAGACATGGCGGCTCTTGGTCGGCCGCCATGGCGGGCGCATCGCCGGCACGCAAGGCGAATTGATGATTTCGCGCTTCGACGGGCCGGCGCGCGCCATACGCTGCGCGGCGGCGCTGCGCGACGCCGCGCAGCAGATCGGCGTGGCGAGCGCGCAAGGGGTGCATGTCGGCGAGATCGAAATGCGCGGCGCGCCGGTCGGCCTGACGGCGCGGGTGACGATGCAGCTCGCCACGCATGCCGGGCGCGGCGACATCCTGGCTTCGCGGCTGGTCGCCGAACTTGCGATAGGCTCCGGCCTGCATTTCGTCGACGCCGGCCGCATCAGCCTCGACGAATTGGGCGAGCCGCTGCCGGTGGTACAGGCGACGTCGGAACAGCATCTGGAACCCGCCTGCCGCCCCAAATCCAAAGCAATGGAGCCGGCCGCTTTGACGGCCCGGGAAAGCGAGGTGGTGAGCCTGATTGCGGACGGCATGAGCAACGCGGCGATCGCCGCCGAGCTGAAACTCAGCGAGCATACGGTCAAGCGGCACGTCGCCAATATACTGCTCAAGCTCGACCTGCCGTCGCGGGCAGCGGCGGCGGCGTTCTCGGCAAGGCACGCTGGCCCGGACGGGCCATGAGAGCCATGGCGCTTTCGAGCGAAGCGGCGGAGGCGGCCTAGGGGTTACGAATTCTTCCCATGCAGGCCGGGTGATGTCGCCGGGACGGCCCTGCGAATGGAGGATGAAATGCTGAAACTCAATCGCAAGATCGGATTGCTGGCATTTGCCGCAGGCGCAGTGCTGGCCGTCACCTCGGCGCGGGCCGAAGACGCTTCGGCCACCGCCGCCTACAAGGACATCCAGGCGACGCTCGGCTCGGTGCCCGATATGTTCAAGACATTGCCGGACGTCGCCGTGGCCGGCGCCTGGGCCGAGATCAAGGGCGTCCAGCTCAATCCCAAGACTGCCCTCGACGGCAAGACCAAGGAGCTGATGGGCCTCGCGGTCGCCTCGCAGATCCCCTGCCAATACTGCATCTATTTCCACACGCTGGCGGCCAAGGCCAACGGCGCGAGCGACGAGGAGATCAAGGAGGCCGTGGCGATGGCGGCAATCGTGCGTCACTGGTCGACCATGCTCAACGGCAGCCAGGTCGACCTCGCCACCTTCAAGAAGCAGACCGACGACCTGTTCGCCGCCGTCAAGGCGAAGTCGCAGTGAGAACCCGCTGCCCGGTATTCACGCCGGGCAGCCGCAACCGAACGCCCAGTCGGACGGGCCATGGAGATCGAAATGCTGACCAAGACACAAACAGTGGACGGCGCGGCGATCAAGAAGGCGATCGAAGGCCGTGACGGCAAGCTGCTTTCAAGCTTCTACACCGATGACGCGCTGGTGCGCGTGATCGACCGCAACAACCCGCCGAGCAAGCCGCGCGAAATCCGCGGCCGTGCGGCGATCAGCACGTTCTGGGACGACATCTGCAGCCGGGCGATGACCCACAAGGTCGACACCACAATCGCCGAAGGCGACAGCCTCGCCTTCACGCAAGCCTGCGCCTATCCGGACGGCACGAAAGTGTTCTGCGCGGCGATGCTGGAACTGAAGAACGGCCGCATTGCACGGCAGACGGTCGTGCAGGCCTGGGACGAGTAGACCAACCGCGGCTCAACCGCAAATCAGGGAGGAGAAGCAAATGTTCAGCGCCAGATGGCAGATCGATGCCAAATTCGGGCACAAGCAAACCGCACTGGAACTGATGCGGAAATGGGAGCGCGAGATCGGCTCGCAGGTCGGCCTCGCCGACCTGAAGTTCCGACTCATGACCGGTTCGGTCGGCGCGCGAGAAGCGACGATCGAGGCCCACCACGAGGTCGAGAGCCTGGCCCGGCTGGAGGAATTCTTCGCCAAGATCGCCAAGATCGAAGCGCATGCCAAATGGGGCAAGGAACTGGAGCCCTATGTGGTGTCGGGCACCAGCGTCTGGCAGATCTTCCGGATCGTGGAATAGTGCCTGAGCGGCCGTACCTCTCCCCTTGGGAGAGGTCGGATTGCCCCGATTTGCTCTTCGCAAATCGGCTGGCAATCCGGGTGGGGGGTGACTTGGCGCCAAGCTGGAACACCCCTCATCCGTCTTGTCGCTTCGCGACAATCCACCTCCTCCCACAAGGGGAGAAGGGGGCATTGCCGCGCCTACATCAGGCCGAGCTGCTTGTAGAACCCGAGCGCATCGTAATAGTCGCTCTGGGTCGCGATCTTGCCGTCCTTGATGGAAAACATCGAGGCACCGGTGAAGGAGAACTTCTTGCCGGTGGCGGCCGTGCCGTCGCCCCAGGCACCGGTGTTGGTGCCTGAGAATTCCCATTCGAACGAGACGCGGTCGCCATCGACAACCGGCTTGCCCTTCATTGTCCAAACGGCATCGGGAACGGCCTTCAGGAAATTGTCGATGACGCCGGTCTTGGCGGCGTCCTTGCCGGCCAGCGGCTTGCCTACGGAGGCATCGTAATAGGTCACGTCATCGGCAAAGTAGCCGGCGGCCTTGGCCGAGTCATGCGCATTCCAGGCCGCGACGTAGGCCTCGACCACCGACTGCGCGGTGTCTCCGGCAAAGGACGGCGTCACGGCGAAAAGCGTGGCGGCGACGGCTGCTGATGTCAGAAATTGGCGGCGCTGCATTGTTGTTTCCTCCCTGGTTGAAATGCTTGCCTTCGTTTCCTTCTCGCCTGTGGGAGAAGGTGGCGAAGCTCGGTCGGATGAGGGGGCCAGCCTGGCGCCAAGCTTACCCTCATCTCGGATTGCCAAACCGATTTGCGAAGAGCAAATCGGGGCAATCCGACCTCTCCCCCTGGGGGAGAGGTAAAGCGCTAGCCGTGCGCCACCATGACGTGGCGAACGGCGGTGTAGTCTTCCAGCGCGTAAAGCGACATGTCCTTGCCGTAGCCGGACTGCTTGAGCCCGCCATGCGGCATCTCGTTGGTCAGCATGAAGTGGGTGTTGATCCAGGTGCAGCCATATTGCAGGCGGGCGGCCGTCGCCATGGCGCGCGAGATGTCCTTGGTCCAGACCGACGAGGCGAGGCCGTAGTCGCTGTCGTTGGCCCAGTTCACCGCTTCGTCGACCTCCGAGAAGCGGGTGATCGAGACGACCGGGCCGAAGACCTCGCGGCGCACGATCTCGTCCTCCTGCAGCGCGCCGGCGACAACCGTCGGCTGATAGTAGAAGCCCGAGCCCTCGCCCGGCTTACCGCCGGTGGTGATCTCGATGTGTTTCAGTTCCGAGGCGCGCTCGACGAAACTCGAGACGCGGTCGCGCTGGCGACGCGAGATCAGCGGCCCGATCTCGTTCTCGGTATCCTCGGGAAGGTTGTACCTGATGGTCGAGACCGCCGAGGAGAGGTCGGCAACGAGCTTGTCGTAAATCTTCTTGCCGGCATAGATGCGGCAGGCGGCAGTGCAGTCCTGGCCGGCATTGTAGTAGCCGAAGGCGCGGAGCCCGTTGACCACGGCGCCGAGGTCGGCATCGTCGAACACGATCACCGGCGCCTTGCCGCCGAGCTCGAGATGCGTGCGCTTGACCGATTTGGCGGCGGCCTGCAGCACTTTCTTGCCGGTGGCGACGTCACCGGTGATCGAGATCATATTGACCTTGGCATGGTTGATCAGCGTGTTGCCGACGCTGTCGCCGCGGCCGAGCACGACATTGACGACGCCTTCCGGCAGAATCTCCGAGAGGATCTTCGCCAGCTTCAACGCCGTCAGCGGCGTCTGCTCCGACGGCTTGAAGACGGCCGTGTTGCCGCCGCCGATCGCCGGCGCCAGTTTCCAGGCCATCATCATCAGCGGATAGTTCCAGGGCGCGATGGAGGCGACGACGCCGATCGGATCGCGCCTGACCATCGAGGTGTGGCCCGGCAGATATTCGCCGGCGACCTGGCCGGGCATCGAACGGACCGCGCCGGCGAAGAAGCGGTAGCAGTCGACGATCGCCGGAATCTCGTCATTGAGCACGGCGTTGATCGGCTTGCCGCAATTCAACGCCTCGAGCGCCGCGAACTCCTTCGCCTCCGCCTCGATACGGTCTGCGATCTTCAAGAGATAGCCCGAGCGTTGCGCAGGCGTCGTGCGCGACCAACTGACGAACGCTCGTTCGGCGGCACTGACTGCGGCCTCGATCTGCGCCGGGCTCGCTTCGGCCAAGTTGAGGATGGTCGCCCCGGTCTTAGGATTGAGGATCGGCTCCTCGGTTTCGGTGCCCTTCTCGAATTTCGAGCCGATCAGCATCTGGGTGTCCATGGGGTTCTCTCCTTGATCAGGAGCGAGTAGCGAATAGCGAATAGCGAGTAGGGTTTGACCGTCGTTGTCCCCTATTCGCTATTGGCTACTCCCTATTCGCTGTTTTCATTTTCCACTGCCGGCGATCTGGTCGCCGTCACGGGTCAGGTAATAGGCAAGCAAGATCGGCAGCAGCGTCACCAGCACGACCACCATGGCCACGACATTGGTGACCGGGCGCTGGCGCGGGCGGATCAGCTCTTCCAGCATCCAGATCGGCACGGTCTGCTGCTGGCCGGCAGTGAAGGTGGTGACGATGACCTCGTCGAAGGACAGTGCGAAGGCGAGCATGCCGCCGGCAAGGAGTGCCGTGGCAATATTGGGCAGCACGACATGCCGGAACGTCTGGAAGCCGTCGGCGCCGAGGTCCATCGAGGCTTCGATCATCGAGCCGGAGGTGCGGCGGAAGCGGGCGACGGCGTTGTTGTAGACGACGACCACGCAGAAGGTGGCGTGGCCGAGCACGATCGTCCAGAACGAGAACGGGATGTCGGCCAGCGCGAAGGCCGAGCGCAGCGCGATGCCGGTGATGATGCCGGGCAGCGCAATCGGCAGGATGACCAGCAGCGAAATGGTCTCGCGACCGAAGAAGCGCGTCTGCGAGACGGCCGCCGCGCAAAGCGTGCCCAGCACCAGCGCGATCGCCGTCGAGATGGCGGCGACGCGGATCGACAGCGACAGCGCCTCCCATACGTCCGGCCGGTTCCAGGTGACGGCGAACCATTGCGTGGTCAGCCCGGGCGGCGGCCAGACGAAGCTCTTCTCTTCGGTGGTGAAGGCGTAGACGAAGATCAGAAGGATCGGCAGGTGCAGGAACAGCAGGCCGCAGGCGGCGGCGATCTTCAGGCCGAGCGGAGCGGATTGGCCGCGATCAGAGCGCATCGAAAGCCCCCATGCGCTTGGCGCCCCAGAGGTAGAAGCCCATGATGACGATGGGCACCACGGTGAAGGCGGCGGCTAAAGGAATGTTGCCGGCGGTGCCCTGCTGCGAATAGACGGCCTGGCCGATGAAGAGCCGCGAGGTGCCGATGATCTGCGGGATGATGTAATCGCCCAATGTCAGCGAGAAGGTGAAGATCGAGCCGGCGACGATGCCGGGCAGCGCCAGCGGAAACAGCACGTTGCGGAAGGTCTGGCCGGGTGAGGCGCCGAGATCGGACGAGGCCTCGACCAGATTGCCTGGCACGCGCTCGAGCGCCGCCTGCACGGGAAGGATCATGAAAGGCAGCCAGACATAGACGAAGGCGATGAAGGTGCCGGTGAAGGACACCGACAGCGAGTTGCCGCCGACGATCGGCAGCGACAGCCAGCCGTCGAGCAGCCAAAGCAGGTTCAGCTTGGCGAACAGCCAGGTGAGGATGCCTTCCTTGGCGAGGATCAGTTTCCAGGCATAGATCTTGACCAGGTAGCTCGACCACAGCGGCAGCATGACACCGAGATAGAACAGCGCCTTCCAGCGGCCGCGCGCATAGCGTGCAGCGTAGTATGCGATGGGGAATGCCACGACCGCGGAGGCGAGCGTGACAAGCGCCGCCATCGTCACCGTGCGCAGGATGATGTCGAGATTAGCGGCCTGGAACAGGTCGCCATAGGTCTTCAGCGTGAACTCGCGGTTGATGAGGCCGGAGAACTCGTCGATCGAGAAGAAGCTCTGCAAAAGCAGAGCGAAGAGCGAGCCGATATAGACGATGCCTAACCACAGAAGCGGCGGCAGCAGCATCAGAAGAAGCAGGAGTTTCGGCCGGCGCCAGAAGAGGTCGGAGAGCGCGCCGCGCATGCCGCCGCTGCCCGGCAGGATGGCGGGGGCGGGATTGGAGTTGAGCGCGGCGATGGTCACGGGGCCGCCTCGTGTTGAAGAGGCTTATCTGAAAAGCCGAGATCCTTCGCGCCCCCCTCCGTCCTGCCGGACATCTCCCCCACAAGGGGGGAGATCAGCAGCTCAGCGGCCGGCTCTCTCCTTGAAACTTTGGTGATTGGCGAAAGCGGTCGCGACGTCCAATCTCCCCCCTTGTGGGGGAGATGTCCGGCAGGACAGAGGGGGGCGCCGTAGAGCGCCTCGCCTGCGCGATTAGCCATCGCCCCAAGTGCCATCATGCCGGCTCGTCCATCAGATGCAGGTGCTCGCGGTTGAAGGTGAGCATGACGGCTTCACCCTCGGCCGGCAGCACGGTGCCCGCCGGCACCATGGCATGCAGCCTCAGCCCGTCGGCATCGAGCGCCAGCCTGGTGGTGGCGCCGAGATAGTTGGTGCCGACCAGGCGCGCGGCAACGCCGTCGCCGCTCGTCGCGGGAGAGACGCGGATGGATTCAGGCCTGAGACTCCCCCAGCGATGCTGGCCGGAATAGCGCTGGACGAAATCCGGCGGCAGCACGTTGGACGAGCCGACGAAATCGGCGACGAAGCGCGTCTTCGGCCGCTGGTAGATGTCCTCCGGCGTGCCGACCTGCATGATCCTGCCGTCGTTGAAGACGGCGACGCGGTCGGCCATCGAGAGCGCTTCACCTTGGTCGTGGGTAACGAAGACGAAGGTGATGCCGAGCACCTTCTGCAGCGACTTCAATTCCTCCTGCATATTCTCGCGCAGCTTGAGGTCGAGCGCGCCGAGCGGCTCGTCGAGCAGCAGCACCTTGGGCTGGTTGACCAGCGCGCGGGCAAGCGCGACGCGCTGGCGCTGGCCGCCGGAGAGCTGGCCGGGACGGCGGGCGCCGTAGCCCGGCAGCCGGACCAGCGACAGCGCCTCTTCCGCCGCCTTCAACCGTTCGGCCTTGCCGACGCCCTTGACCATCAAGCCGTAGGCGACATTGTCGAGCACATTCAAGTGCGGGAAGAGCGCGTAGTCCTGGAAGACGGTGTTGACGTTGCGGCGATAGGGCGGAACGCCCTCGGCGCGCTCGCCGAAGATGGAAATGGAGCCCGCCGTCGGCTGCTCGAAGCCGGCGATCAGCCTAAGGCAGGTCGTCTTGCCGGAACCGGACGGCCCGAGCATGGCGAAGAACTCGCCCGGCGCGATCTCGAGATCGACCGCATCGACGGCGCGCACGCTGCCGAAATGGCGCGAGACTTGTTTGAAGGAAACGGCGGAGGTCATGGGCTGCCTTGAAGATCAGGCCTCAAATTCGGGCGTCTGCGCTGCCCCTCATCCGCCTGCCGGCACCTTCTCCCCGTAAAGGACGGGGAGAAGGGACAACCTCCAGCGCTGGCGACCCCCTCTCCCCGTTCTTCACGGGGAGAGGGTAAGGGTGAGGGGCGCGCCAACTTTAAAGCCTAGGCGAACCTACCGCCCGCCGATGACGCCGATATAGTCCGACACCCAGCGGTAATAGGGCACGCACTGGTCGTTCTGGCTGGCGCATTTCGACACCGGCGTCTTCCAGAACTTGATCTTCTCGAAATTGTCGTAGCCGTTGGTCTTGCAGCCTTCCTCGCCGAGCAGTTCGTTACCCTTGCAGGCGGCCGGCACGACCGGCAGCGAGCCGAACCAGGCCGAAACGTCGCCCTGGACCTTGGGCGACAGCGAGTGCTCGAGCCACATATAGGCGCAGTTCGGATGGGCGGCGTCTGCCTCCATCATGGTGGTGTCGGCCCAACCGGTGACGCCTTCTTCGGGAACGGTCGAGGCGATCGGCTTCTTGGCGGCGACCAGCGTGTTCACCTGATAGGGCCACGAGCCGGAAGCGACCACGCCTTCGTTCTGGAAGTCATCGACCTGGATGGCGGCGTCATGCCAGTAGCGGCCGACCAGCGTGCGCTGCGTGCGCAGCAGATCGAGCGCCGCCTTGTACTGGTCCTCGTTGAGCTCATAGGGGTCCTTGATGCCGAGTTCCGGCTTGTGGAACATCAGGTAGTTGGCGGCATCGGCGATGTGGATCGGGCCGTCATAGGCCTGGACGCGGCCCTTGTTCGACTTGCCGTCGGGCAGCTTCATTTCCTCGAAGACGACGTTCCAGCTCTTGGGCGCTTCCTTGAATACGTCGGTGTTGTACATCAGGACGTTCGGGCCCCACTGATAGGGAACGCCATAATGCACCTTGTCGACCGTGAACCAGGGCGCGTCCTTCAGGCGATCGTCGACCGTCTTCCAGCTCTTGATGAGATCGGTGTTGATGGGCTGCACGCGCTTGCCGGCGACCAGGCGCAGCGAAGCGTCACCCGAAGCCGTCACGAGATCGAAGCCGCCCTCGTTCATCAGCGAGACCATTTCGTCCGAGGTGTTGGCGGTCTTGACGTTGACCTTGCAGCCGGTCTCCTTCTCGAAGGCGGTCACCCAGTCGTAGTTCTTGTCGGTCTCGCCGCGCTCGATATAGCCGGGCCAGGCGACGATATTGACCTCGCCCTCGCCCTTGCCGAGTTCCTTGACCTGGGCGATCGCCTGACCCGAGAAGGTCAGCGCAACCGTCAACGCCGTGCATGACTTCAGGAATGCACTCATCACCGATCTCCCATTTTGGCGCATGACCCCGAAACCGGTCCGGTTTTCGGAAAGGATCATTCGCAAACCTGAACGCCGGAGCTCTCAGCGCCCCGACCGCCGCGCTCCCGGGCGGCTTTGTTCCCTGGCAGGAAAATTGCTGTGAAAAATCCGGTTTCGCAAATTCATTTATCAGAAAGGCGATATCGGATTTTCCGATACTTTTGTTTAACGCAATTCCGGACGGAAAACCGCTTCACACTTTTCCTGGAATTGCTCCGGTCAGAGCCGCTGACGGACCATGCGCTGCGACTGGGCGAGGCCGATGAAGTCGCGGGCGGCCTGTGGCAGGCTGGAACCACGGCGCCAGACCATGCCGACCTGAACGACCGGAAGCGAGCCGGAGATATCGCGGGATTCAATGCGGTCGCCCTCGAGCGACCAGGGACGGTAGACGAGGTCGGGCAAAAGCGCGACGCCGGCGCCGGTGGCGACGAGGCTGCGCACGGCTTCGACCGAGCGGGTGCGGAAGGCGACGTGGGGTCTCGCGCCGATCGCCGAGAGCAGCTTGCCGGTGTTCTCCTCGATCTCGTCGACGGTGAGCATGATCAGCGGTTCGGAGGCGATGTCGCCGATCGAGATGATATCGGCGCTGGCGAGCTTGTGACTGAGCGGCAGCCAGAGCCGATAGGCGGAAACTTCGAGGATTTCAGATTGCAGCGCGGTGCGGTCGCGCAAATTCGAGGTGACCATGACGGCGATGTCGAGCTTGCCGCCGACCAGCAGGTGCTCGAGATAGTCGCCATTGTCCTCGATGGCCGAGACTTCGACGCTCGGGTAGGCACGGCGGTAGCGCGCCAGCAAATCGGAAAGCACGTAGCCGGCAACCAGCGAGGTGACGCCGAGCTGCAGCCGCCCGCCAGCCGTCATCTGCTCGCCGAGAAAAGCGCGGCGCGCGTCGGAGACATCGGCCAGGATCTTGGTCGCGTGGCGCAGGAACTGGTGGCCCTTGTGGGTGATGTTCAAGCCGCGCGGATGGCGCTCGAACAGTTCGACGCCGAGATCGCTCTCCAGCTCCTTGATCGCCTCGGTGACCGAGGATTGCGAGATGGAGAGGTTCTGCGCGGCGCCCGACACCGTGCCCTGTTCGGCCACGGCGACGAAGAACTGGAGCTGACGGATGGTGAAGGCCATGGCCGGACTAAACACGGCCAATGCGGCTGTGGGAAGTGGGACAATTGAGCTTTGACGGCCCGTCGGAGCTCACCAACCGCTCATCTCCGGCTGGATCAAATCTCCTGGAATTGCCTTAAGCCACCGCAATGCTGAGCCGCGCGCCGGCCTGGCTGAGCGCGGCGGCGATGTCGCGCGGCGGCGGCTGGTCGGTGGCAAGCTCGGAAAAGCCGTCGAAACCGCAGACCCGGACCAGTCCCTGCCGCCCGAACTTGGTATGGTCGGTGATGACCAACGAACGTTGGCCGCGCGACAGCACCATGCGAGCGAATTCCGCTTCCTCCAGCTCGTAATCGGTGAGGCCGGCGACGGCATCGACCGCGCCGATCGAAATCACCGCGTGGCTGACCGAGAAGCGGCTGACGAAATCGATCGCGGTGACGCCGAAAGCCGCGCCCGAATCGCTGCGCAGCTCGCCGCCGGCCATGTAGACCTTGTTGCCGTTCACCGTCGCCAGCGTGCGGGCAATGTCGGACGAGTTGGTGACCACCGTCAGCCGGCGATGGCCGAGCAGCTCGCGCGCCAGAAAGGATGTGGTGGTGCCGGTGTCGAGCATGACCGACTCGCCGTCGCGGATGGTGGCCGCAACCATGCGGGCGATCAGGCGCTTCGCCTCGGCATTCTCGCGCATGCGACGCTCGAACGGCGCCTCGCCGGCCATCGACGGCAGGCCGACGGCGCCATGCATCTTCAGGATCGATCCCTCGTCGGTGAGCGGCCTGACGTCGCGCCGCACCGTCTCCAGCGACACGCCCAGCCGCTCGGCCAGGCTGGCGATGGTGATCATGCCCTCCTCGTTGAGGAGCCGCAGGATTTCGCCATGCCGTTTCGAGTGGATCATGTGAATGTCCGGGATTTTGACCGATTCTAAGGCATTCCTAACGCTTTTAAAGGAATTGCTTATATTTTTGGGCAAAACACCCAAAAAAGGTCACAGCTTTTGATTGACAGTCGGGTCGCGCTGGCGTGAGATCAACGCCGTGACAGGCTCGGAACTGCCACGGGAGGATGATGGCAGAGCCGCAATCGACCGACCAGATCTTCTGGAACGTGCCTGGCGCGAGCTTTTTTCGAATCCGCGGGGGCGGATGCCGGGATCCTAAACCTGGCCAAGGGGCTCGTCGGTGCGGTGAGGGATATCAATCCCAGCGTCCCGCACCGACGAGGCTTTTTTGTTCTTTTTCATCGCTTTTTCAGAAACCGGCGCTTTGTCGAAAGCCGGCTGAAGCAGGAACAAACCCGTGAGTGGCCCCGCAGTTGCCGAGGATCGCATTCGTGCCCTGCCCTGCTGGACCGGCAGTATCGAGATCGAGCCGCTGCCGGGCGGCCTGAGCAACGCCAACTATGTCGTCACCGACGGCGCCGGACGGCATGTCGTGCGCTTCGGCCAGGACTTCCCGTTCCACCATGTCTTTCGCGAGCGCGAGGTGATGACGGCGCGGGCGGCGCATGCGGCAGGGTTCGCGCCGGCCGTGCATTATGCCGAGCCCGGAATCCTGGTGACGGAATTTCTCGGCGCCAGGACCTTTCTCGGGGAGGACGTGCGCGCCAATCTCGGCCGCGTGGCGGCGCTGCTGCGCGGCTTCCATCGCGAGATGCCGAACCACGTCTCAGGCGCCGGCTTCATGTTCTGGGTGTTCCACGTGATCCGCGACTATGCCCGCACGCTGGACGAAGGCGGCAGCCGCAAGAAGGACCAGCTGCCGCGTTATCTGACGCTGGCGGACGAGCTCGAACGGGCGCAGAAGCTTTTGCCAATCGTCTTCGGCCACAACGATCTTTTGCCGGCGAACATCCTCGACGACGGCAAGCGGCTGTGGCTGATCGATTTCGAATATGCCGGCTTCAACACGGCAATGTTCGATCTCGCCGGGGCGGCCTCCAATGCCGGCATGAGCGACGACGAATCCTTTGCCTTCCTCACCGCCTATTTCATGAAGGAGCCGGACAGCGAGATCCGCCGGTCGCACGCCGCCATGCAATGCGCCTCGCTGCTGCGCGAGGCGATGTGGAGCATGGTCTCCGAGCTCTATCTCGACGCACCCGGCATCGACTACGTCGCCTATACCGAGGAGAACCTTACCCGGCTCGACGCGGCGCTGGAAAACTACCAGACGAAGTACGGAAAACTGCACCCATGAGCCTGCCCAGCCACGCCGGAATCGTCGTCATTGGCGGCGGCATCATCGGCTGCTCGACCGCCTATCACCTGGCGCGTGACCACAAGGCCGACGTTGTGTTGCTTGAGCAAGGCAAGCTGACCTCGGGCTCGACCTGGCACGCGGCCGGCCTGGTCGGACAGCTGCGCTCCTCGGCCTCGATCACGCGCGTGCTCAAATATTCGGTCGAGCTCTACAAGGGGCTTGAAGCCGAGACCGGACTGGCGACCGGCTGGAAGATGACCGGCTGTTTGCGGCTGGCCACCAACGCCGATCGCTGGACCGAGTTCAAGCGGCTGGCGACGACGGCCAAGAGCTTCGGCATGGACATGCAGCTTCTGTCTCCGGCCGAGGTGAAACGCATGTGGCCGCTGATGGAGACAGGCGATCTGGTCGGCGCCTCCTGGCTGCCGACCGACGGCCAGGCGAGCCCCTCCGACATCACGCAATCACTGGCCAAGGGCGCCCGCATGCATGGCGCAAAACTTTTCGAGGATGTGCGCGTCACCGGCTTCGAGATGATGGATGGCCGCATCACGGCGGTGAAGACCGAGAAGGGCGACATCGCCTGCGACAAGGTGGTGAACTGCGCCGGGCAATGGGCAAGGCAGGTCGGCGCGATGGCCGGCATCAACGTGCCGCTGCAGCCGGTGAAGCACCAGTACATCATCACCGAGAAGATCGACGGGCTCGCCAATGACGCGCCGACGATCCGCGATCCCGACCGCCGCACCTATTTCAAGGAAGAGGTCGGCGGGCTGGTGATGGGCGGCTACGAGCCGAATCCGCAGGCCTGGACGACTGATCTGCCTGGGGGCGACGTGCCCAACGACTGGGAGTTCCGGCTGTTCGACGACGACTACGATCACTTCGAACAGCATATGACCCAGGCGATCGCGCGAGTTCCGGCTCTGCAAACCGCCGGCGTCAAGCAGATGATCAACGGGCCGGAAAGTTTCACGCCGGACGGCAATTTCATCCTCGGCGCGGCGCCCGAATGCTCCAACATGTTCGTCGGCGCCGGCTTCAACGCCTTCGGCATCGCGTCGGGCGGCGGCGCCGGCTGGGTACTGGCGCAATGGGTTATCGACGGTGAGGCGCCGCTCGACCTCTGGGTCGTCGACATCCGGCGCTTTTCAGGCCTGCACCGCGACCGCGACTGGGTGCGCGACCGCACGCTCGAAGCCTATGGCAAGCACTACACGATCGGCTTCCCGCACGAGGAATATCTGACTGGACGGCCGCGCATCGTCTCGCCGCTCTATGAGCGGCTTAAGACGCATCGCGCGGTGTTCGGCTCCAAGCTCGGCTGGGAGCGGCCGAACTGGTTCGCGCCCGATAGCGTCGAGCCCGAAGACATTTACTCCATGGGGCGGCAGAACTGGTTCGGGCCGGTGGGCGAGGAACATCGGCATGTGCGCGAAAAGGTCGGCATCTTCGACCAATCCTCCTTCGCCAAATATGAGATGACCGGCACTGATGCGCTAAAGGCGCTCGAATGGATCTGCGCCAACGATATCAACAAGCCGGTTGGGCGGTTGACCTATACGCAGCTTCTCAACACGCGCGGCGGCATCGAGGCGGACCTCACGGTGGCGAGGCTCGGCGAGGACAGGTTCTACATCGTCACCGGCACCGGCTTCCGCACGCACGATCTTTCATGGATCGGCGACCATATCGGCCAAGGACTCGATGCGAAGCTGAAAGACGTCACCGAGGATTTCGGCACGCTGTCGCTGATGGGGCCACGTGCCCGCGCCGTGCTGTCGGCGGTGACCGATGCGGATGTCTCCAACGCCGCCTTCCCCTTCGGCCATGCGCGCGAGATCAAAATTGCCGGCCACGACGTGCGGGCGCTGCGTGTGACCTATGTCGGCGAGCTTGGCTGGGAGCTGCATGTGCCGATCCCCGCCACGGGCGAGATTTTCGACGCGCTGATGGCGGCGGGAAAGAAGCATGACATCCGGCCGGTCGGCTACCGGGCGCTGGAATCGCTTAGGCTGGAAAAGGGCTACCGCGCCTGGGGTTCCGACATCACGCCGAACGACACGCCGCTGGAAGCGGGCCTCGGCTGGGCGGTGAAGCTCAGGAAGAACACCGACTTCGTCGGACGGCGGGCGCTGGAGACGACGGCCGGCAAGCCGCCGACCAAACGCCTTGCCGGCTTCACAGTGGACGATCCCGAAATCGTGCTGCTCGGGCGCGAGACGATCCTGCGCGATGGCAAGCCGGTCGGCTATCTCACCAGCGGCGGCTACGGCTACACGCTGGCCAAGAACATCGGCTATGGCTATGTGCGCAACGCCGACGGCGTCAGCGACGATTTCCTGACCTCAGGAGACTACGAGCTGGTGGTGGCGATGGAGCGCACGCCGGCAAAGATCCATCTCGAGCCGATGTACGATCCGGCGGGAGAGAAGATAAAGGCCTGAGCCGGGGAAACGGTCAGCCGACGCGCAGCACCAGGCCCCTGCTCGGCACCGTATCGGCCTCGCCGGGCATCGAAGCGTAAGGCCGGGTCTCCTCGAGACGGGATATGGCGCCTTGCGCCTCCAGCGCGGTGATACGCTCGGCAAAGCCGGCCTGCCAGAGCGTGTTCTTCACTGTCAGCACGATGATGCCGCCTGGACGGCAGATGCGGATCAATTCGTCCAGGCCTTCGATCCCGACATGGCCCGAGGTGAAGACGCCGGCCGAGACGATGCCGGCATAAGCGCCGTCGGCGAACGGCAAAGGCCCCCCAAGCGCCAGGCGATGCAAGGCCGTGTAGACGCCCTTCGCCGCAGCCTTGTCCAGCATGCCTTGCGAGATGTCGAGCGCTTCGACCTGTGGGTAGCCGGTAATGGCCAGCCATTCGCCGATCAGGCCGGTGCCGGCGCCGGCGTCGAGCAAGGGTTCGGCGCCGCGCGGCAGATGCCGGGCAAGCAGCGCCAGGCAGATCGTCGGATGGCGATAGCCGGCGGCAGACATGTCCGCGTCATAGGTCTCGGACCAACTGTCATAGATCGCCGCCACCTCGTCCGGCCGCGTCGCCGCGTAGGCGGCGCCCAGCGCGTTGTTGTGCTTGCCGTCCGCCATTGCCGC
Organism: Mesorhizobium sp.; assembly: GCA_004963905.1. GTDB lineage: Bacteria > Pseudomonadota > Alphaproteobacteria > Rhizobiales > Rhizobiaceae > Mesorhizobium. The sequence continues at coordinate 82,222 of SUGL01000019.1, forward strand.
TCCCGCCGTCGATTCGCGCCTCTCATGGTAGCCAAGCGGCAAAAACTGTGGAACCGTTCCGCCGTATAAACATGGCGCGATGGTAAAGGGGGATGACGATGGACGAGGCGCGCGCGGCGCTGGCCGCCATTCCGATATTGGCCGGCTATGACGGTTCGCTGGAGCGGCTGGGCGGCCTTACCAACCGTGTCTACAGGGCCGGCGAGGTCTGCCTGCGCATTCCCGGCAAGGGCACGCAGGAATACATCAACCGCGCCAACGAGGCAGTGGCGGCGCGCGAGGCGGCCAAAGCCGGCGTCAGCCCAGAGGTGCTCTATGCCGATCCCGCGACGGGCCTGATGGCGACGCGCTTCATCGCCGGCGCCGAGACGATGTCGCCCGAGAAGTTCAAGGCAAGGCCCGGCAGTCCGGCGCGGGCCGGCGAAGCTTTCCGACAGCTGCATGCGTCGGGCGCGGTCTTTCCCTTCCGTTTCGAGCTGTTCGCGATGATCGACGACTACCTGAAGGTGCTGTCGACCAAGGATGTCGCGCTGCCGCCAGGCTATCACGACGTGGTGCGCGAGGCTGGCAGCGTGCGCGAAGCGCTCGCCGCGCATCCGATCCAGCTCGCCGCCTGCCACTGCGATCCGCTTTGCGAAAACTTCCTCGATACGGGCGAGCGGATGTGGATCGTCGACTGGGAATATTCCGGCATGAACGATCCGCTGTGGGATCTCGGCGACCTCTCCGTCGAAGGCAGGTTCGACGCTGCCCAGGACGAGGCGCTGATGCGCGCCTATTTCGGTGGCGAAGCGAGGCCGGCCGAGCGCGGCCGCGTCGTCATCTACAAGGCGATGTGCGACCTGCTCTGGACGCTGTGGGGACTGATCCAGCTCGCCAACGACAATCCGGTCGACGATTTCCGCGCCTATGCCGACGGTCGCTTCGCCCGCTGCAAGGCGCTGATGGAGACAGAGGAGTTTTCGCGGCACCTGGCGGCGGTGCGGGCCGGCTGAGCAGCGGAAAACCCTGCGGTTAGTTCACGCCCTTCGGCACGTTCTCCGGTGGCACGACGGTCTCGACCACCTTCTGACGGTGGAAGATGAAGATGCCGGCGAGCACGACGATCGCCGAGCCGGCCAGGATGCGCGGGCTCGGCATATCGCCGAAGAAAACCAGGCCGAAGACGATCGCCCACAGAAGCAGGCTGTAATGCAGCGGCGCCAGCGTCGAGGCCGGCGCCAGCTTCAGCGCCCTGGTGATCATCAGATGGGCGGCGCAGGAGACGACGCCGAGCAGAAGCATGGCGCCGAAATCGAGTGCGGACGGCGCGCGCCAGGTGCCGACGGTGAACGCTCCGCCGACAATCAGCGTGCCGATCGTCTGCCAGGTCACCAAAGTGGTGTCACTCGTTCCGCGCAAACGCCGGCCGAGGATGATGGCGAAGCCGAAGGCGATGCTGCCGATCAGGGCATAGGTCGACGACAGCGAGAACGCCGCCGAGGAGGGTTTCAGGATGATCAGCACGCCGCAGAAGCCAACCAGGATCGCCAGCCAGCGCCGCCAGCCGACCTTCTCGCCCAGCAGGAGATGCGAAAGCGCGGCGACATAGATCGGTCCGGCCATGTAGAAGCTCATCACGTCGGCGAGCGGCAGATAGACGACGGCGGCATAGAAGAGCCCGGTGTCGAGCGTCGTCGCCACGACGCGCAGGAGCTGCAGCACCGGCCTTTCCATCTGAAACAGCTTGCCCGCGCCCTGGTTGGCGATCATCGGGCCGAGCACGAAGAAGGCGCCGATGGAGCGGATCAGCACCACCTGGCCAACGGAGAAGGAGGCGACCAGCCATTTGCCCATCGCGTCGTTGAGCGCGAACATGAAGTCGCCGGCCAGCATCAAGAGGATGCCGGCGAGCAAGACGTTGCGGATCGTGAAATTGCGGGCAAGTGGAGCCATGCCGGCTCCCTAGCTGCACGCAGCCGGTTTGACGAGGGAAATCCGTAAGACCAGCGGATACGAGGCTGGCCGAAGCGCCGGAACTTCGTCATCCACGGGCGGAGCGGGAGCGAAGCGGACGCGCAGACCCGAGGATCCATGCCGTGACCTCTCGCGACGAGTGAAGGCAGTGCAGGACGGAAAGTCGTTCTGCACCGCCGCAACGCTTACAGGTAACGGCATGGATTCTATGGTCTGCGCCGCGTCGCTTCGCTCCTTGCTTCGCCATAGAATGACGAAGTTAGAAGCGTTCCGGCCAATCGCAAACGGTTCATGATGCTTTGCCCCTCAACGAAGCAAATCGCTGACTTGGAGATTGGCGGATGCGCGCGCTGCCCCCGGGGTACGTGACCTACGCTGTTTTATGCCTTCGGTTGACACTCTCCGGCCGGCCGGCGATCGACAGCCTGGTCTCCTGCTTCGTCCGTTCGGCAACGACCTTACCCCTGGCGACGACGCACAGGCGCTCGGGGCGCAGGCGCACCGCCTCGATCGGGTTGCCGGCATCGAGCATGACCAGGCTGGCCCGCTTGCCGACCGCAAGCCCGAGATGGTCGAGGCCCATGATGGCGGCGTTGACGTTGGTGACCATGTCGAAGCAGCGCGCCATGTCGGCCGGGCTCGACATCTGGGCGACATGCAGGCCCATGAAGGCGACGTCGAGCATGTCGGCGGTGCCCAGCGAATACCAGGGGTCAAGCACGCAATCCTGGCCCCAGCCGACGCGGATGCCGAGCGCCAGCATCTCTTTGACCCGGGTCAGCCCACGCCTTTTCGGAAAGGTGTCGTGGCGGCCCTGCAGCATGATGTTGATCAGCGGATTGGGGATCGCCGAGACGCCGGCCTCGGCAATCAGCGGCAGCAGCTTCGAGACGTAGTAGTTGTCCATCGAATGCATCGAGGTGAGGTGCGAACCGGCCACCCTGCCCTGCAGACCGAGGCGCTGCGTTTCATAGGCAAGCTGCTCGATATGGCGCGACAGCGGATCGTCGGTCTCGTCGCAATGCATGTCGACCATCAGGCCGCGTTTGGCGGCGATCTCGCAAAGCTCGGTCACCGAGCGCGTTCCGTCCGCCATGGTGCGCTCGAAATGCGGGATGCCGCCGACGATGTCGACGCCCATATTGAGCGCCCGGATGGTGTTTTCGCGCGCCGTCGGCGAGCGGTAGAGACCATCCTGCGGAAAGGCGACCAGTTGCAGGTCGATATAGGGCGCGACGGTTTTCTTGACGTCGAGCAGCGCCTCGACGGCGAGCAGCCGGTCGTCGCAGACGTCGACATGGGTGCGGATGGCGAGCAGGCCCATCGAGACAGCCCAGTCGCAATAGGCGAGCGCGCGGTCGCGCACGGCCTCATGCGTCAAGAGCGGCTTCAACTCGCCCCAGAGCGCGATGCCTTCGAGCAAGGTGCCCGATGCGTTGATGCGCGGGATGCCGTAGGACAGCGTGGCGTCCATGTGGAAGTGCGGATCGACGAAGGGCGGCGAAACGAGATTGCCGCGCGCGTCAACCTCGGTTCGTGCCGAGCCCTGTAGCTCCGGCTCGATGGCGGCAATGGTCTCGCCGGCGACGCCGATATCGGCAATCCTGCCGTCCGGCAGCGTGCCGCCGCGCACGATGAGGTCGAAATCCATCTGTCGTCATCCCCTTTGGTAGAATCAGCAATCATCGTGGCCGACGGGATGGCCTGCCGCAGCCTTTTCTTTCCCCGTCGGCGAAAGGTTTCCTCCGGCGGCAACTCGCTCTATAAGCCGCCTCTCGCCTTCGTGGCGAATCCGAAATTCACATGGGATAAGCCGTTTGTTTCGCTTCTTCCGCTCGACGGAGAACCAGCGCCTCGTCGCGAGGCTGGTGAGGGAATCCTTCCGGGAGCACAAATTCGGCTATGGCGCGGCCATAGTGTCGATGCTGGTGGTGGCCGCCATGACGGGCGCCAGCGCCTGGATCCTGCGCGAGATCACCAACGAATTCGTGATCTACAAGCGGATCGACCGGGTCAACCTGATCGCGGGCGGGGTCGCGGTCATCTTCCTGCTCAAGGGCGTGGCCAATTTCGTCCAGGCCTATTTCATGAGCAGGGTCGGCAACGCCATCATCGCCGACCGGCAGCGCAAGATCTACGACCGGATCCTGGCGCAAGGCATCGAGTTCTATCATTCGACCTCGTCGTCCGACCTGATCACGCGCATGACCAACAATGCCCAGGCGGCGCGCAGCGTGCTCGACCTCGTCGTCACCTCCTATGTACGCGACCTGGTGACGCTCATTGTCCTGGTGCTGGTCATGGTCTGGCAGCAGCCGGTCCTGTCGCTGATCTGCTTCGTCGTCGGACCGGTGGCGATCTACGGCGTCAACCGCATCCTGAAGCGCGTCCGCAAGATCGCCCAGATGGAGTTCCGCTCGCTCGGCCAGATCGTGCATGTGATGCAGGAGACGGCGATCGGCGTGCGCGTCGTCAAATCCTTCAATCTCGAAGGCGCCATGCGCAAGCGCATGTACAAGGCCGTGTCGGATGTGCAGAACCGCGCCAACAACATCGCGACGCTCGAAGCGGCCACCAGCCCGGTGATGGAAACGCTTGCCGGCCTGGCGATCGCCGGCGCCGTTCTGGTCAGCGGCTTCCTGGTGCTGGAAGGCGGCCAGATGCCGGGCAACATCATGGCCTTCATCGCAGCGCTGCTGCTCGCCTATGAGCCGGCAAAACGCCTGGCGCGCGTGCGCATTTCGCTGGAGACCGGCATCGTCGGCGTGCGCATGATGTTCCAGCTCGCCGACCGGCCGCTGACGCTGGCCGAAAAGCCCGACGCCAGGCCGCTGCAGCCAGGCCCGGGCGAAATCCGCTTCGACAATGTCAGCTTCGCCTATCCCGAAAGCCCGCCGGTGTTCGAAGACTTCAACCTGACACTGGCAGCCGGCAAGATGACGGCGCTGGTCGGGCCCTCAGGCAGCGGCAAGTCGACGATCCTCAACCTGATCATGCGCATGTACGACCCGCAGAGCGGCAAGGTGATGTTCGACGGGCAGGACATCTCCTACGCCACACTTGCCTCTCTCAGGGAAAAGATCGCCTATGTCAGCCAGGACACGTTCCTGTTCGCCGGCACGATCATGCACAACATCCGCCTCGGCCGCGAGAGCGCGACCGACGAGGAGGTCATCGCCGCCGCCAGGGCGGCGAATGCGCACGACTTCATCAGCGCCATGGCCAAGGGCTACGAGACGGAGGTGGGAGAGAACGGCTCGCTGCTGTCGGGCGGCCAGCGCCAGCGCATCTCGATCGCGCGCGCCATGCTGCGCAACGCCGAGATCCTGCTGCTCGACGAGGCGACCAGCGCGCTCGACGCGGAGTCGGAAGCGCTGTTCCGCGACGCGCTGCTGCAGCTCACCGCCGGACGCACGACGATCGTCATCGCGCACCGGCTGTCGACGGTGCACCAGGCCGACACGATCGTGGTGCTGGAGAACGGCAAGGTGCGGGAGAGCGGTGAGCACAAGACCTTGCTCAAGCAGGGCGGGCTTTACCAGAAGCTCTATGAGTATCAGCTGATGCCGTAGCGCTGCGCTCCCCTTCCCCCCCCTTGTGGGGGAAGGTGGCTCGGCGCGCAGCGCCGAGACGGATGAGGGGTGTTCCAGCGGAGCGAGACGTTGGCGAATTCTGACCGGATAAGCGGCACCACCAAGCTGGAGCACCCCTCATCCGTCGCCTTCGGCGACACCTTCTCCCGCAAGGGGAGAAGGGGGAGCCTAGCTGTTTACTCCGGCACTTTCCGCACCGCGCCCTTGTCGGCGCTGGTGGCGAAGGCGGCGTAGGCGCGCAGCGCCGTCGTCACTTTCCGCTTGCGCTTTTCCGTCGGTTTCCAGGCATCGGCACCCTTGGCCGCCATCGCGGCGCGGCGGGCATCGAGCTCGGCCTCGCTGACGGCGAGATGGATCTTGCGGTTGGGGATGTCGATCTCGATCGTGTCGCCTTCCTGGACTAGGCCGATCAGCCCGCCTTCGGCGGCTTCGGGCGAGACGTGGCCGATCGACAGACCCGACGTGCCGCCGGAGAAGCGGCCGTCGGTGATCAGCGCGCAGGCCTTGCCGAGGCCTTTCGATTTCAGGTAGCTGGTCGGATAGAGCATTTCCTGCATGCCCGGACCGCCGCGCGGCCCCTCATAGCGGATGACGACGATGTCGCCCGCCTTGATCTCGTTGCCGAGAATCGCCTTGACGCTCGCGTCCTGGCTTTCGAAGACCCGCGCGGGGCCGGTGAATTTCAGGATCGACTCGTCGACGCCGGCCGTCTTCACGATGCAGCCGTCGAGCGCCAGATTGCCCTTCAGCACCGCCAGGCCGCCATCCTTGGAGAACGGCGTCTTGGCCGAGCGGATGACGCCCGTCTCGCGGTTCGTGTCGAGCTCGTCCCAGCGCCGGTCCTGGCTGAAGGCGACCTGCGTCGGCACGCCGCCGGGCGCGGCGCGGAAGAACGCGCGCACATTCTCGGCAGAAGTGCGGGCGATGTCCCAATGATCGAGCGCCTCGCCGAGCGTGCCGGTGTGTACCGTCGGCAGATCGCGGTTGATCAGGCCGGCCTGGTCGAGCTCGCCGAGGATCGCCATGATGCCGCCCGCCCGGTGAACATCTTCCATGTGGACGTCGGCCTTGGCAGGCGCGACCTTGCACAGCACCGGCACCTTTCGCGACAGCCGGTCGATGTCCTCCATGGTGAAGTCGACCTCGCCCTCGTGCGCTGCGGCGAGGATGTGCAGCACCGTGTTGGTCGAACCGCCCATGGCGATATCGAGCGCCATGGCGTTCTCGAAAGCACCCTTGGAGGCGATGCTGCGCGGAAGTGCGCTTTCGTCGTCCTGCTCGTAGTAGCGCTGCGCGAGATCGACGATCAGATGGCCGGCCTCGACGAATAGGCGCTTGCGGTCGGCATGGGTGGCGAGGGTCGAGCCGTTGCCAGGCAGCGAGAGGCCTAGCGCTTCGGTCAGGCAGTTCATCGAGTTGGCCGTGAACATGCCCGAGCACGAGCCGCAGGTCGGACAGGCCGAGCGCTCGATGACCTTCACGTCCTCGTCGGAGACGCGGTCGTCGGCGGCCGCCACCATGGCGTCGACCAGATCGAGCGCCTGCGCTTTGCCGGCCAGAACCACCTTGCCGGCCTCCATCGGCCCGCCGGAGACGAAGACAGTCGGGATGTTGAGGCGCAGCGAGGCCATCAGCATGCCGGGCGTGATCTTATCGCAATTGGAGATGCAGACCATGGCGTCGGCGCAATGCGCGTTGACCATGTATTCGACGGAGTCGGCGATCAGCTCGCGCGACGGCAGCGAATAGAGCATGCCGTCATGGCCCATGGCGATGCCGTCGTCGACGGCGATGGTGTCGAACTCCTTGGCGACGCCGCCGGCCTTCTCGATCTCGCGCGCGACGAGCTGGCCGAGATCCTTCAGATGCACATGACCCGGCACGAACTGGGTGAAGGAATTGACCACCGCGATGATCGGCTTGCCGAAATCCGAATCCTTCATACCGGTGGCGCGCCACAGGCCGCGGGCGCCGGCCATGTTGCGGCCATGGGTGGTGGTGCGGGAGCGATAGGCAGGCATCGGACTGTCCTTGCTGGCTGGTCGCGCCAAAGCGTGGCGCGACGGCACTGTATCTTAGTCGGCGCCGGTTATAGCGACCAAGGTCCGGCCTTGCCACAGTTTTGCGCTGCGCCACGATTCTTCAGGAAAATTTGAAGATCGCTGTCGGATCGCACTTTCCCTGTCCGTCCTTTAGGCAGACGGCACCAAATCGCCGCCCAACCTGAACAAGCCCGAGGAGCAAGACATGCAGAAGATCACCACCTTCCTGTGGTTCGACCGCCAGGCCGAGGAGGCCATGAACCACTACGTCTCCATCTTCGAGAATTCGAAGGTGCTGAGCGTCACGCGCTGGCCCAAGGGCCATCCGCAGGAAGGCCAGGTGCTGGTCGCCTCGTTCGAGCTCGACGGCGTGACCTTCCAGGCACTGAACGGCGGGCCGCAATACAAATTCACCGAAGCGATTTCGCTGTCGATCGACTGCAAGACGCAGGGCGAGGTCGATCATTTCTGGACGAGGCTCACCGAAGGCGGCGGCCAGCCCGGCCCCTGCGGCTGGCTGAAGGACAAGTTCGGCGTGTCCTGGCAGGTCGTGCCGGAGCAGCTGCCGCGCCTGCTTCAGGACCCCGACCAGGCGAAGGCCGGCCGCGTGATGTCGGCGATGATGCAGATGGGCAAGATCGAGATCGACAAGCTGGAGGCGGCGGCGAAGGGGTGAGAGCCTTTACCTTCTCCCCTTGTGGGAGAAGGTGGATCGGCGCGTCAGCGCCGAGACGGATGAGGGGTGCTCCAGCGAAGTGAGACGTTGGCGTTTCCTGGAACACCCCTCATCCGACCGAGCTTCGCTCGGCCACCTTCCCCCACAAGGGGGAAGGGAAAAACAGCTCACGCCGCCTTGTCGCGGACCTGGTAATCCTTGACGGCGGCGAAGCGGATCGCTTTCCAGCGCTCGGCCTCGTAGTTCAGCGAAAACGCGTGCTGGGCGAGGAAGACCGGATCGTTGTCGAGGTCGCGGGCAATGTCGCCGCGATGCGCTTCGATGAAGCGCTGCACGTCCGCCTTGTCGTCGGCCGAAATCCAGCGGCAGACGGAAAAGCGCGACATCTCGAAATCGACGGGCAGCGTGTATTCGATGTTCAGCCGCTCCTTGAGCACGTCGAGCTGCAGCGCGCCGACGACGCCGACGATCGCCGGCGAGCCGTCCTCCGGCGAGAAAAGCTGCACGACGCCTTCCTCGGCCATCTGGTGCAGCGCTTCCTTCAGCTTCTTGGCCTTCATGGCGTCGCCGAGGCGCACCCGGCGCAGGATTTCGGGCGCGAAGTTCGGCACGCCGCGGAACAGGATCTCCTCGCCCTCGGTGAGGGTGTCGCCGATGCGCAGCGTACCGTGATTGGGAATGCCGACGACGTCGCCGGCAAAGGCCTCATCGGCGGTGACGCGGGTGCGGGCGAAGAAGAACTGCGGCGCCGACAGGCTCATCGGCTTGCCGGTGCGCACCAGCTTGGCCTTCATGCCGCGCTCGAGCTTGCCCGAGCAGACACGGACAAAGGCGATGCGGTCGCGGTGGTTGGGGTCCATGTTGGCCTGGATCTTGAAGACGAAGGAGGTCATCTTCTCCTCGGTCGCCTCGACCGTTCGTTCATCGGCTTCCTGCGCGCGCGGCGGCGGCCCGAAGGCGCCGAGCGCCTCGATGAGATCGCGCACGCCGAAATTGCGCAGCGCGGAGCCGAAATAGACCGGCGTCAGATGCCCCTCGCGGAATGCATCGATATCGAGCGGTCGGCAAGCTTCCCGCGCGAGCTCCAGCTCCTCGATGAAGTCGTTGCGCTCGTTTTCGGGCAAAAGCCCGGCGACACGGTTGGAATCCGGACCATGGACCGGCGTGCGCTCCTTCTCGTCGTCGCCCCGGCGCACCGCGTTCTGCGCCAGATGATAGGTGCCGCAAAAAGTCTTGCCGCGGCCGATCGGCCAGGTGACGGGTGCGGTGTCCAGCGCCAGCTTCTGCTCGATCTCGTCGAGGATCTCGAACGGGTCGCGGCTCTCGCGATCCATCTTGTTGACGAAGGTGATGATCGGGATGTCGCGCAGCCGGCAGACCTCGAACAGCTTCAGCGTGCGCGGCTCGATGCCCTTGGCGGCGTCGATGACCATGACGGCGGAATCCACCGCCGAGAGCGTGCGGTAGGTGTCGTCGGCGAAATCCTCATGGCCGGGCGTGTCGAGCAGGTTGAAGACGTTGTCGCCATACTCGAAGGTCATCACCGAGGTGACGACCGAGATGCCGCGCTCGCGCTCGATCTTCATCCAGTCGGACCGCGTCTGGATGCGGTCCTTCTTGGCCTTCACCTCGCCGGCAAGCTGGATGGCGCCACCGAACAAAAGCAGCTTCTCGGTGAGCGTGGTCTTGCCGGCGTCGGGGTGGGCGATGATCGCGAAGGTGCGGCGGCGCGATACCGCCTGTTCGATGTCTTCTGCCAAGTCGTGGAATCCTGTCTGTGGCGCGGGCTTCTAGCAGCGCTTACCAGGCATGTCGACAGGTTCACGCAGATCGGCTCGACGGGAGGCGTGTTGGCCGCCATGGCAGGGCCTGCTGATAGTCAGGCCTCGCCATGCTCCCTGCGGCCGTACCTGGTAATCCACCGTATTTCCGAGCGCCCGACGCCGATGTCGTGCAGCAGGTAGTCAGGCAATTCGTCCAGCCTGGCCCGGTCCCTGCGAATGCGTACGATGCGCGCGAGGGAATGTCCTGTGGCACGAGATATCTCAACGACAGTCGCGAAGAAGCGGCTGAGCGCGGACCGGTTGGCGACGAGTTCCTGCCCAAAGATGGTCATGGTCGTGTCTCCTTGTTTGAACGATGAATTCGGGAGGGCATCGATGGCCCTCCCGAAGGCTTCTTGAAGAGATCAGGACCGGTCGCGCTTGCAGCTTAGATGCCGCTAGGCTTTCACGGTCCGCGCGGTTAGGCGGCGGCGTAGGCCGTCGTTGGATCGAACAGGCGCTTTACCTGCGTGATCTTGGTGGCCGGGAAGCCGCTCATCTTGGCGTGGCGCTGGATGATCGCCTCGTCCTTGGCGAGGTAGACGCAGAACGTCTTGTCGTCCGCCACGAAGGATTCGACCCACTGGATGTCCGGGCCAAGCTCGGCAAGAACGGCGTTCGAGGCCTTGGACGCGTCGCGAAGCTGCTCGCGCTCGAAGGTGCCTACCTTGGGAATTTCCCGTTCGATGATGTATTTCTGCATGTCGCAATCTCCTTGATCTGAGGTTCAAATGCCTCCCGACGCTCGACCAGGTCAGCGCCGGTGACATCGCCGGGGCGGCTGAGGTAAACTTTCACTTGGCTCGCCAGGCAGACGGAGAATTACGGAAGAGGCGGCCGACAGTCCTTACGCCGCCCTTATCTTGTTCTGATCCTTTGCCTATTGCCGTTAGGGGGATTGCTGTCGATGGGAATTCATTGCTTCGGCGACTTCGAGCTCAACGAGGACTCCCGCGCCCTTCGTCTCGCCGAGCGCGAGATCGAGATACAGCCCCTGGTCTTCGATTTCCTCGCCGTTCTACTACGGCATCAGGACCGGGCCATGAGCAAGGACGAGCTGCTTGAAACGCTGTGGCCGGGCGTGACGGTGACCGAGGCTTCGTTGCAGCGCGTGGCAAGCCTTGCGCGCGGCATCCTTCGGCAGGGCGGCATGGAGGCGGCGCTGCGCAACCTGCCCCGCTTCGGCTACCGGATCTGCCTCGATCAAGCGGTCGCTTCGAAGAACAGGTCGGCTCCGGCCGATGGCGGCGACAAGCCTTCGCGTCCCGGCTCACCAATACTGGCGGCACGCACGGCCGTCGCAGCCAGAAAATGGCAGGACGCCGCTGCTTGCTTCGCCAAGGCGGATGCCGCCGACGAGTTGCTGACGGCCGATCTCGAAGAGTGGGCGTTGGCGCTGGAATGCATGGGGCGGCCGGCCGAAGCCATACCACTCCTGGCGCGGGCGGTGACGGAATACGGCGTCGCCGGCGAGCGGCTGCGTGCCGCGTCCCCGGCAGTCACCCTCGCCAGGATCCATCTCGAGAGGGGAGAGCTTGCCGTCGCCAAGGGCTGGCACAAGCGCGCCGCGCAGCTGATCGACAGCGCCACCGACAGCAGAGAGCACGGCCTGTGGTGCTGGATGGGGGCGCGCATCATGGGCGCGGAAGCAGAACCCGAGCAGGCGCTCGCATTTGCCGAGCAGGCCTTCAAAGTCGGCAAACATCTCGAAGACCCGGTCGTGGAATCGCTCGGGCTGATCTATCGCGGCTTCTTCAAGCTCTGCCTCGGGGAAACAAAATCCGGTCAGGAAGACCAGGATTTCGCCGCCGCGCTCGGCCTCTCAAGCGACATAGACCCGATTGTCGGCGGCATCCTCTATTGCAACATCCTTTGGGCCTGCCGGAATTTCGGCGACTGGTCGAGGGCCAACCAGTGGACGCTTGGCTACGAAGGCTGGTGCAAGGGACACGGGCTGGAAGACCTGTCGGGCTCATGCCGGCTGCACCGCGCCGAGGTGCTCGGCGTCCACGGCACGTTGAAGGAGGCCGAGGCACTGGTACGCGCTGCGCTCGACCAGCTTGCGCTCGATGCGCCTTGGGCTACAGGCGACGCGCTTCGCGTCCTGGGTGACATTCATCTCGCGGCCGGCGATTTTGCCGAGGCGGAGATGGCCTATCGCGCGTCCCATGCCGCGGGCTGGGACCCGCAGCCCGGCCTTGCGCTGCTGCAGCTCGAGCAGGGCCACGCGGAGGCCGCCTTCAGCGCGCTGGAGCGGTCTCTGGTCGGGAACGGCTGGCCGACGCTGCAGCGACGCGGCCTCGTGCTCGCCACTCTGGCAAAAGTGGCAGCACGGATCGGCCGACTGGAGCGCGCAAAGGAGGTCACAGCCGAGCTGGAGACCCAGCCGCAGCGTTGGCCGATGGCCTCCGTCCGGGCGCTGACCGCCGAGGCCAAGGCAGAGCTTTTCATACAGGAAGAGCGCCCCGCCGAGGCTGTTCTGGAGCTGCAGACCGCATGCTTGCGCTGGAACGAGATCGGCTCGCCGATCAATGTCGCCGACGCCAGGCTTTCGCTCGCGGCGCTTCTCATCCAGCTCGGCGACCGTACCGGCGCGGAGCTGGAACTCGGCACCGCCTTGGCGATTGCAAATAGGGTGGACTCCTCACGGCTCATGCGGCGCTGCGACGAGTTGAAGGGTCTGCTCGCCGGGACTGAGAAGGCAGCGATGGGCAGCGCGTAGGCGCTTCGCGCTTGAGGTCTGGCCAGCGTGGTGGCATGACGGGGGAAATCTCCCCCGAAGGTCCAGCATGAACAGCGCAAAACAAGTCATCGTCATCGGCGCCGGCATCATCGGCGCATCGGTTGCGTGGCATCTTACAAAGGCAGGAGCGCGAGTAACGGTCGTTTCGACAAGTGGCGCGGGCGGTGTGGCAACGCCGAATTCCTTCGCCTGGATCAATGCAAGCTGGGGCAACCCCGAGACCTATTTCCGCCTGCGCACCCGCGCCATGGCCGAGTGGACGCGGCTGGCGGGAGATGTGCCGGCTATTCCGCTCGCCTGGTGCGGCGGCCTGTGCTGGGACCTGCCGGCGGACAAGCTCGAAACCTATGCGGCCGAGCATTCGTCCTGGGGCTACGGCATCGAGCGGATCAGTCGCGACCAGGCGGCGCGCATCGAGCCCAATCTGGCTGAGCTTCCCGATTTCGCCCTCTACGTTGCCGAGGAAGGCGTGGCCGAGCCGATGGCGGCCACAAAGGCGCTGCTGGCGGATGCCGAGCGGCGCGGCGCCAGGATCGTCACGGGGACCGTCCAAACGCTGGCGCTGTCCGGCAGCAAAGTCACCGGCGTCGTCGTTTCGGGTGAAACCATCACCGCCGACGAAGTGGTGATCGCCGCCGGCGCCGGCGCGCCGGCTATCGCAGCAACGGCCGGCATAAAGCTGCCGATCGAGACGCCGCCGGGCCTGATCGTCCATTCGCGCCCTTACAAGAAATTGCTCAACGGGCTGGTGCTGGCCGAGAAGCTGCATATGCGCCACACGGCCGAGGGACGCATCATCGCCGGCTCGGATTTCGGCGGCGGCGACCCGGGTGAGAATCCGGAAGCCACCGCGCGCGAGCTTTTCGAAGCGACGAAAGCCATGCTGCGCGGTGCTGACGGGCTGGAGCTCGATTTCCACACAGTCGGCTACCGCCCCACCCCGGCCGACGGCTTTCCGATCGTCAGCCGCGCCGACGGCGCAGGCGGCGTCTACATCGCCGTCACCCATTCCGGCATCACGCTGGCCCCGGCGGTCGGCCTGTTTGCAGCCCGCGAAATCCTCGACGGCGAGCGCGATGCGCTGCTCGCGCCCTATGCACTGTCGCGTTTCGCTCAGTAGCCCGGCGGCCTGCGAAAACCGCCGGTGAGCGCCGCGATCGCCGCGGCAATGCCGAGCAGCCGCGCTTCCGACCAGCGCTTGCCGACGAGCTGCAGACCGATGGGCAAGCCATTGCCGTCCTGTCCGCATGGGACTGCGAGCGCCGGGTGGCCGGAATAGTTGAAGATCGCGCCATAGGCGGGCAGCATCCAGTAGCTCTCGTCCTTGCTGTCGACCTCGAGCGGACTGCCCGGCTTGCAGTGTGCAAAGGCCGTTGTCATCGCGGCCGGGCAAAGCAAGGCGTCGCAGCTTTCGAAAAAGCGTTCCCAGGCAAGGATCGACCGGTCGCGACGGGCAAGCGCGGCGAACCAGCTCGATACCGGGGTCGGCTCCGCCGGCGGTTCCGGCTGTGCGGCCTCCAGCATCATGCCGATCAGCTTGCCGCCCTCGGCGAGATCGTCGTGCAGGTCGAGCTTCGGCAGACCTGCTTCCTCGACGCATGCGCTGGCGGACGCGAGCCCGGCAGCCAGTCTTTCGACCGCGGCGCCGATCTCTGCCGCCACCGGAAAGCCGGGGAAGGTGCTGGCGAAGGCTATGCGCAGCGATTTCAGCTCGAGCTTCGGCATCGAATCCACAGGCACCGGCGCCAGATCGGTGTCGGCTCCGTCAGGTCCGGCGATGATTTTGTAGATCAACGCCAGGTCCTCCAGATTGCGGGCAATTGGCCCAACACAGGACATCAGGCGGACGCTGCGCGGCGTGCCGCTCGGATCGGGAAAAGCGCCGGCCAACGAAACGCGATGCTCGGTCGGCTTCAGGCCATAGACGCCGCAAAAGGCGGCCGGCAGGCGGATTGAATCCTGCATGTCGGTGCCGACGTCGAAGGGCGTCATGCCCGCAGCGACGGCTGCAGCAGCACCGCCGCTGGAGCCGCCCGCCGTGCGATCGAGGGCCCATGGATTGCTGGTGCGGCCGAACAGCAGATTGTCCGACTGCCAGTCACCCAGCATGGCGGCGACATTGGTTTTGCCGACCAGAACGCCGCCGGCTGCTTTCAACCGGCCGACGACGGGACCGTCGCTCCCCGGCACATAATCGGCAAAGGGCGGGAAGCCGGCGGTGGTCCTCATGGCCGCCGTCTGGTGCGCGTCCTTCAAGGTGAATGGCACGCCATGCAGCGGGCCCACCGTGTCGCCGCGCGCCAGCGCCGCATCAGCCTGCCTGGCGCGCTCGCGGGCCCCGTCGCGATCGAGGATGACGACGGCGTTGACTGCCTCGTTGTGCCGATCGACTTGAGCGAGGTGCGCGTCGAGCGCCTCGACTGCTGAGATTTTGCGCTCGGCAATCATCGCCGCGAGTTCAGTGACGGATGAGAAAGCGAGGTCCATGACCAGTGCTCCGGCTGGCTGCGCGCCGCCATCAAACATGGCGGATTTCGATGTGGCTTCAAGCCGAGTTCAGCATCCGGAGGATCGGGACGCTTGATCGAAATTGCGCTCGCGCCAGTCGTTTCAGCCCGCCAGCGCGAACCGGGAAGCCGCAGGCGCAAAAGGCCTGATGCTGGTGCTGTCCCTGGTCATGGTGACAAAGGTCGATTGCGGGATCTCGTGCCAGGTGCGGCCATCGCGGTCGAAAGGTTCGGATACGATGCATCGGCCCGAACGCTTGGCGAAGGCGGCGGTGTAGAGCGTCGGGGCATGATCGTCGGTGGCGTAGCGGACGGCGTGAAGCGCCTTTCCGTTGCTGAAGGCAGCGGTCAGTTTCAGCGATGGCTCGATGCCGGCGCGGCGCGACGCCTCCAGCACATGAGCGGCAGCACGCGACACCGCGCCATAAGGATCGTTCGAGAGCCCCTCGCCCAGCATCAGCCGGAAGAACAATTCGGAATCGGTGGTCCCTTCGAGCTGGTCGAACAACGCATCGGAAAGCGAATGCTCCAAGGCACGGCGAATCTTCTCGAAGCCGCCGATCTGGCCGTTGTGCATGAACGACCAGGCGCCGGAGACGAAGGGGTGACAGTTCATGCGGCTGGTGGCGCCTCCGGTCGAGGCGCGCACATGGGCCAGGAACAGCCCGGATTTTATCTGGCTGCCAAGGCTCTTCAGATTGGTATCCGACCAGGCCGGCAGGATGTCGCGGTAAAGGCCAGGCTCCGGCCGGTCGCCATACCAGGCCACGCCAAAGCCATCGGCATTGGTCGGCGATTTCGCTTCCTTCGCACCATGGCTCTGAACGATCAAAGAATGCGGCGGCGCGGCGATGACGTCTTCCAGGAAGATCGCATCGCCAAGATAGGCGGCCCATCTGCACATTGTCCTGTCATCCTTCTGTCCACGCGTTTTTCGAGCGCGAATGAACCCATTCGCCGCTCGTCGGGCGCCACAGATGACAGGAGGACGATTTGGCGTCCTTACACTGCGCTTATGTTTCGCTGATCATTTGCCTGAAGTCAGCCGGCTAGGGCCAATTGGGACGTGGCAGGCGCAAACGGCCGGATGCTGGTGCCGTCCGTTGTCATGGTGACGAAGCTTGACGGCGGGATCGCCTGCCACTCGCCGCCTTCGCGGTCGAACGGTTCCGACACGATGCAGCGGCCAGCGCCCCTGGCGAAGGCGCCGGTATAGAGCGTCGGCGCGTGGCCGTCGGTGGCATAGCGCACGGCGTGGAGCGCCTGCCCATCGGAGAAAGCGGCGGTCAGTTTCAGGGACGGCTCGATGCCAGCGCGGCGCGAGGCGTCCAGCACGCGGCTGGCGGCGCGCGAGACCGCGCCTTGCGGGTCGGTGGACAGACCCTCGTCGATCATCAGGAGAAAAAAGAGTTCGGAATCGGTCGTCCCTTCGCGCTGGTCGAAGACTTCGTCGGAGAGCGAATTCTCCAGCGCGCGGCGGATTTTTTCGAAGCCGCCGATCTGGCCGTTGTGCATGAACGACCAGCGGCCGGAGACGAAGGGATGGCAATTCATGCGGCTGGTGGCGCCGCCGGTCGATGCACGGACATGAGCGAGGAAGAGGCCGGACTTGATCTGCCGGCATAGGCTTTTCAGGTTGGGATCGGACCAGGCAGGCAGGATGTCGCGATAAAGGCCTGGCTCAAGCCGGTCGCCATACCAGGCGAGGCCGAAGCCGTCGCCATTGGTCGGCGACTTGGCCTCCTGGGCGCAGTGGCTTTGGACTATCAGCGAGTGGCAGGGCGCGGTGATGATGTCTTCCAGGAAGACCGCTTCACCGAGATAGGCCGCCCACCGGCACATCGCATTCCACCATCTATCAGGCGCGGTCCATGAGAGTCCTCGCCGGCTCCTTCACCGCATGCGCGCCTCTGTTGTGCGTACGCTCATAGAGCTCGCGAACGATTCGGCTCGCGGTAGTTTCGAACAGAAATGGCAAGAAAGCGTGAACGAACGCGGCGCCCGCGGCCATCGACAGGCGGGAACAGAACCAGGCGGCAAAGGCCATGTGGCCGAAATAGGTCTCGCCCACCTTGGCCGGGTGTGACGTGAAGAGCGCTGTGAGCCGTGTCATCATGGTGATCCCTCCTGCCGGGATGAGCCCCGATGTCGATCAGCCTGCCATGGGTCGCAGGTTCACAGGTCTCAATTTGTCCTTGTGTTGAAGCTATTTTTGGGACATTTGTCCCAATATGCCCTTTGAACCCGATGCAATTGATCGAAGACTGCTGGCGGAGCTGCAGCGCGACGGCACGCTTTCCGTCGACCAGTTGTCGGAGCGCGTGGCGCTGTCGCGCAACGCCTGCTGGCGTCGCGTCAAGCGGCTGGAGGAGGACGGCGTCATCACCGGGCGCGTGGCGCTGGTCGATGCCGACAAGCTTGGGCTCGGCCTTTCGGTGTTCATCCTGATCCGTACCTCCAACCACGACCCGGACTGGCTGCAGAAGTTCCGCGCGGCTGCGACCGGCTTTGCCGAGATCACCGGCGTCTACCGGATGTCCGGCGATCTCGACTATGTGCTGAGGGCCCGCGTCGCCGACGTCAAAGCCTATGACCGGCTCTACCAGCGGCTGATCGCCAAGGTGCCGCTGTCGGACGTCTCCGCCTCCTTCGTCATGGAAGAGATCAAGGAGACGACCGTGATTCCAGTGGAGTTGCGGTAGGTAGCCAAGGCCTCTCAACTTCGTCATCCACGGGCGGAGCGACGCGTAGCGGAGCGCAGACCCGAGGATCCATTCCGTTACCTCGACCGTAGAATGCAGCGGAGCAGAATTCTGAACCGTCGCAACGCTTGGAAGTCACGGAATGGATCCTCGGGTCTACGCGCGTCGCTTCGCTCCTTGCTCCGCCCGTGGATGACGACGTGATGGGCGTTCTCGCCAATCGCCGAAGTTGGTGGGAGGTCATCGTGACGCCTCAAAGAAAGCCTTGGATAGCGTCACGGCCGAGTTGACCGAATCGCCATTCGCGACGATAGGAATGGGCTCATGCGCACCGCTGTCTATCCTTCCTCCGTCATCGGCCCCACCGTCGGTTTCGTCAGGCTTCCGCACGGCGAAGGCCTGCCGTTGCCGGCCTATGAAAGCATGGGCGCGGCCGGCATGGACCTGCGCGCCGCGGTGCCGGAAGACCGGCCGCTGCTCATCCTGCCGGGAAAACGCGCGCTGGTGCCGACCGGGCTGATCCTGGAAATCCCTGAAGGCATGGAAGGCCAGGTGCGGCCTCGTTCCGGCCTCGCCTTCAAGCATGGCCTGACCGTCCTCAACACGCCCGGCACCATCGACAGCGACTATCGCGGCGAGGTGAAGGTGCTGCTGATCAATCTCGGCGACGAGGATTTCGCGGTGACGCGCGGCATGCGCATCGCCCAGATCGTGTTCGCCGCGATAACGCACGTCGCCAGCGAGGAGCGCGCGCTCGCCGGAGGAACGACGCGCGGCGCCGGCGGTTTCGGGTCCACCGGCACCGCCTGAATGCAAGCTCCAAAACTGGTCATCTTCGACTGCGACGGGGTACTGGTCGACACCGAGAACCTTGCCAACAAACGCCTCGCGGAATGGCTTTCCGAGGCCGGCTTTCAAACCACATTCGAATATTGCCGCAAGCACTTTTCCGGCCGCAGCATGGTCTCGGTGCAGAAGGAGATCGAAGCGGCGACCGAGGTCAGGCTCGGCGCCGACTTCGTCGAGCGCTGGAATGCCGGCCTGCCGGACCTGTTCGCGCATGGCGTCGAGGCGATTCCTAACGTCCGCGACTTCATCGACAAGGTAAGCGCCGCCGGCATCGCTTACTGCGTCGCCTCCTCGGCGCGGGTCTCGAAGATGCATATCACGCTCGGCCAGACCGGACTTTTGCCGCTGTTCGAGCACGCCATGTTCTCCTCCACCATGGTCGGACGCGGCAAGCCGTTCCCCGACCTCTTCCTTCATGCCGCCAAGACGATGGGCTTCGCGCCGGCCGACTGCATCGTCATCGAGGACAGCGTCGCCGGCACGCAGGCCGGCATTGCCGCCGGCATGCGCGTGTTCTCCTATCATGCGGATCCATTCTCCGACCCAGACGGCCTCGCCGCGGCCGGCGGCATCCTCTTCGACGACATGCGCGAACTGGCGGAGCTGGTGCCGATCCCCTGATCGCGTTCCGGCTGTGCGCCGCAAAATTCCGTGCCAGACCAGCCCATCGTTTCACGGAAACGCCGAGCTGCTCTGGCTATTCTTTTTACGCAATTCCGGACGGAAAACCGCTTCACACTTTTCCTGGAATTGCTCTAGCGTGAGCGCCTTCGAGGGGCGCTTTCCATGACTTCCGTATTATCCCGTCTCGTGCTTGCGTGCATGCTGCTGCCGTGCCTGTGGATGGCGGCGGACGCGCAAGCCGTCAGCTTTCCGGAGCTGAACAGCGCCGTCCCCGGCCATCAGGACGTCACCTATCTCGACCTTGCCAGGATGGTCTTTCCCGATCTGGCGGCAGGCGCCAACGGCTTCTACGACGGCACCGCGCCGATCGAGATGCGCCATATCGCCGGCGCCGACGATGGCGGCTCGCCGCCTGCGACCACCAGCCTGTCCAATGCCGAAGTGCTCGCCGTCAAGGCCGCCGGCAGGGACCGGTTGGCAATGCTTTACGATCTCGGCTACGGCTCCGACAGCGCCGAGGGCTTTGCCGTTCTGGCTCTCTACGACCTGACGGGCAAGCCGAGGCTGCTCGATGCCGCGAATGTCGCCGTCGACAGGAACACCTCTTTTCACGAACCCCGCAAGGTTTCGATCGCCGCCGGCGACGATGCCATCGTCACCATGAGCACCCATTTCAACTCGAACCAGGGCTATGCCGGCACGATGCTGATCATGGTCCGCAACGACCGCTTCCAACTGATCGACGCGATCTATACGTTCGACGAAAATTACTGCGCCTACAGGCGCACGCAGAAGCTAGCCTTCCGGAGCCTCGGCGGCCACAAGCCTTATGCGCCCATCAAGATCACAGTGACGGACGCGACGGTTCCGAGCGAGGAAAGCTGCAACGAGGCGCCGCCAAAAGCCACCTCTCATGACATTTCCGTCACCTATCATTGGGACAAGGCCAAGTCGCGCTACGTCAAGAATTCCGACGCCTTCGAGAAATTGTCAGCAGAAAACGAGAAACGCTTCTGAACGAAACGCATTCATTTGCCCGGCCCCTGCCTGCGCGGTAGATTTCCCCTCACAACCCCGATCACGATTGAGGAGCCGCCATGGACAAGGGCAAGATTTTTCGCGATCTGCATGCCTCCACTTTCGTCATGCCCAACCCCTGGGATGTCGGCACGACGAAGCTTCTGACCTCATTCGGCTTCAAGGCGCTGGCCACGACCAGCGCCGGTTTCGCCTTCTCGCGCGGCCTGCCTGACGGCGCCGTGACGTTCGAGGCCATGATCCACCATTGCCGCGAGGTGACGGCGGCGACAGAGCTGCCGGTTTCGGCCGATCTCGAACGCGGCAAGGGCGACAGCCCCGAGCAGGCGGCCGAGACCATCTTCGCGGCCGAGGCCGCCGGCCTTGCCGGCTGCTCGATCGAGGACCATACCGGCGACCCCGACAATCCGATCTATGAATTCTCGCATGCCGTCGAACGCGTCGCCGCGGCCGTCGAGGCGGCTCGGGCGCTCAAGCACGATTTCGTCTTCACCGCGCGGGCCGAAAACTTCCTGTGGGGCAAGACCGATCTCGACGACACGATCAAGCGGCTGCAGGCGTTCGAGAAGGCGGGCGCGGACGTGCTCTATGCGCCGGGTCTGGGCGATGTCGACATGGTGCGGACCGTGTGTTCGGCGGTGACCAAGCCCATCAACATCATGGCGCGGCCCGGCTTCACCGTCGCCGACCTTGCCATGGCCGGCGTCAAACGCATCTCGCTCGGGCCATGGCTGACGAACTTCGCCTATGGCATGCTGGAAACGGCGGCACGCGAAATCCAGCAGGACGGCACTTTCGGTTTTACCCGCGCGGCCATGCCGTTCGGCAAGCTGCAGGCGCTGTTTCGCGAGGGTGGGGCCGAATAGGTCAGACCCGTTCGCGCGCGGACACAGCCTTGTGCAGATGCACCATCATGGCGGCGGCAAAGAGCGGCGTCAAAAGGTTGAGCAGCGGCACGGCAAGGAAGACGGCGATGACCAGCCCGGCCAGGAACACCGTGCCGGCATATTTGCGGCGCAGCGCCTTGGCTTCGGCCTCGTGGCGGAAGCGCATGGCGGCGAATTCGAAGAACTCTCGCCCTAGCAGATAGCCGTTGACGATAAAGAAGGCGGCGATGTTGATGCCCGGCACCAGGAGCAGCAGCAGGGCGACGACGTTGCCGATGATGACGACGCCGAAGAATTTGACTGCCAGCACCAGCGAATGCAGCGCCGGCACGGCACGTCCGGGCGGATCGTTCGGGTAATCGGTGCGCTCGACCACTTCGGCGACATCGTCGAGGAACAGGCCGGCAATGATTGCCGTCACCGGCGCGATGAGCAGCGCCATCCCGACCGCCAGGACGATGCCGGCGATGATGGCACTCAGCCAACCTGCCCATGACGGCAGGCCGGGCACAAATGTCTGCAGCCACGGCCAGGCCAGCCACTCGAGCAGGCTCTCGATGCCGAACCACAGCGCCACCAGCGCCAGCAAGGTCAATCCAAGCGTCTTCAGGAAGACGGAGCGGAATTCAGGCGAGAAGAGCCGGCTGGCGGCGGCGCGGGCAGCGTCTGGGATCACGGCAGGTCCAAAGCCCTTATCGAGGAGCGACGCTCCCGAGATAGGCGGGGTTGTCGCCCGGCGCAACTATTGCGCAAGCCTGGTCTGACGGGCGGGAATGGTCATGGCGGCGACGCCGACGACGACGAAGGCCATGCCAAGCCAGGCCGTTGGCCCGAGGCTTTCGCCGAGAAAGACGGCGCCGATGCCGACGCCGATCGGCACGCGCAGATAGGCCTGCGAGGTGGTGCCGACCGAGCCCAGCGTGTGGATGAGCCGGAAGAAGATCGAGAAGGCGAGCGCGGTCGAGAAGATCGAAAGCCCGAAGAGCGCCTGGATCGACGCCGTCGATGGCGTCAATGCCCAGGGCCGGTCGAAGACGAGGCTCAAGGGAATCAGGACCGCGGCGCCGCAGATCATCGAGCCGGCGGCCGACACCATCGGGTCGAGCCCCCTAAAATTGCGCCCGAAAATGGCGGCGCCCGCATAGCTGACGGTAGCCGCGATGACGGCAAGCTGCGCCCAGAGCTGATGGCCGAGGCCGCCAAGCGCCTCGGTGCCGACGATGAGGCAAATACCGGCGATGCCGGCACCGACGCCGACCAACTTGCGCAGCGTCACCGGCTCGTGACGCGTGATCAGCGCGGTCAACAGAAAGGTGAAGATCGGCGACGTCGCGTTGAGGATGGTGGCAAGGCCGGCGTCGATCGAGCGTTCGGCAGCGGCGATCAGCGTGAAAGGAATGACGCTGTTGAGGCAGGCCTGGAACATGAAGCGGCGCCAGTTCACCGCATCCCGCGGCATGGCGAGGCCGCGCCAGCGGATGAGGCCAAGCAGAATGGCGCCCGCGATCAACGTGCGGCCGGCGATGAAGGTCACCGGCGGGATCGTCTCGACGCCGATCTTGATGAAAGTGTAGGAGGAACCCCACAATACCGCCAGCACGGCCAGCAGCGCCAGTTCGGTGGTCATCCCCGTCTTTTCGGACATTTTATGGTTCGTGCCTTCAGCCTGTTGCCGGAAACCATCCGCTTCTAGCTTACGGCGCGGCGGAAATGTTTCGATGACGGTGAAACCATAGCTGCGAGCCACGCAACTGTTATGAGCCAGTTCGACGCGAATGCTGCCGCAGCCGACGAACAATCGCGGCCAAGGTCGGCACGATGCAAAGCGACGCCGATTTTCGGGGTAGGCAAAGCGGCTGCAAGCGGTTAGAGCAGTCCAGCGTTCCACGGAATCGCTGGACCGCTCTAACCATTTGTTTTCACGCAATTCCGGACGGAAAACCGCTGCACACTTTTCCTGGAATTGCTCTAGACCCGCGCCCGGCCGGCATGGCAGAAAGCCGGTGGGTCGTTGGCGGAGACATTGATGCCGAAATATGACGTGCTTTGCATCGGCAATGCCATTGTCGACATCATCGCGCAGTGCGACGAGGCCTTTCTCGAAACCAACGGCATCATCAAGGGCGCGATGAACCTCATCGACACCAGGCGCGCCGAGCTGCTCTATGCCCGCATGGGACCGGCGATCGAGGCTTCGGGCGGCAGCGCCGGCAACACGGCGGCGGGCGTGGCGAGCTTCGGCGGCCGCGCCGCCTTCTTCGGCAAGGTGTCGAACGACGCGCTCGGCGACATCTACACCCACGATATCCACGCTCAGGGCGTGGCCTTCGACACCAAGCCGCTCAAGGGCGAGCCGCCGACGGCGCGCTCGATGATCTTCGTCACGCCCGACGGCGAGCGCTCGATGAACACCTATCTCGGCGCCTGCGTCGAGCTCGGACCGGAAGACGTCGAGGCCGACAAGGCCGCGGGTGCCAAGGTCACCTATTTCGAGGGTTATCTGTGGGATCCGCCGCGCGCCAAGGAGGCGATCCGGCAGACCGCGAGGCTGGCGCATGCGGCCGGGCGCGAAGTGTCGATGACGCTGTCGGATTCCTTCTGCGTCGACCGCTACCGCGACGAGTTCCTCGAACTGATGCGGTCGGGCACGGTCGACATCGTTTTCGCCAACAGCCACGAGATCAAATCGCTCTACCAGACCTCTTCGTTCGAGGACGCGCTGGCGGCGATACGCAAGGACTGCAAGATCGCCGCCGTCACCCGCTCGGAAAAGGGTTCGGTGATCGTGCGCGGCGACGAGACGGTGACCATCGAGGCGACGAAGATCAAGGAACTGGTCGACACGACCGGCGCGGGCGACCTCTATGCCGCCGGCTTCCTCTACGGCTACACGACCGGGCGCAGTCTGCAGGATTGCGGCGATCTCGGCTCGCTGGCGGCCGGGCTGGTGATCCAGCAGATCGGCCCGCGGCCACGCCAGAATCTGCGCCGCGAGGCGGAACAGGCCGGGCTGCTGTAGCGCCCCCTTTACCTCTCCCCCTGTGGGAGAGGTCGGATTGCCCCGAATTGCTCTTCGCAATTCGGTTGGCAATCCGGGTGAGGGGTAAGCTGGCGCCAAGCTGGAGCACCCCTCATCCGTCTCGGCGCTGCGCGCCGATCCACCTTCTCCCACAAGGGGAGAAGGAAAGGACGCTGTCTGTCGCGTCGCTGTCACAGATCGCTCCTACAGGCAAACTGGGCGTTGCCGCGACTGACATTTCGGGACGCCCGCAGCAGTTGGGGTGTCAAAATGCAAGACAGCAACCTTTACGGTCGCTGCATCTGTTGCCGTTGCGATTGCCGCTTTCCGCTATAGCCGTTCAAGAAGCGTCGCGGCTGAGGAGGAGAGCGCGGCGCACAAGACAGATGCATGACCAGATTTCAGAATCCGCCTGAAGGAATTTCGCAAGAAGCCTTGGCAGGCCTCGTGGCCGAGGCCGTGCAGCAGGCGCTGATGCAGCATGGCGTCCTGCTGGATGCGGAAGCCCTGGTTTCCGCCAGCGCGATGGCTGGCGCGGTTGCCGCCGCCCTTCCCTTCCTGCCGCACGCGCAACGGCTTGCGATCGCCTCCTTGAAAGGTAGCTGGACCGATCTGATGTCCGAGTTTTTCCGCGCGACGGCGGAAAGAAACGCGCGCGCCGACCAGGCAGGCGCCGAAAGCGTGGACGAAAGCCCGACGGCGGGGCCTCGCAAATCTCCTTCCCGGCCTTTGGCCGAGCGAGCCTCCGAGCTCCAGTCCATGCTCATTGAAGATTGGGCCGGCGAGGTTGCCGGGTCGACCTATCTGGAAGAGAGATTGCGCATACCCCGTTCGACGCTGCATCGCTGGCAAAGGCGCGGCGAGGTGGTCGCGCTTCGCAAGGGCGGCCGCAAACATGTCTTCCCGCTCGCCCAATTCGTCGACGGCAGGCCGGCTCCGGGCATAGGCGAGGTATTGGCGGCGATCACCAATCCGAGGCTGGCCTGGTTCTGGCTCACTCGCCCGTCCGCCGAGCTGGGCGGCCGTATCCCCATCGAAATGCTGCGCGAGGACATGATCGAGGATGTGGTTCGCATCGCGCGCGGCTTGTCCTGATCCGCGATTTCGAACGTGGCCCCTATGTTTTTGACGCGTCGCTTTCCGAAATATTAGCGCATTATCCTTCTGTCATAAAAATGTAACAAACGGCACAACTGGCACGTTTACCAGCTTAGATTTTCGTGCCTTACGTATATTTTGTGCAAGATGTGCCATTCTTACAAATATGTGACGTGATATTTGCGCAACAAGACTTTTACAAGAGCCGAAGCCGCCGCTTTCCAGCCACAATCTCTGTTGTATGCGACCGCCAATTGGGTCATGTCGAGGGCGAAGAAGCGGCGCCGGTGCGCGACTTTTTCAACGATGGGGACGGGGGTGGCAAAAGCCGGATGGCTTGTCAGGCCTGTCTTGAACCTTTGACTGGAGATTCAAGAAAATGAACATCAAGAGCCTTCTACTCGGCTCCGCTGCGGCACTGATCGCAGTTTCGGGCGCCCGCGCCGCCGACGCGGTCACCGTCGCCGAGCCGGAACCGGCCGAATACGTCAAGATCTGCGACGTCTATGGCGCGGGTTACTTCTACATCCCCGGCACCGAAACCTGCCTGCGCGTCGGCGGCTATGTCCGCTATGACGCCGGCGTGGGCGATGTCGGCTCGTTCGACGGCCGCACGGCCACCGACCACGAGGACGGTGACGCTCAGGACTCCTGGAAGAAGAATGCCCGCTTCAACCTGAAGACCTGGACCGGCCAGGAAACCGAACTCGGCACGTTGAAGACCTACACAGAGACCAAATTCAACTTTCCGAATGGCGGTGCCACATCTGTTTCGCTGAGCTTCGCCTGGATCCAGCTCGGTGGCCTGCGCGTCGGCAAGGACGAGACGCCTTATGATGCGTTCATCGGCTATGCCGGAAACGTCATCCAGGACACGATCATCCCGTACGGCATCAAGGACACCAATGTCGTCAGCTACTACTTCGACGCCGGCAGCGGCTTCTCGGGCGTGATCTCGCTCGAAGAGGGGTCGGACGGTTCGGGCATCTCCGGCACGATCGACAGCTATGTTCCGCATGTCGTCGGCGGCTTGAAGTACAAGGGCGACTGGGGCGCGGTCACCGGCGTCGTGGCCTATGACAGCAACTACGAGGAAGTGGCTGGCAAGGTTCGCCTCGACGTCAACGTCACCAAGGAACTGTCGCTGTTCATCATGGGCGGCTACGGCACCGACGACAATCTCCGCGACGATGCCGGCAACGTCATCGACGCTCATGGCCGCGGCTTCTACAAGCCGTGGGGTGGCAACTGGGCCGTCTGGGGCGGCGGCACCTACAAGTTCAACGACAAGACCTCGTTCAACCTGCAGGCCTCGGCCGACGACGACAAGAACTACGCGCTCGCAGCCAACGTCGCCTACACTATCGTCCCGGGCTTCACGATCACGACCGAAGTCGACTGGGATCATTTCGGCCACTTCGGCGACGGCACCTCGGCCGTCAACTGGACCAAAGCCGACAAGAAGAACAGCGTCGGCGGCATCGTCCGCTTCCAGCGCTCGTTCTGATCGAAACTGCGATCTTAAAAGGAAAAGGCCCGCGGCACCGCCGCGGGCCTTTTCGCTAATCCGTTCACTTGGCCGTCCGTCAATTCCCCGCCGTATAGGCCGCGATCGCCGCCATGTTGACGATGTCTGAGTCCTTGGCGTTCAGCGAGACGATCTGCACCGGCTTGTTCAAGCCGACCAGAAGCGGGCCGATGACGGTCGAGCCGCCGAGCTCCTGCAGCATCTTGGTCGAGATCGAGGCCGAGTGGAAGGCCGGCATCACCAGCACATTGGCCGGACCGGTGAGCCTGATGAATGGATACTGCGCCATGGCGCGAGGGTTCAGCGCCACGTCGGCGGCCATCTCGCCGTCATATTCGAAATCGACGCGGCGCTTGTCGAGGATGCGCACGGCCTCCTGTATCCGCTCCGAGCGCTCGCCCTGCGGATGGCCGAAGGTGGAATAGGCGAGCATGGCGAGCCTGGGCTCATAGCCCATGCGGCGGGCAAAGCCCGCGGCCTCCTCGGCGATGTCGGCGATCTGCTCGGCATTCGGCATATCGTGCACGGCGGTGTCGGCGATCATCACGGTGCGGCCGCGCGCGAGCACAATCGAGGCGCCGATGACGCGGTGGCCGGGCTTGGCGTCGATGACGCGGCGCACGTCGTCGAGCGCGGTGGAATAGTTGCGCGTCACGCCGGTGACGATGCCGTCGGCGTCGCCCAGCGCCACCATGCAGGCGGCGAAATGGTTGCGGTCGTTGTTGATCAGGCGCTGGCAGTCGCGGAACAGGAAGCCTTTCCGCTGCATGCGCTCGTAGAGATAGTCGGTGTAGATGCCGTTTCGGCGCGACAGCCTGGCATTGATGATCTCGAGGCCCTGCTTGTTGAGGTCGATGCCGGCGTTGCGGGCGTTCTCCTTGATGACGTCGTCGCGGCCGAGCAGGATCGCGGTGCCGAGCTTCTGGTTCGCATAGGAGACGGCGGCGCGCATCACCTGCTCTTCCTCGCCCTCGGCGAAGACGATGCGCTTGGGCTGGCGGCGGACGCGGTCGTAGATGCGCTGAAGCGTCGAGGCGATCGGATCGCGGCGGGCAGACAGCTCCTGCGCATAGCGGTCGAGGTCGAGGATCGGCTTGCGGGCGACGCCCGAGTCCATCGCGGCCTTGGCAACCGCCAGCGGGATCGCCGAGATCAAGCGCGGATCGAACGGCACGGGAATGATGTAGTTGGGACCGAATTTCGGCCGGTTGCCTTGATAGGCCGCCGCCACGTCGTCCGGCACATCCTGGCGCGCAAGCTCGGCCAGCGCCCTGGCGGCGGCGATCTTCATCTCGTCGTTGATGGTGGTGGCGCGGACATCCAGCGCGCCGCGGAAGATATACGGGAAGCCCAAGACATTGTTGACCTGGTTCGGGTAGTCCGAGCGGCCGGTCGCCATGATGGCGTCGGTGCGGATCTCGCCCACTTCCTCGGGCGTGATCTCCGGGTCGGGATTGGCCATGGCGAAGATGATCGGGTTCTTGGCCATCGACTGCACCATGGCGGGGGTCAGCGTGCCCTTGGCGGAGAGGCCGAGGAAGACGTCGGCGCCGTCCAGCGCCTCGGCCAGGCTGCGCGCCTCGGTCTTGACCGCATGCGCCGACTTCCACTGGTTCATGCCTTCGGTGCGGCCCTGGAAGACCACGCCCTTGGTGTCGCACAGGATGATGTTTTCCGGCGAAAAACCCATCGCCTTCATCAATTCGATGCAGGCGATGCCGGCGGCGCCGGCGCCGTTGCAGACCATCTTCGTGGTCTTCATGTCGCGGCCGGTGATCTCCAGCGCGTTGATCAGCCCGGCGGAAGAGATGATGGCGGTGCCGTGCTGGTCGTCATGGAAGACCGGAATGTCCATCAGCTCACGCAGGCGCTGCTCGATGATGAAGCATTCCGGCGCCTTGATGTCCTCGAGATTGATGCCGCCGAAGGAGGGCCCGAGGAAGCGCACGCAGTTGATGAATTCCTCGGCGTCCTCGGTCGCCACTTCGAGGTCGATGGAATCGACATCGGCGAAGCGCTTGAACAGCACCGCCTTGCCTTCCATCACCGGCTTCGAGGCCAGCGCGCCGAGATTGCCGAGGCCGAGAATGGCGGTGCCGTTGGAGATGACGGCCACCATGTTGCCGCGCGCGGTATAATCGAAGGCGCGGCTCGGATCCTCCGCGATGGCGCGCACCGGAACGGCGACGCCCGGCGAATAGGCGAGGCTGAGATCGCGCTGGGTGGCCATCGGCTTGGTGGCGACGATCTCCAGCTTGCCTGGCCGCCCCATGGCGTGGAATTCGAGCGCCTCCTGCGCGCTGACGGAAGGCCCGCTGTTTTCGGTTTTCCTGGCCATGATGCTTTTGATTTCCTCGCCTGTGCGGCACCGCTTGGGACGGGTGCTTTCTTATGGATTCCCGAATTAAGGCTACACGCGGCCGCTGTAAACCGACAAGCCCGGCGAAGCTGCTTCAACGCGCACGGGCCCAGACATTGCCGAGGCTCATGGCAGCCGGCTGGCAAGCAGGCTCGCGGTTTCCCCTGCTTTTCGAGCGCCTGGCATTAAACCCTCCTGTCACATCTGCTAGCGTTCCGGCATGAACATGCACATGCCGACCGACCCCGACGCGCAGGAAACGACGACGCCGGCGCCCGCCATGGGCACCGTCACGCCGATGATGGAGCAGTATATCGAGATCAAGGCGGCGAACCCGGATTCGCTGCTCTTCTACCGCATGGGCGATTTCTACGAGCTGTTCTTCGACGACGCCGAGAAGGCGAGCCAGGCGCTCGGCATCGTTTTGACCCGGCGCGGCAAGCACCAGGGCCACGACATTCCGATGTGCGGCGTGCCGGTGCATGCAGCGGACGACTATCTGCAGAAGCTGATCGCGCAAGGTTTTCGCGTTGCTGTGTGCGAACAGATCGAGGATCCGGCCGAAGCCAAGAAACGCGGCTCGAAATCGGTGGTGCGCCGCGACGTGGTGCGGCTGGTCACGCCCGGCACCATCACCGAGGACAAGCTGCTCGCGCCCTCGGAATCGAGCTTTCTGATGGCGCTGGGGCGGGTGAAGGGCGGCAGTGCGGCCAGCCACGGCAGTTTCGCGCTGGCCTGGATCGACATCTCGACCGGCGCTTTCCGCGTCGCCGAGACGACGGCGGAGCGGCTGCTTGCCGACATCTTCCGCGTCGATCCGCGCGAGCTGATCGTCGCCGAGCCGGTCTTCCACGACCCGGAGCTGCGGCCGGTCTTCGACGTGCTCGGACGGGTCGCCAACCCGCAGCCGCCGTCGCTGTTCGATTCGGCGTCGGCCACGGGCCGCATCGCCCGCTTCTTCGATGTCGCGACGCCGGACAGTTTCGGCACCTTCTCGCGCGCCGAGCTGTCGGCGATCTCGGGCGCCATCGCCTATGTCGAGAAGACGCAGAAGGCCGAGCGGCCGCCGCTGTCGCGCCCCGAGCGCGAGGAGAGCGGCTCGACGCTGTTCATCGATCCGGCGACACGCGCCAATCTGGAACTCCTGCGCACGCTCTCCGGCAGCCGCGACGGCTCGCTGTTCAAGGCGATCGACCGCACGGTGACCGGCGGCGGCGCAAGGCTGCTTGCCGACCGGCTGATGGCGCCGCTGACCGATCCGGCGGCGATCGCGGCAAGACTCGATTCGGTCTCGTTCTTCCAGGCCGAGACGCAGCTTTGCCAAGGCTTGCGGGCGAACCTGAAAAGCGTCGCCGACATGCCGCGAGCGCTATCCCGGCTGGCGCTCAACCGCGGTGGCCCGCGCGACCTCGGCGCGCTACGCGCCGGCTTCGAGGCGGCGGCGGCGATTGCCGGGCTGTTCGCGGCGGCGGACCTGCCGGCAGAGCTCGCTGCGGCGCTCGCGGCGATAAAGGCCTTGCCCGAGGCGCTGGCCCGCCATCTCAGCGAAGCGCTCGACGACGAGCTGCCGCTCATCAAGCGCGACGGCGGCTTCGTGCGCTCCGGTTATCATGCCGAACTGGACGAGATGCGGGCGCTGCGCGACGAGTCGCGAAAAGTGATCGCCGGGCTGGAGCGCTCGCTGATCGAGGAGACCGGCATCCGCTCGCTGAAGATCCGGCACAACAACGTGCTCGGCTACTATATCGAGGTGACGGCCAACCATCACTCGATCATGACCGGCAGCGATGCGGCCAAGGCGCGCTTCATCCATCGCCAGACCATGGCCAACGCCATGCGCTTCACGACGACGGAGCTGGCCGAGCTGGAATCGAAGATCGCCAATGCCGCCGACCGGGCGCTCGGCATCGAGCTTGCCGCCTTCGACCGGCTGACGGCGGAGGTGGTCGGCGAGGCGGACAGCATCCGCGCCGGCGCCGAGGCGCTCGCCGTGCTCGACGTGTCGTCGGCGCTGGCGCTGCTTTCCGAGAGCGAAGGCTGGTGCCGACCGGCGGTCGATGCCAGCCTCGCCTTCGAGATTTCCGGCGGGCGGCATCCGGTCGTCGAACAGGCGCTCAGGCGTTCCGGCGAGGGGCCGTTCGTCGCCAATGACTGCGACCTCTCGCCGGAAGGCGGCGCGAAGGCCGGCGCCATCTGGCTGCTCACCGGTCCGAACATGGGCGGCAAGTCGACGTTCCTCAGGCAAAACGCGCTGATCGCCATCCTTGCCCAGACCGGCTCCTTCGTGCCGGCTGAGAGCGCCCATATCGGCGTCGTCGACCGGCTGTTCTCGCGCGTCGGCGCCTCCGACGACCTGGCGCGCGGACGCTCGACCTTCATGGTCGAGATGGTCGAGACGGCGGCGATCCTCAACCAGGCGGGCGAGCGGGCGCTGGTCATTCTTGATGAGATCGGCCGCGGCACCGCGACCTTCGACGGCCTGTCGATCGCCTGGGCGGCGGTCGAATATCTGCACGAGAAGAACCGCTGCCGGGCGATCTTCGCCACCCATTTCCACGAGATGACGGCGCTGGCCGGCAAGCTGCCGCGGCTCTCCAACGTCACCATGCGGGTCAAGGAATGGGAAGGCGACGTCGTCTTCCTGCACGAGGTCGGCAAGGGCGCGGCCGACCGCTCCTATGGCGTGCAGGTGGCGCGGCTCGCCGGCCTGCCGGAAGCGGTGGTGGCGCGCGCCAAGGAAGTTCTGCACCAGTTGGAGGAAGGCGAGGTCTCTGGCAAGACCAACCGGCTGGTCGACGACCTGCCGCTGTTTTCCGTGGCGGTGAAACGAGAGGCGCCGAAGCCGGCTAAGAACGACGTGTTGGGCGAAGCGCTCGGCGCGATCAATCCGGACGAGATGACGCCGCGCGAGGCGCTGGAGGCGCTGTATCGGCTGAAGGGGCTGGCCGACCGGTAATCAAAACAATCGGAACATCGGCGTCACCAGCCTTGCCGACTGGAGCCAGCCGAGCAATTCGACCGCCAGTATGGCCACAATGAAGTAAGAGCTGTCGATGGCGGTCCGCCTCAGCGCCACCGAGTCGAAGGTGACGGGAGACGGGCCCAAGACATCGTCGTCATCGCGCCGCAGACGAGGAAAGAAGGCCGGCACGCTTCGACAATAGCGCCAATAGGCCTCGCCAAAGATGGCCTCCAGCGCGACCGCTTCGCGCGTCGCGACATAGGAAAAGACCAGATAGGTGAAGGCAAAGAGAACCGCCGAAAGGATCAGCGACCCGAATGTCAGCCCGACGCCAGCCAGTCCAAGGGCCGAAAAGAAATAAAGCGGGTTGCGCGTATAGGCATAGGGGCCGGTTGTGACGAGTTCACGGTTCTTGCGTCCGCCAACATACAGCGATGCCCAGCAGCGGCCGCCGATACAGATGAGGATCAGCACGGTACCCGCAAATTCCAGCATTTCGCGAAAGGTGCTGCCTTGCGGCCACCCACTCTCCGCAAGCAGGGCCGGCGCCAGGACGATGGGAGCAACCAGCCAAAGGAAACGCATCCTTCTGCCCTGTTGAAAAGCCGTCGCGGAAAGCGGCATCGGGGACTTCTTGTGCATTTGCGTCACCGCCTCAGTCGTCGCGCACCGCGGCTCCATTGTCGGTCCAGGCCGGCGGCAATCCCATCCGATCGCCGAGGAAGCCGACCAGTCCGGGTGATTTGCCGAATGCCCTGCAGGCCGGATATTTCGGCCCGCCGCCGACCATGGCGCGCAATTCCGCCCGCGTCGGCAGCGAGGGCAGCTTGCCGAAGGGCGTGTTGCCGGTGACCAGGAGCTTGCTGAAATCGTGGCCGAACTTCGCCGCCAGGTCGTAGGCGTCGCCCTCCCGGGCGACCCGGCCGGAATCCAGCAGGGCGTTCGCGCCGCGCCCCCAGATCATGGCTGCCGCCTGGTTGCCGTTGTCACCGATCGCTTCGACTTCAAGCGACAGGCTGCCCAATCCGATCGGCAGGCGCGGAACCGGAACATGCATTTCGGGCAGCGCGACGGAAACCGCCGTGGACGCGACTTTCGAAACGCCTGCCGCCAGCGCATTCGTCGGCGCCGCGTGAGTTACCATTGCGTGGACCGTCAGGTCGGCCGGCTCGGTCAGGCCGACCACTTGAAAGCGCTCGCTCAGGCCGGCGCAAAGGGTCCTGTCGACGGCATTCGCGATCAGGCCGCGCTGCGCCGGTGTCAATGTCGATTTTCCGGCGGCGGGCTGCGAAAAGCCCGTCGGAATGATCCGAACGGTTTTTGCCGCAAGCACGTCGTCCTTGCTCACCCGCATGAGTGAGCGGGCTAACAAACCGTCCGACGGTTTCAACTCGTCATAGGATTGCAGTGAGCCTGCCTGATCCAGCGGCGCGGACGCGCAGCCGACTGCAAGCGTGCTCAAGACCAGCACAAACGGCCATATCATGCGGTGATCCGCGCGGCACGCGCGCGGATCGGCCGGGCCGCGACTGATGTGGGCCCCGCGACGGGAACGCAAGCAAGCTGCCATGGATGCCTCTGCATGGGTGCGCCCCGCGGGCGTGTTGAGGAGGAACTCAGATAATTGCACTCAGTGCAATAAATTGATGGCGCCATTATGGCGAGGCGTGATGACGGGCTTGAATATGCGCCGAATTTCTTGTCGCATCCGGGCAACGGTCATGGCAGGAGCACTCGATGAACGATGCGCCAAAACCAGAAGGCCTGCGCGAGCGGAAGCGGCGGGAGACGTCCCGCCGCATCGCCGACGCCGGCCTGAAGGCTTTCCTGGCCAATGGCTATGACGCGACCACGCTTGACGAGATAGCTGCTGCCGCCGGCATCTCGCGCCGGACGTTCTTCCACTATTTCAAGAGCAAGGACGAGGTGCTGTTTGCATCCTTGGGCAACCACGCAAGCGTGGTCAAAGCATCGATCCTTGCCGAGCCACCCACGGGAACGGCGATCGACATCGCCCGCGACGCATTGCTCAATATTGTCGGCAGCTTCCAGGGATCAGCAATGATGGCTACGGCCAAGGTGATGCGGGAAAGCAAGACGCTGCGCTCGCGCAGGCACACGGGCTACCTGCAGTTCGAGCAAGCCATTTTCGACGGGTTGTGCGAGTTGCAGCCAGACCAAGCCCGCGACGGCCTGCGACTGGTCTCCTTGGTGGCGGTCGTCGCGTTGCGCCTAGCCGTGGAAACATGGCAGCAGCAACACGCCACGCGCCCGCTGGAAGGATATGTCCGGGATGTCTTTGAAAGGCTGAAAACAGGGATTCGATAAGTCCCAGCCGCCTGAGGCGTCGAAAAGACCACAAGCCGTGTTGACTCATTGTACTGATCGGTACAATGTCGTTTACAGATGAATGGAACCGACAGGAGATCCGAATGAGCCGTCCACCATTGCCGCCCTTCACGCCCGAAACGGCAGCACAAAAGGCGCGCCTCGCGGAGGATGCCTGGAACAGCCGCGACCCGGAGCGGGTTTCGCTCGCCTACACCGAGGACAGCGTCTGGCGGAACCGGGCCGAGTTCATCTCAGGCCGCGGCGAGATCGTCGGCTTCCTCAAGCGCAAATGGGCGCGCGAACTGGACTACCGCCTGATCAAGGAGGTGTGGACCTGGAACGACAACCGCATCGCGGTGCGCTTCGTCTATGAATGGCGCGACGATAGCGGCCATTGGTTCCGCTCCTACGGCAACGAGAACTGGGAATTCGACGAGGCCGGGCTGATGCGCCGTCGCGTGGCGAGCATCAACGACCTGCCGATCACGGAGCGCGAGCGGAAATACCACTGGCCGCTCGGCCGGCGGCCGGACGACCATCCCGGCCTTTCGGAACTCGGGCTTTAGGTCGGTGCGACGCATCGCGCCCGATCGCGACCAGTTGCTGGCGATCGTTGCCGAGGTTTTCCGCGAGCATGGCTATGAGGGCGCCAGCCTGTCCTTGATCGGCGAGGCGACGGGGCTGGGCAAGGGAAGCCTCTATCACTTCTTTCCCGGCGGCAAGGAGGAGATGGCGAGGGCCGTCATTGCCCATATCAATGGCTGGTTCGAGGACAATGTCTTTGCGCCGTTGCGCGACAGCGCCGATCCGCGGGCCGGGATCGGGCACATGCTCGAAGCGACGGACAGCTATTTCCGCTCGGGACGGCGCGTTTGCCTGATCGGCGCCTTGGCGCTGGATGAATCGCGCGACCTCTTTGCCGGCCAAATAAGGGACTATTTCGGCCGCTGGGTCGCGCGTCTCGCCGAAGCACTCGCGCGATCCGGACTCCGACCGGGCGAGGCCAGCGAGCTTGCCGAGGAAGCCGTCGCCGCCATCCAGGGCGCACTCACGCTTGCCCGGGCCGCCAATGACCTCAATGTATTCTCGAGGGCCTTGCGGCGGCTGCGGGTGCGGCTTGGGCTGCCGGCCAAGACATAGCCCCGGTTCCTATACCGGTTCGAAGCGGAAGCCTGTTGCGGTTCGGGAAATCCGGCCGACGCCTGGTGAATCGAGATGCGCTCCTGCAACGCAATAGCCGTTGTCGGCGGCAAGGGCCAATATTTGCAACCGGGTTGCCCGCGCCTGATCCTGGTCGGCGTCGAACTCCCATGCGACCTCCGGCCGGTCGAACTGAAGCGACGGCACATGCACGAGGTCGCCCCAGACCAGCAATGTCTCGCCGCCGCTCGTGACGCGAAAGCAGGTATGGCCGATTTCATGACCGGGTGCGGCGATCGCCTCGATATTCGCGCTCAGGCGCTGGCCAGGGTCCAAAGGTTCTGCCCGATCATGGAAGCGGCTCAACCTCGCTACCGACCGGAACATGTCGAGCTCGGCTCGAGGGACAAGCAAGCGGGCGAGCTGCGGGAAACCGTCCCGGCCATCGGCAAGGATGAGCCCGTGGATATGGTCGAGATGCGTGTGGGTAAAGGCAACCGTGCGTATCCGGTCGACGGCGATCCTCGCCTCGCTCAGCGCCTGCGGCAGGAACCCCATCGTCGGGTGCCAGGCGTTCGAGGATCCCGTGTCGATCAGCGTGATTTCGCTACCGTCGTCGACGGCAAAGGCATTGACCGACAGTCTCAGTGCGCCGTCGACGAGCGCTACCTGCGGCGGGAGATCGTCGCCGAAGGGCTTGTCTCCCGGTTGGCGCAGTCGTCGGACCGGCATGTCGACATGGCCGTCGCGCAGCGACGTGACGGTCATGTCGCCGATTTTATAGGCTGTGTGACGAGGTCCGGCTGAAATTCGTTCCAATGCGTGCTCTCGGTTCAGTCGCAAAAATCCGAAGTGCGGTTTCGTTAGATCATCTCCAGGCCGCGCTTGCGCGTCGGTGGTGGGAAGGCGCGGTCGAGATCGGCGAAATCCTCAGGCGTCAGAGCGATATCGAGCGCGGCGGCATTCTGGCGGACATGGTCCTGCCGGCTGGCCTTCGGGATGGCGATGACGCCTTTTTGCGCCGTCACCCAGGCAAGCGCGATCTGCGCCGCCGTGGCGTTGTGGCGAGCGGCCACGGCGTCGAGCCTGGCGTTGCGCGCCAGCGCGCCCTGCTCGACCGGCGAATAGGCCATCAGCGGGATGCCGCGTCGCTGGCTCCAGGGCGCAAGGTCGAATTCCGGGCCACGCCGCGTCAGATTGTAGAGGATCTGATTGGTCTGGACGTTGGCGCCGGAAGACAGGCCGACCAGTTCCTCCATCTCGTCGGTGTCGAAATTGCTGACGCCCCAATGGCGGATCTTGCCGGCCGCCTTCAAGGCCTCGAAGGCTTCGATCGTTTCCGACAGCGGCACGCTGCCCGGCCAGTGCAGCAGATAAAGATCGATACGGTCGGTGGCGAGACGTTTGAGACTGTTCTCGCAGGCCCGCTGCACGCCGGCGCGCGAGGCATTAGTCGGCAGCACCTTGGAAACCAGAAAAATCTCGTCGCGACGCCCGGCAATGGCTTCCGCCACGACTTCCTCGGCGCCGCCGCCGGCATACATCTCCGCCGTATCGACGAGCGTGATGCCGAGATCCAGCCCGAGCCTCAACGCCGCGACCTCATCGGCACGACGCCGGCGATCCTCACCCATCTTCCATGTGCCTTGTCCCAGCACCGGAACGGCTTCGCCTGACGGCAGGGTGGTGGTTCTGATTTCAGAAGACATGGACTTGGAAGACATGGGCTTGCTCCGCGTGGAGCCGGATCGCAGCACAACCATGCCTGCAAATCCAGACCGAAGTCCTCGCTTCGTCCGGATACCGGAGCGGAGCGATCACTTCACGGGATGCCTGGCAAGCCAGTCCTGCATCTCTTTGATCTCGGCTTCCTGCGCCTTGACGACACCTTCGGCGAGCTTGCGGATCTCCGGATCCTTGCCATTGGCGATCACCACCTTGGCCATGTCGATCGCACCCTGATGATGCGGGATCATGCCGCGCACGAAGTCGACATCGGCATTGCCGGTGTACTCGATCATCATGTCGCCGTGCATCTTGTCCATCGCCGCCTTGTAGCCGGCGGTGGCGGGGCTATCCGCGCCCATCGCCATGCCCGACATGTCGTGCTTCATCTCCTCGGTCCGCGCCGGAACGCTTTCGAGGAACACCGCGAGCAGCATTCCCGCCGCCATCAGCAGCAGCACGATCTTCTTGGCCAGGGTCATTCAGGTCTCCTTTGCGGTTGGATTTCGTATCTGGGGGCTTCGCTCAGAGTTTCAATGTTCTCAGCCGCAAGGCATTGGATATGACGGAGACGGACGACAGGCTCATCGCCGCCGCCGCGATCATCGGCGAGAGCAGCGTGCCGGTGAGCGGATAGAGCACGCCGGCGGCGACCGGCACGCCGAGCACGTTGTAAAGGAACGCGAAGAACAGGTTCTGGCGGATGTTGCGGATCGTCGCCTGGGCCAGCGTGCGAGCCCTGACGATGCCGTTGAGATCGCCCTTGACCAGCGTGATGCCGGCGCTTTCGACCGCGACGTCGGCGCCGGTGCCCATGGCGATGCCGACATCGGCGCCGGCCAGCGCCGGAGCGTCATTGACGCCGTCGCCGGCCATCGCAACGCCGGCGCCGCGAGCGCGCAGCTCGTCGACCAGCGCGCCCTTCTCGTCCGGCAGCAGGCCGGCACGCACCTCGTCGATGCCGAGCCTGCCGGCGATCGCTTTTGCCGTGCGCTCGTTGTCGCCGGTCGCCATGATGATCCTCAGGCCCTTGTCGTGCAGCGCCTTGATCGCTTCGGCCGTGGTGGCCTTGACCGGATCGGCGACGGCGACGAGGCCGGCGAGCTTACCGTCGGCGGCAACGAACATCGCCGTCTTGCCTTCGGCCTGCAGCGTTTCCGCCTTGGCGGATACGGGAGCGGTGTCGATACCAAGGTCGGCCATCATCGCCGCATTGCCGAGCGCGACCTTTTTGCCG
The DNA here is from genome assembly GCA_004963905.1 of Mesorhizobium sp. Classification (GTDB taxonomy): domain Bacteria; phylum Pseudomonadota; class Alphaproteobacteria; order Rhizobiales; family Rhizobiaceae; genus Mesorhizobium. Next base: position 121,061 of record SUGL01000019.1, read on the forward strand.
GATACCGTGCCGGCAACGCCCTTGCCGGTGGTTGCCTCGAAGTTTTCGGCATCGGCAAGCTTGGCGCCGCGTTCGGCGGCACCCTCGACGATCGCCTCGGCGAGCGGGTGTTCAGAGCCCTTTTCCAGGGTGGCGGCAAGCGACAGCAGATCATCCTCATCGATGCCCTCGGCCGCGACGACGTCCGTCAGACGCGGCCTGCCCTCGGTCAAGGTGCCGGTCTTGTCGACGATCAGCGTGTCGACCGAAGCGAAGCGCTCCAGCGCCGCGGCTTCCTTGATCAGCACGCCGGCATGCGCGCCACGCCCGGTCGCGGTCATGATGGACATCGGCGTGGCAAGCCCCAGCGCGCAGGGGCAGGCGATGATCAGCACCGACACCGCCGAGACGATGGCGAAGATCAGGCTGGGCTCGGGCCCATAGACCGCCCAGGCGATGAAGGCAACGACGGCCACCAGCACCACGGCCGGGACGAAATAGAAGGACACGCGATCGGCCAGCCCTTGGATCGGCGCGCGCGAACGCTGCGCCTTGGCGACCATTTCGACGATGCGCGACAGCGTGGTCTCGGCGCCCACCTTCTCGGCGCGCATGATCAGCGAGCCGTTCTTGTTCAGCGTGCCGCCGGTCAGAGGATCGCCTTCGGTCTTTTCCACCGGAAGCGGCTCGCCGGTGATCATCGATTCGTCGATCGACGAGCGTCCTTCCAGCACGATGCCGTCGACCGGGACGGCGTCACCAGGGCGGATGCGGAGCTTGTCGCCGGTGTTGACGCTGTCCAGCGGCACGTCCTTTTCGGACCCGTCGGCGCCGATCAGGCGCGCCGTCTTCGGAGCGAGGTCAAGCAGGGCGCGGATAGCCGAACCCGTGCGCTCGCGGGCGCGCAATTCCAGCACCTGGCCGAGGAACACCAGCGCGACGATGACGGCGGCGGCTTCGAAATAGACCGGCACGGTGCCATCATGGCCGCGGAACTGATGTGGGAAGATGTCGGGGAACAGGGCGGCGACCACGCTGTAGAGATAGGCGGCGCCGACACCAAGCGAGATCAGCGTCCACATATTGGGGCTGCGGTTCAGGATCGAGTCCCAGCCGCGATGGAAGAACGGAAACGCCGCCCACAGCACCACCGGGCTTGCCAGCGCCAGTTCCGCCCATGTCTTCGTCCGGCCATCGATGAAGCTTTCGAAACTGACACCCAGCATCGGCGACATGGCGAAGACAAGCAAAGGCACGGACAACACCGCGCTTATCCAAAAGCGCCGCGTGAAATCCACCAGCTCCGGGTTCGGACCCTCATCGCCGGTCGGCACGCCCATCGGCTCCAGCGCCATGCCGCAGATCGGGCAGGAGCCGGGCTTGTCGCGGATGATCTCGGGATGCATCGGGCAGGTGTACTGCGTGCCCTTCGGCATCGGCTGCGGTTCCGGCCGGCCGGCAAGATATTTGGCAGGCTCGGCCTCGAACTTGCCCTTGCAGCCCGCCGAACAGAAATAGAAGCCCTGCCCTTCGTGGCGGACGAAGTGCCTGGCGCTCGCGCGGTCGACATTCATGCCGCAAACGGGATCGGTTGCCGTCAGGTATTTGTCCGGCTCGGCCTCAAATTTCGTGCGGCAGCGCTCGCTGCAGAAATGAAAGGTCCGGCCGCCATGCTCGGCCGCCGGCTTGCCGGCGGCCGGATCGACCGTCATGCCGCAGACCGGATCGCGAATCACCGCTTCGGCGGCAGGCGCGGTATCCTTTGCGGAACAGCAGGATGCACCGTGCGCATGATGGTGGTGATGGTCGGAATGGGTCATGAGCAAATACCTCGGAAGTCTCGAAATCGGTGCGGAGGTAGTCCTTCCAGTTACTGGAAGGTCAAGGGTCGGTTTCGATTTTTCGAAATTCCGGTCGCCCGGCCTTGCGCTGCATCAAATGTAAGCCTTTGGAAACACGGTCGCCGCCCCATACACAGCGCCGGGAAAACGCGCTATAGACGCCGCCGAATGGCAAAGATCTCCCTGAAACTCGACGAAATCATCGACGGCGACGCCTTGCGCCGCGATCTGACCGCGCTGACGGCCACGAGCGCCGGCGACGGCTCGAGCAAGACCACGCGCACGGCCGTCCTGCAGCTGCTCAAGGGCAGGCTTGGCGAGGGACGAAAGATCGCCGAGGCGATGCTGAAAGAGGATGGCGGCGGCAATGCCTGCGCCGAGCGGCTGTCGCATCTGATGGACGAGCTGATCCGGGCGCTCTACGATTTCGCCGCCACGCATGTCTACCGGGTCAAGAACCGCTCCGCGGCCGAGCGCATGGCGGTCGTGGCGGTCGGCGGCTATGGGCGCGGCACGCTGGCGCCGGGCTCCGACATCGACCTGTTGTTCCTGCTTCCCTACAAGCAGACGCCGTGGGGCGAGCAGATCGTCGAATACATGCTCTACATGCTGTGGGACATGGGACTGAAGGTGGGCCACGCCACCCGCAACATCGAGGAATGCCTGAGGCTGTCGCGAACCGACATCACCATCCGCACCTCGATCCTGGAAGCGCGTTTCCTGTGGGGCGAGCAGAAGCTCTATGAAGAACTGCTCACCCGCTTCGACCACGAAGTGGTGCGCACCACCGGGCCGGAATATGTGCAGGCCAAGCTCGCCGAACGCGACGAGCGCCACGCCAAGGCGGGCGAGAGCCGCTATCTGGTTGAGCCCAACGTCAAGGACGGCAAGGGCGGCCTGCGCGACCTGCAGACGCTGTTCTGGATCGGCAAATATTTCTACCGCGTGCGCACCGGCGAGGAGCTGGTCGAGAAAGGCGTCTTCACCGAGGCCGAATATCGCGAATTCCAGAAGGCCGAGGATTTTCTCTGGGCGGTGCGCTGCCACATGCACTTCCTCACCGGCAAGGCGGAAGAGCGGCTGCATTTCGACATCCAGCGCGAGATCGCCGAGCGGCTCGGCTACACGACCCATCCCGGCCTGTCGGCTGTCGAGCGCTTCATGAAGCACTACTTCCTGGTCGCCAAGGATGTCGGGGATCTCACCCGCATCTTCTGCGCGGCGCTCGAGGAGGAGCAGGCCAAGCACGTGCCGGGCTTCAACCGCATCTTCCTCACCTTCTCGCGGCGCAAGCGCAAGCTTGCCGGCACGTCCGACTTCATCGTCGACAACCACCGCATCAACATCGCCGACGACATGGTGTTCGAGCGCGATCCGGTCAACCTGCTCCGCCTGTTCTGGTTCGCCGACAAGCATGGGCTGGAGTTCCACCCCGACGCGCTGAAGCTGCTCACCCGCTCGCTCGGCCTGGTCAACAAGTCGCTCCGGCGCGACGAGGAGGCCAACCGACTGTTCCTCGACATCCTGACCTCGGACCGCAATGCGGAGCTCAATCTCAGGCGCATGAACGAGGCGGGACTGCTCGGCAAGCTGATCCCCGACTTCGGCAAGATCGTCGCCATGATGCAGTTCTCGATGTACCACCATTATACGGTGGACGAGCATCTCATCCGCTGCATCGGCGTGCTGGCAGAGATCGAGCGCGGCGACGGCGCCAAGGTGCATCCGCTGGCCCACTCGCTGATGCCGGGACTGAAGAAGAGCCGCGAGGCGCTCTATGTCGCGGTGCTGCTGCACGACATCGCCAAAGGCCGGCCGGAGGATCATTCGGAAGCCGGCGCCAGGATCGCGCGGCGCATCTGCCCGCATATGGGACTGTCGGCTGCCGACACCGAGACGGTCGCCTGGCTGGTCGAGAACCATCTCGTCATGTCGATGACGGCGCAGACGCGCGACCTCAACGACCGCAAGACGATCGAGGACTTTGCTTCGATCGTGCAGTCCGTCGAGCGGCTGAAACTGCTCCTGGTCCTCACCGTCTGCGACATCAGGGGTGTCGGACCGGGCGTCTGGAATGGCTGGAAGGGGCAGTTGCTGCGTACGCTCTATTTCGAGACCGAGCTGCTTTTGACCGGCGGCTTTTCCGAGGTATCGCGGGCCGAGCGCACTGCGGCGGCGCGCGAGCGGCTGGCCGAGGCGCTGGCGGCCTGGCCGGCGAAAGAGCGCAAGCGCTATGTCGCGCTGCACTACGAAAATTATCTGCTTACCGTCGACCTGCCCGACCAGTTGCGGCACGCCGAATTCGTCCGCGAGGCGGATGCGGCCGGCAAGAAGCTCGCCACCATGGTGAAGACGCATGAGTTCGAGGCGGTGACCGAGGTGACGGTTCTGGCGCCCGACCATCCGCGCCTGCTTTCGGTGATTGCCGGCGCGTGTGCCGCGGCCGGCGGCAACATCGTCGATGCACAGATCTTCACCACCTCCGATGGGCGCGCGCTGGATACGATTTTGATCTCCAGAGAATTCGACCGCGACGAGGACGAGCGGCGGCGTGCCGAGCGTGTCGGCAAGCTGATCGAGGACGTGCTGTCAGGCAGGAGCTGGCTGCCGGAGATGATCGAGAAGCGCACCAAGCCGAAACGCGGCGCCAAGGCCTTCCGCATTCCGCCGCGCGCCGAGATCCGCAACACGCTGTCGAACCGCTTTTCCGTGATCGAGGTCGAGGGACTGGACCGGCCTGGCCTGCTGTCAGAAATCACCGGGACGCTCTCCGACCTGTCGCTCGACATTGCCTCCGCGCACATCACCACCTTCGGCGAGAAGGTCATCGACACCTTCTACGTAACCGACCTCACAGGCCAGAAGATCGACAGCCCGACGCGCACGGCCACCATCCACAAGCGGTTGATCGATACGCTCGAAGGCAACGCGCCCGAACGCAACGGCAAGACCAAGGCGGCGGCCGAGTGACATCCATTTGACGCAATTCCGCAGGCAGTCATCCTCCGCATGAGCCTTGTCAAGAAATTCGCCACCGTCGCTTCCGGCACGCTGATGAGCCGGGCGCTGGGTTTCGGCCGCGAGATGCTGATGGCGGCCGCTCTCGGCACCGGGCCGGTCGCCGACGCCTTCAACGCCGCCTTCCAGTTTCCCAATACCTTCCGCCGGCTGTTCGCCGAGGGCGCCTTCAACGCCGCCTTCGTGCCGCTCTTCGCCAAGGAGATCGAGACGCACGGCACCGACGGCGCCAAGCGCTTTTCCGAGGAAGTGTTCGGCGTGCTGTTCTCGGCGCTGCTCGCGCTCACCATCGCCATGGAACTGGCGATGCCGCTGATCGTGCGCTACCTGGTCGCGCCGGGCTTCGCCGACATTCCGGGCAAATTCGAGACGACCGTCCGGCTTGCGACGATCATGTTCCCGTATCTCATCTGCATGTCGCTAGGCGCCATGATGGCGGGCATGCTGAATTCGCTGCGCCGCTATTTCGCGGCGGCAATCGCGCCCGCTTTCCTCAACATCATCCTGATCGGCGTGCTCGGCTATGCCTGGTATCACGGGCTGGACGCGCATGACGTCGGCTTCGGGCTTTCCTGGGGCGTGCTGGCGGCGGGCATCGTGCAGCTCGCCATCGTCTGGGTGGCGGTGCGCCATGCCGGCATCTCGATCGGCTTCCGCCGGCCGAAGATGACGCCGAACGTCAAGCGGCTCCTGATCCTGGCGCTGCCGGCGGCGATCACCGGTGGTATCACCCAGATCAACCAGCTCATCGGCACGGCGATCGCCTCGGGGCAGAACAGCGCCGTGTCGTCGCTCGCCTATGCCGACCGTATCTACCAGCTGCCGCTCGGCGTCGTCGGCGTGGCGGTGGCGATCGTGCTGTTGCCGGAACTATCGCGGGCGCTGAAATCGGGCAATCTGATTGAGGCCGCCAATCTGCAGAACCGCTCGGTCGAATTCACGCTGTTCATGACCTTGCCGGCCGCCGCGGCGCTCTGGGTGATGTCGGAACCGATCGTGCGGCTGGTCTATGAGCGCGGCGCGTTCGCCGCCAACCACTCGACGCCGATCGTCGCCTCGATCCTGGCGATCTTCGGCCTCGGCCTGCCGGCTTTCGTGCTGATCAAGGCCTTCACGCCCGGCTATTTCGCGCGCGAGGACACGCGCACGCCGATGGTCTTCGCCGCCATCTCGGTCGGGGTGAACGTCGCCACCGCGCTGACACTTTTCCCGTTCATGGGCGCGCCGGGCATCGCGGTCGCTTCGGCGATAGCCGGCTGGGTCAACGCGCTGATGCTGCTCGGCATGCTGATCCGGCGCGGCCATTGGGGCCGCGATGTCCCGCTGTTGAAACGCATTCCCCGGCTGGTACTGTCAGCTGTGGTGATGGCTGTGGCGCTCTATTTCGCCGAGCACCATTTTGCCGCGCAGCTTGGGCCCGGCTCGCCGCTGGTGATCAAGGCGACGACACTGCTCGCGCTCGTCGGCGGCGGGGCGGCACTCTACTTCATCACCGCCTTCGGCACCGGCGGGGCCGATTTCGGCATGATCCGCCGCAACGTCAGGCGCGGCTCGACAAAGGCGGCGCCTGTCACGGACCAGTCCCCAGATCCGTGAGTACCGTCGACAGGCATCCGTCTTCGCCAGACAATTCGTCGTAGACCGAGCGTGGCACTGGTTCGCGTGCCTGCTCGCTTAGCTTGATCCCGAATTCGGCCCGAAGCCGCGCCGCTGTCTCAAGCGGCGTCTCGCGGTCCAGTCGACGCTCCGAAGTATTCTCGACATTGATGTTGCCGGTGACGCGCATCCATTTCCCACGAGCTCGTATGCAGAATGTGTTGCATCATATCATACTTCTCGATGTCGGCGCCGCCCCTCATCCGCCTGCCGGCACCTTCTCCCCGTATAGTGACGGGGAGAAGGAAAACGGCCGCAATGCTGGCGCCATTCCTGCAACGCTGGCGATTGGCGAAACCGGTGATCACGGCTCTTTCTCCCCGTCACTATACGGGGAGAAATGTCCGGCAGGACAATGAGGGGCAGCGCCGACCCGGCAGGCTCTGCAAAGGGGCGATGCCCAGTAACATCGAACAAACAATCCGACCTGAAGCAATTGCTCTGCCTCGATTGCAACCGCCTCTTGATCCCGCATGAACCTTCGTCCATAAGCGCGCCGTCGCAAGACTTTCGCCGCGCGCGGTTTCCAGCCGCATGATTGGCTCCAAAAAGTCTGCAACTTTTTGGAATCATGCTTATACGGCCCTCCACAAGCCCTGAGGAACTCATGTCCGCCTTCAAGCCACTCGTCTTTTCGGGCGTCCAGCCGACCGGCAACCTGCATCTCGGCAATTACCTCGGCGCCATCAAGAAATTCGTCGCCCTCCAGGAACAGTCCGACTGCATCTATTGCGTCGTCGACCTGCATTCGCTGACGGCGCAGCTCGTCTATCAGGATCTCGGCGACCAGACGCGCTCGATCACGGCGGCGTTCCTCGCCTCCGGCATCGACCCCAAGAAGCACATCGTTTTCAATCAGTCGCGGGTCATCCAGCATGCCGAGCTTGCCTGGATATTCAACTGCGTGGCACGCATCGGCTGGATGTACCGCATGACGCAGTTCAAGGACAAAGCCGGCAAGGACCGTGAGAACGCCTCGCTCGGCCTGCTCGCCTATCCGAGCCTGATGGCCGCCGACATCCTGCTCTACCGCGCCACCCATGTGCCGGTGGGCGAGGACCAGAAGCAGCACCTGGAGCTTACCCGCGACATCGCGCAAAAATTCAACAACGACTTTTCAGAGAAGATCGCGGCCCTCGGCATCGGCGTCGAAATGCAGGTCGGCGAGGAGACCGTGAACGGCTATTTCCCGATCACCGAACCGGTGATCGGCGGTCCGGCGGCGCGCATCATGAGCCTGCGCGACGGCTCGAAGAAGATGTCGAAGTCCGACCCGTCGGACCTATCGCGCATCAACCTGACGGACGATGCCGACACCATCTCGAAGAAGATCCGCAAGGCCAAGACCGATCCGGAGGCCTTGCCGAGCGAGCTCGACGGGCTGGAGAGCCGGCCGGAAGCGGAGAACCTGGTCGGCATCTATGCCGGCCTCGCCGAAATCTCGAAGGCCGACGTGCTGAAGGAATATGGCGGCCAGCAGTTTTCCGTGTTCAAGCCGGCGCTGGCCGACCTTGCGGTGGAAAAGCTGGCGCCGATCGCCTCCGAGATGCGCCGCATCGAGGGCGACCGCGCCTATGTCGACGCCGTGCTCAAGGACGGCGGCGAGCGCGCCCGCGCGATCGCCGAAGGCACGATGACGACGGTGCGCGACATCATTGGCCTGCTACAGGACTGATCGCGCTCCTACCTCGTGACTTCCATCGCCACGCCGACCGGCGGCTTGCCGCCGGTCCGTGGCGGTGGCAGATTGCGGCCGAATTGATACCGAGCAGATAGACATGGTCTCCAAACGCCTCAGCCGTGAAGCCGGGCATCGCCGCAAGTTCCTGGCGATCATCGACGACACACCGGAATGCGAGCGCGCCGTCGCCTACGCCTCGAAGCGGGCGCAAAGCACCAGCGGCGTGCTGGTGCTGCTCTATGTGATCGAGCCGGACGATTTCCAGCACTGGCTGGGGGTCGAAAAGATCATGCGCGAGGAGGCGAACGCGACCGCTCGCGCGGCGCTCGACAGCTACGCCAACAAGGTGCGCCAGAAGGTCGGCATCGAGCCCGAGCTGGTGGTGCGCGAGGGCAAGCCGACCGAAGAGATCCACAAGCTGATCGAGGAAGATCAGGACATCGCCATCCTAGTGCTGGCGGCCGGCGCCGGCAAGGAAGGTCCGGGACCGCTGGTGAGCGCCGTGGCCGGCCGGGGCGCCGCCTTCCCCATCCCGGTCACGGTGGTGCCGCAGAACCTATCCGACGAGGAGATCGAGAGCCTGGCCTGATTTGCGAAGGCCTTCCTGTCAGATTTGAGGCCTGCGGGGCCGCAAATACACATCGATGTTATCAACCAGCCCGTAGCCGACACCCTTGGCCTGTGTCGGCAGCGCGCCATTTGGAATCGTCAGGGCAGCGACAATTCCAAATGGAGCGCTGATGGACGAATCAAGCCGGAAGACGAGCCGGAGCGGTACATCGAAACCGCAGGAGACTGCCGCCAAATCGGCGGCTCGGTCCAGCTTGCAGCCTGCGCGGACCCAGCAAGAAGCCCGGCAGGTGCCTCATGCGCGGCAAGGGCGCAGGCATCGTGTGCTCGCCAAGCGCCATCCGGCCATGGTCGACAGCATCGCCGGCGCGGTGACCGTCAAGAGCCTCGATCTCTACTATGTCGTCGCTTCCGACGCGCAGATCCCTCTGAAAGGCGAACACGGCTTCGGACTTTATTTCCACGATTGCCGCTTCCTCGGCGGCTATCGGATGGCGTTGGCCGGCCTGGAGCCGATCGTGCTGGCCTCGACCGCGCAAAAGGGCTACGCGGCGCTTTTTGAGCTGACCAATCCCGACCTGCATTTCGAGCGGGGACCGCCGATCCCCAAGGATGAGCTCGGCATCCGCTGGGAACGCATTCTCGATGCGAGGCAGACATGCGTGCGGGAGATCATGACCATCCAGAATTTCGGACGTCAGGCGCATGGTTTTCCGCTGACCTTGCACTTCCGCGCCGGGTTCGAGGATATCTTCAACGTGCGCGGGCTGGTGCGGCAGGACCTCGGCAGGCCCGGGCGGGCCGCATGGCGGGAGGGCAGGCTGCATTTTGTCCATCACGGCGCCGACCGGCTGCGCAGGACGGCGACGATCGCCTTCTCGCCTCAACCCGATGCCACGCATGAAACAACGGCCGAGTTCCGGATCGATGTGCCGGCAGGCGAAACGCGGACCATCGCCGTCACCATAGAGCTGAACGAATGCTCGGAAGAGGCCGAAGCCAATCACTTGAACCAGCAGCCGACGGTCGCGCTCGACAATCTTGCGGGAAACCTTCAGGCCGGTTCCGAGGAATGGCTGGAGCGGCACACGAAGTTCTACAGCGACAGCCTGCTGCTCAACGGCATCGTGGAACGCTCGCTGCGCGACCTGGCGATGCTCAGATCCGATCTCGGCAACAGGGAGTATTTTGCCGCCGGCGTGCCGTGGTTCGTCGCCCTTTTCGGGCGCGACAGCCTGATCGTCGCGCTCGAGATGCTCGCCTTTCAGCCGGAGATCGCCGCCCAGACGCTGCGTCTTCTCGCCAGCTATCAGGGACATCGGACGGATCGATGGCGTGAGGAGCAGCCCGGCAAGATTCTGCATGAGCTGCGTGTCGGCGAGCTCGCCGGGGCGGGCAATGTCCCGCATGCCAGGTTCTACGGCACGGTGGACGCGACCCCGCTCTTCCTGCTGCTTCTCGGCCGTTATGCGGCATGGACGGGCGACCTCGGGCTGTTTCGCGAGCTGCAGGAGCCCGTGGAAAGAGCGCTGGGCTGGATCGCCAGGGCCGGAGACGACTATGGCGAAGGCTATCTCAAATACCGGAGCACCTCGGAGAGCGGCCTGATCAATCAGGGATGGAAGGACTCGGCCGATGCGATCGTCAGGGCCGACGGCGCTATCGCCAAGCCGCCGATCGCGCTTGTCGAGGTGCAGGGCTACGTCTTTGCCGCCAAGCACGCGATCGCCGACCTTTACGAGCGTATCGGGAGACGAGATCGCGCCAAGGAGCTCCGCGGCGAGGCCGAAAGGCTTCGGACACGGTTCAACCGCGACTTCTGGTGCGAGGACCAGGGTATCTTTGCGCTGGCGCTCGAAGCGCGGAGGCGTCGGCTCGGGGTCGTTTCCTCAAATCCGGGGCATGCGCTGTGGACCGGCATTGCGGATCGGGGCAAGGGCCGCCGAACCGTGCGTCGGCTGATGCAGGACGATATGTTCGGCGGCTGGGGCGTGCGCACGCTTTCGACCGCAGAGCGGCGCTACAATCCCGTTGGCTACCATCTCGGAACTGTCTGGCCGCACGACAACGCGCTGCTGGCAGCCGGCTGCCGACGGTATGGCGAGGACGACGCCGCGCTCAGGATCTTCACGGCAATAGCCGAGGCGGCGATGCACTTCCGCCACCACCGGCTGCCCGAGGCGATGGCGGGCTTTCCGCGCAAGGATTTTCAGGTGCCGGTGCACTATCCCGTGGCATGCCACCCGCAAGCCTGGGCGGCGGGAGCGGTGCCGTTCCTGGTGACCACCTGCCTCGGCCTGGAACCCGACGCTTTCGCAAACAAGCTGCGGATCGTGCGGCCGCGGCTACCCGATTTCGTCAACCGCATTGCGCTTCGCGGGCTGCGGGTCGGGAAGGCAAGCGCCGACCTCGAATTTTGGCGGACGGCCGACGGAGCCGAGGTCAACATCCAGAAGACGAGTGGACAACTCAGCGTGGAAGTCGGAGGATAGGCCTGCCGTGATCGAGGCGCTTAGCCACGGCAAAAACATTCCGCCAGCCAGCCGTTCGGGCGACGCGTTTCGCTTGAATATCCAGCCGATAGAGCCTATTTAGAACTATTCCAAACTGTCGGCCCGGAAGGGCCTGGAGATACCCATGTTCATCCAGACCGAATCGACGCCGAACCCGGCGACGCTGAAGTTCCTGCCCGGCAAGGAAGTGCTGCGCGAAGGCACCGCCGATTTCCGCGACGCCGATACCGCCGCGGAGGCCTCGCCGCTGGCCGGCCGGCTGTTCGAAATTCCCGGCGTCACCGGCGTCTTCTTCGGCTACGACTTCATCACCGTGACCAAGGACGGCCCGGACTGGCAGCACCTGAAGCCGGCAATCCTCGGCGCCATCATGGAGCATTTCATGTCGGGCGCCCCGGTCATGGCCTCGGCCGCGCCTTCGAACGAGGCCAGCCAGACCGGCGAGTTCTACGACAAGGCGGACGAGGAGCTGGTGCTGACCATCAAGGAGTTGCTCGACACCAGGGTGCGCCCGGCGGTGGCGCAGGACGGCGGCGACATCACCTTCCGCGGCTTCGAGAACGGCACTGTCTTCCTGCACATGAAGGGCGCCTGCGCCGGCTGCCCGTCGTCGACGGCGACGCTGAAGCACGGCATCCAGAACCTGCTTCGTCATTTCGTGCCGGAAGTGCAGCAGGTCGAGCAGGTCGCCTGATCATTTTCGCAGCGTCTGCCGCGATACAAATCGCCAAAAACAAAAAACCGGGCCCCAACAGCCCGGTTTTCTGTCTGTGGACGTCTGTTGTTGCCTAGACGGTCCGCGCACGAAAGCTTTTGTCCGCGGTCATCGCGATCAAATCACGATGACCTTGGCACCGACCGAAGTGCGGTCGTAGAGATCGATAATGTCCTGGTTCATCAGGCGGATGCAGCCCGACGACATCGCCTTGCCGATCGAGAACCATTCCGGGCTGCCATGTAGACGGTAGCCCATGTCGCCGCCCTTGTTGAAAAGATACATGGCGCGCGCGCCGAGCGGGTTCATCAGGCCGGGGTCCATGCCGCCGGCGAATTTGGCGAGCTCGGGCTGGCGCTTGATCATCGGCGCCGGCGGCGTCCAGGTCGGCCATTCGCGCTTCAGCGCAATATGAGCCGTGCCGTGCCATTCGAAGCCTTCGCGGCCAACGCCGATGCCGTAGCGGATCGCCAGGCCGTCACCCTCGACGAAGTAGAGGAACTTGTTCTGGGTGTCGACGATGATGGTGCCCGGCTTCTCCGAAGTGTCGTAGCGCACTTCCTGCCGGTGGAAGCGGGCCGGAACCTTCTCGATCGGGATGCGCGGCAGATGATAGCCGGCGTCGGTCATCGCGCCATAGTTGTTGGTGAACAATTGCCCGCCGATGGTGCTGCAGCCGCTGATCGCGGTCGACAGCGCAAGGGCGGCGACGATTGCAAACGACTTCAAGCGCATGAATAGGTCCGACGCCCTGCCTTTATATCAGCGGCACGAGTCGGCCGCTTTCTCGCCATCATTCATGCTGGCATTTCTTTTGCTTGCCAAGCGCGCACTGCCTATATGCAAGACCTTCCCTGCCGGTAAGTGCCGAACTGCGGCATTTCGGCAACAGGGGTCGCAGGATTGTGAAGCAAAATCAATGGGGCAGCCGAAAGGGCTGTCGGAGACCAAGGAGAGCGCCATGAATGTCGGTGATGCCGCCGAACGTTCCGGCCTGCCGGCCAAGACCATCCGCTACTATGAGGAGATCGGCCTGATCCGGCCGGCGCGGGCCGATAACGGCTACCGCGATTATTCCGGCGACGACGTCCACCGGCTGGCGTTCCTGCGCCGAGCGCGCAACCTCGGCTTTTCAATCGACGATTGCAGGCAGCTGATGGCGCTCTATCAAGACCGCGACCGCGCCAGCCACGATGTGCGCGAGATCGCCAGCGCCCATGTCAGGGCTATCGAGGAAAAGGTGCGCGAGCTGCAGTCGATGCGCGCGACGCTGCAGAAGCTGATCCACGCCTGCCACGGCGACGACCGGCCGGAGTGCCCGATACTGGATGATATGGCGGGGGTTGCCTGATCGCATCATGCCGGATCTGGACAAGCGTCTGATCCTCATCTTACCTCACGAGCCAGCGACACTTTAGCGGCAAGGAGCGCTTCACGGTGAAGGGATACTGGCTCATCGTCGGCACCGAGATTTCGGATCAGGAAGCGCAAGCCGAATACGCCAGGCTGTGGAAGCCCATCGGCGAGAGGTATCAGGCGCGCAGCAATCCCATGAAAGAGCTGCCTTTGCTGGTAGAAGCGCGCGATGCCGGCCGGGTGGTTGTCGTCGAATTCCCGTCATTGGAGATGGCCAAGGCTTGTTATGACGACCCGGCTTACGAAGAAGCCAAGCGGTTTGCGCTGCAGGCGTCGAACCGTGTTCTGCTCATCTTCGAAGGAGAACTCGGGTAGGGTTTGTCAAGTATACAATCCCTTTGAAGAGACGGGTTCAAACCGTGAACAAAATCTGGCATGGTGTCTGCCATGCCTATCGTTTCCCCGATTCCCATCAACCCCCTGATCGACGGCCGCCAGTCCGAGCGCGCCATGCTGGTGCGGCGCGGCGTACAGCGGCTGCTCACCGAAATGGGCGCGCATGTGCTGCCGGAGCTGTCCTTGGCCACCGGGCGCCGCGCCGATCTCGTCGCGCTGACCCGGCAGGGCGATATCTGGATCATCGAGATAAAATCGTCGATCGAGGACTTTCGCGTCGACCGCAAATGGCCGGACTACCGGCTCCACTCCGACCGCTTCTTCTTCGCCACCCATCCCGGCGTGCCGCAGGAGATTTTTCCCGAGGAATGCGGCTTCATCCTCTCCGACGGCTATGGCGCCGAGATCCTGCGCGAGGCGCCGGAGCATCGCATGGCGGCCGCGACGCGCAAGGCGCTGATGCTGAGGATCGCGCGGGCCGGCGCGGCGCGGCTCTTGGCGGCGGAGCTCGCCGGCGTGGCGGTGCCGGCGCTTGACGGCGAGAGCGAGTAGCTGGCTGTTCCTCGCCCCACGAAGTGGGGAGAGGTGGCGAAGCCGGGTCGGAGAGGGGCCTGCGCCGCGTTTGGAAACTAAGCTGCCTTTATGGCTCCGTATAGCTATGGCTCCGTATAGCGCTGGCCTTGCGTCTCTTCTGCATCGGCTCTGGTGTCGCGGTGGTCGTCCCCCGCTCCGTCCCGGCTTCGCCAGGCCACCTCTCCCCCGCTTTTCGCGGGGGCGAGGAACTGAGGCTGGCCCTACTCCATATCTTCTTCCGCCCCACCCGCCGCCGGAGCGGTGAGCAGGACCGCCGCGCCAAGCAGCGCGGCGACCAGCGAGCCGGCGAGGATGCCGACCTTCACCGCGTCCTGAAGCGCTGTGTCGTTGGCGAAGGCGAGCAGGCCGATGAACAGGCTCATGGTGAAGCCGATGCCGCACAGAAGCGAGATGCCCAGCATATGCATCCAGCCGGCATTGACCGGAAGGTCGGCGAGGCCGAGCCGGATGGCGATGGCCGAGGAGCCGAACACGCCGACCAGCTTGCCGAGCACCAGGCCCGCCGCGACACCCAATGTCAGCGGTTCGACCAAGGCGGAGACGCTCAGGCCGCCGAGCGAGACGCCGGCATTGGCGAAGCCGAAGATCGGGATGACGATGAACGGCACGAGCTTGTGCAGGCCGTGCTCCAGCCGGTGCAGCGGCGAATGCTCGACATCGTGGCCAATGCCGGGCGAACGCTCGAGCGGAATGGTGAGCGCCAGCGCCACGCCGGCAAGCGTGGCATGCACGCCCGATTTCAGCACCAGCACCCACAGCACCGCGCCTATCACGAGATAGGGCAAGAGGTTCATCACCCGTATGCGGTTGAGCGCGATCAACACGGCGATGGCCGCGAAGGCCGCCGCCAGATAGGCGAGCGACAGGCCACTGGTGTAGAACAGCGCGATGATGATGACGGCGCCGAGATCGTCAATGATGGCCAAAGCGGTCAGGAACACTTTCAGCGAGGCCGGCACGCGGCTGCCGAGC
This sequence comes from Mesorhizobium sp., assembly GCA_004963905.1. GTDB lineage: Bacteria > Pseudomonadota > Alphaproteobacteria > Rhizobiales > Rhizobiaceae > Mesorhizobium. The sequence goes on from SUGL01000019.1 coordinate 136,352, forward strand.
AGCGAGAGCACGCCGAGTGCGAAGGCGATGTCGGTGGCGGTGGGGATCGCCCAGCCGGACAGTGCCGCCTGGTTGTCGCGGTTGACGGCGACATAGACGAGCGCCGGGACCAGCATGCCGCCGGCGGCGGCGATGCCCGGCAGCACGCGGCGCGGCCAGGTCGAAAGCTGGCCGTCCAGCATCTCGCGCTTGATCTCCAGGCCAACCAGCAGGAAGAACACCGCCATCAGCCCGTCATTGATCCAGTGCGAGACGCTCAGCGGTCCGAGATAGGCGTGGAGGACCGCGAAATAGGTTCCGGCGAGCGGCGAGTTGGCGACGATCAAGGCCAGCGCCGCCGCCGCCATCAGGACGATGCCGCCGGCCGCCTCGCCGTCGAGGAATTCGCGCAGGATCGATTTCGGCCGCTGCTTCTGATCCTGCATGCCAGTTCCCTCGTGCCGACTGTCGGCCGACTTCTTTGGCGATGATGCTCAAACTTGCACGGCCGGGCAAGCATCGGACGGCAATCGTCTCGGCCACACCTCCCCTTGCGGGCGTCAGCGCCGCCCCTCACCTGCCTGCCGGCATCCTCTCCCCGTATAGTGACGGGGAGAG
>SUGL01000001.1 GCA_004963905.1 Mesorhizobium sp.
ATACCGCACAAGAGTCCTTTTCTACTCATGTGCGATTCCCCTACCCTCGAGGGGGGAGATAAGCTGGGCGCGAAAGGATCGCCAACGCCCGAATGTTACTGCCGTAGTTCCGGGAACCTGACCTGCTTGAGAATGTGCGTCGCACCTTCGCCGATGTCGCGCACGATGGCCGCGCGCGCCCGCTTGCCGTCGCCGGCCTCGATCGCCGCGACGACCTCCTCGTGATAGTCGATGCCGAGAATGCCGGCGAGGTCGTCCTCGAAGCCGATGCGCAGGTTGCGCAGGAAAGGCCCGACCTGCATCCACACCGTCTCGATCAGGAAGATCATCTGCTCGTTGCCGCAGTGGCGGTAGATCGAGAACTTGAAGTCGTGATTTGTGCGCAGATAGTCGTCGATGTCGCCGCTGCGAGCGGCTTGGGTGAGCTCGGCGCAGTGACGGCGGATGGCGCGCAGGTTGTTGCCGTTGATGCGTTTGGTGGCGAGCTCGGTGGCCGTGCCTTCCAGGATCGTGCGCACGTCGGTCAATTGCTGGAAGCGATCGGCCGAGATTACCGGCACCTCGACGCTGCCGTTCGGCATCGGGCTCAGCGCCCTCAGCGCCTGCAGCCGCATGAAGGCGCTGCGCACCGGCATGTCGCTGGTGCCGAGCTCCTTGGCGAGCTTGCGCGAGGTCAGCTTCTGGCCGGGCTGGAGCTGACCCGACATCAGCGCCCGCACCAGTTCCAGATAGACTTTCTCATGCAGAGGTACCGTGTCGAGGGCAGTCAGTCCGAATTGTGTTTTGTCGGCCATTGGCTATGCGCTGCTTCGTCCGCCCTGAAATCCGTTTTCGTCAAGCAATCCGCCGCCGGGATACGTGGCTGGCGGTTTCGAGCCGCACGATAGGCGGTTAACGCGCGCCGCCGCAAGGGCGGCCAGGGTTGCATCCCGGCTGACCCGACGGAGCGGCATCATGCGCGCGGTGGAGCGATTCCCGTTGGCCTGACGCGGACCTCGGAACGCCTGCCGGCAGACGGGGCCTCGACCTCCGGGCCGACAAGATTCCTGCCGTTCAGCTGAAAGGAAGGCTTCCCGGCTGTCGTGGCGCTTACTGGGTCCTGGCGAGGAAACTGCGCCAGCCGCCATAGGCGGAGATATCCGTCGCCGCCGACAGACCGGCGGTCTCGGCCAGAAAACCCTTCGCCGACGTTCCATCGTCGAGCTCGATGGTGCCGATGCCGAGCGGTGGCGGGATGGCGGCGACGAAGCGGCCGAATGCCTCGGCAGAAAGCCGCCAGACCTCGACCTCGATCGCGGTGCCGCCGCCTGCGACGCGGATCAGTCCCGGTTTTGGCGTGGTCTGGCCGGCAAGCTCATAGAGCTTGTAGGAAGGCCTCGTCGTCGTCGCCCGGCAGAAACGCGCGCCAGCTTCCTTGAGCTGGCCATTGAGCGGCATCCCCGACAGATGCGCACCGACCACAACCATTTCGATCATGCCATCCTCGGCCGATGCGCAGGCGGGGCGCGCGCTCGACTGCCGCCACCCGGTCGCGCCGAGGGCGAGGCCGCTTGCCGAGTGCAGGTCGCGCGCGACCGCCGCGACGAGGCCGTCCCGGCCGGCAGCGGCGAGAAGCGTAACGCTCATTGGCAGGCCGTCGTCGCGTGTGCCGGCCGGCACGGCGATGCCGCACATGTCGAGGAGATTGACGAAATTGGTGTAGGTGCCGAGCCGGCTGTTGGTGACGATCGGATCGGCAAGCACGGCATCGACCGTGTAGTGGGTCGGCGCGGTCGGCACACAGAAGAGATCGACGGAGGCGATGACCGAGGCAAGCCGCGCCTTGTAGGCCTGCAAGGCATAGAGCCCGCGGAAGGCGTCGGCGGCCGACAGGTTTCTGGCGCCGCCGATGATCTTGCGCGTCACCGGATGGAGCGCTGTTTCATTCGCCTCGAAGAAATCACGGATCGCCGCATAGCGCTCCGCCACCCAGGCGCCTTCGTAGAGCAGGTCGGCCGTCGCATAGAAGTCGCCGAACGGGATCTCGACGAGCCTGGCGCCGTGCGTCTCCAGGGCAGCGAGAGCGGCCTCGAAGCCGGCCTGCATCGATGCGTCGCCGAAGAATTTCAGGTCGGCCTTGGCCGGGATACCGACATTCAGCACCGGCGGGCGGGCGGCGAGTGGCTGGACGGCGATGTCGCGCGAATAGGGGTCGGCGGCATCGTGCGCGGCTGCGACCGAGAACGCCGCATAGGCGTCGTCGACCGTCAGCGCGAAAACCGAGACGCAATCGAGCGTCCGGCAGGCCGGCACCACGCCCGCCGTCGACAGCGCGCCGACGGTTGGCTTCAGCCCGACGATGTTGTTGAGGCCGGCCGGGATGCGGCCCGAGCCGGCGGTGTCGGTGCCGAGCGCGAAGGAGACGATGCCGCGCGCCGTCGCCACCGCGGAGCCGGAGGAGGAGCCGCCGGGCACGAGCTCAGGATCGATCGCATTTCTCGGGATCGGCCAGGGCGTGCGCACGCCGACGAGGCCGGTGGCGAACTGGTCGAGATTGGTCTTGCCGACGACCAGCGCGCCCGCCGCCTTGAGCTTCGCCACGACCGTCGCATCCTTGTCCGGCGTGTAGGCAAATTCGGCGCAGGCGGCCGTGGTCGGCATGCCGGCGACGTCGATGTTGTCCTTGACGGCGAAGGGGATGCCCCAGAGCGGCTTGGCCACCGGGTCGAAAGGGCCGAGCGCTTCGGCCTCGGCCAGCATTGCGGTCCGCGTTGCGAGATGGATGAAGATGCCGGGATCGCCCGCCGCTTCGATGCGGGCCAGCACCGTATCGATCACCTCGGTTATGCCAGTGCCAGCCTGGTAGGCCGCATGCAGGCTGCCGATGTCGAAGCGGATGTCGCTCATTTCGTTTCCCCCAGAATGATCACCGGCAGGTCCCATTGGATCAGCACGACGCAGCCGTCCTTCGTCCACACCGAATGCTCGGTGCCGACCGGATTGAGGATCACGCTGCCTGCCGGATAGTCGCCGTTCTCGTCGCTTTGGGTGCCTTCAAGCACGACGATGGTTTCCAGCCCGGCATGGCGGTGGCGCGGCACACCGGCGCCCGGCTGGTATTTGAGGACCGCCACGGACGGTTCGACTGGTCCGCCCTTCAGAAGCCAGTGCACCGTCACGCCGTCGCGGAAAGGCTCGAATGCCAGATCGCGCCAGCCACCGTCGGCGAGGCCGGCAAAGGCAAGATTAGGCATTCGCAATTCCCTCGAGCACCTGGTCGGTGGTCGCCGTCCAGCCGACGATCGCGCCCTGCGCCCTGATCATGGCGAGCGCGGCAGCCTTGAATTCGGGAAAGTAGCTCTCCGTCGCGTCTTCGGCGACCAGACACTCATAGCCGCGGTCGTTGGCCTCGCGCATCGTCGTCTGCACGCAGACTTCCGTCGTCACGCCGGCGAAGACCAGCTGCCGGGCGCCGATCCGCTTCAGGTCATCGCCGAGGCCGGTCGCGTAGAAGGCGCCCTTGCCGGGCTTCTCGATGACGATCTCGCCGGGCAGCGGCGCGAGCTCCTCGAGGATCGCCGTGCCGGGCTCGCCGGCGATCAGCACGCGGCCCATCGGACCGACATCGCCGATGCGGATCGACGGGTTGCCGCGGTCGCGCTTGGCTGGCGGCAGGTCCGAAAGATCAGGCCTGTGACACTCCATGGTGTGGATCACCGGCAGGCCGGCGGCGCGAAAGCCTTCGATCAGCTTTTTCACCGTCGGCACGATCGCCGTCACCCGGCTGACGTCGTTGCCGAGACTGGCTCCGAAACCGCCGGGCTCGGCGAAGTCGCGCTGCATGTCGATGACGATGAGCGCCGTCGACCGCGGCTCGAAGGCAAAGGCGAAAGGCAGTGCTTCGATTTCCGCCATCAATGGTGCCCCGCCATGTGCTCGCCGATCGTCTGCACGCTCGCCTGCGCGATCGGCGTCTCGTAGACAAGCGCGCCGTCGGACATGACGAGGATGCGGTCCGAGAGCTCCAGAAGCTCGTCCAGATCTTCCGACATCAGCAGCACCGCGGCCCCCGCGTTGCGCGCCTTCATGATGCGGGCGCGGATTTCGGCGACGGCGGAGAAATCGAGGCCGAAGCAAGGGTTGGAGACGATCAAAAGGTCGACCTCGCCGGTGAGCTCCCGGGCGAGCACCGCGCGCTGCACATTGCCGCCCGACAGCGAGGCGATCGGTGAGGAGAGCGATGCGGTCTTGACCTTGAACTGCTCGACCAGCCGCGCGCTGAAGGATTTGATGGCGCCGGCGCTGATCCAACTCACCGGCCTGCCGTTGCCGTCGACGTCGAAGGTGCGGAAGGCGATGTTCTCGGCGACCGTCATTCTCGGCGCACAGGCGTTCTTCAGCGGCTCCTCCGGGATGAGGCGGACGTTGAGCGCACGCGCCTCGGCGCGTGTCGCAGCATAGGCCGTGCCGCGAACCATGACCTCGCCCGCTTCGCTGGCGCGCTGGCCGGCCAGCACTTCCAGGAACTCCTTCTGACCGTTGCCCGAGATGCCGGCGATACCGACGATCTCGCCGGAGCGCACGCCGAGATCGGCGATGTTGATCGATTTGAGGCCGGTTCGGTCCGGCGCCTTCAGCGCCTTGACCTTGAGCACGATCTCGGCGTCTGGCTTCGGCTTGGCGCGGCTGTCGAGCGCGGCGATCGGCTGGTCGCCGATCATCATCGCCGCCATTTCGCTCCGCGAAAGATCCGAGACCTTGCCGGTTCCGGTGAGCCTGCCCTTGCGCAGCACCGTGATGTCGTCGGCGAATGCGGTGACCTCATGGAACTTGTGCGAGATCATCAGCACGGTGAGGTCGCCCGCCTTCGTCATGCCGCGGACCAGGCCGAGCACTTCCTGCGCCTCGCCTGGGGTCAGCACGGATGTCGGCTCGTCCAGCACCAGGAAATTGCGGCCGAGATAAAGCTGCTTGATGATCTCCAGCTTCTGCTTCTCGCCGGCGGCGAGCTCGGCCACCTTGACGTCGAGCGGCAGCTTGAAGGGCATGCGCTCCATGAAGGCAGCAAGTGCCGTGCGCTCCTTGCGCCAGTCGATGACGCCCGGCACCTTCTCGCGCGAGATGACCAGGTTCTCGGCGCCGGTCAGCGAAGGCACGAGCGTGAAATGCTGATAGACCATGCCGAGACCGAGTGCCGAGGCATCCCTGGGGCTGGCGATCGTCACCTCGCGTCCGTCGACCAGCATGCCGCCCGACGTCGGGTGGTAAAAACCCATCATGCATTTGACCAGCGTCGACTTGCCGGCGCCGTTCTCGCCGAGCAAGGCGTGGAAGGAGCCTGCAGGCACCTTGATGGAGACATCGTCGAGCGCGGTGAAGCCGCCGAAGCGCATGGTCATGCCGATGGTCTCGACGCCGATCGCCTTTTTGTGCGTCCCGCTCATCGCCGGTTCCTCACGGAAGCTGGGCGACGAGGGCGGTGGAATTCGAGACGGCGCCGAAGACGCCGCCCTGCATCTTGATCATCTTGATCGCCGCCAGATGGTTGCCGTAGTCGGTCGCCCCGCAGCAATCCTCCAGCATCACGCATTCGAAGCCGCGATCGTTGGCCTCGCGCATGGTGGTGTGCACGCAGACATCGGTGGTGATGCCGGTGAGCACGATGTTCTCGATGCCGCGCTGGTTGAGGATCAATTCGAGGTCGGTGGCGCAGAACGAGCCCTTGCCCGGTTTGTCGATGATCGGCTCGCCCTCGGCCGGGTAGAGGTCAGGGATGATGTCCCAGCCCGGTTCACCTCGCACCAGGATCCGTCCGCATGGCCCTGGATCGCCAATGCCGGCATTGATGCGGCGCGAGCGCCAGCGCTTGTTGGCCGGCAGGTCGGCGAGGTCGGGGCGATGGCCCTCGCGCGTGTGGATGATGGTGTAGCCCTTGGCTCGCATGGCCGACAGGACCGACTTGATCGGCTCGATCGGCGCCCTGACCAGCGACAGGTCATAGCCCATATGGTCGACATAGCCTCCAGGCCCGCAGAAATCGGTCTGCATGTCGATGATGATCAGCGCCGTGTTGTCCGGCCGTAGATCGCCATTGTAGGGCCAGGGATAGGGATCGGCGTCGATGTAGCGCTGGGTGATCTCGGCTCTGGCGTTCATGGCAAAAACTCCGGTCTCGCGAGCGGTTCGTGGTGCGCGGTCATTTGGTGATCGACAGTTCGCCTGGAGCGCCGGCGAGCGAGCGGCTCGGCGACGAGGTGGCGATCATGATGATGAGGGTGAGGATGTAGGGCGCGGCGTAGAAGAGGTAGTAGCCTTGCGTCACGCCCACCGACTGCAGTGCCGGACCGAGCGCGCCGGCGCCGCCGAACAGAAGCGCGGCGGCAAAGCAGCCGAGCGGGTTCCAGCGGGCGAAGATGACCAGCGCCACCGCCATCAGCCCCTGGCCCGACGAGATGCGCTCGGTCCAGCTGCCGGGATAATAGAGCGAAAGATAGGCGCCGCCGATACCGGCTAGCGCACCGCCGACGCCGGTGGCCAGCAGGCGCACCGTGTTGGGGCCGAGGCCCATGGCGCGCGCGGCATCGGCGCTGTCGCCGACCACGCGCACGATCAGGCCGATGCGCGTGTTGCGGAACGCCCACCAGAGGAAAGTCGCGAGCGCGGCACCGATAAGGAACAGCACGTTGACGTTGAGCGCCGCCTGCACCTGCGGGATGTCGGACCAGGCGCCGAAGGGGATCGCCGGCAGGTCCGGCGCAGAAGGCTGGATGAAGGGCTTGCCGAAGAAGAAGGCGAGACCCGTGCCGAACAGCATCAGGGCGATGCCGATGGCGATATCGTTGACCTTCGGGAACTTGCAGATCCAGCCGTGGAAGAGGCCGAAGCAGAGGCCGGCGACCGCCGCGGCCAAAAGGCCGAGCCATGGCGAGCCGGTCATCACCGCCACCGCATAGGCGCTCATGGCGCCGAACACCAGCGTGCCTTCGAGGCCGAGATTGATGCGACCGGAGCGCTCGGTGATGGCTTCGCCGAGCGAGACGAAGATGAAGGGAGTGGACACGCGGATGGCGCCGCCCAGCATGGCGAGCGGAACCCCCCAGAGGCCGATGTCGGTCGCTTCCATCAGACAGTCCCCTTCAGGAGATCGGGCCTCTGCCAGAGGTCGGGGTTGAAGAGCTTGAAGCGGCCGTAGAAGGTCTCGCTGAACAGGATGACGATGAACAGCATGCCCTGCAGCACCAGCACGGTCGCATCGGGCAGGTCCATGCGGCGCTGGATCAGCCCGCCGGACGCGTCGATGCCGCCAAGCAGGAAGGCGACGGGGATGATGGCAAGCGGGTTATGGCGGGCAAGGAAGGCGACGAGGATGCCGGTATAGCCGTAGCCGGCGGCCAGCGAGCCGTTGGCGCTGCCCTGCACGGCCGCTACCTCGAGCATGCCGGCAAGTCCTGCGAAGCCGCCGGCGAGTGCGGTGAAGCCGACGATCAGCGGACCGACGGCAAGCCCCTGCACCTGCGCTGCTCTGACATTGCCGCCGGCGATGCGGGCGGCGAAGCCCCAGCGGGTCTTCTCGATCAGCAGCCAGGAGAGCACGCAGGCGAGGATGCCGACGACGAGGCCCCAGTGCACTTCCATGCCCGGGATGTTGCCGACGCGGTAGATGTCGGCCAGCGGCTGGGTCGAGGGTTTGTTGAGCGAGGCCGGATCGCGCAGCGGCCCTTCGACCAGATGGTTCATCAAGGCGATGGCGATATAGGCCATCAGCAGGCTGGAGATGGTCTCGTTCACGGCGCGGTAATGGCGCAGGGCGCCGACGGCACCTATCCAGATGCCGCCGGCGGCCGCGCCCCCCACGCCCATGAGGAGGATGACGAGAAAAGACGGCGCGCCGTTCAGCGCCACGCCGATGGCGGCCGCGGCGACGCCGCCGAGCACGATCGCGCCCTCGCCGCCGATGACGACCAGGCCGAGTCGCGCCGGCAGCGCCACGCAGAGTGCCGCAAGCAGGAGCGGCGCGCCCCGCGACAGCGAGTTCTGGATCGAGAACCAGGAGCCGAAGCCGCCCCGCCACATCGTCTCGTAGAGCTGGACCGGCGACTTGCCGACCAACGTGATGAACAGGCTGAACAGCAGCATGCCGGCGACCAGCGCCGCGAGCGGAATGACGAAAGCCTCAGCCCGCCTGGCGATCCATTCGAGCGCCATCCGGTATCCCCTCGCATCGAGGATGGTCCGCACGTCCGCACCGCTTACCGCTTCCGTCATCGCCTCGTCTCCTTTGGCCCGCTCAGGCGGTCGAGCCGACGACGCCCTCGACGAGATAGTCCATGCTTTCGAGCTCGATGGCGGTCTCGACGAAGGCCTGGCCTTCAGTCGCGACGACGGCGCCCTTGTTGCTCTTCAGCGGTCCCTTGATGACAGAGAAGCCGCCCTTCATCATTTCGGCCAGCGTGGCGTCGAACTGCTTGCGCGCGGCTTCGCCGACGGCGGGGCCGAGCGGACTCATCTTGACGAAGCCGTCGGCCAGGCCGCCACGCGTGAAGTTCGGCAGCGGCTTGCCGGCGACGAGATCGTCGACGAACATCTTGTAGACCTTGGCCCAGTTCCACTCCGCGCCGGTCAGGTATTTTTCCGGCGCCAGCGGACTCTGGTTGGCGTGGTAGCCGCAGACGAAGGCGCCGCGGCCGGCGGCCGTTTCGACCACCACCTTGGGGCTGTCGACATGGCAGGTGACGACGTCGGCGCCCTGGTCGATCAGCGCATTGGTGGCCTCGGCCTCCTTGACCGCCAGCGACCATTCCCCGGTGAAGATCACCTGGCAGGTGATCGCCGGATCGACCGAACGCGCGCCGAGCAGGAAGGAGTTGATGTTGAGCAGCACCTGCGGGATCGGCTTGGCGGCGACGAAGCCGAGCTTCTTCGATTTGGTGGTGTGTCCGGCGACGACGCCGTTCAGGTACTGACCCATGCCGATATAGCCGAAATACGAGCCGGCATTCATCGGATGCTTGTCCTTGTTCCACATGCCGCCGCAATGGCGGAACTGCACGTCGGGGAACTTGGCGCACATGGCCAGCATATGCGGATCGAAATAACCGAACGAGGTCGGGAAGATCAGCGAGGCGCCGTCGAGATTGATCATCGATTCCATCGTCTTCTGGACGTCGACCGTCTCGGGAACGTTCTCTTCCTCGACGATGGAGATGCCTTCGATGCCCTTCAGCGAGGCGGCGCCTTCGGCATGCGCCTGGTTGTAGCCATAGTCGTCCTTCGGACCGACATAGATGAAGCCGACGGTCGCGGAGGCGGCGCGCGCCACGCGGATCGGAAAGGTTGCCGAGGCCAGACCGAGCGCCGCTCCGACGGCGGAGGTCTTGAGCAGGTCGCGGCGGCTAAGCATGAATCTCTCGGTCATTTCGAATGCTCCCCTTTCTTGGACCCGGCATGGGTCGGTTAACGTCTCGTCGAGAAAGTGCATGCAATCGTTATGCCAGTTTCACAGCGATATTTTCTGTAATGAAATCAATAGATGACTTTAGCGAACTTGCATAAATGCGAGGCAAGTGCATGCACTTTTTGCCTGAAAAACGATCAATTTGACATGGAGGTTAAAATCTAGGCATACAGAGGTGCGACCTTGAGTCGAATCAGTCTGCGGGCCGTCCAGGCCGCGGCTCCAGACATAGAAACCGGACGGGAGGAGGCGTGTCGGGAAAGCGCTTGGTCAGGTCGGGCACGACCGTGGATCAGATGGTGAGGGCGATCGCGGACCGCATCGTCACCGGCTATCTGCGCCCCGGCGAAAGGCTCGACGAGATCTCGCTCGCCGCCCGTTTCGACGTCTCGCGCACGCCCGTCCGAGAGGCGCTCGGCCAGTTGAGCGCGATGGGGCTGGTCGAAAGACGGCCCAACCGGGGCGCCATCGTCGCGGTGATCACGCAGGAACATCTCGCCTCGATGTTCGAGAGCATGGCCGAGCTGGAAGCGATCTGCGCGCGCTTCTCGGCCGAGCGGATGACCGCTGCCGAGCGCCGATCGCTGGAGATCGAGCATCAGGCATCGGCGCGGCTCGTGCAACTCGGCGCCGAGGAGGACTACGAGTATTTCAACACCGAGTTCCACAGCCGGCTCTATCGCGGCGCCCACAACACGCATATCCACGATTTGACCGTGGCGACCCGCAGCCGGCTGGCGCCGTTCCGGCGCGCGCAGTTCATGCTGCCGGGTCGGCTGGCCAAGTCCTGGCAGGAGCATGATGTGATCGTCACCGCGATCATGCGCGGCGATGCGGCGGCCGCCGGCAAGGCCGCCCGCGATCATGTTTCGATCGTCAGCGAGGCGAGCGCGGTGTTCGCGGCCGTCGACCCGATGGAACCGAAGGTCAGCCGATCCGCGCGTCGATGATCTCGACGAAGCGCGCGAAGAGGCCTGCCTGCGACTTGATCTTGAGCTTGCGGTAGATGTTGCGGCGGTGGACCTTGACCGTCCCGGGCACGATCCTTAGCGCCCTGGCGATCGATTCCGTGGAATGGCCCTGGAGCACAAGGTCGACGACCTGCTTTTCGCGCGAGGTCAGCGACAGGCTCTTCCAGATATGGGCGCGATCCAACTCATTGGCCGTCGCGACGGTCTCGCCCGGCGGCGGGACCGCGACTTCGTCGGCGGGCAAAGTCGGCCAGCGCAGTCTGCAGAAGCCGACCACCGCCGGCGCCATGTCGCGCAGCAGCCTGGCGTCGGCGGTTCCGAACGGCCCCGATACGCGCAGTCGCATCAGCGACAGCACCAGCGCATCCTTGCCGGCCAGCGGCACGAAGAAGCCGACCTCCTCGGCGAGCCGGGTCTGGCTGTAATAGGAGCGGTAGTATTCGCTGGCATAGAAGCGGTCTGGTGCCAACTCGCGCATGCGCCAGAACCCCTCCTTGCGCTCGACCGCGGCGTGGTGGAAGGGGTCGAGCAGATATGGCCCTTCCTGATAGAGCGCGACGAAGATGTGGCTTTCGGCCGGAGAGAAGGTTTCGAACAGCAACGGCGGACGCGCAGCACCCCGATAGCCGAAGATCACGCAGTGATCGAAGCGGACATGCCCGCGCAGCCAGCCGACGATCGCCTCGCCGAAATGGTCGCCGCCGGTCTCGCGCGTCGCGGCGATGACGGCGGCTAAAGCGTTGTAGTCGTCACTGCGGGAGGCGGCCAATTCGTACCCCTCTGAACGATTAAATTGGCTAAATATACCACCTGCGAGGTATATACTAGCTGCCATTGGCTCTGCTAGCGTCACGACATTGCCTCACGCTGTCGCTGGAGCCCGTGGCTTGACTGCAGTGCCCGATATCGAGTTTCGCGCGGTCACCAAGCGCTACGGCGCCGTCACGGCGGTCAGCGGCATAGACCTTGCCATCCCGCCTTCCGCTTTCGTCGCGCTGCTCGGGCCGTCCGGCTGCGGCAAGACGACGTGCCTGCGCATGATCGGCGGTTTCGAGCAGCCGAGCGAGGGCCAGGTGCTGATCCGCGGCCGCGACATGGCCGGAACGCCGCCCTACCGGCGCCCGGTCAACATGGTGTTCCAGCAATATGCGCTGTTTCCACATCTCGATGTCGAGGACAACATCTCCTACGGCCTGCGCCAGGCGAGGCCGCGCTTGTCGTCGCGCGAGATCAGCCTGAAGGCGGGCGAGGCGCTGGCGATGGTGCAGCTCGCCGGTTACGGACGCCGCAAGATCCACGAGCTTTCCGGCGGCCAGCAGCAGCGTGTCGCGCTCGCCCGCGCGCTGGTCAACAAGCCGGCGGTGCTTCTTCTCGACGAGCCGCTGGCAGCGCTCGACAAGAAATTGCGCACCGACATGCAGATCGAGCTGCAGAACCTGCAGCGCGAGATCGGCATCACCTTCGTGCTGGTCACCCACGACCAGGAGGAAGCGCTGTCGATGAGCGACTTCGTCTGCGTCATGAATGGCGGCCGCGTCGTCCAGATCGGCCAGCCAAGCGAGATCTATGACGAGCCGGCCGACCTGTTCGTCGCCGACTTCGTCGGCAAGACCAATCTCTTGAGCGGCAAGGTGGCCGGGCTCTCCGGCAGCCTCGTCGACGTCGCGCTTGCCGACGGCACGGTGATTTCCGCGCGCAAGCGGGCGCCGCTCAGCCGGGGCGAGGCGGTATCCGTCAGTTTGCGGCCGGAATCGCTCAGCCTCTCGGCACTGGGAGGCGGCGCCTTGAAGGGCATCGTCCGCAACCGGATTTTTCTGGGCTCGACAGCCGAATACGCGATCGAGGTCCAGGGCATCGGATCACTGCTCGCCAAGGCCGATCACGCGATCGGCCAGGGCAATCTCTTCAAGCCGGGCGAACCCGTCGCCATCGGCTTTGCCGCCGGAGCGCCGCTGGCGTTCCCGCAGCCCAAGAACAACGGGACCAACCAGAGGGAAGACCAACATGTCGAAATCCTATCGTGACGGACTGCCGATAAGCCCCGAAAAATTCGTCGATCAATTGATGCGCCTGAAGCGCGGCTCGATCAGCCGTCGCGACTTTCTCGGCCTTACCGGCCTTGGCGTCGCGACCGCGGTGATGGCGCGCGAGCTCGACATCATGCCGACGCCGGCCTTTGCCGCCGAGAGCCTCGGCGACCGCATGTCGATCGCCACCTGGCCGAACTACCACGACCCGGCGACGTTCGAGAATTTCAAGGCCGACACGGGTGTGGCCGTCGAAGTCAACGTCTTCGGCTCGAACGAGGAGATGTTGGCTAAGCTGCAGGCCGGCGGCTCGGGCTGGAGTCTGTTCGTGCCGACCAACTATACGATCTCGACCTACAAGAAGCTCGGCATCATCGAGCCGCTGGACATGGCCAAGCTCGGCAATTTCGACGGCACCAAGGAAGATGCGCGCTTCACTGCGGAAGGCACGATCGACGGCACGATCTACGCCGTGCCGAAGAACTGGGGCACGACCGGCTTCGCCGTCAACACCAAGAAGCTCACGAAGCAGATGTCGAGCTGGAAGGAGTTCTGGGATACGGCGATGACCGAGGCCGACGGCCGCACCATGGTGCACGACTACCAGCTCACCACCATCGGCAACGCGCTGAAATATTACGGCTATTCCTTCAACTCGCTGAAGCAGGACGAGCTCGCCAAGGCCGAGGAATTGCTGCTCAAGGTCAAGCCGCATCTGTTCGCCGTGTCGAGCGACTACCAGCCGTCGATGCGCTCGGGCGATGCCTGGATGACGATGTGCTGGACCAATGACGGCGCGCAGCTTCACCGCGATATAGCCGAGATCGCCTATGTGCTCGGCAAGGAGGGCGGCGAGATCTGGACCGACTTCTACGCCATCCCGAAGGATGCGCCGAACAAGCCGGCCGGCTATGCGCTGCTCAACTATCTGATGAACCCGAAGGTGGCGGTGAAGGAGCATCTGGCCAATGGCGCGCCCTCGACCGACGCGCGGGTCAACGCGCTGCTGCCGAAAGAGGTGCTCGACAATCCGATCCTCTATCCGGCCGCCGATCTTTTGAAGCCGCTTGAGTTCGGCGCTGCGGCGACGCTTACCGATCCGGGTCGCGCCGAGCTGATGGCGCGCTTCAAGGCCGCGTGAGGCAAGGGACCAACTCCGGTCAAGTTCTTACCACCGGCGGACAAATGTCCGCCGGTCCCGAAGCGGCTTTCTCGATGCGCGGCAGTCTCTTTCGCAAGAATTTCCTGACGGCGCTGCTGCTCGCTCCGGCGACGCTGTGGCTTGTCGTGTTCCTGGTCCTGCCCTTCGTGGCCATCGCCGTCTTCAGCGTCGGCGAGCGGGCGCCCGAGGGCGGCTACCAGGCCGCGCTGACGCTCGCGCAATACGCCAACCTGCCGGCGCGGGCGACCGCGTTCTGGAACACCATGGTGCTGGCCCCGGTCGGCGCGCTCGCCTGCCTCATCGTCGCTTACCCGGTCGCCTATTATCTGGCGCTGCAGGCGCCGCAGCGCTGGCGGCTGATCCTGCTCGCGCTGATCGTCATCCCGTTCTGGACCAGCCTTCTGATGCGTACCTATGCCTGGATGTACATCCTTGGCGGGCGCGGCATTCCGGCCCTGCTTGCCTATGTCGGCATCGAGGATCTCAGGCTGATCAACACGCCGGGCGCCGTGCTGCTCGGCATCGTCTATGGCTATCTGCCGCTGATGATCCTGCCGATCTATGTCAGCCTCGAGCGGCTCGACCGCCGGCTGCTGGAAGCCTCCGCCGATCTCGGCGCGACGCCCTTGTCGACGTTCATCGGCGTGACGCTAAGGCTGTCGCTGCCCGGCGTGATGACCGGCTTCTCGCTGGTGATGATCCTTTTGCTCGGCGAATATCTGATCCCGACGCTGCTCGGCGGCGGCAAGGTGTTCTTCATCGGCAACGCCTTGGTCGACCTGTTCCTGCAGTCGCGCAACTGGCCGTTCGGATCGGCGATCGCCATCACGCTGGTGCTGGTCTCGGTCGTGGTGCTGATCGTCGCCAACCGCATCTCGACCCGGCTTTCGGGCGCCCGCCGCGTGGACCTGATCTGATGCGCGCCTTCGTCGTTGCCGTCTTTGCCTTCCTCTATCTGCCGATCGCGCTGGTCGTGCTGTTCTCCTTCAATGCCGGCCAGCATGCCAGCGAGTTCACCGGCTTCTCGGCGCAATGGTACGGCAAGGCGCTGTCCAATCCGTTCCTGGTCGAGGCGCTGAAGAACAGCCTGTTCATCGCCACCACCAGCGCGCTGCTGGCGGCCGTCTGCGGCACGGCCGCGGCGCTTGGGCTGCAGCGCGTCGGCGCGCGGACGCGAGCGCTCTTCGATGCGCTGCTGGGCGCCGCCATCGTCGTTCCGGGCGTGGTCATCGGCATCTCGACGCTGGTCGCGCTGGTGCAGCTCTTCGCCGTCGTCAATCCGTTCCTTGCCTCGCTGTGGCCGACCGATCAGCCGCCGCGGCTTGCGCTCGGCTATGGCTCGATCATCGCCGCGCACGGCCTGTTCTCGATGGCGCTGGTGACGATGATCGTCGGCACCCGGCTAGGCAGCCTCGACCGCAACCTCGTCGAGGCATCGAGCGATCTCTACGCCACGCCGCTGACGACGTTCCGCTCGATCGTGCTGCCGCAGATCATGCCGGCGGTGATCGCCGGCTTCCTGCTCGCCTTCACCTTCTCCTTCGACGATTTCATCATCGCCTTCTTCGTCGCCGGCGCTCAGACGACGCTGCCGATCTACGTCTTTGCCTCAATCCGGCGCGGCGTGACGCCGGAGATCAACGCCATCGCCACGATCGTGCTCGCCGCCTCGGTCCTGCTCGTCCTGCTCGCGCAATGGCAGCTCGGCCGACGAAAACCATCGCCTTGAAAGACAAGCCCATGATTTTGAAAGATCGCATTGCCGTGGTGACGGGCGCCGGGTCGGGGATCGGACGCGCCGGCGCCATGATCATGGCGAGGGAAGGGGCGGTCGTGGTGATCGCCGACCGCGACCCGGCGGCCGGCGAAGCCACGGCGTCGGATATCCGCGAAGCCGGCGGCCGCGCCGAAGCGGTCGCCACCGATGTCGGCAACGACATGGCGGTCGAGAACCTCATCGCCGGAACGCTCGGCAAGCACGGACGGATCGACATCCTGCACAGCCACGCCGGCATCCAGGTCGGCGGCACGCTGACCGAAGTGAGCGCCGGCGGCATGGACGCCTCATGGCGGATCAATGTGCGGGCGCAGTTTCTGGCGGCGAAGGCCGTCATGCCTTCGATGATCGCGCAGGGCGGCGGGGTGATCCTCAACACGGCCTCGAATTCCGGCGTCTTCTATGACCGCGAGATGATCGCCTATGCCACGTCCAAGCACGCCGTGGTGGCGATGACCAGGCAGATGTCGCTCGACTATGCGAAACACAATGTGCGCGTCAACGCGCTTTGCCCAGGCTGGGTCGACACGCCGTTCAACGAGCCGTTCATCGCCCAGATGGGCGGACGCGATGCGATCGAAAACTATGTCCGCACCAAGATCCCGATGGGGCGCTGGGCGAGCGCGGAGGAGATCGCCGAAGCCATCCTGTTCCTGGTCTCCGACCGCTCGTCCTTCATGACCGGCCAGGCGCTGGTCGTCGATGGCGGCGAGAGCATCGGGTGAGGCGCTTTTAGGGACCGGCCTTGCGTCGGGACCGATGATCGGTCAAACCTTCAAGTACCGTTCTTCGATGAGACCCGTCATGCAAGCTGCAGAACAGCGATACCGCACAAGGCATTCGATTTTTGCCGGCGGTATTTCCTTTGCGCGCGGGGGATATCACTGATCATGCGCTGCTGCCGGCACGAGAACCTGCAACGCGCTGAAGAGACCAAGGTCGGCTCGCATGTCGTTCGCGACGGCTGGACCGAAGGAGTAGCAGCGACGCTCATTCCGGCCTCTCGGCCGGCCATCAGGCGGGCGTCCGTCATTCAAACATTTTAGCCTCTCAACGCTCAAACCGAAACGGACGTGCCCGCCGAAGCGATTTCTCCTTCGTACGGACATGACCGATGCCTGACAAACAAGACTTTTCCAGCAGCGCCGATCCGCAAAGCTGGCTGACCACGCATGGAATAAACGAGGTCGAGTGCCTCGTTCCCGACGTCAACGGCGTTCTGCGCGGCAAGGCCTTGCCGGCGGCCAAGTTCCTCAAGTCGCTCGAGGACCGGGCGCTCTATTTGCCGAGCAGCGCCTTCCTGGTCGCCATCGACGGCCGCTATTCCGGTTCCGTCGATGAGGGGTTCGCCTATCAGGACCCCGACATGCGCATGGTGCCCGACCTTTCGACGCTCAGCCTTGCGCCCGGCGGCGGCGACGGCAAGGCCTATGTTTTTGCCGATACGTTCCACATGGACGACCGGCCCTGGATGGCTTCGCCGCGCCATGTGCTGAGGGCCGCGCTCGAGCTCTACCGCCGGCGCGGCTGGCGCGCGGTGATGGCGCCGGAGCTCGAATTCTACCTCACGGCGCCAAATCCCGATCCGGATCGGCCGCTGACCGCGCCGGTCGGACGCAACGGCCGGCCGGAAAGCGTGCAGCATCCCTACGACATGCAGGCGCTGGAGGAATTCGAAACGGTGACGCGGCGCCTCTACGACCACGCCGCCATCGCCGGCCTGCCGCTCGACACGCTGATCCACGAATCCGGCACTGCGCAGCTCGAGATCAACTTCCTGCATGGCGATCCGCTGGCGCTGGCCGACAAGGTGCTGTTGTTCAAGCGCATGGCGCGGCAGGCGGCGCAGGCGAGCGGCATGCACGCCACCTTCATGGCCAAGCCGATCGCGGCGCAGGCCGGCAGTTCGATGCATCTCCACATGTCGATCGCCGACGAAAGCGGCGAGCCATTGTTCGCCGGCAAAGACGGCGACGACAGCGCGATGTTCGCGCAGTTCATCGGCGGCCTGCAGAAATACATCCCTGAAATCATGCCGCTGTTTGCGCCCAACGTGAACTCGTATCGCCGCATCCGGCCTGGGCACAGCGCGCCGGCCAATATCGAATGGTCGCATGACAACCGCTCCTGCGGCCTGCGCGTGCCGATGGGCGGGCGCGCCGCTCGCCGGGTCGAGAATCGGCTGCCCGGCGCCGACGCCAATCCGTATCTCGCCATGGCCGGATCGCTGATCGCCGGCTATCTCGGCATCGAGGAGAAGCTCGACCGCTCGGCCGAAGCTTTGGGCAACGCCTATCGAAGCCAGAGCACGCTGCCGAAAACCATGGAGGAAGCGCTCGACCGCTTCGCCGCCTGCGAGCCGGTGCGGGAGCTGCTCGGCGAGGATTTCTTCCAAACCTATCTGCGCGTGAAGAGCGTCGAGCTCGACCTGTTCCAGACCGTGGTGACGTCGTGGGAACGCGACCATCTGCTGCTCAAGGTGTGACCATGGCTTCAACTGGTTTCAATTCCGGTCTCGATATCGGCAAATCCTACTATGTCGCCACCGCCAATCCGGCGCCGGATCATTCGACCCTTGTTGGCGACGTCGAAGCCGACCTGGTGGTCGTCGGCGGCGGCTGCACCGGGCTGTCGGCGGCGCTCCATGCCGCCGAACGCGGCCTGAAAGTGGTGCTGCTCGAAGGCGGCAAGATCGGCTGGGGCGCCTCCGGGCGCAATGGCGGCCAGATGATCCCCGGCTTGCGCAAGGGCGCCAAGGGGCTGGTCAAGGCGTTCGGGCCGGAACGGGCGAAGGCGCTGTTCGACCTCGCCTTCGAGGCGCGGGGTCTGGTGCTCGACATCATCGAGCGACACGGCATCGAATGCGATCTGCGGCTGACCGGCCACCTGGTCGGCGCCGTCAACGACTCGGATATCCGCGACTTCGAGGAAGAGGCCGAGTGCCTCGCCAAGGTGATGAACTTTACCGACGTCGAGATCCTGTCGGCGGCGCAGGCGCGGCAGAAGGTGGACACGCCCTATCAGGGCGCGGTCTTCGAGAAGCTCGGCGGCCACATGCATCCGCTGAACTACACGCTGGGGCTGGCGCGCGCCGCAGTCGGCGCCGGCGTTATAATCCACGAGAACTCGGTCGCGGTGCGGCTGGAGCGCGAGCCGTCCATCCGGGTCTTCACCGACAAGGGTTCGGTCCGCGCCAGGCATGTGGTGCTGGCCGGCGATGCACTGCTCGAGGGATTGGAGCCGCGCGTCAACAGCCGCATCATGCCGATCGGCAACTACATCGTTGCCACCGAGCCTTTGGGCGAGCGCAATGTCATCCCGTCCAATGTCGCGGTGTCGGACACGCTTTTCGTCGTCAACTACTACCGCATGTCGGCGGACGGCCGGCTGCTGTTCGGCGGCGGCGAGCGCTACACGCCTTCGCCGCCGGCCGACATTGCCGGTTTCGTGCGGCCGCATATGGAAAAGACCTTCCCGCAGCTCAGAGGCTGCCGGATCGATCACGCCTGGGGCGGGCTGGTGTCGGTGACGACGTCACGCCTGCCGCATGTCGGGCACTACGGCGAGGTGTATTTCGCGCATGGCTATTCCGGCAAGGGCGCCATCCTGTCGACGCTGTCGGGCAAATTGCTCTCGGAAGCGATCACGGGGGACGCCTCGCGGCTCGATCTGTTCTCGACGCTGACGCCGCTGCCGTTTCCGGGCGGCACGGCGCTGCGCGGGCCGCTCTATGTGCTCGGCATGCTGTGGTATGCGATGCGCGATCGGCTGAGACATTGAAACGCTGACTTTCCCGGCGGCGCCGGCATGGCTAAGCTCTTGACGCCGGGGGCGAAATCCCGGCGAGGCGGGCGCTAGCCATCGCGAACGATGTCATGTTCGCGAGAAAGGAAAGGCGATGAATATCGAGCCCGGACGGCTGACGAAGAAGGAGCGACATGAGCTGATCCTGTCGGAAGTCCGGCGCTCGGCGTCGATCCGCATCTCGAAGCTTGCTCGGCGCATCGGCGTCGCCGGCGAAACCATCCGCCGCGATCTCATCGAGCTCGGCGAAGCGGGGCTCATCAACCGCACCTATGGCGGCGCGACGATCTCGCTGATGACGTCAGAGCCGGTGATCGCCGAACGCGGCCTCACCCTGGTCGAGGAGCGCGCCCGCATCGGGCGCGGCGCCGCGGGCCTGGTCGAGAACGGCCGCATCGTGATGATCGATGGCGGATCGACGACCTACGAGGTCGCGCGCAGCCTTTCCCAATTGCGGCGAGATCTCACCCTCATCACCAACTCGGTCGGCATCGCATCGGTCGCCGGCGCCAATCAGAGCTTCCGTGTCATCCTCTGCCCGGGCACCTATGACGGGCGCGAGGCTGCCGTGCTTGGCGAGGACACGGTCGAATTCGTGCGCCGCTACAATGCCGATGTGGCGATCATCGGCGCGTCGGCCGTCAATGCCGAGGGGCCGAGCGACATGGTTTCGGGCGCGGCCGCCGTGAAGCGCGCGATGATGGCCCGATCCTTGTCGACGATGCTGGTCGTCACCAACGACAAATTCGGCCGCAACAGCCTCGAACGCGTCTGCGCGCTGAGCGATATTTCCGACGTCGTCACCGACAGCGAGCCAACGGCCGAGCTGCGCACCGCTATCGACGAGGCAGGCGGCGAACTGCACGTCTTTGCCGGAGACTGAATGGATATCGGTCAAGCGTCCCTGTTGGTCAGCGCGATATGGCAGCAGCCGGAGCCATGGCCGGGCGTCCAGGTGACGTTGGCGAAGCGCACGCCGGTCGCCTCGAACAGGCCGCGGTCGAAGGCGCCGGCAATGCGGCAGAGCGTGGCCAGCTTTTCCTCGCCGACGCCGGCCTCGACCCAGGCGTCCTTCAGCGGGCAACGCTTGACCCTGAAGGCGATGTGGTCCGGCCCGCGATCGACATGGGTCGGATACATTCGGCCATCATCAGGGCTGACGGCCAGGAACGCCTCGCCGATCGCCCGCGCGTCGTTGGGGCCGAAATCGGCGAAAGCCGCCGCCGCGACCTCCCGGCCGCGCTTTTCGATGGTGCGGATCATCACCGCCTCGGCCTTATCGGCACCGAGCTCGGCGGTCAGTTCGTCGAGGAAGAGGCGGTAGAGATCGGCCCGGTTGCGGAAAGCGGAGTCGAGCTCGCGCGACAGTTTTTCGGCTCTGGCTGTTTCGGGATCGGTCATGGCGCGTCCTGATTTACTATTGACCATGATCTTGTCCGCAAACCGGGTCCACTTTGCGGGATCATGGTCGGTTCCTGCTCAATTTCGGCGTTGCCGCCACCAGCGCCTTGCCGATCGCCGATTGCGGGTCGGCGATGACGGCGCGAGCGTCGCCGCTCTCGACGATCCGGCCGGCGTCGAGGATGGCGACGCGATGGGCGACGGCGCGGATGACGCCGAGATCATGCGAAATGAAGAGATAGGCGATCCGTTCCTGCCTTTGCAGGTCGAGCAGCAGTTCCAGGATCTGCCCGCGCACCGAGACATCGAGCGCCGAGACGGCCTCGTCGAGCACGATCAGGGACGGCCGCGTGGCGATGGCGCGGGCGATGGCCACGCGCTGGCGTTGGCCGCCGGAAATCTCGTGGATGGCGCGCGCTGCAAGGCCGGCATCGAGGCCGACGCGCTCCAGCAGTACCGCGATGCGGCGCGGGCGTTCGGCGCGCGATGCGATGTCGTGGATGCGCAAGGGATCGTCCAGCACGCGCGCCACGGTGGCGCGCGGATTGAAGGTGGCGAGCGGGTCCTGGAACACCATCTGGAGACGGGCACGGCGGGCCCGCAATGCGGCGCCCGACAGTGCAAGGAAGTCCGCGCCTTCAAGTTCGACGCGCCCGGCGTCCGGCTCGATCAGGCGCAGCACCAGCCGCGCGATCGTCGACTTGCCGCTGCCCGACGGGCCGGCGAGCGCCAGCGTCTCGGCCGGGCCAATCTCGAACGAGACATCGTCAACCGCGGGAAAAGGCTTGCCGCCGCGGCGATAGCGCTTGGCGAGATTGGAGACGGCGAGCAGGCTCATGCCGAGGCGCCCTGCCGGCCGAGCAGCGGCTCGGCGTCGAGGCCGAGATGAGCATCGAGCAGCGTGCGCGCATAGGCATGGCGCGGCGCATTGATGATTTGGCTGGTCCCGCCGATCTCGACCATCTCGCCATGGCGCAGCACCGCGATGCGCTCGGCAAGCGCGGCGGCGAGCGCGATGTCGTGGCTGATGAAAAGCAACGTCATGCCGTCCTCGGCGACGAGCCTACGGATCAGGGCCACGATCTCGGCCTGGACGATGGTGTCGAGCGCGCTGGTCGCCTCGTCGGCGATCAGCAGTTTCGGTCCGGCCGCGATTGCCGCCGCGATCGCCACGCGCTGCTTCTGGCCGCCGGAAAGCTGGTGCGGATAGGCACGCAAGGCAGATTCCGGGTCGGGGAGGCGGACGCGTTCGAGGAGGGTTTTGGCTCGTGCCAGGGATTGGGACCAGCCGAGGGCTAGATGGGTGTGCACGACTTCAGCGATCTGTTTGCCGATCGGCATGACGGGGTCGAGGCTGGAGGAGGGGTCCTGGAAGACGAAGCCGATGTCGCGGCCGAGGAGGGGGGCGAAGCTTGCTGCAATGGCAGATGGTCGGCGTTCTACGGCGCCCCCCTCTGTCCTGCCGGACATCTCCCCCACTTGGGGGGAGATTAGCAATTCCGCTGCCGGCTCTTCCCCTGCAACGTCGGAGATTGGCGAAGGCGGCGATGAGGGCTCAATCTCCCCCCTCGTGGGGGAGATGTCCGGCAGGACAGAGGGGGGCGCGAAGGAATGAGACGATCGAGGTTTCGACATCTGCCATTTGATCGCCCCTTCAATCCTGGCAGATCTCGCCAGCAACCCCGCAATCGCCAACGCCAGCGTGCTTTTCCCTGAGCCGCTTTCGCCGATGATCGCCAGCCTCTCGCCCGCCTCGACATCCAGGCTCACACCATTCAGCGCCGCCACCCCATCGCGGCGATAACGCACCGTCAGATCGCGGATCGACAGCAGCGCCGTCACGACAGGCTCCTGCGCACCGCACTGCTTTCGACCACGCCTTCGCCGGCGAGATAGACGCCGAGCACCGTCAGCAGCAGCGCGACGCCCGGAACGATCGACAGATACGGCGCGGTGCGCAACACGGCCCGGCCCTCGGCGACCATGCCGCCCCAGGTGACGCGGTTGGGATCGCCGAGGCCGAGGAAGGACAGCGCCGCTTCGGTAAGGATGGCCGCCGCCACGATCACCGAGGACAGCGCCAGCACCGGCGGCAGCGCGTTGGGCAGCACCTCACGAAAGGCGATCTCCAGCGGATGCATGCCGATGACGCGGGCGCCGGCGACATAGTCGCGCTCGCGGATCGACAGCACTTCCGCGCGCGCGACACGCGCCGGTCCGGTCCAGGCGCCGAGTGCAATTGCCGCGACGACCACGCCAAGCGACGGCCCGACGATGCTGACGAAGGCCAGCGCGAGAAGAAAGCTCGGCACGGTCTGGAAGGCGTCGGTGATGCGCATCAGCACCTCGTCGATCAGGCCTCCGGCAAAGCCGGCCAGCGTGCCGACCACCGCGCCGATCAGAAGCGCTGCGGCGGCCGCCGCCAGACCGACCGCCAGCGAGGTGCGGGCGCCGTGGAAGAGCTCGGCAAGCACGTCGCGACCGAGCCGGTCGGTGCCGAGCGGCAGCGACCAGTCCTGGAACGGCGGCAGCAGCGCCGGGCCGGCGATCGCCTGAGGATCGCCTGGGAAAAGCAGCGGCGCGGCAAGCGCCATGGCGACCAGCAGGGCGAGGATGAGCGCGCCGACGATCGCCTCCGGCGTGCGGAAGAAGCGGCCAAGCCGGCTCATGCGCCGGTCTCGCTCGCGCCGACGCGCGGATCGAGGAAAGCGTAAGCGAGGTCGACCAGGAGGTTGATGACGACGACGAGAACGGCGCTGACCAAAATGATGCCGAGCAGCAGCGGCGTGTCGCGACCGGCGACGGCTTCCTGTGCCAGCCGGCCGAGGCCTGGCACGGCAAAGACGCTTTCGATGACGACGCTGCCGCCGAGCATCTGCGCCGATTGCAGGCCGAGCATGGTGACCAGCGGCAGGAGCGCGTTGCGGGCGACATGCGCAAGCACGATGCGGCGGCGCGGCAGACCTCTGGCGCGGGCGGCGAGGACAAAGTCCTGGCGCCAGGCCTCGGCCATGCCGGCGCGCATCATGCGCAGGTAGAGCGCCAGATAGATGAAACCGAGTGCCGACACCGGCAGCACGAGATGGGTGGCGATGTCGGCGGCCCGCGCCAGTCCGGTTTTGCCGGAAGCGATGGTTTCGATGCCGCCGATCGGCAGCCAGCGCAGGTCGACGGCAAAGACCACGATCAAGACCAGGCCGAGCCAGAAACCGGGCACGGCATAAAGCGCCAGCGAGCCGACCGACAGCAAGCGATCGCGAAAACCGCCCGGCCGCGCGCCGGCGTAGACGCCGAGCGCCGAGCCAAGGCCGAAGGAGAGCGCGGTGGCGCTGCCCATCAGGATGAGCGTGGTCGGCAGGCGTTCCAGGATGACGTCGCGGATCGGCCGCGAGAAGGTGACCGACTGGCCGAGATCGAGATGCAGCAGCGCCCAGAGATAGTTGGCGAGCCGGGTCAGTTCCGACTGGTCGAGACCCCAGCGATGGCGCAGCAATTCGATCATGCCGGCGTCGCCGCCGGTCGAGACGATATAGGCGTCGACGGCATCGCCCGGTGCGGCTTCGAGCAGGAGAAAGCTGCCGATGACGACGATCAGGAGAACGAAGATGCTGCCGACGAGACGGCGGCGAAGGAGGATGAGGGCGCGGGTCATGCGCGCCTCGAAACCTTGAGGCGGTCAAAGGATACGTCGCGCCCAGGCACCCCCCTCTGTCCTGCCGGACATCTCCCCCTCAAGGGGGGAGATTGGCTGTAACCAACGGCTTCGCCAATTTTCGACGCTGCAGAACTGGCGGGACGGACAAGCTGCTGATCTCCCCCCTTGAGGGGGAGATGTCCGGCAGGACAGAGGGGGGTATCGTAGAACTCGACGTCTACGATGATTTCGCCGCGAATTCCCATCCGCGCGAGTGTGTCACGATTCCAAAAAAGTGTCCGCCCAGTTCGACACCGCCCAGCGCGGGTTGTTGGCGATGTTGCCGACGGTGTCGCGGGCGACGGAAATGAAGCTCCATTCGGCGACGTTGATCAGCGGCAGGTCGGCGGCGACCTTTTTCTGGAATTCCTTGTAGAGCTCGGTGCGGGCCGACGTGTCGAGCGTCTCCGAAGCCTTGGCGATCAGCGCGTCGAGCTCAGCGTTCTTGTAGCCGCCCTGGTTGGAGAAGGGCACGCCGTCCGGAATGCCGCTCTGCACCAGGATGGTGGTCGAGATCGCCGGGTCGCCGCGGAACACCGGCGGACCGACCGCGAGGTCGAAGGCATGGTCGGTGTAGACCGCCTTGATGTGTGCGGCAGAGTCGTTGTTGACGATCTCGGCGTCGATGCCGATCGCGGCCAGCGCCTGGCGCAGATAATCGCCGAACTGTTTCGTCTCGTTGAAGTAGGGCGCCGGCAGGAGTTTCAGCGCAAACCGCTTGCCATCGTCGGCCCGCTTGTAGCCGGCTTCATCGAGCAGATCGTTGGCCTTGGCGACGTCGAACGGATAGGTCGGAACGTCAGCGGTATAGAATTGCGGATCGTTCTTCGGCACCGGGCCGGTGGCGGTCGCGGCGTAGCCGAGGAAGATGGTCTTGACGACGAAATCCTTGTCGATGGCATGCGCGATCGCCTGCCGCACCTTCAGATCGGCCAGTTCCTTGCGGCGGTGGTTGATCTCGACGACGAGCTGGTAGGTCAGCCCCTCATAGCCCTTGGTGATCACCTTCAGGCCCGGTACCTTGGATATGCGGTCGAGATCGGCGAGCGGCACGGCGGAGAAGGCGGCGAGCTGGATCTCTTCCGCCTCCAGCGCGGCGGCCGCCGAGGTGCGGTCGGGCAGCACCTGGTAGACGATCTCGTCGAGATAGGGCTCGCCCTTGCCCCAATAGTCGTCGTTGCGCGCCAGCCGATAATACTGCCCGGCCTTGTATTCGGCGAATTTGAACGGACCGGTGCCGACCGGGGCGTTGTTGGCCGGGTTGTCCTCGATCTTGCCATTCTCAAAGACATGCTTCGGCACGACGCTCGTCAGCGCCGGCAGCGCGTTGCGGATCAGCTGGAACGGGGTCGGCTTGGCGAATTTGAACACCGCGGTCAGCTCGTCGGGCGTGTCGACGGCGACGAGATCCTTGAACACGGTGCGGCCGAGATTTTGCAGCGGCTTCCAGATCTGCAGCGCCGAGAAGGCGACGTCGGCGGAAGTGAAAGGCTTGCCGTCATGCCATTTGACGCCGTCGCGCAGTTTGAACGTCACCGACAGGCCGTCGGCCGCACCTTCCCATGAGAGTGCCAGCCGCGGCTGAAGCCCATCCTTGCCGTCGAAGGAGGCCTCGGCAAGTGTTTCCACGACCTTGCTGGAGATGAAGAAGACGCCGTTGGAGGCGACGATCGCCGGGTTGAGGTTGCGCGGCTCGGAATCGGCGGCAACGATCAGCCTGCCACCCTTCTTCGGCGTCTGCGCCCGGCCGATTGTCGGCAGCGCGGTCGAGGCCAAGAGCAGCGCCGAGCCGGCAAGCAGGCCGCGGCGTGAAATCGTCAATTCGGACATCGCTCAAACTCCCCTCTTCACCCGCGACAGGCGCGGGCAACCTCGAAACGAGCGGGATTATGGCCCTTGGCGAAGGTTTCGCCAGAGACGGTTTTGGCGCAGTATGGCTTGGCTTTGAAATTTTCGTCCGCTGGACCAGTTAAATTCGGGCTGCGGGCGCGGCTATCTGGTAGGACCAGATATTAAGCAATGCCGTAAACGAACCACCCATTGGAGTGGTATTGATTGAATTATCTCGATTCTGGCTGGACCAGGCCGGCCACGATGGTGCAGATTTGGCCTACACCAAGACTTGCAGAAGATCGGCCGCATGAACGGTCGAGAAAATCAGGGAGAGGCAGATGAACATCGCTCCGGGCAAGACCAGCAGCATCCCGTTCGACCAGGCGCGGGTGGATAGGCTGATGGAGGAGGCCGGCATCGACGTGCTCTTCGCCACCTCCAAGCACAACACGCAGTATCTGCTCGGTGGCTACAAGTTCATCTTCTTTGCCGCGATGGATGCGATCGGGCATAGCCGCTATCTGCCGATCGTCCTCTACGAGAAGGGCGGGCCGGAGCACGCGGCCTATATCGGCAACAAGATGGAGGGCGGCGAGCACCAGAACCATCCGTTCTGGACGCCCACATTGCATGCCGCCTGCTGGGGCACGCTCGACGCCGCCAATCTCGCGGTCGAGCATTTGCAAAAGATCGGCAAGGCCGGGGCGCGCATCGGCATCGAGCCCGGCTTCCTGCCGGCGGATGCCTATACGCTGATCCGCAAGGCGCTGCCGGACGCGAAGCTGGTCGACGCGACCGGCATGCTGGAAAACATGCGCGCCATCAAGACCGAAGCGGAACTGGAAAGACTGCGCATCGCCTCCGAGCTGATCACCGATTCCATGCTGGCGACTATTCGCTGGGCGCGCGAGGGCACGACCAAGACCGATATCATCGAGCAGCTCAGGCGCGAGGAGACCAATCGCGGCGCGCATTTCGAATATTGCCTGCTGACGCTGGGTTCGAGCCACAACCGCGCCGCCTCAGACCAGGCGTGGAAGAAGGGCGAGGTGCTGTCGATCGATTCCGGCGGCAATTATCACGGCTATATCGGCGACCTCTGCCGCATGGGCGTGCTTGGCGAGCCGGATGCCGAACTGGAGGATCTCTTGGCCGAAGTGGAGACGGTGCAACAGGCGGCGTTTTCCAAAGTTAAGGCATGCACGCTGGGCGGCGACATGATCGCCCATGCCGAGAGCGTGCTGAAGGCTTCCAAGGTTGCGGCCTACACGGATTTCTTCGCCCACGGCATGGGTCTGATCACCCATGAGGCGCCGTTCCTGATGACCAACCATCCGGTCGCTTATGAAGGCACCTATGCGGCGAAGCCGCTGGAAAAGAACATGGTGCTCTCGGTCGAGACGACCATGCTCCACCCCACACGCGGCTTCATCAAGCTGGAGGACACGGTCGCGGTGACCGATACCGGCTATGTTATGTTCGGCGATCGCGGGCGGGGGTGGAACAGGGGCGGGACTTCATAGAGCAGAAGCTGGCGCTGCCCCTCATCCGCCCTTCGGGCACCTTCTCCCCCGGTTGCGCTACGCTATGCACACATCTTCTGTGACTGGCGTGACTGATCGACCTGTGGCTTGATTGCGATGTGGTTCCCCCAATCCGTCGCTGCTTCGCAGCGCCACCTTTCCCCCTCCGGAGGGAAAGGAAGGGAGCGTTGCTGGACAAGCGGTGACGGCAAAAAGCTTGGCGCCTTTCCTCTCCCCCGTCGATCGGGGGAGAGGTGGCTCGGCGAAGCCGAGACGGAGTGGGGGTCGACCACGCTGGAACGGGGAGAAGGAAGGTCATCATTTGCCCACCGGCAGCAGCCTGAAATCGGGCAGGTCGCGCAGCGCCAACTCCGGCCCAGCCGGCGAATAGACAACAAACAGCTGCATCGGCTGATCGCCGGTGTTGAGCGTCGAATGGAAGCGGCTTTCCGGCACGTAGATTGTGCAGCCGGGACCGACTTTGGCGACCACTGGATTGCCCTTTTCGTCCTCGACCATCTGCTCGCCATGGCCCGAGATGACGAAGATGATCTCCTCCGCGCCCGGATGGTTGTGGCGGGTATGCCCCTGGCCCGGCGGCAGGTCGACGACGCCGCCGGAAAAGCGTTCCGCGCCGTTCACTTCCGGCGCAACGGTGAGCGCCAACCTGCCCCAGTCGAAGCCGAAGGCATTGACATCCTTCGGGTTGACGAACACCTTGCTCTTGTCGGCCATTGCCTCATCCCTCCCTAGTTGCTGGCAGTATTCGCTTTGCCGATTGACGCGGCCTTGAAATCCGCCGTCTGCCTGGCGATCGCGGCTTCGGCCGGCAATCGCTCCATCGAGCTCGCGCCGTAGAAGCCGTGCAGGCCTTCGCAGCGCTCCAATATGTAGCGCGCATCGTCGGGCATCGAGATCGGCCCGCCATGGCAAAGCAGGATGACGTCCTTGCGCACCGAGCGCGCTGCCGCGGCAATGGCGTCGATCTCCTTCACGCAGGCATCGAGCGACTTCGCCGACGTGGCGCCGATCGAGCCGCCGGTCGTCACACCCATATGCGCGACGACGATGTCGGCGCCGGCTTTTGTCATGGCGCGCGCCTCGTCCGGATTGAAGACGTAAGGGGTGGTCAAGAGGTCGAGCTCGTGCGCCTCGGCGATCATGTCGACCTCGAGGCCAAAACCCATGCCGGTTTCCTCGAAAGCCTGGCGCATGGTGCCGTCGAACAGGCCGACGGTCGGAAAATTCTGCACGCCGGAAAAGCCCATAGTCTTCAGCTCGGCGAGGAACAGCGGCATGATGACGAAAGGATCGGTGCCGTTGACGCCGGCCAGCACCGGCGTCTTCTTCACCACCGGCAGCACCTCATAGGCCATTTCCTTGACGATCTCATTGGCGTTGCCGTAGGCGAGCAAGCCGGCGGCCGAGCCGCGCCCGGCCATGCGGTAGCGGCCGGAATTGTAGATGATGATCAAGTCGATGCCGCCGGCCTCCTCGGCCTTGGCCGACAGGCCGGTGCCGGCGCCGCCGCCGACGATCGGCACGCCCTCGGCGATCATCTTGCGGAATTTCTCCAGGATTTCTCTGCGCGGAATGGCGGCCATTCTGTCGGGTCTCACTTCTTGACGATGTCGAGGAAGGCCTCGGCGGCAGCCTTGGCGAATGCTGGTTCGTTGATGTGCAGCGGCAGGCGCGTCACGGTGCGGTTCCTGGTCGGCTTGATGGTGCGCTCGATCGCCTCGAACAGCGCCGCATCGGCTTCCGGATCGAAGAAGGCGCCGCCTTCGATGTCGAGCGCCGACACGCCCTTTTCCGGGATCAGGAAGCGGACCGGGCCGTCGCAGCGTGCGAGGCGGCCGCCGATCCATTCGCCAATTCTGCGGCATTCGTCAGCGGTGGTGCGCATCAGGGTGACGTTCGGATTGTGCTCGTAGAACAGCCGCCCGCGATAGCGTTCGGGGATCGTCGGCGGCGCCCAGAAGTTCACCATGTCGAGCGCTCCGACCGATCCGACATAGGGCAGCCTGGTGCGGGCAATCGCGCCGAAGCGATCCTCGGTTGCCGGCAGCACGCCGCCGAACAACAGATCGCAGACCTCGGTGGTGGTGATGTCGAGGACGCCGGCGAGCAGGCCAGAGTCGGCGAGCTTCTCCATCGAGCGGCCGCCGGTGCCGGTGGCGTGGAAGACCATGCAGTCATAGTCGGCGCGCAATTGCTCGACGATGGCCGAGACACATGGCGTGGTGACGCCGAACATGGTGAGGCCGAGCGCGGGTTTCCCGGCGGCGACGGATGCAGGCTTCGCGGCCATGCCGGCGATTGCCTGGGCGGCGTTGTGCAGCACGACGCGCGACAGCCGGTTGAGGCCGGCCATGTCGGTGACCGACGGCATCATGACGATGTCGGAAACGTCGACGTAAGGCGCGGTGTCGCCGGAGGCGAGCGTCGAGACCATGATCTTGGGCAGGCCGAGCGGCAGCGCGCGCATGCCGGCCGTGATGATCGAGGTGCCGCCGCCGCCGCCAATGCCGATCACGCCGGCGACGTCGTCACGCGATTGGATGAAGCGGGTAAACGCGACGCCCATGCCGGCGACGGTCGTGCCGCGATCGTCGATGCCGAGCACCGCGCCGGCGCCATCGGGATGGTGCGCGGCAACCTCGCTTGCCGCGACATCGACGGGGACGGTCGCGCCGCGCGTGCCGATATCGACGCGCACGGCCGCGCCGCCGGCGGCAGTGACGGCATCGGCCAGGAAGGCGAGCTCCTCACCCTTGGTGTCGGCGGTGCCGACCACATAGATGCGCTTCATTGACGCCTCTCTATGTTGGCTGGCCCAGAGGCGGCGATGCTCAATGCCTGAAGGCTTGGTGTCAACGCAACCAGTCCAAAAAGGGAGCCATTGCAATTTTTTGAGACGCGCGTATCGTATTGATATGGATGTCTCACGTCAACAAGCCGCTTCCAACGACGATGCCGAGCAGGCGCCGGCAGCCGAAAAGGGGCCACGCGCCCGCACCAGGCGGCTGATGTTGGAGACGGCGACGCGGCTGATGCAGTCCGGCGTGACGCCGTCCGTGAGCGAGGTGGCCGAGGCGGCGGAAGTCTCACGCGCGACCGCCTATCGCTACTTCCCGAGCCAGGCGGCATTGGTGCAGGCGGTGGTCGACGAGGGGCTCGGACCGATCCTGACCTGGAAGTCGGCTTCAAGCGATCCGGAGCGGCGGGTGGCCGAACTGTTCGCCTCAGCCATGCCGCGCATCGAGGCCTTCGAGGCGACGTTCAAGGCGGCGCTCAAGCTGTCGCTCGATCAATGGGCGAGGCGGCAGGCAGGCACGCTGGGTGCGGAGCCAGCCTTCAAGCGCGGCCATCGCGTCGATCTCCTGAAGGACGCGATCGCGCCGCTCAAAGGCCAATTGCCGCCCCGCAAGTTCAAGCGCCTCGCGCAGGCGCTGTCGCTGATGTTCGGGGTCGAGGTGCTGATCGTGCTGAAGGACATATGGGGGTTGGACAGCCGTGACATGATGTCGGTCGCCGAGTGGGCGGCAGGCGTGCTGGTGCGCGCGGCGATGGCGGAATCGGAAGCGAAAGCGAGTGGAGTTTCCGCGGCAGCTGGAGCGAGAATGTCTTAAATCTGGTTCGACCAGATTGGGGAACCAGCTACGCATAATAATTGTGGTGCATCGCCAGAAACAAGGCCTTCACGTATCAAGGAGTAGGAAAAACAAGATAAAACAGACAGATACCGCTTCGATTGGCTTGCCGAGCCGCTTTTCTGCGTCCAAGAAAGAGCTTGACGGCCCTCTTGAATTGGTAATACCAGATCAGTACGCATAAAGCGGATCGAAAGTGCGGATTGCGATCCGTTTTTTCCGGCAGGGGCGAGGAGGCTCAAAGCCGGAAAAGTGCCATCACGGAGGAACTACCAGGGCCGACCACGCTGCCGGCTCGCATGACACGGTAGAATGCGCACAAGGGAGGAAAACTATGCGCAAGATAGTGACCAGCGTGATCGCTGGTATCGGGCTGGCGCTTGCCTGCGGGACATCCGTCCGCGCGCAGGACAAGGAACTCACCATCTTCTGGGCGGAATGGGATCCGGCGAACTATCTGCAGGAACTCGTCAACGACTACACGGCCGAAACGGGCGTGAAGGTCACGGTGCAGACCACGCCGTGGCCGGACTTCCAGACCAAGGCCTTCACCGAATTCAACGCGCATGGCGACGCCTACGACATGGTGGTGGGCGACTCGCAATGGCTGGGCGCCGGTTCGACGCAGGGCCACTATGTCGACCTCACCGACTTCTTCAACCAGCACAAGCTCGGCGATGTGATGGCGCCCGCGACCATCAAATATTATGCCGAATATCCCGGCGGGTCCGGCAAATATTGGGCGATCCCGCTGGAAGGCGACGCCATCGGCTGGTCCTACCGCAAGGACTGGTTCGAGGACCCGAAGGAGAAGGAAGCCTTCAAGGCCAAATACGGCTACGATCTCGATATCCCGAAGACCTATGCGCAGCTGCGCGACATCGCCGAGTTCTTCCACCGTCCTGACCAGAAGCGCTACGGCATCGCCATCTACACCGACAATTCCTATGACGCGATGGCGATGGGCGTGGAAAGCGCCATCTTCAGCTATGGCGGCGATCTCGGCGACTACGCAACCTACAAGGTCGACGGCGTCACCAATTCGAAGGAGGCCGCCGCCGGTCTCGACATGTATAAGGAGCTCTACAAGTTCACGCCTCCGGGCTGGGGCAAGACCTTCTTCGTGGAAGACAACCAGGCGATCACCGGCGGCCTCGCCGCGATGAGCATGAACTTCTTCGCCTTCTTCCCGCCGCTGGTGAACAAGGCCACCAACCCCTATGCCGACGTCACCGGCTTCTTCGCCAATCCGGCCGGTCCGGACGGCAAGCGCTTCGCCGCTCTCGGCGGTCAGGGCATCTCCGTCGTCTCGTATTCGAAGAACAAGGACGAGGCGATGAAGTTCCTCGAGTGGTTCATCAAGGACGAGACCCAGAAGAAGTGGGCCGAGCTCGGCGGCTATACCTGCAGCCAGGCCGTGCTGAAGTCGGAAGCCTTCCAGAATGCCACGCCGTACAACAAGGCGTTCTACGACACGATGTTCATGGTCAAGGACTTCTGGGCAACGCCCGAATATGCCGAAGTGCTCGATCAGCTGAACCAGAACATCTATCCGTTCGTGGTCGGCGGCAAGGGCACCGCCCAGGAAGCGCTCGACAAGACCGCCGCCGACTGGAAGGCGACGTTCACCAAATACAATCGCTACAAGTAAGCATCGCAGTCAGAATGCCGGAGGAGGGCTTCCCCTCCGGCATTCCTGTTTTCAGGGAGAACGACCGTTGGCTTCGGTAGCCCTCACCAATCTTGATCCCGCATCCAGGGCCGCCGCGCGCGGCTGGTCGGATCTGACCATCCGCAACATGTTCATCATCCCGACGCTGGTTTTCCTGATCGTCTTCAACATTTTTCCGCTGATCTATTCGCTCGGCTATTCCTTCACCAACTTCGCCGCAAACCGCAGCGAGCCCTGGCAGTTCGTCGGCCTGCAGAATTATCGCGAGCTGCTGACAGACGACCACATCTGGTCGAACTTCGTCATCACCGCGAAATACGTGATCGTGTCGGTGGCCGGCCAGATGATCGTCGGCTTCGGGCTTGCGCTCCTGCTCAACCGCAGCTTTCCAATGAAGGGCCTGATCACCACGCTCCTGCTGCTGCCGATGATGATGTCGGCGGCGGTCGTCGGCCTGTTCTGGCAGCTGCTCTACAGTCCGTCCTGGGGACCGATCAACTATGTCTTCGGCCTTGGCGACTTCGCCTGGCTTTCCAATCCCGACAGCGCGCTTTACGCCGTCGCGATCACCGACATCTGGATGTGGTCGCCCTTCGTCATGCTGCTTTCGCTCGCCGGCCTGTCGGCGGTGCCGCAGCACCTCTACGAGGCCGCCGCGATCGACCGCGCCAGCTGGTGGTACACCTTCACCCGCATCACCTTGCCGCTGGTCTCGCCGATCCTCCTGATCGCGCTGATCTTCCGCACCATGGAAGCCTTCAAGACCTTCGACATCGCCTACACGATGACGACCCAGCCGACGGCCGAGCTGATCGCGATCCGGCTCTACAAGCAGGCATTCCAGCAGTGGGACACCGGCAAGTCCTGCGCGCTCGCCTACATCGTGCTGATCATGGTGCTGGCGATCACCAACCTCTACGTGAAGTATCTCAACAAGGTGAAGGAGCGCTGACAGATGGCCGCCGTCCGCACTTCTTCCGAGGTCGCGCTCAACCGCATCGCCATCGCCGCGGTGCTGATCGCCACGCTGATCTTCCTGGCGCCGATCTACTGGATCGCCTCGACGGCGTTCAAGCCGAAGGAGCTCGCCGTCAGCGTGCCGCCCACCGTCCTCTTCGAACCCGAAGCGACGCCGTTCGTGCGGCTCTTCACCAAGCGCGTGCAGATGCAGAAGACCGTCGACCCGCAGGTCTACGAAGCCGCGCCCTGGTGGGAAAAGCGTATCTATGACGGCGGCGAGCGGGTGCTGAAAGTCGGCAAGGACGTGCAGCTTTCGCAATATCCCGACCGGTTCATGAACAGCCTGATCGTGGCGGTGATCAGCACCGTGCTTGCGGTGGGCATGGGAACCTTCACCGCCTACGGCTTCTCGCGCTTCAGAATAGCCGGCGAGGCGGATCTTCTCTTCTTCATCCTGTCGACACGCATGCTGCCGCCGGTGGTGGTCGCCATCCCGATGTTCCTGATGTACCGGGCGGTCGGCCTCAACG
This sequence comes from Mesorhizobium sp., assembly GCA_004963905.1. Classification (GTDB taxonomy): domain Bacteria; phylum Pseudomonadota; class Alphaproteobacteria; order Rhizobiales; family Rhizobiaceae; genus Mesorhizobium. Next base: position 34,441 of record SUGL01000001.1, read on the forward strand.
ACTCCCATATCGGACTCATCATCCTCTACGTCGCCTTCAACCTGTCCTTCTCGGTCTGGCTGATGAAGGGCTTCATGGACGAGATACCGAAGGAGTATGAGGAGGCTGCGCTCGTCGACGGCTATACGCGCATGCAGGCCTTCTTCAAGATCGTGCTGCCGGAAGCGGCGACCGGCATCGCCGCCACCGCCGTGTTCTGCTTCATCACCGCCTGGAACGAGTACGCCTTCGCGCTGATCATGACCAACCGGCGCGCGCAGACGGCGCCGCCCTTCATCCCAAGCCAGATCGGTTCCGGCCTGCCGGACTGGACCACGATCGCGGCGGGCACGTTCCTGTTCCTGCTGCCGGTCGCGATCTTCACCTTCCTGCTGCGCAACCATCTGCTTCGCGGCGTGACTTTCGGAGCGATCCGCAAATGAGCTTTCGCGCGATCAACGAGAAGTACCTTTTGCCGGCATCGCAGATACTCATGGTGCTCGGCATCGTCGCGCTCTGCCAGCCATGGAGCCTTGGCCTGCATTCCTACGGCGTGACGATCATCCTGATCGGGCTGATCGGCTTCAACATCACGTCCAAGATCGCGCCGGAGCAGAGCGAGGAAACCGGCGCCGCGACGCATGAGGGGGCTGGGCAGTGACGCAGATCGAACTTCGCGGCATCGAGAAATTCTTCGGCGCCGTCCAGGTCATCCACAATCTGAACCTCGCCATCGCCGACAACGAGTTCATCGTGCTGCTTGGACAGTCGGGCTGCGGCAAGACCACGACGCTGCGCGCGATAGCGGGGCTGGAGACGATCGACCAGGGCGACATCCTGATCGACGGCAAGGCGGTGCAACACCTCAAGGCGGCCGACCGCGACATCGCCATGGTGTTCCAGTCCTTCTCGCTCTATCCGCACATGACGGTGTTCGAGAACATCGCCTTTCCGCTGCGGGCGACGCGCCTGAGCAGCGGCGAGGTCGACAAGTCGGTGCGCGAGATCGCTAGGGTCCTGCGCATCACCGACCTGCTCGACAAGAAGCCGTCGGCGCTCTCGGGCGGCGACATGCAGCGCGTGGCGATCGGCCGGGCGCTGGTGCGGCGCCCGAAGGCGATGCTGATGGACGAGCCGATCGGCGCGCTCGACGCCAAGCTGCGCGAGGAGATGCGGGCCGAGATCAAGCGACTGCACATCAAGCAGGGTTCGACCACGATCTACGTCACGCACGACCAGATCGAGGCGATGAGTCTCGCCGACCGCATCGTCATCATGCATGAAGGCTTCATCCAACAGGTCGGCACGCCGGACGAGGTCTATTCGCACCCGGCCAATCTGTTCGTGGCGCAATTCGTCGGCAGTCCGGTGATGAACGTTGCCGAGGCCACCGTCGCGGCTCAGGCCGGCATAGCCTCCGTTACCGTCGGCGGCACGCCCAAGGGTTTCGAATTCCCGCGCGAGCTCCTGTCCAGGCTCAACGGGCATTCCAACGGTGGCTTGACGCTCGGCATCCGTCCGGAAGGCGTGCTCGTTCGGCACGATGCCGCGCCCGGCTACATGCCGGTCGAGGCGCAGATCATAGAGCCGCTCGGCTCTTTCGACATTGTCGACCTCAAGGTCGGCTCCAAGATGCTGCGCGCCCGCACCAAGGCCGGCTACGTCTCGGGTCCCGGCGAAAAGGTCCATGCCCGCATCGATCCGGAGCAGGCGCATTTCTTCGACACGGCAAGCGGCAAGTCACTCGGAGTAAGGCTGTAATGGCCCATATCGAACTGAAGAACATCACCAAGAAGTTCGGCGGCCACACCGCGCTGACGGGCCTCAATCTCGAGATCGCCGACGGCGAGTTCTTCGTGCTGCTCGGCGAGACCGGCGCCGGCAAGACGACGACGCTGCGCCTGATCGCCGGGCTCGACAAGCCGACCGAGGGACAGGTCTTCATCGATGGCGTCGATGTTGCAAGCTGGGGCGCGGCCGAGCGCGACGTGGCGCTGGTGCTGCAGCAATATTCGCTCTATCCGCGCTATACGGTGCGCGAGAACCTCGAATTCCCGCTGAAGCCGAAGATCCGCCGCCTGCCGGACGACGAGATCAAGGATCGCGTCGCGCGCGCGGCCCGCACGCTCAGGATCGAGCACCTGCTCGACCGCAAGACCGACAGGCTTTCCGGCGGCGAGATGCAGCGCGTCTCGATCGGCCGGGCGATCGTGCGCAAGCCGCGCGTGTTCCTGATGGACGAGCCGCTGTCGGCGCTCGACGCGAAGCTGCGCGAGGCGCTGCGCACGGAGCTGAAAAACCTGCAGATGCAGCTCGGCGCCACCTTCCTGTTCGTCACCCACGACCAGATCGAGGCGATGTCGATGGGCGACAAGGTCGGCGTGCTCAACCACGGCCGCATCGTCCAGACCGGCACGCCGCAGGAGATCTACAACAATCCGCGCGACACCTATGTCGCGAGCTTCGTCGGCTCGCCGCCGATGAACCTCATTGACGGCAAGCTGGTCGAAAACCGCGCGGTGATGGCGCCGATGAATTTCGAACTGCCGCTTTCTGAGGGAGCCAAGATGGGCGGCGCGGCCGACGGTCGCCCGCTCGTCTTCGGCATCCGTCCGGAGGACGTCTATCTGGAGAGCGGCGCGCCGGTCGAGGCGCAGGTCCACGACGTCGAGAACCACGGCGTCGAGAAGATCGTGACGCTGAGGGTCGGCGACACGATGCTGAGAGCCACGGTGCCTGCGAGGACCGCCGTCGAAATCGAGCAGCCGGTCCGTTTCGCCTGGAACCCGGACAAGGTGGTGATGTTCGACAAGGGCAGCGGGGTTAGCCTGCGCCACGCCGGCTAGAGAGCGGTTCACCGTTTCACGGAAACGCCGAACCGCTCTAACCCTTTGTTTTTACGCGATTCCGGGCGGAAAGCCGCTCACACTTTTCCTGGAATTGCTCTAAGAGGGCCTACCGCGCGGTTTCATTGCCCGGCATCGTGACGCCGGCTGCCGTCGGCCGAGGGCGAAGCGGTTCGAGAAGCAGGCCAAGGACTGTCTGGCTGGCCTCGTCGTCGCAGCCGTCAAGACCGATCCCGTCAGGCGGGACCGACGGCCGGAAGCTGCCGAAGATGCGATCCCAAAGCGTCAGGAATGTCGAATAATTGGAGTTGGTCTCGGGCATCCAGCGGGAATGGTGCACGACGTGCATGGCCGGCGTGGCGATCAGCCATGCAAGACGGCGATCGAGCTGCCGGGGCAGGGCAATGTTCGCATGCTGGAAGATCAGGACCGGCAGTTGGATGACCGGGTAGAGCATGACGGCATACGGCGGAATGCCGAAGGCCAGGATCGCCGCTCCGAGAAAGACAGGCCTTAGCGCCGCCTCCAGCGGATGGCTGCGGAACGAGGTCGTGACGTCCATTTGCGGATCACTGTGGTGGACACGATGCAGCCGCCAAAGCACCGGCACGGCGTGACTGATCCGGTGGCGCCAATAGTCCGTGAGATCGAGCAGGAGAACACCCGCGGCCACGACGATCCATGACGGAAGCTTGAGCGCCGCCAGTCCCCAATGCCGCGTCTCGACCGCGGAGGCCAAGGCCAGCAACCCGCCCGCGGTGAGCCCGCCGATGACGATCCCGGCAAGTGAGATCACCAGATTTCGCCGGCCTCGGCGCCAGTCGCGCTTTCCCGGGCGCGCGGCCTGCAAGCCTTCCCACATCCAGACGCCGATGAAGGCCAGGAGCAGAACGACCGGCGGTAGTTTCGAGAGCAAACTGTCCATGGAAGCCCTTTGTGGCCGCGGCTTCTGTCCGTGTGATCGATCGGCTAAAGTAAGCTTGTCCGATAGAGGATAAAAGTCGGCCGGATGGCCGACAGGAGGCAGCCATGCCAGACCGGTTGCTTCGCGATCGCGTGGCCGAAGCGGTGCGCGCCGCGGATCTGCTCAGCGATACCGGCTCGGTCGTGTCGCTTGCGGTCGAGGCGCTCTCGGCTGCCTGTCCGCATGGCGTGGCCCTGGCATTCACCCGGCGAGGAGACGGCGGCTTCGGATCGGTGGCGGCGTCGCGCGAAGGCCGGTTGCTGCGGCTCGAAAGCATGCCGCGCCCGCAGGCGCCGGTCCGCTGGGTGGTGCGACTCGACAAGGTGCCCGACTGGCAGCAGAACCGCTGGATCGAGCCGATCGGATCGGGTGTCCACGGCAAGGATTATTTCCTTCGGGTCAATCCGCTGCCGATGATGCTGATGGGCGACACGCGCAATCCGCCGGACTATGGCCGGATCATGCTCTGCCGGAGCGGTCGAATGCTGGCTTGGCTCGGCCTCTATGTGGACGGGAGGCGGGGATTCAGCGAGAGCGAGCAGACGCAGCTTGCGCGGGTCGCGGCGGAGCTGGCGGCGCCGCTTCGCCTCGCGGCCGTGCTCGAAAGGTCGCCCGCGCCGCCCAGCCTTTCTCCCCGTCAGACCGAGATCATGACGCGGGTCAGCAAAGGCATGACCAACAAGCAGATCGCCAAGGATCTCGATATCTCGCCGGCCACCGTGAAGACCTTGCTCGAACGGCTGTTCCGGATTTCGAAGGCCAGGAACCGGATCGCCCTGATCCAATGGTGGCAAGGGGCGAACCTACCGGACGGTTGAAGCCGGTGTGTCCGCCACCCAGAGCGGTTCACCGTTTCACGGAAACGCCGAACCGCTCTATCCCTTTGTTTTTACGCAATTCCGGACAGAAAACCGCTACACACTTTTCCTGGAATTGCTCTAGCTATTTCGGCAGATAGGTTTCGTAAGGCGTGTCGTTGATCAAAAGGATCACGCATTCGGTGTCCGACAGACAGGCGTCGTCATGCATCTCGCCGGCTTTCTGGGTCCAGTAGGAGCCCGGCGGCAACTCGACCTTGGTCGCTTCGCCGCCCTGCATCTGCCAATGCGCCCAGAGCCCCTTGATGACGACGGCGCGATAATCGGCGGTGTGGGCGTGGACCGGCGCGCGCCAGTTGCCGGGGACCTTGAGCAGTGTGCCGGCCGGGCCTTTGGCGCGTTCGCCCCACAGCGGACCGAGGCGCTGGGGCTGGTCCGGCGCTTCGACGAGGTAAGGGATCTTGTCGGCGGGCAGGTAGCTGTCCTCGAGCGCGAACGTCCGTCCCGGAAGGACGGCCAGCGCGGTCAGCGCGAGCGGTGCAAGGTAATTGGCCATGGCGGTTTCCTCCACCGAGAGCTTATGCCGCCTCGGCGGGCGAGGAATGGCCCTTCGTCCAAAAGATTTGGCAATTCCTCCAGCCAGGTGGCGGCGTGGCCGCGATGTCAGGGATGGTCGTCGCCGTTGTTGCGCAGATGGCTCGGCGCGACGCCCATCACCCGCTTGAAGGCGCGACTGAAGGAGGCTTCGGAATCGTAGCCCAGTTTCGCAGCCGCCACCGACACCCTCATGCCGTCGCGGGCGAGCCACTGCCGCGCCTGGTGCATGCGCACGCGCAGCACATACTTAGCCGGCGTCTCGCCGACCACCGTGGCGAAGCGCTGCGCGAAGGCTGAACGCGACGCCCCCATCATCTTCGCGAGCGCCTCGACCGTCCAGTCGCGATCGGGCTGCAGGTGAATGGCGGCGAGCACCTTGCCGACGTCCGGGTTGCGGACGGCGGCGATCCAACCGGTGGCATCACCGCAGCCGTTCTCCACCCAGGAGCGGATGATCGTGGCGGCGAGCACGTCGGCGAGCCGAGCCAGAATCCCGCCGGAACCGACGCGGTCCATCGTCACCTCGCCGGCCATCGCGTCGAGCAGATGCTGGATGCCCGGCGCGTTCGCCATCAGTTCATGCGCGCGCATCAGGTCGGGCATCATGTCGAGCAGCGGATGCGAGCCGTCGAGATTGAAGTGCATGCTGCCGCAAAACAGCAAGGTCTTGCAGCCGTCGCAGCCGTTGGAGACATCGTAGATGTTCTCGCAAACCGGCTCGATGGTGTAGCGGCCGATCGGCACGGGCGGAACGCCCGGTGCGCTCGCCAGAATATGCTCGTCGCCACGCGGGATCAGCAGCGCGTCGCCCACCGATAGCTCGATCCATTCCTTGGCCGGCGAGAACAGCCAGCAGCCCTGCTGGCCGATGAAATGGAAGCGCGCCGCCTTCTGCGCAGGGAAGGAAACAGCCCAAGGCTCGCCCAGCACGCAGCGGCCATAGTCGACGCCATCGAGCCGCAAGCCGCGCAACATGTCGGTTAGCGGGTCGCCGGATGCCGGCAATGTGGTTTTGGACGAATTGTAATTCATTTCGGCGTTTCTAGCATGGAAACTCCAGGTAGTCACTCCCTATGTTGCACCGCAGCCAAATGTTGCGCCGCAACCAAATCGGACCGACGGAGCCGCCCGCCAAGCATGTACGGGTTGGTTCACTGTTGGTCATCCCCCGCGTGGCGCCGCAGACAGATCGGAGAGTTTGCCATGACCGAACCCGCCACAGGCGTCATCGACGACGCTGTTCTCGACAGAACCGAACCGGAGGAACGAACCGAGCCTGTGTGGGGCGCGGTGGTCTCGCTGGCGCTCGGCGTGTTCGGCCTGGTGACGGCCGAATTCCTGCCCGCCAGCCTGCTGACGCGGCTGGCGCAGGACCTTGGCGTCAGTGAAGGTGCCGCCGGCCAGGCCGTGACGGCAACTGCGGTTGTCGGCGCGATCGCCGCGCCCACCATGGCCATCGTGACCAAGCGGCTCGACCGCCGACTGGTCATGTGGATGCTCACCATCCTCCTGATCGTTTCCAACCTCGTTGCCGCCTTCGCTTCCTCGCTCGCGATGTTGCTTCTGGCCCGTGTGGTTCTGGGTATCGCGCTCGGCGGCTTCTGGTCGATGTCGGCCGCCATGGCAATGCGGCTGGTGCCGATGCGGCTGATGCCGCGCGCCATGTCGATCATCCTGACCGGCGTTTCGGTGGCCACCGTGACGGCGGCTCCCGTCGGCGCTTATGTCGGCGATATCTGGGGCTGGCGCACGGCCTTCATGATCGCGGCGGTCGTCGGCGCGCTGACCTTGCTGGTGCAGCTTGCCACCATTCCCAGCCTGCCGCCGACGGCGGTGGCAAGCTTCCGGACCCTGATCGAGGTGCTGAAGCGGCCGACGATCCGCGTCGCTCTCCTGGTCGTGCTGCTCGTCGCCTCCGGACAGTTTGCCGGCTTCACCTATGTGCGGCCGTTCCTGGAGACGGTTCCCGTCATGCCGATCGAGACCATTTCGCTGGTGCTGCTCGCCTATGGCATCGGCGGCTTCTTCGGCAATTTCGCCGGCGCGTTCCTCGCCGAGCGCAACCTGAAGCTTGCGGTCGCGCTGGCGCCGTTGCTGATCGCGCTGTCAGCGCTTGCCATGCTGACCCTCGGCGCCTCGCCGGTGATCGCGGCCATCGCGGTTGCCGCCTGGGGCTTCGCCTTCGGCGCGGTGCCGGTCGGGCTGCAGACCTGGCTGGTGCGCGCCGCGCCCGACCAAGCCGAGAGCGCCGGCGGCCTGATGGTCGCGACGTTCCAGGTGGCGATCGCGCTGGGCGCGGTCTTCGGCGGCCTGCTGGTCGACCATGCCGGTGTCGCCAGCGCCTTCGCCTATGGCGCCGCGGCGACGCTGCTCGCGGCCCTGGTGACTTTCGCGATCGGGCCGAAACAGGCCGAATAGTTTAACTCGGTATGAGCTTTCCAGCTTCGACCCGGGGCCCTCAGCGGCTCCGGGGTCGAAGCTGTCATTGTGGCTGCTGGAAAGTCGGTGATTGGCAAACGGAACAAGCCACCAATCGTGGCCACTGTTATCTGATGCGATCAACCGATAACCGAAGCCACCGGCCTTCTTGGCGAAAAAGGCAAGATGGGTCCGTACCCGAACCGCATCACAAGATCAGGTCTGCGGGTTTCGCCGACGATCGCCGCCAGGTCGGCGCGCAGGCGGGCGACCTCGATGGGCTGATTGATGAAGGCGATCTTGAGCCCCAGACCCGTTGCGGCCAAAGCGAAGCGCTGGCACGCCTGGCCGACCCTGATCCAGTGATCATGGTCCGGCCGCTCGCCAAAAAAGATCGCGACTCCGGCGGAAGAGTCAATCTGACGGGCGTAGTTCTGATTTTCCTGCGCGACGTTGAATAGCCGGTCGAACGCGATCCGGCCCAAGCCGGTCGGCAGCACCGGATTGCCGCTCGCGGCAGAGAAGAGCCCATCGCCCCGAGCCATCGCGCTGCGCGGGTTGAATCGTATCCACTGCTTCAGTTCACGCACGAACGCGGGGTCGTTCATCTGATCTTCGTTCCCGGCAAGGACGGTATCCCGCACCTTTATCATCCGTGTCCTGTCGGTGACGAGTGCGAGGCCTACACCTGGGATCGCAGCTGTTCGCTCAACTTCGACGAGGTCCGCCGCAGGGACGGCGCGACCGTCGTATTCGGCACGCGTCGATTGGCGTTTTGAAATGGCGTCGACCAGCGGGTCCACCTTTGGCGCGCCCATGACGTAATCGTAACGGACACCATCGCCGTCGGCCGTGAGCGAGGCCTCGCCCGGACGGCCTGTCGCCGCCGCGGCGAGTGCAAGGTTGGCCGCAGCGCATCCCAGGCTGACATAGAGATGATGGTCGTCGGGGTCGACGATAGGAGTCCGCCTCCGAAAGTCAGGCCGTATCTCGATTGCTTGCCCTTCCAACCGGAACCGCCAGGGCTGCGTATTGTGGCTGTTGGCCGCCAGGGTGGCGTAACGGACCACGGCTTCAAGGTCGGTCGTCAGTTGGCCATGCAATCGCGCGGTGAAGGCCTCATACTGGGCCATCGATCCGACCGCCGATCGCCAACCGGCTACACCGGCGCCAGCCGCGACAACCAAGGCGCCTGCGCCGACGAGCATCGTTCGCCTGTTCATCGTGCCCTCTCAGCCAAACTCGCAGGCAAGATAGTGCCAGTCGGAAGGTTGCCCTTTGATCTCCATCAAGGCCTGCTGGTCGACCATGCTGGCAAGCGCCTGCGTCCGCAGTGAGCGGCAAAGCGCTTGCGGCAATGGCCTTTCCTGCTCGGACCTAAAGCGCGTCGCGATCCTTCGGACTCGCTCCACGCGCTTTAGGTTTTTGATTTTGCGCATGTCTTTGTCCCGAAACCGGTTCCCACTTTCGGGAGACATGCTTTAAGGTTCTGGCGCTCCCTAAGCAGCGCGGCCGTCGAATTCGAAGACCTGCACTGCGGCGAGGTCGATCTCCTCGAGGCAATTGATGTTGATGTAGGCGCTGCGCTCACTGCTTTGGCTGACATCCTCGGCGAAGGGATGGATGCCGCAGGTCCGGCAGAAGCGATGCGCGATCGAGCCCTTGCCAAAAGTGTATTTGCCGAGGTCATCGCCCCAGGCCACCAACCGTAAGCTTTCATGTGGCACGGCCCAAAGCAGCGCGCCCTTGCGCGCGCAGATCGAGCAATTGCACCGCACCGCACCGACGAGCTCGCCTTCGACCTCGAACGCCACCTTGCCGCAGTGGCAGCCGCCTTTGTACAGCATCAATTTCTTCCTCTCGCTGGCAGGTGCAAAGGCACGCTTGCCGGGGTATCCCTTCCGCAGGCCCAATCGGGCCGCGATTGTTCCTACGCAATTCCGGACGGAAAAACCGCGACGCCCTGTCCTGGAATTGCTTTAAAGACGTCCCAAGCTTGCGGAGTCCGACATCGACATGCAATCCGTCCGAGACCGCCTCGAAGCTACCTTGTCGCGCCTTGCCGGTCGCACCGCCGGCGAGAAGGTCTACACCAAGCTCTATGCCGAGGCGGCGCGCGCGGCCGCCGCCGCGGCCGACGCCCGGCAAAAGGCCGGCGTGAGTCTCGGGCCGCTCGATGGCACGATCGTGTCGATCAAGGATCTGTTCGACGTCGTCGGCGAGCCGACTAGGGCAGGCTCGCTAATGCTCGCCAGTGCCCAGCCCGCCGCGCGGGACGCGGCGATCGTGCGCCGGCTGCGCCAGGCAGGCGCCGTGATCCTCGGCAAGACCAACATGACCGAGTTCGCCTTCACCGCCATCGGCGACAATCTGCATTACGGCACGCCGGGCAATGCCGCCGATGCCAGCCTGATCCCGGGCGGCTCGTCGTCCGGAGCGGCGGTCGCGGTAGGCGAGGGCAGCAGCGACATCTCCATCGGCTCGGACACCGGCGGCTCGGTGCGCATTCCGGCTTCGCTGAACGGCGTCGTCGGCTTCAAGCCGACGGCACGGCGCGTGCCCCTGGCCGGCGCCTTTCCCTTGTCGGCGACGCTGGATTCGATCGGGCCGCTCGCTCGCCGCGTCGCCGATTGCGCGGTCGCCGACGCGATCATGGCGGGGGAGGAACCGATGGCTCTTCAGCCGATCCCGCTCAACGGTTTGCGCATCGGCATTCCGCGCGGCGTGCTCCTCGGTGAGACGCAGCCTGAGGTTCTCGATGCCTTCGACCGATCTGTTCGCGCGGTGGAGCAGGCAGGCGCATACGTCGCGGATTTGCCGATCGACGACCTCATCGCCGGGATGCGCTCGGCGACCAAACGAGCCTCGATCGCGTCGATGGAAGGCGCGGAAGTGCATGCCGACTGGCTGGCGACCGGCGCGTCGGCGCCGGTCGATCCGCATGTCAGCGGGCCTTTATCGCGCGCGCTGACCATTCCCGCTTCCGCCTACATCAGGACGATCCGCCGCCGGACAGAATTGGTCGCGGCCATGGAGGAACGGCTGCAAGCGGTCGACGTGCTTGCCCTGCCGACCGTGCCGATGGTCGCGCCGTCGATCGCCGCCATGGCCGGCGATGAAGAACTTCGAGACCGAACGGAAGGTCTGCTCTTACGCAACACGCAGGTCGCCAACCAGTTCGATCTGTGCGCCATCTCGCTGCCGATGCCCGGCACAAAGCTGCCGGCCGGACTGATGCTGGTGGCGAGGCATGGGCACGATCGTCGCCTTCTCGGGATTGCCGTGGCGGTGGAGGCCTTGCTTGGCCGTTGACTGACGACGCTATCAGGATGCAAATCCGAAAACGCTGGCGGGACAGCACCCCCCTCTGCCCTGCCGGGCATCTCCCCCTCAAGGGGGGAGATTGGCAGCTTTGATCTCACCGCCAGTCCTGCCGCGTTGGAAATTGGCGAAAGCCGATGCGAAATCCGATCTCCCCCCTTGAGGGGGAGATGTCCGGCAGGACAGAGGGGGGCGCTGTCCCGCCGGCATCTCATGCCCTTACTGTTGCGATGCTCACCCAGGAACTAATCCTGGGTCGGAAAGCGCCGCCGGTAGTGCTCGATCACTTCAGGATTGCGCAGGTTGACCGGCAGCTTGTTGGCCAGCACCAGCAAGGCCTCGCCGGCGGCGCCGACGCCCATGCGCATCATCGATTCCTCGGTGATGCCGGCCATATGAGGGGTGACGATGACGTTGTCGAAGCCGAAATAGGGATGGTTCGGCGGCAGCGGCTGGGTCGCGAAGACGTCGAGCGCCGCACCCCCGATGCGACCCTTGCGCAGGGCTTCGATCAGCGCCTCGTCGTCGACCACCGGTCCGCGCGAGACATTGATCAAAAGCGCATTGGGCTTCATGCGGGCGATGCGCTCGCCGCTGATCAGGCCGCGCGTTTCCTCGGTCAGCGGACAGCAGAGCACGATGATGTCGCTCTGCTCGACCAGCGCGTCGATCGACAGGAAGCCGACGCGTTCCGGAGCCGGACGCAAGCTGCGCGTGGTCGCCACGACGTTGAGGTCGAAACCGTGCGCCGCGATACGGCCGACGGCCTGACCGACCGCCCCAAGACCGACGATGCCGATGGTCTTGCCGGCGAGTTCGCTGGTCGAATTGGCGTGCTCGCGCCCGGCGAGCCAGCCCTTGGCGCGCAGGTCGCGATCCATGACGCGGAAGCGCCGCAACAGCGCAAGCGCCGTGAACATCACATGCTCGGCGACCGAGCGGGCATTGACGGCCGGCACGTTCGCCACCAGCACGCCGGCCGCGGTCGCCGCCTCGACCGGGATCATGTCCAGACCCGCGCCGTGGCGGATCGCCGCGCGCAGGTTTTTGGCGCCATCGAAGAGTTCCGGCGGCAGCGGCGCGCGCACGATGACGATGTCGGCGTCCTTCGCCTCGGCGGCCAGCGTCCTGGCATCGAGGGCGGACGCAATAGCCAGTCTGCCGGCGCCGGCGAGCATTTTGGTGGCGCGTGGATGCAGCGGATGCGTCGACAGGATCTTGGGCATCAGCGTTCAGGCCTTCTCGAGCGTCGCGCTTTTCGGCTCCGTCCAGCGACCTTCGATGATCCCCTTCCAGTAGCTCTCCGCGCCCTGCAGATGGGCGCTCATCAGCGCCTGGGCGAGGTTGCCGTCGCGGCGCAGCAGCGCCTCATAGATCTGGATATGCTCGGCATGCGAGCGCACGCTGCGCTCGGGGTCGTTGAAATAGATCGGCAGGCGCTGCTCGCCCATCAGATAGTAGACGCTGCAGATGTTGTGGAAGACGCCGTTCTTCGTCGCCCGCACGATCTCGAGGTGGAACTCGCGGTCTTCCTTGGCGAGGCCTTCGCCGGCGGCAATGCGCTCCTCGGAGGCCTTCAGGATCTCGCGCAGCCGCTCGAAATTCTCTTCCGTTGCGCGCGAGCAGGCAAGCTCGGCCGCCTTGATCTCATGGATCTTGCGCAGTTCGACGGTCTCGTAGATCTGCACCGGATCGAGCGGCAGGCCGGCGCGGGCGAAAAGCGCCAACGCTTCTACGCTCGCCTGCTTGGTGTCGATATAGATGCCGGATTTGGCGCGGCGCTCGACGATGCGCATGGCTTCCAGGATCGCCAGCGCCTCACGGATCTGGCCGCGGCTGACGCCGAAATGCTCCGCCAGCTCGCGCTCCGACGGGGTGCGGCCCGACTCCTTGTCCGAGTTGGAGAACAGATAGGCGGCGAGTTCCGCAAGAAGGTTCTTTTCTTTCATCGTCAGATGCGTTGCGCGTGCGCCTCCAGGAATCGCTCCGAAATGGTGAAACCCAATCCAGGCTTTTCAGGGATCGCTATCATACCGTCCTTTGCTTCGACAGTCTCCTCGACCAGATCGTGGATCATCGGATTGGCGCCCAGCGAATATTCGACGATGAAGCTCGCGGGCGAGGCCGCGCAGACATGCAACCCGGCAAAGAAGCAGGGTGCGCCGGCCCAAAGATGCGGCGCAAAGCGCAGGTTGAAGGCGCTGGCGATGGTCCCGATCTTCATCGCCTCGCTGATGCCGCCGCAGAAGGCGGGGTCCGGCTGGAAGATATCGGCCGATTTCAGCACCGCGAGGTCGCGGAAGGCGTAGCGCGTCGCCTCGCTCTCGCCGGTGGCGATGGGGACCGGGCCCGAGGCGCGCACCTCGGCCATGCCAGGCTTGTCGTCGGCGATCACCGGCTCCTCGAACCAGGCGAGATCGAGATCGGCGGTGAGACTGATGAAGCGCTTCGCCTCGGCGACCGTGTAAGTGCCGTGCGCGTCGACCATCAACTCGACGTCCGGGCCGATCGCTTGCCGCGCGGCACGCACGCGCGCGGCCGAGATATGCGGCGCGCCGTCCATGGCGCCGACGCGCATCTTCAGCGCCTTGAAGCCGCCTTTGGCGATGTAGGATTTGAGCTGCTCGCCGATCGCGTCGGCCCCGGCCCAGCCGCCCGACGCATAGGCCTGCATGCGCTCGACCTTGCGGCCGCCGAGCAACCGCCAGACCGGCTGCCCCAACGATTTGCCGAGGATGTCCCAGAGCGCTATGTCGACGGCGCTGATCGCCGCCACGCTCATGCCGCGCCGCGCCAGCTGAGGCATGGCGTGGCCGCCATGGGCCGCCGTTTGATGGCGCACGCCGTTGTAGAGCATCTCCCAGATGATGCCGATGTCGGCCGGGTCGCGGCCGATGAGCTGCGGCGCAATCTCGTGGTTCAGCATGTGGACCAGCGCGCCATAGCTGCCTGCGCTGCCGGCGGCGTTCTTGCCTTCGCCCCAGCCGACCAGGCCGTCCTCTGTCTCGATGCGCAGGATGGCGGCGTCGAACGTCGTCACCTGACCGAAGTCGCTGCGGTGCTGCCGCTCCGCTTCGATCGGTATGCGAACCCACCAGGCTTGGACGTTTCTGATACGCATCTTCATCCCCGGCCCCGCCGCCCGGCGAGGGCGAAAGGGCTAAGCTTCGATCGGATCCTCTACTTGATCAGCGGCAGCAGCGTTTCGGCGGTGATGCGCATCTGGTCGGTGTAGAATTTCTCGGTGAGCACGCTGGAGCCGTGGTCCTGGATGAATTTGAGCTGCTCGGGCGAGATGTCGACCGGGTTGCGCTCCACCATCTCCGGATAGGGCGCGGCCGGCGTGCGGTCGACGGGCGCGACGAACTCATTGGTCAGCGCGCCGTCATAGCCGATCTCCTTCAACGTGCCGACGATCTTCGGCCAATCGATCTGGCCGAGGCCGGCGGCGAAGCGGTTGTTGTCGGCGACATGGAAGTCGTAGAGGCGTTTTCCGACCTGCCGGATGGCGTCATAGACGTTAAATTCCTCCATGTGGATGTGATAGGCGTCGAGGCAGACGCCGCATTCCGGGCTCACCGCGTCGGCGAGCGCCAGCGCCTGGGCGCCGCGGTTGAAGAGATAGGTTTCGAAGCGGTTGAGCGGCTCCACGGCGATCTTGACGCCGACCTTCTTGGCATGGGCGAAACATTCGCGCGTGGCGTCCACCACCCAGCCCCATTCTTCCGCCTCGGTGCCGTCCGGCACCACCTTGCCGACGGTCGCGGGAACCAGCGTGATGATCTCGCCGTCAAGCTCGCTCACCATGGTCAGCACGTCCTTGACGTATTGCACCGAGCGCTCGCGCTGGCCCTGGTTCTTGGCGGCAAGGTTGCGTTCGCCCAGCATCAGCGTCACCGCGCCCCAGCAGCGGATGCCGTGCTCCTTCAGCAGCGCGCGCGTTTCCTTGATCTTGTACTGCTCGGGCTCGCCGGAAATCTCGATCGACTCATAGCCGAACTTCTTGATGCGCTTGAGCGTCACCTCCAGCGGCTCCGCCCGCATCCAGTTGTGCGTCGAAAGATGCATGGTCTATCCTTCCCAGAATTCGCCTGTCACTTTGCCCCGACGCCTCCGAAAAGAGCGCGCCGCACGATTCCTCCCCAAGGCGTTCCAGCGATTTTTCTTGAAAACTGGTTCGACCAATTGGGCCTGACTAGACCTCTACAGCAAATTCTCATGAACGGCAAGGAGACCGCAGGGGGAGCCTTAACTGTCAGGCAATTTGTTGATTTTAATGGATTTAATCTTCCTTCCACAGTTGTGGCTGCTGCCTTTCCGCCGTTTGCTGCGGCTTGACCGGGTGGCTGGATTTGGTAATACCAGAATGACGCCATGTTTTGGCGCCGACACCGAACGATCAAACAGGCTGGCCCTTAGTCCAATCGGCGCTATGCTTGGTCGCGAAAACCGAGAGAGGGAGGATGCCGATGCCGACGACAATGAAGGGTCCCGGCCTGTTTCTGGCGCAGTTCGCGGGCGACGCGGCGCCGTTCAATTCGCTGGCCTCGATCACCAAATGGGCGGCCGGCCTGGGCTACAAGGGCGTGCAGATCCCGACCTGGGACGGGCGCCTGTTCGACCTCAAGAAAGCGGCATCGTCGAAGACCTATTGCGACGAGGTGAAGGGCATCTGCGCCGACGCCGGCGTCGAGATCACCGAGCTGTCGACGCACCTTCAGGGCCAGCTCGTCGCCGTGCATCCGGCCTATGACGCGCAGTTCGACGGCTTCGCGCCGCCCGAGGTGCACAACAATCCGAAGGCGCGGCAGAAATGGGCGGTCGAGCAGATGGAGTTCGGCGCCAAGGCATCGAAGAATCTCGGCCTCAAGGCCTCGGTATCCTTCAGCGGCGCGCTCGCCTTCCCCTACCTCTATCCATGGCCGCAGCGCCCGCCGGGGCTGATCGAGGAGGCCTTCGCCGAGCTCGGCAAGCGCTGGAAGCCGATCCTCGACGTCTATGACGAGAACGGCGTCGACGTTGGCTACGAGATCCATCCGGGAGAGGACGTTTTCGACGGCGCGACCTTCGAGATGTTCCTCGACGCGGTCGGCGGCCACAAGCGCTGCAACATCAATTACGATCCGTCGCACTTCCTCTTGCAGCAGCTCGACTATCTCGAATTCATCGACATCTATCACGAGCGGATCAAGGCCTTCCACGTCAAGGACGCTGAGTTCAATCCGACGGGACGGCAGGGCGTCTATTCCGGCTATCAGGGCTGGGTGAATCGCGCCGGACGCTTCCGTTCGCTCGGCGACGGACAGGTGGATTTCAGCGGCATCTTCTCCAAGCTCACCCAGTACAATTACGATTCCTGGGCGGTGCTGGAATGGGAATGCTGCCTCAAGCATCCCGAGGACGGCGCCGCCGAAGGCGCCCCCTTCATCCAGCACCATATCATCCGGGTCACGGAGAGGGCCTTTGACGATTTCGCCGGCGGCACCAGCGACAAGAAGCTGCTGCGCGCGATGATGGGAATCTAGCACTTTACCCTCCCCTCGAGGGGAGGGTCGATCCGCAAAGCGGATCGGGGTGGGGTCGCCGGGCATGGAGCTCGGCATGAACCGACCCCTCCCGGCCCTTCGGGCCACCCTCCCCTCGAGGGGGAGGGACATCTGAGACAATGGAGGACAAAAGAGCATGGTCGGCGCATCGAAGTCGGAAACGGGAGGCGGTCCGATCCGCTACGGCATGGTCGGCGGCGGGCAGGGTGCTTTCATCGGCGCGGTGCACCGGATTGCGGCGCGCATGGACAATGATTTCGTGCTGGTGGCCGGCGCCCTGTCGTCGAGTCCGGAACGGGCAAAGGCCTCGGCCGAAGAACTCGGGCTCGATCCGGCGCGCAGCTACGGCTCCTATGCCGAGATGGCCAAGGCCGAGGCCAAGCGCCCGGACGGCATCGAGGCAGTGGCGATCGTCACGCCCAACAACGTGCATGTGCCAGCCGCAAAAGCCTTCCTCGAGGCCGGCATCCATGTGATCTGCGACAAGCCGCTGGCGACTTCGTTGGCCGAGGCGAAGAAGCTTGCGGCGCTGGTCGAAAAGACCGGCAAGGTGTTCGTGCTTACCCACAATTACACCGCCTATCCGATGATCCGCCAGGCGCGCGAGATGGTGGCCAAAGGCACGCTCGGCGACATCCGCATCGTGCAGTCGGAATATCCGCAGGATTGGCTGACGGAAGACCTCGCCGCCACCGGCCAGAAGCAGGCCTCCTGGCGTTCCGACCCGAAGCAGGCCGGCGCCGGCGGCGCGCTGGGCGACATCGGCACGCATGCCTACAACCTCGCCCGCTTCGTCTCGGGGCTGGAGCTCGATGCGCTTTCGGCCGACCTCGACGCTTTCGTGCCTGGCCGCCAGCTCGACGACAACGTCAATGTGCTGCTGCGCTTCAAGCCGGTCGGCAACAAGCATCCGGCCAAGGGCATGATCTGGGCGAGCCAGGTGGCGCCTGGCCACGAGAATGGGCTGAAGCTGCGCATCTACGGTTCGAAGGGCGGGCTGGAATGGGTGCAGGCCGACCCGAACTATCTCTGGTACACGCCGTTCGGCCAGCCGAAGCAGTTGCTGACCCGCGCCGGCGCCGGCGCGATGGCGGTCGCCGCACGTGTGACGCGCGTTCCATCAGGTCATCCAGAGGGCTATCTCGAAGGCTTCGCCAACATCTACCAGGAGGCGGCCCGCGCCATCCGGGCGGCGCGCAAGAGGGGCGGCAAGCTGGCTAAGGATGTGATCTTCCCGACGATCGCGGACGGCGTTGAAGGCATGGCCTTCATCGAGGCCTGCGTTAAATCGTCGAAGAAGAACGGGGCGTGGACGAAGCTCTAGGGGTGACGATATTCAGGTGAGGCCGGCCTGCAAACGGCGGCTTCCTGCGCTTCCGGTGCTCACGTACTTTAAGTACGCTCCGCTCCGGTTCTCGGAAACCACCATTTTCGGCTCGGCCTGACCTGAATCTCATCACCCCTTGATCGAAGGTGATGAGGGAGGGGGGCGTCGATGAAAATCGGCATGTGCATGTTCTTGTGGACGACCAGCGTCTCGAAGAAGCACGAGGCGCTGCTGAAGGACATCAAAGCGACCGGCTTCGACGGCGTCGAGATACCGGTTTTCGCGGGCGGGCCAGATGACTACAAGAGGCTCGGCGAGATGCTCGACCGCATCGGCCTGGAGCGCACGGCGGTCTCCGCCATGGGCGATCCGGCGATGAACCTGATCTCGCCGGATGCCGCGACGCGCAAGGCCGGCATCGACTACATGAAATGGGCGATCGACTGCAGCGCGGCGCTCGGCGCGGACCGGCTGAGCGGGCCGCTACATTCGACGCTCGGCGCTTTTTCCGGCAGCGGACCGACCGCAGCCGAGAAGAAGCGCTCGATCGCCTCGCAGCGCGCCATAGGCGACCATGCCGGCAAGAGGGGCGTAACCATCGGCCTCGAAGCGCTCAACCGCTTCGAATGCTATCTCATGAACACGATGGACGATCTGTCGGAGCATGTCGACGCGATCGACCGCCCGCACATCAAGGCGATGTACGACACTTTCCACGCCAATATCGAGGAGGCCGACCCGATCGGCGCCTATACGCGCAACCGCAAAAACATCGTCCATATCCATATCTCGGAGAACGACCGCGGCGTGCCGGGGCGCGGCAACATCCCCTGGAAGGAGACTTTTTCGGCCATCCGCAAGAGTAGTTACGACGATTGGCTGACGATTGAATCGTTTGGACGCTCGCTGAAGGACCTGGCGGCGGCGACCAAGGTGTGGCGGGATTTCGCCGAGAGCCCGGAGGCGGTGTACCGCGAGGGGTATAGGCATATCAGGGACGGGTGGAGGAAGGCGGCTTAGGCGCCCTGATCGGGCGATAGCGACGCCTTGTCCATTTCCATTTGCGTTCGCAACGGTTGCCAGGTGGTTCCCCCACTCCGTCTCGGCTTCGCCGAGCCACCTCTCCCCCCTCCGGAGGGAGAGGAAAGGGAGCCTGGTGGCGCCGAGAGAGAAAAAAGCCTCGGCCTTCGAGGACAGGCGCCAGCTCGGACAGCTTGGCGCCTTTCCTCTCCCCCGTCGACCGGGGGAGAGGTGTCGAGCGAAGCTCGACGGAGTGGGGGTCGACCTTGGCGCGGCACTTATGCGATGCCCGCCCTTCTGCGTCACACGGCTACCCCCGCTCGGCCTGTAGCCGATTATAATCGTGCAGCGTGCGGCTGAGCCGGCGGCGCAGGAAGTTCGAGATGTTGTCGAAGATGAAGACGACGAGCAGCGTCAGCAGAACCATGTAGAAGACGTTCGCCCAATTCGAGTTGGTGCGCATGGCTTCCCATAGCTTCAGGCCGATGCCGCCGGCGCCGACGGCGCCGATGATGGTGGCGCCGCGGGTGTTCGATTCCCACTGGTACAGCGTCTGGCTGATGAAGATCGGCACCACTTCCGGCAGCACGCCGTAGCGCTGCACCAGGATGCCGTTGGCGCCGGTCGAGAGCACGCCTTCGCGCGGCTTGTCGTCGATGTTTTCCAGCGCTTCCGAATAGGTTTTGCCGAGCGTGCCGATCTCGGTGAAGAAGATAGCGGCGCTGCCCGCCAGAGGACCGGGGCCGAAGGCGCGGGTGAAGAACAGCGCCCAGATCAGCATGTCGACCGAGCGCATGAAGTCGAAGAAGCGCTTCAGGACCTGGCTGAGCAGGCCGCTCGGCGTGATGTTGCGGGCGGCGAAGAAGGCGAGCGGGAAGGCGACGATGCCACCGAGCAGCGTGCCGAGGAACGCCATGACGATGGTCTGCAAGAGCTTCGTCCAGACGTCGCCATGCTGCCACTGGGCATTGTTCCAGATGTTGTCGGCAGCTAAAGCGAGGTTCGACGTGCCCGGCTGGAGCTCCGGTCCGGAGAGGATCAGCGAGAACACTTCGCCCGCCGATTTGCCGAAGAAGGGCGAGCGCGTGTCGAAGACGAAGTTCGCCCAGCCAAGGAAGCGCTTGCGCACCTTGACGCGATCGACGGTGACGCGCACCTCGCCGACAAAGCCCATCCTGGCGACGACCTCGTCGTCATGCACGGTGACCCAGTCCGGCACCGGACCTGTAACCACCGGCTTGCCGCCGGTCAGCGATATCGGCACGGTCTGGCCGTTGGCGACGATCGTCGCCCTGGTCTTGTCGAAGCTGACGGATTTGGCCTCGCCGTCGATCTGCACGGTGTAGGTGCCGTCGGGATTCCTGGTCACCCAATCCGGATCGGGATGTTCGCCGAGCGCGGAGAAGCGCGGATATTTCGGCGTGATCTCAGGCTGGTCGAGCCGGAATTCCGGCTGCAGGTCGTAGCTGATCCATTGCGACAGGAAGAGCGGCAGGCGCTCCCAGTGCGATTCCCTCAACACCTGCGGCAGGCTGAAGAACCACAGGGCGTAGGCGAGGTAGAGCACGGTGCCTGCGATCAGGAGCAGCGGCCAGAAGCGCTTGTAGGCCGGCCGCTGGAATATCTGAGGGTGGCGTTCCTCAATGGCTCTGATTTCGTCGACTGTCATGGCCATGGTCAAGCGGCGCTCATCAGGAAACCCTGTTCGCCCACCAGCTTGCGGCGCAGCCAGGCGGAGAACCGGTCGACCAAGAAGATGGTGACGAAGAGAAGCAGCACCAGCGCCAGGGTCTTGGCGCCGAAGCCGCGCGAGATGGCAAGCTTCAGCTCCTCGCCGATGCCGCCGCCGCCGACGGCGCCCATGATGGTCGAGATGCGCACGTTGATCTCGATCCGAAGCAGCGTGTAGGACATGAAGTTGGGCAGCACCTGCGGCAGGTCGGCGAAGCGCACGCGCTCGATCCAGTTGGCGCCGACCGCGCGCAGGCCTTCCTCGGGCCGCATATCGATGTTCTCGTTGATCTCGTAGAACAGCTTGCCCAGCGCGCCGATCGAATGCAGGCCGATGGCGATGATGGCCGCTACCGGGCCGATCGAGACAATGGCCGCGAACAGGCCGGCGATGACGATCTCCGGGAAGGCGCGCAGCAATTCCATGAAGCGCTTGACGATGAGCCGCAGGATCGGGCTCGGCGTCAGGTTGCGCGCGGCGATGAAGGAGAATGGCACGGCAAAGACGAAGCCGATGAAGGTCGAGACCAGGGCCACGTTGATGGTGGTCAGCATCAGCTCGAAATATTCGGGGATGTAGAAGCCGCCCCAGATGTAGACGCGGCCGAGCGGGAAGTTGAACTCCTGCGTGCCCTTGTCGTGCGGCGAGGCGATGTCGAACAGCGCCCGCCAGACGTCGTTCCAGTCCTTCGGGATAAGCCAGCTCAGGAAGTCGAGGATATGCGGCAGCCGCTCGAAGAAATGGCCGGCATTGGCTTCGTCGGCGAACCACATGGTCGCGACCATGGCGACCAGCAGCAGGCCGACGCCGAGCGCGGTGTAAAAGCGGCGCAGCGACGTCTGGCGCCGCCAGGCATCGGCCTGCTGCCTTGTCGCTTCGGAATGGATCGTCGTCGAAAGGGTCATGATCGGTGGATGCAAAAAGGGCGGCGTTGTTTTACGCCGCCCCTTTTTCCTGATGCCGTCAGCCGCCGATCGCGGCTTTGCGGGCCTCGACGATGACTTTGTAGAAGTCCGGCTTCACGGGAACGTAGCCGGTGAAATCGCCGCCCTCGACACCTTCGAAGCAGGGCTTGTCCTTGGTCGGCAGCTGGGTGAAGAAGTCGGTGAGCTTGGCGGTCATGTCGGCGCCGAGCGCGGTGCGGACGACCAGCGGGCCGTTCGGGATCAGGCCCGAGCGCCACACTTCGACGAAGTCGTTCGGGTCGACGGCGCCCTTGGCGACTTCCTTGTGGAAGGTGCCGGAGGTGTAGCCGTTCTTGAAGTCGCCGATGCCGGAAGAATCGTCCACCGCCACGTCGACCTTGCCGTCGCGGACGGCAAGCACGTTGTTCTCATGACCGCCGTTGAACTGGGTCGAGGCGAAGTAGCTCTCGTTGGAAGCGCCGGTGTCCTTCGGAATCTGGGTCAGCGGGATCAGGTAGCCCGAGGTCGAATCCGGGTCGGCATAGCCGAGCTTCTTGCCCTTGGCCGACTTGATGTCGGTGATGCCGGAAGTCTTCAGCGCCAGGCCGATCGAATAGTAACCGGTCGAGCCGTCGGTCTGCTTGGTGGTGAGGATCGGGGTGACGGCGTTCGGGTCCTTGAGATAGACGCTGGCATAGCCGGACGCGCCGAGCTCGGCGAAGTCGAGCGTGCCGCCGAGCAGGCCCTGGATGACGCCGTCATAGTCGGCGGCCGGGAACAGCGACACCTTCTCGAAGCCGAATTCGGCCTTCAGGTGGTCGGCAAGGCACTGGTAGTTACGCAGACGATCGGTCTCGTTCTCGCCGCCGAGGATGCCGACGCGGAACTCCTTGATGTCGGCGGCGTGAGCGGCGCTTGCCGCCATGGCCAGCAACGATACGGCGCCAAAAACCATTTTTCTGAACATTGATCTCTCTCCTGTTTTGCCGGCTTCGCGCCGGCAGCGTTCGAATTTTTGAGTTCAGCCTTTGACGCGGGCGGGCGATCCGGGTTGCTCTTGCCGAAATCCACGATTTGCCCGGAGCGGCTACGATCCGGGCGATGGACTCAGTAGCCGGGGAAGGCTGGTTCGAGCGGTCCGGCGGATGCGGTGATCTTCGGCTTGATGTTGACGCTGGTCGACGTGATGGCCTCGGAGATCTCGACCCCATTGGCGTCGGCGCCATAGACGGTGCGCACGGCATCGCGATCGAGATCCTCGGGCGCGCCGTCGAAGACGACCTTGCCGGCGGCCATGCCGATGATGCGGTTGCAGTAGGCGCGGGCGGTGTCCAGCGTGTGCAGGTTGGTGACGACGGTGATGCCTTCGCGCAAATTGATGTCGCGCAGCGAGTCCATCACCACCTTGGCGTTGAGCGGGTCGAGCGAGGCGATCGGCTCGTCGGCCAGAAGCACCTTCGGCTGCTGCATCATGGCGCGCGCGATCGCCACGCGCTGCTGCTGGCCGCCGGACAGCGTGCCGGCCGGCTGCAGCGCGGTGCGGGCGATATCGAGGCGCTCGAGCGCGGCCACCGCCTCTGCGCATTCGGTGCGCGAGAACATGCCGAGCAGATTGGAAAGCGTCGAGCGATGGTTGAGGCGGCCGAGCAGCACGTTGGTCAGGACGTCGAGACGCGGCACGAGGTTGAACTGCTGGAAGATCATGGCGCAGTCGCGCTGCCAGCGGCGCAGCGGCGAGCCCTGCAGGCTGGAAACCTCGGCGCCGTCAAAAAAAATCGACCCCTGGCTAGGGTCGATGAGACGGTTGATCATGCGCAGAAGCGTCGACTTGCCGGCGCCGGAACGGCCGATGATGCCGACCATCTGGCCCTGCGGGATCGAGACGTTGATGTCGCTGACAGCGGTGTTCTTGCCAAATCGTCGGGTTACGCCGCGGATTTCCAGCGTGGCCGATGATGCTGACATGGCAAGACTCCGGTACGTCGCGGTTTCGAAGGTCCGTTAACCTTCGCTAGCGCAGCCCCATGAAGCTGGGGTGTCGGATTGATGTCAGTTTTGTTACGACCCACAGGCTTGGACTGTCACCCAAGGACGAGCAATTCCTCGAAATGCTTCATGTCCTTGAAGCTGCAGAAGGCCGGCGGGCGCAATTCGATTACCGGAGCCTCGCGATCGAGGAACGACAGGCAGTCGTCGAACAGGTCCTGCCAGGCGGACACGCGTTCGTCGGCGAGCCGGCGGATCTGGTAGGCGAAAGTGATGTGGAAGACATAAATGTCGTGGTCCGGATGGCGGTAGCCGAACGGGATCGAGAGCGCGTCGCGCCACAGGCGCAGGATACGATCGTCCTCCGCGGACGCACCGGCGACCGTAAGGCCGTTCGGGGTGACGCCGACGGTCTTGATGCGGAAGGGAGGGCAAGGTTGAAACCCTTCCAGCCGCTCGAGGTAGAGGCGGGTCATGTCGTCGATGCTGGCATCGAAGGGCACGTCGGCCGGCCAGAAGGGAAGGCGGCGCCGGTACTCGATGATGCCTTGGAACAAGGTCATGTGCAGGCTGGAGATCGGCGTGAAGGCGAGGCGATCGGCGTCGGACATGGCGCGGATGCGCTCGCGCACCTCGATGACCGCGGCTTCCGATGGCGAGCCCTGGACGAGGTGGCTGACGACCGTGTTGCCAGGCTCGAGGAGGAAGTTGCCCGATGTGTCGTATCGCGTGCCGAGATGCACCGGCGGCGTCGGGTTGGTGCCTTCGAAGAAGGAGGCGAGCGAGGGTTTTACTTTGTCGAGCATGACGATCTCCTTTGGGCGAGATGACGTCCTGTCCGAGTCACATGTCAAAGGTGTGAAATCTTCGCATCTCTACAGCATGCGGTGCATCACGAAAGCATCGACATAGCCTAGCTGCGGATGGTCGAACGCTTGTGGAATCGTGCCGACAATGGCGAAGCCCAGGCGCTGCCAAAGCTTCACCGCCCGCTCGTTGGTGCTGATGATGAAGTTGAACTGCATGGCTCGAAAGCCAAGTTCGGCGGCCCGTTGCAAGGAATGCTCGCACATAGCTGTGGCAATGCCGCGTCCCGTCGACGCGGCCGACGTGACGTAGCCGCAATTGGCGACATGCGCGCCGCCGCCGCGCTGGTTGGCATGGAGGAAGTAGCATCCGGCTATTTCGCCTGCATCCTCGGACACGAATACTTCATTGCCTTCGGAAAACCAGTAGCCCAGCCCCTGGTCGCGGTTCCAGTCGCGGGGCAGCGCATAGGTTTCGCCCGCCAGCAGGACGGGCTCAAGCATAGACCAGATCGCATCTGCATCGGCCGGTGTGGCGGGGCGAATCGTTGGCACGGTCAGAGCTCTCGCGCGAGATGGAAACGGATCAGAACTGGATAGCGGCAAGGATACTGCCGAGAAAGACCAGAACCACAAAAGCAGCCACAATTCCCGGCTCCACGGCGGCTTTCAGCGGGGCCGGTATGTCTTTTCGTAAGGGCTGCATGAACCCCTCAACCATGCCGTTACTTTAGCATGTGCGCATGTTTCTGGACACATGCGAAACACAAGCCGGCTAGCCGCCATACTTCTCCAGGAAAGCCTCGGCCGAGAGTTCGCGAAAATCGTCGAGTGCCGAGCGCAGCCGGGCATGGTCCCAATCCCACCAGGCGAGCGCCTGGTAGCGTTCAGCGGTGCGGCGGTCGAAACGCTCGCGGATCGGTTTTGCCGGCACGCCGGCGACGATGGTGTAGGGCGCGACATCCTTCGACACAACGGCGCCGGCGCCGACCGCCGCGCCGTCGCCGACGGTCACGCCGGGCAGGATGATCGAGCCGTGGCCGAGCCAGGTGTCGTGGCCGATGGTGACGCGTTTGGCGCGGCGCTGGGCGAAGAACTCGCTCTCATGCTCGGCATCGTCCCAGTAGTCCGAGGCGCGATAGGTGAAGTGGTGCAGCGTCGGCCGCCAGGTCGGGTGGTTGGTGGCGTTGATGCGCACGCTTGCCGCGATGTTGGAGAACTTGCCGATGGTCGCGCACCAGACGGCGCAGTCCTGCATCATGTAGGAATAGTCGCCGAGCTCGCTTTCCGAGACGCGGCTGCGCTCGGCAATCTCGGTCCAGCGGCCGAGCTTCGAGTTCTCGACCTCAGCCGTCTCGTGCACCAGCGGCGCCTCCGAAAGCTTCTTCGTCATGCGGCGATCTTTCCGGCGGCGAAGGCGGTGACGTCGATGACGCGGTCGGCCACCGCGTCGCGCACATCCTGGTCATGGAAGATGCCAAGGAGAGCAACGCCAGCCGCCTTCTTGGCGGCGATCAGCTCGACCACGACATCGCGGTTCCTGGCGTCGAGCGAAGCGGTCGGCTCGTCGAGCAGCAGGATCGGGTGCTCGGTGATGAAGCCGCGCGCGATGTTGACGCGCTGCTGCTCGCCGCCGGAGAATGTCGCCGGCGGCAGCGCCCAGAGCTTTTCCGGCAGATTGAGCTGCGCAAGCAAGGTGCGTGCTTTCTCGCGCGCGCCTTCCCTGTCCTCGCCGCGCTCGACCAGCGGCTCGGCGACGACGTCGAGCGCCGAAACGCGCGGCACGGTGCGCAGGAACTGGCTGACATAGCCGATGGTATGGCGGCGCACGGAGAGCACGGTGCGCGGGCCGGCGGAGGCGAGGTCGATCAGCCCGTCACCATGCTGGACGATGATCTGTCCCGCGTCGACGGCATAGTTGCCGTAGAGCATCTTCAGGATCGAGCTTTTGCCCGCGCCGGACGGTCCGCCGAGCACCGCGCATTCGCCGGAGCGGATCGAGAAGGAGACGCCCGCCACCACAGGCAGCGTGACGCCGTCGCGCAGATGCATGGTGAAGCTTTTCGCGACATCGGAAACGACGAGAGGGGTGGGCATTAGAGCGATCTCCTGTCATTCGTTGGCGGGACAGCACCCCCCTCTGCCTTGCCAGGCATCTCCCCCTCAAGGGGGGAGATTGGCTGTCGCGTTCGGTTTCGCCATCCTCCCGCGTTGCAAAACGAGCGGGGCATAGAAGCTGCTGATCTCCCCCCTTGAGGGGGAGATGGCCGGCAGGCCAGAGGGGGGTGACTTGGCGCCATGTTCACACCTGTAAAATCGAAGACACGAGCAACTGCGTGTAGGGCGCGCGCGGGTCGTCGAGCACGCGGTCGGTGAGGCCGCTTTCAACGACGCGGCCGTCCTTCATCACCATCATGCGCTGCGACAGAAGCCGCGCCACGGCGAGGTCGTGCGTGACGACGATGGCCGCAAGGCCGAGATCGGTGACAAGCCCTCGCAACAGGTCGAGCAAGCGCGCCTGCACGGAAACGTCGAGGCCGCCGGTCGGCTCGTCCATGAACACCAGGCGCGGTCCCGTCACCAGGTTGCGGGCGATCTGCAGGCGCTGGCGCATGCCGCCGGAAAAGGCGCGCGGCTCGTCGTCGATGCGGTCCTCGTCGATCTCGACACGCGACAGCCAGTCGACGGCAGTGGCGCGGATCCTGCCGTAGTGGCGGTCGCCGACCGCCATCAGCCGCTCGCCGACGTTGGCGCCGGCCGAAACCGTCATGCGCAGGCCGTCGGCCGGGTTCTGGTGCACAAAGCCCCAGTCTGTGCGCATCAGGAAGCGGCGCTCGGCCTCGCTCATGCGGTAGAGCTCGCGCCACTGGCCGTCGCGCATGCGGTAGCTCGCCGTGCCGGAGGAGGGCAGCAGCCGCGTCGACAGGCAGTTGAGCAGCGTCGTCTTGCCGGAGCCGGACTCGCCGACCACCGCCAGCACCTCGCCCGGCCACAGGTCGAAGCTGACGTTCTCGCAGCCGACGCGCGAGCCGTAGAATTTGGAAAGTGCCGAAACGCGCAGCAGCGGTTCGTCGGTCATTGCGCCGGCTCCGTTTTTTCCAGGGCAAGATGGGTTTCAGGCGCGAGGTGGCCGCGATGGCCCTCGGCGCGTCGCTTCTCGCAATGGTCGGTGTCCGAGCAGACGAACATATGGCCGCCATGGTCGTCGAGGATGACCTCGTCGAGATAGACGTTCTCGGCGCCGCAGAGCGCGCAGGGCTGGTCGAAGGTCTGCACCTCGAAGGGATGGTCCTCGAAATCGAGGCTGACGACGTCGGTGAAAGGCGGTACCGCGTAGATGCGCTTCTCGCGGCCGGCGCCGAAGAGCTGCAAGGCAGGCGAGCGATGCATCTTCGGATTGTCGAATTTCGGCGTCGGCGACGGATCCATCACATAGCGGCCTTCGACCTTGACCGGATAGGCGTAGGTGGTGGCGATGCGGCCGTGCCTGGCGATGTCCTCATAGAGCTTTACATGCATGAGACCGTATTCCTCCAGCGCGTGCATCTTGCGCGTTTCGGTCTCGCGCGGCTCGAGGAAGCGCAGCGGCTCGGGGATCGGCACCTGGAAGACCAGCACCTGGCCCGCGTTGAGCGGATGCTCCGGGATGCGGTGACGGGTCTGGATGATGGTGGCGCTGGCGGTATCAGTCGTCACCGCGACCTTGGCGACCTTCTTGAAAAAGGCGCGGATCGAGACGGCGTTGGTGGTGTCGTCGGCGCCCTGGTCGATGACTTTCAGCACGTCGTCCGGCCCGATGATCGAGGCGGTGACCTGCACGCCGCCGGTGCCCCAGCCGTAAGGCATCGGCATCTCACGCGAGGCGAAGGGCACCTGGTAGCCGGGGATGGCTATGCCCTTCAAAATGGCGCGGCGGATCATCCGCTTGGTCTGCTCGTCGAGATAGGCGAAGTTGTAGGTGGCGATGTCGGTCATGACGATCACGTCCGCTCTGTGCTATGGAATTGGTATCCAGGACGCGGGAGTAGGGCCAAATGACCTCCACCGGATGGGTGCATCTTGGAATTCTGCTGTTGGCCTTCGCCGGTGCAGCAGCTTTTGTTTTTCGCCGCATGGTTCTGCCCAAACCAAGGGAGGGGTCTATCGAATCCTTGGGCGGCGGCATGTCGTGGGGTGGCGGTGAGGGTAGCGGCCATTCCGCCGATGGCGGTGGTCACGCGGGTGGCTTCTAAGCTCATTCCGCGGCCTCCCTCTTCTCCTCGGCCTTGTCTTCATTTTCCCGCGCCTCGTATTCGGCGCGCATGCGACGGACCAGGTCGAGTTCGGCCTGGAAGTCGACATAGTGCGGCAGCTTCAGATGCTCGACGAAGCCGGTGGCCTGGACATTGTCGGAATGCGAGATGACGAATTCCTCGTCCTGCGCCGCGGCAATCACATCCTCGCCGAGCTCGCCCGCCCGCAGCGCCCGGTCGCACAGCGCCATCGCCATCGCCTTGCGCTCGCTCTGGCCGAAGACCAGGCCATAGCCGCGGGTGAATTGCGGCGGCGTCTTGGCCGAGCCCTTGAACTGGTTGACCATCTGGCATTCGGTGACCCGGATCGAGCCCAGCGGCGCGGCGAACGGCAGCTCGGGCACATCGAGCTCCAGCTCGACCTCGCCGATGCGCACCTCGCCGACGAAGGGATGGTTGCGCGCGTAGCCGCGCTGCGTCGAATAGCCGAGCGCCAGCAGGAAACCCTCGTCGCCGCGCGACAGCGCCTGCAGGCGGATGTCGCGCGCCATCGGGAATTGCAGCGGCTCGCGGGTTATGTCGCCGGGGATGTGGTCAAGCGGCATGTCGCCGTCGGCCTCGATCAGGCCCTCATGGGCGAGGATCGCGGAGACGCGCGGCATGGCTTCCGCTTCGGCCGGGCGCTGCGCGGGCGCCTCGACATCGGCGCCGGCGGCGAGCTCCGGATCGAGCAGCCGGTGTGTGTAGTCGAAGGTCGGGCCGAGCACCTGGCCGCCGGGCAGGTCCTTGTACGTGGCCGACACGCGCCGCTCGAGCTGCATGGCGCCGGTGTCGACCGGGTTGGTGTAGCCGAAGCGCGGCAGCGTGGTGCGGTAGGCGCGCACCAGGAAGATCGCCTCGATCATGTCTCCGCGCGCCTGGACGACGGCCAAAGCACCGAGCTCGCGGTCGTAGAGCGAGCCTTCGCTCATCACCCGGTCGACGCCGAGCGCCAGTTGCTCGACGATCTGGTCGAGGCGCAAGGCCGGCACCGAGCGGTCGCCACGGCGGCGATCGGCAAGCAGGCGATGGGCGTTGGCGATTGCGGCCTCGCCGCCTTTCACCGCGACATACATGTCATGCCTCCATCGTCTTGATGCGGGTGGTGCGCGGCAGGCAAGCGAGATGGCCGGGCGCCGCCAGGATGATGTCGACGCCGCGCGGGAAACGCTGGTTGTTCTGCTTCCACTGCTCGACGAAATGGCGCGGCATGCCTGTCGGCGCGATCATCGCGGTCTTCTCGATGCCGGGACCTTCGAGCAGCAGCGACGGACCGGAAGCGAGATCGTCGACCAAAAGGATCAGCGTCGTCGAGCGGTCGGGATATTCCTGCGTGCCCTGCGAGAAACCGTCGAGCGCCGCCATCTCCGCCGGGTTGGCTACCAAAGCGAAATGCGCGTCGGCAGGCGTGTTGGCCAACGGCGCGCCGGTGTGAAAACCGAGCCAGGCCTTCACAGATGCTTCGGCTTGCAGCCGCGGGTCGATCCAGACCGGCGTGTCGTTGTCGCATAGCGACAGCGCCACGGCGCCGGCGGTCGCCGACAGCGGCGCCGGCGGATGGGCGAGCGCTGGCAGCGCCTGGACGCTGCCCGGGCGCGCCATGGCGTCCATGATGGCGCGGAACACGACTTGAGCGTTGAAGACGGGATCGGCGAAGCCGCCTTCGATCGATTGCGTGGCGATATCCATCAGTCCTCTCCGCGCACCATGGTGAAGAAATCGACTTTCGTGGCCGCCGTCTCGACACGCCGTTTCTCGCGCGCCGCATCGAGCGCAGCGCGCAACGGCGCGACCAGCTTGGTCTCGACCGCCTCGCGATGAACGGGGTCCTGCCAGAGCGCATCGGCGATCGCGGCGAGCCTGGCTTTGCCCTTGTCGCGGCCGAGCGCATAGGAATGGCCGACCTGTCCGGCAGGCAGCCGCACGGTAGCGCGGGTGACGGTCGCCTCGCCGACATTGAAGGGCGCGCCGCCGCCGCCGATCCTGCCGCGCACCGTCACCAATCCGGTTTCCGGGCCGCGCAGCAGCTCGGCCTCCAAGGGCAGGCCGGAGCCGTTCCAAAGACGCGCGATCTCTTCGGGCGCTGCGTGCGCCAGCGTCGCCATAACGGCTTTTCGCTCGGCTTGCTCGCGCGCTTCCTGTCCTCGCATCGCTTCACTCCTCGCATGGGAATAGATTTGTCTATTGATATAGACAACTATACAAATTATAGTCACCTCGTACCGAGAGTCCATGACGGGTGGATGACAAAAGGGGAAAAATGTTCGGGGGCAGGAAATGATCGGGCTGGCGAGCAGCATCGAAAGGCGCAACGGCGTGTCGCTGTGGCGGCAGATCGCCGACAGGATTCTGCAGGGGATCGCGAATGGCGATTTCGCCGAGAACGCGGCGCTGCCGCCCGAGGTCGCCTTGGCCGAGCGCTACGGCGTCAACCGCCACACCGTACGCAGCGCCATTGCCGCGCTGGTGCAGGAAGGCGTGCTGAGGGCCGAGCAGGGGCGCGGTACCTTCGTTTTGTTGCGCAAGCGGCTGTCCTATCCGATCGGCGCGCGCACGCGCTTTTCGACCGGTCTGCAGGGGCAGACGAGCGAGCGCCACATCGCGCTCTTGTCGTCATCGACCGAGCCGGCCAACCGGCGCATCGCCGAAGCGCTGGCCATCGCCAGGGGGGCGGCCGTGATCCGTCTGGAGACGCGCGGCGAGGCCGACGGGCATCCGGTGTCGCGCGCGACGACCTGGTTCGATGCCAAGCGCTTCGCCGGCATCGAGGCCGCGATGGCCGAGACGGGATCGATCACGGCCTCGCTCAAGCGCTTCGGCATCAACGACTATCTGAGGCACTCGACGGTGCTGTCGGCGCGCCATGCCGACGCCGACGACCTTGCCGATCTCGATCTGCAGCCGGGTGCCATCGTGCTTGTCACGGTTGCCATCAACGTGACGCTCGACGGCCAGCCGATCCAGTTCGCGGAGTCGCGGTTTCCCGCGGAGCGGGTGGAGTTGAGGCTGTCGTCTGGCGATTAGCCTTCGACGTCGTCATCCTTGTCGATAACCTCAGAGGTCGTCATCCACGGGCGGAGCGACGCGAAGCGGAGCGTAGACCCGAGGATCCATTCCGTTACCTTGATCGTGGAGCGCAGCGGAGCAGAATTCTGGATCGCTGCAACGCGTCGACGTCACGGAATGGATCCTCGGGTCTGCGCTGCGTCGCTACGCTCCTTGCTCCGCCCGTGGATGACGAAGGGATGGGGGTCACCCACCTCGATAATCGCCTTGATCAACCCCGATTTCTCATGTGCCCATCTGGCGCGTCGCGCTTGCTTGTCAGCGTCTTCGCATTTGAGGAGCGCCTTCCCCCACTCCGTCGCCGCTTCGCGGCGCCACCTCTCCCCCCCTCCGGAGGGAGAGGTGGGGGAGCCAGCTGGAATCGCCTCGCGCCTTTCTTCTCTCCCGTCGATCGGGGGAGAGGTGGCTCGGCGAAGCCGAGACGGAGTGGGGGGTCGACCGGCGCGGCGCGTCGTCAATTCGGGCTGGGTTCACCGCCTGCCACGTTATGACCCGACCTCAATCACGGCCTTGATCAGCCCCGACTTCTCATGCGCCCATCGCGCGAGATCGCGCGGGGTGCCGGCAAGAGTCGTGCGGTGCGTGACGAGCTTGGCTAGCGGCACGGCGCCCTCGCGGATCGAGGCGGCGACGTGCTCGAAATCGGCTCTCAGCGCATTGCGGCTGCCGATCAGCGTCATCTCGCGCTTGTGGAATTCGGGGTCGGAGAAGGTAATGTCGTCCTTGACGACGCTGACCAGCACCAGCGTGCCGCCATGCGCGACATGGGCGAAGGCCGACTGCACCGACTGCGTGTTGCCGGTGGCGTCGAACACAAGGTCGAAGGCCTCACCATCGGTCGCCTGCCGCACCAGTTCGGCAGCGGGCGCCTTCGAGCCGTCGAGCGCCGCGAAGCCCAGCTCGTTCTCGGCAAAACCGAGCCGCTCGGTGCTCATGTCGAGCAGGCTGACGTCGAGCCCGGCGATCCGGGCAAACAGCGCGGTGCCGAGGCCGATCGGTCCGGCGCCGATGACCAGCGTGCGCTGGCCGGGTGAGGCAAGCGAGCGCCGCACGGCGTGTGCGCCGATCGCCAGGAATTCGACGGCCGCCGCATCCGCCAGCGAGAGGCCGTTCGCCGGGTAAAGGTTCTGCGCCGGCACCAGCATCTCGTCGCACATGGCGCCGTCGCGATGCACGCCCAGCACCTCGATCCGGACGCAGCAGTTCGGCTTGCCGTGGCGGCAGGCGATGCATTTGCCGCAGGCGAGATAGGGATTGACGATCACCGGCTCGCCAACGGAAAGCTCGACGCATTCACCCCTCTCGACGATCGTGCCCGACACCTCATGGCCCATGATGCGCGGGTAGGCGAGGAACGGGTGCTTGCCTTCGAAGATGTGGTAGTCGGTGCCGCAGATGCCGACATGGCTGACGGCGACCCGCGCCCAGCCGGGAGGAGGCGCGCCGGGCTTGGCGCGGTCTTCGAGGACAAGGTCGCCGGGCGAGCGGCAGACGACGGCTTTCATGCGCTGATCCAGTACTTGCGAGAGCGCCGGCCTCGGTCGATCGAGGCCGGTGCGCCATTTCAGGGACGGTTATTTGCCGCGACGGCGCAGGCCGTCGAAGTAGACGATGACGATGATCAGCATGCCGGTGATGACGCGCTGCCAGAAGGTGTTGACGTTGAGCAGGTTGGCGCCGTTATTGATCGTCGAAAGGATGAAGGAGCCGATCAGCGGCCCGTGCACCGAACCGATGGCGCCGAACAGTGAGGTGCCGCCGATCACCGACGAGGCGATCGCCTGCAGCTCATAGGTGTCGCCCTGCGTCGGGTTGCCGATGCCGATGCGCGAGGCGAGCAGCACGCCGACGAAGGAAGCCAGCAGGCCGGACAGGATATAGGCCATGAAGATGGTGCGCGGCACGTTCACGCCCGACAGGCGCGCGGCCTCGGCGTTGGAGCCGACCGAGAACAGATAACGGCCCCAGCGCGTGTGATGCAGGAAGACGTAGGACGGTATCGCGACCAGGATCACCATCCAGAACAGATAGGGGATGCCGAGCAGCGAGCCGCGCGAGAAGGCCTGGAACGGGTCGCTGTTGATCGAGATCGAGTTGCCGTTGGTCATCAGCAAGCCGATGCCGCGCAGCGAGGTCATGGTGGCGAGGGTGATGATGAAGGGCGGCAGGCCCATCTTGACGATGCCGAAGCCGTGGAAGAGGCCGATGGCGACGCCGACCAGCAAGGTGATCAGCACCGCCGCCCAGATCGGCCAGCCGGCATTGATCAGAAGCGCGACGATGACGGTGGTGAAGCCGACCACCGCGCCGACCGAAAGGTCGATGCCGCCGGTGATGATGACGAAGGTCTGGCCGACGGCGAGGATGGCGATCAGCGAGCCCTGGCGCAGAAGGTTGGTGATGTTGAGCGCCGTGGCGAAGGACGGCGTGGCGACCGCCAGCACGATCCACATCAGCAGCAGAAGGCCAAGCAGCGTCAGCCCGAACAGGGCGTTGAAATTGCGCTTGGGTTTTTCGGCGGGGATCGCCTCGGTGCTCATTTTTGTCCTCCCGACTTTTCTTGTTTCTCGGCCAGTGCCTGACCCAAAATGTCCTCGTGGCTGGCGGTGTGGAAGCCATGCGTGGCGACCAGCTTGCCGCGCCGGAACACATGCAGCGTGTCGGCGAGCTCATAGACTTCCGGCAGATAGGACGAGATCAGGATGATGCCGGCGCCCTTCGACAGAAGCGTCGAGAACAGGCGGTAGATCTCGGCCTTGGTGCCGACATCGACGCCCACCGTCGGTTCGTCGAAGATGAACAGCTTGGCGCCATGCGCCAGCCATTTGCCGATGACGATCTTCTGCTGGTTGCCGCCCGACAGGCTGGAGGCGAGCGCATGACGCGTCGGCGTCTTGATGCGGAGATCCGCGATCTGGCGCTCGGCCTCGGCCTTCTCGCGCGAGCCGGAGATCAGAAGATTGCTCGAAATGCGCTTGTAGATCGGCAGGTTGAGGTTCATGCCGACCGGCAGGTTGAGGCAAAGGCCCTGGTCGCGGCGGCTTTCGGGGGCGAGGGCCATGCCGAGCCGGATCGCGTCGTGCTCGGAGTTGACCTGCACCTCCTTGCCTTGCCACAGGACTAGGCCGGCAGACTTCCTGTGGCGGCCGTAGAGCGTGGTGACGAACTCGCTGCGGCCGGCGCCGATCAGGCCGTAGAGGCCGACGATCTCGCCGGCGCGGACAGTCACCGAAACGTTCTCGAAACCTTTGCCGGAGAGGTTCCTCGTCTCGACGATCGTCGCGCCCGGCGTGAAATGTTCCTTGTGGTAGATCTGCTCGATCGAGCGGTTGATCATCAGCTTGACCAGTTCCGGCTCGCTGGTCTCGGCGATGTCGCGGGTGCCGACGAGAGTGCCGTCGCGCAGCACCGACACGCGGTCGGCAAGCTCGAACACCTCCTCCATGCGATGGCTGATATAGATGATGGTGACGCCCTCACCCTTCAGCCGGCGGATCAGCTTGAACAGCTGGTCGGCTTCCTTGCGGGTGAGATAGGCGGTCGGCTCGTCGAAGATCAGGAACTTGGTGCCGCGCACCGTGGCGCGGGCGGCGGCGATCAGCTGCTGCTGGCCGATGGTGAGGTCGCCGAGCATGACATGCGCCGGCAGATCGAAGCCGAGGCCGTCGATGATCTTCTGCGCTTCCTTCACCATGGC
This sequence comes from Mesorhizobium sp., assembly GCA_004963905.1. Classification (GTDB taxonomy): domain Bacteria; phylum Pseudomonadota; class Alphaproteobacteria; order Rhizobiales; family Rhizobiaceae; genus Mesorhizobium. The sequence goes on from SUGL01000001.1 coordinate 69,740, forward strand.
GCGCTGCTGCAGGAGGCCGAAGCGCGAGTTCTCCTCGCCGAGGAACATGTTGGCGGCCACGGTGAGGTGGCGGCAGAGCACCACTTCCTGGTGGACGGCATTGATGCCGAGCGCCATCGCCTCATGCGGTGTAGCGAGCGCTTCCGGCTTGCCCTCCCAGATCACCTCGCCGGAAGTGCGCGGCATGACGCCGGTTAGCAATTTGATGAGCGTCGATTTGCCGGCGCCGTTTTCGCCGACAATGGCGTGGATCTCGGCTGCCTTGAAGGCAAGGTTCACCGGCTTCAGCGCATGCGTGCCGGGATAGCGCTTTTCGAGACCCTTGAGTTCGAGGATGGTCCTGCCGGGTTCCAGCGTTGGTGCGGGGTGCAGTTCCTGCGCCGTCGACGTCATGACAATCCTCCCAGATTGATCTCAACCGGTGGGTACGCAGCGATGCGTCCGGCGCGCATCTTGAAGGCGAAGCCTAAAGCGGTTCAGCTTCCAATGAAATGCCGATCCGCTTTAGGGGTTTGTTCTCACGCAATTCAGGACGGAAAACCGCTTCGCACTTTTCCTGGAATTGCTCCGTAGCAAGCCGGCGGATTTCCAAACCTTTCCGCAGTGGATGTTTCCGGGGCGTCGAGGCCCCGGAAACGGTTGTCGCGATGCCGCTCAGTTGAGCTTCGGGTTGAGCAGCGCGTCGATCTTCGGATCCTTCATGTTGTCCTTGGTGACGAGATTGGCGCCGGTGTCGACATTGGCCTCGACCTTCTCGCCCTTCGAGGCAGCGAGCGCGGTCTTGATGCCGTCGTAGCCCATCCGGTACGGATCCTGGACGACGAGGCCCGAGATGACGCCGTCGTTCAAGAACTTGATCAGCTTCTCGTCGCTGTCGAAGCCGATCAGCGCCACCTTGCCGGCAAGACTGTTCTCGGCGATGGCCTGGCCGACGCCCTGCGCCATGATCAGGTTCGAGGCGAAGATGCCCTTGAGGTCGGGATTGGCGGTGATCAGGTCGGTCGCGATGTTGAGGCCGGTCGTGGCCTGGCCGTCGGCATATTTGTCGGCGACGAGCTCGAGGCCCGGATATTTGGCCTTGAGCTGTTCCTTGAAGCCCTGCGCGCGCTGCTCGAGCGAACCGGCGCCCGGCAGGGCGGTGATCAGCGCAACCTTGCCCTCGACCTTGCCGCCATTGGCCGCGCCGATCGCCGCCGCCAGACCGTCGGCCGCGACACGGCCGCCCTGGACGTTGTCGGTGGTCAGGAAGGAGGTGAAGGCCTTGGATTCGGCGCTGGAGTCGATACCGATGACCTTGACCTTGGAGGCGGCCTCGTCGATCGGCTTGCCGAGCGCCTTGGCCTCGGTCGGCGCGATCACGATCGCGGCCGGATTGCCGGCGACGGCGTTCTCGAGGATCGAGATCTGGCCATTGACGTCGGTCTCGGCCTGGGCGCCGAGCTCCGGCACGTTGATGCCGAGGTCCTTGCCGGCCTTGCGAGCGCCGGCCAGCACGATCTGCCAGTAGAAAGAGGTGGTGTCCTTGACGATGATCGGGATGGTCACGTCGGCCGCCGATGCGGGCGCGGAATGCATGGCGCCGGCGAGCATCGAGGCGGCGGCGAGAGCCACGAAGGCGCGGCGGTTGAGAAGGCTGGTCACAAATTTCATTAGGTTCCTCCCTAAAGGTCGCCTGGTGAAGGTTGCGGAAGCTCCATCTGGGTAGGCGCGGCCAAACAGAACTTTATCAATAAAAAACATTTGCCATGTTTTGATAGTGCATCGGTCCGGCGGATGCAAGCGGATGTTTGATGCCGTTTGCGTGATGCTGAGTAGCGGCCAACAGGCTCTCCCGGTTTCTCCGCATCTCAGCCAAGCTGCTGCACGACCGTGTAGGGGTCGTATTTGGCGAACTCCGTCGGCGGCACCTCGATGTCGAGCAGCTCGAGGTTGCGCGTTAGGTTGGCGGGCTTGGCCGTGCCGGTCAGCACCGAGGCGACGACCGGCTCGTGCAGCGGAAACTGGAACGCTGCCGCGGCCAGCGGGTAGCCGCCCTTGGAGGCGATCTGCTGCATCGCGCCGACCCGGTCGAGAATATCCTTGGTGGCTGGCAGATAGTCGAAATGCGCGCCCTCGACCGGGCCTGTCGCCAGGATGCCGGAATTGAAGACGCCACCGACGATCAGCGAGGTCCGCCGCTCGCGGCAGAGCGGCAGCAGTTCGGCCTCGGCGCTGCGGTCGAGCAGCGAGTAGCGGCTGGCGAGCAGGATGCAGTCGAGCGGCGCGCGGCGAAGCACGTCGAGGCAGATACGGACTTCGTTGACTCCGAGGCCGTAGGCGGAGATCGTGCCGGACGATTTCAGCTCCTCCAGCGCCTTCAGCCCGCCGTCCATCAACTGGCGGAAATGGATTTTCGTTGCCTCTTCTCCATGCGTGTAGACGCCGATGTCGTGGACGAACAGGATGTCGATCTTGTTGAGGCCGAGCCGCGCGTAGGAGAAATCGACCGAGCGCATGATGCCGTCATAGGAATAGTCGTAGTCGAGCGCGAAAGGCAGCGGGTCGACATAGGAGTGATCGGGAACCTGGTCCTCCGGCACCGGACGGAACAGGCGGCCGACCTTGGTCGAGAGCACATAGGACGAGCGCGGCTTGTCGCGCAGGAAGTCGCCGGTGCGGCGCTCGGAAAGACCGAAGCCGTAGAAGGGGGCGGCGTCGAAGTAGCGCAGCCCGGCATTCCAGGCCGTTTCCAGCGTTGCCATGGCGGCCTCGCGCGGACAGGCGCGGTAGAGGCCGCCGATCGCGGCGCCGCCGAAGCTGATTTCGGTCACTTCGAGCGCAGTCGTGCCGATCCGGCGTTTGTTCATCAAAGCCTCCCTTTGCCGTCCGACCGGCCGTTCTTTTGACGGTGCTTAAATTAAATTAGAGCGTCGCGCCGAGATGCCAGGGCACGAACTCGTTGTCGCCGTAGCCGAACGCCTCGCTCTTGGTCTTGCGGCCGGACGCCGTCTCGATGATCAGCTCGAAGATCTCGCGGCCCATGCCGGCGATCGTCTTTTCGCCGGAAGCGATGACGCCGCAATTGACGTCCATGTCCTCTTCCATCTGGTGGTACATCGTCGAGTTGGTGGCGACCTTGATCGACGGCGTCGGCCGGCAGCCGAAGCAGGAGCCGCGGCCTGTGGTGAAGACGATGACATTGGCGCCGCCGGCAACCTGGCCGGTGGCCGAGACCGGATCGTAGCCGGGCGTGTCCATGAACACCAAGCCGCTGCCTGAGACCTTCTCGGCATAGCCGAAGACGCCGTTGAGCGACGTCTGGCCGCCCTTGGCGACGGCGCCCAACGACTTTTCGAGGATGGTGGTGAGCCCGCCGCGCTTGTTGCCGGGCGAGGGGTTGTTGTCGATCGAGGCGCCGTGCTTGGCGGTATGGTCTTCCCACCATTTGACATAGCTGTCGAGCTTGGCGGCGATCTCGGGCGAGGCGGCGCGGTAGGCAAGCAAGTGCTCGGCGCCGTAGATCTCGGTGGTCTCCGACAGGATGCCGATGCCGCCGCAGCCGGCGAGGATATCGACGGCGGCACCCAGCGCCGGATTGGCGGTGATGCCGGACATGCCGTCCGAGCCGCCGCATTGCAGGCCGACCACGATCTCGCTGACCGGAATCGGCTCGCGCTGCAGCTGGCCGACTTCCTCGGCGATCTCGGCCAGCACGCCCATCGCCCGCTCGACCGATTTGCGCGAGCCGCCGGCCTCCTGGATGTTGAAGTGACGTTTTCCCGCGGCGACGCCCTTCTGGCCGTAAAGCGTGAGCTGGTTGACCTCGCAGCCCAGCCCGACCATCAGCACGCCGCCGAAATTCGGATGGCGGGCATAGCCGGCGAGCGTGCGGTGCAGAACCATCATGCCGTCGCCGGTGGCGCTCATGCCGCAGCCCTGGCCGTGCACGATCGGCACGAAGCCGTCGATGCCGGGATATTTTGGCAGCAGCGTACGGTTGGCCTCGTCGGCGATCGCATGACAGACGGTGGACGAGCAATTGACGCTGGCGATGATGCCAATGAAGTTGCGCGTTCCGGCGCGGCCGTCGGCGCGGCGATAGCCCATGAAGGTGCGCTTGCGGTCGGCCTCGGTGGCGTGCTCGGCCTCGCTCGGCGGCACCACCGGCAGGCGGCCGCTCTCGAACACCAGATTGTGCGAGTGGACGTGCTCGCCCGGCGCGATGTCCTGCGTGGCGCGGCCGATCGCCTGCGCATATTTCACCACCGCTTCGCCGGCCGCGATCTTCTTGATCGCCACCTTGTGCCCGGGGTCGATCGCGGCAGCCGCGACCGCGCCGCCGGGCAATGCAGTCCCGATCTCGATGCGGCCATTGGCGACCGCGACATTGTCGGCGGGGGAAAGCAGAATGGTGTTTGCGGCGTTCACGGGCGGCTGTCCTGGATAAACCTGGGAATGTGGGCGGATTGACATACGCCCATTTGAGGATAATGTCTTTTATCGTGAAAAAACATTTTTACGTCAATTGTTTTTTCACCGCGGGCGGCGCGCGTTCTTTCGGTGCGCAATTGCTCGTCCGGCAAGCCGGCGAAAGCCGTTCCGCTTTTCGGAGGCTTGCGCTAGGAACACCGATCATATCGCGCTTCCGGCGGGCCGCCGCAAGCGTTGGGGGATACGGGGCATGTCGAAGAGCAACAACGTCTACAAGGACGCCTTCAACCGCGGCCTGAGGCTGCTCGACGAAACCAAGAGCCTGCCGTCGGAGCCGGAGCTTGGAACGCTGCTCGGCGTCAGCCGCACCACGGTGCGCAGCATCCTCTCACGCATGGAGGAAACGGGGCTGATCGCCTGGAACAAGCGCAACAAGACGGTGCTGAGGTCGCCGCGGCCGGAAGATTTCTTTCCCGAGGAGGAGACCGACTCGCTGGCCGAGATCATCGAGCGTTCCTTCATGCGCCGGCTGCTTGCCGAGGGCGCCGAGGCCGGCATGCAGATCAACGAACTGGAGCTCGCGCGCGAGATCGGCGTCGGCACCACCAGCGTGCGCGAATTCCTGATTCGCTTCTCACGCTTCGGCTTGATCGAGAAGCGGCGCAACAGCCATTGGGTGCTGAAAGGCTTCACCCGCGCCTTCGCGCTGGAGCTGACCGAAATCCGCGAGATGTTCGAATTGCGCTCGGCGGCTGCCTTCGTCGCGCTGCCGGAGGAGAGCGCAGTCTGGGCGGACCTGGACAGGCTCGAGGAAGAACATCGCCAGCTGGCCCGCGAGATCGCAACGCGCTTCAATGAATTCTCCGAGCTCGACGAGCGCTTCCACCGGCTGATCCACCGCGCCTCGCACAACCGCTTCATCGTCGATTTCTACGATGTGATCGCGATGATCTTCCACTACCACTACCAGTGGAACAAGGCGCAGGAACGCGAGCGCAACGAGGTCGCTGTCCAAGAGCATCTGGCCTATATCGCGGCGCTGAAATCGCGCGATCCCGCAAAGGTCGACGCCGCCTGCCGCAAGCATCTGAAGTCGGCGCGCCAGACGCTGCTGAGTTCCATTCCAGAAGGGCGGCAGGCGCAGCTCGCCTGAGTCTGGCGCATCGCGCCGCGTTGCCGCAGCCTGGTTTTGCCGATTTTCCAGCCGCCGGCGCCGTGTTAGGGTCCGCCAACTTGCTTGGAAGAGGCAAACCGTTGGATATCCGGCTGAGACGATGGAGCATGCCGGCCGCGTTGGTCGCGGCGCTGCTCTTATTACTCCAGTCGGCGCTCGGCGCCTTCGCCTTCGGCGCGCCTTCGCAGCTCGATGCCTTCGGCAACGTCATCTGCACACATGACGGGGCGGTCAAGCTTCCCGGCGACGATCCGCACCAGCAGCATATGCCGGCCTGCTGCTCGCTCGGCTGCAGCATGGTTTCGCCGGCGCATCTGCCGCCGCCGGACAGCGGCGCGCTTGCCAGGACCTCGGCATTCGAAGCGGTCGCTTTCCCGCCTCCGGCTTTCAGACATCTCGATTTCGCCCGCGACCGGTCGCCGGCCAATCCGCGCGCGCCGCCGGCTACGGTCTGACGGCACGACCCCCGCGGAACCTTTCGCGGGTGCATTCATCCAAGATCAGACTGCTCGCGACCGCACGCCGGCGCGATCTCATAGCCATGGAGCAACCATGTCCAATTCTTTTCCAGCAGCGCGCGCACAGGCCCATCCGCGTGGCTTCGAACACCTCGGCCTTGCCGTGATCGCCCTCCTTCTCCTGTTCGCCTGCATTCCCGGCGCCCTCGCGCATGAATTCAAGGCCGGCGATCTCGAAATCGGGCATCCGTGGTCGCGCGCGTCGCCGCCCGGCGCCAAGGTGGCCGGCGGCTATTTCACCGTGACCAACAAAGGCAGCGCGCCGGACCGGCTGCTGTCGATTTCCTCCGACATCTCCGACAAGGCCGAACTGCATGAAATGGGCGTCAAGGACGGCGTCATGACCATGCGGCCGGTCACCGGCGGCCTCGAAATCCCGGCCGGCGGCAAGGTCGCGCTCAAGCCCGGCAGCTATCACCTGATGTTCATCGGCCTCAAGCGACAACCCAAGCAAGGCGAAAAGTTCCCTGCGACGCTGACCTTCGAGAAGGCCGGCAGCGTCAAGGTCGAGTTCCTCGTCGAAGGCATGGGCGAGACGGAGATGGACGAGCACGCCGATTGATCGCCCGCCCGCACCAGAAATCGGAGGGACAATTCATGAAGAAGTATCTTTTGGCGACCGGCGCGTTCCTGACGCTCGGCACGAACGCCGCGCTCGCCCACATCACGCTCGAAACGCAGGAAGCGGCCGTAGGCTCGACCTACAAAGCCGTCCTGCACGTGCCGCATGGCTGCGAAGGCAAGGCGACGACGGCAGTGCGGGTGCAGATCCCGGAAGGCGTCATTTCGGTGAAGCCGATGCCGAAGCCCGGCTGGACGCTGCAGACCAAGAAAGGCAGATACGAGAAATCGTATCAGCTCTATGGCGAGACGCTGACCACCGGCGTCAAGGAAGTCGACTGGAGCGTCGGCAACCTGCCGGACGAATTCTATGACGAGTTCGTTTTCCGCGCCTCATTGGCTGCCGATCTACCTGCCGGCCAGATGCTCTATTTCCCGGTCGTGCAAGAATGCGGCGATGCCGCGGCTCGCTGGATCGAAATTCCGGCGGCAGGCCAGGATGAGGATGCGCTGGAAAATCCGGCGCCCGGCATCAAATTGCTGCCGAAGAAATGATCTCTTGATGGCGCGCCCGTCCGGGCGCGCTATCGCCTCTCGAAAGACCGCATGAACGCAGCATCTTACCCAGTCCGCCTGAGCGGCAGCCGCATCAGGCAAGTCACCGGCGGCCTGATCGCGGCTCTCGTGCTGGTGCTGGCGCTGGCGCTGCCTGGCCGCGCCTTCGCGCACGCGGCGCTTGTCGCGACCGATCCGGCCGACGGCACGGTGTTGATGCAGAGCCCCGCCCGTTTCTCGCTGACCTTCAGCGAGCCGGTCTCGCCGTTGGTCCTTACTCTCGTGCAGCCGGACGGCACGCGGCGTGCCCTGACCTCCTTCCGCCTCACGGACCGCACCGTCGAGATCGACAATCCCGAGACGCTCAAATCCGGCACGCATGTGCTGAGCTGGCGGGTGATTTCGGAGGACGGCCATCCGGTCGGCGGCTCGGCGCTGTTTTCCGTCGGCGCGCCGAGTGCGGCGCCTGTCGCCGGTGAAACCGTCGACTGGTCGCTGCGCACGGCGATCTGGATCGGCAAGCTCTTCCTCTATGTCGGCCTGTTTCTCGGCGCCGGCGGCGCCTTCTCGCTCGCCTGGCTGGCCGAAAACCGCCGCTGCGGCCGGCGCTTCGTCACAGGCACTCTGCTCTGCGGACTGGTCGCCGCTCCGGTTTCGCTCGGCTTGCAGGGGCTAGACGCGCTTGGCGCGCCGCTCGGCCAGTTTGCGGCGCCGGTCGTCTGGACGACCGCGGCTGAAACCAGTTTCGGCTGGACGGTCCTCGTCGCCCTGATCGCGCTTGGCTTCGCCCTGCTGTCCCTCGCCGGGCCCCGAGCTTTCCGCAAGCTGCTTGCGCTTGCCGGGCTTGTCGGCGTGGGCGCGGCACTTTCCGCCAGCGGCCATGCAAGCGCCGCCGAGCCGCAATGGCTGACGCGGTCGCTGGTGTTCCTGCACGGCGCGGCCATCGCATCTTGGGTGGGCGCGCTGGCGCCGCTCGGCCTTGCCTTGCGATACCAGCCGGCGGAGGCGAAGGTTTTCCTACGCCGGTTCTCGCGTGCGATCCTGCCTGTCGTTGCCGTGCTTGCCGCAAGCGGCGTTGTGCTGGCGATCATCCAAGTGCAGGAGCCGGCGGCGCTGATCAACACCGCCTACGGCCGCCTGCTACTACTGAAGCTCGCCTTGCTGCTGTTCCTGTTCACGCTCGCCTCCGTCAACCGCTGGACGCTCACCGCGCCAGCCGAGGCGGGCGACACGGAAGTGCAGCGGCGACTGGTGCGTTCGATCGGCATCGAGACGCTGATCGTGCTCGCCATCTTCGGCGTCGCCGCCGGCTGGCGCTTCACGCCGCCGCCGCGCGCGCTGGCGATCGCCGCCGCGCAGCCGGTCTCGGTCCATATCCATACGCTGCAGGCGATGGCCGATCTCAGCATCACGCCCGGCCATGCGGGGCAGGTGGCCGCCTTGATGGTCATCATGACCGGCGATTTCGGGCCGCTGGACGCCAAGGCGGTGACGCTGGTGCTGTCGAAGCCGGATGCCGGCATCGAGCCGATAAAGCGGCCGGCGACGAAGCCCGGCGACGGTACCTGGCGGGTGGACAATCTCGTCATCCCTCTGCCCGGCCGCTGGAACGCCAGGCTCGATATTCTCGTTTCGGATTTCGAGATGGTGAAGATCGAGGCGCCGATCGACATCAGAGCGGAGTGACACAGTTCGGCGAGGCGGTTGACGCCGTCGCGAAGGCCCGTCAATCATCCTTTGCAAAACGCGGCCTCCAACAAAAGCATTCGAAAGCAGGGAAGAAACGATGGAAAAAGCCGAAATCGGCCTGATCGGCCTTGGCACGATGGGTTCCAACCTGGCGCTCAACATCGCTGAGCACGGGCATCGCATCGCCGTCTTCAATCGCACGCCATCGCGCACCGACGCCTTCGTCGAGGGCGCCGGCTCGCTGAAGGACAGGATCGTCCCCTGCTACAGCCTGGAGGAGCTTGCGGCGGCGATCCGGCCGCCGCGGCCGATCATCATCATGGTGCTCGCCGGCAAGCCGGTCGACGAGCAGATCGAAGCCTTGCGCGGGGTGCTGTCGGACAACGACATCGTCATCGATGCCGGCAACGCCAATTTCCGCGACACGATGCGGCGCTTCTCCGAGCTGTCGGGCTCGGGGCTAACCTTTATCGGCATGGGCGTGTCCGGCGGCGAGGAGGGCGCGCGCCATGGGCCGTCGATCATGGTCGGCGGCACGGAGGAGTCCTGGAAGCGCGTCGAGAAGGTGCTGACGGCGATCTCGGCCAAGTTCAGGGACGAGCCCTGCGCCGCCTGGCTCGGAACCGATGGCGCCGGGCATTTCGTCAAGACCATCCATAACGGCATCGAATATGCCGACATGCAGATGATCGCCGAGATCTACGGCATCCTGCGCGACGGACTCGGCATGGGGCCGAAGGAGATCGGCGCCGTTTTCGAAAACTGGAACAAGGGCCGGCTCAATTCCTACCTGATCGAGATCACCGCGAAGGTTCTCGCCGCCGACGATCCGAAGACCGGCAAGCCGGTGGTGGACATCATCCTCGACCGAGCCGGCCAGAAGGGCACCGGCAAATGGTCGGTCATCGAGGCGCAGCAGCTCGGCATTCCGGCGACAGCCATCGAAGCGGCCGTGGCGGCGCGCGTGCTGTCGTCGATCAAGGACGAGCGGCAGGCGGCCGAAAATGCCTATGGCAATATCGGCGTCGAAAAGATTTCCGGCGACAAGGCGGCTCTTTTGAAGGATCTCGAGCTGGCGCTGTTCGCCGGCAAGATCGCGGCCTACGCGCAAGGCTTCGCGGTGATGAGCGGCGCCTCGAAAGAGTTCAACTGGAACCTGCCGATGCCGACCATCGCCAAGATCTGGCGCGCCGGCTGCATCATCCGCTCGCAGATGCTGGACATGATGGCCGAGGCTTTCGGGTCGGGCGGCGCTTCCACCAACCTTTTGATGGCGCCGGCCTTCATCGCCATGATGAAGGAGGCGCATCCGTCGCTCAGGCGGATCGTTGCGAGAGCCTCGGAGGCTGGCTCGCCGGTGCCGGCGCTGTCCTCCGCGCTCGCCTATTTCGACAGCTACCGGCAGGGGCGCGGCACCTCGAACCTGATCCAGGCGCAGCGCGATTTCTTCGGCGCGCACGGCTTCGAGCGGATCGGCGAGCAGGGGGCCTTCCATGGACCATGGGGCAGCGGAGCTGCTTAGGCCTAGGTCGCGTCAAGTCGTCGGGCATTCCTCGCGTCGTCATCCTAGGGCGGAGCAAGGAGCGAAGCGACGCGCGCAGACCCTAGGATCCATGCCGTTACACTAAGGCGTTGCAGCGGTTGCAGAATTCTGCACCGTTGCGCTCTACGACAGAGGTCACGGCATGGATGCTCGGGTCAAGCCCGAGGATGACGAAGCCGCGTGGCCTTGGCCAATCTCCAGCGTCGAGCAGAGGGCCATCCTTGACCGGCAACCAGCACTAACCCCGAAAAGGCAGAACCTCGCTCGGCTTGCTGAGCGACTGCAGCGAGCCGGGGTCGGCGCCGCCGATCCAGCCGAGCACCGCGCGGGCAAGCTCGGAGCCGGCGAGCCGGAAATTCTCGTTGACGACCAGCAGTTCCCGCCGGAACAGGTGCAGCAGCTCCGACGACTGTTTCGAGACCACGTCGACGTCGCGGCCAAGTTTCAGGCCGGCATCCTCGATGCCGGCGACGATGGCGAGCGTCGCCGCCGCGGCGCTGCTGACGAAGCCGTCCGGCCGATCCTCGCGCCGCATGAGCTGAGCGGTCCGCGTCCTGATCTGTTCGATCGAATGGTCGATCGTGACGGTGTTGAACGGTACTTCGCTGGCGCCGACTTCGCTCAATGCATCGGTGAAACCGTCCACGGTGTGACCGCGATAAGTCAGGCCGATGGGTGGCGTCAGCAAAGCAAGGCGACGGCGGCCGACGCCTGCAAGATAGCGGACAGCCTCGCCGGCGAAAGCGTAGTTGTCGAAGTCGTGATAGGGGTGCACCAAGCCCATGTCGGTGCGGCCATGCGTGGCAAAGGGAATGCCGCGCTCCAGCATATAGCGGGCGCGCGGGTCGTTGGGCTGGGTGCGTGAGATGATGACGCCGTCGGCAGAACCTGTCTCGACCAGGTACCGTATCGGGTCCAGCGGATCCTGCGAGCGTGAGTAGGGCGTGACGATCAGGTGATAGGGCGTATCCGCGATCACTTCGGTGACGCCGTAGATGATGTCCGAGACGAAGCTCATCAGCTCGTGCTCGGTGTTGAGCACAAGTGAGATGACATTGGTCTTGCCGGTCCTCAGCCTGACGCCGGCGCGGTTCGGCCGGTAACCGATCTGCTTGGCGACGAGCTGGACGCGGCGCCTGGTCTCGGCGCCGATTTCGGGCGCATCCTTCAGCGCGCGCGAGACGGTGGTGACGCCGAGCCCGGTCATGAAGGCGAGCGTCTTCAGCGTCGGCCGTTCCCTGGCCGACGTGTCGCCGTCCTTGTCCTTGGTTCGTCTGTCCATTCGTCCCGCCCATCAGGCGCATAACAGCCGCGAGGCTGACCGGCAATCCTTCGCGTCGACATTTGCGCGGCTTTCAGCCAGTGACGCGGTTCAATATACTGAAACGTTACAGATTGCCAGCGCCCCGGACCAGGCGGCAGAGCGTGATCTTCACCGTCAGTGGCGAGGAAGTGGGCCGAAAGGCACTGGAATCGCAAAGAAATCTCAGTTTCCTGCGGGTTTTGGCATCATTCGGCTGAGCTAAGCGCTACCGAGCGCTTCCAGCAGAAGGATTTTGTTCGCGACTCGAAAAAATTTTGGACGAAGTTCATTCGAGGGGTTGCCTATGCCGGTCATTTGCCGTATCGAAAATCTGTAACGTTTCAGATTCTGGGAGGAAACCGAAATGCGATACAAATTCCTGACTGCCGCGTTCGCCGCGACGGTCGCGCTCAACTTCGCCGGACCGGCGGCCGCGACCGACCTCGAAGTCACCCATTGGTGGACTTCGGGCGGCGAGGCGGCGGCGGTGGCTGAGCTTGCCAAGGCCTTCGACGCGACCGGCAACCACTGGGTCGATGGCGCCATCGCCGGCTCCGGCGGTACGGCGCGGCCGATCATGATCAGCCGCATCACCGGCGGCGATCCGATGGGCGCCACCCAGTTCAACCACGGCCGCCAGGCGGAGGAGCTTGTCCAGGCCGGGCTGATGCGCGACCTCACCGACATAGCCACCAAGGACAAGTGGACGGAAATCGTGCGGCCCAAGAGCCTGCTCGATAGTTGCACCATCGACGGCAAGATCTATTGCGTGCCGGTCAATATCCATTCCTGGCAGTGGCTGTGGCTGTCGAACGAGGCCTTCCAGAAGGCAGGCGTGCCGATGCCTAAGGACTGGAACGAGTTCGTGGCCGCTGCGCCGGCGCTGGAAAAGGCCGGCATCATTCCGCTCGCCGTCGGCGGTCAGCCCTGGCAGGCATCGGGCGCCTTCGACGTGCTGCTCGCCGCGGTCGGCGGCACCGACGCCTTCCTCAAGGTCTACAAGGAAAAGGATGCCAAATTCGCCGGCGGCCCCGAGATCGCCAAGGTGTTCAAGGCCGCCGATGACGCCCGCAAGATGGCCAAGAACACCAATGTGCAGGACTGGAACCAGGCGACCAACCTCGTCATCACCGGCAAGGCAGGCGGCCAGATCATGGGCGACTGGGCGCAGGGCGAGTTCCAGGTCGCCGGCAAGACCGCCGGCAAGGACTACACCTGCCTGCCCGGCCTCGGCCTGAACGAGGTCATCGCCACCGGCGGCGACGCCTTCTACTTCCCGCTGCTGAAGGACGCCGACAAGGCCAAGGCGCAGGAAGTCCTGGCCGAGACGCTGCTCGATCCGAAGACGCAGGTTGCCTTCAATCTCAAGAAGGGCTCGCTGCCGGTGCGCGGCGATGTCGACCTCAACACGGCGAACGACTGCATGAAGAAGGGCCTCGCCATCCTCGCCAAGGGCGCCGTCATCCCGTGGACGGACCAGTTGCTCTCACAGGACAGCCAGAAGCAGAAGGAGGATCTGTTCTCCGAATTCTTCGCCAAGCCCGACATGACGCTCGAAGAGGCGCAGAAGCGCTTCGCCGACATCATCGCTTCGGCCGACTGATCGACGGCGCCCCCGCCAGCTCCCGGCCCCTGCTTATCCGGGGTCGGGAGCGTGATGTCCTCATTGTCCCAGCGCGGCTGCCGAGATGAGCAACAGCGAACGCCCCAACCAGCTTTTCCGCAATCTCAATGCCAAGGTCGCGTCGATCCCGATGATCCTGACCGCCCTGGTGGTCTTCGTCGGCGGCACGGCCTGGACGGTGCTCTATTCCTTCACCAATTCGAAGTTGCTGCCACGGCTGAGTTTCGTCGGGCTCGACCAATATTACCGGCTGTGGGCGACGCCACGCTGGCTGGTCTCGATCGAGAACCTTCTGATCTATGGCGTGATCTCGCTGGTGTTCTCGCTGGTCATCGGCTTCGTGCTTGCGGCTCTTCTCGACCAGAAGATCCGCTTCGAGGACACGTTCCGTACCATCTTCCTCTATCCTTTCGCGCTGTCCTTCATCGTCACCGGCCTTGTCTGGCAGTGGTTGCTCAATCCGGACTTCGGCGTCCAGCGCGTCGTGCGCGACCTCGGCTGGACGAGCTTCAGCTTCGACCCGCTCTACAATTCCAGCATCGTCATCTACGGCATTTCGATCGCAGCACTGTGGCAAGGCACGGGGCTGATCATGTGCCTGATGCTCGCCGGCCTGCGCGGCATCGACGAGGACATCTGGAAGGCTGCGCGGGTCGACGGCATCCCGATGTGGAAGACCTATCTCTTCATCGTCATCCCGATGATGCGCCCGGTCTTCATCACCACGCTGGTGATCATCGCAGCGGGCATCGTCAAGGTCTACGACCTCGTGGTTGCCCAGACCAGCGGCGGCCCCGGCATCGCTTCCGAAGTGCCGGCGAAGTACGTCTACGACTACATGTTCTTCGCCCAGAATCTCGGTCAGGGTTTTGCCGCCTCGACCATGATGCTGCTCTCGGTGGTCATCGTGATCGTGCCATGGGCCTATCTCGAATTCGGAGGCAAGAAGCATGGCTGAGATTGCTGCTTCCATCCCCGCCGAGGCGAACGCCCTCCGGCGCGAAGCGCCGTTGTCCGATACATTGGGGCCGAGCGGAACGAAACCGCGGCATGTGCTTTCCCGCCGCAACATCTTTCTTTACGGCACGCTGATCGTCGTGGCGCTTTACTACCTGCTGCCGCTCTATGTGATGATCGTCACGTCGCTGAAAGGCATGCCGGAAATCCGCCTCGGCAACATCTTCTCGCCGCCGCTGGAGATCACTTTCGAGCCCTGGGTGAAGGCGTGGGCGACCGCCTGCACCGGCCTCAATTGCGACGGACTTTCGCGCGGCTTCTGGAATTCGGTGCGCATCACCGTGCCGTCGGTGCTGCTGTCGATCGCGATCGCTTCGGTGAACGGTTATGCTTTGGCCAACTGGCGCTTCAAGGGCGCCGACAGCTTCTTCATCATCCTGATCGTCGGCGCCTTCATCCCCTATCAGGTGATGATCTATCCGATCGTCATCATCCTGCGCGAGATCGGCATCTACGGCACGCTCACCGGCCTGGTGATCGTGCATTCGATCTTCGGCATGCCGATCCTGACGCTTCTGTTCCGCAACTATTTCACGTCGATGCCTGAGGAGCTGTTCAGGGCGGCGCGCGTCGACGGCGCCGGCTTCTGGGGCATCTATCTGCGCATCATGCTGCCGATGTCGCTGCCGATCTTCGTCGTCGCCATCATCCTGCAGGTGACCGGCATCTGGAACGACTTCCTGTTCGGCGTCGTCTACACCCGCCCCGATACCTATCCGATGACGGTGCAGCTCAACAACATCGTCAACTCGGTGCAGGGCGTGAAGGAATACAACGTCAACATGGCCGCGACCATCTTGACCGGCCTCGTGCCGCTCATCGTCTATTTCGTTTCCGGCAAGCTCTTCGTGCGCGGCATCGCGGCCGGCGCAGTGAAAGGATGATGATGGCAGCAGCAATCGCCAGTCCCAGCGTCTCGATCCAGGACCTGTCGCTCAATTTCGGCGTCATGTCGGTGCTGAAGACCCTCAACTTGGACGTCGCCGAGGGCGAGTTCATCGTGCTGCTCGGGCCGTCGGGCTGCGGCAAGTCGACCTTGCTCAACTGCATAGCCGGCCTGCTCGACATTTCCGAAGGCCGCATCTTCATCAAGGGCAAGAACGTCACCTGGGAAGAGCCGAAGGACCGCGGCATCGGCATGGTGTTCCAGTCCTACGCGCTCTATCCGCAGATGACGGTGGAGAAGAACCTGTCCTTCGGCCTGCGCGTGGCCGGTGTGCCGAAGGAGGAGATCGCCAAGCGCATCGCGCGCGCGGCCGAGATCCTGCAGATCGAACCGCTTCTGCAGCGCAAGCCCTCGGCGCTTTCCGGCGGCCAGCGCCAGCGCGTGGCGATCGGGCGGGCGCTGGTGCGCGACGTCGACGTCTTCCTGTTCGACGAGCCGCTCTCCAACCTCGACGCCAAGCTGCGCTCGGAGCTGCGCGTCGAGATCAAGCTTCTGCATCGCAGGCTGCAGAACACGATGATCTACGTCACCCACGACCAGATCGAGGCGATGACGCTGGCCGACCGCATCGCGGTGATGAAGGGCGGGGTGATCCAGCAGCTCGACGCGCCGCAGACGATCTACAACCGTCCGGTCAACCGCTTCGTCGCCGGTTTTCTCGGCTCGCCGGCGATGAATTTCCTGAAAGGGGAGTTGCAGGCGGGCGATGCTCCCCTGTTCAAGGCCGATGGTGTTTCCGTGCCGCTCGGCCGCTATCAGTTCGATGGCGACAACGGCCGTGCCGGCAAGCCCTGCGTGTTCGGCATCCGGCCCGAGCACATTGCCCTGGGCGACGTGGCCAAGGCGATGCCCTTCACTGCCGAGTCGACCGTCGAGATCGTCGATCCTATGGGCTCCGACACGCTGGTGTGGACCAAGCTCGGTGGCCAAATCCTTTCCTTCCGCGTCGAAGCGGACAAGACGCTGCGCAACGGCGATGCGATCCGCATCGGCTTCGATCCGGCGCGCGCTTCGCTGTTCGACGCCGAGACCGACGGCCGCCTTTAACCCGAAAAATCATCCCCCAAGCAGAACGGACAGGACAGATGAACTGGTCATTCCAACTCTACAGCGCCCGAAATTTCCAACCATGGGACGGCGTGCTGAAGATGCTCGGCGAGCTCGGCTACAAAGAAGTCGAAGGCTTCGGCGGCGTTTATGACGATCCCAAGGCTTTCCGCGCCGAGCTCGACAAGAACGGGCTCGCCATGCCGACCGGGCATTTCTCGATCGATGCGCTGGAAAAGGACTTCGATGGCGTGCGCAGAACAGCCGATGCGCTCGGCATCTCGCTCTTGATCTGCCCCTATCTCATGCCCGATGCGCGGCCCGGCGATACCGCCGGCTGGCGCGGCTTTGGCGAGCGTCTGGCCAAGGTCGGCGAGACCGCGAAGAAAGGCGGCTACGGCTTTGCCTGGCACAACCACGATTTCGAGTTCAAGGCGCTCGCCGACGGTTCGGTGCCGCAGGACCATATCTTGTCCGCAGCGCCCGATATCGGCTGGGAGATGGACGTCGCCTGGGTGGTGCGCGGCGGCGCCGATCCGCTGCCCTGGATCGAGAGGCACGGCAGTCGCATCAATGCAGTCCACGTCAAGGACATGGCCAAGCCCGGCGAGGGGCTCGACGAGGACGGCTGGTCGGATGTCGGCCACGGCACTATCGACTGGCCCGGCCTGATCAAGACGTTGCGCGCCAGAAGCGCGGCGAAGTATTTCGTCATGGAGCAGGACAACCCCAACGACATCGAGCGCTTCGCCCGTCGCTCGATCGAATCCGTCAAGAACTACTAGGACATACCATCATGGCAAACAAACTTGGCGTAGGCGTCATCGGCTGCGGCAACATCTCGAAGGCGTATTTCTCGCTGGCGCCGCTGTTTCGCGGCATCAAGATGCGCGCCTGCGCGGATATCAACATGGACGCGGCGAAGATGCGGGCGAAGGAGTTCAAGCTCCGCGCCGAGACGGTCAACGACCTTCTCAAGGACGACGAGATCGACATCGTCGTCAACCTCACCGTTCCGGCCGTGCATTATGAAGTGTCGAAGGCGGTGCTCGAGGCCGGCAAGCACGTCTATTCGGAAAAGCCCTTCGTGCTGTCGATCGAGGAAGGGCTCGACCTCAAGAAACGGGCCGAGAAGAAGGGGCTGCGCATCGGTTCGGCGCCGGACACGTTCTTCGGCGGCGCGCATCAGCTGGCGCGCGAGCTGATCGACAGCGGCAAGCTCGGCAGGATCACCAGCGGCACCTGCCATGTGATGGGCCACGGCATGGAGCACTGGCATCCCAATCCGGATTTCTTCTTCCAGCCGGGTGCCGGCCCGGTGCTCGATATCGGTCCGTACTACGTCACCAACCTGATCCAGCTGATCGGACCGGTGAAGCAGGTTGCGGCCTTCGCGGCGACGCCGGCCAAGGAGCGAACGATCAGCTCAAAGCCCCGTGCGGGTGAAAAAATCCCGGTCAACACGCCGACCACCATCCACGCGCTGCTCGAATTCGCGAACGGCGCCGTGGTGACGCTGAACACCAGCTGGGACGTCTGGAGCCACGGCCACGCGCCGATGGAACTCTATGGCGAGGCGGGCACCGTCTTCGTGCCGGATCCGAACTTCTTCGGCGGCGAGGTTCGCTTCACCGATGCGACCAAGCCGGTGAAGAAGCTGCCCAAGTGGGATCATCCGTTCGGCGTGCCCAACGAGATGCACAGCCAGGGCATGATGGCCAACTATCGCACCGCAGGCCTTGCCGACATGGCGATCGCCATCGCCGAAGGGCGGCCGCATCGCTGCTCGATGGAGCTGGCGCTGCACGCCGTCGATGTCATGACCGGCATCCTGCGCTCCGGCGAAAGCGGCAAGTTCGTCACCATGCAGACGACTTGCGAGCGACCGGCAGCGCTCGGCATCAAGGAGGCCAAGGCGCTGCTGGCGAAGAAAAAGTAGGTGGCGACCCCTCTCCCCGTTTCGGCGGGGAGAGGGTAAGGATGGAGGGCAAGCATCGATTCAAATTCACACCAGAGCCGGAGCATGATGTCGTCCGAAAACCGCTCCACACTTTTCGGCATCATGCTCTAGCGGCGATCCCCGCGCCGCTTCGATCCCGAGGATTTCCCCATGCCCTATGTCGCCGCCGAGAACCGCTACGAGAAAATGATCTACAACCGTTGCGGACGGTCCGGCCTCAAGCTGCCGGCCATCTCGCTCGGGCTGTGGCACAATTTCGGCAACGACACGCCGCACAGGACCAAGCAGGCGATCGTGCGCAAGGCCTTCGACCTCGGCATCACGCATTTCGACCTCGCCAACAATTACGGCCCGCCACCCGGCTCGGCCGAGACCGCGTTCGGCGAGATCCTGCGCAGCGATTTCGCCGCCTATCGCGACGAGCTGATCATCTCGACCAAGGCGGGCTACGGGATGTGGGACGGTCCCTACGGTGAATGGGGCAGCCGCAAATATATGCTGGCGAGCCTCGACCAGAGCCTGAAGCGGATGGGGCTCGACTATGTCGACATCTTCTATTCCCATCGCTTCGATCCCGAGACGCCGCTGGAAGAGACGATGAGCGCGCTCGACCATGCGGTGCGCTCGGGCAAGGCGCTCTATGCCGGCATCTCCTCCTACAATTCGCAGCGCACGCGCGAGGCGGCCGACATTCTGCGCCAGCTCGGCACCCCTTGCCTCATCCACCAGCCGAGCTATTCGATGCTCAACCGCTGGGTCGAGGAGGACGGGCTGCTCGACACGCTGGAGGGGCTGGGCATCGGCTCGATCGTGTTCTCGCCGCTGGCGCAAGGCATGCTGACCGACAAATATCTCGGCGGCATTCCCGGGGGCAGCCGTGCATCCCAGGGCAAGTCGCTGAGGCCCGCCTTCATCAACGACCAGTCGATCGCCAACATCAAGGCGCTCAACGCCATCGCCGGCCGGCGCGGGCAGACGCTGGCGCAGATGGCGTTGGCCTGGGTGCTGCGCAAAGGCAGGGTGACGACGGCGCTGATCGGCGCCAGCCGGCCGGAGCAGGTCGAGGATTGCGTCGGCGCGCTCAACACGCTCGAGTTCAGCGATGCCGAGCTCGCCGAGATCGACACTTACGCCCGCGAGGCCGACATCAACCTGTGGGCGGCTTCCGCCGAGCGCAAGGGGCCGCCGCGCAAGTAGTGGCCGCGCCAGGCAAGTCAACCGCGGAAACAGTGGCAAAAATGCGCGTTCGTCGCTATCTCATGAGCGGAGAGCGTTTCATGCGCGCAATCGGCACGCGAAACGACGCGACGACCGGATGGACAAGATGACGGCAAGGGATGCGCTGACCAAGAACCAGCTGTGCGTGCTCGAGAAGCTCGAGGCCGCCAGCGGGCCGCTCAGCGCCTATATGCTGCTCGACCAGCTGCGCGAGCGCGGCTTCCGGGCGCCGCTGCAGGTCTATCGCGCTTTAGACACGCTGGTGAAGTCAGGCTTCGTGCACCGGCTCGAAAGCCTCAACTCCTTCGTCGCTTGCGCCGAGCCGCACGACCACAGCCACTCGATGACGGCCTTCGCGATCTGCGACAGCTGCGGCCAGGTGACCGAGATGTCCGACCATGATGTCGATCATCGCTTGGACGAGTGGGTGCGCTCGACAGGCTTTGCCGCCAAGAAGGCGGTGATCGAGTTTCGCGGCGTGTGCGCCAAGTGCCGGGCTGAAGCGGCGTAAGGCCTTCACTTCGTCATACTAGGGCGGAGCAGGAGCGAAGCTCCGTCGCGAAGACCCTAGTATCCATGCCGTGACATACACGCGCCGCCACGGCGCAGGATCCGGATCGAAGAGCGGCGTGCCTTGCGAGGCTATCCGCAACTGCCGCGTTTTACGGCCTGCGTCACGGCATGGATCCTCGGGTCTTCGCCGCGTCGCTTCGCTCCTTGCTCCGCCCGTGGATGACGAACGAACGTCAGGCGCTCAGTGCGCCTCGTCCCAATTATCCGCGGCGCGCGCGTCGACATGCAGCGGCACCGACATCGAGACCGCCGGCATCGGCGCGTTCTCCATCACCCGGCGCACCACGGGGATCGTCGCCTCGACTTCCGCGTCCACCGTCTCGAAGATCAGCTCGTCATGCACTTGCAAGAGCATGCGGGCGGAGAGCTTCGCCTTGTCCAGCGCTTCCTCCATATGCACCATGGCGCGGCGAATGATGTCGGCGGCCGTGCCCTGCAGCCTGGCGTTGATCGAGGCGCGTTCGTTGAAGGCGCGGACCGACGGGTTGGAGGACCTTATCTCCGGATAGTGGATGCGGCGGCCGAAGATGGTTTCGACGAAGCCGTATTCGCGGGCATAGGCCTTGGTTTCCTCGATATAGTCGCGGATGCCCGGGAAGCGCTCGAAATAGCGCTTGATGTAGGCGCTGGCCTCCTCGCGCGGGATCGACAGCTGGTTGGCGAGGCCGAAGGCCGAGATGCCATAGATGATGCCGAAATTGATCGCCTTGGCACGCCGGCGCACTTCCGAAGGCATGCCCTCGACCGGCACGTTGAACATCTCCGACGCGGTGATGGCATGGATGTCGGCGCCGTCGGCGAAGGCCTGCTTGAGCTGCGGGATCTCGGCGACATGGGCCAGCACGCGCAATTCGATCTGGCTGTAGTCGGCCGAGACCAGCTTGTGGCCCTTCTCGGCGATGAAGGCAGTCCTGATCTTGCGGCCTTCCGCAGTGCGCACCGGGATGTTCTGCAGATTGGGATCGGAGGAAGACAGGCGTCCTGTCGTGGTCGCCGCCAGCGCATATGAGGTGTGGACGCGATTGGTACCGGGATTGATGAAGCCCGGCAGCGCATCGGTATAGGTCGATTTCAATTTGGTGAGCTGGCGCCAGTCGACGATCTTGCGCGGCAGCTCATGGCCTTCGGCGGCAAGGTCTTCCAGAAGCTGCGCCGAGGTCGACCACTGACCGGTCTTGGTCTTGGAGCCGCCGGGCAGGCCCATCTTGCCGAACAATATGTCGCCGAGCTGTTTCGGCGAGCCGATGTTGATGCGCTCGCCGACGATCCCATAGATCTCCTCCTCGACGCGGGCGGCACCCTGCGCCAGCTCGCCCGACAGCCTGGACAGGATCTGCCGGTCGACCGAGATGCCGCGCTGCTCCATGCGGGCGAGCACGGGCACCAGCGGCCGCTCCAGCCGTTCATAGACGGAGACGAGGCCCTTGGCGGCGAGCCGTGGCTTCAGCAACTGCCAGAGCCGCAGCGCCAGATCGGCCTGCTCGCCGGCATAGGCGGTGGCCCGGCCGATGTCGACCTGGCCGAAGCCGACGGCGTTCTTTCCCGAGCCGGCAAGCTCTTTCTTCGAGGCCGGTGCATGGCCGAGCCACTTCTCCGACAGCGAGGCGAGGTCGTGGCCGCCGGAGGTGCCGGCATCGAGCACATAGGAGACCAGCATGGTGTCGTCGAACGGCCCAACCTCGATGCCGTGCCGGCTCATCACGACGATGTCGTATTTCATGTCCTGCACGATCTTGAGGACCGACCTGTCCTCCAGCAGCGGCTTGAGCAGCGCCAGCGCTTCTCGGACCGGGATCTGGTCCGCCAGCAGGCCGCCGCCGAGCAGGTCGCCACTGCCGTTCATGTGGGCGATCGGCACATAGACGGCGCGGCCCGGCGCAACCGCCATGGAAAGGCCGATCAGCTCGGCCTGCATCGGGTCGGACGAGGTGGTCTCGGCGTCGAAGGCCAGAATGCCGGCTTCCTTCACCTCGGCGATCCAGGATTTGAGCGTGGCCGTATCGCGAATGGCCGTATAGGCGGAAGGGTCGATCTTGCGCGCCGTCGCCTGTTCCAGCCGCAGCGCTGAGAGCAGGGAAGGGGTGTCGCCCTGCGGCGGAGCGTCTTCCGCCCTTACTGGCGCGGCAGGCTTCGCGGCGCCGTTCGGCATCGCTATGGCCGGCCTTGGGGCCACCGGCGCGCCGGCGCCGACATCGGGGCCGTGCGCGGTATCGGCGCGCTCGATGGTGACGGGCGCCGCCTGCACGTCGCCGATATCGGTTCCGGTTGCTTCCGCGACGCGGCGGGTCAGCGTGGTGAATTCCATGGTCTTCAGGAAGCCGATCAGTTTCGGGCCGTCCGCCGCATGCAGGATGAGATCGTCCAGCCCTTCCTTCAGCGGCACGTCGTTCTTCAGCGTCACCAACTCGCGCGAGATGCGCGCCTTGTCGGCATTGGCGATGATCGATTCGCGCCGCTTGTCCTGCTTGATCTCGCCGGCGCGGGCCAAAAGCCCATCGAGGTCGCCGAACTGCTCCAGGAGCTGCGCCGCGGTTTTCGGTCCGATGCCCGGCACGCCCGGCACGTTGTCGATCGAATCGCCGGTCAGCGCCTGCAGGTCGATCATCTTTTCCGGCGGCACGCCCCATTTTTCGATCACTTCGGGGATGCTGATCCGGCGATCCTTCATGGGATCGTACATACGGACCGTCGGGCCGACGAGCTGCATCAGGTCCTTGTCGGAAGAGACGATGGTGGTGTCGGCGCCAACTTCACAGGCGAGCCGGCAATAGGTGGCGATGATGTCGTCGGCCTCGAAGCCTTCCATCTCGATGCAGGGCAGGTTGAAGGCCACCGTCGCCTGGCGGATCAGGCCGAATTGCGGGATGAGGTCTTCCGGCGGCGCCGAGCGGTTGGCCTTGTATTCGGGATAGAGATCGCTGCGGAAGGTTTTCGAGGAATAGTCGAAGATGACGGCGAAATGCGTCGGCGCAATGCCCACGCTGGTGTTGCGGGCGTCCTGCATCAGCTTCCACACCATGTTGCAGAAGCCGAGCACGGCACTGGTCGGCAGGCCGTCGGATTTGCGGTTGAGCGGCGGCAGCGCGTGGTAGGCGCGGAAAATGTAGCCGGAGCCGTCGACAAGAAAGAGATGATCGCCTTTTTTCATGCCGGCAGGGATAGCGCGGCGGGGCGTCGCGGTCCATGCCAAAGGCTGCGCAACCCGCGGGTTCCAGCAACGCCCCTGACAGATACTGTCCGTCAAAGCGCATCGGGCCGACAGGGAATCGGGTGACGCGCCTTCAGCTATGCTTTGATGCATGCCCGGTCCCAAAACCGCCGCGCATTTCGTGCGACATGCATAAGAATCCGGCCGCTCACGGCTATGTTACAAAAGTGTAATTTTCGTGCCCTTGAATCGCCATGTTCACGGACCCAAATAGCTGTCATCGGCAGTTTTCGCCGAAGTCCGGAGTAAGGCCCGTCCCCCGCCTATCCCGGGCAAACTGCGGCAGCCTATCCCCCCTCTCCGGGCTGCCGCAACGTTTCGAGTAAAGACCGCCGTGGTTCCCCCTCCACCACGGCGGTTCTTTTTTTGCCCTGCAGCCTGCGTGTTGCCGAAGCCAGAGCCCTTGGTCCAACGATCACGGCTTTGCGTTTTCGGCTCGCCCCTTTAGGGTCGGGGCCAGAATCGAAAGGCTCACAGAAATGTCCAGAATCTCCCCTGTCCTCGACCGTCTCGACCAGAATCTCGACCAGAGCCTGGAGCGGCTTTTCGGCCTGCTCGGCATCAAGTCGATCTCCACCGATCCCGCCTATGCCGCCGACTGCCGCAAGGGTGCCGAATGGCTGGTCGCCGAGCTCAAGCTGATCGGCTTCGACGCCAGCGTACGCGACACGCCCGGACACCCGATGGTGGTGGCGCATCATGACGGACCGGCCGGCGCGCCGCACGTGCTGTTCTACGGTCACTACGACGTGCAGCCGGTCGATCCGATCGAGCTCTGGGAAACCGACCCGTTCGCACCGTCGATCAAGGAGGTCGAGCCCGGCCGCAAGGTGATCACGGGGCGCGGCTCGGCTGACGACAAGGGGCAGTTGATGACCTTCGTCGAGGCCTGCCGCGCCTGGAAGCAGGTGCACGGCAACCTGCCGTGCCGCGTCACCATCCTGTTCGAGGGCGAGGAAGAATCCGGCTCGCCGTCGCTGAAGCCGTTCCTCGAGGCGAACGCGGCCGAGCTGAAAGCGGATTTCGCTTTGGTCTGCGACACCAGCATGTGGAACCGCGAGACGCCTTCGATCTGCGTTTCGCTGCGCGGCATGGTCGGCGAGGAGGTCATCGTCAAGGCCGCCAGCCGCGACCTGCATTCAGGCCTCTATGGCGGCCCGGCCGCCAATCCGATCCGGATCCTGGCCAGGATACTCGCCGACGTCCATGACAACGACGGCCATGTCACCATCCCGGGCTTCTATGACGGTGTCGAGGAGACGCCTAGCCAAGTGCTGAAGTCGTGGGAGGGGCTCGGCGAGACGGCCGAGACGTTCCTCGGACCGGTCGGGCTTTCCATTCCCGCCGGCGAAAAGGGCCGCTCCCTGCTCGAGCTCACCTGGGCGCGGCCGACGGCCGAATTCAACGGCATCATCGGCGGCTATACCGGCAAGGGCTTCAAGACGGTGATCGCGGCGGAAGCCTCGGCGAAAGTGTCGTTCCGCCTCGTGCACAAGCAGGATCCGAAGAAGATCCGCGCCGCCTTCCAGGCGTTCGTGCGCGAACGCATTCCGGGCGACTGTTCGGTGGAGTTCCATCCGCATGGCGGCTCGCCGGCGATCCAGCTTTCCTACGACTCGCCGTTTCTCGCCAAGGCCAAGGATGCGCTGTCCGACGAATGGGAAAAGCAGGCCGTCACCACCGGCGGCGGCGGCTCCATTCCCGTGGTTGGCGACTTCCAGACCTATCTCGGCATGGAATCGCTGCTGGTCGGCTTCGGCCTCGACGACGACCGCATCCATTCGCCCAACGAGAAGTACGAACTCACCTCCTTCCACAAGGGGCAGCGTTCCTGGGCGCGCATCCTCGACGCGCTGACCCGCTGAGGCGAGACCGTCGAAGGGTTGAAAACCAACTTTCTGTTGATTTTTCTCCTGATCGCGGCGAGGACGGATTACCAGCGCAACGCGCTGCCGCATGCTTGCGGGTCCCAAGGGATGCGCGGCATTGCGGCCGCGATCCGGAGAAGAGAATGACCGACATCCGTTTCCACAAGAACGATCTGCCGGACCTGTCCCGTTACAATGTCGCGGCGGTGGCCATCGACACGGAAACGCTGGGGCTCAACCCGCATCGCGACCGGCTCTGCGTGGTGCAGATCTCGCCCGGCGACGGCAGCGCCGACGTCATCCAGATCGCGCCGGGCCAGAGGAAGGCGCCGAACCTGGTCACGCTGCTCAGGAACCGCGCCGTCACCAAGCTGTTCCACTACGGCCGTTTCGACATTGCCGTGCTCTACCACGCCTTCGGCGCGATGGCCGAGCCGGTGTTCTGCACCAAGATCGCCTCGCGGCTGACCCGCACCTATACCGACCGCCACGGGTTGAAGGATATCTGCAACGAACTGCTCGGCATCGGCCTGTCCAAGGCGCAGCAGTCGTCGGACTGGGCGGCCGAAACGCTCTCGCCCGAGCAACTCGAATATGCCGCATCCGACGTGCTCTACCTGCACCGACTGCGCGAGGTGCTGGCCATGCGGCTGGCGCGCGAGGGCCGCAGCAAGGAGGCCGACGCCTGCTTCCGTTTCCTGCCGACGCGCGCCAAGCTCGACCTGATGGGCTGGGCGGAGGAAGACATCTTCGCGCATAGCTGACGGAACCCTGCGCGCCGAGCGACGTTCCTGCCGGTCCATTGCCGGAACGAGATGGGGAGGGAATGAAATGGCAGAGCGCAAACCGATAGCGAGCGCGCCGAAGGACGGCTCCAAGGTCACCATCATGTGGAAAGACGGCGACGGCGTGATCAACGAGTCCGTCGGCCAGTATCGCGACGGCGGCTGGTGGGTCTACACCGACAGCGACACCCAGAAAAAAGTCGATCCGACGAGCTGGCGGCCTGCATCGGGCGACGACGACGATCAGTAACGCCGTCGCTGGCGCCGGCAAGGACTTTCGCTTAGCTTGAAGTCGTTGATCTCGAAGGCGATTCGGAGCCTCGCTCCGCTCTCGCCGCCTGTCCGGAGGGAACCTGCATGGGTATCGAAAGTCTCCTCGTCTTCATCATCGTTGGCGCCATCGCCGGCTGGCTCGCCGGTCTTATCGTCAAGGGTTTCGGCTTCGGGCTGATCGGCAATGTCGTCGTCGGCATCGTTGGCGCCTTGATCGCCGGCTGGATCTTCCCAAGGCTGGGTTTCGCCATAGGCGGCGGCATTCTCGCCGCGATCATCCACTCCACCATCGGCGCGGTGATCCTGCTGGTGCTGATCAAGCTGGTGAAGCAGGCTTGATGCCCGGCAGGGGCATCAAGGGCGCGCTATGAAGCAGAATATGCTCTATCTGATCATCGGCGCGCTGCTGGTCGTGATCATCGCGCTCGGCGTCTATATCTATCATGAGCAAACCCGGCCGAAGGGCGTGGAGCTCAAGATCGACGACAAGGGCATCTCGATCCAACAGAATTGAGCCGGGTCGCGTCCGCATTTCGCGGCTTGACCGGCCTGTTCCGGATGAAGGCTCCCATCAATCTTGCGGGAGTGGGCGGCAAACAAGATGACGTCCGGGCGGTTCGGCGATATCATCCTCAGCATAGGGAGTTTGGGGCCGACCAACCTAGCCACTAGGAGGTTGCCATGAGGCACCAAACACTGGACCAGCTGCACGCCGTTGCCGAGGTCCGCGCCGCCAAACCCGTCATGAGCCGAACCCAGCGCCTCGAGCGTTGGGCGGAGCTTCTCGAACGTGAGCCCAGCCGGCTCCTGACCGCGCTTACCGGCACCGAGTACCGCGCTCCGGCGGAACGCAATGTCATGCGCGGCGACGGCTCGCCGATATCGGTGGCCCTGGAAGACCCGGTTTTGCACGATGAAGGCTTGAAGGGCGACAGCTACGGGGAAGCGAAGCGTTTCTTCCAGCTGACCGATTATCAGCTGCACGAGATCGTCTGCTACTGCCATGTCGGCGACGTGATGCAGGCATCGAGGGCGGCGCTGTCGGTCCGTTCCGTGCTCGACTAGTCCACAGCCGACTTGCCCGCCGGATGCAGTCCGGCAAGGAGCGCGGCCGGATACTCGCGGCCAGTCGCGCTCCGACAAGGCTCAAAACGCATGCAGTCTCGTCCAGGCCGTCCGGCCACGGTGACCGGAAGCTTCGCCCTACGGAACCGGGCCGGATTGGGCGCTTGCCAAGCATTTGATTCTCAATCGCTTCGATTTTTCCCCACTTAACGCGCCTTTAAACCGCCGCATCTACTCTGCAACTCGAGCGCCATCGGCACCGGGGGCAGCAAGCACAGCGCATGGCGAACCGCAGAGACAGTCGCATCGAACCGAGCTTCGAGGGGGCGCCGCGCGCGAAATCCTCCGATGGCTTTTCGGTCAGCGAGGAGGATCGCGTCGTGCCGGCAAATCGCAAATCCGCAGCAAAGCGCAAATCCGCCAAGGCGAAATCGCGCGGGCGTGGCCACGATCGCAACCGGCGCGGGCTGTTTTCCATCTTCGGCCGTCTGCTCTACTGGTGCTTCGTGCTCTGCATCTGGGGCGGCATCGCGGCGGCCGGCATCGTCGTCTATTACGGCGCCAAGATGCCGGCGGCGACGACATGGTCCATTCCCGACCGCGCGCCCAACATCAAGATCGTCTCGGTCGACGGTGGGCTGATTGCCAATCGCGGCATGTCGGGCGGCGAGGCCGTCGGCCTGCATGAAATGTCGCCCTATATCCCGGAGGCCGTCGTCGCCATCGAGGACCGTCGCTTCTATTCGCATTTCGGCATCGATCCGATCGGGCTGTCGCGCGCCATGGTCACCAACGTGCTCGGCGGGCATTTCTCGCAGGGCGGCTCGACTCTGACGCAGCAGCTCGCCAAGAACCTGTTCCTGACGCCGGACCGGACATTGGAGCGCAAGGTGCAGGAGGTGCTGCTCGCGCTCTGGCTGGAGCACAAGCACAGCAAGGACCAGATCCTCGAAATGTACCTCAACCGGGTCTATTTCGGTTCCGGCGCCTATGGCGTGGAGGCGGCCTCGCGGCGCTATTTCGGCAAGAGCGCGCGCGATGTCTCGCTGTCGGAGGCGGCGCTGCTCGCCGGCCTGCTCAAGGCGCCGTCGCGGCTATCGCCGGCGCGCGACCCGAAGGCGGCGGAAGAGCGCGCGCAGCTCGTGCTCGCCGCCATGCGCCAGGAAGGCAAGATCAGCGACAAGGAATACAAAGTGGCGCTGAGCGCGCCGGCGACGCGCGCGCCGTCTTACTGGACGGGCTCGGAGAATTATGTCGCCGACACGGTCATGGAAGAGCTTCCGGACCTGATCGGCGACGTGCGCGGCGACATCGTCATCGACACCACCGTCGACTTGACCTTGCAGAAGCTCGCCGAACAGTCGATCCGCCGGCTGATCGACGAGAGCGGCAAAAAACTCAACGTCACGCAAGGGGTGCTTGTGTCGATCGACAATTCCGGCGCCGTGCGCGCCATGGTCGGTGGTTACGACTACTCGACCAGCCAGTTCGACCGCGCCTCGGAAGCGCGGCGCCAGCCGGGCTCGGCCTTCAAGCCGTTCGTCTACATGGCGGCGCTGGAAGCCGGCCGGACGCCGGACAGCGTGCGCAACGACGCGCCGATCAGAATAGGCAAATGGACGCCCGACAACTACGGCGGCAAATATTATGGCAAGGTGACGCTGGCGACGGCGTTGGCAAAGTCGCTGAACTCGGTGGCGGCGCAACTGACCATGGAGGTCGGTCCCGACGCGGTGGTCGAGGCGGCGCACCGCATGGGCATCCAGTCCGAGCTGCAGTCCAACACCTCGATCGCGCTCGGCACTTCCGAAGTGACGCCGCTCGAGCTGACCGCGGCCTATGTGCCATTCGCCAATGGCGGGTACAAGCCGGACATCCATTTCATCCGCCGCGTCACCACGGCCGGCGGCAAGGTGCTTTACGAGAACAATGGCGGCAGCGCGCCGCGCGTCCTCAAGGCCGACATCGTCGGTATGATGAACTCGATGATGACCGGCACGGTCGAGGTCGGCACCGCCAAGAAGGCGGCTTTCAACTGGCCTTCGGCCGGCAAGACCGGCACCAGCCAGAATTCGCGCGATGCCTGGTTCGTCGGCTACACCGCCAACCTCACCACCGGCGTCTGGTTCGGCAATGACGACGGCAGCCCGATGCAGAAGGTGACCGGCGGCGCACTGCCGGCGCAGGCCTGGCACGAGTTCATGGTCGCCGCGCATGATGGCGTGCCTGTGCGGCCGCTGCCCGGCACGTGGAAATCGACGCCGTCCGATACGGTCGTGCCGGACGAGATACCCTCGGCTGACGCGTCGCAGCCGCCGCCGACACCGCCGGCAGCCGTCGGCCAGTCGGCGCCCGTCGCTCAGGCCCCCGCGCCCGCACGGCAGGCGCGTCCGGCCCAGACGGTCGATGCCGACGGCTTCGGCATGCCGAGCGACGGCGGCACCACCGCGTCGGTCGGGCATCCGGTGCCGCCCGGCGACGTCGGCGGCCCGAAGAAGCGGCGGCAGACCTCGATACTCGATATCCTCACCGGCGGCTGAACCCAACTCGCCTCTCGCCATCATTGGCGCCTTCGGCTACATGTCCGGCCGGAGACAAAACCATGGCCGAAATCGACAGCAGAAAAACCATTGTGCTCACCGGCGCCAGCCGCGGCATCGGCCATGCGACGGTGAAACGCTTTTCACGCGAGGGCTGGCGCGTCATCACCTGCTCGCGCCAGGCCTTCGCCGAGGACTGCCCATGGCCGGCCGGCCCCGAGGACCACATCAAGGTCGATCTCGCCGACCAGGAAGATGTCGGCATCGCGGTCTCTGAGATCCGCCACCGGCTGGAGGCGCATGGCGGGCAATTGCATGCGCTGGTCAACAATGCCGGCATCTCGCCGAAGCTCAAGGACGGCGGCCGGATGAACTCGATCGAGACCCCGATGCATGTCTGGCGCGACGTGTTCCAGGTCAATTTCTTCGCGCCGATCATGCTGGCGCGAGGCCTGTTCAAGGAATTGGCCACGGCCAAGGGTTCGATCGTCAACGTCACCTCGATCGCCGGCACGCGCGTGCATCCGTTCGCCGGCACGGCCTATGCGACGTCGAAAGCGGCGCTCGGCTCGTTGACGCGCGAGATGGCGCATGACTTCGGCCCGCACGGCATCCGCGTCAACGCGATCGCGCCGGGCGAGATCGACACGGCGATCCTGTCGCCCGGCACCGACAAGATCGTCGAGACGATCCCGATGCGGCGGCTCGGCGCCACCTCGGAGGTCGCCGACATCATCTTCTTCCTGTGCTCTGGCCAGGCGTCCTACGTGACCGGCTCGGAGATCCACATCAACGGCGGCCAGCACGTGTGAGCGGCTGACCCCAGGTTAAGGCCTCATTCGGCCAGGATGAGAACGGCCTTGCCGCTGAAGCTGCGCTGTCGCAGCGCGTCGAGCGCCTGCCCGATCTCGGTCCACGGCACGGTCAAGGCCACGCGGGTTTCCAGCCGGCCGGCCGCGACCAAGCCAAGTAGCCAGGCGATGTCCGCGCCAATGCCTGAGCCGGAAGTATAGTAAGCGAAAGTCTGAAGCCTGGCCCCCTCGTGGCCCGGAACGAACTGGCGGAAGCCGACCGGCGTGAGCTCGCCGCTGCTCGAACCGAACATGACGACGGTTCCGCCCGGCGCGACGCGTTCGATCGCGTGCGCGAGGCTTTTGCCGCCGACCGACTCGGTGATCAGCGAAAACGGCCCCTCGGCCAGCTCGATCGACTCGACGACTTGCTCGGCACCCAGCCGACGCAGATCCTCGTCGTGCCGGGAGGCAGCGACCGCGGTCACGCGCCCGCCCTGCTCGCGGGCGATCTGGATCTGGAAACGGCCGACCGCGCCGCTTGCGCCGGTGATCAGGACCCGCTGGCCGGCAAGGTCACCGCCATGGCGCAACGTCCTCAGCGCCGTCGTGCCCGCGACCGGAAGCGTGGCCGCGGACGAGAAGCTGACGCCATCCGGCAGGACGGCGAGACGGTTGGTCGGAACGGCGACACGTTCGGCCCAGCCGGCCTCGTCGACCAAAGCCGCAACCCGGGTGCCGACGGCTGGTCCCAAGCCGTCGGCCGCTGCGCGCTCGACAATCCCGACGATATCCTGGCCAGGTTCCAGCCGTCGGGACGGATAGCGAGCAGGCGCAGCTCGCCACGGTTCAACGATGTTGCGCGGACGGCGACCAGTGCTTCGTTCGCATTGCAGTTTGGCTCCTCGGTCTCGGTGAGTTTCAGCCGGTTGGGGCTGTCGGACGAGATAGCAAGGGCAAGCATGGGCCACCTTTGGAATTGGCGGTTTGGGTCGCGGCGATATCGGTTCGAACCTATCGACTTTCGTGGCCGAAAAATTTAGATGTAATGCCAAATGATCGCTAAAAACATTCAATGAGACAGCCGCTCCGCTGGCCCTGGCTGGATTTCGATGTCGACGACGTGCTCGCGCCGGCGATTGCCATCCGCGTCGACGTGACCGAAACCAAGGCTGAGGTACCCGACCATTGGCATCGCAAGGGGCAGCTCGTCTTCGCGCTGGGCGGTGGCGTCACGTGCCGCGTTCCGAGCGGCTTGTGGATGGTGCCGCCGCATTGCGGCGTGTGGATTCCAGGCGGCATGAAGCACAGCAATATCGCAACCGCCAATGCCCGGATTTTCTTCGTCTATATCGAGCCAGTAGCCGCCGACCTGCCGGACCGGTGCTGCACGCTATCGATCTCGCCGCTGCTGCGCGAGCTGATCGTCGAGCTGTCGGACTGCGCGCCAGACGATGCAAGATGCGGTTTTCTGGGAGGGATTTTGCTCGCAGAGCTGCCGCGCATGCCCGTGCAGCAATTGCACCTGCCGATCTCGGCCGAACCGCGGCTGCGGCGGATCGCCGAAACGTTGGCGGACAACCCCGCCGACCGCAGCACGCTGGCGGAATGGGCCGGTCGCGTCGCGCTCAGCGAGAGCAGCCTCGCGCGTCTCGTGGTGAAGGAGACAGGGCTGACCTTCGGCCGCTGGCGTCAGCAATTGCACTTGATCGTGGCGATCCGGGAGCTTGCTTCCGGTATGAGCGTGCAGCATGTGTCGGGCGATCTCGGCTATGAATCGGTCACCGCCTTCATCACCATGTTCAAGAAGGCGCTCGGCAAGCCGCCGGCGAAATATCTCGGCGACATCGCGCAAAACGGCGGGTCGGCGTTCCTCGCCTGATGCTCAAGCCGGCTGCGGTTTGATCCCATCGAGCAATTCCAGGAAAAGTGTGAGCGGTTTTCCGCCCGGAATTGCGTAAAAACAAAAGAGTTAGAGCGGTTCGGCGTTTCCGTGAAACGGTGAACCGCTCTAGGCGGACCCAGCCGGATCGGTCGCTTTGGCCATCACCACCTCGACGATGCCGCGCGCGATCTCGCGTTCGCCCATGATCACCGTGTCGGCGCCGAGCCCCTTCAGGTGCTCGACCTCGGCATCGGAATGGGCACGGGCAATGACGTTGATCGCCGGATTGGCGGCGCGGGCCCGAAGCACGACCTGCCCGGCCTCGAAGGCATTCGGGATGGCAAGGATCAGCCGCTTCGCGCCTTCCGGATTGGCGGCGGAAAAGACCTCCGCGTTGGCGGCATTGCCGGCCACCGTCTCGATGCCGTCGGCCTTCAGCTTCGCCAGCGTCTTGTCGGCATCCTCGATGACCAGGAAGGGCAGGGCTGCTTCTTTCAGCGCGGCCCCAACGAGGCCGCCGACGCGGCCATAGCCGATCAGGATAGAATGGCCGGTCAGCATCGACTTGGGCGGCGGGCCGTCCTCTTTCTCGGAAGTCGCCGGCGTCGAAGCCACCTGACCCGGCTCCGTCGCCGGGCCGATCGGCCCTTCCTCCGGCGTGGCCGCGCCGGCGCGCCTTTCCAGCCATGGCTTCATCCGGTCGACGAGGAGGAACATCAGCGGGTTGAGCAGGATCGACAGGATGGCGCCGGCCAGGATCAGGTCGCGGCCCTGCTCGGGCAACAGCTTCAGCCCGACGCCGAGCTCGGCCAGGATGAAGGAGAATTCGCCGATCTGGGCGAGGCTGGCCGAAATCATCAGCGCAGTGGCGATCGGATAACGGAAGGCAATGACGATAACGAAGGCGGCGAGCGACTTGCCGATGACGATGATGGCAAGCGTGGCCAGTATGGGAAGGCCGTTGCTGACGAGGCTGAATGGGTCGAACAGCATGCCGACCGAGACGAAGAACAGCACCGAGAATGCGTCGCGCAGCGGCAGCGATTCCTCGGCCGCGCGGTGGCTGAGCTCGGATTCGCTCATGATCATGCCAGCGAAGAAGGCGCCGAGCGCCAACGAGACGCCGAACAGTTTCGCCGCGCCGAAGGCGACGCCGAGCGCAATGGCGAGCACCGAGAGCCGGAACAGCTCGCGCGAGCCGGTATGGGCGACATAATGCAGGATCCACGGGATGACCCTGCGGCCGACGATCAGCATGACGACGACGAAAGCGGCAACCTTGGCGAGCGTCATGCCGACCACGCCCCAGATGCCGTAGCTGGCAGGCAGCGACAGCAGGCTCGAATGGTCGTCCACCTGCGGCTGGCCGCCGAGCACGCCGGCGAGCGCCGGCAGCAGCACCAGCGCCAGCACCATGGCCAGATCCTCCACGATCAGCCAGCCGACGGCGATGCGGCCGCGCTCGGTCTCGATCAGTCGCCGTTCCTGCATGGCGCGCAGCAGCACCACGGTCGAGGCGACGGATAGAGCGAGGCCGAAGACCAGGCCGGCGCCCAGGGACCAGCCGAGCAGCCAGGCGAGGCCGGCGCCGAGCAGCGTGGCAAAGCCGATCTGCACGATGGCGCCGGGCACGGCGATGGCGCGGACGGACAGAAGATCCTTCAGCGAGAAATGCAGGCCGACGCCGAACATCAAGAGGATGACGCCGATCTCGGCGAGCTCGTTGGCGAGGCTGGCGTCGGCGACGAAGCCCGGCGTGTTCGGGCCGACCAGGACGCCGGCTATCAGATAGCCGACCAGCGGCGGGATGCGGAAACGGTTGGCCAATGCTCCGAAGACGAAAGCAAGCCCCAAACCGGCGACGATGGTGGCGATAAGGGGCGTGTCATGCGGCATTGTCTATGGGGCGCCTTTCGGAAATTCACGATGTCGGATAAGCGCCGCCCGAGGCCGCCGCCCGTGGCAATATGATGGAGAGCGCGGCGATGATGCAACCATGGCCGGGCAGAAATCGGCGCCGGGGCGGGTTCCGAAAAAAGAAAGGCACTCGGCCGCCGTCGGCAGACCGCGGCGTCAAGCGCTCGATGTCCTCTCGCCGTGCGGCGTTTCAGGCCGCCAGGAGCAGACCCTCTATCTCGAAGATGGTGTGGTTGGTCAGCGTCTTGGGGATTTCGGCCTGAACTTTTTCGCAGACTTCCTTGTGCAGCTTTTGCCGCATTTCGCCCAGCACCCGCGGCGGCGCAATCAGCACGATCTCTTCGAACTGACCCCGGTGCGCAAGCTTGTAGAGCCGGTCGGCAATATCGTCAGCAAAACGTTCCTTTCCCAAGCGATGCCAGTCGGTTTCTTCGATCGCGCTGCGCGGCCCTTCGGCGTATCGGCCCGGTTTGTCGGTCCCTTGCTCCCGGGTGGCAGGATTTTCCTGCTCCATTTCATGCACGACCTGCAGGTTCGGATATTTGGTGTCGCCCTCGTTGCGGAGGAAAAGCGCCTTCTCGCCGTCAGCCACGATAACCCAAAGACCGCGTTTCAGCTTGATGCTCATGGCGCTCCTCCTTTCAGTTTCCAGATCTTGTCGATCAGGCCTCGAAGCGCAGCCTGTCGGCGGGATGGGATCGCTAGCCAAACGTGCCGCCGAGCGCGATTGTTCCAGCCAAGGACGACGACCGCGATCATCTCTTTGCAAAGTGCAGCAACCGGGCGCCGGTGAGGGTACGGCTTTAATCTACTAACTTAGTAGAAATTAGAAAAAACCGTTTTGCCGCGCTGAGGGGACGGCGCTAAAAATCATGCTGGATCAATGGTCGCAAGCGGGGTGTCTGGACACCTCAAGCTCCGGCGTAGAATTTTTTTCTCCTGCCTTTCGCGGCTGCGAAAAAGCGATTGCCTGCCATCATGGGATGCGCGAGTGCTTGCCTTCTGGTTTTTGCCGCGCCCGCATAAAACTGCCAGACTGTTCTCTTAATCGTTGTCGCCATGTCGCCAGCCAATGCCAAGCTCAACGCCTTCCCCGTCTTCCTGCGGGTCGACGGCGAAGCCGTGGCCATCGTTGGCAACGGCGAAGGGGCGCTTGCCAAGGCCAGGCTGCTCGCGCAGTCGAGCGCGGCGCTGCGCATCATCGCGGACGATGCCGATCCCGAACTTCTGAATTTCATCGCAACCGCCGGCGCCGTTCATGTCGATGCCGCCTATGATGCCGCCCAGCTCGCAGGCGCGGCCATGGTGTTTGCCGCCAGCGGTGACGAGGCGCTCGACCGCCGGGTCGCCGAAGATGCGCGCCGGTTGGGCATCCCGGTCAACGCCGTGGACCGGCCGGAACTCTGCGATTTCTTTACGCCGGCGCTGGTCAACCGGGCGCCGGTCGCGATCGCCATCGGCACCGAGGGCGCCGGCCCGGTGCTGGCGCAGCTGCTGCGCGTGCGCATCGACCGCATGCTGTCGCCGTCGCTCGGCCGGCTGGCTGCCTTGGCGGCCTCGTTCCGTGCCGCCGCCGAGCGGCTGCCGAAAGGCAATCGCCGCCGCCGCTTCTGGAGCGACTTCTTCGCCGGCGCTCCCGCCAAGGCTGTCGAGGCCGGAGAATTCGCCAGGGCGCATGATGCGGCGCTCGACCTTCTGGCTTCGAACGAGTTGGCGGCGGGCCATATCGCGTTGGTCGGCGCGGGTCCGGGCGCGGAGGATCTCTTGACGCTGCGTGCCCACCGCCTGCTCATGGAAGCGGACGCGATCGTCTATGACGCGCTGGTGCCGGAGGCGATCGTCGCCATGGGCCGCCGTGACGCCGAGCGGCTGCCCGTCGGCAAGCGCAAGGGTTGCCATTCCAAGAGCCAGGAAGAGATCAATGCCCTGCTCATCGAGCTTGGCCGCGCCGGCAAGCGCGTGGTGCGGCTGAAGTCTGGCGATCCGCTGGTGTTCGGCCGTGCGGGCGAGGAGATGGCGGCGCTGCGCGGAGCCGGCATCGCTTACGAGGTGGTTCCGGGCGTCACCGCCGCCTTCGCCGCAGCCGCCGATTTCGAACTGCCGCTGACGCTGCGCGGCGTGACCTCCTCGATGGTGTTCACCACCGGACACGACCTCAAGGGCAATTCGCTGCCCGACTGGGCCAAGCTCGCCATCTCCGGCGCCACCGTCGCCGTCTATATGGGCCGCTCGGTCGCTGCCGAAGTCGCTGGCCGGCTGATCGAAGCGGGACTGTCGCCGGACACTGCCGTCGCCGTCGTCGAGAATGCGAGCCTCGGCAATCGCCGCCGCTTCCACGGCACTTTGGCCGACCTGCCGTCGCTCGAAGCGCGCGCCGATCTCACCGGCCCGGTCATGACGATCATCGGCGACGCGGTCGCCGGCGCCAATTTCGAGCGATCCGAGCCGCTCGCGACACACAAGCACCAAGACACAGGGCGCGAAGACACAGGGCATGAAGAGGCCGCCGCCAGCACGGTGGCCGAAGGAGTACGGCAATGAAGGTTCTGACCGCGAACAGGCTCTCCGACGGCATCGCCGTCTGGTACGCCGATGGCGACTGGGCGGAGACAGTCGGCCATGCCGACATCGCCCACGACAAGGTGGCTGAGGACAGGCTGGAGGCGATCGGCGCCGCGGCGGCCGCCAACAACGAAGTGGTCGACGTCAACATCATCGATGTCACTGTGATCAATGGATTGGTCGAGCCGGTGCGGCTGCGCGAGAAGATCCGCGCCGCGGGTCCCACCATCCGCACCGATATCGGCAAGCAGGCGTCCCCGGCACCAGCCCGGGCGGCATAAGTTTCAAGGAAAGAGCGGGCGGACGCGCCCCGGAAGACGAAGCATGTACCGTTACGACGAGTTCGACCAAGATTTCGTTCGCGCCCGCGTCGCCGAGTTCAGCGACCAGGTGCAGCGCCGGCTCGCCGGCGAGATCACCGAGGACCAGTTCCGGCCGCTCAGGCTGATGAACGGCGTCTATCTGCAGCTGCATGCCTATATGCTGCGCATCGCCGTGCCCTACGGCACGCTGAACAGCCGGCAGTTGCGCATGCTCGGCCACATCGCCCGCAAATACGACAAGGGCTACGGCCACTTCACCACGCGCCAGAACATCCAGTTCAACTGGCCGGCGCTGTCGGATATTCCGGCGATCCTTGCCGATCTGGCGAGCGTCGAGATGCATGCCATCCAGACCAGCGGCAACTGCATCCGCAACGTCACCGCGGACCATTTCGCGGGTGCCGCCGCCGACGAGGTCGCCGATCCGCGCCCCTACGCGGAAATCCTGCGCCAATGGTCTTCGGTGCATCCGGAGTTCTCGTATCTGCCGCGCAAGTTCAAGATCGCGGTGACCGGCGCCGAGCGCGACCGCGCCGCCATTCAGACACATGACATCGGCCTGCACCTGAAGAAGAATGCTGCCGGCGAGCTCGGCTTTGCCGTCTATGTCGGCGGCGGCCAGGGCCGCACGCCGATGGTGGCCAAGAAGATCCGCGACTTCCTGCCGGAAGCCGAGCTGTTGTCCTACTGCACGGCGATCTTGCGCGTGTACAACCTCTATGGCCGCCGCGACAACAAGTTCAAGGCGCGCATCAAGATCCTCGTCCACGAGACCGGCGTCGAGGAGATCACCCGCCAGGTCGAGGCCGAATGGCAGGAACTCAAGGACGCCGAGCTGAAGCTGCCGGATGCCGATATCCAGGCTATCAACGCCTATTTCGCGCCGCCGGCATTGCCGGACCGGCCGGAAGGCGACGCGCAGGTGAAGCAGGCGCGGCTCGATTCCAAGAGTTTCTCCGAATGGCTCGACCAGAATGTCGTGACACATCGCCACCCTGACTATGCGGCGGTGACGATCTCGCTCAAGGGCATCGGCGAGGTTCCCGGCGACGCCAGCGATAGCCAGATGGAAGCCGTTGCCGACATCGCCGAGAAATATGCCTTCGACGAGCTGCGCGTCAGCCATGAGCAGAACCTCATCCTGCCGCACGTGGCGCGCGCCGACCTCAAGGCGGTCTATGACGCGCTGGTCGAGATCGGCCTGGCGACGGCCAACTCCAACCTGATCAGCGACATCATCTCCTGCCCCGGCCTCGACTATTGCTCGCTGGCCACGGCGCGTTCCATTCCGGTGGCGCAGGAGATTTCTCGCCGCTTCGCCTCGCTGGAGCGGCAGCGCGAGATCGGCGAATTGAAGCTGAAGATCTCCGGCTGCATTAATGCCTGCGGCCATCATCATGTCGGCCATATCGGCATTCTCGGCGTCGAGAAGAAGGGCACCGAACTCTACCAGGTGACGCTCGGCGGCTCGGCCGACGAGAATACCTCCGTGGGCGAGATCATCGGCCGCGGCTTCTCTTCTGAAGAGATCACAGATGCCATCGAGCAGATCGTCGAAACCTATCTCGGCCTTCGGCTCAGTCCCGACGAACGTTTTATCGACGCCTACCGCCGTGTCGGTCCCGCGCCGTTCAAGGAGGCGCTCTATGCTGGCGAAACCAAGGCCGCTTGACCGGACGGGCGGCGTCGAGGCCGGCGTCGCCGCGGAAGCGGCAGGGCTCGACGCGCTGCTTGGCCATCTGAAGCCGATCGAGATCATCGAACGCTCGGCGCGTGAATTCTTCCGCGGCGAGGTCGCCGCCGTGTCGTCCTTCGGTGCGGATTCAGCGGTGCTCCTGCATATGATCGCCAAGATCGACCGCTCGCTGCCGGTGATCTTCCTCGATACCGGCAAGCATTTCGAGGAAACGCTGGGCTATCGCGACGCGCTGGTGGCCGATTTCGGCCTCACCGATGTCAGGGTGATCAAGCCGGACGAGGCGGCGCTCGAACGTATCGATCCGACCGGCAGGCTGCATGAAACCGACACCGACTCCTGCTGCAATGTGCGCAAGGTCGAGCCGCTGGCGCGCGGCGTCGAGCCGTTCCGCGCCTGGTTCACCGGGCGCAAGCGCTTCCAGGCTTCGACGCGCGCGGCGCTTCCCGTCTTCGAGGCGGTCGGCTCGCGCATCCGCATCAATCCGCTGGCGCATTGGACGACGTCGGACCAGGCCGACTATATGCGCGCGCATGCGCTGCGTGAAAATCCGCTGGTCGCCTATGGCTATCTCTCGATCGGCTGCTTCCCCTGCACGCAACCGGTACAGCCTGGCGAGGACGCGCGTAGCGGCCGCTGGGCAGGTCACGCCAAGACCGAATGCGGCATTCATCTCTCGGGACTGGAGAAGTCGCTGACCGACGCTTCACTTTAGGGTATATCGCTATTCGCGTGATGTCGGCCCCGCAAAGTCACGGCTGCTGGCCGTCTGCCGGCTCGCTTGGGACTGTTTGGACTTTAGGATTTTTGATGACTGAATCGACGACACCCGGGACCCGCCTCTGGACCCCGAAGGGTTTTCGCGAGGACGACTGGACCCACGCCGAAAGCGCCGAGGCGCTTGCCGGCAATGGCCGCTTCATCCTGCCGTTGCAGGCTTTCCTGGCGCTCGATGACGAGACCCGCAAGTCGGCCAAGGAGCGCATCGGCGTGCTGTTGCTGCCCGGCGACGAACTCGACAAGATCGTCGGCCTGCTCGACCAGCTGTCGCTGGTGGCGCTGGCCTTTCCGGCCTTCAACGACGGCCGCTCCTTCTCCAAGGGCGAGCTGCTGCGCAGCCGCCATAACTTCAAGGGCGCGGTCCGCGCCACCGGCCAGGTGCTGGTCGATCAGCTGCCGCATATGCTGCGGCTCGGCTTCGACGAATTCGAGGTCTCCAATCCGGTGCTCTTGAAGCGGCTGGAGGAAGGGCGTACCGGCGGCCTGCCGGTCTATTACCAGCCGGCGGTGGAGCCGGAAGCCAAGGGACCGAAGTATTCCTGGCGGCGCAAGCGCTCCATCTGACGCAGCGGCATCTTTACAAGTTTCGCGGCTGAGCTTTCTCTGGCGGTACGGACGGAAACATCCGCCGGGGAGGGAACCATGCGTTACGACTATGTGATCGCCGGCGGCGGCTCCGCCGGTTGCACCCTTGCCGCCAGACTTTCCGAAGATCCTTCGAAGACGGTCTGCCTGCTCGAAGCGGGAGGCGACGGCAAGGATCTGCTGATCCGCGCGCCGGCCGGCATCATCGCGCTGCTGCCGGGGCGGCCGAAGATCAACAACTGGGCCTTCCAGACGGTGCCGCAAGAGGGTCTCGACGGCCGCAGGGGCTATCAGCCGCGCGGCAAGGCCCTGGGCGGCTGCAGCGCCATCAACGCCATGCTCTACACGCGGGGCAACCGCCGCGACTATGACGAATGGGCCGACCTCGGCTGCGACGGCTGGTCGTGGGACGAGGTGCTGCCTTATTTCCGGCGCGCCGAGGGCAACCAGCGTGGCTCCGATCCGCTGCATGGCGGCGATGGCCCGCTCAGGGTGGCGGAGCAGCAGGAGCCGCGCCCTATCGCAAAAGCCTTTGTCGAGGCTTGCGGTGAAAACCAGATCAGGCGCAACGACGACTTCAACGGCCCGGACCAGGAAGGGGCGGGGCTCTATCAGGTGACGCAGTTCTGGGGCGAGCGCCGCAATGGCGAACGCTGCTCGGCGGCCGCCGCCTACCTGCATCCGGCGACCGGCCGGCGCAATCTCACCGTCGTCACCGGCGCGCATGCGACGGGCGTCGTGCTCGACGGCAAGCGCGCCAAGGGCGTTCGCTATCGCATCGGCAAGGACGAAGCCGTGGCGGAAGCGAAGCGCGAAGTCATCCTTTGCGGCGGGGCGTTCGGCTCGCCGCAACTGCTTCTGCTTTCCGGCATCGGGCCGGCGGTCGAGCTCGCGGCGCATGGCATTCCGCTCGTCCACGAGTTGCCCGGCGTCGGCCGGAACCTGCAGGACCATCTCGATTTCATCCTGGCCTGGAAATCGCGGGAGACGGACCTGATGGGCATCGGCCTGCGCGGCATGCCGGGCTTGATCAGGCACATGTTGCGCTGGCGCAAGGATGGCACCGGCATGATCGCCACGCCCTATGCAGAAGCCGGCGCCTTTCTGAAATCCGATCCGGCGATCGAGCGTCCCGACCTGCAATTGCATTTCTGCATCGCCATCGTCGACGACCATGGCCGCAAGCTGCATATGGGCTATGGGTTTTCCTGCCATGTCTGCGTGCTGCGACCCTATTCGCGCGGCGCGGTAGGGTTATCGAGCGCCGACCCGCTGGCGCCGCCGCGCATCGACCCGCGCTTCCTGGAGGACGAGCGCGATGCCGACCTTCTGCTCAAAGGCGTGCGGATGATGCGCGCCATATTGGAGGCGCCGGCCCTGGCGAAATATCGCGCCAAGGAAATCTACACCGCCGGCGCTTCCGGCGATGCCGAGCTGATGGCGCATATCAGGGCGCGCGCCGACACGATCTACCACCCAGTCGGCACCTGCAAGATGGGCATCGACGACATGGCCGTCGTCGACCCGAAGCTCAAGGTTCGCGGGCTGGAGGGGCTGCGCGTGGTCGATGCCTCGGTGATGCCGACCTTGATTGGCGGCAACACCAATGCGCCGACGATCATGATCGCCGAGAAGGCCTCGGATATGATCCGGGCAGCCGCCTGAATCGTTGCCCGCTTGGTCGGACCAGGTTGTTCGATTCCGCCTCGGTTGAGCCGGCTCTGCCAGCCTGCCGGCAGGATCGAATCCATCTGGTCAGACCACCTTTGCGATTTGCACTTCCCCTTCCGCCGTCTTGCCCTTAGGATAGGCTTATTATTTCGTGCTCCGAAATAAATAGCCAGCAAAGGGAGGAAACGGCATGGCAGGCAAGAAGATATTGATGCTCGTTGGCGAGTTCAGCGAGGAATACGAGATTTTCGTCTTTGAACAGGCCATGCATGCGGTCGGCCACACCGTCCATGTCGTCTGCCCGGACAAGAAGGCCGGCGACGTGCTCAAGACCTCGCTGCACGACTTCGAGGGCCACCAGACCTATACCGAAAAGCTCGGCCACGACTACATCCTCAACAAGACCTTCGCCGAGGTGAATCCCGCGGACTACGATGCGGTCTACGCGGCGGGTGGACGCGGGCCGGAATATATCCGCATCGACAAGCGCGTGCAGGCGCTGGTCAGGCATTTCCACGAGACCGGCAAGCCGATCTTCACCATCTGCCACGGCGTGCAGATCCTGATCGCGGTCGACGGCGTGGTGCGCGGCAAGGAAGTCGCCGCGCTGCAGTACTGTGAGCCGGAAGTGACCCTTGCCGGCGGCATCTATATCGACGTGCCGCCGACGGGCGCCCATGTCGACGGCAATCTCGTGTCGGGCAAGGGATGGCCGGGGCTTGCCGCCTTCATGCGGGAGTGCCTGAAGGTGCTCGGTACCGAGATACGTCATGGCGAAGCGCTGATGCGCGACGAGCGCAGGGCAGCGTAGCCCTTCGGCGCCCTACGCCGTGGAACTTCACGAAGGGCGGCATGCGGCTGGAGCGGTTCACCTTTCACGGAAACGGCGAACCGCTCTGTCCCTTTGTTTTGACGCAATTCCGGACGGAAGACCGCTTTCCTGGAATTGCCCTAGTGACGCCGCGCGCCGCCCGTCTTATCCGCCTCCGCCCCGTCCAGGCGGTCGAGCAGGTCCGTAAGCCGCTTTGGCATCTCTTTTTCCAGGCGAAATACCGGCAGCGTGCGCAGAAAGCGCTTCGTCGCTTCCGTGCCGACTTGCCGCCTGATGTCGTTGGCGAGCCTAGCGCGCCTGTCGCCGTTTTTGCCCTTCATGATCCCAAAATCCTGTGTCGGCTTCGAAACTCCTCCAGCCCGGCAATGGTTCCCGTACCTGCCCCCGAGGGCAAGCGAAGACGACCGGTACGGTAAAGTTTGAATTAATTTCGAACGGCCCGAGGAGGGCGGCAGCCGGTGCTTGCCCCTTGATTTTTGGCCCTTAAACCTCGATATCGGGCGCAAATCCAAACCAATCCGAATGACGGGAAACGGCGATGAGCGACCAGGCAAAAGACGAACGCGCGCCCGAGGAAATCGAAGCCAACCAGACTTCCGGCGCCAAGGCTTCCGGCGAACGTGCGGAAGGCGGCGTCGACGGCGACTATGAGGCGCTTGTGCGGCTGCTGAAGGAAAACGAGGAACTGAAGGACCGCGCGCTGCGCGCTGCGGCCGAAATGGAGAATCTGCGGCGCCGCACCGCGCGCGACGTGCATGACGCGCGTACTTACGCGGTCGCCAATTTCGCGCGCGACATGCTGTCGGTGTCGGACAATCTGCGCCGCGCGCTCGAAGCCATCCCGGCCGAGGCCAAGACCGCGGGCGATGCCGGCTTCAAGGCGCTGATCGAGGGCGTCGACCTCACCGAGCGCGCCATGCTGGCGGCGCTCGAGCGGCACGGCGTGAAGAAGCTTGCGCCGGAAGGCGAGAAGTTCGACCCGAATTTCCATCAGGCGATGTTCGAGGTGCCCAATGCCGACGTTGCAGCCGGCACCGTCGTCCAGGTGGTGCAGCCGGGCTATTCGATCGGCGATCGGGTCTTGCGGCCGGCGATGGTCGGCGTCGCCAAGGGCGGTCCGAAGGCGGCCGCCGAGGCGAAGGTCGAGCCGGGCCCGGTGAACGAGCAGGCCGAGAAGGATGCGTGACTAGGGGAGTAGGGGAGTAGGGGAGTAGGGGAGTAAGGCAGTAAGGGAGTAGGAATAGCGGCCGTACATTTCATGCGGCTTGTGCTATTTGTAGTCCCTACTCACCTACTCCCTTACTGCCCTACTCCCTTACCCTCATGAATCCCATCGAGCTGCTCGACTATGCCGGCGTCGCGGTGTTCGCGGCGACGGGCGCGCTTGCCGCGTCGCGCAAGGAGCTCGACATCATCGGTTTCCTGTTCCTGGCGAGCGTCACCGGCATCGGCGGCGGGACGCTGCGCGACGTTATCCTCAACCTGCCGGTGTTCTGGGTCGCCAATAGCG
This sequence comes from Mesorhizobium sp., assembly GCA_004963905.1. Lineage (GTDB taxonomy): Bacteria > Pseudomonadota > Alphaproteobacteria > Rhizobiales > Rhizobiaceae > Mesorhizobium. Next base: position 114,169 of record SUGL01000001.1, read on the forward strand.
GTTATGTGCTGATTTGCACCGTGGTGGCGGTGCTTGTCTTCTTCAGCGCCCATCGCGTCGAATCCCGCTACAAGCTGCTGCTCTGGCTCGACGCGATCGGGCTTGCCGCCTTCGCGGTGATGGGGGCCGCAAAGGGGCTGGCGATCACCGGCTCGCCGGTCGTGTCCGTCATCACCGGGGTGCTCACCGCGACCTTCGGCGGCATATTGCGCGATCTGCTTGCCGGCGAGCCTTCCGTGCTGCTGAGGCCCGAGATCTATGTCACGGCGGCGCTTGCCGGCGCCGCGCTCTTCACGCTCGGCGACCTTGCCGGACTGCCGGCGCTCGCCTCGAGCCTGCTCGGCTTCGCGGCCGCCTTCCTGGTGCGCGGCGGGGCGCTCAAATTCGGCTGGTCGTTTCCTGCGTACAAAAGCCGACCAGGGCGGCGGCCGGAAGATATTCCGTGAAGGAGCGAGTAGCGAATAGGACTGTTGTGACCAACCCAAGATCGGTTACTTCTTTCGCTTTTCGCTTTTCGCTTTTCGCTATTCGCTATTCGCTACGCCGCGAAGCGCTGGCCTTCGCCGCCATAGTAGTTGACGTAGCGGGCGCCGATTTCCTTGACCGGCATGACGACGAAGACATCGACCGTCGAGAATTCGTGGTCGATGACGCAGCCGTCGCCGATGCGGGCGCCGACGCGCAGATAACCTTTGACCAGCGGCGGCATGGCGGCGATCGCGGCCTTGGCGTTGACCGCCTCGATCGGCATCAGGTCCATCGAGCAGTAGCGGCCGGCCACCGCACGGACGTCCCAGGCCTGATCGGTGCGGCAGTGGTGGGCGAGATAGGTGAGCGCCTCGGCATGCGCCGCCGGCACTATGCCATGGAAGGACGCACAACCGGTCATCACGCCGATGCCGTAGTGGTTGATATAGGCCCAGATGCCTTGCCAGAGTGCCTCGATGGTCCGCTTGGAACGGTATTCCGGCAGCACGCAGGAGCGGCCGAGCTCGAGGAAGCGCTGGCCCGGATGGCGCGCGACCAGCTTGGTCAGTTCGAACTCGCCTTCGGAATAGAAGCCGCCCGCGGCCGTGGCGATCTCCTGCCGCAGCAGGCGGTAGGTGCCGACGATGCGGCGATGCTCGGGACCGGGAAGCGCGGTGTCGAAAACCAGGAGATGGTCGCAGAGCGGGTCGAAACGGTCGGCGTCGCGCCGGTCCTGCGCCTGGAACAGATCCTTCCTCGCGCCAAGCTCGTCATAAAATACCCGGTAGCGCACTTCCTGGGCGGCGGCGATCTCGGCCTCGTTGCGGGCGAGCCGCACTTCAAGGTTGCCGATCCGGCCCAGCGGTGCGCCGCTTGCGACAGCATCGACAGTACGCGCGGCGAGCAAGGCGCCGCTGGCGTTCGGCCGAGTGTCGCATTCAGGCATGACTGTATGCACGAGTGATTCTCCTTCGAGCCATCCCTCTTGGCACGGGGATACGGTGTAGGTGCAACAGGATTGTGACAGTACCGTGATACGGCGGGCCCGGCAATACTTCGTCGGCTGGACAATACCCTCAACCGGCTATCTTGTTGCCACCAAAGCCAAGCAATCCAAGGCGTTCGAGAAAGTCTAAAAAAATCGTTACGCAGCAGCCTGACCCTCGACGGCCTGGACGAGCGCATCGGGGTCGAGAGGCTTGGTGACGAAGCCGCTGGCGCCGTGGGCCAGAACGGTATGGCGCGTCTTTTCCTGGCTGTCGGCGGAAAGAACCATGATCGGGACCGGCGGCACGGCCAGCGCCTCCTCGTGGCGGCGGATGGCGGCGATCGCATCCAGGCCGTCCATCACCGGCATGTGCAGGTCCATCAGGACCACGTCGAAGCGATGCTTGAGGCCGGCGTCGGTGACGGCTTCGACCGCGGCCTTGCCGTTGCCGACGATCTTGACGCGGTGCCCGGCCTTCAGCAGCGTGGCGCGGGCAAGCATGGCGTTGATATCATTGTCCTCGGCGATCAGCACGGACAGGCTCTGGTCACGGTGGCGAACGGACGCGGCGCCGCGTGGTTCCAGTCGCGGCTCGGCCGGTGCCGACACATGGCTGGTCAACAGCACACGCAGAAGCGTTTCGCCGCGCACCGGCCGGGCGAGAAACGTCGCGTAGCCGTTGGCGCGGAATTCGCCAAGCATGCCGCGATCGGTCGGAGCGATCAGGGTGATTGCCTCGCAATCGTCAAAGCCGCTCTCGCGCAGGCGCTTGAGCAGACGACCATCGCTGTTTTCAAGCGCGGCATCGATCAGAAGCACGTTGCAGCCGGCCGCGTATTGAGCGGCCTGACTAGGCGTCGCGGCGATCTCGACGGCGCCGCCATGAGCGCGGATGGCGCGGGCGATGGCATCGGCCTCGACCGCGTTCTTCGACACGATCACCGCGCGCCGGTCCGAGAGGATGTTCTGGCGATGCGGCGGCGGCTCGGTTGCCGCGGTGGCCGGGATGTCGAAGACGAATTCGGATCCTTCGCCGAGCCGGCTCGAAACCGAGATCGTGCCGCCCATGGCGATCACCAGGCGCTTCGAGATGGCGAGGCCGAGACCCGCGCCTCCATGCACCCTGGTCGACGTGCCGTCGGATTGCTCGAACTCCTCGAAGATGCGCTCCATGTCCTCTTCGCGCAGACCGGGACCCGTGTCGGCGATGGTGAAGCAGATGCGGTCGGTGGTCTCGGTGCGGGCGCGCGCGACGGTGAGCAGCACGCCGCCGGCATCGGTGAACTTGACGGCGTTGCCGATGAGGTTGAGCAGCACCTGGCGCACGCGGCCCGGGTCGGCGGTGATCATCTGCGGCACGTCGGGCTCGACATAGCAGCCGAGCCCGATGTTCTTGGAGAAGGCCTTCGCCGCCAGGAGCTCGATGACGTTGTCGGCGATCTCGCGCAGCGAGGTCGGCTGCGGCTCGGGGTCGAAGCGGCCGGCCTCGATCTTCGAATAGTCGAGCAGGTCTTCGATCAGGGCCAGCAGCGCGCTTGCGGAAGTGGAGACGGCGCCGACATAGGTGCGCTGCTCGGGCGAGAGGTCGGTGTCGGCAAGCAGCTTCGCCATCCCCATGATGCCATTCATCGGCGTGCGGATCTCGTGGCTCACCGTGGCGAGGAAGCGCGACTTGGCCTGGCTTGCATATTCGGCCCGCTCGCGGGCGGTGATCAGCGAGGATTCAGCGCGCTTGCGGGCGGTGATGTCGCGGGCGATCGCCCGGTGCGACACCGCGCCCGTATCCTTGTCGCGCACCGAGAGCTCGATCCAGGAGAACCAGCGCGGCCCGTTCGGCGTACGGATGGCGACATCGGTGGAGCTCAGGCATTCATGGTCCGAGAAGGCGGCATCGGGCACGACGCCAACGTCTATGCCGAGCTCGGAAAGCGTCTTGCCGGCGAGGTCGCGCTGGTCGGTGCCGACGAGCGAGGCGAATACCTTGTTGGCGTAGACGATATGACCGTCGCGATCGCGATGGACGACGAGATCGCCGAGCGCGTCGATCAGGCCGCGAAAACGCTCCTCGCTCTCCTGCATCTCCCACATGCGGTCGGCGAGCGTCTCGATCTCGGCGCGGCTGCGGGCGGCGGTCTCGTCGAGAAGTGCTGCGGCGCGACGCTCGGTGCGCCGGTTGCGCAGATGCATGGCGAGGCCGCCGAGGCCCGTCGCCAGGAGGCCGATGGTGATCAAGGCCGGTGCGCCGGTGAGATGCGCCAGTCCGGCCAGCACGGCGATGGCGACGAGCATCAGGAACGGCAGGCCTTCACGGTTGTCTGCCGGCAATGTCGGGACCAGCGGCGGCGCGGCAAGCAGCTGCCGCTTCGGCGCGCCGAGGTCCAGCCCGTCATCGCCTGCGGCCTTGCTGCCCTTCCTGATGTCGGAGTCCGCGAACATGCGGAAACCTTGCCAGACAGAGATTATGGAAGATTGCGGCGGATCGTTCGAATTTTAGGTTTCAGCGCGGATTCCCGCGGATTTTGCTTTGTTTTAGTGCAATTTCGGACGGAAAACCGCCGAACACTTTCCTGGAATTGCACTACATATCCACGACCACGCGGCCCCTGATCTTGCCGTCGACGATGTCGCGCGCGGCGCCGATGATGCCGTCGAAGCCGATCGATCGCGACAAGGTCGACAGCTTCTTCAAGTCGAGATCGGTGCCGATGCGGCGCCACGCCTCGAGGCGGACCGGTTTCGGCGCCATGACGGAATCGATACCGAGCAGCGAGACCCCGCGCAGGATGAAGGGCGCGACGCTCGTTGGCAGGTCCATGCCGCCGGCCAGGCCGCAAGCTGCGATCGCGCCGCCATAGGACGTCATCGACAGCACGTTCGCCAGCGTGTGGGTGCCGACCGAGTCGACGCCGCCGGCCCAGCGTTCCTTGGCCAGCGGCTTGGCCGGCTGGCTGAGTTCCTCACGCGAGATCACCTCGGCCGCGCCGAGGTCGATCAGATAGGGGCTTTCGGCATTGCGCCCGGTGGAGGCGATGACATGGTAGCCGAGGGTAGAGAGGATCGAGATGGCGACCGAGCCGACGCCGCCGGCGGCGCCCGTCACCACCACCGGCCCACGATCCGGAACGATGCCGTGCCGCTCCAGCGCCATGACGGCGAGCATCGCGGTATAGCCGGCGGTGCCGACGGCCATCGCATCATGTGGGCTCATGCCTTCGGGAAGCGGCACCAGCCAGTCGCCATTGACGCGAGCGCGCCCGGCATAGGCGCCGTAATGCGTCTCGCCGACGCCCCAGCCGTTGAGGATCACATGATCGCCCTTGCGCCAGTCGGCATGGGAAGAGGAGATGACGGTACCGGCGAAATCGATGCCGGGCACCAACGGCCAGCGGCGCACCACCGGCGCCTTGCCGGTGATGGCCAGTCCATCCTTGTAATTGACCGTCGTCGCCTCGACGGCGACGGTGACATCGCCTTCCATCAGCTCGGCTTCGGTGAGATCGACGACCTCTACCGACTGCTTCTTCTCGGCATCGCGCGAAACGAGGATGGCTTTGAAGGTATCGGGCACTTTTGTCTCCTCGGTTCTGGCGATTTGTTCATGCGGTTGCGGGTGGAAAACCGCTGCACATTTTCCTTGGAATTGCCTAAGGGCCGACTTTGGTGCGATGGCAGCTCGAGGTCAATTGCCTGGGTCCTGAGGTTTGGTTTCCCGCCGCCAGCCGACCAGCTCGTCGAAGACAACTAGCGCCGCGCCCACGGAAATGAAGGCGTCGGCGAGATTGAACACCGCGAAGGACCAGACCGGCGTGTGGAACAGGATGTAGTCGATGACGTGGCCGTAGACGGCGCGATCGATAAGATTGCCGAGCGCGCCGCCGACGATCAGGGCAAAGCCGATACGGGCAATGATGTGGCCGGGCGGCGTGCGCACTGCCAGATAGAGCACGAAGGCGACGACGAGCGCGGCGATGACCACCAGGCCGGTGTCCCCGAAGGAGGAGAACATCGAGAAGGCGATGCCGGTGTTGTAGGTGCGGAACAGCGCCAGGAAAGGCAGGAGATCGACCTTTTCCTGAAAGGCGAGACCGTTCTCGACCAACTGCTTGATCCACTGATCGAGCGCGATGGCGACAACGACCAGAAGAGCGTAAGGGGACCAGGATTTCACTTGGTAGTCCTCATCGCGTGTCGGTGGCGGGGTCGAGTTTCAACGCGCCGCGCCGGATCTCGAACAGCATCACGCCCGTGGCAACCGCCAGATTGAGCGAATCGGCACGTCCCGCCTGTGGGATCCTGAGCAGCCGGTCGCAGCTCTCGGCGAGGCTGTCGGGCAGCCCCTGCTGCTCGTTGCCCATCAGGAGCAGCACCGGACCCCGGGAGAAGTCGACCGATCGGTAGTCGACCGCGCCCTTGAGATGCGTTCCAGCGACGAGGCCTGGAAAGTCGCGCCGCCAGGCGAGGAAGGCCTGCTCCGTCGCCTTGGCGACCGGCACGGCGAAGATCGAGCCCATGGTGGCGCGCACCGTCTCCAGCGAGAATGGGTCGGTGGTGTCGCCGACCAGGATGATGCCCTTGGCGCCGACGGCATCGACGGTGCGGATCACGGTGCCGAGATTGCCGGGATCGCGCACACGGTCGAGCGCAACCCAGACATCGCCGTCCGTGGCGCGGATACCTTTTAGCGGCAGCGTCTGCTGCGCGAAGACGCCGACGACCATTTGCGGGTTTTCGCGGCGGGTGATCGCGGCCAGCACCTTTTCCGAGACCTCGAGCACGGTGCCGCCGGTGGCGACCGTGCGCGCCGCGACTTTTTCTATCGCCGCGTTGCCGCGCCCGGCCTTGGCGAAGACCAGTGTCCTAATCGACCAGCCGAGATCGAGCGCGTCGATGACAAGCTTCAGCCCTTCGGCCATGAAGGCGTTCTGCTGGTCGCGGAATTTCTTCAGCGCCAGCGCCTTGATGTCCTTGACCAGCGGATTGGCGAGGCTGGTGACTTCCTTGACCTGGCCGACCGGCCGGTGTCCGTCATACGCGACCATTTCAAGCCACCCAGCGCGAGAACAGCGAGGTCGACAGCGCGCGACCGGCCGATTTCTCGCGGATGATCAGCTCACCGGATTCGACCATGCCGCCCATTCCGGCGAAGGTATCGCGCATCAGCGCGTGGATGGCGAAGAACGAAGCTCGGATCGAATAGGCGGTGAGAACCACCGCAATCGGCTTCGGCGTCAGGATTGAGCGGCAGAGGTCGGCGAGGCCCGGCAGATCCTCGAACAATTGCCAGACCTCGCCTTTTGGACCGCGGCCATAGGCGGGCGGATCGAAGAGCACGATGTCGTAGCGGCTGCCGCGGCGCTCCTCGCGCTCGGCGAATTTCACCGCATCCTCGACGATCCAGCGTATCGGCTTGTCGGAGAGGCCGGCCATCTCCTGGTTCTCGCGCGCCCAGCCGATCGCCTTCTTCGAGGCGTCGACATGGGTGACCTCGGCGCCGGCGCGCGCCGCCACCAGCGAGGCAAGCCCGGTATAGCCGAAGAGGTTCAGCACCTTGACCGGACGCCTGGCCGCCGCGATCAGCCCGGCAATGTGGTCCCAGTGCGAGGCCTGCTCGGGAAAGACGCCGACATGGCGGAACGAGGTGAAGCGGCCGAGATAGTCGATGCCGTCATGCTTCATCGGCCAGGTCTCGCCGAGCGGCGTTTTTGGAAAACGCCAGCGGCCGATGCCTTCTTCGTCGGTGTCGCCGGTGAAGATGGCGTCGGCGCGCTCCCATTCCTTCGCGGGAAGCGCTCGCTGCCAGATCGCCTGGCCCTCCGGACGCACGATGCGGTAGGGGCCGTACTGCTCCAGTTTTTCCCCGGCGCCGCTGTCCAGCAGCGCGTAGTCGGCATTGGGCGCGACCTCGAGGATCAGCGGCAGACGCTCGGCGGGCAGCGGACCCTCGCGGCGCGCAAGAGGACGCGGCGCTGGTTTCTGCTCCTGGCGATCGGCGGGCGAGGCGCTAATTCCGCGCGGCAACTGGCCGGAGCCGGGTTTCGCTGGCTGGCGAGGGCGGTTGTCGCGGTTTCGGTCGCGAAAGGACTTCAAGAAAAATCTCCGGAACGGCAGGCCGCTTTTGGCATAGGCCCTCCGCCTTCGCAACCGGATGGTCCGGCGCCGTTCTGCCGCGAAGCGATGGACCTCGCCCAAAGAAACGGGCAAATCTCCGGTCATGTCCCGTTCCGAACGCCTGCTCGATCTCATTCAGATCCTGCGCCGACATCGCCGGCCGGTGAGCGGCCGCACGCTTGCCGGCGAGATGGGCGTGTCGATCCGCACGCTTTATCGCGACATCGCGACGCTGCAGGGACAGGGTGCGCCGATCGAGGGCGAGGCGGGACTGGGCTATGTGCTGAAGCCCGGCTTCATGCTGCCGCCACTGATGTTCACAGACGAGGAGATCGAGGCGATCGTGCTCGGCTCGCGCTGGGTGGCCAAGCAGCCGGACAAGCGGCTGGCCGCGGCCGCGACGAACGCACTGTCGAAGATCGCGGCAGTGCTGCCGGACGATCTGCGCGAGGATCTCGATGCCACGACGCTGCTGGTCGGGCCGGGTTCAGCGGGTGTCGAGGCGATCGACCTCGGTGTGGTTCGGCAGGCGATCCGCAACGAGCGCAAGCTCGGCTTTCTCTACCGCGACGCCGGCGGCGCCGCGTCGGAGCGCATGGTCTGGCCGTTCGCGCTCGGTTTCTTCGAAAAGGTGCGGGTTATGGTGGCGTGGTGCGAGATGCGCCAGGATTTCCGGCATTTCCGCACCGACCGCATGTCTTGCCTCGCCGTCACCGATATCCGTTATCCGCGCCGTCGCCAGACAATGCTCAAGGAATGGCGGACGACGCTCGACAAACCGGGCCGGAACGCGCCGGGAGACTCCGCCGGTTGATGGCTGCTGCCAGAATCTGACAGCAGTATCGTCTAGGGTCACCAAGGTTCAAACATCTTGGAGATCAGACATGACCACGCCCAATTTCGTCATCCTCTATGTCGACAGCCCGGAACGGAGCGGTGCGTTCTACGCTTCGCTGCTCGGGCGCGAGCCGGTCGAATCCTCGCCCACCTTTGTCATGTTCGTGCTCGACAAAGGCTTCAAGCTCGGCCTTTGGTCGCGACACACCGTCGAACCGGCGGCAGCCGCGGCGGGCGGAGGCGGCGAGCTGGTGCTTGCTGTCGACAACGCAGCTGCGGTCGACGCCACACATTCCGATTGGACCGGGCACGGGCTGAAAATCCTGCAGGCGCCGACCGACATGGATTTCGGCCGCACCTTCGTCGCGCTCGATCCGGATGGTCATCGGCTGCGGGTTTATTGGCCGAATGAGCAGTAGGCAGTAGGCAGTAGGATGTGAGGTTCCTTGATGCCTTATTGCCTAATCCCTACTGCCCAATCCCTACTGCCTTGCACTGAGCGCCTTGTAGACGGCGATGCCGGCGGCGAGGTCCTCGAGCGCGGCACCGACCGACTTGAACAGCGTGATCTCGCTGTCGTCTTGCCGGCCTTGCTTCTCGCCGCGTGCGAGCTCGTGCAGATCGGCAATAATGGCCTCCGGCTTCAGCACGCCGGAGGCCAATGGCTGGACGATGTCGCCGGCCTCCTTGGTGGCGCCGGCGCGGGTGTCGACATAGACGCGGGCGCGGGAAATCGCGTCGTCGTCGCTCTCGCGCATCTGCGGCGTGAAGCCGCCGACGAGGTCGACATGGGCGCCCGGCTTCAGCAGCGCGCCCTTGATCAGCGGCGTGGTCGAGATCGTGGCCGACGAGACGATGTCCGCCTCGCCAAGCTCGGCTCCGAGGTCGCTGGCCGCGCTCGCCGGAAGGCCCTCGGCGCGGAGTGCGCTCGCCACCTTTTCGGCATTGGCCGGCGTGCGGTTCCAGATGCGGATCGATTTGACGGGTCTCACCGCCGAATGCGCTTTGGCGAGGAAGGACGACAGCGCGCCGGCGCCTACCACCAGCAGCCGCGAGGCATCCTCGCGAGCGAGATAGGAGGCGGCGAGCGCCGAGGCGCAGGCGGTCCGCCATTGGGTCAGCCGCTGGCCGTCGATCAGCGCTTCCGGCTCGCCCGTCACGCCGTCGAGCAGCAGATAGAGGCCCATCACCGCCGGCTTGCCGATGGCGTTGTTGTCCGGCGAGACGGTGACGATCTTGACGCCGATATGGCCGCCGGCCGAGCTGCCCGCTGCGTTGAAGTCGGTCCAGGCCGGCATCAACAAAAGCGTCGAGGCGGCGCCATCCGGCCGCTCCACCGCGTGGTGATGGCGCACCGGCTGCACGGCGCCGTCGCGGAAGGCGATGCGCAGCGTCTCGACCAGCCCTGGAAAGGTCAGAGCGTGATCGACCTCGGCGGCCGAGATGGTCAGCATGGAAGGCTCCGTAGCGGCACGCTGTTCAGTTCGTGGGCTTGGGCAGCACCGGCCCTTTCGGCGCCGCGGGCGCGCGGCTCACGGCCTGGCGCAGGTTCTCGGCCTCCAGGCCGCGCTGGCGCGCGAGCTTGCGGTAGCGGCCCTGCTTCACCCAGGTCGCCATGCTGCCAACGACCATGCCGACGGCCAGAGCCAGGAACAGGAAGATGAAAAGCGGCAAGTTCAGCGTCAGCGCCGGATTACCGGGATGGAACGGGTCGAGCGTGAAGGCGACCGGCCCGCGGTTGGCGACGGCAAGCGCAATCAGGATGATGGCCAGCGGCACGAAGACCACGACGAGCACGAAGCGATTGAACATCAGATCTCCATGGAGAGGCGGTTTGAAGCGCGCATGTCCTTGTCCCGAAACCGGCCTCCACTTTCGGGAGACATGCTTTGAGCGCCCAGACGTCGTTTCGACCCGCCGGCGCGGCGCCTATTTGCCGCCGTTCAGCCGTTCGCGCAACTCCTTGCCGGTCTTGAAGAACGGCACCCACTTCTCCTCGACCTCGACGGATTCGCCGGTGCGCGGGTTGCGGCCGGTGCGAGCGGGGCGGTTTTTCACCGAAAAGGCACCGAAACCGCGCAGCTCGACCCTGTTGCCTTCGGCAAGCGCGTCGGTGATCTCGTCAAAGATGGCGCCGACGATGTTTTCGACGTCGCGCAGGAAAAGATGCGGGTTGCGTGCAGCAATGATCTGCACAAGTTCGGATTTGATCATGAGAACGTTCCCCGTAAACCACTGCGGTCAAATTATCAGGATGATTTTATTGCTTTTTTGGCTCGTCCCAACGGCTTGTCAAGGGTGCCAGACTGAAACGAGACCGTCAAGAAACAAGCGGTCGGCGCCAAGCTCGTGAATGACATCGGCGCCGGCGTCCGGCAGGCCGAGCGCACTGGCGACGGCTTTGGTCATGCTTTTCGAAAACAGGTAGCCGCGCCCCTCTGTGTTCTTCCATTCGACGACCTTGAGCTTGCTGTCGACGCCTTTGGTCGCCAGCCAGCCGATCGCCTCGGTCTCGCCGCCGACCGCGTCGACAAGGTGATTGCCGAGTGCCTGGCGGCCGGTGAAGATCGAACCGTCGGCCAGCGCCAGCGCCTGCTCATGCGTCATTTTGCGCCGCTCGGCGACGATGCCGACGAACCAGTCATAGCTGTCGAGAATGAGCTTGCGCACCATGGCGCGCTCGTCGTCATTGGTCGGCTTGAAAGGCGAGGGCGAAGCCTTGAGCGGCGAGGATTTCACTTCCTCGAGCTTGATGCCGAGCTTGTCCATCAGGCCGCTGACATCGGGATACTGGATCAGCACGCCGATCGAGCCGACGATCGAGGTCTGACGGGCAACGATGTGGTCGGCCGCGCTTGCGATCATGTAGCCGGCCGATGCCGCCAGCGTGCCGACCTCGGCCACGACAGGCTTGTCGGCGGCAAGCTTGCGCACTTCCTCATAGATCGACTCGCCGCCGACCGTGGTGCCTCCGGGCGAATCGATCGACAGGATGACGCCTTTCACGGTCGGCGATTTGCGGATCGTCTCCAGCCTTTTGATCAGCTCCTCGTCCTCGGTGATGGTGCCTTCGATCTTGACCTTGGCGATGTGATCGACCGCCTGGCCGGCAAAATCCTCGTCATAAACCCATGCCGAAAAGGCGATCAGCGCCGCCGCCAGAACCACAAACGCGGCCACGCGCCAGAACGTCAGCTTGCGGCGCAAGCGGCGGCGGTCGATCAGGTCGTCGGCTCTCATTGCCATTGTCAGCCTCACAATCGGTGGGAAAAGACGCTTTTAAAGCAAGCGCCCACGCGCCGCTACCGTTTCCTGCCAGTCGCGATCCCGGCGATGGACGTTGACGGCGACCTCACGAAAAATTAACGCAGCCGGGCCCTATCTGCTATGAAAGGCTGGCAGTTCAGCCGAATTCGTCCTAGTCGTGCGGTAGTAGCCGTCACATTTTTGCAGTTTTCCTCCGCTTGTGCTTGCTTGCGGGGGCCGGCATACCACCTATAAGCGGTGTTTGGCGGGGCAAGGGCTCATTAGAAAACAGTCATGTTGGCGCGATCTGACGAAACGAGCGATGCCGAAATGGTGTCGGCTGCCGCTGGCGAAAGCGGCACGCGCGGCGACGCGTTCGACCGCGCGCAGCGGCATTCGCGCCGCGTGCGCGTGCTGAAGTTCGCGGTGCCGCTGCTCGCGGCGGCAATAGCGGTCGCCTTTCCGGTCTATTCCTATCTCGCCGCGCCGGTGTCGGTCTCGGTGCAGGCCGATGGCACCGCCTTTTCGGACGGCAAGCTGGTGATGGCCAATCCCAAGCTCAACGGCTTCACCAAGCAGAAACTGCCTTATTCGCTGACGGCGACCCGGGCGACACAGGATGTCGGCAAGCAGGACATCATCGACCTCGACGGCATCAACGCCAAATTGCCCGTCGCCAGCGACAATGTCGTGGCCGTCGATGCCGCGCATGGCATCTACGATCGCGGCGCCAACACGATGGACCTGACCAGCGATGTCTCGGTGACCACCACCGACGGCATGGTGGCCAAGTTCAAATCGGTCTTCCTAGACATGGGCAAAGGCTCTATGAAGACGAGCAATCCGGTCGATGTCAGCCGCGGCGGGTCGCGCATCACCGCCGACTCGATGTCGGTGGAAGAGAACGGCAAGGTCGTGGTCTTCGAGAACCGTGTGCGCGTCAACATCGATCCGGCCGCTCTGAAGGCGGCGGGGGTCAAGAGTGGAGAAGAGAATGCGTCGCAGTAAATCCGCGTGGCTTCTGGGCGCAGCCTCGGCACTGCTGTTGCTGGGAACGGCGAATTCGTTTGCGCAGTCGAGCGCGAGCAGTCAGATCTCCGGGCTGAAATTGTCGGGCGACCAGCCGATCCAGATCGAAAGCGACAAGCTCGAGGTTCGGCAGAACGAGAGCATGGCCGTCTTCAGCGGCAATGTGACGGTCAATCAGGGCCCGACCCTGCTCAAGTCCGGCAAGATGACGGTCTACTACGTCAAGGATGCCAACGCCCCCAAAGGCGCGGCGGCCGGCGCGTCGGCGATGACCGGTGCCGCCAACATCGACCATCTCGTGGTCGAGAACAAAGTCTACATCAAATCGAATGACCAGATCGCCACCGGTGACACCGGTACGTTCGACATGAAGACGCAGGTGCTGGTGCTAAAAGGCAAGGAAGTGGTGCTGTCGCAGGGCGACAACGTGCTCAAGGGCTGCAAGCTCACCGTGCAGATGAAAAGCGGCCTCGGCAATGTCGAAGGTTGTCCTCGCGTCATCATGTCGTTCAAACCCCAGAAGCAAGGAGAGCAGCAGCAGGGAGCGTCGAACAACTAATGGCCGGCGTATCGTCGCTGCTGGCTCGTCTTCCGGGACGGGCGGCCGCAAAACCGTCCGCGCCGGCAACGGTCGGCGTCGACAAGGCGAAGTTCAAGGGTACCCTGATCGCCAAGGGCCTGACCAAGAGCTACAAGGGCCGCAAGGTGGTGAGCGGCGTGACGCTCGGCGTGCGCGCCGGAGAGGCCGTCGGCCTGCTCGGCCCCAACGGCGCCGGCAAGACCACCTGTTTCTACATGGTCACCGGTCTCGTGCCGGTCGACGAAGGCACGATCGAGATCGACGGCTTCGACGTCACCTCGATGCCGATGTACCGCCGCGCCCGCCTCGGCATCGGCTATCTACCCCAGGAAGCGTCGATCTTCCGCGGCCTCAATGTCGAGCAGAACATTCGCGCCGTTCTGGAGGTGGTGGAAAAGAGCCGCAAGGAACGCGAGCGCACGCTCGACGAATTGCTCGAGGAATTCCACATCAGCCATCTGCGCAAGGCGCCGTCGATGTCGCTGTCAGGCGGTGAAAGGCGGCGTCTCGAGATCGCGCGGGCGCTGGCGACGCGGCCGGCCTACATGCTGCTTGACGAACCCTTCGCCGGCATCGATCCGATCGCGGTCGCCGACATCCAGCAGCTTGTCCGCCATCTCACCGCGCGCGGCATCGGCGTGCTGATCACCGACCACAATGTGCGCGAGACGCTCGGCCTGATCGACCGCGCCTATATCATCCATGCCGGCCAGGTGCTGACGCATGGCCGCGCCGACGAGATCGTCGCCAATGCCGATGTTCGGCGTCTCTATCTCGGCGAGGGGTTCACGCTCTAAAGCGCGTCGCGATCTTTCACGCTCTAAGCGCGAAATTCCGGTTCTGCCGCAATTTCTCGCTGATTTTTTCCGGTTTCCCGCCAATTCCGCCCCGGATAACGCTCCGGTAAGCCCTTCCTGCTAGCGTTTTCCTTGACAAGCAAAAGCCGGGCCAGTTTCTATGCCCGACCGAAAAACCTTCAGTTCGATGCGTAGACGAGGCGTTTGAATTCCATCATGGCGCTGGCGGCCAAACTGCAGCTCAGACAGTCCCAGTCGCTGGTGATGACGCCCCAGCTGATGCAGTCGATCCGGTTGCTGCAGCTCACCCATGTCGAGCTCGAACGTTTCATCGACGAGGAAATCGAGCGCAATCCGCTGCTGGAGCGGGCCGAGCCGCAGGATGAGGCCGGCGGCAACCAGCTGCAGAAGAACGAGACCGCGCCGGAACCCGCGGCCGGGGGCGATTGGTTCGAAGGCGAGACGGAATGGAGCGCCGAGGCGATCTCGGAAAAGCTCGACTCTTCGCTGGAAAACCTGTTTCCCGACGATCCCGGCACGAGCGAGAGGCTGGGGCCGGACCTGACTGCGCAATGGAAGTCGGCGTCCGGAGGCAGCGCCGCCGGCGCATCGTCGTCGGAAGGCTTCGACGTCGGCGAGATGGCCGCGACGATTATGACGCTGCGCGAACATGTCGGCGAACAGATCGCTATGGCCTTCCCCGACCCTGCCGAACGCCTGATCGCAGGCGAGCTCGCCGACAGCCTCGACGAGGCCGGCTATCTGCGTGCCGACCTGGAAGAAATCGCCGCGCGGCTGGGCGCGGACAATGCGGCCGTGGCGCACGTGCTGGAGGTCTGCCAGACGTTTGAGCCGGCCGGCCTGTTTGCCCGCGATCTCGCCGAGTGCCTGTCGCTGCAGCTTGCCATACGCGACCGGCTCGATCCGGCGATGAAGGCGCTGGTCGCCAATCTCGAGCTGCTCGCGCGGCGGGATTTCCAGACGCTGAAGCGCATCTGCGGTGTCGACGAGGAAGATCTTCTCGACATGCTGGCCGAGATCCGGGCGCTCGATCCGCGGCCCGGCACGGCGTTTTCGGGCGGGGCGAGCGACGCCATCGTCGCCGATGTCGAGGTACGGGCGGCCGCCGACGGCAGCTGGGCCGTGGAGCTCAATCCCGATACGCTGCCGCGCGTTCTGGTCGACAATGTCTACTTTGCCCGCGTCTCCAGCCATGCCAAGGACCAAGCGGAGAAGGACTTTTTGGCCGAATGCCTGCAAAACGCCAACTGGCTGACGCGCAGCCTCGACCAGAGGGCGAAAACCATCCTGAAAGTGGCCTCGGAAATCGTGCGCCAGCAGGATGCGTTCCTCGTCCATGGCGTGCGGCATCTCAAGCCCCTCAACCTGCGCACTGTGGCCGACGCCATCGGCATGCATGAATCGACCGTGAGCCGCGTCACCGCCAACAAATACATGCTGACGCCGCGCGGCGTCTTCGAATTGCGCTATTTCTTCACCGCTTCGATCGCCTCCGCGGAAGGCGGCGAAGCCCATTCCTCGGAAGCCGTGCGCGACCGCATCAAGCAGCTGATCGACGAGGAAAAGCCCGCCGACGTGCTTTCCGACGACGCCATCGTCGACATGCTGAGGGAAAGCGGCGTCGACATCGCCCGCCGCACGGTAGCCAAATACCGGGAAGGCATGAACATCCCTTCATCGGTGCAGCGGCGCCGGGAGAAGCGGGCGCTGGCCAACGCCGGGCGCTAGGGGCAGTTGATGTTCAACCAGCCTGACCCAGTTTGGTGCAGCCTTGAGGAACGGCGGATTTCCACAGTTTTCGTGCTTCATTGACAAGCTGCAATGAAGTGTCTAGAAGCCCGCCCGCATGAGCCGGGCCGTGATGCCCGCTCGCGAATGGGTCCGTCAAAGCAAGGCCTCGGACGGCCAAGAAGGCGACTTGTGATCAACCGGAAAGTTCGGGTCTAAAATCGGCGCGCGTGCCGCAGCAAAGCTTGTGCGCGCGCACCACGGGTATAAACTCGGGACAGTTTGAAGCCTGAGCAAGGAAGGTCAGTTTTCAGATGAATCTGCGCATTTCGGGAAAACACATGGACATCGGCGATGCGTTCCGTACGCGCATCAACGATCGTGTCAACGAAGCCATCGAAAAGTATTTCGATCGGGGTTTTTCAGGACATGTAACGGTCATCAAGGCGGGGTCGCGTTTCTCGGCCGATTGCATGATCCGTCTCGATTCCGGTGCCTCCCTGCAGGCGACCGGCGACGCCCAGGATCCCACGCTTGCCTTCGAGACGGCCGCCGATCGCCTCGAAACGCGGCTGCGGCGCTACAAGCGCCGGCTGAAGTCGCACAGTTCCAATAACGCCAATGGCGAATCCACCGACATCGCCTACACCGTGATGGAGCCACTCGCCGACGATGACGAGGAAATCCCGGAGAATTTTGCCCCGGCCATCGTCGCCGAATCGACCGTGACGCTTCGCACCATGTCGGTGGCGTCGGCGGTCATCGAGCTCGACACCAAGGACAGCCCGGTTTTCGTTTTCCGCAACGCCGGAAACGACCATGTCAATATCGTCTACCGCCGGCCGGATGGAAACATCGGCTGGATCGATCCGTCGACGACCAAAGTCGCGCAGGGATAAAGAAAGCCGGCCGCGCGAGGGGGACGACCGGCGCGGCAGGCGAGCAAGGGATTTTTCAAGCATGGATCTCAGCGATCTCATCAGCGTCTCGGCTATCATGCCGGCGTTGAAGGCGAATTCCAAAAAACAGCTTCTGCAATTGCTGTCGGAGAGGGCGGCGGCGATTTCCGGGATTCCGGAGCGGGAGGTGTTCGACACCATCCTGCAGCGCGAGCGGCTGGGCTCCACCGGTGTCGGCAACGGCATCGCCATTCCGCACGGCAAGCTCGCCGGCGTGAAGCGGATCGCGGGCGTATTCGCCCGGCTGGAGACGCCGGTCGATTTCGAGGCGCTCGACGACCAGCCGGTCGATCTGGTGTTCCTGCTGCTTGCGCCCGAAGGCGCCGGCGCCGACCATCTCAAGGCGCTGTCGCGCATCGCGCGCGTGCTGCGCGACGCCGACACTGTGGCCAAGATCAGAGGGACGCGCGACGCAGTCGCGATCCATGCTCTGCTGTCGGACACCCAGGCCTCGCACGCGGCCTGAAGTTCTTAGAGCAGTTCATCGTTTCACGGAAACGCTGAACTGCTCTAGCTATTTGTTTTTACGCAATTCCGAACGGAAGGCCGCTCACACCTTTCCTGGAATTGCTTTAGGTGAAGCCCTGTTTTTGGGGTAAAACCTTCAGGGGCCGCCGGGAGCGGCCCTCCATTTCAGATCATGACCAAGGTCAGTGAATAGCGACCGTGGTCAGATCGTTCTCCAGCGCGCCTGCCAGCGCCCGGTCACGGGCATCGGAAAGCAGGATCGGCTGACCGTTGGCGGCAAACAGCGCCCACAGTTCCAGGCCGGGCGCGATCTCGCCGAGGCCGGGGAAGCGGCCGCGCAGATCGTCGCTCGATACTTTCCTCAGGTAAGCGACCGAACCTTCGCCGAGATGGGCGAATTCGCCGCTGGTCATGGTCAGAGTTTCGTCAATTCTGTTCATTTTCAAGCCTCCTTGGCGCGAGACGCCACTTCCGGCCGTCCCGCATTAGAGCCATCGGCGAAGATCAGTCTTTCACCGATATGTTTATTTTCCGTACCAGCCGTTCTGCCTCCGGACGGTCGAGATCGATCGACAAAAGGCCATTCTTCAGCTCCGCGCCGATCACCCGCATGCCGTCGGCCAGCACGAAGCAGCGCTGGAACTGGCGTGCGGCGATGCCCCGGTGGAGGAACTCGCGCTCGGTGTCGTCGGTCTGGCGTCCGCGCACGATCAGCTGGTTTTCCTCCGTGGTGACGTCGAGATCACTCTCGGCGAAACCCGCCACGGCAAGCGTGATGCGCAGCCGCTCGGCATTACCGTCGGAGGCGCTCAGGCGCTCGATGTTATACGGAGGATAGCTGTCGCCCGACTTCGCCAAACGCTCCAGCGTCTTTTCCATGGCGTCGAAACCCAAGAGAAGCGGGCTCGAAAAGGGCGTCATTCGGCTCATGTTACACTGTCCTCTCAAGAGCGACATAAACTGGAAAAACCCGGATGGCATTTTTCCCGATGGTCTTGATATGGTCCGCCGCGCGAACAAGTTCAAGCCGCTGAAATCAGGATGACGTTTCGTTGAACCGCCATCCTGGTTCAGCTCTTCGTTGGAGCATGATCTTGTCCGAAAACCGGTTCCCACTTTTCGGGATCATGCTCTAAACCCCGCCCAAAAAGACTCCCCAAAAAAGGAATTGAAATGCCCCAGTCACGAAAGATCATCATCGACACGGACCCTGGCCAGGACGATGCCGTCGCCATATTGCTGGCGCTCGGTAGCTCCGAGCTGGAGGTCGTCGGCATCACCGCCGTCGCCGGCAACGTGCCGCTGAATCTCACCGAGAAGAATGCCCGCAAGATTTGCGAGCTCGCCGGCCGGCCCGACGTCAAGGTCTATGCCGGCGCCATCCGCCCGCTGGCGCGCGAGCTCGTCACCGCCGAGGAAGTGCATGGCAAGACCGGCCTCAACGGGCCGCAGCTGCCGGAACCAACCATGCCGCTGCAGGAGCAGTACGCCGTCGACTTCATCGTCGAGACGCTTATGCGCGAGGAAGCGGGCACGATCACGCTCTGCCCGCTCGGGCCGCTCACCAACATCGCCCTGGCGTTGATCCGCGAGCCGCGTATCGCGCCGCGCATCAAGGAAATCGTGCTGATGGGCGGCGGCTTCTTCGAGGGCGGCAACGTCACGCCCGCCGCCGAGTTCAACATCTATGTCGACCCGCAGGCGGCCGACGTGGTGTTCAAGTCGGGCATTCCGATCGTCATGATGCCGCTCGACGTCACCCACAAGGCGCTGACCTCGGCCAAGCGCACACAGGCCTTCCGCCAGCTCGGCACCAAGGTCGGCACCGCGACCGCCGAGATGCTGGAATTCTTCGAGCGCTACGACGAGGAAAAATACGGCACCGACGGCGGGCCGCTGCACGATCCGTGCGTGATCGCCTATCTCATCAAGCCGGAGCTATTCAAGGGCCGCCGCTGCAACGTCAGCGTCGAGACCTCCTCCGAGCTCACCATGGGTATGACGGTGATCGACTGGTGGGGCGTCACCAAGCGCGAAAAGAACGCCATGGTGATGCGCGACATCGACCATGACGCGTTCTTCGCGCTGCTGGTGGAGAGGCTGGGGCGGCTCAACTGAGCGTCAGACCAAACAAGGCTGGCGTCGTCACCCATTGAGCAATCGATAGGTGTCGACGCCTTGCTTGTGGTGTTCTTGAAAATAATTCCGGCCGAAAGCCGGAGCTTATTCCGGAAACCGATAGAAAACGAAGCCGTTGTAGCGGACGACGCGTTCTATATTCGCGTGTGAGCCGATAAGATGCGGCCTATCGTCAGTGATAAGAACCGTACCGCCATCATCGAGGAAAAGCACATAGGTTGTCGGCGCATCTTTACCCCAATGAACGCTCTTGATTGTGGCATCCAGGGTGTCGACCGAGCGGATGGGGCTGGCGTCATTTGTCACTTGCCGCAAGAAAACGAATCCACCCAATGCAAATATGGCGCCAACCAGCAAAACGCCGAGCGCGTTCTTGCGCAGTTCAGTGTAGCTGCTAAGCATTTGCTTGGCCCCCAGCAACTATGATGTGGGGGGCAGAAGCGCTGTTGTGAAGGCCTATGCGTTTTGTTTTATTTGGCCTTCGAGAACGCCAGCCACAGCCCGCCGCCGACCAGGAAGCTGCCGCTGATCCGGGACATCAGCTTGACGCGGCTGGCCGACAGAATGCGTCCGGCGCGTCCCGCGGCAAGCGCGTAGGTGGAATCCGACAGGGCGGCGAAACCCATGGCTGTCAGGCCCATGACCACGATCTGCAGCGTGTAGTTGCCCTGCCGCGCGATGAACTGCGGGAAGAAGGCACCGAAGAAGACAAGCGTCTTCGGGTTGGAGATCGCCACCAGGAAACCCTGCAGGAAGAAGCCGCCACGCGGCTTACTGGCCGATCCGTCGGGGTTCAGCGTGGCCTTGGCGCGAAACATCTGCACGCCCATCCAGATCAGATAGGCGGCGCCGATCAGTCTCACCCATTCGAACCAGTGGCCCATGCCGGCGATCAGCGTATTGAGACCGATGCCGACGATGGCGATCATGATGGCCAGTCCGGCTTGCGTGCCGGCGACATTGGCAAGCCCGGCGCGCGAGCCGTGGCGCATGCTGTTGGCGATGATCAGCGTGACCGTCGGCCCGGGCACCAGGACGATGACGATGCAGGCGACGACATAGGTGGCGTAAAGTTCCAGCGACATGATCTTCCCTCGAACAGGATGGCGCCGACTTGGGCGGAGCGCGATCAATGCACGGAGTTGGCGCGCGTGCAAGCCGGCAGGGAGGGACGGTCCGTCAGCCAGCGCCAGCCGGCCAGGGCAGCGTCGCCTCATAGGCGGCGCCGGCTTGGAGCACGGCGAGGTCGCCGCGCGGCCGGCCGATCAGCTGCATGCCCATCGGCCTGGCCTTGCCGTCGAAGCCGACCGGCACGTTGAGCGCCGGGCAGCCGCCCAAAGTGGCGAAGGCGGAGACCTGCATCCAGCGGTGATAGCTGTCCATGGTCCGGCCGGCGACTTCCTTCGGCCAATGAGTGGTCACCTCGAATGGGAAGACCTGCGCGGTCGGCAGCACGATGAGGTCGAAGCGCTCGAACAGCGACAGCAGCATGCGGTGCCATGAGGAGCGCCGGACGGTGGCGGCATGGACCTGCGGCGCGCTGAGGCGGATCGCCTGCTCGACTTCCCAAACCGCTTCCGACTTCAAAAGCCTGCGTTTTTCCGGATTGTCGTAGTGTGCCTTCAGCCCGCAGCCGCTGCTTGCCTGGCGCAGCGTCACGAAGGCCTGCCACAGCGCCTCGAAATCGACATCCGGCAGCAGAGCCTCGGCATGGAAGGATGCCTCGGCGAAGCGGGCCAGCGCGCTTTCGCAAAGATTGAGGATACTGGGCTCCATCGGCAGGTGGCCGCCGAGATCGCCGAGCCAGGCGATGCGGCCGCCGGTGGTTTTCGCCCGCAAGCCTTCAAGGAAGGAGCCATGCGTGTCATACGATAGTGGCGCGCGCTGGTGATAGCCGGCCTGCTCGTCAAGCAGCAGCGCGATGTCGGCGACGTTCCGGCCCATCGGCCCTTCGACGCCCATCTGGGCGTGAAAGACATCGATGTCGGGGCCGGCGGGCACTAAACCCTGCGAGGGGCGGAAACCATAGACGTTGTTGAAAGCGGCCGGGTTGCGCAGCGAGCCGCCGAAATCGCTGCCGTCGGCGACCGGCACCATGTCGAGCGCCAGCGCCACCGCGGCGCCGCCGCTCGACCCGCCGGCAGTAAGCGCCGGATCGAAGGCGTTGAGCGTCGGTCCGAACACGTTATTGTAGGTGTTGGAGCCCAGGCCGAATTCCGGAACATTGGTCTTGCCGATGATGATGGCGCCGGCCCTGCGAAGGCGCTCGACGAAGAAATCGTCCTCCTGCGGGACGAAATCGGCGAAGATCGGCGAGCCGAAGGTCGTCCTCAGGCCCTTGGTCAGGGCCAGGTCCTTGATGGCGATCGGCAGGCCGAACAGCGATCCGGCCGCGCCGCCCTGCGCCAGATGGGCATCGGCCCTGTCGGCTTCGGCGACGATGTCGGCGCGCTCGCGCAGCGACACGATGGCGTTGACCAGCGGGTTCACCGCATCGATGCGATCGAGGAAGGCGCTGACGACTTCGCGCACCGAGAGATGCCTCTGCCTGATCTCGCCGGCGAGTTCCACGCCGGACAGACGGCAAATCTCGCTGGCCGGCGGCACTGCATGCTTGGTTACAGGGCGCATCGCCGTCACCGCGCAGCCAAGGCCGCGTCGACGTCCTTCGCCAGCGGGATCGCCGGCTGCGCGCCCGGCTTCAGGCAGGCGAGCGAGCCTGCCGCCGCGGCGCGCGTGAGCGCCTGTTCGAGCGAAAGACCGGACGACACGCCGGCTCCGAAATAGCCGCAAAAGGTGTCGCCGGCGCCGACCGTGTCGACCGGGGTGATCTTCAGCGCCGGAACGGCGATGACCTGGTCGGGAGTGGCCGCCAGCACGCCTTCGCTGCCGAGCGTGACGACGATGGCGCGGCCGGTCTTTTGGGCATAGTCGCGCATCCGCGCCTGCCGGTCGCGGCCGGAGAGCGCCAGCGCCTCGCCATAGAGGTCGAACTCGGTCTCGTTGGCGACGGCATAGTCCGCCTTGCCGAGAAGGCCGGCGGCCTCGGCGCGGAAAGGCGCGGTGTTGAGCACGCTGACGGCGCCTGCCGAGCGGGCCGCATCGAGCGCCGCTTCCACCGTCTGCAGGGGGATCTCATGCTGCAGGAGCACGACGTCGCCCTTTTTCAGATGAGCCTTGGCGATGTCGCCGGGCAGCACCGAGTCATTGGCACCGGGCACCACGGCGATGACATTCTCGCCGTCGGCGCCGACCAGGATCAGCGCGGTGCCTGTCGAGGCGAAGCTCTCGCCGACGCCCGAAAGATCGACATTGCCGGCTCTCAGCAGCGCCAGCGCTTCGGCGGCAAAGCTGTCCTTACCGACGGCGCCCACCATGCGTACCTCAGCGCCGGCGCGGGCGGCGGCCAGCGCCTGGTTGGCACCCTTGCCGCCGGGCGCGGTGGCAAAGCCGGAGCCGCGGACCGTCTCGCCAGGTTCCGGCAAGCGGTCGACATTGGCGATCAGGTCGAGATTGATCGAGCCGAGGATGATGATCAAGAAACGCCTCCTGCCGGAGCGGTTCAGCCTTCGGTCGAAGGCCGATGCGCTCCAAGTTCTTGCTTTTACGCAATTGATTGCGCCGGAGGCTAGCCGCAAAGGCCGTTGGTTGCCAGATCATGCCGGTTGCGCGCGTGGTTCGGCCCACAGTTTCATTCGCAGCGCACCGTGACGGTGCCCTGATAAGTGCCTGCCGGAAAGATGCCGGTCGACTTCGTCGCGGTGAGATCGACCTGGATGGTGTGGGCGCCGTTGGTGACGCGCTGCGGCGAACTGCCTGGAATATCGAGCCCGGAGCCGTCGAGGCGGAAGACGGTGTCAAAAGTGACGTTGGTGTCGCCGCCACTTGGCGCGGAAGTGAAGGCGACCGGTGCCGGTGCCGAGACGGAATAGCAGTCCAGCAGGTTGAGGATCGTGCATAGGAGCGAGCTTGCCGTGATGGTGGCTGTAGCGCTCGACCCGCCCGCTTGCTTGGAGCCGAATATGTTGATGGAGGGGTTTGCCTTCATCGTTCCCGAGGCGCCGACCACGATGGTGCAGGTGCCGACGATCGCGGCCTGCGCGGGCGCGCAAAAGGCGGCCAGCACTGCCATGGCAAGCAGGGCGCGGCTATTTCTTCTTTTTCTTGTCACTGCCTTTCGTGCCTCTGATGGTCCAGCCTTCATTGGCCCATCCGGCCGATGCAGCCTGGGGCGCGGCCGGCGCCACGCTTCCTGTCTGGCCGTCGGCGCCCACACCCATTTTGAGGAGCTTCAACTCCATCTGCAGGCGTTCGACCTCGAGCTCGTAGAGGCGGCTGCAATCGAGGCGCTTCGGCGTCCGCCCGATCGGGATCACCACGCGGCCGTAGGTGGCGATGTCGCTGTTCGACTGGCTGCTGGTGTTGTTGCCCCGGATGACACCGAGGTCGAGATAGGCGCCGCTGCCGGAAACGGCTGAGCGGCAGGTCGTGCCGTCGCTGGCATGGACCTCGTCCTGCCCCTGGGGCAGGCTGACGCCGGGCAAGCTGAACCCCGTCTGGTTCTGATTCAGGTTCAGAATATCCTCGGCGAACCCCTGACTCACGACCGCCAAGGCAGGCAGCAGGGAGAGGGTCAGGACCTGCGATGTCCGAAGAACTTTCCGCATATCTGTGCCCTTATCTGCGTCTGCTCGCTTGGAAAGGGGATACTCTCGGTACAGATACGCACTTTACGCTCGTTCGCGCCGTCGAAGGGCACGACCACCAGCACCGGACGCGATGCCTGGCCGGCCAGAAGGAAGGTGCTGGGCGTGATCTTGGCGTCGACCGGCCGGAAATCCTGGTCATAGACATGGACCTCGACGCGAATGCGCTGGTCGTACGGGTTGCCGGGGAACACCCGCACCGCGAACGCATCCGTGAAGGATCTCACCTCGCCCCGCATCGGCGTCATCGACTGGCTCGTCGCGGCAATGGGGGACAGCGCGAAGGCCAGCGCCGCCGCCAGGTATCCAATCGTTCTCAAAGACCGCTCCTTTCGCGAGAGGGCTATTCGCAGCGCAGTGTCACGGTGGCCTGGTAGTTGCCGGCGGAGAAGCGGTTCGTGCCGCTCTTGGTGCCGGCAAGGTTGACGGCGACCGTCGATGTGCCCGGCACCGTCAGCGCGGTCGCGGTGCCGGTTTCCGCAATCGTCTGCGCACCGGTGGTGGCGAAGGTCGGCGTCCATGTCGTGGCGGTGGTATCCGAGGCCGGCACGGTGGTGGACGTGACCGGGTCGACGCTGAGCGTGACACCGCCCGTGGTGTCGACCTGGGCGCTGCCGGCCGAACCGCCGGCATTGTGCGAGCTCAGCGACTGAAGATTGCTGCTGACGGTCATCGTGCCGTTGGAATTGATCGTGATCGTGCAGGTGGCGGTAATGGTGCCGTTGAACAGCACATTTCCTGTGGCGGCCTGTGCCGTCTGGCCCGCGCAAGCGGCCAGCAGGCCTGCGGCCAGCGCGGCGCGAAGGAATTTCATCGAGACCCCTCTTTCGAGCCGAACGGTCGGCTCAACTTAGGGCCATCATCCCTTTATCATGGTTAATTTAGTGTTAAGTGAAATAATAACGCCAAGCAACTGACAATACAACCAGCGAAACCAGAGGTTGTCGCCGGTTGTGCGGCCACAATAATCGGGGAAGTTCTGTTCCGATTATACTTGTTTATATTTCGATCCACGGTTTTTCGCAACGGTCCGCGGAAAAATCGAGGTTTCAAGCCAGCTGCCCCGCCTCCCAGCCAAGGATGGCGCGCTTGCGCGTCAGGCCCCAGTGGTAACCGGTGAGGGCACCGGACTTGCCGAGAGCACGGTGGCAAGGAACGACGAAGGACATCGGATTGGCGCCGACCGCCGCACCCACCGCGCGGCTTGCGGTCGGGTGGCCGATGCTTGCCGCGATCGAGGAATAGGTGCAGGCCTTGCCCATCGGGATGCGTAGCAGCGCCTCCCAGACGCGCAGCTGGAAATCGGTGCCGATCATCACAACGCGCAGCGGCTGGTCGGCGCGCCATTTCGTCGGATCGAAGACGCGCGCGGCGTAGGGCTGTGTGGCCGACATGTCCTCGACATAGGTCGCGTTCGGCCAGCGGCCGGACATGTCGGCGAAGGCAGCCCGTTCGCCGCCGGCGTCGCAGAAGGCAAGGCCGGCCAGCCCACGGTCGGTGACCATGATGAGCGCGATGCCGAAGGGCGAGATGTGGTAGCCGTAGCGGATGGTGAGACCGGCGCCGCGGGTCTTGTAGTCGCCGGGCGACATCGCTTCGTGGGTGACGAAAAGGTCGTGCAGCCGGCCAGGCCCCGACATGCCGAGCTCGAACGAGGTTTCCAGCAGTGGCATGCCGGAATCGAGCAGCCTGCGCGCATGGTCGAGCGTCACCGCCTGCAGAAAGGCCTTGGGCGACAGGCCGGCCCAGCGCGTGAACAGTTTCTGCAGGCCGGTCGGCGTCTCGCCGACAGCCTCGGCGAGGACCTCCAGCGAAGGCTGCTCGCGGTAGTCGAGGCTGATCTTCTCTATGGCGCGACGCACGACCTCGTAGTCGCTGCCTTCGGGAGTGATGTCGTTCTGAAGGATCGCTGACGGTTTCATCCGGGTATTCATGGTCATCTGAGCGTTCATGGCAATATCTCCCACGGCAATATCTCGTTGACCGCGAATATCGGTCTTCCCGTGCTTCGCCACCACCCGAAACTTGCCTTCCCTTCGCCCGCACCCAGATAAAGTCGGCTGCAACCGAAGGGGGCAATCATGGCCGGCGAAAAGGTAAGTCTGACCGGGGCGAGGGAGACATTGCTGATGACGCTCTACGGCAAGGCGCTGGAGAGCCGGCTGCCCCATTCGCTGCTTAACGACCACTTCGCCGACGCGGCGGTGCGCAAGATCGATTATGATTTTTCCAGGCTCATGGTCGACGGCAATCTCGGCCTCGGCTTCGCCATCAGGGCCAAGACACTGGATGTCGCCGTTCAGGACTTCATTGCCAGAAATTCCGACGCGATCGTACTGCATCTGGGATGCGGGCTCGATACACGCGTTTTTCGCGTCGATCCGCCGCAAGGCGTGGACTGGTTCGACGTCGATTACCCGGACGTCATCGCGCTCAGGCGCAAGCTTTACCCGTCCAGGGATCGCTATCACCTCATCGCTTCGTCGGTGACCGAGCCGGACTGGCTGGCCGAGGTGCCGCGCAATCGCCCGGCAATCGTGGTGGCGGAAGGGCTGACGCCTTATCTCGCGGCCGACGAAGGGCCGCGTTTGTTCTCACGGCTGGTCTCGCATCTTGCCGGCGGGGAATTGATGTTCGACGCCTACAGCCGTTTCGGCCTGGCGCTCATTCGCCTCAATCCGGCCGTCAAGGCGACCGGCGCCGCGGTGCACTGGGCGATCGAGGATCCGCGCGAGTTGGAGCGAGCGGTTCCGAAGCTGCGGTTCGTCGAGGAGGTTCCGGCCTACAGGCCGGAGCATGGCGCGCGCATGCGCCTGCGCGCGAGATTGTTCGTGCGCCTTTGGAAATACATTCCGGCGCTGCGCAAGATCGGCAGGCTGTTGCGGTATCGGTTTTGACACGCGTTGGCTCAGCGCGCCTTGGCGGTCGCCAGCGCGCGCGAAAAGGCCGTCGCGAAACTTTCGCGGTCATCCGGGTTGAGGAAGCCGCCGATCGAAACGCTCCTGCCCTGCGCCTCGACGGCCATTCTGGTGATGCCGATCTCGGCGTGGCGGGCGATCGAGAACCGCGTCCAGAACGGGTTGAAGCGATGATCCTCGAAGCGGCCCGAGGGCGCCGTCTTGCGGATGTCGAGGCTGGTGCGCGAGACCGATATTTCCTCGCGAGCGCGCGCTGCGCGGTAGTTGACGCGGAAGGCGATGTAGACGGCGGCCACGTCGAGCCCGAAGAAACCGAAGACCGGCCATGCGCCATGCGCCAGGAAGATCGCGCCGGTGACCGCCCAGCCGAACATCAGCGCGCCCATCAATATCAGAAAGCCGGTGCGGCCGAGGGAACGATGCGGCGTCAGCAGGGCCTTGAAGAATGGCTTGTCGGCTTCGAACGAGGCGTTTGTGTCGCTCATAGGGAAATATTATAGGAAGGAAATGGCGCCCCCCAAGTCCAAAAATTCCTCGCCCGTCAAAAAGCAATCAGCCTCCGCCTCGGGCAATGGCGCGAAAGCAAAGGCGTCGCCCCGCAAGGGTGGACCGCGCTCGCTCTACGCTCCCGCCGAGGTGCAAGAGATCTTCCGGCGCTTCTCCGTGCAGCGGCCCGAGCCGAAGGGCGAGCTCGACTACATCAACCCTTTCACCTTGTTGATCGCGGTGGTGCTGTCGGCGCAGGCGACCGATGCCGGCGTCAACAAGGCGACGAAGTCGCTGTTTTCAGCCGCCGACACGCCGCAAAAGATGCTGGCGCTCGGCGAGGCCAAGGTCGGTGACTACATCCGCACCATCGGGCTGTGGCGCAACAAGGCCAAGAACGTGATCGCGCTTTCGAAGGCGCTGATCGACGACCATGCCGGCAAGGTGCCCGAAGATCGCGACGAACTGGTCAAGCTTCCCGGCGTCGGGCGCAAGACCGCCAATGTCGTGCTCAACGTCGCCTTCGGCCAGCATACGATGGCGGTCGACACGCACATCTTCCGCATCGGCAACCGGATCGGGCTGGCGCCCGGCAAGACGCCGGAACAGGTCGAAGAAGGGCTCCTTAAGGTCATCCCGACCGAATACATGCGCCACGCGCATCACTGGCTGATCCTGCACGGCCGCTATGTCTGCAAGGCGCGCAAGCCAGACTGCCCGGCCTGCGTGATTGCCGACATCTGCAAGTCAAAGGAAAAGACCACCGACGTGCCGGCGCCGCTGATGCCGATCGCGCCCTTGAGGGAGGCGATTCCTGTCGGGGCTTAGAGTATTTCCTGGAATTGCCAAGTTCAGGCATGTTTGCCTTGGCAGATCGTATGCCTTGGCGATTGGCCGAAACGCCCATCGCGATCGTCATCCACGGGCGGAGCAAGGAGCGTAGCGACGCAGCGCAGACCCGAGGATCCATGCCGTGACTTCGAAGTGTTGCGACGGTGCGGAATTCTGCTCCGCTGCACCCCTCGATCAAGGTAACGGCATGGATCCCAGGGTCTCCGCGACGGAGCTGCGCTCCTGCTTCGCCCTGGGATGACGAGGTTGGGGAGACTTTCGCCAATCACCGGCGTTTGCGCTGATTCCACGGAAAACGAACCGTGAAATCTTACGGGCTGCACCTTTCAAAATCCCTGTGTCGAGGAACTAATAGCCGTAGCCGCGCGCCATCGCCGCGGCAAAGACGGGGATGAGCAGGAAGATGAAGCCTTCGGCGCGGACGTAGTTCTTCACCGAGGCGAGTTCAGCCGCCGGCACCGAGAACGAGGGATTGCCGCTCGCCTGCCTATTCCAGGCGATGATGCGAGCAGTCGGGATGATCGACAGCAGGCCGACGACGATGAAGGCGACCATCTTGGCCCAGAACACCCAGTTGTAGACGTAGAACTCCCAGCCCTTCAGGCCGAAGAACACCCGGCAGATGCCGACGATGACGATCAGCGCGGCAATGATGCCGTAGTGGCGGTCGATGCCGGCAAGGCGCTTGAGCGTCGCCGCTCCCAAGTCGCCACGCACCAGCACGAATTCGGCGCCGATGATGCCGGCGAGCGAGAACACCAGAAGGTGGTGGGCGACTGCCAGCAGAAGGTCCGTGGTGTCCATGGTCTTTTCCTGTGTTGGGGCGGCGCCGCGAGATATGGCTGAATCAGTTTCGTCAAAAGAGTAACATCGTCGGTCGAGAATCCCAGATGCCGAAATCTCAGCCGGTCGGCGACAGTGACCGCGCTCGTCTTCTGGCGTGGAGGATGACGCGGAACGATCCTGGCCCTTGTTCGAACGCACTGGTTTGCTAAGCGCTGCCGCCTCAATGGAGGGGAATGCCATGAGCATTGGAACGGAAGCAGGCGTGCCGATCCTCGAGACGGCGCGGACCGTGTTGCGGGCGCATCGGCTCGATGATTTCGAGACCTATGTCGCGATGTGGGCCGATCCCGGGATCACCCGTTTCATCAGCGGCAAGCCGCGCACCCGCGAGGAAAGCTGGATGCGCTTCCTGCGCCATGCCGGGCTCTGGTCGCTGCTCGGCTATGGGTTCTGGGCGATCGAGGACAAGGCGACCGGCCGCTTCATTGGCGAGGCCGGGTTCCACGATCTCAAGCGCGAGATCGAGCCGTCGATCGAAGGCGTGCCGGAAGCCGGCTGGGCGCTGGCCTCCGTCGTGCATGGCCAGGGGCTTGCCAGCGAGGTCGTCGGGCGCATAGTCGCTTGGGGGGACGCGGTGTTCGGGCGAGCCAGGACCGTCTGCATCATCGATCCCGAGAACGGCGCTTCGCTCAAGGTGGCCGAAAAGAACGGCTATCGCGAAATACTGCGGACCACCTATCACGACAAGCCGACGATCCTGCTGGAGCGGCCGGCCGGAGGGGCGACAGGCTAGAGCAATTCCAGGAAAAGTGTGTAACGGTTTTCCGTCCGGAATTGCGTGAAAACAAATACTTGGAGCGGTTCGGAAGGAAGAATCGCCGGCGCCGTTTCAACCGACCTTGCGGCGCAACGTCTGCGCCAAGCCTTCCCAGGGAGACGCGTTTGCGCCGCCGTCGATCCAGCCGCCGCGGAAAACGGTCGTCGCGTCGAACGGCTGGGGCCTTGCGATCGCGTAGCCCTGCGCGTGGTCGACACCGATCGTTCGCAAAGCCTCCATGATGCCCTCGCTTTCGACGAATTCGGCGATCGTGCGTTTTCCCGTCACCTTGCCGATGTGGTGGATCATCTCGACCATGGCGCGGTCGATGCGGTCGTCCAGCATGTCCTTGACGAAACCGCCGTCGATCTTGAGGTAATCGACCGGCAGGTGCTTCAGATAGGCGAAAGACGACATGCCGGAGCCGAAATCGTCGAGGGCGAAGCGGCAGCCCAAGCCGCGCAGGTCGGCGATGAAGCGCATGGCTTCCGTCAGGTTGGCAATGGCGCTGGTCTCGGTGATCTCCAGGCAGATCGTTCCGGGCGCGATGCCATGGGCGGCCAACTGCTCGCGCATGAAGCCGAGGAACGTCTCGTCGCCGAAGCTGGCGCCGGAAAGGTTGATGGCGCAAGTGGATATCGGCATGGCGCGCGGATCGGCAAGCCTGGCCGCGAGAATTCGGAATGTGTTGCGCACCACCCAGCGGTCGATCGCCGGCATCAGTCCGTAGCGCTCGGCCGCGGGGATGAAACTCTGCGGCGTGACGAAGTTGCCGTCCTCGTCGGTCAATCTCAGCAAGATTTCGATGTGCGCGCCAACCTCGGCGACATTCTCACGCAGCGGCGAGATCTCCTGCGCATGCAGCCTAAAGCGGTTCTCGTCGAGCGCGGCATGCAGGCGCTGGACCCAGGCCATCTCGCCGAAGCGTTCGCGCAGCGCCGTATCGGTGTCGCTGTGAAGCTGAACCCGATTGCGCCCCTTTTCCTTCGCCATGTAGCAGGCGACATCGGCGGCGCGCAGCACTTCCTCCAGCGACATGCCGCAATCGGCGATCTCGACCATGCCGATGCTGACGCTGATGTTGAAGGGACGGCCTTCCCAGGAGAAATGCAGATCCTGGACGGTGGCGCGCAGCCGTTCCGCCGTGGCGACGGCGCAGCCGGTGTCGCAATCGAAGAGCAGCACGCCGAACTCATCGCCACCAAGCCTGGCCAGTATGTCGCCGGTGGGCAACTCATTGAGGAGCAGCACCGAGATCTGGCGCAGCAGCTGATCGCCAGCCGCATGACCGCAAGTGTCGTTGACCAGCTTGAACTGGTCGAGGTCGAGATACATCAGCGCATGCGTGCGCGGTTTCTCCGGCGGCTCCGCGATCGCGCCCGCCAGCCGGGTCTCGAAGTCGCGGCGGTTGACGAGGCCGGTGAGCGCATCATGCGATGCTTGCCATGACAGGCGCTCGATGAAGTCCTGCTCGCGGGTCATGTCGTGCAACGCGAGAACGGCGCCGACAATCTTGCCGGAGACGCTAAGCGGCGCACCGTTGAGCGCGACAGGCACGACCGAACGGTCGGGGCGCTCCAGGAGCTGCGGCCGCACATTGGAACGGCGCGGCTCGCCGGCCAGAAGGCGCGGTATCAGGTCGGTTTCCTCGACACCGCTGTCCTTGTCGATCAGCCGGAACAGCGAGGCGACGGGCTTGCCCTTGGCGGCGTCCAGAGGACAGGCGAGCAGGCGTTCGGCGACGGCATTCATGTAATCCAGCCGCCCGGCCGCATCGGTGCTGATGACGGCCTGGCCGATCGAGGCCAGCGTGATCTGCGCGCGCTCGCGCTCGGCGTTCAAGGCGCTTCGGAACGCCTGCCGCTGAGCCATCAGCTTTCGCGTGCGCCATACCGCCAGCAGGATAAGCAGCGCCGCGGTGACGAGATTGGCGGCCGTGAGCGCCATCTTGATGACGCGCGAGCCTTCGCCGAGGCTGTCGGAGAAGGCCTTGGACAAGGGTCCGATCCGGTGGTCGAGCTGGTGGATGTCGGCTTTCCAGGCGCTGATCTCCGCCTGCGACGCGGGGCCTTCCTCGAGCCTTCTGTGCATATCGTCGCCAAGCTTCTCGATGGCGAGGATCATCTCGTCGGCCTCCGTCCAGTGCCGGATGGCGATGTCGAGGTAGCTGACGCGCCGGAAATTCCGAAACAGCCAGATCAGGCCGGCAACGTCGTCGGCATGGTTGTTGCCGCCGAGGAAACCCAGCCGCGCCGCTTCGGTGTCAGGGTTGGTCTTTTCGAGCGCAAGCCTGGCCGAGCGATCGGCGAGCGGCACGGCGATGGCCTGGCGGTATTCGCGGAAATATTCCGCGTTGCCGGTATCGGCATAGAGGCTGAGCAAATAGATGGCGTGCTTCTGCCCCTTCGACCATTGGCTCTCGCCGCCGACATAGGCGCGAACGGCCGATAGTGTATGGAGGCTGAGGCTGGCCACCAGGGCCTGGATCAGGACGACCACGATGAAAGGCCAGACCAGCCCGATGAGACGAGGGCTGGCATCCGTCGACGAGAGCTTCATCGCATTTCCATGGAGCCTGCCGCGACCCCGTCGGCGTCTGTCCGACCGGTTCATCCGTCGGTTGAGACGATGTTCTTCCCCTCATGTCTGCCGGCAATTGGCGACGCCAATCCAGATAGCGTATC
Organism: Mesorhizobium sp.; assembly: GCA_004963905.1. Classification (GTDB taxonomy): domain Bacteria; phylum Pseudomonadota; class Alphaproteobacteria; order Rhizobiales; family Rhizobiaceae; genus Mesorhizobium. The sequence goes on from SUGL01000001.1 coordinate 146,786, forward strand.
TGGTTTAACAGCCGATAAATTCCGACAGTATTTGTTTTCGAAATTCTTCGACAAAACAGTTGGCGGCGTACGCTACGTCATGTGGATATTTCCGCCCCAGTATCGCCTGCCGAGTTGCTTTCGCCAGAATGAAGTCGAATGGGCGCCCAGCGATTCAACGTTTGGATTTTGCCTTATTCAGAGCCACCGCTGCGCGGACGAGAGCCTTGAGCGCTTCCTCATCGATCTCCTCACCCTCGCGAAAATCGATGGCGCGCCTTGTGTTGCCTTCGAGGCTGGAGTTGAAGAGCCGCGAGGGATCGGGCAGCGCCGCGCCCTTGGCGAAGGTCAGCTTGACGACTGCCTTGTAGGTCTCGCCGGTACAGATCATTCCGGCGTCCTCCCAAACCGGCACCCCGCGCCACTTCCATTCCTCGATGACGTCTGGATCGGCCTGCTTGATCACGGCACGGAGGCGGCCGAGCATCTCACCCCGCCAATCGCCCAGTTCCTCGATGCGTCCATCGATGAGCTCGGAAGGAGATTTGCTTTCCTGCACGCCACTTTTCTCCATCTGTGTTTCTTCTGCCGGACAAATGGATCGCCGGGATGGCTCTCCAGGCGAACCGTGCTTGATCGACAATGCGCCTACATTCGTTCGCCAGGCAATTGGCTTGCCTGTTTCACCCAGGAGACGAACTGCGCTTCATCGAGCTGGTCGTCCTCGTGAATGTTGAGGTAACGCGTGTCCTTGCTCTTGGATTCGCCTGGCGGCACCGGCTTCAGCGACATGCCGCGAAAGAAGGCCACCTTGATGTATCCGGTGAAACAGTGGATGCCGAGAAACCAGCCTTTGCCTTCCATCCCGTAAAACGGCGAGTTCCATTTGACGGCCTTCTGCGCGTTGGGAACGGCCTGCATGATGAGCTGGTCGAGCCGGCGGCCGACCTCGCTCTTCCACCCTGGCATCGCCGCGATATAGGCCTGCACGGGGGCGTCGCCATAGCCCTTGGCGATCTGCGGGTTGCCGCCCGAAAGCAGGACGGGTTTCGCGCCCGTGGGCCCAGCGGCAACCTTCGGCGATTTCGCCTTCGCCATCAGGCCGATCCTACGCGCTCGCGCGCCGGCCCACCGCGCCATCTGGCGGCATAGGGCAGCACGAACATATAGAGGCCGCTGAACAGCAGCAGGAACAGCGGCAGGAGCGGCGAGTAGACCACCCAGGCCGGAGGCTCGCCCAATGCCATGGCGACGAAGTTGGCGATGACGGTCATGGTAAAGATGATCGACAGCCAGCGATGCAACTGCCTGATCCATTTGCTCCAGTCCAATGCTGCCTCCTTTGAAAGAACGAATGAAACGCCGGCTTACCAACGCGCCAGCTGCGTGATCTGGATGAGATTGCCGCAGGTGTCGTTGAGCTGCGCGATCGTCGAGCCGGTCACTTCGGTCGGCGCCATGGCGAAGCTGCCGCCATTTGCCGTGATGCGCTCGTGATCGCCCTTGATGTCGTCGGTGAACAGCATGAGCGCCGGCTGGCCCTGCTTGAAGATGGCCTGCTGGTAGGCCTTGGCCGCCGGGTTGTCATTCAGCGCCAATTGCAGCTCCGCGCCGTCCGGGTCGTCGGGCGAGGTGACCGTTAGCCAGCGAAACGGCCCGTTGGTGAAATCGGCTTTCTTGTCGAAACCCAGCACGTCCGTGTAGAAGCCAAGAGCCTTCTCCTGGTCGTCGACATAGACACTTGTCAGCTTGATCTTCATCGCATTTCTCCATTGCTCGCGCCCGCAGGTTGCCACCCGCCAACGGTTTCTGCTTTTTGAACCCTTTCGGCGGGACTTCAGTCGATCCGCGCCAGAACCTCTTCGAGGGCGGTGAGGAACCTTTGCCAACCAACGGTGGCGCCCCGGTAATAGGATTGCTGATCGGCGCGGAAACGCGTCTGCTCCATGCGCAGATGGGTGCCCGTTCCCGTCGGGGTGAGCGTCCAGGTGACGACGCTCTCCAGATCCTTGGTGTCCCAGGTGTAGGACAACGTCTTGTAGGGCTCGACGGCCTGGACCTGGCACTCGACGCCTCCCCAGTCCGCGCTGAGTTCGAAACGGTGGTCTACGACCGGCTTGAAGTCGTTCTTCATCAGCCACTCCTCGATGAGATGCGGTTGGGTCAGCGCCCGCCAGATCTTTTCCGGCGGGTAAGGGATCTCGCGCTCGACGACGACGGAGCGCGTTCCGGCCGGCATATCGTTCATTGATCCATCCTCTTCAGCAGATCCTCGAGATCGTCGAACCGGCTCTCCCAGAACCCGGCCATCTGACGGGTCCAGTCCATCAGCGGCGCCAGCGCGCCAAGCTGCGCGCTGTAATGGGTCTGGCGGCCCTCGTGGCGGTCGCGCACCAGTCCGGCTTCCTTGAGGAGGCCGAGATGCTTCGAGACCGCCGGCTGCGAGACACCGGCCTGCGCCGTCAGCGCGCCGACCGTCTGCTCGCCTTGCCGACACAGACGCTCAAAAATGGCGCGCCTTGTCGGATCGGCAAGCGTCCGGAAGAGCATATCATGCGCGTTTGACATCTGGATCAATAACCCAATGGCTATTGATTAATCTATAACCAATGGGATATGTGTGAGTCAAGCGGGAGTGTAGAGAGGGCGGAAGCGTGGAGCGGCAGGATGATCCTCGTCACGGGAGCAACGGGCCATGTCGGGCGCGGGGTCGTTCGCAGGCTGGCTTCACTCGGCCACGACGTGGTCGCGATGGTCCGCGACGTCGAGACCGCGCGTCTGCGGCTGCCATCGGGAACAGTCATGCGCGTCGCAGATTACGAAGATATCACTGCCCTCAAGAGCGCGTTCGTGGGCATCGACGACCTTGTCCTCATTTCGAGCGATGGCGAGGCAACCACGGTGCTTCGCCATCATGCCAATGCGATCGAGGCTGCTACGTCGGCCGACGTCCGCCGCATAACATTTACCAGCATTGTCGACATCGACGAGGCGTCGCCATTCTACTTCTCGCCTGTTTACCGCGATGCGGAGAGGAGATTGGCGCTCTCCGGCGTGCCGTCGACGATCCTCAGATGCGGCCTCTATTGCGATTTCGTTCTCGACCACTGGCTCAGGCCGAGCCGGATGTCGGGGGAACTCGCCTTGCCCGTGGAAGATGGCCGGATCGCGCCGATTTCTCGCGACGACGTGGCGACCGCCGTCGCGGCGGCAGCCACGCACGAGAAACTTCGCCTCGTCTACACAATCACGGGCAATCAAGCCTTGAGCTTTGGCGAGATCGCTGCCGCCTATGGCCAAGCGATCGGACGACAAATGCAATATAGTTCCTGTCCCGAGGCCGAATATTTGACGTCAGCGTCGACACTCCCGGATGAACCTTGGCCTCATGCCTTCGCCACACTCTGCGCTTCAATCGCCGAAGATCGCTACAGCCAGGTCTCCAGTGATTTCACCGACATCACCGGCCAGGCGCCAGAGAGTTTTCACGATTTCCTGCTTCGAGCGGCCTAGCCGGCGGCGCCCATGTCGCGGCTTGCTTCATCCAGCATCGAGGCATCCTCGCCGAAGGCGCGTGTGGCGCGGGCGGCAGCTTCGAGCAGCGGGCGCTTCATGCGCGTGAGGAAAGCCGCGTCGACCCGCGTGCTCGGGCCGGCGAGCGTGAGCGCGCCGACCAATGTCCGCCCTGGTCCGAACACGGGCGCGGATATGCCTGCCGTCTGCGGGTCGCGATCACCGATCGAAATGCAATTGTAGGTTTTCCGGATCGTCTCGTAAGGCTCGCCCTGCTCGCCCGAGAAGGCGGCGAGCACCCGTCCGCCGGAGCCCACCAGCAAAGGCAGCACGTCGCCTTCGCGTATCGTATAGCGGATCGGGTGCTTGGACTCGACCCGGTAGAGACATGTGCGCACGTCGCCCGAGCGGACGTAGAAGGCGACGCTCTCCCAGCTGCGCTCGGAGAGATCGCGCATGATCGGCAGCAGGATGTCCATCGCCACGACCGAGCGCTGGTAGAGCGCACCAAGTCGGAAGGTGGCCGGTCCGATGCGATAGCGTCCGTCCTCCAAACGCTCCAGCAGTTGCCCGCGCATCAGAGAATTGGCCAGCCTCAGAATCGTGCTCTTGTAGAGGCCGGTGCGGGCCGCGATTTCGGCGAGACCGAGCGACCGGTCGGCGGTGGTGAACGCGTCGAGGATGGCGATAGCGCGATCGAGGGCCGCAACGCCGTCGGCCTGGGCCGGGCTGGGAGGAGTGGCTGTCATTTCGGTGATGGTTTCATCTTGGGTCGCCCATCCGGGAGTGATCCCGGACATGCGGATTTAGTCTGGTCCGCATCGTTCTGTCCAGCAGAATGGCATTCCCGTTGACAGAACGCGGTAACAAATGCTTGAACTCGAATGCGGGTCTTAATTCAGGCCACGTCTTGGCAGGCACCGGAGGAGGTGTCGTGATTTGGAGGAATCCCATGCTGAACAGACGCAGATTCTTGACCAGCACCGCCGCGGCCGGCGCTGCCGGTTTCGCCGCTTTGCACCTCACGCCGGCCTTCGCGCAGGACATCCCGCAGATCCAGATATTCGTGCCGGCGGCGCCCGGCGGCGGCTGGGACCAGACCGCGCGCACGATCGACCAGGTGCTGCGCTCCGAAAAGCTGATCTCGGGCTCGCAGATCACCAATGTCGGGGGCGCCGGCGGTACGGTCGGCCTGCCGCAATTCGTCAACCAGTGGAAGGGCAAGGGCAATTCGCTGATGGTCGCCGGCATGGTCATGGTCGGCGCCATCATTGCCAACAAGGCCGCCAATAACCTGACCGAAGTGACCCCGATCGCCCGCCTCACCGGCGAGTTCGAGGCGCTGGTCGTGCCGGCCGCCTCGCCATTCAAGACGGCTAATGATTTCGTCGCCGCGCTCAAGGAGGATCCGACCAAGGTTCCGGTGGCCGGCGGCTCTGCCGGCGGCTCCGACCACATCCTGTTCGGCCTGATCGCCAAGACGGCCGGCGTCCCCGCGGCCAACCTGTCCTATGTGCCTTTCGCCGGCGGCGGCGAGGCGTTGTCGGCGCTGCTCGGCAACCAGGTCGCGGCCGGCATTTCCGGCTATGGCGAGTTCTCCGAGCAGGTCAAGGCGGGCGCGCTCAGGCTGCTGGCGATCTCGTCCGACAAGCGCCAGGAAGGCATCGACGCGCCGACCCTGAAGGAGGCCGGCATCGACGTCGAGCTGTTCAACTGGCGCGGCGTCTTTGCCCCGCCCGGCGTTTCCGACGAGGACAAGGCGGCGATGATCAAGCTGGTCGAGACCATGGCCAAGAGCGAGGCTTGGGCGACCGAGTGCAAGAACCGCAACTGGACGCCGATCCTGCTGACCGGCGACGACTACGCAAAATTCGTTTCCGAAGACACGGCCCGCATCGGCGCCATCCTCAAGGATCTCGGCCTCGCCTGAGTTCCGGCCCGCGCGATGTTCCGAAGGGGGCTCGGTCCCCCTTCGGAACAGCATGGACAGATGATCGAGCAGCGGTGAAACTGCGGCGATGCCGGCGATTGCAAGCCGGCCATCCGGGGAGGAGATCATGAGCACCAGCGACCAGCAAGCGTCACCGCCGCGCCTTGCCGTACCGGAACTGTTGATCGGCGTCGGGGTTCTGGCCTGCGCCGGCGCCGTTGCCTGGCAGACCCTGGCGATCCCGGTGTCGCCGCTCTATTCCAAGGTCGGTCCGAAGGTCTTTCCCTACATCACCATGGCCGGCATGGTGGTCCTGTCGCTGCTGCTCATCGTGGCCGCGCTGCGCGGCGGCTGGCAGCCCGAGGAGGAAAAGGAAACGCCGACCGACTGGAAGGCGATGGGTTTCGTGATCGCTGGGCTCGTCGCCAATCTGGTGCTCATCCAGCCGCTCGGCTTCACCGCCGCCTCGGTCATCATGTTCGTGCTGGTCTGCTTCGGCTTCGGCAGCCGGCACCCGCTGCGCGACGCGCTGCTTGGCCTGGTCCTGGCGCTGGCGGCTTATTTCGGCTTTGCCAGGGCGCTCGGCGTCAACATCGGCGCCGGCCTGATCGAGAACCAGCTCAATGCGTTGATCAACGCCGTCCTGGGCATCGGGAAGGGCTGAGGCGATGGACACGCTCGGTTATCTCGCGCACGGATTCGCGGTCGCCTTCACGCCGACCAATCTCTTGTGGTGCCTGCTCGGCACGACGCTCGGAACCGCGATCGGCGTGCTGCCCGGCCTCGGGCCGGCGCTGACCATCGCGCTGCTCCTGCCGATCACCTACCAGGTGGCGCCGGAGGCTTCCTTCATCCTGTTTGCCGGCATCTATTACGGCGCCATGTATGGCGGCTCGACGACCTCGATCCTGCTCAACACGCCGGGCGAAAGCGCAACGATCGTCACGGCGCTCGAAGGCAACCGGATGGCGCGTTCGGGGCGTGGCGGCGCGGCGCTTGCGACCTCGGCGATCGGCTCCTTCGTGGCCGGCACGCTCGGCACGCTGGGCGTCGCCTTCCTGGCGCCGATAGTAGTGAAATTCGCGCTGGCCTTCGGGCCGGCCGAGTATTTTTCGCTGATGGTGCTCGCCTTCATCACCGTTTCGGCGGTGCTCGGTTCATCCTCGGTGCGGGGGCTCACCAGCCTGTTCGGCGGCTTCGTCATCGGCATGATCGGCGTCGATCTGCAGACCGGGCAGCCGCGCTTCACGTTCGGCATGGGCGAATTGCTCGACGGCGTCGACGTCATCATCGTCGCGGTCGGCCTCTTCGCGGTCGGCGAGACGCTCTACATGGCCTCGCGCCGCTATGCCGGCAGGGACGAGATCGTGCCGCTGAAGGGCTCGCTCTACATGACGGCTTCCGAGTGGGCGCGCTCGTGGAAGCCGTGGCTGCGCGGCGCCGCGATCGGCTTCCCGATCGGCGCCATGCCGGCCGGCGGCGCCGAGATCCCGACTTTCCTGTCCTACGCGATCGAGAAGAAGCTCTCCAAGCACAGGGAGGAATTCGGCACGGTCGGCGCCATCGAAGGCGTCGCCGGGCCGGAAGCCGCCAACAACGCGTCCGCCGCCGGCGTGCTGGTGCCGATGCTCACGCTCGGCCTGCCGACCTCGGCGACCGCGGCCATCATGCTGTCCGCCTTCCAGAGCTACGGCATCAATCCCGGGCCGCTGCTGTTGACGACGCAGGCCAACCTCGTCTGGGGTCTGATCGCCAGTCTCTTCATCGCCAACGTCATCCTGGTCATCCTCAACCTGCCGCTGATCGGCCTGTGGGTGCGTCTGCTGAAAATCCCGGCGCCGCAGCTCTATGCCGGCATCCTGGTGTTCGCCACCGTCGGCACCTATGGCATCTCGCAGTCGCCGATCGACCTCGTGATCCTCTATCTGCTGGGGATCGCCGGCTTCCTGATGCGGCGCTTCGATTTCCCGACGGCGCCCGTCATCATCGGCATGATCCTCGGGCCGCTCGCCGAGACGCAGTTTCGCCGGGCGATGACGATCGCCAATGGCGACTGGACGGTGTTCTACCGGCACCCGCTGTCGCTCACGCTTCTGACGCTCGCCTTCATCGGTCTCGTCGGCCCGCATGTCTGGGCCTATGTCGAGCACCGGCGCACGCGCGGGCCGGAGCATGTGCCAGGCGATGCCTGAGCGATTGCCAAGATCATGACAGACCTGCTTTCCGGCATCCGCGTCCTCGACCTCACCAACGTGCTCGCAGGCCCTTACTGCGCCTACCAGCTGGCGCTGCTCGGCGCCGACGTCATCAAGGTCGAGGCGCCGCCCGGCGGCGATCTCGCGCGCCAGCTCGGCGCCTCGCCGGAACTCAACCAGGCGGGAATGGGCGCATCCTTCCTGGCGCAGAATGCCGGCAAACGATCGGTCGTGCTCGACCTGAAGAAGGTGGAAGACCGCGACCGCTTCCTCGATCTCGTCGCCACCTCCGACGCGCTGGTCGAGAATTTCCGGCCCGGCGTGATGGATCGGCTCGGTCTCGGGCACGAGAGGCTGAAGGAAGTCCGGCCGAGCCTCGTCTATTGCGCGATATCCGGGTTCGGCCAGACCGGACCGATGCGCGGCAACCCTGCCTATGACCAGATCATCCAGGGGCTGTCGGGGATCATGAGCATAACCGGCACGCCGGAGACCGCGCCGTTGCGCGTCGGCTATCCCGTCGCCGACACGCTTGGCGGGCTGGTCGGAGCCTTTGCGATCGCCGCGGCGCTTGTCAGGCAGAAGACGAGCGGCGAGGGCGCCTTCCTCGACGTCTCGATGCTCGAATGCACGCTGTCGGCGCTGGGTTGGCCGGTGTCGAATTATCTGACGGCCGGCGTCGAGCCGCGGCCGATGGGCAACGAGAACATGACGGCCGCGCCCTCGGGAGCCTTCCGCACCGGCGAAGGGCTGCTCAACATCGCCGCAAACAAGCAGGAGCAGTTCGTCACTCTTTGCGGGCTGATCGGACGCCCTGAACTGGCGTCGGATCCGCGCTTCGCCGAACGCGAGACACGCAAGGAGAACCGGGCAGCGCTGAAGGCGTTGATCGAGGAAGCGCTTGCCGGCGCCTCGGCCGCGATCTGGGAAGAAAAGCTCAACCGGGCCGGCGTGCCGGCGGGACGTGTGCTGACGATCCCGCAAGTGCTGGAGGAACGCCAGGTGACGGAGCGCGGCATGGCGACCCGCTTCCAGCATGTATCCGGCATGGAGAAGCCGCTGACGGTGGTGCGCGGCGGCTTCATGGTCGACGGCGCGGCACCGGCGCCCGCCCGGCCGCCACCGCGGCTCGGCGAGCATCTGGATGAGGTGTTCGCCGCGTTGCCGACGCGCGACAAAACGAGGGCGCGAGCATGAGCGCGGAGAAGAAGTCCGACCGCGAGCGTGGCGAGGAATGGTGGCGGACCGGCATCATCGAGATGCATCCCGGCGTGATCCGGCTGCGCGGCTACGAGATCCAGGACCTGATCGGCCGAGTCAGCTTTCCGGCGATGATCTGGCTGATGCTGCGCGGCGAATTGCCGAGCGAGGAGCAGGCGGCGCTGCTCGGCATCGCGCTGGGAGCTGCCGTCGATCACGGCCCGCAGGCGCCCTCGATCGCGATCGCGCGCATGGCCGCCACCTGCGGCGTCGGCATCAACAACGCCATGGCCTCCGCCATCAACGTGCTGGGCGACGTGCACGGCGGCGCCGGCGAGCAGGCGCTCGCCTTATATGGCGACATTGCCGCCGCGATGGATGGCGGCGCTAGCCTTGCGGAAGCGGTGTCGGCGCGGCTCGATCGTTTCTTTGCCGAGGAGAAAGGCTATGTGCCCGGCCTCGGCCATCGCTTCCATCCAATCGATCCGCGGGTGCCCCGCCTCATGCAGCTGACGCGCGCGTTTGCCGCGCGCGGCAGCGTCAGCGGGCGCTTCGCCGGCATTGCCGAGGCGATCGAGGCGGAGGTCGCAACGCGCAAGGGCAAGACGATCCCACTCAACATCGACGGCGCCACCGCCGTCATCTATGGCGAGCTCGGCTTCCCGCCGCCACTGACGCGCGGTCTCTTCGTGCTGTCGCGCTCGGTCGGCATCCTGGCGCATGCCTGGGAGCAGTCGCAGGAGAGCGACCGCAACAAGGGACCGCTGCCCAAGGAATGGCTATGGGCCTATACCGGTACGCCGGCACGGCCTTTCCCTGGCGACGCCGATTAAAGAGATTCTGTCAGGCCGGAACGGTCGCCGGGATCGTCAAATCCCTGAGCAGCGTCGAAAGCTCCGGCTCGTCGATGAGCAAGGCGGCATCGGCAGGCGGCAGCCAGGCCCGCTGTCGGTTCGCGGCCTCCCGCCAGTCGGTCATCTCCTCGGTGACCTCGAGCAGATAGACGGCCACGTCGACGCGAATGAAGCCGTTGGCCATGCGTTTCCAGTAGGAGTAGGTGCCCGCGGGCTGCTTCAGCGCCTTGCCCAGCACGCCGGCCTCTTCCTGGGCTTCGATCGCAGCCGCCTTGCGCCCGCTCTTGCCCTTCATCGGCCAGCCCTTGGGGACGATGAAGCGCCTGGTCGTGCGTGAGGTGACCACCAGCACCTCGATTTTGCCGTCTTCGCGCAGACGAAAGGGGATGGCCGCCACCTGGCGGATCCGCGCTCCTTTCTTTGCTCTGCGTACTGCTTTCTTCTTGGCTGTTGCCATCCCAAAATCCGATGAGAGCGGCATCCGCCCCGCGCGTCATGCGCGCACGGCAAAAACCTTGCCCCTGCAAACCCCAAAACCATCGTCCTTGCAATCCGGCATTTTGCCAGCAAGTAAGTCGGCTAAATAAACCGAAAAAGCCGGAATGTCAGCGGCAGACCCGCGAAATCGTGGTGCCAATCACCTGGGACTGGCAATTCTGCTTGACGATCGGCACTTCAGGGCGAGGCTTCGGCACGATCTGCCGGTCCTGTTCGCGATACAGCTGCTGCTGTTGCTGGAACTGCTGCCGCTGCAGCTGGTTCCGGAGTGTCTGCAGTTCGTTCTGTTGGATCAACGCGTCGCGGTTCGTCGGGATGACGACCTGAGCCGAGGCGTTTGAAGTCACACCCCAAAGGGTAGCAGACACCAGGGCCGCCGAGGTCATGATCGCCAAAAAGCGAGGATGCGACATTGCTTCCTTCCCGCATGAAAAAAGGAACCTGCCCATAATATAGGGGATTTGTCCGGATGTACCATGGTTCAGGCTTGTGTACGCGGTCGGTTGAGCGAATGTCCTGCCAAGGAAAATCCGGCCAGCTGCTTCGGCCAACCGCCACGGCTTGCGTCAGCTAGAGCGGTTCAGCGTTTCACGGAATCGCCGAACCGCTCTAAGTATTTGTTTTTACGCAATTCCGGACGGAAAACCGTTACACACTTTTCCTGGAATTGCTCTAGTCGACCTCGCGCAAGCGATAGCCGACGCCGGTCTCGGTGATGATGTAGCGCGGCTGGTCCGGCGTCTTCTCGATCTTCTGCCTCAATTGGCGGACATAGACCCTCAGATACTGCACGTCGGTCGAATCGTTCCAGATCTGCTTCATCAGGAATTGGTGGGTGAGCACCTTGCCGGCATACTGCACGAGCATGCGCAGAATGTCGTATTCCTTGGGCGACAGCTTCACTTCCTTGCCTTCGACCTTGACGATGCGTTTCACCAGGTCGACCGACAGGTCTCCGGTCTGGAATACCGGCTTCTCGCCCTGCTGCTGGAACTTGTGGCGCAGCGCCACGCGGATGCGGGCGACCAGCTCATTCATGCCAAAGGGTTTTGTCACGTAGTCGTCGGCACCGAGCTCGAGCGCCGAGACGATGCCGGCCTCGTCGGTGCGGCTCGAAAGGATGACGACCGGAATGTCCAGGCCGTCGTTACGCCATTTGCCGAGCAGCTCGAGGCCGGTCATGCCGGGCAGACCGAGGTCGAGCAGGATCAGGTCGGGCCGTTCCGCCTGCACGAGCTCGATTGCGGCCTTGGCATTCGGCGCCTCGGAGACCGTATAGCCCTGGCTGCCGAGGCCGACCCGAAGCAATTTGCGGATCGGCGGCTCGTCGTCGACGACCAGGATGCTGACGTTCTGGCTGGTCATGCGGCGTCATCCGTTTTGGCGACGGCCAGGTCCGGAATTTCCTCCGGAACCGGCATGCGGATGGTGAAGATCGCGCCCGGCCGGTCGGTGCGGTTCGCCGCCGAGATCGCGCCGCCCATGGCCTCGATGAAGCCGCGGCTGATCGACAGGCCGAGACCCGTGCCGGCGCGAACCTGGTCGCGCTTGCGCACGCGGTAGAAGGTGTCGAAGATACGCTCGAGGTCGTCGACCGGAATGCCCGGTCCCTCGTCCATGATCTGCAGGATGACGGACCCGTTGTCGAGCCAGCCTTGCAAGCGTATGGCCGAGCCTGGCGGCGCATATTTCGCGGCATTGTCGAGAAGATTGAACAGCACCTGCTCGAACAGGACAGGGTCGAGGCGCAGCATCGGCAGGTCCGCCGGAATGTCGGTGTCGATCCGGTGCTCGCCGGTGATCTTGCGGGCCCGATCGAGCGCCGAGCCGACGATGTCGCCGACATAATGGAAGGCGTAGTTCGGCTCCATGGCGCCCGACTCGATCTTCGTCATGTCGAGCAGGTTGGCGATGAAGCGGTTCAGCCGCTCCGATTCGTCGACCACGGTCGACAGAAGGTCCGCGCGATCCTTTTCGGGAAGGGCGGCCGCATATTCCCGCAGCGTGCCGGCGGCACCCATGATGGCGGCAAGCGGCGTCTTCAGGTCATGCGAGATCGAGGTGAGCAGCGCCGTGCGCAGCCGGTCCGCTTCAGCCGCCAGCCTGGCGCGGTCGACATCGGCGACAAGCTGGATGCGCTCGATGGCGACCGCCGCCTGATCGGCGAGCGCGTCGAGAAGACGCTGCTGCTCGGGCGTGAGCAGCGGACCCTGCTTGTCGTTGTCGAGCCCGACGACACCGACGGCCGTGCGGCCCGTCCGCAGGGGCAGGTAGAGACGCTTCGCGCCGGGCAGCGTGTCGGCGCCGCGGCCGGCCGGGCGGTCGTGCTCCCAGGCCCAGCGGGCCGCGGCGATGTCGGCTTCGGCCAGGGTGTCGTCCGGCGGGTAGCCGGCCTTGACGGTGATCGTGCCGTTTTCGGGCAGAAGCAGCACCACGCGCACTTTCAGCATGGAGGCGATCTGGAAGGCGGTGGCCCATAGCACGTCATCGAGCGTGCCGGCGCCGGCGAGCTTCTTGGCGAAGGAATAGATGTCCTCGGTCGCCCGCGCGCGCGAACGGGCGGCGACCGCCTGGCGCTGCACGCGCGCCGTCAGGTTGCTGGCGATGAGGGCGACGACGAGAAAGACCGCGAAGGCGACGATGCTCTCCGGGTCCCTGATCGTCAGCGTGTAGCGCGGCTCGAGGAAGAAATAGTTGAAGGCAAGCGCGCTCAGGAAACAGGCATAGAGCGCCGGCCAGAGCCCGCTCATCACCGCCGCCGTCAGCACCGACAGCAGAAGCACGATCGCCAGGTTGCGGACGTCGAGGAACTGATCGAGAACCGAGCTGACGGCCAACCCTCCGGCAACATAGGCCGTGGCCAGCAGATACGGCCAGATCTGGAAGGGCTTGTTCTCGGCCGCCGCCTTGACCCTCGTCGAGGGCGCCTGCCCGTCGCGCTCGGTTCCCGAAATGACATGCACGCTGATGTCGCCGGCGTTGCGGATCAGATCATAGGTCAGCGAGCCCTCGATCAGTTCCCGCCAGCGCGAGCGGGTCGGCCTGCCGATGACGATGTGGGTGAAGTTGTTCGCTGTCGCGTGGCGCACGATGTCCTGGGCGACGTTCTGGCCCGGGATGGTCGTCACCTCGGCGCCGAGCTGCTCGGCCAGGCGCAGATTCGTCGCCAGCCGGTCCTTGTCCTCCTCGGACATGCCGGCCAGGCGAGGCGTGTCGACATGCAGCGCCGTCCAGGGCGCGCGGAGCCGATCGGCAAGCCGGCGTGCGTAACGGATGCGGGCGGCTCCGCCGGGACGCTGATCGACGCAGACGAGGACCCGTTCGCCGGCGGCCCACGGTCCCGGAATGGCGTGGGACCGCATGTGGTTGAGCAACTGCTCGTCGACGCGCTGGGCGGTGCGTCTCAACGCCAGCTCGCGAAGCGCGGTCAGATTGCCCGGCGAAAAATAGTTCTCGATCGCACGCTGCGCGGTTTGAGGGAAATAGACCTTGCCCTCATGCAGCCGCTGGATCAGGTCATTGGGGGTGAGGTCGATGACCTCGATGTCGTCGGCCTCGTCGATGATGGAATCGGGAACGGTTTCGCGTACCCGGACGCGGGTGATCTGCGCCACGACGTCGTTCAGGCTTTCGACATGCTGGATGTTGAGCGTGGTGTAGACGTCGATGCCCTGCGACAGGATCTCCTGCACGTCGAGGTAGCGCTTGGGGTGGCGGCTGCCGGGCGCGTTGGTGTGAGCGAGCTCGTCGACCAGAACCAGCGCCGGGCGCCGTTTCAGGATGGCGTCGATATCCATCTCCTCGAGGACATGGCCCCGGTATTCGACCCGATGGCGCGGGACCACCTCATAGCCGTCGACCAGCGCCTGGGTCTCCTTGCGGCCGTGCGTTTCGACGACGCCGATCACGACGTCGATGCCGTCGGCCCGGCGGGCGCGGCCCGCCATCAGCATCTCGTAGGTCTTGCCGACGCCTGGCGCGGCGCCGAGGAATATCCGCAGGCGGCCGCGACCCTCCCGCTCGGCGTGCTCGAGCAGCGCGTCGGGAGATGGTCTGTTCTCGGGGTTTGTCCTGTCGTCCGGCATCAAGTCCAATCATGAATTGCGCCGGGGGTCGTGTCGATCCCCGGCACGGGTGCTGATTATTTCAGGTCGTCGAGCGCGAGATTGAGCGCCAGCACGTTGACTACCGGCTCGCCCATGAAGCCCAGCTCGCGATCCTCGACATGGCTGTCGACGAGCGACTTGACCTTGGCTTCGTCGATGCCCCGGGCCTTGGCAACCCTTGAAACCTGGAAGTAGGCGGCTTCGGGGCTGATGTCAGGGTCGAGACCGCTGCCCGAGGTGGTGACGAGGTCCATCGGCACCGGCGCGTTCGGGTTCTCGGCCTTCAACTTGTCGGCGTCGCCCTTGATGCGCTCGATCAGCTTCGCATTGGTCGGTCCGAGATTCGAGCCGCTGGAGGCGGCGGCGTTGTAGCCGTCCCCGGCGGCCGACGGCCGGCCGTGGAAATAACGGTCGCTGGCGAAGGCCTGGCCGATCAGTTCGGAACCGATGACCTTGCCGTCCTTTTCGATCAGGCTGCCATTGGCCTGCCTGGGAAACAGCGCCTGGGCGATGCCGGTCATGCCGATCGGATAGACGAGACCGATCAGCACCGTGAAGAAGACGATCATGACAAAAGCGGGTCTGAGTTGCTTGAACATCGGAGCAGATCCTTATGCGAGGCCGAGGGCCGTGACGATCAGGTCGATCGCCTTGATGCCGACGAAAGGCACGACGATGCCGCCGAGGCCGTAGACGAGCAGGTTGCGGGTGAGCAGCGCGCCGGCGCCGATGGCGCGGTATTTCACGCCCCTCAGCGACAGCGGGATCAGCGCGATGATGATCAGCGCGTTGAAGATGATGGCCGACAGGATGGCGCTCTGCGGCGTCGCCAGATGCATGATGTTGAGCGCCTGCAGCGGACCGGTCGACTGACCGGGCGCGACGTAGAAGACCGCGAACATCGCCGGGATGATGGCGAAGTACTTGGCCACGTCGTTGGCGATCGAGAAGGTGGTCAGCGAGCCGCGCGTCATCAACAGCGCCTTGCCGATCTCGACGATTTCGATCAGCTTGGTCGGGTCGCTGTCGAGGTCCACCATGTTGCCGGCTTCGCGCGCGGCGACCGTGCCGGTGTTCATGGCGACGCCGACGTCGGCCTGGGCAAGCGCCGGCGCGTCGTTGGTGCCGTCGCCGCACATGGCGACCAGCTTGCCCTTGGCCTGTTCCTCGCGGATCAGCGACAGCTTGTTCTCGGGCGTCGCCTGGGCAAGGAAGTCGTCGACGCCGGCTTCGGCCGCGATAGCCGCGGCCGTCAGCGGGTTGTCGCCGGTGATCATCACCGTGCGGATGCCCATCTTGCGCAGCTCCGCGAAACGCTCGCGGATGCCGCCCTTGACGATGTCCTTGAGATGGACGATGCCGAGCAGGCGGCCGTCACGCTCGACCGCCAGTGGTGTGCCGCCGGCCTTTCCGATCTCGTCGGCTATGGCCTGCAGGTCGCGGATCGTCTCGCCGGTGGGACGCGTGCCGTGAGCGGCGACGGTCGCCTGGTTGACATGAGCCAGCACCGCGTCGACCGCGCCCTTGCGCACGGACGAGCCGTCGATGTCGACGCCGCTCATGCGGGTCTGCGCGGTGAAGGGCACGAAGGCCGCGTGCAAGGTCGCCATGTCGCGGGCGCGGATGCCGTATTTCTCCTTGGCCAGCACGACGATCGAGCGGCCTTCCGGCGTTTCGTCAGCGAGCGAAGCAAGCTGGGCGGCATCGGCCAGCTCCTGCTCGGTGACGCCCTTGACCGGACGGAACTCGGTCGCCTGGCGATTGCCGAGCGTGATGGTGCCGGTCTTGTCGAGCAGCAGGGTGTCGACGTCGCCGGCAGCCTCGACGGCGCGGCCGGACATGGCGAGCACGTTGAAGCGCACCAGGCGGTCCATGCCGGCGATACCGATGGCCGAGAGCAGCGCGCCGATCGTGGTCGGGATCAGCGTCACGAACAAGGCGACGAGGATCGTCACCGGGATGTAGCCGCCGGAATAGGAAGCGAAGCTCGGAATGGTCGCGGTGGCCAGCACGAAGATCAGCGTCATGCCGACGAGAAGGATGTTGAGCGCGATCTCGTTCGGGGTCTTCTGGCGCTCCGCGCCCTCGACCAGCGAGATCATGCGATCGAGGAAGGTGTGACCGGAGGCGGCGCTGATGCGCACGCGGATCCAGTCGGACAGCACCTGCGTGCCGCCGGTGACGGCCGAACGGTCGCCGCCGGATTCGCGGATGACCGGGGCGGATTCGCCGGTGATCGCCGCCTCGTTGACGGAAGCCACGCCTTCGATCACCTCGCCGTCCGAGGGGATGATGTCACCGGCTTCGACCAGCACGATGTCGCCGACCTTCAGGCTTGTGCCGGGCACCAGCTTGAACTTGCCGCGATCCTCGCCGTTGACGAGCAGCTTGGCCTGGGTCTCGGTGCGCGCCTTGCGCAGCGAGTCGGCCTGGGCCTTGCCGCGGCCTTCGGCGACGGCTTCGGCGAAGTTAGCGAACAGCACCGTGAACCACAGCCAGACGATGATCTGCAGCGTGAAGCCGAGATCACCGCCGCCGGTGATGAGATCCTTGACGAACAGAACGGTGGTGAGCGCCGAGACGACGGCGACGACGAACATCACCGGGTTCTTGACCAGCGTGCGTGGATCGAGCTTGCGGAAGGCGCCGCCGATGGCGGGCACCAGGATGCGGGCATCCAGAATGCTCGCGGATTTGGACTGGCTCATTTCGAGGCTCCAGTATCGGTGATGTTGGACGGCGCCGGGTGTTCGGTCTTCGGGAACATGTGGGGAAGACCGGAAGCCAGCAGCCACAGCACGAACAGCACCGCTGCCATGCCGAGGAAGGTGGAGAGCGTCGGGAAGGGACGAGGCCTCTCACCCCCTCCGTCATCGGGTGTCCCATCATCGGGTTGATGACGGTCGTGCCGACGTATGTGGTTGAACCAGGGCATGGTCATCTCAGAAAGTCTGTCCATGGATCATCGCCAGGTGCTCGACGATCGGCCCGACGGCGAGCGAGGGGAAGAAGGTGAGGCCGCCGACGATGATGATGACGCCGACCAGCAGGCCGACGAACAGCATGCCGTCGGTCGGGAAAGTGCCGGCCGAAGCGGGCACGGTCTTCTTCGCGGCCAGCGAGCCGGCGATGGCGAGAGCCGGGATGATGACCAGGAAGCGGCCCATCAGCATGCCGATGGCGCCCGTGAGATTGTACCAGGGCGTGTTGCCGGTGAGTCCGCCGAAGGCCGAGCCGTTGTTCGCAGCCGACGACGTGTAGGCATAGAGCACCTCGGAGAAGCCGTGCGGGCCGGCATTGGCCATCGAGGCCACGGCGCTCGGCAGGACCACGGCGATGGCCGTGAAGATCAGCATCGCCAGCGGCAGGCACAGGATGGCCAGCATCGCCATCTTGACCTCCTTGGCCTCGATCTTCTTGCCGAGATATTCGGGCGTGCGGCCGACCATTAGCCCGGCAACGAAAACGGCGACGACGACGAACATCAGGATGCCGTAGAAGCCGGCGCCGACGCCTCCGACGATGACTTCGCCAAGTTGCATGTTGATGAGCGGGATCATGCCGCCGAGCGCGGTGAAGGAGTCGTGCATGGCGTTGACGGCGCCGCACGAGGCCGCCGTGGTAATGACCGCGAACAGCGCCGACAAGGCAATGCCGAAGCGCGTCTCCTTGCCTTCCATGTTGCCGCCGTCGATGCCGAGCGCATGGACCAACGGGTTGCCGGCGGCCTCGGCCCAGTAGCAGACGATGACGCCGGCTATGAACAGCACGCCCATCGAGGCAAGGATCGCCCAGCCCTGGCGCTGGTTGCCGACCATGCGGCCGAAGACGTTGGTGAGACCAGCGCCGAGCGCGAAGATCGTCAGCATCTGGATCAGGTTGGAGATCGCGTCCGGATTCTCGAACGGGTGGGCCGAGTTGGCGTTGAAGAAGCCGCCGCCATTGGTGCCGAGCATCTTGATGGCGAGCTGCGAGGCAACCGGGCCGAGCGCGATCGTCTGCTTGGCGCCTTCCAGCGTGGTGGCGTCGACATAAGGCCCAAGCGTCTGCGGGACGCCCAGCCAGACATAGGCCAACGTCAGAACGATGCAGGCCGGGAGAAGAACGTAGAGCGTGCAGCGGGTGAGATCGACCCAGAAATTGCCGATCGACTTGCCGGAGGCGCGGGCGAAGCCGCGGATCAGCGCGATTGCGATGGCGATGCCGGTGGCGGCCGAGACGAAGTTTTGGACGGTGAGGCCGGCCATCTGCACGAGGTAGGACATCGTGCTTTCGCCGCCGTAGTTCTGCCAATTGGTGTTGGTGACAAAGCTCGCGGCGGTGTTGAAGGCGAGTTGAGGGTCGACCGCGGTCATCCCCGCCGGATTGTAGGGCAGAACACCCTGCAGCCGCTGCAGCGCATAGAGAACGAGAAGGCCCACAAGGTTGAAGAGCAGCATGGCCGTCGCATAGACGACCCAATGCTGTTCTTCCTTCTCGTTTGTCCCGGAGAGACGGTAGAGGCCGCGCTCGATCGGGACGAGCACGGGCGAGAGCAAGGTACGGTCGCCGTTGAAGACGCGGTGCATGTAGAAGCCGAGCGGCTTAACGAGCGCGACGAGAATGGCGCAGTAGATAAGGATCTGTATCCAGCCGTAGATTGTCATTGGGATGGCTTTCCGTGCCTGGAGCCGGAGCGTTCTAAAAACGCTCGGGGCGGATGAGGGCGTAGGTGAGGTAGGCGAGCAGGAACAAGGTCACCGCGCCGCCAAGGATGTAATCAAGAAGCATGATCTGATCCTCGTACTCAGATTCTGTCGCAGGCTTTGACGTAGGCTAAGGACAGGGCGAAGAACAAAATCCCGACCCCGAGAACTATTAGGTCCATTACAGGTCTTCCTTTTCCACTTTGTGTTTGCAGACTCGCGGTGGCGGGCTCAAAACTGCGCGCGGGCGCACGTCACCTTTGCGGCGACGACGATCAAAGCGTTTTTCGAAGGAAAATATGGACCCGATCGCCATAAAGGTTCGAGACGGAGCGGGCGGGAAAGATATAGGAATTTTATAGGGGTTTTGGGCGGACCCGTCCGAAGGTCCGGTTGGTTAATGTGCGTTGGCAGATTCCATGCCTTGGCGACTGGCCGAAACGCCTATCGCGTCGTCATCCATGGGCGGAGCAAGGAGCGACGCGACGCGCGCAGACCCAAGGATCCTGTGACTTGGAAGCGCCGAGGCGGTTCAGAATTCCGCACCCTTGCACACTTCGGACCAGGTAAGGGCATGGATTCCAGGGTCTGCGCGCGTCGCGTCGCTTCTTGCTCCGCCCTGAAATGACGAGGTTCATGAGCCTTCAGCTCATCATCAGCGTTTGCGATGACTACCCCAACGTACGTTGACAGCCTTGCCCGACAAGGTGATCGCCTACAGCGCCGGCCGCCGGTCCTTCCACGGCATCTCGCCTTCCAACTGTGTGGAAAGCGCCAGCACCGTCGCCTCGTCGCCATAGCGGCCGACGAGCTGAATGCCGATCGGCACGCCGCCGGCGGACTGTCCAAGCGGCAGCGAGATCGCCGGCAGGCCGGAGATGTTGAAGGGAAAGTTGAAGACCGCGTCGCCCCATTTGGCGTTGTAGCGGTCGAGATCGGTCTCCGACATGTCGTAATAGCCGAAGGGGCGTGGCAGCTCAGTCAGCGTCGGGGTGATGAAGATGTCGTAGGGGTTGAGGTCGGTGACGATGTCGCGGCCGATCAGTCTCAGCTGCTCGACATCGGAAACATGCTTGATGCCACCGGTCGCGCGGCCGCGCTGGATGACGGCCCAGGTCACCGGCTCGACATCATTGGGCGTGACGGGGCGGCCGACCAGGGTTTCGAGGAAGCCGAAGGTGGCCGCCGTCTGCACATTGGTCATGTCGGTGTAGATCTTCCACGCCGTGTCGGCGTCGAGCGGCATGTCGTGCTCCTCGACATCGTGGCCGAGGCGTTCGAGCGCCGCGACCGTGGAGAGCACTGCTGCCTTGACCTCGGGGTCGATCGCCGCGCCGTTGGGTGGCGTGACGGTGAAGCCGACGCGCAGTTTCTTCGGCGCCCGCGCGGCAAGGGTCAGCCAGCTGTCCGCCGGAACCGGCGGCGTGTAGGCGTCGCCGGGCAGGGCGCCGGCGACCGCGTCGAGATAGGCGGCGGTGTCGCGCACCGTGCGCGAGCAACAGAGGAAATAGGCGCCGCCATACCAATAGTCGCCGAAGGGGGCCAGGCTGACACGTCCGCGCGACGGTTTCAGCCCGACGATGCCGCAGCAGGAAGCCGGCACGCGGATCGAGCCGGCGCCATCGCTGGCTTCGGCGACCGGCACCATGCGCGAGGCGACCGCGGCCGCAGCACCGCCGCTCGAGCCGCCTGGCGTGATGCCTTCCTTCCAGGGGTTCTTCGTCGCCCGTATAGCTTCGGCTCGGTGGTGATCGACCAGCCGTTCTCGGGTGCGTTGGACTTGCCGACGAGCACCAGGCCGGCCGCCTTGATGCGGCGCACCACCTCGCTGTCGGAATCGGCGACGAAGTCCTTCAGGTAGAAGCAGGAATTGGTGAGAGGCGCGCCCTTCCAGGACGAGGCGAGCTCCTTGAGCAGATAAGGCACGCCGGCGAGAGGCGCGCTCTTGTCAACCGTCGCCGCCTGGCTGCGCGCCATGTCGTAGAGACGGTGGATGACAGCATTGAGCGACGGGTTGAGGCGCTCGATCATGGTGACCGCCGCTTCGATCAGTTCGGCGGGGGCGACCTCGCCGCGCTTCACCAGGCCCGCCAGGCCCAGCGCGTCCGAGCTCTTGTAGGTTTCAAGCAGGCTCTGCGAAATCGCGGCCATAGTCTTCCTCCCTTATGATCGCCGACCGCCGGACTCACCCTCACCCAGCCTCCGCTTCGCTCGGCTGACCTCTCCCCGGCGTCTCCCCGGCGGGGAGAGGAGGTTTTCAGCGCCGGCGCCAATCCTCTTCTCCTCGCCGGGGAGAAGGTGGCCGCGAAGCGGCCGGGTGGGGGGAGTGGCGCGACTGGTGACAGAGATATCTCAGGCCAGCTCGACGGTCCGCTTCTCCGCGATGCTCTGTTCGGCGGCGAGCACAATGCGCAGGCTGTTCACCGCGGCATCCATCTGCTCGGTCAGGTCGAGATCCTCGCGGATGGCGCGCAGGAAGAAGGCCTGCTCGCGGTCGCAAAGCTCCTGGTGGCCGGGCTCGTCCTCCATGCTGACGATCTCGTCGGGCTTCGAAAAGTTCTTGTCGCCGTCGACCTGCGCATAGTGGATCTTCAGCGCGTCGGTCTTGGTATGGCGGTCGATGTCGGCGGAATCCGATACCTCTTCGGCTTCCTTGGCGCTGCCTGCCTGCTGGCCGGCGACGATCGAGACGGCACCCTTCGGGCCGACCACGTCCTTCACGAAATAGGCCGTCTCGCTCATCATCGGTCCCCAGCCCGCCTCGTACCAGCCGACCGAGCCGTCATCGAAGGTGACATGCAGGTGGCCGTAATTCTGCTTGTCGGCCTCGGCCCAGAGTTTCGCGCCGATGCCGTGCACGCGCACCGGCTTGGCGCCGGTGAGCTGGCACATGACGTCGACATAGTGCACGCCGCAATCGACGATCGGGATCAGCGAGTCGATCAGGTTCTTGTGCCAATGCCAGGCGGTGCCGCTGCTCTGTTGGTTGAGGTTGAGGCGCATCACCAGCGGCTTGCCGAGCGTCTTGCCGACCTCGATGAATTTGATCCAGGACGGGTGGACGCGCAGGATGTAGCCCAGCACCAGCTTGCGGTTCTTGGCACGCGCCGCGGCCACCACCTTCTCGGCGTCCGCGATGTTGGTGGCGAGAGGTTTTTCCATGAACACATGGCAGTTGGCGGCGATCGCCTTCAGCGCATATTCGGCATGCGTATTCGGCCAGCTGTTGATCGAGACCGCGTCCGGCTTGGTTTCCTTCAGCGCCAGGTCGAAATCCTCATAGAGCGGATAGCCGGCAAGTTCCTTTGGGATCTTCCTGTTGCTCTTGATGGTGCGGCTCATGATGCCGACTATCTCGAAGCCGTCGGAGCGGTGATAGGCGCTGGCATGCGAGGCGCCCATATTGCCCAGACCAACCACCAGGATTCTTACTTTGTCGGCCATGTCAGCCTCCCAGATTATCAATTGAACTGTGGGTGGCGATGTACGGCCGCCGCCCATGTGCCTGTCCGGGCAATCGCCTCAGGTTGGCGCTACCCCTCATTGCCCTGCCGGGCATTTCTCCCCGTATAGGGACGGGGAGAAAGAAGCCTTCGCCGAGGGTTTCGCCAATCACCGGCGTTGGGGCCATCTCCCTTCTCCCCGTCACTATACGGGGAGAAGGTGCCGGCAGGCGGATGAGGGGCAGCGCTGACCTCAACAATTGCAGCCCTACTTCACCGCCGAATCGAACAGGTGCGCTTTGATCTTTTCGATGTCGAGCGCGGCAAAGCCCTCCGACAGTTTCACGCCGTCTGCATCGGCCTTGACCTTGGCCTTGTCGAAATCATTGGCGGCCTTGATCAGGTCGTTGGTGCAGACGTCCTCGGCCTTCACCGGCGCGGTGATCTGGCCGATCTTCAGGATCTCGTCGAAGAAGCCCTGCCAGCTCGCCATGTCGTGCGAGCCCCAGCCGCCGCGCTTGTCCATGTCGCCGCGGAAGACGTTGATCTGCTGCAGGATCGAGGTGGTGCCGAGCTCCGGCCCGAGGTTCTTGGCCAAGGTCGGGAACTGCTCGAACACGGCCTCGACGGCCGCGCGCGGGCTCTGGTAGCCGAATTCGAGGCCCATCGCCCAGCCGCGCAGGTACTTCTCCAGGAAGGCCTTCTTGTCGGCATCCTCGAGGTCGGCGGCGCGCACGACGAAGGTATTGGCCGGCAGCTTCGAGTTCTGCACGCCCAGCCAATATTCGAAGTCAAGGCCCTTGGCGATCCATTCGGCACGCAGCCCCTCCCAGGAGAGTGCGGCGTCGCCCTGGCCGCCGGCAAGTGCTGTACCCCAGGTCGGCCAGCCGGCCTCGACATATTTCACCTTCTTGATGTCGACGCCCTGGGCCGCAAGCAGCGGATCGACGATCGCCTGCCAGGCGGCGGAGCCGAGCAGGATGGTCTTGCCTTCGAGATCCTTGAGGTTCTTGGTGCCCTGGCCCTTGCGGAAGGCGAGGCTGAAGGTGTCGCGCGCGCCCATGTGGAACACGGACTTCAGCTTCATGCCGTTCTGGATGGCGAAGGAGAAGACGCCGGGCGAGGGGAAGCCCATGTCGGCCTGTCCGACATCGACGAACTTCACCGTCGCCGTGCCGTCCGACGGACCAGGCTGCATGTCGGTATTGAGGTCGCCGAAATAGCCGGCCTTCTTGGCCGACCAGTAGGGATAATCGTCCAGCACTTCCAGCGTGCCGCGCGGCGAGATCCAGGTGAATTTTTCATAAGCCGCCGCCCTGGCTTTCAAGCCCGATGCGCCGAGCGCGGTGGCGGTCACGACGCCGGCCGCCGTCACCTGCAGGAAGTAGCGGCGGCTGATGCCCGCAGCAGCCGTGGAATGGATCGGATTTTCGCTGGTCATGGCATTCCCCTTTGTTGATTGCCCTCTATCGTTCACTTGCCTTGCCTTCGCCCGCCTCCCGGGCGTTCATGCTCCGATGCTCAGGTCTCCCAGCTCGCCCATTTCTTGCCGATCAGGAAGAACAGCACGTAGATCAGGATGCCGAGGATCGACAGGATGAGCACCACTGCGAAGAATTGCGGCATCTGGATCATCGACGAATAGGAGGTGAGCCGGTTGCCGAGGCCGAAGCCGCCGCCGACCATCTCGGCGCCGACTGCGGTCAAGAGCCCGAAGATCGCGCCGATCATCAGGCCGACCAGGATCATCGGCAGCGCCATAGGCGCGCGGATCTTCCAGAATATCTGCAAGGTGCTCGCGCCGTAGGAGCGGGCGAGCGCGATCTTGGCGCTGTCGACGCGGCGAAAGCCGGTGGCGGCGTTGATCATCACCATCGGGCCGGCGGCCAGCGCCACGGCGATGATGCGCGGCGCATAGCCGAAGCCGGAGCGCAGGATGAGCAGCGGCACCAGCGCCAGCATCGGCGTGGTGACGAGGATGAGGATGTAAGGCGCGACGATTTTTTCCGCGAAGGGGAACTGTGTGATCACCGCCGCCATCACCAGGCCGACGATGGCGCCGATGGCAAAGCCCGAAACCAGCTCGACCAGCGTGTAGCCGAGATGCGGCGCGATCAGCGGGAACTCGTCGAACAGCGCGTAAACGATCGAGCTTGGCGGCGGCATGATGTATTGCGGCACGTGGAAGATGCGGAGCGCCAGCTCGATGCCGCCGATGATCACCACGGCGACGGCGAGGATCGCCGCCACCTCGGCGCCGGACTTGACGCCGGGGCCGCCGGCGAAGGCGGAAAGATTGGTGAGGCTGACGTCCTGGCCGTCGCCGCCCTTGCTCTTCGAGAATTCCGGAATGGCGTCGCCCCCGCTCACGGCCTGATCCTCACGATTTCAGCGGTTTCTTGTCCCTGCTGCTCCGATCCCTTCGGCCGGCGCTCGCCGACGATGTCCATCTTGATGCGGTTGGTGAGGTCGAAGACCTCCTTGGTCGCCATGATCTCCAGCGAGCGCGGCCGCGGAAACGGCACGTCATACACCTTGGCGACGCGGCCTGGCCGGGTCGTCAGCACCACGACCCGGTCGGAGAGGAAGATCGCTTCCTCGATGCTGTGGGTGATGAAGACGATCGTCGTCTTGGTGTCGAGCCAGATCTCTTCGACGAGGCGGTTCATCTCCTCGCGAGTGAAGCTGTCGAGCGCGCCGAAGGGCTCGTCCATCAGAAGCACGGAAGGCTTCAGCGCCAGCGCGCGTACGATCGCCGCGCGCTGCTGCATGCCGCCGGAAAGCTCGCGCGGGAACTTGCCGCCGAAGCCGTCGAGCCCGACGCGGTTCAAGAGATGCGCGATCCAGGCCCGGTCGGGCTTCTCGCCCTTCATCTCGAAGGGGAAGTTGATATTGGCGTCGAGGTTGCGCCAGGGCAGCAGGTTCGCTTCCTGGAAGACGATGCCGATCTCGGGGCGCGGGCCGGTGATCTCCTTGCCGTCGAGCAGGATCGAGCCGCTGGTCAGCCGGTGCAGGCCCGACATCGACCACAAAAGCGTGGTCTTGCCGCAACCGGAAGGGCCGACGATGGAGACGATCTCATTGGCGTGCACATCGAGGCTGCAGCGGTCCAGGGCGAGGAGATCGCCGGAGGCCGTGCTGTAGACCTTGCTCGCTGCCTGCACGCCGAGCTTCGGCGTTCTTGCGCTGCCCGTATTCATGCTCCCCCTCGGAGACTGCGCGATGCGTTGCCAAAGGCCCACCCGTCCGCGAAATTAGTCTGTAACTATCCTACTTTACTGTCAAGCGACGACAAAGAGCTGGCGCAATCAGGTTCAATCAGTTCTTATCTAAGAGTCTGATTTTTCGCTATTTTTGATCCTCTTGCGGTGTGTGTTACTTTCCTACATACTCGCTTCAGTTGATTGCCTATGGTCAGCGGGCGGATAATCGCAAATATGGTGGGTCCAGAAACGGGCAGGGAAGGACTGGCCAATGACCGAAGCTGACAGCCAGGTGCTGCGAATTCCCGATGAGGACGGCGACCGGCACGACCATGTCAGACGCTTCCCGGACATCATTTCGCAGGTGAAGGACAGCTACGCGGATTTGCGGCCGGCCGAGCGCCGCGTTGCCGATGTCGTGCTCGACGATGTCAAATACGCGGTCGACGCGTCCAATGCCGCGCTCGCGCAGCGCGCGCAGGTCAGCGAGCCGACGGTCACCCGCTTCTGTCGCGCCATCGGCTGCGAGGGCGTGCGCGACTTCAAGCTGAAGCTGGCGCAAAGCCTGGTCGTCGGCGCGCTCTATCTCAGCACCAAGCCGCAACCTTCGAACAGCGACAGCGGCATGCCGTTCTGGAACGCCGTGTTCGGCGAAGCGCGGCGCGCGCTGCAGGAGGCCGAGCGGCAGATCGACCCAGGGCAGTTGCAGAAGGCGGCGGAACTGATCGCCAAGGCAAGGCAGGTGACGGTGTTCGGCCTCGGCGGCAGCTCGTCGGCGCTGGCGCAGGAAACGCAATACCGCCTGTTCCGCTATGGCATAACGATCAGCGCGCAGTGCGACCCGTATCTGATGCGCATGACGGCTTCGACGCTGAAGCCCGGCGACGTGGTGATCGCGATTTCGGCGACGGGGCGCACACGTGAGGTGATCGAGGCGGTGGAGCTTGCCAAGCATTATCGCGCCGACGCGATCTGCGTGACGGCGCCGGACACGGAACTGACGCGGGTCTGCGATGTGCGGCTGACGATGGCGGTTCCCGAATATCCCGACACGCTGAAGCCGACCGCTTCGCGCTACGCCTTCCTGGCGGCGATCGATCTGCTGGCGGTGGCGTCGGCCTACAAGCTCGACGGCCCGGCGCGCGAGACGGTGCGCCGCATAAAGTACAACGCCCAGATTCACCGGACGGGCAAGGAGATGGAGCCGCTGGGTGACTAATGCCTGCGGACGTTTGCGCTGCCCCTCACCCTTACCCTCTCCCCGTGAAGGACGGGGAGAGGGGGCGCCAGCGCTAGAGCTTGTCCCTTCTCCCCGTTCTTCACGAGGAGAAGGTGCCGGCAGGCGGATGAGGGGCGGCGCCGAGTTCGACAATTGACGGCCCAAATGCATGGATGCCTGGAGGAAGAACAAAAATGCTCGATATCGCACCATCGCAACAGGCGGCGACCTGGCTCGGCTCGTTCGGCCGGGCGCTCGAAGTTGGCGACATCGAGGCGGCGACGAACCTCTTCGTTGAGGATTGCTACTGGCGCGACCTGCTCACCTTCACATGGAACATCAAGACCATGGAAGGCCAGGCGGCGGTCTGCGAGATGCTCGAGGCCACGCTGCCATCGGCACGGCCGTCGCACTGGCGCCTGTCAGGCGAAGCCAGCATCGACGACGGCATCATCGAGGCCTGGTTCAGCTTCGAGACGGCCGTGGCGCGAGGCGAGGGCATCCTGCGGCTCAAGGACGGCCGCTGCCGGACGCTGTTCACGGCGATGAGCGAGCTCAAGGGTTTCGAGGAGCAGAAGGGACCGGCCCGGCCGCTCGGTATCCGCCACAAGGCCGATCCCGAGCGCGAGACCTGGGCCGAGAAAAGAGCGCGCGAGGCGCGCGAGCTCGGCGTGCACGAGCAACCCTACTGCCTGGTGATCGGCGGCGGCCAGGGCGGCATCATGCTGGGCGCCCGGCTGCGGCAGCTCGGCGTGCCGACGCTCATCGTCGAGAAGAATGCGCGCGCCGGCGATTCCTGGCGCAACCGCTACCGTTCGCTCGTGCTGCACGACCCGGTCTGGTACGACCATCTGCCCTATATCCCGTTCCCGGAAAACTGGCCGGTGTTCACGCCCAAGGACAAGATGGGCGACTGGCTGGAAATGTATGCCCGCGTCATGGAGCTGAATTACTGGGTCGCCACCAAATGCATCAGCGCCGCCTATGACGAGGCCGAGAAGGTCTGGACGGTCGTGGTCGACCGTGTCGGCCAGCGCATCACGCTGAGGCCCAAGCACATCGTCTTCGCCACCGGCGCCTATGGGCCGCCGCGACGGATCGAGCTGCCCGGCGCGGACAGCTTCAAGGGCGAGCTGCTGCATTCCAGCCAGTATTCGACCGGCGAGAAATTCCGCGGCAAGCGCGTCGCGGTGATCGGCGCGGCAAGCTCGGGCCACGATGTCTGCGTCGACCTCTGGGAGGCGGGCGCCAAGGTCACCATGGTGCAGCGCTCGCCGACGACGGTGGTGAAGTCCGACACGCTGATGGAGGTCGGCTTCGAGATCTTTTCCGAAAAGGCGCTGGCGCGCGGCATCACCACCGACAAGGCCGACATGATCGTCGCCTCGACGCCGTTCGCGCTGGTGCCGAAAGGCCAGCGGGCGCTCTATGACGTTATCCGCGAGCGCGACGCGGATTTCTACAAGCGGCTGAGCGCCAGTGGCTTTGCGATCGACTTCGGCGAGGACGAGACCGGTCTTTTGATGAAGGCCTACCGCACCGGCTCAGGCTACTACATCGATGTCGGAGCCTGCGAGCTGATCCTGAACGGCGAGATCGCGGTGAAGAGCGGGGTCGGCATCAAGGCGCTGTCGCCGAGCGGCATCCTGTTCGAGGACGGCAGTGAGCTCGCCGTCGACGCGATCGTCTGCTGCACCGGCTACCAGTCGATGAACGAGACGGTGGCGGCGATCGTCTCGCGCGAGGTCGCCGATAAGGTCGGCCCGTGCTGGGGGCTGGGCTCCGGCGTCAAGGGCGACCCCGGCCCATGGCAAGGCGAATTGCGCAACATGTGGAAGCCGACGGCGCAGGAGGCGCTGTGGTTCCACGGCGGCAACCTCGCGCTGTCGAGGTTCTACTCGAAGTTCGTGGCAATGCAGCTCAAGGCGAGGATGGAGGGGATCGCCACGCCGGTTTACGGCGAGCCGAGCAATGCGCGAACCTAGCGTTCGTCATCCTAGGGCGGAGCAAGGAACGAAGCGACGCGCGCAGACCCTAGGATCCATGCCGTGACATTCGTGCCGTGTGCAAGCGGACCAGAACCGGATTCTTTCGCCGGGATCCTCTCAACTCCCATTCGGCACCGCCGCATTCTTCGGCGACAATCACGGCATGGATTCTAGGGTCTGCGCGCGTCGCTTCGTTCCTTGCTCCGCCCTAGAATGACGAAGTTATAGGGCCAAAATGCCTGGCCGCCACATCCACATGCGTGTGGTGCGCATGCGCTTCGAAGCGCTCAGTCTCATTGTGGTTCGCGGCTTCGTTCGGCCACCATTTGCCGCCGATGACGATGCCGTTGGAGACCAGCCGCCGATCTGCCACCAGTGAAGCGCCGACCGCATCGACGAAGGTGAAGCGTCCCGGCTGCAACTTGAGCACCGCGACATCGCCGATGCCGCCGACCTTCAGCGTGCCGAGCTCGGGACGGGCGATCGCCTGCGCGGGGTTCACGGTCGCCGCGCGCAGCACCTCGACCAGCGGCATGCCGAGCGCCATGAGCTTCGACATGCAGACCAGGATGTCGAAGGCGGGGCCATCGACGCAGTAGAGATGGACGTCGCTCGAGATGACGTCGGGCGCCAGGCCCTCGGCAAGCATGGCCCTGGCGACCTCGAAGTCGAAGGAGCCCATGCCGTGGCCGATGTCGAAAATCACGCCGCGCTCGCGGGCAAGGCGCATGTCCGGCCGCACCGCGCCCGAAGCGAAGACCGGCGCGTTGGGAAACGGCCGGAAGCAGTGGGTGAGGATATCGCCATGGCGGAGTCTCGGCAGCACTTCCGAGCGGCCGGGCGGCGGCTCGTCGATATGCGCCATCAGCGGCAGGCCGACCGTATCGGCGGCTTCGAGCGCCAGGTCTACGGGTGCGACGCCGCTGGTGCCGCCGGCATGCTTGCCGGAACGCACCTTGACGCCGACGACGACGTCGGCGTGCTCGCGCACCGCAGCCACCGTCTCGCGCGGCTCGCAGAGCCTGAGATCGCTGCATTCGCCGACCGACACGGTCTTGGCGAAGCCGAATATGCCGGCGAAGGAGATGTTGACGTAAGCGAGGATGCGGACCTTGGAGCGTTCGATGACGTGGCGGCGAAAGCCCAGGAAATTGCCGGCGCCGGCGCTGCCGGCATCGATGAAGGTGGTGGTGCCGCTCTTGGCGGCGAGCCGGTCGGCGTCGACGCCGAGCGAGGTGCCGCCCCAATAGACATGGCTGTGCAGGTCGACGAGACCGGGCGCGACGATGCAGTCCCTGGCGTCGACGACCTCACCGGCCGCCTCGGCATCGATGGCCGCGTCGATCGCGGCGACGCGGCCATCGGCGATGGCGACGTCGCGCGCCGCATCGAGGCCCGAGGCCGGGTCGATCACACGGCCACCCTTGATCAGCAGATCGAACTGCATCGGCGTCTCCTTGGCGTCCACTGTTTGTTTTTACGCAATTCCGAACGGAAAACCGCTTTACACTTTTCCTGGAATTGCTTGTTTTGTTTTACGCAATTCCGAACGGAAAACCGCTTCGCACTTTTCCTGGAATTGCTTTTAGCGATCAGACCGGCCGGTAGGCGACCGCTTCGATCTCGATCTTGATGTCGATCATCAGGCGCGACTCCACCGTGGTTCGCGCCGGCGGGTCATTGGGGAAGTGCCTGGCATAGACGGTGTTGAAGCTGCCGAAATCGCGGGCGTCCTCGAGCCAGACGGTGGTTTTCACCACATCGTCCATGGTGCAGCCGGCAAGCGCCAGCGCGGCCTTGACGTTCTGCAGCACCTGCTCGGCCTGCTCGGCGATGCCGCCCTTGACCACGAGACCGTCACTGCCCACCGGCACCTGACCGGAAACATAGACGAAATCGCCGGCGCGCACCGCCGGCGAGAGCGGGACATGCGATTTTCCAAAACACTGCTTGGGCAAGTGAGCCTCCTGTTGTCGACTGAACGGACCGTTTCTTCCAGCCGTCTACACGCGTCGGCGTGATCCTCATAGAGCTCCTGTTGGAAAGCAACATTTTTCGAGAATCCATGTTGCTTTATTACAGAAGCCTGAGCATCCTGCGCCTCAACGCAGGTCGGCAATTCGTGCCGCCGGTACGCATGAGAGGGGGACCCGATGACCTTCGACAAGAATCCGTTTCCGGAAGGCGACGCCGATCGTCACGCGCTGTGGGAAATGCTGGTGCGGCGCGACATCGATGCCTTCCTCGGCCAGGACTGGGCGATGGTCGAGGACGATTTCATCGCCGAGAGCTTCTTCGGCATGCATGCGCATTTCCTCAGCAATGCGGATGCCTGGCGCCTGCAATTCCCCAGGCTCGAAGTCTATCGTGACGAATGGCTGCGCCAGGCCAAGGAAACCGCGGCGACGAAATTCGCCGAGCCGCTGCGCGAGGCGCTGTTCCGCGTCACCAACATGCGCGACATCGACGTCGACGGCGACCGCGCGGTGCTGCACAAGAAGTTCGATGGCTCCGTCGCCAAGGCGGATGGCGGCGTCGACAGGCTCAAATGGCAGACGCTCTATTTCTGCCGCAAGGTCGGCGGCCGCTGGAAGATCGCCGGCTTTGTCGGCTATATGCCGCATCCCCTGGGAAGCTAGGCGGTCTGTTGATGTTTCAGGTGAGGCCTGCCTGCGAATGGCGGCTTCCTCCGCGGAGCGCGGCAACCCAAAACCTGCAGGCGCATGCCTCCGGAAGGTAGCTTAGGAAAGCCGCGGCAGCCGCTCGTCGGGCGAGCGGTGGTCGAACACGACGCCCATGGTCTTACCAACGGCGGCCATGACGATCAGTTCGACCAGATGGTCGTCACTATCCTCGCAGGAGGGATCCGACTGGCGGATGGCGTCGAGCATCGCGCGGGTCGAGATCGTGTCGCCGGCACGAAATTTCGAAAGAGCAGACGAAACAAGATCTTGCACCGTCGGATCCATAACGGGCACTTCCGCAGCGACGTTCATTGGCCTCCTCCTGCCATGAACCCTCCCTAAAAGGATGATACGCCAATGGTGGGATTGCGCCAGCGAAATGGTGGTCCGACCAGTGCGATTGGCGACACCCTGCCGCCATTGCCCTGAAAGCGTGTCGCGCTGAAACGGATACAGGCGACGCGCTCCATATCTTTCTATTGCTCATGTCGTTTTCCCAAAACCGCTGCGCATTTTTTGGGCGACATGCCGTTAGGTGTGGAACACCGCGCCGGCGGCAAAGGCCCAAGCTCGACGCATCGCGCTCCGGTTGCTAAGCCCCTCCCGCGCAGGGAGACCATTCGAGTCGAGATATGACGGTTGCAATCGAGATGGGGCAGACGACGGCAGGCGCGCCGGCGGCCCTCGACCTTGAGGAACTGCTGGCGACCCGCCTGCTGGTGCAGGGTAATTCGGGCTCCGGCAAGTCGCATCTGTTGCGTCGGCTGCTGGAGCAGAGCGCGCCCTGGGTGCAGCAGACCATCATCGACCCCGAAGGCGACTTCGTGTCGCTCGGCGAGCGCTACGGCCATCTGGTGATCGATGCCGAGGAACATACCGAGCGGGGCCTGCAGGCGGCCGGCGAGCGGGCGCGCATCCACCGCGTCTCGACGGTGCTCAATCTCGAAGGGCTCGATGCCGAAAACCAGATGCGGCGCGCCGCCGCTTTCCTCGGCGGGCTGTTCGAAGTGGCGCGCGACCATTGGTACCCGATGCTGGTGGTGGTGGACGAGGCGCAGCTCTTCGCGCCGGCCGCTGCCGGCGAGGTTTCCGACGAGGCGCGCAAGCTTTCGCTCGGCGCCATGACCAACCTGATGTGCCGCGGCCGCAAGCGCGGGCTTGCCGGCATCATCGCCACGCAGCGGCTGGCGAAGCTCGCCAAGAACGTCGCGGCCGAGGCCTCCAACTTCCTGATGGGCCGCACCTTCCTCGACATCGACATGGCGCGCGCTGCCGACCTGCTCGGCATGGAGCGGCGACAGGCGGAAGCGTTCCGTGACCTGGAGCGCGGGCATTTCATGGCGCTTGGCCCCGCGCTGTCGCGCCGTCCGCTGAGCGTGCGGATCGGATCGACCGAAACGAGCCCGCGCAACGGCACGCCGCGGCTGATGCCGCTGCCGGAGGCGGCGCTGGAGAACGCGCGTTCGATCATCCTGGCGGCGCCGCCGCCGGAGACGGTGCGGCCGCAGCGGCGGCCCTCGCCGGACCTGCTCGATCAGCTGATGGCGGCCAAGGCAGCGCCGTTGGATATCCGCCCCGAGCCGGCCGAGCCGCAGCCGAGCGCCGAGGATCTCGCCGAGCGGCGCGAGCGGATGGACCGCATCCTGCGCGCCATCCTGGCCGAACCCGACGCCGGGTTCCGCGTCATCGGCGTGCTCTACCAGGAGTTCGTGGTCCGCTGCCGGATCGAGGGGCTGGCTTCGGTCGTGCCGGACCTATCGGAGTTTCGCCGCATGCTGACACGCGCCCGCGCCGGCGTCGGCTCCGACATGGCCGAGGACGATGCGTGGCGCGACGTTGCCGTGCGCGCCTCGCTTCTGCCCGAGGACATGCAGGGCGTGTTCATGATGATCGCCCGCGCGGCAAAGGAAGGCTGGCCTTGTCCGAGCGACGCGGCGATTGCCCGCGCCTACGGCTCGCATTCGCTGCGCCGCGCGCGGCGGCTGCTCGACTATATCGAGGAGCAGGGCCTCATCGTCTGCCAGATCGACGGAACCGGCCGGCGAACGGTGACGCTGGTGGAGCTCGCCTGGGCGACCGCGCCGGGCGATCCGAATGCGGGGGAGGAGGACAGCTCGGCGGCCTGATTACGGCCCCAACTCGATGGTGCGGGCGTCGCGAAGCGGCGGCGCGCGATGGGAGGAGATGACGACGATCCTGTCGCCCAAGCGAGCGAGCAATCGTTCGAGAATGCGCTCGCCCTGAGCGTCGTCGAGATGCTCGGTGGGCTCGTCGAGCAGCACGAGCGGCCTCGCCGACAGCCAGGCCCGCGCGAGATTGATGCGCTGCACCTCGCCCAGCGAGAACCTGTCCTGTCTGATCCAGGCATCAAGGCCGCCGGCATCGCGGATGCGGCCGTCCATCTCGACGGCTTCCAGCGCGCGCCAGAGTTCCGCGTCCGAAACATCGCCGGCGAAGAGATTGGCGCGGACGGTGTCTTCAAGGATGACCGCGTCATGCAGGACGAGTGCGGAAAGCGCCCGCCGCTCGCTTGCCGACAGGATGCGGTCGCCCGCGGCAAGGGCATCGTCGCCGATCCAGCCGGCGACCTGCTTGAGCAGGCTGGTCTTGCCCGAGCCGCTTGCCCCGACGAGCACCGTCGGCTGGTCTTGAGCGAGGAGCAGGGAGATGGGCATTCCGATCGCCCGGCCGTCAGGCGCGCGGCGTTGCAGGGCGCCATGGCGCAGCAGGCGCAGCTGGACCTCGCTTGGCACAGAACCGCGCCTGCCGGATGCCGCGGCCTGCGTCCATTGTCCGATCTCGGTCCGCGCGGCGTTGCGGCGAAGCACGGCCACAAGCATGCGCGAGACGCCATTCATTGCTTCGCCCAATGCCAGCCAGGAGAAGGCGAGCAGCATGGGCAAGAGAAGCTCCGATCCTTGCCGCCCGGCATGCCAGGCGGCGGCCATCACGCTGATGCCGGCAACCGGACCGAATGCCGCGCCAATCAGGTCCAGCCGGGCCTGGAGCCGGCGGAGCGCGAACAGCTCGCCGTCGGCGCGGGAGAGCGCGGTAAGCGCCTCGGCGAACTCGCGGCTCCACGCACCCTCGGCCTTCAGCGGAACGGCCGACGCCATGGCCGCGCCAAGCCGACCTGCGCCCCCCCGACGCAGCGACCTGGCGCGCTCCCATGCCATGGCGCCGGCCTTGGCCACCCGGTTCCCCGCGAACAGGATGGCGAGCAGCAGAAGGGTGATCGGCAGGAGGGACAAAGGCGCGAGGACCGCCGAGCCCGCAATCAGGATCGCGAGGCCGCTGGCGAGCGTCAGCGCCGGCAGTCCAGCGCGCAGCCGGGCGTAGTCGAGGTCCTCGACATCGTCGAGATAGTCTGCGAGACGCGCATCGTCGCCGAGCTGCCACCCGGCCCGGCGCACGGCGGGCGCCGCCGCCATGGCCGCGAAGATCTCGACACGATGCGCGACCTGGTCCGCGAGCGCCGCCTTGTGGCCGGTCAGGCGCTCGCCATAGCGGGCAGCGGTGCGGCCGATCGCGAAGAGCCTGATCAGCGCCGCCGGGACGTGGAAATTGAAGGCGAAGGCGGCGGCGGAAAGCCCGGCGATCGCCACCGATCCGAGCAGCCAGGCGGAAACGCCGCCGAGCAAGATGGCGCAGGACAGCGCCGCGAAGGCGAAGCCCGTCGCCAGGCGCCACCACGACCTGCTGCTGGAAGATTGGACTGCCGTACTCATGCGGCCACCTCGATGGCATCGCTGTCGGTGAGATCGACGGTGAGCTCGGCAGCGGCAGCGAGATCCCTGTCATGCGTCGCCACGACGACCAGCCGCGACCGCGAGATCGCGATGAGCGTCCGCCGCACGGCTTCCGCGGTGTCCCGGTCGAGCTTCGCCGTCGGCTCGTCGGCGAGCACGGTGCGCCCGGCAAGCGCCGCGCGGGCGACGGCGATGCGCAGCCGCTGGCCGCCGGAGAGATTGGCGCCGCCCTTGTCGAGCCTGGCATCGAGGCCGCCCGGAAGCAGCGCATCGTCGAGCAGGCCGATGGCGCGGGCGGCGTCCTCCAGCCGGTCCTCGTCCATCGTTGCGGTGCGCCAGGCAATGGCTTCCGCCAGCGTTCCTTCGGGCACATGGCTGTCGGTCGAGATCCAGGCGATCCCGGTATCGGCGTGATTTTGGGCACTGGGCGTTCCGTCCGGCTCGATGCCGGCGAGGCGGCGAAGCAATGTCGATTTGCCCGACCCGCTCGGGCCAACGACGGCAACGAGGCCATGCGCCGGCAGCGTCAGGCTTAGCCCGTCAAGTACCGGCAAGGTCTTCGCCGCGGCCGGCTCGGCGTCGAGCAGACGGTCCAGCGCGCCGGCCGCAGCCAGCCCCTCCGCCTTGGCGTGGTACTGTTCGGAAAAGCGGCGGAAAGGCGCGAAATATTCCGGCGCGATCATCAGGATGAACAGGCTCTGCCAGAGCTCGAGATTGGAGAAGCCGGGGACGGTTGCGAGCTTCAGGTGGCCGAGGCCCAGGAAGACGGCGAGGATCGCGATCGACAGCGAGGCGAAGAAGTCGATGATGCCGGCATTCACGAAGGCGATGCGCAGCAGGCTCATCGTCTTGCCGGCATAGGCGTCGAGACGCCGAGCGAGCTTTGCCTCCTCATCCACCGTCGCGTGGTTCGCCAGGATCGTCGGCAACGTGCGGATGCGGTCGGCGAACTGGCCCGCCAGCCGGCCGAAAGCGCGCTCCTGCACGTCGGCGCGTCGGCGGATGGCATTGCCGACCAGCGCGAAGAACATGATCATGACGGGAGTCAGGCCGACGACCAGCAGCGCCGCCTGCCAGGAGACGAAGCAAAGCGTTGCCGCCGCGAGCAGCGGACCCGCCGCCATCATGACCGTGGCGGCACGATGGCCGACGACAAGCGCCGCGATCGCCTCCGGGTGGCGCTGCATCGACACGATCACGCTGCCGACGGACAGCGATTGCAGTTGCCTCGCCGGCATTTCGTTCAGCCGATCGCCCGCCAGGCCGCGCAGGCCGGTCGAGACGGCGGTTTCCGCGGAAGCCTGCACCTTGTCGGCAGAGAAGCCCGCCAGGCAAGCGGCGGCCAGAAGCACGATCACCGCCACGATGAGCCACGGATCGACCGCCTCGCCCATCACGAGCCGCCCAGCCGCCGTCGCCGACGTCGCGGCGAAGCCGAGGCGCAGCGCGGTGCGGACCGTCTGCAAGGTGAGCAGGCTGCGCAATCCGGGCTTTGCCAACCGCTCAGCGGCAGTCAGAGCCTGGAAGGCGAGCGATGCGGCGGGACGTTGGGCCGGGGCAGACAGCTTTTTCATGCCGCATTTGTTGGCACGCGCAGCGGCAGAACGGGTTGATCCACGTCAACTCACGTCGATCGTCACGGCGTTATGAAACATATCCAAAAGGACACCTATCATGCCCGACGTTCCGCTCGTTGACTTGTCCCGGCCGCAATTTTCGCTGTGGAGCAAGCCGCGCACCGTTCGCGGAGAGCCCGCCGAAGGCACCGTTGCCTTGCCCACCCCGTGAGCCCGGCCTGGCGGAGGAGCCATCATGACGGGTGCAAACCACGAGCCGTTGCGCACCCCGGCCGATATGAAGCGGGCGCATGTGCAGATGCTTGCGCTTTGCCATATGCTGGAAGGTATTGCCGACGACCTGCCGTCGCGCGTCGACCGTCTGCAGTGCCTGGCCGTGGCGGCGGACCTCTTGCCGCTCGTTCGCGAGTGCCACCGCTTCGAGGAAGACGTCGTCTTTCCCGCCTTCGCGCAGCGAACTGGCCGGGAAGACATCATCGAGCGGCTCAAGGTCGAGCATCTGGAGGACGAAAGCGCGGCGGCGGATCTCAGCGAGGCGCTGCTCACCCACGGCCACGGGCGGCCGATCGAGAACCCCGAGGCATTCGGCTACATGCTGCGCGCCTTTTTCGAATCGACACGCCGCCATATCGCCTTCGAGCGCGACCACGTGCTGCCCGAGGTTCTTGGCCGCCAATAAAGGACAATGACCGGGATCAGAGCAATTCCAGGAAAAGTGGAAACGGTCGGGCTCGGCGACTTCGCCGTAGCCTTCCGTCCGGAATTGCGTCAAAACAAAGAGATAGAGCGGGTTGCCGTCTGCGTGAAATGGTGAACCGCTCTAATCGCCGGCGCGTGCCGCCAGACGTCCGATGTCGTCGACGATGACGTGACGGTTGTTCTCGACGTGGATCACGTTCTCTCCGCGCAGGCGGGTGATCTGCCGGCTCACCGTCTCCACGGTCAGCCCGAGGAAGTCGGCGATCTCCGCGCGCGACAGCGGCAGTTCGAAAGCAGCGCTGCGGCGCTCTGGACCGGCGCCCGGATCGATGTTGCGCGCGATCATCAGAAGGAAGCTCGCGATCTTCTCGGCGGCCGTCTTGCGGCCGAGCGCCACCATCCAGTCATGCGCCTGGTCGAGCTCGCGCAGCTTCTGCTCGAGCAGGCGATGCTCGAGGTCCGGCTGCTCCTTCATCAAGCGCTCGAGCGCCTGACGCGGGAACGAGCACAGCTCGACCCCGGTCGCGGCCTCGGCGGTCAGCGAGCTCTCCGACTGGAACGGCCTGCCGAGGAAATCGGGAGCAAACTGCAGGCCGACGATCTGCTGGCGGCCGTCGGAAAGCGTCTTGGTGAGCTTCACGACGCCGGAAAGCACGTTTGCGAAGCGCTCGACGCTCCTGGAGTCGCTCACCAGCTCCTTGCCGGTCTCGGCCTTGTGCCGCTTCGTCGACTTGGAAAGGGCGACGAGCTGGTCGGGGTTGAGCGCGCCGCAAATGCCGCGATGCCGCGCCTCGCATGAAACGCAGAGAACCGGAATGCCCGTCGTGTGAATGTCTTCGCGCACGAGGAACAGCTATAGAGTTCCCGCCGCCCGGCGGCAACGCGCGGCGGGGGGCGATAGCGTCGCAGCCCCTGGAGCTTGCCTCCCGTCTCGGAAGCTACTTTATCCTTCGGCCGAGGCCCATGGATTTGGCCAGTTTCGAGCGGGTTGCGGAATAGTTTGGCGCCACCATCGGGTAATTGGAAGGCAGGTTCCACTTCATTCGATATTGATCCGGCGTAAGGCCGTATTGGGCCTTGATATGCCGCTTCAGCGATTTGAAGCGCTTGCCGTCTTCCAGGCAGATGATGAATTCAGGTGTGACGGATTTCTTTGCCCGGGCCACGGCTTTGATGTCATCGGGCCGGACATCAAGACTTCCTACCGAGATCAGCTTGATCGAGGTGTAAATCTTGCTGATGAATTCCGGGAGCTCCGCGGCTGGCAAAGGATTGTTCGAGATGTAGGCCGAAACAATGTCCGCTGTTATGGAGACGGCCGGATCAAAGTCTTCCTTGCCCAGCTTTGGATCTCCGGGGAGTCGAAGGCCTCTTCCGTTGGCTTCAAGGCCGGAATGCACATGGCCGGCACCTTCCGTTCTGTCCGACGCGCCGTCGAACCCATTCATGGCCCTGGCTATGGTTGGCTTTGCATAAGGCCTCTTCAAACGAATTCTCCTGTTGGCGGTCGGGCTTGGCGGTCAATGGCAAGAATCTATCCTGCACAGCATCGTGTGGGAAAATTTCACACGTGTCAATCGGGAGATTACAACCGGCCGGCGTCGAAGATGCGCCGCGATATCCCGCGGTACCTTGTGGAAGCATTTCCCACGGGCTATTTTTCGTGGAGTTTCCGAGGGATGGATGATCGATCACGTGATTGACGGGTGAAGGAATGGCGATGAGCAAATCGGGGGAACAATATCTGGATGCCGAGGGGGTCCAGAGCGCGTTGAACCGGATTCTTCGCCCGTTGGTGCGATTGGCAATCAAGTGCGGGGTGACGTTTCCCACCTTCGTCGATCTGCTGCGGCAGATCTATGTCAATGTGGCGGAGCATGAATTCACGCTACCCGACAAGCAACAGACGGACAGCAGGGTAAGCCTGCTGACCGGTGTCCATCGGAAGGAGGTCAGCCGTCTGAGAGGCGCCGGCGCCCCAGTAGGCGTGATACCGGAATCGGTATCCAGGACGAGCGCCATTGTCGCGCGCTGGCTTGCCGACCCGACATTCACCGATGCCAAAGGCGCGCCATTGCCGTTGCCGCGAATGGCCGAGACCGGAGAGGCGTCGTTTGCCGGCCTTGTCGAGTCGGTGACCCGCGATTTGCGGCCGAGAGCGGTGCTCGACGACTGGCTCGATAGAAAGCTCGTGGAGATCGATGAAAAGGACCGGATCGTCCTGATGGAAGCCGCGATGGCACCGCGAGACGACGGGGAGGTCCGGCTTTACTATTTCGCCCGAAATCTTCACGACCACGCCGCCGCCGCCGTTACGAACATCCTGGCCGACAATCCCCCTTTCATCGAGCGGGCCGTCCATTATGACGGGCTCTCCGAAGAGCTTGCCAAGTCGCTCGAGGCCTACAGCCGCAAAGTCGCGGTGGAGACCCTGCTTCAACTGAACAGATATGCGAACGAGGCTGTCAAAAGCGATCCCGGCGGCACAAGCCGGTGGAATTGCGGCGTCTACATTCTCACAGCTGACGGCAGATCATTTGCCGGCGAAGAATCCCGGAGCAAGTCCACCGGCGGAGACGCTTCATGAGCCGGAGAGTGACGAGGCGGGGTTTTCTAGCGCTCGTGCCGGCGATGCTGGTCAGTCTCCTGGCGAGAGCGACCGAGCCTTCGAACGACCGCGGAATCGGCGGCACCGGCTGGACGGCGGGCACCGAGAGCGATCACGGCATCGGAGGCACCGGCATAGTGGGCACGATACAGCGCTTCGGCAGCATCTTCGTCAACGATGTGCGGGTCGCGTACGCTCCGGACGTGCCGGTATGGATAGACGGCGTCCGCGCCGCCACGAGCAGCCTCAAGATAGGACACGTCGTGCGGGTGGCTGTGATGCAGGACGCCGATCGCGTCGTCACGCGCGAAATCCATGTCACCAGCGAGGTCGTCGGACCGGTCGAACGCGCAAGTGCCGGTTCGATCCTGGTGCTTGGGCAGACGGTGGACACCGGCAGCATTCCAGGAACGCCGCAGATCAAGAAGGGCGATATCGTAGCCGTCTACGGCATTCGCCGGCCCGATGGAAAGATCGTCGCAAGCCTGATAGAGCCCAGGCCAACCGAAACGCGTTATCTGGTTCGCGGCCTGGCGGTCGTAAGATCAGGCTCGCTGCTGGTGGGACGGCTGAGCATCGGGCCAAGATCATCGGAGCTCGCAAACCGGCGCGTCGAGCTAAGCCTGGCCAAGGCTACGGGCGGCTATCGGGTGGTGCGCATCGAGGCGGAAGCTCCGGTCCCGCAGGCCGAGGTCGCGAACGTGCTCTATGAGACCTTCCTGCGCCGTCAGGGACGTCGGCTGGAATCCGGTTTGGGGGTTTCTGTGGACGACAAAGGCACGGGTCCGAAATCAACAGGCGTCGTGCACGCGTTCCTTGTCGTCGGATTCGATCGGACGGGCAATATCGTATCGGCCTCACGCCAGGCGAACCCCGGCATGCGATCGCCAGGTCAGCCCGGCATGCCCGGCCAGCCGCCCGGTTCAGGTTCGCCGAGCGGTCCAGGAATGCCCGGAGCGCCGGGCGGCGCGCCCGATGGCGGGCCAGGTGGCCCTGGCGGTCCCGGTGGACCGGGCGGTCCTGGCGCGCCCTGAAACGCGCCGAGACGGACTCAGGTGACAGAATGCGGATCAGCTCCATCCGAAGCGCCGCTGCATAGCCGACTTGTCGAGGACCGCACCGATCTTACTGCTGGCAGTGCCGAATGGTTTGCGTCCGGCGACCGCTTACTCTGGAAATCTCTTTTCCGACGGTGACGATCCGGCCTGCCTGCCCTTGCGAGGGACAGCACCGGCCGGCGCAGCTGTATTGGGCTCGTTTACCGGGGGTGTTTTCGAGCTTTCTCGATACGGCTGCTTTTCTGCGGATCATACGGGGGGCGGGTGATCCGCCGAAATTCGGTCCGGGCCGGCAGATTGCAGGTCCCGATCGAAGCGGCTGTATTTATCGGATGAGTTTCTGTGGGAAAATAGCCCACATGTCAAGCGGGACGTCGAATGGATCGTTCGCGAGCAGCGCACCTCACCCCCTACGTCGCTCTTGACGTGGGTAATTTTCCCACGTATTGAAACTCCTAGACTGCCGGAATGAATATCGGCCTGGCCAAAGGCCGGAAATGTAATCTCGGTAAGTTATCCTTTGTAACGGCAGGTCATTCCGCTTGACTGGTCCTCGAACTTCGCCTGCTGGATCGAAGTAAAATTGAAGGAAATATTTTGAAAAAGCTGTATATAGACGCCACCTTGCCTTTTCGGTGGGGTCCTCATCCGCCCGTGGGCATACCTCGCGTCGAAACCGCGCTCATTCGTCAGGCCCTCCGACGAGAGGCGCCGCCGATCGGTTTCTTCATCGTGGACCCGCAGGGTCGGGGCCAGATGCTGGATGACGCGGAACTTCGCTATCTGCGGCGGCTGGTCGACGGTGAGCTGCCACAGCCCACCGGCGGCGGGGATAGTTCCTATCTGGCCCGGCTGTTGAAAGCACTGTCGATCATGCAGGCGGCGCCATTCGCTTTCGGACGCGAGTTTGATCGCGTGGCGGCGATCTTCGTCTCAGGGAGTGAGAAGAGGCGCGGGCTCAAGTTTCAATTATCCAAGACGCTCATTCGTCTTTTCAAGCTCGTGAAGTCATGCCGGCGCCAGCGGAGGGCCGATACGAAAGACCCGCTGCAGGACGCCGGAGCCGTATGCTTTCTTTCGAGCGCGAGCGTGCACGAAATCGCCGCGAAGAAGCCTGCCGGGGCTATCAAGTGCAACGTCTTCACGATCATGCACGACCTCATTCCGATAGATTTTCCGCAGTTCGTCGGTCCGCACCATGCCCGCAACTTCGTGCGCAACACGGCTTGGCAGCTGGAGAATTCGAACCTGCTCGTTTGCGTGTCGAAATACACCGCCGACAGGGTGAGATGTCGCGCAATGGCGTCCGATCCCGGTCGGGTTCCGCTAACTGCGGTTGCTTCGCCGGGCGCCTTTCTCAAGGAAAGCGTCGCTGATAGAAAGGTGCCTGCCGAAAGGCCGACCGGACGACGGAAATTCGTCCTGTACTGCTCGACGATCGAGATCAGAAAGAATCACATTCTGCTGTTCAAGGTATGGCACCGACTTGTGCCCGTTCTAGGCGACCGGCTGCCGACGTTGGTCCTTTGCGGTCGGTGGGGCTGGATGTATGACGAACTGGTCGCCTTCATGGCGGCGCATCCCGAGCTTCGCGAGCATATTCAGTTCCGGTCCAATCTCACCGACGCAGAGCTCGCCGACCTCTATCGGGATGCGGAGTTCAGCGTTTATCCCTCGGCGGTCGAAGGCTGGGGGCTGGGAGCGGCCGAGTGTCTCGATTTCGGGCTGCCAGTCCTGATCTCGGACGCGCCATCGCTGACTGAGGCGACGCAAGGGCTTATGCCGACGATCCCCGCGCAGGACGTCGAGGCATGGTGCGCGGCAGTCGCCAAGGCCTGCACGGATCCGAACTGGCTTGCCCAACTGCGCGAGAAGATCGCGTCGCGATACCGGCCGATCCGCGAACAGGATTTTTTTGCAACCATAGTCGACCACGTCGCCGCGCTCGGTCCAAGCGATCCTGGACGTCAGTCTCATCGGCCGAAACCCATGGCAATGGAAGCAAGACGGCGACCGAGCGGGCTGGGAGCTGAGCAGCCTGCTTTTCGACGGGTTGATCGATGACCATCATGAGCGTTCCAACGGCCGTTCGGCCGCAGAAGCGGCTTGACCAGGACATCGTCGGGGTCCGCGTCATGGGGACGCCGAGATCCGGCACAAATCTCGCCAAGCATCTCGTCGAACGCTACCTTAAGGTGCCGGTCGTCTTCGATCAGGGGTTCTGGAAGCACGGGATTTTCCCGGCTCTGATGAATGGGCGGGACCTGCTCTATGGTGAGCTGCCGATCGTCGTGGTCAGCAAGGACCCGGTCAGCCAGATTCTCTCCTGGTACCGGCTGGCAAGGAACGACACCATTTTCAGGCCGAACAGAAGCCTCGGTTCCTTCCTCAGCAAGCCATTCGAGGTCAGGCAGGATTTTACGCAACCGGGGCGGATGGAGTATCGGTTCCGGACGCCCTCCGACTATTGGAACCAGTTCTACTTTGCCATGGACGCACTTAGACGCAGCGGCGTTCCCGTCCATTTCGTCTGTTATGAGAATCTGGTTTCGTCTCCGGCCTTGTCGCTGCATATGATTTCTCACTTCCTGGGCCTCTCTCCACCATTCGACAGTCGCAGTGTCGTGGAGATGCCGCGCCAGGCGCTCGGCGCGAGCAACGACATCGACCGGAATGAGAGCTCAACAATCGATCAGACCCTGTTTGATCCCGCACGCGCGGAACTGGCTTCCGCGCTTGCCAGGATCGGATGGCGCAATGCGGCGACCATCCTGCGCGGCATCGATGACGATGTGCTCAGCGCAACGGGACGGGCAGGGTTTCGCGAAAAATG
Source organism: Mesorhizobium sp. (assembly GCA_004963905.1). GTDB lineage: Bacteria > Pseudomonadota > Alphaproteobacteria > Rhizobiales > Rhizobiaceae > Mesorhizobium. Next base: position 190,807 of record SUGL01000001.1, read on the forward strand.
CCGGAGAGCGGCAGGACCCAAGGCGATGCTGCGGTCGCTCATCGGCTTCTGGTAGAAGCCGGTCGCATCGGACGCCGGCCGGAGCTAGAGCAATTCCAGGAAAAGTGTGTAACGGTTTTCCGTCCGGAATTGCGTAAAAACAAATAGTTAGAGCGGTTCAGCGTTTCCGTGAAACGATGAACTGCTCTAACGCCCCAGCGGGTGGAAATCCGGCTTCCCTGCTGTCCTTGATGATCTTCAGGCGAGCATTTCGAGAAACCGCCGGCCGCTGGCGGACAGCCCCGGCTCGCGCCAGGCAGCTGCCATCGGCAAGGACGGCGGCAGCGGGGCGACTGGGCGATAGACTACGCCGGGCCGCGCCGCCCGGGCGATGCCCGCCGTGACGAAGCCAAGTCCGGCGCCGGCCGCGACCAGGCCGGCCAGGGTCGTCATCGGCGTCACTTCCTGGACGATCCTCGGGCTCAGGCCTTCGGCCTGGAACAGAGCGATCACGTGGTCGTAGATGCTGGGGCCGATGGCACGGGGCGCCAGCAGAAAGGGCTCGCCGTCGAGGTCTGCCACCCGGATGGCAGTCTGCCGGGCAAGCCGGTGCGCGGATGGAAGCGCCAGCACGAGCGGCTCGTCCGGCAGGGCATGGACAATCAGGTCGGGCGTCGACAGTGGGGGATGCAGCACGCCGAGGTCGATCTCTCCGGCCGCAAGCGCCGCCTCCAGCAGCGGCGAGTTCATTTCGATCAGGTCCACCTCGACGTCCGGATAACGGGCGCGAAAGGCGCGAACAGCTTCCGGCAGAGTTCCGTAGAAGGCGATGACGGTGAAGCCGAGCCGCAAGCGCCCGACCTCGCCGCGAACGGCTCTCAGCGCCTGCGTCCTGGCGGCATTGGCGTGCTCGACCGCCTTTCGGGCTGGACCAAGGAAGGCGGCTCCGGCCGGCGTCAGCGCAACGCCGCGACGGTCCCGTTCGAACAGCTCGGCGCCAATCTCGTTCTCGAGGACGCGGATGCGCTGGCTGAGCGACGGCTGGGTGAGGTTCATCCGATCGGCCGCGCGGCGAAAATGCAGGTCTTCGGCGACGGCGATGAAACAGGCCAGCGTGCGGACGTCCAAAATCGCTCCTTATGCAAATCCCCTATCACAGACAATGACATTCCGATTGGAAGACGATCAATGCCAGCAATAGTTTCAGACACACAGAGGGTTTTTTTCGGCGGGGACCAGCAAAAGGAACAACGTCCATGTTCAGTTCAACTTTTCGCGGCCTCGTATTCGTCACTGCGCTGGGCGGGCCGACAATAGCGGCGGCGCAGTCGCTCGATCTTGCCGGCCGGATTTCAGCCAGCCGGATCGCCGTGATCTCCGATGGCGACTTCGTCGCCCAGACTTATGCCACGGGCCAGCTTGCATCGCGCGAGGCGGGTTTTCGCGATATGCTCACGATACTATCCATCGTCGACGGCAAGGTCGTCACCGGCACCGTGCCGGTCTCCAATTCCGTAACCGCCGCTCCGGAAATCCTGCAGCTGACCGCGGACGGGCAGACCGCCTTCGTCACCGAAAGGCTGGGCGAACGATCAGGCGAAGGCGATACCGTCCGCGACCTGCCGGCGGGGCGACGGCTATTCGCCGTCGACCTATCCAACGCCACCGCGCCACGCCTGGCGGATACGGCCGAGATCGCTGCCTTCCCGGAAGCCCTGTCGGTCTCGCCCGATGGACGACGCGTCGCCGTGGTGTCGAACACTGCGGAGGCAAGCTTCGTTCAGATCATCGGCTATGCGGAAGGCCGCTTCGGTCCGGTCACCCGGTTCGATCTCGCGCATCTCGGGATCACCGGGTCAGCTTCAAGGCCTCGTGGCGGCGTGACGGCGACCAACGTGCATTGGCACCCAAGCGGCCGGTTCATCGCCGTCAACATCAACACCCAGAATCGGATCGTCTTCTTCGAGGTGGGCGACGCGAACGACGCGCCGAGCCTGCGCCTCTGGGGCAACAGCGTGGAGGTCGGCGCCGATCCCTTCGTCGGCCGTTTCACGCCGGACGGCCGCCACTACCTGACCTCCAACTGGGGACGGAATTTTGCCGCCGCCGATCTCGAAGGCCGCATCCCCGAGACGCAGTCGACGGTCAGCGTCGTGCGGCTTGCCGATCCCGAGGAACCGGCTGCCACCGCTCGCCATCAACTGGTCGCAGGGACCGAGACCGATCTGTCGGCCGAGGGCATCGCGATCAGCCCGGATGGAAGGCTGGCGGCGACCGTCAACATGCGCGGAACCGCGTTCCCGCCGGCGTCCGCGCGCTTCCAGCGCGAAGCCACCGTCACGCTGCTAAGCTTCGATCGGGTGACCGGCGGCATCGTCAAGATCGCCGATTACCCCTTCGAAGGCTCGCTGCCGGAGGGAGGCAGTTTCGATAGCACCGGAGACCATTTCATTGCCACCGTGTTCCAAGGCCATGCGGACGCCGGACCGGACACCGGCGCCGGACTGGAGGTCTTCCGTGTCGTCAAGGGCGATGCCGCCAGCGGCGAGCGGCCATCGCTGGAACGGATCGGCCGCGTTCCGCTGCCGCACGGCGCCCATCACGTCGATCTGGCCGGATAGTCGATTTCTCAACGATCCTCGATGATCCGCAAATACGCCGCGGTCACGAACAGCACGATGAAGCCGAAGAGGATGCGGCGGCCGCCTTCCGGCATCTGCAAAATGGTGAGCAGCGTCGTCAGCACGGTGAGGATCAGCGCGCCGACGATGGTGCCGGTGTAGCCGCCGCGGCCGCCGAAGATCGAGGTGCCGCCGATGACGGCCGCCGCCACCGAAGGCAGCACCAGCGGCTCGGCGAGCGACAGCGACGGCGCCTTGATCAGGCCGATGTAGAGCAGGCCGGTGATGCCGGCGAGCAGGCTGGAGATGACGTAGAGCGCGGTGATCACCTGCCAGTATCGGACGCCGGACAAACGTGCGGCGCGCTCGTTGTCGCCGACGGCGTAGAGCAGGCGGCCGAAGCCGGTGCGGTTGAGCGTGAAGACGATCAGCACCGCCACCGGCACGAACAGCAAGAGCGCATTGGGAAAGCCGTAGGTGAGGCCGGTGCCCAGCCAGTTGAGGAAATCCGGGATCCTGGCGCCGGAGGCAATCACGGTGCGCTGGTAGACCTGCAGGAAGCCGGTGCCGATCAGGCTGGTGCCGAGCGTCATGATTAGCGGATGGACGCGGAAGACGCCGACGCCGATGCCGTTGACGAGGCCGATCAGCACCGCCGGCAGCATGGCGAGAAGGAAAGCCACCGTCGGATCCTGGTTGACGATCTGGGTCGCCATAATGAAGGCGCTCATCGTCGCCACCGTGCCGACCGACAGGTCGATGCCGCCGGTGAGCATCGTCATGGTCTGGCAGCCGGCGAGGATCGCCAGCGGAATGGCGAACTTCGCGGTGTTGGCGATCCAGCGCTCGTTGACGATGCCGGGGCGCAGGACCTGCAGGATCACCACCAGGATGACGAGCAATATGATCAGCGGAATGATCGGCCGGTCCGCCATGAAGCGCTTCAGGCGCCGGCCGAACGAAGCCGGCTGGGGCATGGTCGCGGTGCTCGTCATGGCGTTGCTCCTGCCGGGCGTCCCCGGATGGTGATGAAGGCGCCGAACATCACGACGGCGACCATGATTGCGCCCTCGATGATGGCGGTGACATTGGGATCGATGGCCAAAAGCGTGAGGTCGGTGCGCACCAGCCTGAGCACGAAGACGGCGATGATCGGCCCGAGCAGCCCGCCCTTGCCGCCGCCGAGCGCGACGCCGCCGAGCACCACCGCCGCGACACTGGCGAGCAGATAGGGGCCGGGGATCGGCGCGCCGATGCCGGTGCTGATGGTGAGCGAAAGGCCACCGAGCGCCGCGAACAGGCCGGAGAGCGCGTAGGCGACGATCCTGGTGCGCGCTACCGGCACGCCGCTGCGGAAGGCGGCAAGCTCGTTGCTGCCGATGGCGTAGATGGAAAGGCCAAGCCGCGAGCGCCTGAGCGGGATCCAAATGACGAAAAGGCAGACGACGAGCAGCACCAGCGCCTTCGGAACCCAGGCATCCGCCCAATCCGGCAGGCCGGGCACCGGCATGGTGCCGACGACGCTTGCCTTCAGCCACTCGGCGGCGGCACCGCCTGGGGCGTCGAGCACCAGCAATGCCGCGCCCTGCAGCACGAACAGCGTGGCCAAGGTGACGACGATGTCAGGCACGCGGGTGACGACGATGAGGAGGCCGTTGAGCGCGCCGAGCACGAGGCCCATGGCCAGCACGAAGGGCACGACAAAGACTGCATATTCCTCGCTGGCGCCGTTCATCATCGAAGCGGCGGTGACGCTGGTCAGCGCCATCATGGCGGCGACCGAGAGGTCGATGCCGCCGGCGATGACGACGACGGTCTGCGCCGCGACGGCGAAGGCGTAGGGCAAAACTGCCCGCGCGAGCGAGCCGAAATCGCCGCTGCCGTAGCCCGGCTGGATCAGCTTGGTGACGACGAACAGGAATACGAGCAGCGCAAGCAGGCCGGCGACCCAGCCCTGGCGACGCAGGAAGCGGATCATGGCGCGACCTCCGTGTCGGAAGCGGGCCTGATGTCGGCAAGGATGCCGACATCTTCCCTGGCGCCGCGCGGCAGGCCGTAGGCCGCCCGCATCAGCGCCGGCTCGTCGGCGAGCTCGACCGGGAAGGTGTCGACGACGCGGCCGCCGAAGATGACGATGACGCGGTCGCAGACACGCTGCACCTCCTCCAGCTCGGATGTGTAGAACAGCACCGATTTGCCGAGGCCGGCGAGCTCGCGCAGCAATTTGTAGATCTCCTGCTTGGTGCCGACATCGATGCCGCGCGTCGGGTCGAAGCAGAGGATGGTGCGGGCATCCGCCGCTATCCAGCGGGCGATGGTCACCTTCTGCTGGTTGCCGCCGGAAAGGCGTTGCACCTCGCCCTGCGCGCGAGTGTCGATCTGCAGGCGGGCAATGGCGCTGGAGACCACCATGCGCTCGCGGCGCACCTTGATCGGGCCCCATTTGCGCAGCGCCGCGCTGAAAGGAAGCGCGATGTTCTCGCGCACCGAGCGCTGCATGGCCAAAGCCTCGGTGCGGTCGCCCGGCACATAGGCGATGCCGGCGCGGATGGCATCGCTCGGATGCGAGAACTTCACCGGCGCGCCGTCGACCGCGATCGTGCCGCCGGCCGGCCTGATCGAGCCGGCAAGCGCGGCGAAGAGCTCGTCCTGGCCCTGGCCCTCCAGCGCGACGACGCCGGCCACCTCGCCATTGGCGAGATCGAAGGAGACGTCGTTGAGCTTGGTGCCGAGCTGCAGGTTGCGCACCGATAGCCGCGGATGGCTGTCTCGCGCGCCGGCAGCCTGGCTCGCGACGCGCGCGGCGGCGACGCTGGTCTTCTCGATGCGGGCGCCGAGCATCATCTCGACGATCTTTTCCTCGATGCCCGGTTCGATGTCGACGACGCCGACGGTGGCGCCGTCGCGCAGCACCGTGGCGCGGTCGCAGAGCGCGGAGATCTCGACGAAACGGTGAGAGATGAAGATGACCGAGCGGCCGCTGTCGCCCTGGCGGCGCACCACCTCCAGCACTTTTTCGGCGAGGTTGGCGGGAAGTGCCGCCGTCATCTCGTCGAGCAGCAGCACGTCGGGCTCGACGGCGAGCGCGCGCGCCAGGTCGAGCACGCGCAGAATGGCCAGCGGAATGTCGCGCGCGGTTTCGCGAATGTCGAGATTGGGGATGCCAAGCTCGCGCACCCAGGCGCGGAAGGGCTCGACCGGCGTGCCGGTCAGCCGCAGATTGGAAAGCACATCGAGATCGGGGATCAGCGCCGGCTCCTGGTAGACCGGCAGCAGACCGGCGCGGCGGGCGGCGGCTGGCGAGCGGACGTCGCGGGCTTCGCCGCGGATGAGGATGCGGCCGGCGTCCGCCCGAATGGCGCCGGTCAGGATCTTCACCAGCGTCGACTTGCCGGCGCCGTTGGCACCCATCAGCGCATGGACCTCGCCCGGCAGCACCGACAATGATGCGTTGCGCAGCGCGGCGACCGCGCCGTAGTTCTTCGCCACGCCGGTGGCGTCGAGGAGAGGATTGGTGGTCAAATTGCCGTCCGTCTCAGAAACTCTGTAGTTGACGCCCTACGGCGCCCCCCTCTGTCCTGCCGGACATCTCCCCCACAAGGGGGGAGATTGGCAGTTCCGGCGCCGGCCCTCACCACATAACTTTGAAAATTGGCGAAGCGGTCGCGACATCCGATCTCCCCCCTTGTGGGGGAGATGTCCGGCAGGACAGAGGGGGGCGCCGTAGAGCGCCAGTCTATCAATCTCTGCATCGCGAGGATGGTATCCTGCCGTCCTCGCGATGCAACTCAGATCAAGCGCTTATTCGCCCGGGCCCTTGCAGGCGACGATCTGGTCCTTGGTGTAGGTGGTCCAGTCCGGGATCGAGATAGAGACCGGCCACTCGGGGCTGAGCGACGGATCGGCGGCCGACTTCAGCTTGGCCTTGCCTTCGTCCGTGGCGTTTTCCCAGAGCTGCGGCTCGACCAGCACGGTTTGCTGCGCCGGCTTCTTGCCGTCGAGGATCTGCAGCGCGAGCGTGACGCCGGCGCCGCCGATCGAGCCGGGATTGGTGACGGCTGCGCCGACCAGACCCTTGACCGTGTTCAGCTGGCCGACGAAGCCGGCATTGTCGGCGCCGACAACCGGCACCATCGGCGCCTGCTGCTCGACCAGCGCGTCGACGATGACGTTGTCGATGCCGGAGGTCCAGATGCCGTTGATAGGCGTGCCGGTGGCGAGGAAGGACAGGATCTGCTGCTTGGCCTGATCCTGCTGCCAGCCGGTGAACACCTCCTGCGCGACCTTCACGTCGGGGAATTCGGCCAGCGCCTTCTTGAAGCCTTTGTCGCGATCGCTGTCCGCGGACGCGCCGGCGGCACCGCGCATGTAGAGCACCTCGCCCTTGCCGCCCATCTGCTGGAACAGCCACTTGGCGCCGAGATAGGCATATTGTTCCTGGTTGTTGGAGATGATGTAGGCGGAAGGCTCGGTGACCGCCTGGTCGACGGCGACGACGACGATACCGGCCTTGGTGGCTTCCTCAAGGCCAGCCTTGATGCCGGCCGGATCGGCCGGGTTGACGACGATGGCGTTGACCTTGGCGCTGATCAGGTTGCGAATGTCCTCGAGCTGGCCGGCGGCATCGGTGTTGCGGTGGGCGATGTTGAGCTTCGCCACTTCGCCGGAAGCGAGCGCCTGTGCCTTCATCGCGCAGATCATTTCCTCGCGCCAGCCATTGCCCTGCACGGTGTTGGAAATGCCGATCGTGTACTTGCCTTCGGCGGACGACACGCCCACCGAGGCAAGCAGGGCGGCACCAGCAAGAAGCGGGGCCATGGTCAGGTATTTCTTCATTTCAGTACTCCTCCACATTGACTGTCAGTTGCAGTTCCAGTGCTCCGTTGTGACCGGAGCCCAAGCTTCTCGTCATTTGACGAAGGGGCGCAGCACATCGCGGGCCAGCAGGAAACCTCGCTTCACCTTTTCGTCGCTTCCCTCGAACCGCCGGTCCTCATGCTCGATGATCACCGGCCCGTCATAGCCAGCCCGGTAAAGGCCCGAAAAGATGCTGCTCCAGTTGATGTCGCCAAGCCCCGGCATGCGCGGCACCTGCCAGCCTATGCCAGCCGAAAGGATTCCGCGCTCGTACAAACCATCATGATCAATCATCAGGTCCTTGGCATGCACATGCAGCATGTGCGGGCCGAATTCGCGGATGAAGCGCTCCTTGTCGATCATCTGCCAGACGAGATGTGAAGGGTCGAAATTCATGCCGACGTCGCCGCCCCAGGCCTCGAGGATGCGGCGCCAGACATAAGGCGAGTAGGCGATGTTGTGCCCGCCCGGCCATTCGTCATAGCTGAAGATCATCGGGCAGTTCTCGAAGGCGAGCTTCACGCCGTGCTCGCGCGCATGGGCGATGATCGCGGGCCAGACTTTCTGCGCTGTTTCCCAATTGGCGTCGACGGTCTTCGAAGCGTCGCCGCCGCAGAAGGTGTTGACGAGCGAGACACCCATGCGGCTCGCCAGCACGATCACCTTCTTCAGATGTTCGATCACCGCCTCGCGATGCGCCTGATCGGGATGCAACGGATTGGGGTAGAAGCCGAGGCCGGAGATCGTCAGGCCCTTGCCGGCCAGCCCGGCGGCGATGTCCTTGGCCTCCGACGCGGAGATGCCGGCGTCGATATGGCTGGTGCCGGCATAGCGGCGGCTTGCGCCCGAAGCTTTTGGCCAGCAGGCAATCTCCAGCGCCTCGAAGCCCGCCGAACGCGCCCAGTCGGCGACGTCGCCGAGCGAGGTGTCCGGGAATGGCGCCGTGAGTAGTCCAAGCTTCATGATCCCTCCCAATTCCTCACTATGCAGATCGCGCCGGGCGCTTCAACCACGCATCCGTTGGCCCAGCACAGACTTGTCTGACAGAGTCCATCGGGTCGTTCGAAAGCAGGCCGTCGAGACTGGTGGTCACATGCGCGCGGAACGTCGTGTTGGCCGCAAGCGACGGGTCGAAGATGGCATCGATGGCAAGGATTGCGTCGGCGAGGGCCTCGCTGTCGGCGCCAATGCGGCCGGCGATCGCCGCGATCCTCTCGGCAAAAGGATCGGACGCCTGCCAGGCGCGGCCGAAACGCGCGGAGGCCTTGACCAGATATGCCATCCAGCCGGCGACCGGGACCGAGAGAAGCGCTATGCCTTCGCCCTTTGCCAGGCGGTCGCGGATCGGGTTGAGCAGGCGCTGGACGATCTTCTGCGAGCCGTCGGTGGCGATCTGGTGATTGCGATGGCGTATCGCCGTGTTGGTGAGGCGCGCAAGGCTCTGCTCGACATAGGCGGCCGGCGAAATGCCGGGCACGGACATCAGCGTCGGCAGCGTCTCTTCCGTCAGCATACGGCGGACGAAGGTCGCCAAAAGCTGGTCGGCGACCGCCTCGAAAGTGTGCTCGAAGCCGCCGAGCACGCCGAGATAGGCAAGCGTCGTCTGGGCGCCGTTCAGCACCCGCATCTTGAGATGCTCGAACGGGGTGAGGTCGTCGACCAAGGTGGCGCCGACGCGGTTCCAGCGCGGCACGCGTCCGGCGAAACGGTCCTCGATCACCCACTGGCGAAAGCACTCGCCGACGACGACGGCGCCGTCGCGATAGCCGAAGCGCTCTTCGACGGCGTCGACATCGGCTTCTGTCGTCGCCGGCGCGATGCGGTCGACCATGGCAGAGGGAAAGGCGACGTTGGCTCCGATCCAGTCCAACAGCCCGTTGCCGCGCCGTTCGGCGAATGTCCGCACGACATTGCCGAGAATGATGCCGTTGGCCGGAATGTTGTCGCAGGACAGCAGCGTCACCGGCCGGCCGTGCGAGGTCATGCGCAATTCCAGCGCCCTCGCCAGTATGCCGGGCACGCTGCGCGGCGCTTGCGGATTGGCAAGATCGTGCACGATGTCGGGATGGTCGAGGTCGAGCGCGCCGCTCGACGGGATGTGGCAATAGCCTTTCTCGGTCACTGTCATGGTGACCATCTCGATGTCGGGCGAGGAAAGCACATGGAGCGCTGGTGCCGCACTGTCCTGGCTGTCGACGATTCGGATGATGCTGCCGATCACGCGCGCCTCGACCTCGTCGTTCTGGCGGATCAGCCGCGTGTAGAGACCATCCTGTCGGCCGAGCGTCTCGGCAAGACGGGGCGGGCGGACGTTGATGCCGACCAGTCCCCAGCGGTCGAAATCCTTGGCCAGAAGATCATCGGTGTATTCGGCCTGATGGCAGCGGTGGAAGGCGCCGACGCCGATATGCGCGATGCCGGGCCTCAGTGCCGCCCGATCGTAAGTCGGCTTGCGAACCTCGGGCGGCAAGCGGCCGAGCAGGGCGGGACCGAGGCGCTCGGCGGCGGTCACCGGTTCGCTCCGATCACCCATTGCTCCTGGTCGATCAGCGCACCGGTCATCGGTCCGGCCGCGTCGGAAAGCAGGAAGACGGCGAGGTTCGCGACGTCGTTGACCGAGAACAGCCGGCCGAAGGGCTGCGCCGCGTTGGCGGCGTCGAGCCAGCCTGGACCCTGGCCGAGCGTTTCGGCCTGCATGATGCGCTCGGCCGGCGTGTCGGTCCAGCCGACATTGATGCCATTGACGCGGATGCGATCGAAGCGATGCGCGTTGGCGGCGTTCTTGGTCAATGTAGCCAGCGCGCCCTTGGTGGCGGAATAGACGGCAAGCTCCGGCGCGCCGCAATGCGCATTGATCGACAGGATGTTGACGATGGCGCCGCCCTGGCCGCGCTTCTTCATGTCGGCGATCGCTGCCTGCATCAGGAAGAAGGGCGCGCGGGCGTTGGCGGCGAACAGCGATGCCCAGCCGTCCAGGTCGGCGTCGAGGAAGGAGGCGCGGTCGGTCAGAGCCCCTGCGTTGACCAGCCCGTCGATGCGGCCGAAGCGCTCGATGCATGCCGCGGCGAGCAGCGCCGGTGTCTCCGGGTCGCCGAGGTCGGCGGCGACGAACGCGGCACGCGTGCCCAAGGCCGACAGGTCCGCCGCGGCAGCGTCGCCGCGTTGCTGGTTGCGGCCGGTGATCAGCAGAGCTTCGGCGCCGGAGCGCGCGGCCGTCTCGGCGATCGCACGGCCAATGCCTTGCGTCGCGCCGGTGACCAGCACCACCTTGCCGTCGAGCCGAACCTCCATTCCTCCTCCCGGAACAAAGTTTCTATTTTTTCAAATATGGAACGACAGTTCCCTTTAGTCAACCGTACCTGTGCAGCCTGTCCGGCGCGCGACGACGCCGTGGACCAAAGCCATGCCGACGGCCAGCGAAGCGGCCAGCGAGCGGAAGCCGGCGAAATCCGACTCCACCACCTCCAGCCAGGTGTCCGACAGTTTCACCAGCGGCGAAAAGGTGCTGTCGGTGATGGTGACGATTCGAGCCCCGCGCTCATGCGCGACGGCGACCAGGTCGGGCGTGATCGAATTATAGGGGCTGAAGGAGACGGCGAGCACCGCGTCGCGCCGGCTTATGCAGCCGACTTGGTCGAGCGCGGTCGAGCCGACATTGTCGACCAGGACATTGCGCACACCCTGTTGCGACAGCGTCAGCGACAGATAGGTGGTGACAGGAAAGGCGCGTTTGCTGCCGATGACATAGATCAGCTCGGCTCCTGCAAGCAGGTCGACCATCGTCTCGAAGCTGTCGGTGTCGAAGCCGCTGCCGATGCGGCTGAGCGAGGCCTGCGAGGCGCCGACCATGCCGTTGAGGAAATGCAGATTGGCGCTGTGCTCCTTAACTGGCTCCTGGCTGCCCTGTCCACGACCCTCAGGCCAGGAGCCTTTCATATGGTCCTTGAACAGACCCTGAAAATCGGAAAATCCGGCATAGCCGAAGATCTGCGCGAAGCGCACCAGCGTCGAGGGCTGCACGCCGGCCTGGTCTGCCACCTGGGCGATGGTGCCGAGCGCCACGGCGCTCGGATGCTGCCACAGGAAGATCGCGACCTGGCGCAGCCGCTTCGGGAAATGCACCGTGCCGGACGAGAGCACGGCACGCAGCTCTTCATAGGTTTGCGGCTTCGTATAGCCAAGCGCCGCCAGAGAACGGCCCTGTTTGCGGCTCTCGCCGCTGCCGGCCCGGCCGGTTGAGGTTCGCGCGCCGCTCATGGGATGGGCCTGGTTTGAGCTGTCGCGTATGAGGGGGTCCCGAGCTGCGGTGGAGACCACCAATTGTCGAAGTCGGCAGCGCCAGTGCCCGGAAAATCGGGCGAACTCAAAAGCTGACGCAATTGGCCTGCTTCCACTACCCAAACCCTCCTCTGCCATTTCGTGCAAGCCTAGTGCGGCACGATCGTTTTACAAAACAAAATTTGGAAAAACTGTTCGAAATCGGCGGAAGGCCCCTATAGTCCCGCGCTGCCAATGACAGCCATCCGGGAGGAATCGAAACATGGTCTATGCAACCGCTGACGGAACCTCGCGCCAACGCCTCACGGTCGGCATGGTCGGCGGCGGCCGCAACGCCTTCATCGGCGCGGTGCATCGGCTGGCCATGCGGCTCGACGATCAGATCGCCTTAGTGGCGGGTGCGTTGTCCTCCGATCCGGAGAACGCAGCGGTCTCGGCCGCCGAGATCGGCATCGCGCCCGAGCGCAGCTATGCCGACTATCATGCCATGGCGAAAGCCGAAGCAATGCTGCCGGACGGCATCGAGGCGGTGGTCATCGTCACGCCCAATCATCTGCATGCGCCGATAGCGACCGCCTTCCTCGAGGCCGGCATCGACGTCATCTGCGACAAGCCGCTGTCGACGACGCTTGCCGAGGCCGAGGCGCTGGTGGCGCTGACAAGGGCGAAAAAGCGCCGCTTCGTCGTCACGCTCAACAACACCGGCTACGCCATGGTCCGCCAGGCGCGCGAGATGGTGGCGGCGGGCGAGCTCGGACGGATCGTGTCGGTGCATGGCGCCTATATCCAGGACTGGCTGACGCAGCCGATCGACGCGCAGGGGCAAAAGCAGGCCGAATGGCGCACCGACCCGGCGCGCGCCGGGCAATCGGCGGTGCTGGCCGACATCGGCGTGCACGCCTTCAACCTGGCGAGCTTCATCTCCGGCTTTGAGGCCGAGGCGGTTTCGGCCGACCTCTTCACCGCCGTGCCCGGGCGCCGGCTCGACGACAATGCGCATGTGCTTGTGCGCTGGACGGGTGGCGCGCGCGGCACGATCCTCGCCAGCCAGACCTCGCCCGGCCACTACAACGACCTTTCGGTGCGCATCTATGGCGAGAAGGCCGGGCTCGAATGGTCGGGCACGAGGCCGGAGGAGCTGCGCTTCTCGCCCTATGGCGAGGAGACCCGCACGCTGGTGCGCGGCGGCCACGGCTCGACGGCGGAAGCCCGGCGCGCCTCGCGCATGCCGGCCGCGCACCCGGAAGGTTATATCGAGGCCTTCGCCAATTTCTACCGCGACGCCGCCGACATCATCCGGGCGCATCGCTCGGGAGGAGTCGTGGCTGCCGCGCGCGTGGCGCAGGTGCCGGACGTGATCGACGGCGCGCGCGGGGTGAAGTTTGTCGCAGCGGCAGTGGAGTCGAATGTTGCCGGCGGGGCGTGGACGCCGGCGCTGCTCGGATAAATGCCGCTGGCTCAGAAGGCGGTCCGCTCAACTGGCTCGGCCTGCATTATCCGCGCGCCGTGAAGATTTGAAGATTGCGGTGGCGCCTCCCGCCGGCGCCTCGGGCCGCTCCAACTAGCGCCGAAGCGGGCCTACGCCGAGTGCTTGGGCGGCACATCGTTCTCATCCGGATTGGGGACGGGCTCCTCGTCCGGCAGCCGCTCCGGATCCGGTTCGCGCATCGGCTTCGGGTCGGGAAAAGGCGGCGGCGTGGGCACCGGCGTGGGCGTGGGATCGGGATTGGGGATAATGGCCATGCTGTGGTTTCCCTCGTTGCGCTGGCGGGCCGTCGGCGTGACGCGGTTTCCGGCAACCGGATATCTGCCCGACCAGAACATGACGGATTGATCGCAGCAGCCCGGCGCCGATCGAGCGCCCGAGGGGCGGCTGACGCTGGCAGAACGGTCAGGGCCGCGGATGGTTCCAAGGCGAACCTGCCGCATTCCGGCGGCGGCGGATGCGAATGCCGATCAAATGATTCCTGTAACCCGTTTCGGCTCTTGCCGGTGCCGCGTAGCGCATTAGTTCCGTTGCGGGGCGGGTGGTCAAACTGCCGACATAGGAGGCGGCCTTGAAGTACCAAACCGTTGATCAACTCAATGCCGTTGCCGACGTTAATGCTGAAGCAGCGGTTCTTCTTGCCAGTCGAGGCCAGCGCCTCGAACGCTGGGCGCAACTTCTCGAGCAGGACCCTGGCCGGCGCCTGACCGCGCTTGCGGGTACTGAATACGCGACCCCCGACGTGCGCGAAAGAATGCGTGCGGCCGGATCGCCGATCACTGTCGCTTTCGAAGACCCGATCTTTCGTGCGCAAGGCTTGCACGACGACAGTTACGGCGAAGCGAAGCGCTTCTTCGAGCTCAGCGACTGGCAGTTGCATGAGGTCGTCTGCCATTGCCATGTCGGCGCCAATCTGCCGGCCCGCTGGGCAGCGTCCCGCGTCCGCGCGGCGATCTCTCCAGGCTCGGGCATTCTTGCCTGGCTGAGATCGGTGTTCATGCACTGAGGCGACTGCCGCGGTTCGCGGAACCGCGGCAGGTTCAATACCGGACTTTGCCGGAGGCGAGGGGAGTTTCAGCTCTCTCCGCCGGCCGGCAAGGTTAAACTTGGGCAGCCTCGCAAGGGCACTTCAGCGTTCGGCAGAGTCGCCGAAGTGCTCCGGTAGCTCGCGCTACGCAATTCCGGACGGAAAACCGCTACACTTTTCCTGGAATTGCTCCAGCTCCCTTTTCCGGACGGCTCCCGTCAGCGATCGATCTCGCCGAACACGATGTCCAGCGAGCCTATGATGGCCGCGACGTCGGCGATCATGTGCCCGCGCGACAGATAATCCATCGCCTGGAGATGGGCGAAAGACGGCGCGCGTATCTTGCAGCGGTAGGGAACATTGCTGCCGTTCGAGACCAGATAGACGCCGAACTCGCCTTTGGGGGCTTCCACCGCGGCATAGACCTCGCCGGCCGGCACGCGGTGTCCTTCGGTGTAGAGCTTGAAGTGCTGGATCGTCGCTTCCATCGAGCGCTTCATGGTGGCGCGCGGCGGCGGCGTGATCTTCTGGTTGGGCGTGGCGACCGGCCCAGCGCCGTCGGGCATGCGCAGTTTTTCAAGGCATTGCCGCATGATCCGCACCGACTGCCGCATCTCCTCCATGCGCACGAGATAGCGGTCGTAGCAGTCGCCGTGCTTGCCGACGGGAATGTCGAAATCCATCTCGGGATAGCACTCATAAGGCTGCGCCTTGCGCAGATCCCAGGCGGCGCCCGAGCCGCGCAGCATGGGACCGGAGAAACCCCAGGCCCAGGCGTCATCGAGCGAGATGACGCCGACATCCGCATTGCGCTGCTTGAAGATGCGATTGCCGGTGAGAAGCTCCTCGAGATTGTCGCAGACCTTCAGGAAGGGGTCACAGAAATCCCAGATGTCGTCGAGCAGTTGCTCCGGCAGATCCTGATGCACCCCGCCGACCCTGAAATAGTTCGCATGCATGCGGGCGCCGGAGGCGCGCTCGTAGAAGACCATCAGCTTCTCGCGCTCGGCGAAGCCCCAGAGCGGCGGCGTCAGGGCGCCGATATCCATGGCCTGCGTGGTGACGTTGAGCAGATGCGACAGCAGCCGGCCGATCTCGCAGAACAAGACACGAATGAGCTGCCCACGCCGGGGAACCGGCAGTTCGAGCAGCTTCTCGGCGGCGAGGCAGAAGGCATGCTCCTGGTTCATCGGTGCCACATAGTCGAGCCGGTCGAAATAGGGCAGGGCCTGCAGATAGTTCTTGTACTCGATCAGCTTCTCGGTGCCGCGATGGAGCAGACCGATATGCGGATCGGCGCGGTCGACGATCTCGCCATCCAGTTCCAACACCAGCCGGAGCACGCCATGCGCTGAAGGATGCTGCGGCCCGAAATTGAGCGTGAAGTTGCGGACTGCGGTTTCGGTCACGGCGACCCCTCCGCGGATTCTGGTTTCGTTTTGGCCGGCAAAATCCGGTCAGCCGCCAGGGCGTAGAACAACACCTGGAGCGGTTGGCGAATTGCCGAACCGCCCAGGCAGCGCCGATCATGTGGTCGTCTGGATGATCAGCGTCAGCGTGCCGTCGCCATCGATGTTGGCTGCGACGACCTGCGAGGAATTCAACCCGTTCGCCTGCAGGACCGATACCGCCTCGGGCGAGGCGTCGATCGATTTCTGCAGCTTTGCCAGGTCCTTGGCGGTCGTCCTGGTGACCACGGCCTCCGCCTGCGCCTTCACTTCGGCGGGCAGATCCTCGATCGCCACCACCACGACATTGGTGAATTTCTGACCGGAATTCTCCTGACCGGGTTGCGCCTGGTCCGGCGCAGGTTGCTGTGCAGGCGGCAAGGCCTGCGGCGGCTGCGGGTCCACACGCTGGGCCGAGACCGGCTGCGCCAGCGCCAGCGCTGAAAGCGTGAGGACCATCGTCAATGTCCGCATCGTCTTTCCTTCCATGTCTCGAAGTCTCACGACACAACCCCTCTGCCGGGCGATGGTTCCCGGCGGCAAGTCGGAGGAGAAGGCCGACGAAGCCGAACAGCCGCCCCGCCGCCAATGGGATCAGGCGGCCAGCACCGACAGCGCCGCGGCCTGCAGGCGTTCGAACGCCGCAAAGCGCCTGTCGTGCCAGGTGGCAAGCGAGAGGTCGGGCGAATAGACCTCGCCCACTTCCGACATCGCCGACATGGCCGCGGGGAGGTCGGGATGGCGGCCGGCGGCGACGGCGCCGAGCATCGCCGAGCCGAGCAGCACCGGCTCTGGAGAGGTCGGCGCGTAGACCACCTTGCCGGTCGTGTCGGCGATGAGCTGCCGCACCAGCGGGCTTTGCCCCGCGCCACCGCTGATGGCGATCGTGTCGATGTTGATACCTCGGGCGCGCATCGCCTCCAGGATCTGCCGGGCGCCGTAGCCGAGGCCGCAAAGGCCGGCGAGATAGAGCGCGACGAGGCTGTCGGCGCCGGTCGCCATGTCCAGCCCGGCAATGAGCCCGCGCGCGTCGGGATTGGCCAGGGGAGCACGGTTGCCGAGAAATTCGGGAACGACGTGCAGGCCGCCGATCAGCCTGTCCGCCTTGGCCGCGCCACCATGGCGTTGCGCCTCCTGCGCCAGCCATTGGCTGAGGCTTTGGCCGTTTCGCGACGCAATCCCGGCGAGTTCGACCGCGGCGGGGTGCATGCCGACGAGGCGATCGATGGCGGCGCCCGCGGCCGACTGGCCGCCTTCGTTCAGCCAGAGGCCGGGCACCATGGCGGAGAAATAGGGGCCCCACACGCCAGGCACGAAAGCCGCCTGCTCGGTCGTCGTCATGGTGCAGGCGGAAGTGCCGAAGACATAGGCCATGCGCGTGGTCACGCCGCCGGCGCCGCCGCGCGCGCCGACCGAGCCGATGCCGCCGGCATGGGCGTCGATCATGCCGGCCGCGACCGGCGTTCCAGGCAGCAGGCCAAGCTCGGCCGCCGCCTCGTTCGTAAGGCCATTGGCGAGGGCGCTTCCGGGCGCCACGATTTCGGTGCCGATCCGCGCGAATTTCTCGTCCGCAAGCGCGCCCAGCCCCACTTTGCGGAAATAGGCGTCGTCCCAGCGCGCCTCATGCGCGAGATAGGTCCATTTGCAGGTCACCGTGCAGGTCGAGCGCGCCAGGCTGCCGGTCGCCCGCCAGGTGAGGAAATCGGCAAGGTCCATGAACTGCCAGGCGTCAGCGAAAGTCCGCGGCATGTTCTCGGCGAGCCACAAGAGTTTCGGCGTCTCCATCTCGGGCGAGATGGTGCCGCCGACATAGCGCAGCACGTCCTCGCCGGTGTCGTTGATGCGGCGCGCCTGCTCGGTGGCGCGGTGATCCATCCAGACGATGATGTTGCGCTCGGGATCGCCCGACGGGCTCACCGCCAGCGGCACGCCGCCCGGCCCGAGAACGACAAGCGAGCAGGTGGCGTCGAAGCCGACGCCGTGCACCGACCGGGCCGAAATTCCGGCAAGCGACACGGCATCGCGGATGGTGGCCGCAACCGCCCGCCATATGTCGTTGCTCGATTGCTCGACGATATGGCCCTCGGCATGCCAGATGGCGATGTCGGCCCTGGCGGATGCAAGCAGCACGCCTTGTTCGTCGAAGACGCCCGCGCGGGCACTGCCGGTGCCGATGTCGATGCCGATGAAATGGCTGCCCATGACTTCAGATCCTTCGCCCGATCCAACCGTTTCTGGAGCAGTTCAGCGATTGGTAGAATCGCTGAACTGCTCCAACTGTTTGTTTTTACGCAATTCCGGACGGAAAACCGTTTCACACTTTTCCTGGAATTGCTCTATAGGTCATTGCTTTGCGGCAGGATGACAAGGTCGCGAATGGTGACGGTGCGCGGCCTGGTCAGCATGAACATGACGGCTTCCGCCACCTCGACCGGCTGCATCAGGCCGCCGGCGGCGAGTTCCTGCTCGAGCTTGTCCTTCGGCCAGTCCTTGATGAGCGCGGTGACCACTGGACCGGGCGCGACGGCGCCGACACGCAGGCCGTATTTGGCGACCTGTCGACGGACGGTGTGGACGAAGGCCTGCACGGCGTGCTTGGAGGCGGTGTAGATCGGCTCCCAGACGACGGGCACCAGCCCGGCGATCGAACTGGTCATGACGATGTCGCCCGTCTTGCGTTCGACCATATGCGGCAGCACGGCGCGGATGGAGCGGAAGGCGGCGTTGATGTTGAGGTTCAGCATGCGGTCCCAGGCATCGGGGTCGCCGCTCACCACCTCGCCGCCGATATAGGCGCCGGCATTGGCGTGGAAGATGTCGAGCCGGCCGGCGCGATCGAGGATCTGAGGCATCATGCGGGCGGCATCGGCGGCATCCGTCAGATCGACCCGCAACGGGACCGCCGCCGGGCCAAGCTCCTCGCAGACGGCATGCACCGCCTCTTCGTCGCGGTCGACCAGCACCACGCGCGCGCCCTCCGAGACCATCATGCGGGCACATTCGAGCCCGATGCCGGAGGCGGCGCCGGTGACCGCGGCGACCTTGTCGATCAGTTTCTGAGCCATGAGTCCCTCGTGCTCCTATCCGTCTTGCCGTTCCGGCCGGCAGGCAAAGCTGCCCCTTGCCGAGGCGGTTGCCCTCGGCCATCGTTTTCGATCTCGCTGTCTGTGCCGGCTGGCTAGGCCGCTTTCGCCAGGTTGATGTTGTGCAGTGTCAGCCGCCGGAAATGCGAAGGCGTCATGCCCTTTTCGGCGAGGAACTGCCGGTTGAAGTTGGAAAGGGTGTTGTAGCCGACCTCGAAGCAGATGCTGGTGATCGAGGCCTGCTCGTCGCTCATCAGCATCTGGCAGGCCAGGTTGATGCGCAGCCGTTTCACATACTGCACCAGCGTCATGCCGGTGTGCTGGCGGAAGGAGCGGGAAAAGACGCTGGGCGACTGGCCGGCGATGGCGGCAAGGTCCGTCTCGCTGAAGGGCTGGGTCAGGTTCTCGCGCAGATAGGCCAGCGCCTTGTTGATGCCGGCAGACATGTAGCCGGACGGGTCCGGCAGGTAACTCGCGCTGGCCAGCATGCGCGCGCCTTCGGCACGGCTGAGCAGGCCCATCATCATCATGAACAGCTCGATGCGGCGCACGCCTTGGGAATTCATGATTTCTTCCATCAGCGGGGCGATCTGCCGGCTGGTCTGCCGGCTGAACAGCACGCCGCGGCGCGAGGCTTCGAGCACCGGCGTCAAAGCGGCGAGCTCGGGGAAGGTGTTGATGGCGCCGTCGATGAAGCCCTCATTGAACTGGATGATGCGGCAGCGCAGCGGCACCGTCGCATCCTTGGGCACGTCGCTCACCCAGTTGTGCGGCAGGTTGGGGCCGGCCAGCACCAGATTGCCCGGCTCGAACTCGCCGATGAAGTCGCCGACGAAATAGCGGCCGCGCGTGGCGACGATGAGATGCAGTTCGTATTCCGGATGGAAATGCCAGCGCACGGTGCGGAACGGATAGCCGTGCGACCAGGCGGTGAACGATTCGCCGGGCCTGATCTGCACAACCTCGAGATCAGGTTTCATCGCTGTTCCTCCTCGAAGCCTTCAACGTCATCGCCCTCATCGATGCGTTATTTGTCATCGGCCTCATGCCAGCCAAACTACTGAGCCGACAAAACCGGCGCCACCATGTTCCCATCCGATCATTGGTACTTTTTTGACTATACTGAGCCTCCATGACCCCAAATCGAGCATTCATACGACGCCGCGCTCCTCGCTTCTGATGCGGAAGGCGTCGACTGCGATGGCGAGCAGGATCATCGCCCCGCCGATCATCTGGATGTAGTAGGCCGACACGTTGATGAGCTGCAGGCCGGTCTGGATGACCGTGATGAGCAGCGTGCCGCCGAGCATGCCGACAACACGGCCGCGGCCGCCGAAAAGCGAGACGCCGCCGATGACGGGTGCGGCCACGGCATAAAGCAGCGTCGTGCTGCCGACGGTGACGCTGACGCCGCCGAGATATGAGGTGTAGAGGAAGCCGGCCACTCCGGCGAGAAAGCCGGAAGCGGTGAAGGCGCCGAGCCTCGCTCGCTTGACGTTGATGCCGGCGGCGTTGGCGGCACGGCGATTGCCGCCGGTGGCATAGAGGTTCCGGCCCCAGGCGGAATAGGCAAGCACGACATGCGCCAGCAGATAGGCGACGAAGAGGGCGATCGGCATCACCGGCCAGTTGCCGATGGTGGCGCTGCCTATGTAGCTGTAGCCCTCGTCGGTGACGACCATGGTGCGCGCCTGCGTGGCGCCGAGCACCGCGCCCTGCAGGAAAAGCCCCATCGCCAGCGTCGCGATCAGCGAGTTCATGCGCAGATAGGCGACGAAATAGCCGTTGAGCAGGCCGACGAAGACACCGGCGGCGATGGTGATGAGCACGGCCAGCGTCCAGTGGACACCGAACTGCTGCATCGCGTAGGCGCCGACCATGCTCGAAAAGACGAGATTGCCGACCACCGACAGATCGATCTCGCCGATCAGAAGCGTGAAGGAAACCGCAAGCACGAGGACGCCGAGCGTTGTCGCCTGCACCAGCACGTTCTGCAGATTGCCTTCCGAGAGGAAGAACGGATTGAGAAAGCCGGCGAGGATGCTGAACACGACGATCAGGATCCAGACCACATTGTCGAGAAGGAATTTCTTACTGGCCATTTCGCAGCCTTACCTCAAAACTTTCATCGCGCCGTTCTCGCTTCGGCGATCGCGTCGATGGTTATCTCGGCGCCCCGCAGCGTGCGCGCAATACGGCCCTTGGAGAAGATCACCACGCGGTCGACGAGGCGCTGCATCTCTTCCGGGTCCTGCGCCAGCAGCAGCACGCTGACGCCTTTCCTCGTCGCGTCGTCGATCAGGCGGTGGATCTGTTCCTTGGCGGCGACGTCGACGCCGACGGTCGGCTCATCGAGCAGAAGCAGCCTCGGCTTGCGTTCCAGCAGCCGGCCGAGCAGCACCTTTTGCTGGTTGCCGCCGGACAGCTCGCCGATCTCCTGGCCGCCGCTACCCATGACGATGTCCATGGCACCGCGCGCCTCGCGCATGCGGCGGTTCATGCCGGCGCCGCTGACCAGCCAGCCGAGCGAGCGCGGCCAATTGCCGAGGTTGAGGTTTTCGGTCACCGACATCGAGCCGACTAGGCCCTCGCCGATGCGGTCGTGGGTGAGGTAGGCGACGCCGGATTCGAGACTCCGCCCCGGCGAGCCGAGACGCAGCGCGCGGCCATCGATGACGACGCTGCCGGCTTCCATCGGCAGCAGACCCCCCAGCGCCCGCATCAGTTCCTGCGGTCCTTCGCCGAGCAGGCCGACGAGGCCGACGATCTCGCCGCGGCCGATCGTCAGATCGACCGGTCCGCCGCCGGGAAAGGTCAGTCCGCTGAGCGCGATAGCGGCGGGATGGTCCTCGCGGCTGCGGTGGAATTCGGCGACGTCGGCGCCGGTGATGACGCGCGCCATGGCATCGGCCGACAGCGCCGCCGCCTTGCCGCTGGCGGTGACCTTGCCGTCGCGCAGCACCGTGTATTCCGAACAGAGCTGACGCACCTCGTCATTGTGGTGCGAGATGTAGATGAAGGACGTGCCCCTTTCGGTGAGGCTCTCGACCCATTCGAGAAGATGCAGCCGTTCGGCCGCCGCGAGACCCGCGGTCGGCTCGTCGAGGATGATCAGCGAGGCTTCGGCCGCGACCGCCTTGATGATGGCGAGCCTTCGCCTGTCGCTGGCGCCGAGGTCGCCGGCGCGCCGCCTCGGGTCGACCGGCATGCCGTGGCTCTCGAGCAGGTGCGCCGCCAGGCGGTGAAGTGCCGGCCAGTCGGTCAGGCCGAAGCGCGTCGGCAAATCGGGCAGCAGAAGGTTCTCGCCGATCGAGAGGTCCTCGAAGATCTCGGAATGCTGGGAAAGAAGATGGAGCCCACGCTTCTTGCGCGCCGTCAGCGGTAAGGCCGATACGTCCTCGCCGTTGAGCAGGATCGAGCCGCTGTCGTGGCGCAGCAGGCCGGCGATGATGTTGGACAGCGTCGACTTGCCGGCGCCGTTCTTGCCGAGCAGGCCATGGATCGCGCCGCGCGACACGCTCAGCGAGACGCCGTCCAACACCGCAAGCGGGCCGAAGCGCTTGAAGACGTTGTCGACGGTCAGGACAGCACCGGCGTTGTCCGGCGCAAGACTATCGGGCACGATCGTGCCTTCGGCGACATTCATCTGGATAACCGGTAATTCCGAAATGGGGTGAGAACGCGACGGCGCGTTCCCACCAGTCTCGTCGGTTGCGATCTCAGCCGGCGTTCTGCTGCATCTTCCACACCTGGGTCACGACATTGGCCCAGTGGCGCGGGTCGTCGGCGTTTTCCTTGGTGAGGAAGTAGGGCGGGATGGTGAGCAGCGGGCCGGACGGGCTGTCGGCGATGGTGCCCTTCTCCCAGAAATACTTCTTGTTCTCGTACGGCCCGGTCGGGACCGGCTTGCCCTTCAGCGTGTACTCTTCCAGCAGATCGACGACGATCTCGACATAGGCGATCGGGTCTTGCGCGATATCGGCGTCGATCTCGCCGGCCTTCACCCATTCCAGCGCGTTCGGCGAGGCATCGATGCTGGTCAGGATGATGTGCTTCTCGTGCCCGACCGGGAACAGCCGCTGCTGCGTTTCGAGCGCCTTGCGCGCATCGACGACGAAGATGTCGGTGGGCATGTGGATGGCGTCGAGGTCCGGCCGTTCGCGCAGCGTCGCCGAGACCACGGCAAGCGCCTGCTCATGCTGGTTGTTCTGCGGCCGCGAGATGATCTCGATGTTGGGGTATTTGCTCTTCAGCGTGTCCTCGAAACCATCCTTGCGGTCGCGCAGCGCGACCGCCGTCAGCGAGCCGTAGTTGTTGAGCACGCTTCCCTTCGGCGAACCGTATTTCTTGGTCAGCAGCTCGGCGGTCTTCTCGGCCGCCATGACGCCCGACTGCTTGTTGTCGAAGGTGACGGAGGCCGCCACCTCGCCGCCGGTAAGCACCGTGTCGACCATGCCGAGCGGCACGCCGAGCGACTTCGCCTTCTTGCTCAGCGGGATGAGCAGTTCCGAATCAAGCGCGTCGGAAATGAGGTAGCGCGGCTTCTGCAGGAGAAGGCTGTTCCAGTCGTTCACCTGCGCGTTGGCATCGCCATTGGCATCCTTGCCGACGAATTCCAGGCCGAGGCTTTCGACCTTGCGCTTCAGCGCCTCCTGCAGCACGACGAAGAAGAAGAAGCCGAGATAGCCCGTCTCCCAGGCCACCACCTTGGATGCCGCGCCTTGCGCCGCGGCGCGCTCTCCTCCCGCCAGCAGCAGGCCGCCGGCAGCGGCTGCCGCGCCCTGCAAAAGCGCGCGGCGGTTCATCGTAAAGCTCTTGGTTTCGGAACCCATGTCTCGCTCCCTAGAATGGTTGGAATCCTTTGCCGGCACGGCTTTTCCACCAAGCCGTCTGGCGGGCACGCAGCCCCAGACATCTCCCGGAACGTCTCCTCCCCCGGTGATCCGATGTCGATTTCAGGCTAGGCGCGCGCTGTCCGGCCAGCCACCACGTTCCGGGGCGGGTGTTAGTACTTTTTTGATTCCGCTTGAAAAAGACGATGCCGCGGCTGCGCCGTCGTCCCCGGAAAGTGAAGGGCTGGACTGCCGGCGCGTGGCGCGGCGAGTCAAAAATGTATGTGTCGCGGAAAGTGCAATCGGTAGCCTGCGTCGCGCGCTGCGGCTATCTGTGCTCACGCGGGCTACGCCGAAAATCGAAGGGATGGAGAAGATGGAACACTGGATCGGAACCTGGAGCGCCAGCCCGATGAATGTCTGGCCTGGAGACGTCGTGCTCTACGGCTTCCATCAGCAGACGGTGCGCCAAGTGTTGCGCGTCAGCAAGGGCGGCGAGAGGTTGCGATTGAGGCTGTCCAACGAATATGGCGCCTCGCCGATTCAGATCGGTGCCGCCACCGTGGCGCTTGCCGCGAAAGACGGCTCCGTCGACGCCGCCAGCATCCGTCAAGTGACATTCGGCGGTGAGAGGCGAACCGATCTCGCGCCCGGCGCCCCGCTGCTCAGCGATCCGATAGAGCTCAAGGTTCCGGATCTCGGGCAGATCGCGATCAGCCTCTATTTCCCCGACTTCGCGCCGATCGAGACCTATCATTACGAAGCGCAGCAGACGGCCTACATTTCCGAGTTCGGCGATTTCGCCGGCGCGGCCGAAATGCCGGTGCAGCAGGTGTCGACCAGCCGCTATTTCCTGAGCGCCGTCCTGGTCGACAGCGGGTCGGGCGGCGGATCGCTGGTTTGCCTCGGCGATTCCATCACCGACGGCTTCGGCTCGACCGTCGACGGCAATGCGCGCTGGCCGGACCGGCTGGCGGAGCGGCTCGCGAAAAGCGGCCGGCTGTCGGGCATCGGCATCCTCAACCAGGGGATCGGCGGCAACCGCGTGCTTGTCAGCCGCGCCCGCGGCGCCAACGCGCTCGCCCGCTTCGACCGTGACGTGTTGAGCTTTCCCAACGTCAAATGGATTTCGGTGCTGGAGGGCATCAACGATATCGGCTGGCCGGAAACCATGCTCGCCGGAGGCCAAGAGGCCGTCGCCGTCGAAAGCCTCATTTCGGCCTACCGGCAGATTATCGCACGTGCCCGCCTCAGCGGCATCAAAGTGCTGCTCGGCACGCTGCCGCCCTTCGGCGGCGCGTTCGAAGGCCAGCCGCTAAGGACCTTCTATTCGGCGTCCAAGGAGCGCGACCGCCAGGCGGTCAACACCTGGATCAGGACATCGGGCGAAGCCGATGCCGTCGTCGATTTCGAGCGCGCGCTGGCCGATCCCGCCAACCCGACCAGGCTGCTCCCCGCCCTCGATTGCGGCGACGGCCTGCATCCGTCCGACGACGGCTACGCCGAAATGGCCAAGGTGTTCGAGAACGCTTTCGAGGGATTGCTGGCGGGGTAGTTTCCTGGCACAGAAATTTTGACCGGCCGACTGTGCCTGCGTTGGCAGGTCGCATGCCTCGGCGATTGGCCGAAACGCCCATCCGATCGTCATCCACGGGCGGAGCAAGGAGCGTAGCGACGCAGCGCAGACCCGAGGATCCATGCCGTGACTTCGAAGTGTTGCGACGGTGCAGAATTCTGCTCTGCTGCACCCTCGATCAAGGTCACGGCATGGATCCCAGGGTCTCCGCGACGGAGCTCCGCTCCTGCTTCGCCCTGGGATGACGAGGTTGGGGAGGCTTCAGCCAGTCCCCAGCGCTTGCGCTGATAAGATCTTGCCCGCCGAGCGGGGCAAGTCAGTTCCAAATTGATGGCGGGGGAGCCGTTCTGGTTCAGCAACTCCCTCGCGACGCCGGGCCAATCAGGCCGCGTATCTCGCCATTGCGGGCTGCCTCGACCACTGGGCGTACCAGGCATCGAACAATTTTAGCTGCGCCTCGGCAAAGCCGCGCTGGCTGTCGGTGAGGGCATCCGTCTCGTTGAAGTGAAGCCGGTATTCGGGATTACCCTTGAGCACCATCATGTGCTTGAAATAGAGCACCAGGTCGGGGCCTTCATCGAAGGAGGAGAGCACGGCGAGCGCCGCATCCAGTTCCAGCGCCAGCCGGCGCGCTTCGGCGTCGCCCTTCGCCGCCGCCTGGCTGAGACCGACGAGATGCAGCACTTCCTTGGGCAGCACGTTGCCGATGCCGGTGATGGCACCGGACGCGCCGCAATTGACGAAACCATGAAAGACCGCGGTGTCGACGCCGATCATCAGCGCAACCTCGTCGTCGCGGCTGGTGATGTTTTCTGCCGCATAGCGCAAATCCGACGGGCCGCCGAACTCCTTGAAGCCGACCAGGTTCGGATGTTCGGCGCGTAGCGCGAAGAAGAGATCGGCACGCGTGGCAAAGCCGTAATAGGGGCTGTTGTAGATGACCGCGGGCAGATCGGGTGCGGCGGCAAGGATTGCCTTGAAGTGGTGGCGCTGCGCCGTGACCGAGGGTCCGCGCGACAAGACGCGCGGGATCACCATCAGGCCGCGCGCGCCGACCTTTTGCGCATGGGCGGCGTGCGCCACTGCGCTGGCGGTATTCACCGCGCCGGTGCCGACGATCACCGGGACGCCGGCTTTCACCAGCCGCTCGACGCCTTCCATGCGCTGCTCGTCGCTCAGCAATGGCCAGTCGCCCATGGAGCCGCAATAGACGACCGCCGACATGCCGGCGGCGATCAGCTCGCGTCCCTTGCGCACGAGCGCGTCGAAATCGGGAAGGCGATCGTTCGTGCAAGGCGTCATCAGCGCCGGCATGCAGCCGGAAAAGACGTTGGCGTTCATTCGGATTCTCCTTGAGGCTGGCACGCGGATTGGTCAGTTTGTCCCGGAGACATACCGCTTGCCAAGCGGATAGTCGTGGTCGACAGGGAGAAACAATGCGTACCAGATCAAGCATTCGCGTCGTCGGCTGCCATGCCGAGGGTGAGGTCGGCGACGTCATCGTGGGCGGCGTGCTGCCGCCTGCCGGCCGCACGATGATGGAAAAGATGATCACGATGGAACGCGATCACGACCATATCAGGCGCATGCTGATCTGCGAGCCACGCGGCAGCGTCGCCCGGCACGTCAATCTCCTGGTTCCCTCGACGCGCGAGGATTGTGTCGCCGGAGCGATCATCATGGAGCCGACGGAGTACCCGCCGATGTCCGGCTCCAACACGATCTGCGTCGCCACCGTGCTGCTCGAGACCGGCATGGTGCCGATGAACGAGCCCGAGACGCGCTTCAAGCTGGACATGCCGGGCGGCGTCATCGAGGTGCGCGCCGAATGCCGCGACGGCAAATGCCTGTCGATAACTTTCCGCAACGCGCCCGCCTTCGCCGAACGCCTCGATGCCAATATCGAGGTCGAGGGGCTGGGAACGCTGAAAGTCGACATCGCCTATGGCGGGATGTTCTACGCCATTGTCGACGCGGCAGCGCTCGGCTTCTCGGTCACACCCGACGAGGCGCGCGACCTGGCGGTGATCGGCGAGGAGGTCCGCCGCGCTGCACGCGAGCAGTTCGATGTCGTGCATCCGGAGTTCGACAATGTGCGCGGCGTGTCGATCGTGCAGTTCGCCATGCCGTTCCAGGGGCCGGGCAACGTCACGCGCAACACCTGCATCGTCTCGCCCGGACGCTCCGACCGCAGCCCGACGGGAACCGGCACGTCGGCCCGCATGGCCGTGCTGCAGGCGAGGGGCCTGATGGATGTCGACGATGTTCTCATCCATGAATCGATCATCGGCTCGCGCTTCACCGGCAGAATTCTCGAACTGACCGAAATCGCCGGCCGCAAGGCGATCGTGCCGCAGATCACCGGCCGCGCCTGGATCACGGGCGAGCACAACTACTACCTCGATCCGACGGATCCCTATCCGCAAGGCTATGTGCTGTCGGACACGTGGGGCACGTCGACCTCGGTGACGCAGTAACGCGATCGGCGGTGCCGATGGACGGACAGCCGAGCTAAGGCGTGTTGATATTCAGGTGATGCCGGCCTGCAAATGCCAGTTTCCTGCGCTTCCGGCCTTCGCCGGCCGAAGCATTGATGAAATGAGGGTTGCGTAGCAGTTAAGGCTACGGTCGGCATAGGCCGGTGCTCACGTACTTCAAGTACGCTCCGCTCCGGCCTTCGCCGGCCGAAGCCCTCATAAGTGTCTCCGCTCTATGAAGGCTTCGGCCCGGCGTAGGCCGGTTCTCAGAAACCGACATTTTCGGCTCGGCCTGACCTGAATCTCAACACGCCTTAAAGCGCGTCGCGATCTTTCGGATTCGCTCGATGCGCTTCAGGTTTTGATTTTACGCATGTCTTTGACCCGAAACCGTTTCCCACTTTCGGCAGACATGCCTTGGCATTCCGGGCGCGTGCGGCCTCGTTGCAGATGGCAATGACGTCGTCGTCCGAGAGCTGAGGGAAGTTGACGTAGTTTTGGCTGAGCGCCCGGAAATGCGCTGGTTCACTCAGGCAGACGGTCCAGTCGGCTTCCCCGGCAAGGTCGGTCAACGTCTCGGGCGGCGCCACCGGGAGGGCTACGACGATTTCGAGAGGTGAACGTCTCTTCAGCGCGCGGATCGCGACCTTCATCGTCGTTCCGGTGGCGGCACCGTCGTCAACGACGATCACCGTCTTGCCGGCTACCTCGAGAGGCGTGTGCTTGCCGCGATATGCCATGCGGCGCCTTTCAAGCTCCGGACGCTCCTTTGCGACAAGGTCCCGGAGTTCGTCATCGCCGAGCGAGTAGGCCTCCACGACCTCCCGGTTGAGCACGACGTCCGGCGGGTCGCCATCGACGATCGCGGCGACTGCCAGTTCCGGATTTTCCGGCGCTCCGACCTTTCGCACTATGGCCAGGTCAAGTGGCGCGTTGAGGGCCCTGGCGACCTCGGCGGCGACCGGAACGCCGCCCCTCGGCAATGCGAGCACGATCGGGTTCTCGAGCCGAAGCTTTTCCAGCTCGACCCCGAGCTTTCGTCCCGCCTCCTGGCGATCGCGAAACATTGGTCATTTCCCCGTCATGATCGCTACCGGATTGGAAACTTGCTACCCGCCCGATTTCGCCACCAGCAGGGGAACGATCCGATCGCTCTCGGCGACGGCAGGGCGGCCGGCGGCGGCATAGGGGATGCCGAGCGCGTCCCAGGTCTCGACCAGCGCGTCCTGCAATTGGGCGATCAGCGCGTCCGAATGGAAGGGTGTGGGCGTGATGCGCAACCGCTCGGTGCCGCGCGGCACCGTCGGGTAGTTGATCGGCTGGATGTAGATGCCGTGCACGCCGAGCAGCCGGTCGCTCGCCATCTTGCAGAGCTCGGGGTCGCCGACCAGCACCGGCACGATGTGGGTGGCCGATGCCATCACCGGCAGCCCGGCCGCGGCAAGCACCTGCTTGGTTCTGGCCGCCTGGCGCTGCTGCGCGTCGCGCTCGGCCTGCGAGCGCTTCAGATGCCTGATCGAGGTGGTGGCCGCCGCCGCGATCGCCGGCGGCAGCGCGGTGGTGAAGATGAAGCCCGGCGCATAGGAGCGCACCGCGTCGATCACCGCGCTCGTGCCGGTGATGTAGCCGCCGAGCGTGCCGAAGGCCTTGGCCAAGGTGCCCTCGATGATGTCGATGCGGTCGGCAAGCCCCTCGCGCTCGGTGATGCCGCCGCCGCGCGGCCCGTACATGCCCACCGCATGCACCTCGTCGATATAGG
This sequence comes from Mesorhizobium sp., assembly GCA_004963905.1. Classification (GTDB taxonomy): domain Bacteria; phylum Pseudomonadota; class Alphaproteobacteria; order Rhizobiales; family Rhizobiaceae; genus Mesorhizobium. The sequence continues at coordinate 220,230 of SUGL01000001.1, forward strand.
TCATGGCGTTGTAGCGCTCGGCGAGCTCGACGATCTGCCGGATCGGCGCGATGTCGCCGTCCATCGAATAGACGCTTTCGAACACGATCAGCTTGGCGCGCTCGCGCCCTGCCGCCTGCAAGAGGCTCTCCAGATGCGCCACGTCGTTGTGGCGAAAGATCTTCTTCTCTGCGCCGGAGCGCCGCACGCCCTCGATCATCGAGGCGTGGTTCAACTCGTCGGAGATGATCAGGCAGTTGGGCAAAAGCCTGGCAATGGTCGAGATCGAGGCCTCGTTGGAGACGAAGCCGGAGGTGAAGACCAGCGCCGCCTCCTTGTCGTGCAGGTCGGCAAGCTCATGCTCGAGCTCGACCAGCGGGTTGGAGGTGCCGGAAATGTTGCGGGTGCCGCCGGCGCCCGAGCCCATCTTGCCCGCCGCGGTCTGGAAGGCGGCGATCACGTCCGGGTTCTGGCCCATGCCGAGATAGTCGTTGGAACACCAGACGGTGATTTCCTGGGCGCGGCCGCCTGAACGCCAGATGGCGCGCGGAAACTTGCCCACCATGCGCTCGAGGTCGGCGAAAACGCGGTAGCGCCGCTCCGCATGGAGCTGCTCGATCGCATCTTCGAAGAACCGCTGGTAATTCATTGTTGAACTCCTATGCAGAAAGCGCCGCCCGCGAATTGCGACGGTCGATCCACTGGACTCAAACTTATGAACCGAGGGAAGGCTCCGCTTTGAGCTATGTCAAATCGCGGGACGCCTGGATGTGTTCGACGTGCCGCCGAACGAGACCGCGCTCCGTAGCCAAGAAGCTCGCGCCCAAAAAAGGCAGGGGCATTGCAATCCCGTGATCGCGGCGGGCAGGTTCGACGCCAACGACCAAAACTGATTCAAGTCAAAGCGAGAAACCACTTTTCAGCTCATGCTGATTGAATGTGGAATCCCATAGCAAGTGCTCCGTTTGGCCGCAGCCTCGAACTAGCCGTTCTGGACGAGGACGGCTTGCATGCGCTTGTATTTCCTTGCGAAAAAGGTCGGGAAGGATGGCGGGACGCCGTTACCGGCGTGCGCGTCGATATCCGGCCGACCCACTGGCGCGAATGGGACCCTCGAAAAGATAAGACGGCTTCGCTTCGAAACCTGCCTTAGAGCGGCGAGTCCGGACGGAAAACCGCTGCGCACTTCTCCTGGATTGGTTGCTTCAAGCGTGTCGCGATCTCTCAGGTTCGCTCGGTGCGCTTCAGATTTTTGATTTACGCATGTCTTTGCCCCGGGAACCGGTTCCCACTTTCGGGAGACATGCTTCAACGTTTGGGCTCGGCGATCAAGGCCATGCGCACCAGATGCGAGAGGCTGCCGGCGCCCATCTTGCTCATGACGTTGGCGCGATGGATTTCGACCGTGCGTGGACTGATCCCGAGATCATAGGCAATCGTCTTGTTCGGCAACCCGGAGACAAGCCCATCGAGCACCTGACGCTCCCGCTCGGACAAGGTGGCAAGGTTCTTCCGGATCTCGGCCGATTGCGGGTGCGTGGCTACCGCTTGAGTTCGGTTGTCAAGGGCAGAACGAATGGCATTGATGAGCACCTCATCGTCGAATGGTTTCTCGATGAAGTCGGAGGCGCCCTCCTTCATCGCCTGGACAGCCAATGCGACGTCGGCATGTCCCGTCATCACGATCACGGGCACGCTCAGGCCACGGGCTTTCAGTTGCCGCAGGAATTCGATGCCGTCGATGCCGGGCATGCGCACGTCGGTGACGATGCAGCCGTCGATCTCCTTGGGTTCCGCCGCCAGGAACGCGGTTGCCGATTCATGCAGGCGCACGGCAAAGTCGGCTGTCGCGAGGAGGAACCCCAGGGACTTGCGAACGTCGACGTCGTCATCGACGACATGCACAACATCATTGGCCACTGGCAACCTCTTCCTTCTCTACAGCGCGCAGCGTGAACCGAAACGCGGCGCCACCGCCGGGTGGCGACTCTGCCCAGATATGACCACCGTGGGACTCGACGATAGTGCGACAAATGGACAGGCCGACACCCATTCCGTGCTTCTTGGTGGTGACGAAAGGCTGGAAGAGCTGGGCCGAAACCTCTGGCGCCAACCCCGGGCCGGTATCGATGACACCAACCTCCATCATACCGTCGTGCCGCGCCTTGGTTGCGACACGCAATTCCCGACGTGGCGCGCCGTGCATGGCCTCCACGGCGTTTCTCATCAGGTTCAGCAATACCTGCTCGATCTGAATTCTGTCGGTCAATACGAGTTCGGCCGCCGGATCGAGATCGTAGCTGACGCGCACGTCCGCTTCCCTGGCGCCGACCAAGGCGAGCGACGAGGCGTCCTCGATGAGCGTTGGCAGACGTTCGACCTTATGCTCGCTTTCGCCCCTGGCGACAAAATCCCTGAGACGACGGATGACGTCGCCGGCGCGCAAGGCCTGTTCGGCAGCCTTCTCGACAGCTTCATGCAACATCGCGGCGTTCTCGTCCTTGCTCTTTTCGAGGAGACGGCGGCTGCCTTTGAGATAGTTCGTGATGGCCGTCAGCGGCTGGTTTATCTCATGCGCCAATGTCGAGGCCATTTCGCCCAGCGCGGTGAACCGCGCCATGTGAAGCAGTTCCTGCTGCTGCTCCTGCATCCTGGCTTCCGTCCTGTGGCGTTCCGTCAAGTCGCGGCAAAAGCCGGTGAAGAAGCGACCCGTTCCCGGATGCATTTCGCCGACGGCGAGTTCCATCGGAAACGTCGATCCGTCCTTGCGCATTCCGGTCACCGCACGCCCTATCCCGATAATGCGCCGCTCCCCGGTCGTCAGGTAACGCTGCATGTAGGCGTCGTGTTCGTCCCGGTATGGGGAGGGCATAAGCAACTTGACGTTTTGACCGATGACCTCGCTGGCCTTGTAACCAAACAATGTCTCGGCCGCCGTGCTGAAGGATTGGATATTGGCGCTTTCGTCGATGACGATCATTGCGTCGGGAACAGTCGCCAGGATCGAACGCAGGTGGTCTTCGCGCAATTGCAGCGCAGCATTGGCGAACGACAGGTCGCTGACATCCGTGCCCTGAACGAAGATCGCGGCGATCCGGCCGTCCTTGGCCCTGATGGGCTGGTAGACGAAGTCGAGGATACGCTCTTCCGCAAGGCCGGTTTCAGGATTGTGCAGGACAATTTTGGCATTGCGGCCGACATAGGGCTCGCCGGTTTCGCTGACACGATCGAGCAATTCGAAGAATCCCTGGCCCTCGAGCTCGGGCAAGGCCTCGCGAACCGACTTGCCGATGACCTGCCGTTGGCCGATCAGGTGTTGGTAGGCAGCATTGGTCAATTGAAAGACGTGGCCCGGCTCACCGAGCAGGGTCATGAAACCGGGAGCCTGATCGAACATCAGCGCGAGAAGCTGATGTTCCGGCGGGTAGTCTCGCCCCATTTCACCATCAGATGCCGGAAACGCCGCGGCGATGGCTTCAGGTGAAACTTCTCCCTTTTTGCTCACGGGCATTCTCCGGATTGAAGCACAGCAGCGGTCGCTGATGTAGCATTCATCTTTTTACCCGCCAAACGGTCACTGCGGGCGATTTTGATCGGTATCAAGGCACTGCACCTCCGCACGATGCAAAAAACGAAGGAGACTTTCCGCGTCGGCGAGGTGCCCGCATGTCCTACAAAACGATAGTCGTCAATCTGGCCGTTGATGCAAACCCCGCGCCGATCGTAAAGCTGGCAACGGAACTCGCGCAGCGTTTCGATGCTCACCTCGTCGGCTTCGCCGCCGCCGACGTTCCGCCTTTGGTGTCGACGGGAGAAGGCCTGGTCTACGAAGGCGAGGTCATGCAGATTGCTCGCACGGAGATCGAGAAGCGTCTTGCCGAACTGCGCGACATTTTCGAGAATATCGTCCCGAACTCGATAAGCAGCGAATGGACGCAGTACATCTGCGGTCCGACGCGTGCTCTCGGCATAGCTGCCCGTTCGGCCGACCTTATCGTGACCGCCGATGGCGGGGAGGATGTCTTCCGCGCCGTCGATATCGGAAGCCTTGTGCTCGGCGCCGGGCGCCCGGTGCTGGTCACCTCGGGCAATGCCGAACACCTTCTGGCGAAGACAGTCCTTGTCGCCTGGAAGGACAGCAGGGAGGCGCGAAGGGCGTTGTCCGACTCCCTGCCGTTCCTGGCCAAGGCCAACGAGGTGGTCGTTGCCACCATGGAGACCGGCCCCACAGGAGATGTTCGAAACAGCCTCGCCGACGTCGCTGTTTTTTTGGAGCAACATGGCATCACGGCGCGAACCGAAGTGATCGCCGGTGACGCGGACGGTGACAGGCTGGTGGCGTTCGCACGCTCGATCCATGCCGATCTGATCGTTTCCGGAGCCTACGGCCACAGCCGGCTGAGCGAATGGGCCTTCGGCGGTGTCACGCGCTCGCTGATCGACGAGAGCGGCATCAATCGCCTCCTGTCGAACTGACTGTCCGGCCGTGGCGACCAGAACGGCAGACGACGCGGATCGGCCGACAGCCATGGCAAGCAACGAGCAATCGATCGGCCGCTCTCCTGGTCTTGTCGAGCATGCCTACTGGTCGCTCGGAACAGATCAGTTGATCGGGCAGCTGGAAACCTCCACCTCCGGTCTTATGAGCCCGGACGCAGCGGTCCGGCTCGCCAAATTCGGACGAAACGCGCTGGCACCGCGGTCCGACGCATCCGCGTTGGCTGTCTTCGCGCGCCAGTTTCGCAGCCCGCTGGTCCTGATCCTCGTCTTTGCCGCCGCCGTTTCGGTGTTCGTCGGCGAGGGTCATGAAGCAGCGATCATCGGCGCGATCGTGCTGGCCAGCTGCATCCTCAGCTTCACACAGGAGTATGGCGCTTCCCGCGCGATGGAGGCACTGCGGCAGCGTGTCGCCCGCAGGGCGACCGTTCTGAGGGACGGGCTCGAACGCACGGTCGGTGTCGAGGACATCGTTCCTGGCGACGTCGTTTGTCTGTCGGCCGGCAATCTCATCCCGATCGACGGCGTGATCCTGGAGTCGCGGGACTTCAACGTCAGCGAATCCGTTCTGACCGGCGAGACCTTTCCCGTTGTGAAGTCCGCCGGCCGGTCCGCGCCTGAAGCCGGCATCGCGCAGCGGACCAATGCGGTTTTCACCGGCACGTCGGTTCGCAGCGGAACGGCAAAAGTGCTTGCCGTGGCCACGGGAACGCGGACCGAATTCGCATCGATAGCCGAAGCGTTGGAGCGACGGATTCCCGAGACCGAGTTTGCTCGCGGCATCAGGATGTTCGGATATCTGATGACCGAGATCATGCTTGCGATCGTCATCCTGGTATTCTTCGCCAACGTAATGCTCGACAGGCCCTTGATCGAGTCGCTGCTGTTTTCGCTTGCCCTGGCGGTTGGCCTGACGCCCGAACTGCTTCCCGCAATCATCAGCGTCACCCTGGCCAGGGGCGCGCGCACGATGGCCGCCAGCGGCGTCATCGTACGTCGCCTCGATGCGATCGAGAATCTCGGCAGCATGGACCTGCTGTGCACGGACAAGACAGGAACTCTGACGGAAGGCGTCATCCACCTCGATGGGTCGTTCGACGTCGAGGGCAATGCTTCGAGAGAGGTTCTGCTTTGGGCACGGCTGAACGCGACCTTGCAGACCGGGCTGAAGAATCCCCTGGACGAAGCAATAGCGAGTGCTCCGCCTGGACAGGAGGATCTGTCCGGTTTCGCCAAGATCGACGAGATCCCATATGATTTTGTTCGGAAGCGGCTGTCGGTCGCCCTGCGGGAGGGGGCGCGCGAACAGATCCTGGTGACCAAGGGGGCCGTCCAGAACGTTCTCGACGCATGTGCCTTCGTGCAAGGTCCACATGGGTTGCAATCCCTGGGCTCGGCGGAGCGCCAGGCGATCGACGAGAAATTCAGGCGTTGGAGCGCGCAGGGGTATCGCGTTCTCGGTCTGGCGATCCGGCGCTTTCAGAACAAGGCAGGCTTCAGCCGGGACGACGAAACCGCGATGGCCTTCGCGGGATTCCTGCTCTTTCTCGATCCGCCGAAGGAGGGGGTGCGGGAAACGCTTTCGGCACTTGCCGATCGCGGCATCGGCGTGAAGGTCATTTCCGGCGACAATCGCTATGTCGCCGCGCATCTGGCCGAGGCCGTAGGTCTCCGGTCCGACAGGATCATGACGGGCGAAGACCTGTCGAAAATGACGAAGAACGGGCTTCTGGCCAGCGTTCGCAGCACCGATCTTTTCGTCGAGATCGATCCGAACCAGAAAGAGCGCATCGTCGACGCGCTGCGCCGCAGCGGTCACGTCGTCGGCTACCTCGGCGATGGCATCAACGACGCGCCAGCGCTTCATGAAGCCGACATAGGCATCTCGGTCGACACCGCTGTCGATGTGGCCCGAGAGGCCGCCGACATCATCTTGCTGAAGCGTGACCTGGGCGTTCTGGTGCAGGGCGTCGACGATGGCCGAAAGACGTTCGCCAACACGATGAAATACATCTCCATCACGACCAGCGCCAACTTCGGCAACATGATCAGCATGGCCGCCGCTTCGCTATACCTGCCGTTTCTGCCGCTACTGGCCAAGCAGATCCTGCTCAACAATTTTCTATCGGACATTCCCGCGGTTGCGATAGCGAGCGACAACGTCGATCCGGACCAGCTCCAGCAGCCCCGTCATTGGGATATTCATTTCGTCCGACAGTTCATGGTCACCTTCGGGCTCGTCAGCTCGCTATTCGACTTTTTGACGTTTGCCTTCCTGCTGTATGTGGTTCGCGCAGAAGCATCGGCATTTCAGACCGGCTGGTTCGTCGAATCTCTGCTCACGGAGCTCTTGATCCTGCTCATTATACGCACTCGAAAATCCTTCTGGGCGAGCCGTCCAAGCCGGCTGCTTGCGTCGCTTGCACTGGCGGTCGGCGGTCTCGCGGTCGCGATCCCCTACACGCCCGTCGCGGGCTGGTTCGCATTCGTGCCATTGCCGTGGCCCGTGCTCATGGGATTGATTGCGATAACGGGTTGCTACGTGCTGGTCTCCGAGTTGACCAAGCATTGGCTCTTCGATCGGGGAAACGGCGGCCCGCGCAGACGAAAGGCAAGGAGCCCGCAACACGGGCGCCGCCGTCCAAAACGCGAGTCGGCCCGTGTTGCCGGCTGAACCCCCGCAGTGCCGCGGCGGCCGGAAGACCTTGGGCCGACCGCAAGGTCCGGGTCGACGGCAGGGAAGCCAGCTATGCGATATCACCTACATCCGGCGACCGCTTTCTGCCATTGATCATCGACCTCACCAGGTTCTCTCCATGGCGGACGCTGGCAAGAGCGACGCCGGCTATGTGAATGGCGACAAGGACAAGGATGGCGTTGCCCAGGAGCTCGTGGACGAGCTGCACCCACGCCACACCCCAATAGGCATCCGTGGTTTGCATCCAGCCCGTCAAGGCGATGCCGCAGATGCAGGCAAGAAGGGCCAGCACCATTGCCGCGCCTGCGGGGTTGTGGCCGACATATCGCCGTTCCCGCTTGTGCGCGATGTCCTTGAGATAGTCGAGGGTCTGTCGGGGCGACCGAACGAACTGGGCAAAACGCGTATAGCCGGATCCAAACAGGCCTGCCGTCAATCGGGAAGCAACCAGGGCGATCGCGAGATAGCCCGCGTATTTGTGGACCATCATGATCTCGCCGGAAGTGAGCCACGCCACCGTCACGCTAAGCACGAGAGCCCAGTGGAAAAGGCGGACATAATACGACCAGACGTTTATCGAGGTCTGCCGTGTGCGGACGGTGGCGTTCATGACTCAGCCCTCGTCGCCGTCGGTATCGCTGCCGACGGGTGCAAGGCTCTTCGGATCGAACATGGTTTCGACACGCTTGCCTTTGGCGTCGATGGCGTAGGCCTCGTAGCAGCCGGACTCGGATTTGATGTTGCGGACCTTCCAGCCCTGGGATTCCAGCTTTGCCTGCAGGGCTTCGCGCGGCTGCCACTCGCTTGCCGGCACGTCGCACTTGTTGCCGGCGAACGCCGCCCCTGTTCCGGCGGTGCAAACGAACAAGGCGGCAATCACAACTGACTTCATCATTTTTTCTCCATCGGCTAATTCCGATGGCTGGAAGGTCGACGAAGAACCTGACAGCAGGCTGAACGCATCATGCGTCCAAACGGGCAATTGCCCAGCGACTTTGACAGTGGCAGCCTTGCAGCCGGAAGATGTGCTGATCAGGGGGTCGGTTGAGGGTCTTGTTCGTAGAAGACGACGCGGTCCTGGGCGAAGCCATCCGCGATCACGTCGCAGCCGACGGACACGCGGTCGACTGGTCGCGCTCGATCGGTGACGCGGCCAGTCACCTCGATGTTGCGGCCTACGACCTTGTCCTCCTCGATTTGCAGTTGCCCGACGGCAAGGGCCTTGATTTCCTGAAACGGCTGCGCCGGGCGGGAAACGTCACGCCGGTTATTATCCTTACGGCGCGCGATCAACTCGCGGACCGGATCGAAGGGCTCAACAGCGGAGCCGACGATTATCTGGTGAAACCGTTCGATCTTGGCGAACTCTCGGCGCGACTCTCCGCCGTCTCGCGCCGCTACGCCGGAAATCCCAATCCGATCGTTCGTTTGACGGGTGGCGCCGAGGTAGACCTGGCCAAGAGGCTGGTCCTCGTCAGCGGTGTCCAGGCCACATTGACAGGTCGCGAATGGGCTGTCCTGGAACTTTTCCTCCACCGGCCCGGAATGGTCATCAGCAAACGACAGGTTGAGGATGCGCTCTATGCCTTCGGCGCCGAGATCGAGAGCAACACCGTGGAGGTCTATATCAGCCGCCTGCGGCGCAAGATCGGTCGCGATGCCATCGTGACCATGCGCGGCCTCGGATACCGGGTGGCGATCCAATGACGCGTCGCGGCAGTCTGACCCGCAGGCTTGTCATCTCGATGTTTGTCTTGACAAGCGCATTCGGACTGATCGCGGCAGCCGCCGGCTCCGTCACCCTGCACCGCGAAATCAACGAGGCGATGGACGGCGCCTTGCGGGAGGCCGCTCGCCGCCTCGTTCCTATCGTGATCGACGACCTCTTCTCCAAGGACACGACAGGGGCGTCTCGGCAGCTGGCGGAAGGGGTTTCAGGAGAGGCAGACGACAGGCTGATCTTCCAGGTTCGCGACAAGGGCGGCCGGGTGCTCCTGCGCTCCTACAATGCGCCGGATGCGGCGCTCACCGATTCGCTCGAGCAAGGCTTTTCCGAAAACAAGGGCTGGCGCATCTATACCGAGCCGGCCATCAGCAAGACCATCTTCGTGCAGGTTGCCGAATCGACCGCACAGCACAACGAGGAGATATTCGAGGCTGCCCTCGGCTTCCTGGTGCCAATCGTGGCATTGACGCCGGTGAGCGCGCTCCTCGCCTGGGCAATGCTTGTTCGTTTCCTGCGTCCTGTGGGGCAGTTGCGTGGCGACATCAGCGAGCGGCACGGCGATAATCTCGAGCCGATCCGGACCCATACGCTGCCCGTTGAACTCGCCTCGATCGCCGGATCGGTCAACAGGCTCATGCGGCGGTTGCGCATGGCTCTCGAAGCCGAGAAAGAGTTCACGGCCAATGCGGCACATGAACTGAGAACGCCCATCGCCGGGGCACTGGCGCAAGCCGAACGCCTTCTGATCGAGGCGTCGAGCGAGCCCACGCGCAGGCGCGCGCGACAGATCAATACAGCGCTGCGCGACCTGGCGAATCTTTCGGAAAAACTGATGCAACTCGCACGGGCCGACTCAGGTCTGGCGGAGTCCGATACGCCGTCCGACCTCATGGGCATCGCGGCCCTCGTGGTCGGAGACTTCCGGCATCTGGGAGAAGGCGGCGAGCGGATCGCGCTTTCAGGCCCTGCTTCCGGTCCGATGGTTGCGATTGATCCCGACGCGCTGGCAATCGTGATACGCAACCTCATCGAAAACGCGCTTCGCCATGGATCCGCTGGAGGGCCCGTAACCGTTGCGTTTCAAGCCGAGGCGGCGCTGCGCGTGATCAACGAGGGTCCGGTCGTGCCTCGCAAGGAACTCGGCGGGCTGATAAGACGCTTTCACCGCGGATCGACGCATGCCGACGGATCTGGGTTGGGACTGGCGATAGTAGCCAGGATTGTCCAACAAGCAGGTGGGGCTCTGGTGCTGAATTCACCGGCCTCAGGCAGGCAAGACGGCTTCGAGGCAATCGTGAAGTTTCGGTTGTTCGCGCAACAAGTTCGACCGTCCAGCAATTGACGGGAGTCAATGCAAACGGAACATTTGTGGTCGATGGATCCGCATCCACGGGACCATGCAGATTGAACAGTCTCTTTTTCCTGGAAGCATTTCTGCTCTTTGTCGCGCCAGGGCCTACCAACGCCCTCTTGATGGCGGGGACGATGAAGCGCGAGAAGGCTGTTACGCTTTTGGCCGCGCAAGCATGCGGATACGGGATCGCGGCGACGCTTTGGCTTTCGTTACGCCCCTTGATGCCTCCTGACGCGATACAGATACTCAAAGTGATCGCAGCCGGGTGGCTCGTGGTCCTAGGCCTGCGCCTGATGGCCAGTAACCCGATAGCCGTAGCCGAAAGCGATGGAAGTCTTTCCGTGCTGGCGACTACCGTCCTCAATCCCAAGGCTTTCATCTATTGCATGGCGATGGTGCCGATCGATGCCGAGCCGCAAGTTCTCGGCGCCTTCTGGATTGTACTGCTTGGGATGACAGCCACCACGGGATCGCTCTGGCTTTTGCTCGGCAAGCGGCTTCGCGGGGGCTGGAGGATGACGGACAAGATCGCGGGCGCGGCGCTTCTTGGATTTGCCCTGCTGCTGCTTCGGCCGCTGTTAGCCGCGGCTGCGATGTAAGGCTTGATGAGCCGAAGTCGGGATTGGCCGCCAGAAGCCGTTTAGCCGACATATTTCCTTTCCCGCTGACTAAGAGACAAGCACAACCGACAACGGGCCGGCGCAGAAGAGGCTGTCCTTGACCTCTTTGACGCCTTTGACGTTTTCCGCCGCAACGACAGCGGCCTTTCGCTGACGCTCGTCGAAAATGGCACCGCTAAGTTCGACGACGCCTTTATCGACCTTTACGCCGATCAAAGTGCCATCGCCCCATGCCTGGCCCTGAAGCTCGGCCAGGATGTCCTTGCGGATGAGCTCGTCATCGCCGGTCGTCGCGCCCGACTGAGGCAGGATGCGAAGCAGCGCGCGCAGCAGGTCCGTCCGGGTGACGATGCCGACGATCGTGCCCGCGTCGACGATGGGCACGTTCTTGATGTCGTGGCGGGTCATCAATTCGACGATCTCGGCGAGCGAGGCACCCGGCGGCGCCGAGATGACGTCGCTCGTCATCACCTCGTCGACTCGACGTCCGTTGGCGAGAACATACTCCTGGGCCATCTTTCCGGGGCCGACGATAAATTCCAGCCAGCGGGGACGAACGCGCTGCGTGCCGAGTTCTTGGCGGCGCAGGAAGTCACCCTCGGTTATGATGCCGACCATCGCGCCATCGAGCGTGACCGGCAGGCAACGGATTTTCCTCGACAGCATCAGGTCGGCGGCGTCCGCGATTGGCGCCGCCCCATCGATCGTGATGACTGGCGTCGTCATGATGGCTTGAGCTTGCATCCCGGCCTCCTTTTCGCGCCATTGCGCTGAAACCGCATTATTTTGACTGCAGGGCGTCGCCGGGCCGGTCGTCGGGCTCGATCAGTATCCGCTCCGCGGCCCCGTCGAGATCCTCGTATTGGCCGCTGCGCAACGCCCAAAGGAAGCCCGACAGACCGAGCGCTCCCAGGAACAGGGCCACGGGAATGAGATAGACGAGCGTGGTCATGGGTGGGCCACCCCCACGACATCGGAGCGGCGCCTGGTCGGAGTCGCTTCGGGTATTGCTTTCACGGTGGCCTGAAGCCGCATCGCATTTGCGATCACGATCAACGAGGAAGCGGACATGGCGATCGCGGCGATGAGCGGCGTCACATGTCCGAGGATGGCGATCGGAACGGCAAAAGCGTTGTAGACGATCGCGATGGCGATGTTCTGGCGAATGAGCCGGCCGGCCTTGCGCGAGATTTCCATCGCAAGAGGAACCGCGAGGAGGCTTTCGCGCAGGAAGACGAAATCAGCGGCCTTGCGGCCAATGTCGGCAGCGCTCGCCGGAGCGATCGAGACATGCGCCGCCCGCAGCGCCGGCGTGTCGTTGAGACCGTCGCCCACCATCAGTACCTTGTGTCCCGCACGCGTCAGCGATTCGATCCACTCGACCTTTCCCGAGGGCAGCAGCGCCGGCACGAAATTCTCGATCTCCAATGCGTCGGCGACATCACTGCAGGCCTTCTCGGTATCGCCGGACAACATATCGACCGACACGCCGGCGTCCTTCAATTGCCGGATAGCCGCCCGGGCGTCCGATCGAGGCGCATCCTCGAAGGCGAAGCATGCGACGATGCTCCCATTCTTCGAAAGCACCGTACCGCCATAGCCGCCGATCCTGCCTTCTCCGCCGGTGCGAGCCTTCCACCCGGCCCATCCGCGTCGGCCCAGGCGCCAGATGTCATCCCCGGCGGTCGCCTCGATGCCGAAGCCGGGCTCTTCTCGCACCGAGTCGAGCCTGGGCTCACCGGCAAAGCCTGCATAGGCCGTAATGGCCCTTGAAAACGGGTGCCGCGAATGGGCTGCCATGTCAGCGGCCATCGCAAGCATGGTCGGATCGATCTCGGATGCGTTGACGAGCCTCGGCTGCCCCAAAGTCAGCGTTCCGGTCTTGTCGAACACAGCCGTGTCGATCGCGGCGAGACGCTCCATGGCCGAGCCGTCCTTGACCATGACGCCGGCCTCGAAGAGGCGCCGGGCCGCAACCACCTGGACGATCGGCACAGCGAGGCCGAGCGCGCAGGGGCACGTGATGATGAGCACGGCGATGGCGATGGTGAGAGCCCGGTGCCAATCGCCGGACGCGACCATCCAGCCGAGGAATGTCACAAAGGCCGCCAGATGGACCACGGGCGCGTAGAGCGCCGATACCCGGTCGGCGATGCGCCTGTAGTGCGAGCGGCCGCCTTCGGCGGCTTCCATCAGGCGAACCATTTCCGCCAGGAAGGAGTCCTTCGCGGCGGCGGTTGCCCGCATCGTCAGCGGACCCGTGAGATTGAGTATGCCGGCCTGGACGTGCGTTCCGGCACTCACGGCCTTGGGCTCGCTCTCGCCGGAGACGATCGAGCAATCGAGGTCGGAATTGCCGCTGGTTATGTCGCCGTCGACCGGTATCCGTTCTCCGGCCGCGATAAGCAGGTGCATTCCCGGCGTGAGTTCGGCGACGGGCACGTATTCGCGCGTGCCGTCGTCCCGCAGGACCACCGAGCCCCGCGCCGCAAGTCGGGAAAGGCCGTTGACGGCCGTTCGCGCGCGTTCGCGCATCACATGGTCCAGCGTGCGGCCGATGAGCAGGAAGAAAAGCAGCGACACCGAGGCGTCGAAATAGGCATGTTCGCCGTGATTGATGGTCTCATAGAGGCTCATCGCGTAAGCCAGCGAGACGCCCACCGCGATCGGGACGTCCATGTTCATCCGGCCATGGCGCAGCGCGTTCGCCGCGGAGCGGAAGTAGATGGCGCCGGCGAAGGCGAGAGCCGGAATGGCGATCAGCGCGGACAGCCAATGGAAAAGATCCCGCGTGGCGCCTTCTGCGCCGGACCAGACCGAAACCGACAGCAGCATGATGTTGCCGGCCGCGAAGCCGGCCACGGCGACGGCGCGGATCAACTCCGAAAGCGTCTTGTCCTTCTCGTGAATTTCCGGGTCGAACAGGTGCGCCTGGTAACCCAGCCGACCGAGCACGGCAAAGAATGGCGGGACACCGTCACCGTGCCAGCGGATCGACACACGCTTCGTCGACAGGTTGACGCGAGCGGACTCAACGTTCTCGACCTTGCCGAGCGCGGCCTCGATCGCTTGAATGCACGCCCCGCAATGAACCGTCGGCACCGACAGCTCGGTCTGGTGAATGTCGCCACCAAGAGAGCGGCTGGCCAGCTTGATCTCGTCGCTCGACGGCGAAGCGGACGCTGCGTTGGCGACCTCCAACACCATTTCGGCGCCTGGCGCGCAGCAGCTCATTGCAGGGCTCCTTTCACGATCATGATGCGGCGGACATCGCGAAACGGCGACGTCAGTCCCGCGTCCGCATCGATCTCCACTATCCAGACGCCATCCTTCGGCGCGTGCCGGGCGGCAAATTCCCGCGTATTGGCAGGAGAGACGCCGGAGGTCGCGGCAAGTGTCAGAGTTTCGTCCTCGGCTTCGTAGGCCGGGTGACGGAACAGCATCCTGACGCCGTGCAGCGGGACCGGTTTGCCCCGGCTGTCGACAAGGCCGTAGCGGACCTCGCCGGAAGCGATGGTCAGCTTGCCCGTCCAGCCGAGCGCCGCCTGCGCCCTTCCTTTCTTCGCTTCCTCGTTGAACTGCTGGCTGGCAACATAGGTGTTCTCGACGACGAGGCCGGTCCAGCTCTTTTGGGCGAGCGTGGCCATCGTGACGTTGACCCCGATCACCACCCCGAAGAAGGCAAGGATGGAGATCAGCATATGCCTGCCGGTGAACTCGCGCGGTTTCCGCGTATCGGTGCTCATTTGCCGTTCTCCGGCGCGTTGAAACTGGCGGTGTATTCGGCGGATTCGGAACTCGCCCGGTCGTCGATGCGAAATTCGAAGCGTTGCACCGGCTTCTTGATCTCGTCCGCGGGTTGCCGAACGAAGACCTTCAGCGTCTTCAGCCGGTCAGGTTCGACCGAGATGGAAAATGAGCGGCTTGGGGGCTGGTCGATGCCGACGACGCTCATCTCACCGCCGTCGAGACCCTCCAGCGTCACCTCGATCGTCCTCGGCTCGGGTATCATGTTGAGCAGCTTGACGGTGTAGCCGTTCCGGATCGAGCCGTCCGAAAGCGTCACGAACTGCGGGTTTCTGTCGTGCAGGACATTCAGCTCCAGCCGCTCGCGCGTCAGCAGCGAATAGACGAGCGCCAACCCGATCGCCGACCAGACACCGAGATAGATGTAGGTGCGCAACCGGAAGATCTTGCCCAGATGGAAATGTGCCAAGCCATCGACGAAGCTGCCGCTCACCGTTCTTACGAGCGTCGGATTGACCGGGCTGGCGCCCCCCGAGGTCGCCAGCGCCATGTTGGCATTGTAGTCGGCCAGCGTCGCGTAGGAAATCAGACCGCGTTCCCGGCCGAGCTTGTCCATGACGCCGTCGCAGGCGTCGATGCACAGCGCGCAGGTGATGCATTCCAGCTGCTGGCCGTCACGGATATCGATCCCCATGGGACAGACGGCGACACAGGCGTTGCAGTCGACGCAGTCGCCGACCGCTTGCCCGGCGGCCGATACCTTCTTGGCATGGCGCGAACGCGGCTCGCCGCGCCAGTCGTTATACGTCACCGTCAACGAGTTTTCGTCGAGCATGGCGGCCTGGATGCGCGGCCACGGGCACATATAGGTACAGACCTGCTCGCGCATCAGCCCGCCGAACACATAGGTGGTGCCGGTCAGCACGCCGATCGTGGCATAAGCGACGGGCGCGGCAGTGCCGCTGACGACTTCGCCGAGCAATTTCGGCGCGTCGGCGAAATAAAAGATCCAGGCGCCGCCGGTTGCGACCGCGATAATGAGCCAGATGGCATGCTTGGATACGCGCAGGAAGAGTTTGCGGGCGGTCCACGGGGCCGCGTCGAGCTTCATGCGGGCATTGCGATCGCCTTCGATCGCGCGCTCCACGACAAGGAACAGATCTACCCAGACGGTCTGCGGGCAGGTATAGCCGCACCAGGCTCGCCCGACCGTCGACGTGATCAGGAAAAGGCCGACGCCCGCCATCATGAGAAGACCGGCGACGTAGTAGAATTCCTGCGGCCAGATCTCGATGAAGAAGAAGTAGAAACGGCGGTTCGCCAGATCGATGAGAACGGCCTGGTCGGGAGCGAAGGGGCCGCGGTCCCAGCGCAGCCAGGGCGTCAGGTAGTAGATGCCGAGCGTGATCGCCATCACCAGCCATTTGAACTGACGAAAACGACCGGAAGCGCGCTTGGGGAAGATCTTCTTGCGCGCCGCGTAGAGCGGCTGTCGCGTCTTGGCGGAGTTGACCGCTTCGGCCTCGAGCCGTTCTACCTGCGTCTGATCCAGCACGACGATCTCCAATCGCGGCGGAAGAATGCCGCCTCTATCCGGCAGTCTTGCAACCGCTCTCGCCGCGTCGCGTTGATGCAGGTCAAATTGAGTCGTCAAAAACAAGTCGAGGCCCGGCGTGGCCGGGCCTCGTCGCTTGAACGGCCGAGGGCCGAGAACAGGCCCCGCTCCTATTCTCCGCCGCCAAGCGAATGGACATAGACAGCCAGCTCCTTGACCGTCGTCTCGCCGAGGCGCCCGACCCAAGCGGGCATCACTCCGCTCTTCGGGGCTCGCACCTGTGAAGCAATGGCGGCTTCATCGGACCCATAGAGCCAGATCGCGTCGGTCAGGTTGGGGGCTCCAACGTCCCTGTTGCCCTTTGCGTCCTGGCCATGGCAGACGGCGCAATTGTCCGCGAAGACCTTGGCGCCGGGCTCAATCAGGCTCTTGTCCTTGACGGGGGCCGAAAGGCTGACGACGAAAGCGCTGACCTGATCGATCTGTTCGGGCTTGAGCACATCGGCAAAGGCAGGCATTTCCGATTGGCGGGTATCGGCGTCGGTTGCGAACCGGATGCCATGCGTGATCGTCTGCTGGATCTGCTCCGTCTTGCCTCCCCAGAGCCAATCGTCGTCGTTGAGGTTCGGAAATCCTTTCGAGCCTTGCGCGCCGGATCCGTGGCACTGAACGCAATTGACCTTGAACGCGGCGCCGCCGGCCGCGACGGCAAACTCGCGCAGCGCGTCGTCGCCGGCGATTTCGGAGACGTTCTTGGACTGAATTGCCGCGACATACTTGGCCTTGGCGGCTTCGGCCGCTGCCATCTCGTTCTTGACGTCATTGCGGCTGGAGAAGCCCAGCACTCCTCTGGTGGCCGAGCTCAGCATGGGCCAGGCCGGGTAGGCGATCGTATAGGCGATCGCCCAGAAGACGGTGACGTAGAAAGTAATGACCCACCAGCGGGGCAGGGGATTGTTGAGCTCCTTGATCCCGTCCCATTCGTGGCCGGTCGTCGTGATGCCCGAGATTTCGTCGATATGCTCGTTGCTCATGATCAATCGTCCTGGAGAGGAATTTTCGCGGCGTGGTCGGCATGGGCCTTGCCACCCGGACGGAGCGCGAAGGCAATGCAGCCGACAAAGAACAGGGCCATGGCAAGCAGGCCCCAGCTGTCTGCAAACTCCCGCATCAGATTGTAGTCCATCGGTTTGCTCTCCTCAGCGGTAGCCAGCGGCTTCGTCGTAGTTCTTGAAGTCGACAAGAGTGCCGAGCATCTGCAGATATGCGACCAGGGCATCCATCTCGGTGACCTGCTGGGGGTTGCCGTCGAAGTCGCCGACCTTGGCTTTCGGATAGCGGCTTTCCAGTCCCGACGTGTCGGCGTTGGGATCGGCCTGCGCCATCAGGTCGGCATTCGCCTGCGCGATCATGTCGTCGGTGTAGGGAACACCGACGCGCCGGTTGGCGACGAGGTGCGTGGAGAAGTCCTTCACCTCGATCGGCTTATCCTTCAGGAACGCGTAGCTCGGCATGATGGATTCCGGCACGACGGAACGCGGATCGGTCAGATGCTGGACGTGCCAGCCGTTGGAGTAGCGGTCGCCGACGCGGGCGAGATCCGGTCCGGTCCGCTTGGACCCCCACTGGAACGGGTGGTCGTACATCGACTCGGCCGCAAGGCTGTAGTGGCCGTAGCGTTCCACCTCGTCGCGGAAAGGCCTGATCATCTGGCTATGGCAGAGGTAGCAGCCCTCGCGAACATAGATGTTGCGCCCGGCCAGCTCGAGCGGCGAGTAGGGACGCATGCCCTCCACCTTCTCGATCGTGTTGTCGAGATAGAAAAGCGGGGCGATCTCGACGATGCCGCCGACCGTGACGACCAGCAAGGATCCGACGAGAAGCAGCGTGGCGTTCTTCTCGATCAGAGCGTGTTTATCTATCAGACCCATGTCTGGCTCCTTATTGGGCGGGCTGGAGAGCGGGCGCGGAACCCGGCAAAGGCTGTTCTTCGCGCTGGCGGCCAAGAATTGTCATGGTGATGTTCCAGGCCATGATCAGCATGCCGGTGAGATACATGGCGCCGCCAGCAGCGCGCATGAGGTAGTAAGGGTGCATCGCAGCGACGGTTTCGGCGAAGGAGTAGACCAGGAAGCCCTGCTCGTCGTACTCGCGCCACATAAGGCCCTGCATGATGCCGGAAACCCACATGACGGCCGCGTAGACCACGATGCCAAGGGTCGCCAGCCAGAAGTGCCAGGTGACGAGGCGCAGCGAATAGAGCCGCTCGCGGTTCCACAGTTTCGGCACCATGTAGTAGAGCGCGCCGAAGCTGATCATGCCGACCCAGCCGAGCGCTCCCGAGTGGACATGGCCGATGGTCCAGTCGGTGTAGTGTGAGAGCGAGTTGACGGTCTTGATCGACATCATCGGGCCTTCGAAGGTCGACATGCCGTAGAAGGCGACCGCCGCAACCATCATGCGGATGATGGGATCGGTGCGGATCTTGTCCCAGGCGCCCGACAGCGTCATCAGGCCGTTGATCATGCCGCCCCATGAAGGCATCCACAGCATGACCGAGAACACCATGCCGAGCGTCTGCGCCCAGTCGGGCAGGGCGGTGTAGTGGAGATGGTGCGGCCCAGCCCAGATGTAGAGGAAGATCAGCGCCCAGAAGTGGATGATCGACAAGCGGTAGGAATAGACCGGCCGGTTCGCCTGCTTCGGCACGAAGTAATACATCATGCCGAGGAAGCCGGCCGTGAGGAAGAAGCCCACGGCATTGTGCCCATACCACCACTGGGTCAGCGCATCCTGAACGCCCGAGAACGCCGAGTAGCTCTTCGAGCCGAGGAATGAGACCGGCATCGAGAGGTTGTTGACCACATGCAGCATCGCAATGGTCACGATGAAGGAGAGGTAGAACCAGTTGGCGACGTAGATATGCGGTTCCTTGCGCTTCAGGATGGTGCCGAGGAAAAGGATCAGATACGCGACCCAGACGACCGTCAGCCAGAGATCGACATACCATTCCGGCTCGGCATATTCGCGACCCTCGGTGATGCCCAGCAAATAGCCGGTCGCTGCCATGACGATGAAGAGCTGGTAGCCCCAGAAGACGAACCACGCGAGATTGCCGCCAAAGAGGCGCGCGCGTGACGTGCGCTGGACCACATACAAGGACGTGCAAAGCAGGGCATTGCCGCCGAAAGCGAAGATGACGCCGGAAGTGTGCAACGGCCGCAGGCGGCCAAAATTGAACCACGGCGCGATGTTGAGGTCGGGATAGGCAAGCTGCAGCGCGATGACCACGCCGACCAGCATGCCGACGACGCCCCAGAACGTGGTTGCGATTGCCCCGTAACGGATCGGCCCATCCATATAGGCGGAGGGGTCGACCGGAGCTGCAGGTTTGAAATCCGTGTTGCGCAGCAGGATCACGGTGAAACCAGCCACGGCGAAGAACAAAACCCACATGTGCTGGCGAAAAGGTTCATCCGCGCCGAAGCCGGCGGCCACAAGGGCGGCAAAAGCAAACAGGCCTAGAAGGACGATCTCTGTGCCAAATCTCATCGCAAGTCCCCGATCTCGTCTCGAAAATTCCAGCGGAAACTACCGCTCGCGGCACCATTTCGGGATTTTCCATCCCCCGGCCTTGATCCAGGTCAAACGCGGGCTGCTTTTCGTTCGGAGCGTCCGTACCGACCGCTAGAGTGGAATGCCGGCAACGAGGCGGCTGGGCACGGAGTGCCGGCAAAGCGATCTGCAGAGCCGAACGCCGGGGCCGGGTCCGGTGGGGCCGAAGCTCAACGATTGTTTGGCAGAGGGCGCGATGTTCAGTCGCCGCAGCGTTCCTCGAGCTGAACCATGCTTGCCAGGCTGATATGGCGTTTGTTTACGATCCGGATCACGCCATCAAACTTTAGCCTGGACAATTCGCGACTTACCGTCTCGATGGTCAGTCCGAGAAAATCGGCGATGTCCGCGCGGGTCAGCGGCAGGTCGAAGCTTATCGAACTTGCCGGATGGTAGGCAGGATCGATGTTTCTGGCGATCATGAGGAGGAAGCTCGCAACTTTTTCGGACGCGGTCTTGCGCCCCAGCGCCGCCATCCAGTCGCGCGCCTCGTCGAGCTTGTTCAGCGCGTGGTTGAGCAAATTCTGCCCAAGCTTCGGCGAGTCATCCAGCATTCGCTCGATGATCGTCTTTGGAAAAGAACACAGCGCCACCTTCGTCAAGGCTTCCGCCCGGATCGGTCTTTTCGCCCCGAAAGGCCGGCCCAGAAAATCGGGCGCGAAATGGAACCCGACGATCTGCTGACGACCATCCGACAGGTTTCGCGTGAGCTTGACGATGCCGGACAAAACGTTCGAGTAGGTTCCATCGTCTGCGAGTTCCGTCGCCGCCAAGACCTCATGCCTTGACGAGGCTTTGGCCAGCTCGGCGAGTTGGCGAACCCTGAGCGCACCGCACAATCCGGCGCGCCGCGCTTCGCAGGATCTGCAAGTCGCGGGAATGTCGGCTTGTCGAGCATGCTGTCTGGCGGCCATTGCGACGCCCGTGGTCAATAAGGACGGCAATTTGCGTCGGTTGCGCCCCCAGCCGCCTTGATCCAAATCAAGGCCTTGCCGGTCTCGCTCAGGCAGTTTGCCCGGCATGAGCTCCGCCGCCGCCACCATCCATGAAACGCGCCCACCGCCCGCCGCCGTGGGCGTTGGCGACAACGTACCGCGCTACACGAGCTATCCGACGGCCCCGCACTTTCACCCGGGCATCGACGCGGCGAAGGTTCGAGGCTGGATGGGCACGCTTGAGGGCGATGACGA
Organism: Mesorhizobium sp.; assembly: GCA_004963905.1. Taxonomy (GTDB): domain Bacteria; phylum Pseudomonadota; class Alphaproteobacteria; order Rhizobiales; family Rhizobiaceae; genus Mesorhizobium. Next base: position 241,211 of record SUGL01000001.1, read on the forward strand.
GATATCGCTCTATCTGCATATCCCCTATTGCGACAGGCTGTGCTGGTTCTGCGCCTGCCACACCAAGCAGACACGCCACTATGCGCCCGTTGCCAGTTTTCTGCGCGCGCTGCACAAGGAAATCGAAACGGTCGGTGGCCTTGTGAGCGGCCGGGGGAGGGTGCGCGCCGTTCATTTCGGCGGCGGCTCCCCGACGATGCTGAAGCCCGACGACATCCTCATGCTCGGAAAAGCGTTGCGGGACCGGTTCGACTTTCTTGATGATGCCAGCCTCAGCGTCGAGATCGACCCGAGCGACATGGACGAGGGGCGGCTCGATGCCTTCGCCGCGATCGGCATGACGAGAGCGAGCCTCGGCGTCCAGGACTTCGATCCCAAAGTGCAGAAGGCGATCAATCGCGAGCAGAGTTTTGCGCTGACCAAAAGCATAGTCGACGCGGTGCGCGCACGGGGCGTTCTCTCCGTCAACCTCGACCTGCTCTACGGGTTGCCGCATCAAACCTTGGAGAGCGTCGCGGCGACCGTCGCCCAGGCGCTGACGCTGGCGCCGGACAGGCTGGCCCTGTTCGGCTACGCGCATGTGCCGTGGTTCAAGAAGCATCAGACGATGATCGATGAAGCCTGGCTGCCAGACTCGTCCGCGCGCTTGGCGCAATCGCAGCTCGCCGCGCGAATGATCGTCGATGCAGGCTACGAGGCCTTGGGATTGGATCATTTCGCAAAACCGCAGGATGCGCTGGCGGCAGCGGCGCGCGCCGGCAAGATACGTCGCAATTTCCAGGGCTATACCGAGGACCAGTGCGAAACGCTGATCGGCCTTGGCCCGTCCTCGATCAGCCGGTATCGCCAGGGCTATGCGCAGAACATCGTTGCGACCGGCGAGTACGAGAAGGCCGTGAATTCCGGGCGGCTGGCGATAGCGCGCGGCGTCGAGTTCAGCTTCGATGATCTGGCGCGGGGCTGGATCATCGAGCGCCTGATGTGCCAATTCAGTTTCTCGGCGGTAGAGCTCGTCGAACGCTTCGGAGCCGTCGGCCAAACGCTGCTCTGTAAAGCGAGCCGACTGGCCATCAGCGGCGCAGGCCAGCTTCTTCGGCTCGACGGTGAAAGCTTCGTGGTGCCGGCGGAAAGCCGCCCGCTGGTCAGGGCGGTGGCGGCGAAATTCGACAAATATCTCAGCAACGGAACCGGCAGGCATTCGCTGGCGGTTTGAGCATGTCTTTGTTTCCCAAAACCACCGCGCACCCTCGGGTCAAGTCCGGTCAAGCCCGTGGGCATGCTTTTGGCGACATCAAAAGTGCTCGCCGACCCTGAAGGGGCCGACACGGGTACCGGCCGCGATCAGATAGGCGGTCGACCAGCCGATCAGCAGAAAACCGTTGATGCCTTCCAGAGCCGCCAGCACGCGCCAGCCATGGGCGGGCACGACATCTCCATAGCCGACCGTGGAAAAGGTGATGGTCGAAAAGTAGAGCGCCGTCTCGAAGTCGTTCAATATCCCGAGCAGCCGGTAGATCCCGGCCCATAACCAGACTTCCGCCGTCATGACCGCAAAAAGCCCCATCACCACGCTGATCATGGCGATGACACGGCTGCGCCGGCCGTGCATACGGAAGAGCGCCACGAGACGCGCCATCACACGGGTGATCGCGATGAGGCCGAAAGTATGGATCAAGACCGTCAGGCTGATGACGATCGTGCCGACGCAGAGATTGAGGATCATCTGAGGAAACTAAGGCCTCGGCGGGTCGCAGTCCTTGCGTAAAATCAAGCCCGACACCGGCGCGCCAGACACCAACGTCTCAAACCCGTTGCGCGCCGGAGGTTTGCCGGTGCAACCTATTTGGCACCCGATCTCGCGGCGGGACCGAGGCGAAAGAACATGGCAAGCTTCAGGCTGGCGGCTATTCGTTCCGCCCGCTCGACAAATACCGCCGCGGTTTCAGGCGCGAAAAGCTCTGCCGCCGTCTCGCGGAAGAGGGCCAACCAGATCTCGAAGTCGGCTTCGGTGACATCCTCGAGCTTCAGGTGGGCCGGCACCGGCCGGCCATGATAATCGCCGCTTTTCAATATGACGGAGCACCAGAAGTCCGTCATCTTCTCCAGATGAGGCTCCCAATCGCCAGTGATCTCGCGGGCGAAGATGGGGCCGAGACGCTCATCCTTTCTCACCTTCGAATAGAATTTGCGAACCAGCACTCCTATCGAGGCCCGGTCGACACCAGGGCGAACCAAGGGCTGTTCGGCGGCAGGGCGAACCCTGTCAAGCAAGGCCGGCTTCGAAGTCATCATGTTCCTTATTCTTTGGCAATCAGGTCGGTGGTTCGCTACGGCCTCAACCGCGGTGTCCTTGTAGATCGCCCGACGGTTTGGCGATTTGCGCTGGCTCAAATTGCTCGCGGAACAATGACCGACGCGCAGCCAGCTGGAACCGAGTGACAAGACGGCTTCGCCGCCCATCTTCAAGCGGCTCACTTGCCGCGTGCGTTGAGGCGAGGCCGCATGAGCATCCCTCCAAAGAGCACGGCGTAGCCGACGAAGGCAGCCACCCAGAACGCCGCCGAGATATGCAGCAGAATTGCTGCGGCGGGAGCCATGGCGGCAGCGATTCGCAGAACGGCAGCAATGACGATCGCAACGAAAACCGCGCATGTTCCGGCGTTTGCCGTCAGCGCGCGGCCCGTGTGGCCGAGGGAGGCGCGGGTCATGACGGCAAGCGTCATGCAGGCAATCGCTCCCACCGCCAACGCATGAATACCGGCCACCGGGGGAACCGTCTCCGGGGCGAAGACGGCCAGGCCAGCAAGCAGCAGGCCAAGCGGCACAAAGGCGAATGCAACGTGCAGGATCAGAACCAAAGGGTCGGCCAGCGTCCGGTCACCCGCCCAGCGGCCAAGCCGAACGCCATTGAGGACCGCACCGGCGATGAGCAACACGCCGGTTGCGACGGCGTCGGGAAAGAAAGTCCACGCGGCGAGCCCGACGGCGGACAGCGCGATCGTTGCGATATCGAACCTGCCGAATGATGCTGGGAGCCGGCCGGGCTTCTCGCGAACCAGCCAATTGCGGGTGAAGCTCGGAACGATGCGCCCACCGATAACCATGATGAGGACGACAACGGCTCCAAGACCGAGGCGCCGGCTCATATCGGAGACGCCCTGGTAATGCGCTTCGGCATGAAACATGACATTTGCCGCAAAGAGGGTCGCGACCGGCAGGAGCACCTTGAGGTTCCGCCAGTTTCGCCCGGCAACGATTTCCGTCGCGGCGGCGGCTACCACCGCAAGAAGAAAGGAGCAGTCCATGACCGCGCTCAGGAGCCAGCCCGTTTCCGCCGAAAAGAACACGGCCACCCGACCCGCGAGCCAGAGCAGCACGAGCACCAACAGGCGAAAATCCTGAACGGGAAGCCGTCCGGTCCAATTGGGAATCGCAGTCAGCAGGAAGCCCGTCACGACCGCCGGCAGATAGCCGAAGAGCAGTTCGTGAATGTGCCAATCCACGGGCAGGAATACGCTGAGGATCTCGAGCTTGCCGTAATAGAGCGGCAACCACAGGAGTATCGCGACGCCGGCCTGCAGCGAGCCTAGCAGAAAGAAGGGCCGAAAGCCGTAGGAGAGAATTGCCGGATAGACGCTTGGCCGCGTCCGTGGAATTGCCATGACATGCCTCATAGGAAACCAGGCAATGCGCCCGTTTCGATTCTTCTATCCCGGCCGCGAGGGGTGGAATTTGCCTCAGCGCAAACAGGAATGTGAATCGCCGTCGCCAGCGACAACAGGCTTTACTTGTCGATGGGCGGTCGTCCATGACAAAGTCTGGTCAGGGGCCTGAGAGCGTTGCGCCACTGAAGTCGGGGAGGAAAGGCAGTTGGCAAGCCTTGATCGATCACTGATTGCCGGGCTGCCCGTGTTCGAGGGAGTCGCTGCCGCGGATCTCGATCGCATAGTCGGGCAGGCAAGATCCATTCGCATCGCGAAGGATCAGCCGGTGTTCGAGCAGGAGCAGGAGGCCCATTCGTTCTTCCTGCTGCTCGACGGCCATGTGCGCGTGGTGAAATCGACCCCGGACGGGCATGAGGTGACCGTGCGATATATAAGCCCGGGCGAGTTGATGGGGATCGCCAGCGCGCTGGGCCGGACGACCTATCCGGCAAATGCCATTGCCGCCGTCGATTGCGTGGTGCTTGCCTGGGCAAGCCAGCTCTGGCCCACCTTCGCGACGAGCTTCCCGAGCTTCAGCGCCAATACATACAAGGCGGTGGGAAGCCGGCTCCAGGATGCCCACGCACGCGTCATCGAGATGTCCACCGAGCAAGTGGAACAGCGCGTCGCGCACGCGCTGCTCAAGCTGATCAAGCAGTCAGGGAAAAAGACCGAGGAAGGGATTTTGATCGACTTCCCGATTTCACGCCAGGACGTTGCGGAAATGACGGGCACAACGCTTCATACGGTGAGCCGATTGCTTTCGGCCTGGGAAGACCAGGGCCTGGTCAAGAGCGGACGCCAAAGGGTCGTCGTGGTCGAGCCGCATCGACTGCTCGTGATTGCCGAGGGCCGCGCGGCAAAGAGCTAGTCCCATCACCGGCGTCGATCGCCGCTTCCAGGTCGCGACGAAGCTGATCCTCCTCGAGATCATGCTCGCGCGCCGCGTCGGAAACGGTGTGAAAGGAAGCGATCGGGCAGCCGACGCACAGCATGCCGTGCTGGAGGATGACGCGGATTGCCGCCGGCGTCTCGCGCATGATCCTGTCCATCGTCGCATCGTCGTTCAATTTGCGTGTCATGCTGCCGCTTGTCCGCATTGCAGGCAGACATCTTGCCCGAGCTTTCCGGCGCGTTCGTTGCTCTGAAGCAAAGATGGCGCTGTCTTGCCTTGCTCGACGAAGCCGCAGCTCGAGGTGGGTTTCAGACCTTGCGGTCGGCCGGCCTTGGCATTTGCGATGGATCAAAGCTCGCTCGTTCTTCGCCGGATAGATCGATGACGACCGGGTTTGACACCGAGCCGTCGTGAACCGGTGGCAGCCTCGATGCGTTGTGCTTCAGCCGGCGTCGGCTTGGAATCAGCGAAGGAGTCGGAAATGACCGAGCATCCCAGCGCCAATCGCTTGTCCGCACAGGAGCTGCGCGACATCGATGCCTATTGGCGTGCCGCAAACTACCTGACGATCGGGCAAATCTATCTGCTCGACAATCCGCTGCTTCGCGAGCCGCTTCGGCTGGAGCATGTCAAGCCGAGGCTACTCGGCCATTGGGGAACCTCGCCGGGACTGAGCTTCATCTATACGCATCTCAACCGCGCAATCAGACAGCGCGATGCAAATGTCATCTATGTCTGCGGTCCCGGTCACGGGGGACCTGCGATGGTTGCAAACACCTACCTCGAAGGCACCTACAGCGAGATCAATCCGGATATCCAGTTGGATGAGGCCGGGATGAAGAAGCTCTTCCGGCAGTTCTCCTTTCCGGGCGGCATCCCAAGCCATGCGGCCCCCGACGTGCCAGGCTCCATCCACGAGGGCGGTGAGCTCGGCTACGCTCTCTCGCATGCCTATGGCGCGGCCTTCGACAACCCAGATCTGATCGTCGCCTGCGTTGTCGGCGACGGCGAGGCGGAGACCGGGCCGCTCGCCACCTCCTGGCATTCCAACAAGTTCCTCAACCCGGCGCGTGACGGCGCCGTGCTGCCGATCCTGCATCTCAACGGCTACAAGATCGCCAACCCCACCATTCTGGCCCGAATCCCTGAAGAAGAATTGCGCGCGCTGTTCGTTGGCTATGGCTATGAGCCGCTGTTCGTCGAGGGCGACGATCCGGCCTTGATGCACGAGCGGATGGCCACCGTGCTCGACGATGCGCTGGACCGCATCCGGGCGATCCAGCAGGCGGCGCGCAACGGCGCGGAGACCGCCCAAAGCCGCCCGAAGTGGCCGATGATCGTGCTGCGAAGCCCGAAAGGCTGGACCGGTCCGAAGGAGGTCGACGGGCTGAAGACCGAAGGGTTCTGGCGCGCCCACCAGGTTCCGCTCTCCGGCCTCGCGGAAAACCCCGCGCATCTGAAGATGCTCGAGGAATGGCTGCGGAGCTATCGGCCTGAAGAACTCTTCGACGCAGCGGGCGCGCCTGTGTCCGCCATCCGTGCCACCGCGCCGGAAGGCGCCAGGCGCATGAGCGCCAATCCGCATGCCAATGGCGGCCTGCTGCGACGCTCTCTCGACCTGCCGGACCTGAGCGAGCACGCGATTCCGGTCAAGCGCCCGGGACAGGTGAAGGCCGAATCGACCAGAGCCATGGGCACCTTCCTGCGAGACGTCATGGCGTTGAACCAGGCTGCCCGGAATTTCCGGATCGTCGGGCCGGACGAGACGGCTTCGAATCGCTTGCAGGACGTCTTCGAGGTGACGGAACGCGCCTGGATGGAGGAGATCCTGACCGAGGATGTCCACCTGGCACGGGAAGGCAGGGTTTTGGAAATCCTATCGGAGCATACCTGTCAGGGCTGGCTGGAAGGCTACCTGCTTACGGGGCGCCATGGGTTCTTCTCCTGCTACGAAGCCTTCACGCATATCGTCGATTCCATGTTCAACCAGCACGCAAAATGGCTGGACGCCTGCCGCAAGCTGCCCTGGCGACGGCCGGTCGCGTCGCTGAACTATCTGTTGTCCAGCCACGTCTGGCAGCAGGAGCACAACGGCTTCAGCCATCAGGATCCAGGCTTCATCGACGTGGCTCTGAACAAGAAGGCGGACGTCGTGCGCGTCTACCTGCCGGCGGATGCCAACAGCCTGCTTTGCGTGACCGATCATGTGCTGCAGACATGGAACCGCATCAACGTCATCGTCGCCGGCAAGGTCAATTCCTGGCAGTGGCTGTCCATCGACGAGGCGAAAGTCCACTGCAGCGCCGGCATCGGCATCTGGGAGTGGGCATCGACCGACCGCGGGGCAGAGCCGGATGTGGTGATGGCCTGCGCCGGCGATGTGCCGACGCTCGAGACGCTGGCCGCGGTGCAAATCCTGAAACGCCACATTCCCGATCTCAAGATCCGGCTGGTCAACATCGTCGACCTGATGACCCTGCAGCCAAAGGAGCATCATCCGCACGGCCTGTCGGATCGCGAGTTCGACGCGCTGTTCACCAGGGACAAGCCCGTCATCTTCGCCTACCATGGCTATCCATGGACCATCCATCGCCTGACCTACCGGCGGACCAATCACGACAACATCCACGTGCGCGGCTACAATGAGGAAGGCACGACAACGACGCCCTTCGACATGACCGTGCTCAATGGGCTCGACCGCTACCATCTCGTGCTCGGCGTGCTCGACCGTATTCCCGAGCCGGCCGGTGCGCACATTCGGCTGAAACAGGCCATGGAAGGCAAGCTCATCGAGCACCGGGCCCATATCCGCGAGCACGGGCAGGACATGCCGGAGATCCTCGACTGGAAGTGGGAGCAGTAGCCGATGCCGAAGCGCCGGGCCGCGAGGACAAGCGCCGCAAAGTGACCGGGACCGGTCGGCGATGACCGATGCAATCCTCGTCCTCAATGGCGGCTCCTCGAGCCTGAAGTTCGCGCTGTTCCAGCTGCGCGACGAACTTCACCTTTTGCTGCGTGGCAGCGTCTCGTCGATAGGGCGCAGCCCACGACTGCACATCGCGCCTACGGCTCTGTCGGCCGAAATCGACAGGGGCCTGGGGGACGGGCCGATCGATATCGCAAAGGCATTCGAGGCCGTGGCATCCTTTCTCGCCGACCGCTGTCTTTTGCGCCAGATCGGCAAGGTCGGACATCGCATCGTGCATGGCGGTTGGGAATTTGCCCGCGCGACCCGGCTTGACGAGCGCACGCTCGATATCCTTCACAAGCTTGAGCCGCTGGCCCCGATCCACCAGGCGATCAATCTCGAAATCGTCGGCATGGCCAGTCACCTTCTGCCTGAAGCCTTGCAAGTCGGCTGCTTCGATACGGCGTTCCACCATGCTCGGCCGGAGCTGTCGAAGCTCTATGGCTTGCCGCGCGAGATGTCGGAACAGGGCATCGTTTCGTATGGCTTCCATGGATTGTCCTATAGCCACATCGCCGCGAAGCTTCATGATCGCTACGGTGCCGCCGCCGGCGGCCGGACGATTGTCGCCCATCTCGGCAGCGGCGCGAGCTTGTGCGCCATGAAGGCAGGTGCGAGCGTCGCCACCACCATGGGTTTTTCGACGCTCGACGGTCTTCTCATGAGCACGCGTTGCGGTGCCATCGATCCTGGCGTGATCCTGCATCTCTTGCGGGACCAGAAGCTGTCATCCGAGGAACTGTCCACCTTGCTTTACGAGCGCTCCGGCCTGCTCGGCGTATCCGGCATTTCCGGTGATATGCAGACGCTGCTTGCGTCAAAGGAGCCTGCGGCGGCCCGTGCCGTCGATCTCTTCGTCTACCGCGCCGGACGCGAGATCGGATCGCTCGCAGCCGCGCTTGGCGGGCTCGACACACTCGTGTTCACCGCGGGGATCGGCGAGCATGCGCATCAGATCCGGCAAAGGATCTGCGAGGCCGCCGGATGGCTGGATGTCGTTGTCGACGACGGCCTGAACCGCGGCAGCAAGGAGCTGGTCAGCGCCTCGAATTCCCGCGTCGACGTTCTTGTCATTCCGGCCGACGAGGAACGCGCGGTGGCCACGGAACTGCTCAACCTTGAAAAGGCCTGATTGCCCCTTGGCAGCATGGCGGGGCGGCATGGCGGGGCGCAAAGCGCGTCGCGCCGAACCGGAATTCGGGCGGCGCGCTTTAAGTCTTTGTTTTGATGCATGTCGTTTTCCCGGAACCGCCGCGCTCTTTGGGCGGCATGCGTCAACCCGGCAACTTGGCGCCGAGCTTCCGCTGAACCAGGACGAGCGTCGGGTCATCGGGGTAGGTTGCGACGGTGAAGCCCATGTCGCGCTCAACCTCGATCGCGGCGCGGTTCTCGCGGCTCTCGATCGACTCGATCGTCTCGATACCGTGCTCCTCGGCATATCGCGCGATATAACCGAGAAACTCCCAGCCGACGCCGAGATGCTTGCGGTCCTGTCGAATGCAGATCGCCACCTCGCCGCGCCGGTCGGCCGGATCGCTGGCAAGCGTCGCCACCGCGATCAGCATTCCGTCGGTCGAGAAGGCGAGAAAATTATGGATGTGCGGATCGTCGGAACGGGTCATCGCGACCAGCCGCTCATGCGAAACTTCCTTCACGGCTCCGAGGAAGCGGAAGCGCATGTCCTCCGATGTGACATGAGTGAAGAACTCGGCGACGAGCGGCTCGTCCTCAGAACGTGCGCGGCGCACCTCGAAGCGAAATCCGGTGTGAGTGGTAAGCGTGGTTTTCATTGTCGTCCCTTTCAGGATTGATGCGCGAGGATTGGCTCGACGGGTCTCACTCTCCCATCGCCAGCAGCGTATCCCGTTTGAGGATTTCGATGCTGCGCAGGCTGAGCAGACGAATGACGCCCTTCTCCTTCAGGCGGGTGAAGACGCGCGACACGGTTTCGATGGTGAGACCGAGATAGTCGCCAATGTCGATCCGCGACATCGGCAGTTCCACCTGCCGCAACCCACCCTGGCGCTCCGACATTTCGACCAGGAATGCCGCGACGCGCTCGATGGCGTTCTGGCGGCCGAGCACGAGAAGATGTTCCTGCGCCCGGATCAGACCTTTGAGGGCAAGAGGCAGAAGCTGGCGGGACACGTCCGCTCCCGAGGGAGTGCGAAACACCCTTACCCCCGTTGCGTTGATGGCTTCGGCGAAGAAGTGGTGAGTGGCGTCGGCCTCGAAACCGAAAGTCTCTCCCGCCAGATGGAACGCGCTTATCTGTCTGCGGCCGTCGGCAAGCAGGCGGTAGATGCGGACCGCGCCGAATTCGACCTGGTAGAGGGCGCCCGCCTTTTCGCCTTGGGCATAGATCTCGGCACCTGCCGGGAAGAAGCTGACCGGCTGCGTTGCCGCCCCGTCAAAGATGGGCGCAGGACTATGATGAGGGAGATACGACTGCAGTTCGATCCTGGCGGAAGCGTGAGCGTGCATGGCTGTGGTCCCGGTGAATTGGTGACAACAGCAGTCGCGCAAATCCGGCCATGCCGAAATTCGGTTATGTCCCTACGGGAAACTACTTAGAGCGGGCCGCGCGGAGCCACTCACGCGTTCCATGCGATTGACCGCGATCAAGGCCGGCGTGATTTGGCTCGGCGATTATTGGTCAGAACCAAGCATCCAACCAAGGGAATCCGACCATGACCTCCGGTATCATCGAAATCTGGGCTGGGATACTCGGCCTTGCGTATCTTGCCGGTGCAGGACTTTATTTCGAGATGATCTCGACTAGGCAGCGCAGCCGCGTTCCGGCGAGCCATGGCTTCGGCCATCACACCCGGCCGCAGCCGGTCAGGATCAGGCACTCGCGATAGGAACGGGTGCCTGACAAGCGCGTTTTCCGTTCTGGTTGCCGAATGGAGCGGGTCCGTTCCCGTCTGTCTTCCAAGAAACCGGGGAAGTGCGATGAAGGCAATGGTACTGGAAAAGCCCGGTACGCCTTTGAAGCTCGCCGACCGCCCCGACCCCACGCCGGGAACGGGCGAGATCAGGCTAAAGGTGGAGGCATGCGCAGTCTGCCGGACCGATCTGCATGTCGTGGACGGTGATCTGCCGCAGCCGAAGCTGCCGCTCGTGCCGGGCCACGAAATCGTCGGCGTCGTCGATCTGGTCGGCGAGGGCGTGTCGCCGTCCCGGCTCGGGCAAAGGGTGGGTGTCCCTTGGCTCGGACACACATGCGGGCACTGTCCCTATTGCGCCTCCGGCGCCGAAAATCTCTGTGACCAGCCTCTCTTCACCGGCTATACGCGCGACGGCGGCTTCGCCAGCCATGTCGTTGCCGACGAGCATTTCGCTTTCGAGCTCGATGTCACCGCGGATCCGGTGTCGCTGGCGCCGCTCCTGTGCGCAGGCCTGATCGGCTGGCGCTGCCTCAAGAAGGCCGGCGACGGCCGGCGACTGGGCATCTATGGCTTCGGCGCGGCCGCTCACATCATCACCCAGGTGGCGATCTGGCAGGGACGTGAGGTCTTTGCCTTCACGCGGCCGGGCGACACCCAGGCGCAGGATTTCGCACGCTCGTTGGGCGCCGTCTGGGCAGGGGCGTCCGATGAATTGCCCACCGTCGAGCTTGACGCCGCGATCATTTTCGCACCGGTCGGCGCGCTGGTGCCGGCGGCGTTGCGGGCCGTTCGCAAAGGCGGCCGCGTGGTCTGCGGCGGCATCCATATGAGCGACATTCCATCGATGCCCTACAAGCTTCTCTGGGAAGAAAGAGAATTGGTGTCGGTCGCCAACCTAACCCGCCGCGACGCGGAGGAATTCTTCCCCGTCGCGCAGCGCGCGCAGGTGCGCACGCACACAAAGACCTATCCGCTGGAGCAGGCCAACCAGGCGCTGGACGATTTGCGGATGGGCAGGCTGAGTGGCGCCGCCGTCCTCCAGCCGTGATGCCCCTGCGGATTAAGGCGTGTTGATATTCAGGTGATGCCGGCCTGCAAACGCCGGTTTCCTGCGCTTCCGGTGCTCACGTACTTCAAGTACGCTCCGCTCCGGTTCTCGGAAACCGACATTTTCGGCTCGGCCTGACCTGAATCTCAACACGCCTTAGATCGCGCGTTCGCCCAACCGCCGCATCTGCTTGAGCCAGCTTGCCCGCTTCGCGTCGCCGGCGTTCGCAACCATGCCGAACAAGGTCTCGCGCACCGGCTTGATGCCGGCGAAGCCGAGGATGCTTCGCCGCATGCCGGCGATGCCGTGGCCGAGGAACCAGAGCCGGTAGACGATCGCGGGCATTCCCATCGTCACCACCAGGCGCGCAGATCGGCCGTGCAGCAAGGTTTTGGGGGACCCGCCGCCTTTGTCCGAATAGGCGAACGCGACCCCCGGCCGCATGACCTGCTCCAGGAATGCCTTGAGCATGGCCGGCATGGTTCCCAGCCAAAGCGGAAAGACAAAGACGAAATGCTCCGCCCAGACGACTGACTCGGCCGCTTCCTTGAGATTGTCGGGGAGCGTTCCATGCTCGAACTCCTGCATTGTCCGAAGCATCGGAAAGTCCAGCAAGGCCAGGTCGATCCGGCGCACGGCATGGCCAGCCCGTTCCGCGCCCTCGGCATAGGCCGAAGCCAAGGCGCGGCAGAGCCGGTCGGGGGACGGGTCGGGGTGGCCGACGACAATGAGAATGCGGCGTGGCATGGCCTGGCTCAGACCAGTTTTCGAGAGAATTGCTACGGCTGCTCCACGCGAGCGACCTGATAGGTGTGCATGGCCCCATTGCGCTTTATGGAGACATATTCGCCGGTGACGAAGCGCTCCTCGCCGAGATGAAAGCCGACCTCGTCGTCGCGGTCGCCCTCGGCATAGTCGAAAAACCATTGTCCGCCCGGCTTGCGGCGCAAGCGGCCGACAAGATCCTCTTCGCCGGTGCGAAAGCGGCGGACGCGACAGACTGCCCGATGCGTCTTCCATTCCTCCGCGTCCAGCCGTCCCTCGTCGGTGAGCGGCGCCAGCACGTCGTAGCCTTCTTCCCGGTCTCCTTCCGGATGACCTTTCTCGCGCGCGAGAAGCAGGCGGATGTTTCTGAATTTGGGGGTGAGGTCGTGCAAGCTGGTCATGAGAAACTCCTTCGAGGCCATTCCTAGCGCGGCGGCCGGACGTGGCCTTGATCAGAGTCAAACGAGTCTCGGTTCCGCGATAGCTCAGCTGGCGCCCGTCGGAACGTGGCCGCGAACCCAGCTGACGATCCGACTCGTGCCCATCGCCCCCGATATGCGCGCGATCTCCCGCTGGTGATGAAAGAGGATCATGGTGGGAATCCCACGAATGCCCAGCCTTGCGGCGATGGCCTGCTCCTTGTCGGAATTCAGCTTGATCAGCCGCACGTGAGGCTCAAGCGCCTTGGCGGCAGCTTCATAGGCCGGCGCCATCATCTTGCATGGGCCGCACCATGGAGCCCAGACATCGACGAGAACGGGCAGACTGCCGCGACCGACCTGGCGTTCGAAGTTCACGGCGTCCAAGTCTTCCGGATGGCCTGAAAACAGCCGGGCGCCGCACTTCCCGCACTTCGCGTCGCTACCGCTTCGGGTGGAAGGCAGGCGGTTTATCGTGGCGCATTTGGTGCAAACCACCAGATTTTCCTGTGACATGGCCTTCACTTCTCTTGCCTTGGATGCCTGCGGAACGCTCGTCGCCAAGCGCGCGCAGCGCATTGAGAATCACCGCGACGTCTATGCCCTCCTGAAGCAACGCTCCCGCCACCGGCGTTATGTGTCCCATGGCGGCCGCGACCATCGCGGCGCCCGAGAGCGCCAGCCCGAAAATGATGCTCTGCAGGGCGATCCTGCGCGTACGCCTGGCGATCCGCAGTGCTTCCGCGACCGGATGCAGCCTGTCGGTCAGCACAACGACATCCGCGGCTTCCGAGGAGGCTGTCCCGCCACGGGCTCCCATGGCAATGCCTACCGTCGCCGCGGCAAGGGCAGGGGCGTCGTTGATACCGTCGCCCACCATCATTGTCGGCGCGATCGTCTTCTCCGCCTCGACCGTTGCTACCTTGTCCGCCGGCGTGGCATCGGCAATCACGGCATCGAGATCGAGCGAAGCGGAGATCTTCTCCGCCGCCGCGCCGTCGTCGCCGGTGAGCATGACTATCCGGGCCACACCGCCCGAACGCAATTCGCGGAGGGTGTCGCGCGCATCCTCTCGTATCGCATCGCCGAAAGTGAAAATGCCGGCAAGCTCGCCATCGAGCGCCAGAAACACCCTGAGCACTTGCGCGTCGCGGTGCCGTTCCTCTCCGCTTTCCGCCCATCTAGGCAGTGGTTCGTCCCCAAGGACGAGCGACCTCGACCCTGCCGCGATCGACATCAGATCAACCCGGCCCCTCAAGCCTTCTCCGCGATGTTCACGAACATCACGGGGTTGGGACAGCGCCAGGTTTCCATGGCGAGCGATGCGGACAATCGAATCCGCAAGGACATGATGCGAAGCCTGTTCCAGCGAAGCCAGCAGCCGCAGCAATTCCCCGGCATCCCGGCCCGGAGCGACATCGATCTCGATCAGCTCGGCGCCGCCGAGCGTCAAGGTGCCGGTCTTGTCGAAGATTGCGGTGCGTATCTGGGCGAGCGCCTCCAGCGCCGTGCTGCCCTTCATCAGAATGCCGGCGCGGGCTGCGCGCGACACGCCGCCTATGAATGCAACGGGCGCCGCGAGGATCAGCGGACAGGGCGTTGCGACCACCAGAACGGCGAGAGCGCGGATCGGATCATCCGAGAGACGCCAGGCGATGCCGGCGACCAGCAGCGTGACCGGAAGGAGCAGCAAGGCAAAGCGATCGGCAAGGCGTATGAACGGAGCCTTGGCGGTTTGCGCGGCAGCGACCATGCGCACGATAGCGGCGTAGGTGCTCCTGTCGGCGATAGCCGAGGCTCGCATGACGAAGGCCTCGCCGGCATTGACGGTGCCGCTGCGCAACGTGTCGCCGGCGCTTCGCCGGCCCGGCAGGGGCTCTCCGGTCACGGTCGACTCATCGAGCAGGGCCGAAGCGTCGATCAGGATGCCGTCGACGGGCAGCAATTCGCCGGCGCGCACCAAAAGCTCGTCGCCGACAGCGACTTGACCGATCGGAACGGTCTCGGTGCCGCGTGCGGATTTTCGATGCGCCACACGTGGCGCCCTATCGGTCAGAGCCTTCAGATTTCGCTCGGCTCGCCCGCGCGCCAGATCTTCGAGCACCGTGCCGCCGGCATACATGATTGCGATGACGATCGCCGCCAAAGGCTGCCCAAGCAGCAGCGCCGCCGACATCGAAACGAGCGCGATCGCATCGACGCCGATCCGGCCGATCCAAAAATCCCGCAGGATGGAGATGGCAAGCGTCACGACAACGGGCAGGGTTGCCGCCGTCCAGATCGCATCATGCGGGACGAAGTCGAAGCCGCTTCGCCACGCGCCCAGCCCAACCGCCAGACCGAGAACGGCGATGATCAGCAGCGCCCGCCGCAACACGGACTCGTTCATGGCGGCGGCCATCAAAGCTCGCCGATCATTTCCTGGAGCAACAGCCGAACATCCCTTGCCGTCGCGGCAAGCTGGGGGTTGTCGATGGCTCCCATCGCCGCCATCGGATCGATGGCCGCTACCTCGACCTGACCGGGGGCGGTCTCGGTCACGATCACGTTGCAGGGCAGCATGGCGCCGATCTTGTCCTCGGCCTGCAGCGCGCGCCATGCGAAATGCGGATTGCAGGCGCCGAGGATCATGTATGGCTTGAAGTCCACGCCCAGCTTGACCTTCATCGTGTGCTGGACATCGATCCTCGTCAGTATGCCAAAGCCCTTGCCGGCAAGCTTCTTGGTTACGTGTTCGATCGCCGCCGTGAACGGCATCTCGAGGCTTTTGCTGAGATAGTAGCTCATCGGATTCTCCTTCGACGGACCCGCGCCAGAAGCGAGAGATTGCGAGTGGCGTTCCGTCAGCTAACCGCGACAGGTCGGGTGGAGCTTTGATCCAGCGCAATGAATGCCCGACGTCTTTGGTGAATGTGGCGGCAAGGAGTTTCCGGGATGACCATCCGAAATCTTGAATATGCCGTCTCGCCGAAATCCGTCGCCGTCGTCGGCGCGACCGACCGCGCCGGCTCGGTCGGCCGCGTCGTCTTCTCCAACATCGTCAGCGGCGGCTTCGAGGGAGAGATCTGGCCGCTCAATCCCAAACATGCACAGGTGGCCGGTCATCGCTGCTATGCGAAGGTCGCCGATCTTCCTGGCATTCCCGATCTGGCCGTCATCGTGACCCCACCCGACACCGTTCCAGGCATGGTGCGCGAGCTCGCCGAGAAGGGGACACGCGCGGCCGTCGTCATCACCGCCGGGCTCAATCGCGAGAACGGCCTGCGCCAGGCGATGCTCGACGCGGCCAAACCCTCGCTCATGCGCATCATCGGGCCGAACACGGTCGGGCTGATGATCCCTCCGGCCAAGCTGAACGCCAGTTTCGCCCACATGGCGGCCAGGTCCGGGAACATCGCCCTGGTTTCGCAATCCGGCGCGATCGCCACGTCGCTGATCGACTGGGCGGCCGAAAACAATGTCGGCTTTTCCCGGATCATCTCCCTGGGTGACATGGCCGACGTCGACGTCGGCGACTGCCTCGACATGCTGGCGGGCGATTTTCACACGCGCGCCATCGTGATGTATCTCGAAACGATACCCAATCCACGCAAGTTCATGTCGGCCGCGCGGGCGGCGGCGCGCCTCAAGCCGGTCATCGCCATCAAGCCCGGCCGGCATGAGCAGGCGGCCAGGGCGGCCGCGACACATACCGGCGCGCTTTCCGGCGCCGACAGGGTGGTCGACGCCGCCTTGCGCAGGGCCGGGGTGCTGCGCGTGAACGACCTCGCCGAGTTGTTCGACGCCGCCGAAACGGTCGCGCGCTATTCTCCGCTCGAGCGGTCGCGGGTCGGCATCGTCACCAATGGCGGCGGCGCCGGCGTTCTTGCGGTCGACAAGCTGGTCGGACGCGGAGGCGAGCTGGCCACGCTTTCGCCGTCTACGGTCGAGAGGCTGAACCGGATACTGCCGCCGACCTGGTCGCATGCAAACCCGATCGACATCGTCGGTGACGCGGCGCCGGAGCGCTATGGGGCGGCGCTCGAAGCCTTGGCGGCGGATCCCGAAACGGACGTCATCATGGTCATGAACTGCCCGACCGGGCTCGGCTCATCGCCCGATGCCGCCAGAAAGGTGGCCGAGCTTGGCGACGAGGGCGAGGTCGGAGGAAAACCGCTGCTGGCGTGCTGGCTCGGCGAGCATACCGCGCGGCAGGGCCGGGACATACTGACGGAGGCCGGCATCGCGAGCTTCGAAACGCCGGAGGATGCGGCGATCGCGGCGTCCTATCTCAGCGGATGGTCGCGGGCCCAGCGAGCGCTCCTGCGTACGCCCTCGAGCCAGGACGAAGGCCAGGTCGCCGGCAAGGCGTCCGTGCATGCCATCTTCCGGCAGGTGGCAAGCGAAGGGCGGCGCATGCTGACGGAGCCGGAAGCAAAAGCGGCGATAGCCGCCTACGGCATTCCCGTGCCGCGAACCATCGTCGCCGGATCCGTCCCGGAGGCGGCGCAGGCGGCCGGCCAGCTTCTCGAAAGCTCCGAACGCGTGGTCGTCAAATTGTTGTCGAAGGCGGTTTCACACAAATCCGATGTCGGTGGCGTGGTCCTCGACATCACGAGCGCCGCGGAGGCTGGAGAGGCCGCGCGGTCGATCGAGACACGCCTGAGCGCGCAGGCGCCAGGGACGAAGGCTGACGGCTACACCGTGCAAACCATGGTCGCGCGCAAGCATGCACAGGAGCTCATTCTAGGCATGAACCTGGATCCGATGTTCGGCCCGATCATTCTGTTCGGCGCCGGCGGCACGGCGGTCGAGGTTCTCAACGACACCTCGATCGCGCTTCCGCCGCTCGACGACGTTCTGGCCGGAGACCTGATCGACGCAACGCGAATAGGCCGCCTGCTTGCCGGCTATCGCGACCGCAAGCCTGCCGATCGAGCCGCGATCATCGCCGCGCTGAACGGTTTGTCGCAAATGATCGTCGACTTCCCTTGCCTGGTTTCCCTCGACATCAACCCGTTGCTGGCCGACAGCGAAGGCGTGATCGCGCTTGATGCCCGCATCGAAATCGATCCGCAGCGGATGGATGAACCAGCGCCGAATCCGGCCCTTGCCATAAGGCCCTATCCGTCGGGATGGAGCCGCGACCTGCTATCGGACGGCATGCCTTTCCACGTCCGGCCAATCATGCCGGCGGACGTCGCGCTTTATCCGGCGTTCCTGGCGAAGATTTCCCCCGACGACCTGCGGCTGCGTTTCCTCTCGCCGCGCAGGAATTTTCCGGACCAGATGCTGAAGCGGCTGACACAGCTCGACTATGATCGCGACATTGCCTTCGTCGCGCTCGAGAAGGACACGGGCGCGCTGGCCGGTATCGGCAGGCTTTCCTGCGACCCGGATCACAGGACCGGCGAATACGCGCTGCTCGTGCGATCGGATCTGCAGGGGCATGGCTTGGGATGGGACCTGCTGAAACAGGTCATCGACTATGCGAAGGCCGAAGGCGTCAGCCGGATCGAGGGCATGATCCTCAACGAAAATCGCAAGATGCTGACAATGTGCCGGGAGTTTGGCTTCTCGCTTGCGCACCACCCCAGCGAGTCCGGCCTGTCGGTGGCGACGCTGGAGCTCGGTTAAGCGGCGGCCAGCTCTATGATCCTGTCTTCCTGAGGCTGACTGGAGACGAAGGAGCGCCCTCGACGAAGGCCGCCATCTCGGCGGTGATTGCGGCTGTCTTGCGGTCTGCCTCGATCTTGCGCCAGGTCAACGGACCGGCGTCGCGCTGCAATTGCCGCGACAGGATGTCGACCGTGGCATCGGAGGGGCCGCCCTTGCGCTCGCTGACCCGATGCCAAAGCACCGCCGGATCGGCCGACAGCCAAAATCCCGCAAACGGGGCATTTGCCTCGTTCGCGGCGCGTTCGATCCTGTCGCGATCCTCCGGCTTGTCGAAAACAGCGTCGGCGACAACGGAGCCGCCTTGGGCAAGGATCAGCTCCGCGCGCCAGCCGATCTGGCGATAGACGCGTTCCGATACGCCTGGACGGTAGGCCTTGTCCGGCAGTCTCGTTTCAGCGGCCACCCCGTGCATGGCCTTGCGGATGCGGTCGCTCTCGACAATCCGTGCGCCGGGCGGCGCGCCGATATGGGCGGCGAGCGCTTCGGCGACCGTCGTCTTGCCCGAGCCGCTCAGGCCGCCGATCGCCACGAGCCGAGGCGGCGTCACGGCGAGCAGGGCGCGGGCGAGCTCGAAGTAGGACCGCGCTTCGGCAATCAGCTTTGCGGAATCCGAACTGCCTTCCTCGACCTGTGTTGCCGTGACATGCGCGCGCACCGCGGCCCGCACCGCCATGAAGAACGGCAGGAGGATGAAACCGTCTTCGTCGTCGGCGTCATCGAGATAGCGATTCATCACCAGATTGGCGAATTGCGGGAAGCCGCGGTGCCACAGGTCCATCAACAGGAATGCGAGGTCGTAGAGGACGTCGACAGTGGCGATCCGGTCGTTGAACTCGATGCAATCGAACAAGCGCGGCTCGCCCTCGAAGAGGCAGATGTTGCGCAGATGCAGATCGCCGTGACAGCGGCGGATGCGGCCCGCCGTCTCGCGCCGGTCGAGCAGGCTGGCATGGCGGGCGAGGGCGGTGCGGAACGCGTCGTCGAGCGTTTTGATCTCCCTTCCATCGAAGACGTGGCTTGTTGCAAATCCGGCCGAATTGATATCGAGCACGCCGCCGATATTCGCCGACCCGCTGCCGGCGTGGATTTCCTCGGCGCTGCGGTGGTACCGCGCGATCATGCGCGCGACGTTCGTCATCAAGACTGGTGTCAGCTGGCCCGCGCCGGCCATGCGGTCCAGAAGCTTCGACTGATCGAAGCGAACCATTTCGATGACGGCGTCGACCAGGTCACCCGGCCCATCCAGGGCAAGCCGATCTCCTTCGCGCGTGATGCGGTGGACACCGAGATAAAGGCCCGGCGCCGTCCGGGAGTTCAACTCCACTTCCTTTTCGCACGCGGCGAGCCGCAGCTCCGGCGTCGAAAAATCGACATAAGGCAACTCGACCGCCCGCTTCAGCTTGAAAGCGCGGCGCCCGACGAGGAATATCCGGGAAATATGGGTCTCGATCGTCTCGACGGGGCCGGCTTCGCCATAGGCGGCAGGATCCTTCAACATCTCGACCACGACGTCCTGGTTCTCAGCGATCATAGCCTGCGCCCCTGGTCCTGGTTGCATCATCGTCCAGTCTTGCCGACTGAAGCCTTACGAGTCTTATTGGCGTTGAAGCGTCTGGACGTAACCGGCGAGGTTATGGATGCGTTCCGTGGTGACGGCCTCGCCGCCGTAGGGGCCGTAGCGCTTCACGTCGTCAGGCAGGAACTGATTGCCCCAGACCGGCATTTCGCGGTCGCCGTGCTCCGGCACGAGGCCGCGGCCGTCGATCGTCGCGTAGACCCGCCAATAGGGAAATTCCCCGCCATTGCGCCTTGTCAGCGTCGTCAGATCCGCGGGGCGCTTCCGCAATACGTCGGCCATGGGTCCGTCGCCTTTGCCGTCCACGCCATGGCAGACGGCGCAGGAGTTCAGATATTCCTGCTCGCCATTGCTCATCTCCTGTGCCGCCGCGGCGCTCAGCGTCAGCGCCAAGAAACCCATCGTCGTCCAGAATCGCATCGATCCGCCTCCTGCCATCGATGTCAGGCTAAAGCGTGCGGCGCGCGCGCACGTTGACCGGGATCAATTCGGCGAAGGGATCGGTTTGATTCAGCGCAAGGAAGAAGGCCGACCGGGCGGTTACGGCTACCTCCTCTGTGAACCTCTGCCGTACAAGGAGTCGCCGCCATGCCATTCAAGACTTTGCTCACCGTCACGGGGCCGGATCATGGGGACGGCGATGTGAGGCTCGCCGCCGGTCTCTGCGAGGAAATCAAGGCACATCTCTCCGTGCTGGTCCTGGTCATGGCCGCGCCTCCCTCGGGCGGAGAATACGCAGCGGTCGTCTCGCCGGCGTGGCTCGCGGAGCGCGAAGCCGAAATGGAAACGCTGGAAAGGCGCAGCTCGGCGGTCTCCAGAATGCTGTCGGAAAGCCTCGTATCGGCTGACCTGAGCAGCGATTACCCCGAGCAGTCCTGGGCGGACGAAGTCATCGGTCGGCGCGCCCGCTACGCCGATTTGACCGTTGTCGGGCCGGAAATGCTCGCAAGCCACTTGCTCAAGGAGAAGGTCATCGCAGGCGGACTGTTCTCGTCAGGTAGGCCTGTCCTGCTGGTCCCCGAAGCAGCGCGCGCAACGTTGAAACCGAAGCGCGTCCTTGTCGCATGGGACGCCAGCCTGGAAGCGTCGCGCGCCGTGCGGGAATCGCTTGACATACTGGCAGGGGCCGACGAGGTGCGCATCGTCATGATCGACCCGGTCGAGGACGAACGGCACCATGGCGCGGAACCCGGGGCGGACGTGGCCGCCTATCTCGCCCGCCACGGCGTGAAGGTTACGGTCGACCGCCTGCCGAGTTCGGACCATTCGATCGCCGTCGTCCTTAGCCAGCACGCGGTCGACACCGGCGCCGAGCTCATGGTCATGGGAGCCTACGGCCATTCCCGCCTGCGCGAGCGGATCTTTGGCGGCGTGACCAAGTCGATGATCGAGGAACCGGGACTGCCGGTCCTTATGGCCCGTTGAGGTGCGGCACGGAAAGCCGCGGCGTGGTGAATTTGCTCAGGCGTCAGCCGTGAGCGCCGAGACGGCTCTCCTTCGCCAAGGCTTCAGAGGGCATTTTGCTTCGCGTGGAGGCTTGAGCTTCGACCGCAGGTTCTTGACGAGACTTAAATACCATTCTCGTCCGAGCCGTCGAGACCCCAAAGCTCCGGGTTCCGTTTGAAATACTCAGTCAGCATTTCGGTGAGCACCCGCACTTTCCGCGTGGGGTGCTGACCCGGCGGGCGCACGACATAAGCGGCCCCCGGAGGGACCGGATAGCGAGTCATGATCGGAACGAGCGCGCCGGAGGCCACGTATTCGTGTGTGATGCAATCGGGGAGCCAGGCGATGCCGAGACCCGCCGCCGCCGCCGCGGCAAGCGCCGTGGCGCTGTCGGCCTTGAACCTGCCCTGCGGCTGAACCGTAACAATCCTGCCGCCATCCATGAACTGCCAGGCTTCCGTTCCCTGCATGAGGGCCTGATGGGCGATGAGTTCGTCCGGGGTCTCAGGTGATCCGTGTGCCTCGATATAGTCCGGGCTTGCGACGAGCTTTCCATGGATCGGCCCGACGCGCTTCGCGATCAGGTTGGAGTCCTGAAGGTAGGCGCTCCGGATCGCACAATCGAAACCCTCCGCGATGAGATCGACGAAGCGATCGCTGTAGGAGGTATGGATGTGAAGTTTTGGGTGCAGACGCGCCATTTCCGCAAGCACGGGGGCGAAGTGGGTCGCCCCGAAAGTAAGCGGCATTGCGACCCTCAAACGACCGCGCAGCTCGCCGGTGGGGAGGATCGTTTCCCTGGCGGTATCAATCTCGGCGCTGGCCCGGGCCGCATGGTCCCTGAACGCGATTCCCGCTTCCGTGAGTGCGGCGCCGCGCGTCGTCCGCGCAAGGAGCTGGACGCCAAGCTCGGCTTCGATCCTGAAGAGCCGCCGGCTGACGATTGACTTGGAGACGCCGAGTCGGCGCGCGGCGGCCGATACGCCCCCTGCATCGGCTACTGCGACGAATGTCTGCAGGTCTTCGATGTCCACCCAGCGTTCCTCGTTTCGCGACACAGCTTAGCGGACTATGGCACTACCGCATCGCGACGGGGAACGACAATTTGCGGTCGGGCGACGTCGCCGCTGACGGATGCCTACCGGAAAACCCGACGCCTCTTACAACAGCAGGAAAGGAAGTCGTAATGGCTTTTCGCAACGGCCTTGATTCGCTTCTTCGGCCCGAAGACTCGGTCCTCGTTCTGATCGACCACCAGCCTTATCAGCTCGCGAACCTGAACAGCCACGATCCGCACATGGTGGTCAACAACACGACCGCGCTGGCGAAGCTAGCAAAAGCTTTCAATGTTCCGACCATTCTCACCAGCGTGATCGCGGCGCGCGGTGGACTTCTCTTTAAGCAGATCACCGACGTATTTCCGGACCAGGAAGTCATCGATCGCACCTGGGTGAACACCTGGCAGGACGAGAATGTGGTGAACGTCGTCAAGGCGACCGGCCGCAAGCAGCTGATCATCGCCGGCCTGTGGACCGAGGTCTGCGTCGCAATGCCTGTCATCCAGGCCGCCGGCGAAGGCTGGGACGTGACCGTGATCACCGACGCGTCGGGCGGGATTTCGAAGGAGTCTCACGAAGTTGCCATTCAGCGAATGATCGCGGCCGGCGCGAACGTGATGACCGTGATGGCGCTCGCTGGCGAATGGCAACGCGATTGGGCGCGCACCGAGCACGTCGAGGAGCTGACCGAGATTCTCATCCAGCACTTCGGCGGCAGCGGCATCGCGTATCTTTGGGAGCAGCAGCTTCTCAACACGCCAGTAGCCGGCTGATCCCGATCGGGATGGCGAGCATTTCGGTGAGGGTCGGAATCGATCCGTTTGCCGGCCTCGCCATCCCCGCCGTTCTGGCGTGGTCGTGAAGCTTGTGGTTCTCGGCAGCTATGCGCTCGAAGCCTGGCAGATCGTCCGACTGCTCCGGAAGCCACCAGAGCTTGCGCGGCGCGGACGGATGCTGACCAGCATCATCTTCGTGGCCTTTTGGGGCGCTGATGATCTGGTCTGCCCTGACCCCACGTAGAGCCGCGGGATTTGGGAAGCGGCTCGGCAGCTATGCGCTCGAAGCCTGGCAGATCGTCCGACTGCTCCGGAAGCCACCAGAGCTTGCGCGGCGCGGACGGATGCTGACCAGCATCATCTTCGTGGCCTTTTGGGGCGCTGATGATCTGGTCTGCCCTGACCCCACGTAGAGCCGCGGGATTTGGGAAGCGCGTTTTTTCCCGTCATGGCCCGCGATTGCAGCCAGCTCGGCCGGGCTCATTGTCATCCACGGCCGTATCCGCGGCTGAGCGGACGAGCCGCAGATCGTGGTCGACATCTTCCGCGTCGAGGTGCTCGTCTGGCCAACTAAGCACTTAAAATAATTAGTTCATTAAGACGTTTATGGCGGACCGCGAACGATGAAAGCGGGCAATACGTCTATGCGATTGCCCTACTTTGATGCGTAGCATTAAGCCGTTCCTCGAACTGCCCAGGCAACACTCGCAAATCCGCGAGGGCCGTCGCCGTCACCGGCAAGATAGGCCGCTTTCACCGCATCCTGAAGCCGACCGCGCCTCGTCTGAGGCAGCGCATCAAAAAAGCTCCCAAAGGCTCCCTGTCCGTAGACCATCGGGTGCCAGAAATCGTCGAAATTGGTGTAATCCATTCGGATCGCCAGCATCGTGGCGGCAACGCCTGTAAAGCCGGCATTTTCGAACGCCGCGCACAACTCGCCTTCGCCCGTCAGCGGCCGCTTGGCGGGTATCGCGCCTCTGTCGGCCGCTTCCGGTTCGAGTGCGCGGATCGTATCCCAGAACAAGCGCCAACTCGGCATGCCGCCGCAGTTGTCCCAGACCGCAGCCGCGGCCGTAGCGCCGGGCCGCAGGACGCGCCGCATTTCCCGCAGCGCCCGATGCGGATCGGTTACGAAATGGAGCACTAAAAGGAAATAGACCCCGTCGAACTCCTCGTTTCCATAGGGCAAAGCACAGACATCGCCCTGTTGCGCTCTTATTCTGGGATCGGTCGTGCGACCGCGCAGGGCGGCCACGAAGTTCTCCTCGAAGTCCAGGGCCTCGATCGCTGCCAGTTCAGGGTGAGCCGCCAACGTGAAGGTCAGACTGCCCGTGCCACATCCCGCGTCAAGCACGCGGCCATGGGATGGCACGCCCGAAAATTCGAGGAATGGTGCGGCCAGCCCTCTCCGTGAAGCTGACCCTTCCGTCACCGTGGGACTATGGCACATGCGTCAGGACTGTCTATCCAATTGCGTGAGCCGGATATCATGGCCGACGCAGTTTCTTAGGTACCACATCTTGAAGAAGGCTCCCGTGGCGACCGAAGCTGTCGCCCGTGTCGACGCGATCTTCGATCGAGCGCGAGATCAACGGCCTGCCGCCCGAGCGCCGGGTCGATCGACATGTACTGCGGTGCCATGATCCTGTTGGTCAGCCGCCACGCGCTCATCTCGGCTTCGAGAATCGGCCAGCCTTCGCCCTTCGCTCAATCAAGGCCCTGCCACCTCGCCAACCCGTAGCTCGCGAAGCGAGCGAAGCGAGCGAAGGCTGGCGGAGAGAGCGGGATTCGAACCCGCGTTACGGTTTCCCGTAAACACACTTTCCAGGCGTGCGCCTTCAACCACTCGGCCACCTCTCCGTCCTTGCATCTCGCGCTGGCCGGTTTCGCCGCGTTGGTCATCTTACCAACAGAATGCTGACAATCCAGTCAAGCTACTTACGTTTTATCCTCTTCCGCTAAGTAAGAACTCGTGTAAGCTGCGACGGGAAGACTTGGCCGACCGTGTAAAGGAGGGTTGCATGGCGCTGTTGGAAGTTGCTTCGAAACATGGGACGTTCCTCGTCGAAGTAAAGCCTGGGTCCGGACTGGCCGGGACGGCTGCCGGTGATCCGCTGGCCATCATTGGCAGGGCAGAGGCGACGCTGGAGGATATCTTGGACAGCGTGGGGCGCATCGGTGCGGCAGCGTCTGAGAAACTCTCCAAGATCAAGATTGAACAGGCAGATTTGGAGATCGGGGTGAAGTTTGGCGCATCAGGTGGCTTCTTCTTTGCAGAGGTGGCGGGCGAGGCGACCCTGACCTTGAAGCTTTCGCTTAAGGGTGCAGCCTGAAACCTGACCCGCTCGATCGGTGGTCCCCTTGGTTGATGCTGTCGACCAGGGATCTGCTGAACAGCGCGACGGTCGAGATCCTAGACAGTGCCGGAAAAAGGCGGCTCGGCACGGGGACCATCATAACCAACAATGGAACGGTGCTGACGTGTCATCACGTCATCGCCGGAATGAGCCGTGTGCGATTGGTTCGGCATGGGGCGGACCAGCGCACAGCGGACGTATCTATAGATCTGTCGAATGCAAGCGAGGAATTTGACCTCGCAATACTTGAGAGTGGCTGGGCGGGTTTGGTGCCGGTGCCCATCCTTCAAGCCTCATCAGCGGCGGGAAACTGGATCGCCAATGGCTTCCAGGATTTGCAGCTCGGTTACCAAGGCCTCGTGCCGCTCGCGGGAACCTACCGGGCCGCAAAGGTCCGCAAATATGCCGCCGTCAGTTCATCCGAGACCGGGACGGGCAGCCGGCGCGACTATGTGCTTACCGAAACACTCGACCTTGACGGGTCGGCTGTGCATGGCGGAACAAGCGGAGCGTCTGCCGTGGACGAGGAGACTTCTGCAATTGTCGGGACAATCGTCGGCAGCCTGACTAATCCCGACGATCCCGTCCCGACGCACACGCGTAGCATCGCCATATCGGTTCCTCACGCCGCCTCGATCTGGCCGCCTCTCATGGATATTTGCGCGTCAGCCAGCCGCGAAGTCCCTTGCTTCGGCAAGGCGCTCAATGCGCTTGGAGCAGAAATCCTATGCACCGCGCAACGGATGGAGACGTTGCAGGATTTGACGGTCGCGAAGCTGATTGACGGACCGAAACTCCGGCTGCGCGCTGGTCTCGACACCGCGCTCAGAGAGTTTCTGGCAGATGATGCACCGCTCATGCCTGTTATCGGAGAGTCGGGGGCGGGGAAGACTTCTATTGCTGCCATGTTGTCTTGCGGCATGGGTCTGCGGCACTGTTTGCTGCTGCGCGGCGTTCACATGCAAGCCGGTGACACCAATATCGCGGTCCAGATAGAGCGCGCGCTCACCGACGACGAATATGGCACCTACGGTCTCGACCGCCTGGTTCGTCCGGACCTGTCCCGCCCGGGTGCCGAGACGCTGGCGCGGATCGCGAGCACCACTGGCGAACGGTTGGTGGTCGTCCTCGATGCTATCAATGAACGCGACGAGGCGTTGCTGCCTGCGCAACGTATCGCGGGCTCCTGGATGCCGCGGACCATCGACTGGCTGCGCCGCAACAACGCCAAGCTCATCGTCACTTGTAGACCCGAAACCTGGTCCACGCTGCTTCCCAGACCCCTCCTTGACGCGGTATTCCCTCCTCCTCACGAAAGGTCGCCGAGTGAGGATGAGCTGCGCCCCGGCATTAGCCGTCCGCCAGGTGGCGGCCTATGGGTGGGCGATCTCAGCGAACAAGAGCTGGAAGAAATGATCCGCGTCTATGGGGTCGATCGACGGATAGACCCGGTCGACGCTCGGCATCCATTCTTTCTGCGGTTAGCGGCTGAGTTGGGACCTCACTTCGCCAAATCTTCGGATCCGATGTCCCGCCTGCAACTCATCGACGCCGCGCTTGACCATCGGGTAAATGACATCGTCATGCGTTATCCTTTGGATGCTGTGGGCACTAGCGAGGTGCGAGCGCTCATCGCCAGCATCGCAGCCGCTATGCTAAGTGAAGCCACCGATATCCTTGCCGCGACAAAGGCTTTAAGACTTCCCCTGGCCACCCCGAACGTGCTTAGAGGACTGATCGACTTTGGCGTAATCGAGCGCGTCGGCGTCAACTATCGCTTCCGTTTCGATCAATATGCCGATGCCGAGCGATCAAGGCTGCTAACATTGCCGTTGCCAACGAACTTCGACGGCATCGCCCCGGACTTCGGCGATAAACGCCTGCGCAGCACCGTCGGGATGACGGCTGAGCGGATGTATTCTGCGTCGCCTTCCAAGATCCTTCTGTACGAAAGCATTGTCCGGGACTCGGCTCCACTCGCTTTGCGGGTCGGGTTGCTCATCGAAACAGCCCGGATTGATGAGAACGGCTATGGTCTTAGGGTCAAGGACTGGGCGGACGAACAGTACTACGGCGACCGTTTCTACGATTGGATAGACGAAAGATGGTTCGGTAGGGCGCTCAAGGATCTGCATGCCGAGGACAGCGCAACCGTTCTGAAATTGCTTTCTCAGCGTCTCGATGACGAGCGCCCGATCACCGGCGGAGACAATCGAGAGGCTAGCGTTGCCAGCCTGTGCGGTGGATGTCTCTGCGCGATCGGAGGCGATGACGTGCGAAACTACGTCTCCGAGCTCCTGTCCGATCGATCCTACGTCGCAACCTCGGTGTTGGATGTGGCGTTGCGACGGCGACCACAGCCCTTGGCCACCGCCCTCCTGCAGCATTCATCTAAACTCGCCGCGCATGGCGACGCGAGTACCAACGAAATCAAGGTCCTACTTGCTGGGCTTCTGTGCAAAGCGTGCCAGCTTATGTCTACTGAGGAATTCCGTGCATCCGTTCTAGAGGTGTTGCGCGGCTGGACGGACGATGCCGAAACGGTGTCAGTTCGAAGCATCTCCCTGGCTGCGATTCGCAAGATCGATCCCGCGGACGTGGCGGCCCTTGACCGTATCGTCTTTCTGCTGGGAGTTCAAAGCAGCGATGAAGAATTCCGGACGGCATTGTCGCAACTCGAATATGTTCCGGAGGACTGCCGTGGAAAAGTCGTGGAACAGGTGCTGGCAAGGATAGACTCCCTGGCCGGTCAGTGGAACATCTGGGGCTATGGGGTCGCCTGGACGATCTTCGGATTTCTGGAACGTCCGGACATTCGCCAAGCCTCCGCGCTAATGATAATCGATACTCTGCGACAACATGCTGCGAAGGTCGCGGAGGACGATACCGCAATTGCACGATGGGCCTTCCTTGTGGTGAGGGATATCGAGCCCAATCACCCTGCTTGGCCGGGACTCTTCGATTTGCTGGAAAGGGTAATCGAGAACGCAACATCGCGCACCGAGATTACCTTTGTGGACTATGCCTATTGCGATCTACCGATCGAAGGAGAGGCGGCACAGCAAACTCGACGCATACTTGGCACCCGCAAATTGCGCCGAGACTCCCTTCGCTGGGCGGTCTTCCATTCCGTTAAGAATGCGTCCAAGTTTGACGCTGACGACTGTGTCAGGATGCTTGCAAGTCTGCGCGCCTCGGATCATCTTTCGTGGGACCAATTCGTGCACTCCTACGTCACAAGCGAGCGGCAGCCTGGCGAAGAGAGGCCACAGTCTCAATTTGTCGAAGCTGTGCTACGCTACTGGCGATCTCTTCCCGAGTCTGAGTTGACGCAGGTGAGTCAGAAAGCGATAGGGCTCGACAGTTGACCGGCCGACGTTCACGTTGTCGGAAGCTTGCGGCGAAACTCAGCCGGATTCTGCCAAAGTTCCATCCGGTTAGTCTCGTCATGTGTTCATAGGTATGAACGAAACCGCCTGGCGGCGCCTGGTGCGGACAGAACGTCCGCTCTGGCTCAAACAGGATGCTGACTACCTCGACGTTGAGCGACGCCCTGGCGGACTACGCAGGTACCTGACCGTTTGTTACGCAGATCAAGGATGCAACAGCCCTGAGGACGCCTGTATTTTTCAATTAAATGTTTGAAATAATTAGTTTATTGGGAAAGTTTATGGCGGAGAGAGCGGGATTCGAACCCGCGTTACGGTTTCCCGTAAACACACTTTCCAGGCGTGCGCCTTCAACCACTCGGCCACCTCTCCGTCCTTGCATCTCGCGCCGGCCGGTTTCGCCGCGCGGGTTGGGGAGATGCGCCTCCCTTGGGAAGTCCTCAAGGGACTATTTGGGGTGCCCTCAACCGGCGGACAACCCCTTTTCCCGGCACCTCTAGCCGTCTAGGCAAAACAGGCGCGGGGCTCATCTAGTCGATCCTAAAGCGAATGCCAAGCCATAATGGCATTGCAAAGCCTTTTGTCGCGCATGGCCCGAGGGCTGCATTCGTGAAGGCGTGCCGCGCGCTGGAATGCAGCAAAGGCTGGCCCGCAAGGCGGTCCGCGTGTAAGCGCAGCTTCGGCCGGGGAGCTACGGTGCGGGGAACGCCTTGTCGTGAACGCGCGCATCGATATTGAGCCTGATCAAACCCTTTGCGGCCGTTGCCTTACTATGTTGTGCTGTTTCGGGGACAAGGTGGATGCGCATAGCGATCCTGTCTGACATTCATGCCAACCGCGAGGCCTTCGACGCGGTCCTGGAGACCGTCCGCACGCAGCCGCCGGACCAGCTGGTCCTGCTTGGCGATCTGGTCGGCTATGGGCCCGACCCCGTCTATGTCGTCGAGAAAGCCGCCGATCTGGTCGAGGACGGCGCGCTCTGCATCATGGGCAACCACGACGAAGCGGTGGTGGTTGGCCGCACCAACATGACCGAACATGCGCGGGCAGCCGTCGAGTGGACCCGCGAGCGCCTCGCTCGGCAGCATTTGGATTTCCTGGCGCGGCTGCCGCTTTCGTTCCGGTCCGAAGACCGGTTCTATGTTCACGCCAGCGCGGAGCGGCCGGAGAAATGGTTGTATATACGCGACGCCGACGCGGCGGAACGCTGCCTGTCCTCAAGCGATGCCCGCTTCATCTTCTGTGGCCACACCCACATTCCAGCCATCTACTACGCCTTGCCGGGCAGCCGGCCGATCCATTTTTCTCCTCTGAGCAATGTGGCGGCGCCTTTGTCCGAGTTGCGGCGGCATCTGATCGTGGTTGGAGCGGTCGGCCAGCCGCGCGATCGCAATCCGGCTGCCTGCTTCGCGCTGCTCGACACGGAGCGGCGCGAGGTGACGATGGTTCGCGTCCCCTACGATCACGAAGAAACCGCCCGCAAGGTTCAGGCGTCCGGCCTGCCCGCGTGGCTTGGCATGCGTTTGAAGATTGGCCGCTAGTCCTGGAGACGATCGATGCAGAGATTCGAGGCAGGGGCACAGATCGACGGTTTCGAGCTTGTCGAAAAGCTGCCATCCGGCGGCATGGCGGCGCTCTGGCGCGCGAAGAACCCGGAGTTCGACTTTCCGCTTCTGCTGAAAATCCCTTTTCTCGACCCGGGTGGGGACGTGTCCGTCATTCTCGGGTTCGAGGCCGAGGAACTGATCCTCAAACGCCTGTCGGGTCCGCATGTGCCGCGCTACGCGGCATCAGGCAGCCTGGCGAAGATCCCCTATATCGCGATGGAGTTCGTCGCGGGGGTCGGGCTCGCGGAACTTGCGGGCCGAGCGCCGCTGCCGCCGGACGAAGTGGCAAGGATCGGCGGCGAAGTTGCGAAAGCGCTCGCCGCCTTGCACCGCCAGAAGGTCGTCCATCTCGATCTCAAGCCCGAGAACATCATCCTTGCCGAGCGCGGCGCCGTGCTTCTGGACTTCGGCCTCGCCCGCCACGCCGAGCTTCCGGACCTGCTCGGCGAGGAGAGTTCCGTGCCGATGGGGACCGCGGCCTATATGTCGCCGGAACAAGTGCTGGGCGAGAGGTCCGATCCCGCAAGCGACCTGTTCGCGCTCGGCTGCATCCTCTATCAGCTCGTCACGGGCGAGGAGCCGTTCGGACGTCCGGCCACGTTCGCCGGAATGAAGCGCAGGCTCTACCATGCGCCCAAGCCGCCGCGAGACATCGACAAGGCCATTCCGAGGTGGCTGGAGGCCGTCATCCTTCGATGCATGGAAGTCGACAGATCCAAGCGGTATGTCGAGGCGGCGCATGTCCTTTCGGACCTCAGAAACCCCGACCAGGTCGTGGTCGCCAGGCCGCGCGCGCCATCGAACGCAAGAATCTGGGACGCCATCGCGAATCTCTTTCGCAGGACAGACGAGAAGGCGCTGGTTGGGAAGCCGGCCGGCAGCAGGGTGAAGTCCGGACCGCCGATCGTTCTGGCCGCGGTCGACCTCGCCAACGGCAGCGACGCGCTGGCAGCCGAGGTTCTCAACGAAACCGCGCGTGTCCTTGCCGCGCGGGAGGATTCCTGGCTGGCCTGCGTGACGGTGTTGAAGACCGAGATCATCGCCGACACGCCGGCCGCCGACGAATCGGGACGCCTGATCTATCTGAAGCGGCTGGTCGCGCTGAAGGACTGGGCGCGTCCGCTGCATCTGCCGGAAGATCGCATCAGCTATCACGTGCTGGAAGCCGTCAGTCCCGCCGACGCGATCCTCAACTATGCCGAGCACAATGACGTCGGGCACATCGTCGTCGGCGCCCGATCGTCTTCGGCAATTCGCCGGCACCTCGGCAGCGTCTCGACCAAGGTCGTGGCGCGAGCTCTTTGCTCGGTGTCGGTGGTCCGGTTGAAGGCGGTCGAGGAGCAAAGGCGGCTGCCTTGAGGTCGCGGTCCCCTCCCAGACCGGCCGCGCTTGACTTCGGCCCCGGCTGCCTGTCGATTATCCTTGGAATTGCATTGGGCTTTGCGAGGGGCATCGTCCTGACATGGCATCGATCAACCAGCAACCCGCGGGCCGGCCGGACAGCGGGCTGTCCTTCATCCCGGTGGCGTGGCTGATCGTCGTCATGGGGCTCTCGGCCTACGGCATGATCTCGAGCTGGCGGCTGATCGGCGACTTCAACCTGCCGCCAAG
This sequence comes from Mesorhizobium sp., assembly GCA_004963905.1. Classification (GTDB taxonomy): domain Bacteria; phylum Pseudomonadota; class Alphaproteobacteria; order Rhizobiales; family Rhizobiaceae; genus Mesorhizobium. The sequence goes on from SUGL01000001.1 coordinate 273,379, forward strand.
CGTGTTCTTCCTGATCTATGGCGGGCTGGCTGGCGGCGTCGTCACCATACTGTGGGGGCTTTACCTGCTCGGCCTCGCCTTCAACCGGTCGGCGCGGTTTCCCCGCCATTACACCATCTGGCAGGTGGCGATCATCCTGTGGCTCGTCGTGCGCCAAGGCTACACGCTTCTGGTGCCCGACTTCGTCTTTTCCGCCGAGGCGCTGGGCTTCACGGTCGCCGAGATCGCCATCGGCCTGCTCTGCATCTATCTCCTGCGGCATGGCGCCGGCGCCGAGACCGTCTATGCCAATCCCGAGACCGAACGCCCGCCGCTCCTGGTCTCGCTCGTTGCCGCGCTGCTCGGCATCATCCTTGGCGGCGCCATCGGCGCCTGCGCCGGATTTTTGGCCGGATCGCTGATCGCCGATGCCACCCATATGAGCTGCTTCGAGGGCGCCTGCGGGTTTTTCGCCGTCTTCATCGGCCTCGCGGGTCTCATCGTCGGGGCGATCGTGGGCGGCATCTTCGCCATCTGGCGCGTCAACCGGCGCAAGCGGGCGCCGGCGGCCTAAAGCGCGTCGCGATCTTTCAGGTTCGCTCCATGCGCTTTAGGTTTCGATTTTACGCATGTCTTTATCCCGAAACCGGTTCCCACTTTCGGGAGACATGCTTTAGCTCAAAATCGCGTGTCGCGATTGCGTGGCGCTTACGCACACTCTATGTCGGTTGCGGGGCAGACGGGAGCTATCCCGGGGAGAGCGTTGGATGTTGCGGTTCATCTTTCGGCTGGCGGCTATGATTGCGTTGTCGGTTTCCGTCATCATGGCGGTGATCGACACCACGCGCTCGGTGGCGGCGTCGGCGCTGGTCATGACGCCGCTCAACACGAGCTGGCTGGCAGTATCGCCCGACACCCGCGCGGCCTTCGAGACCTATGTGCGCGCCAAGGCCAGTCCGCTGGTCTGGGACGGCGCCATCGCCTGGGTGCTCGCCCAGCCCGGCTTCGCGGTGTTCGCCGTGCTGGCGTTCCTGCTCTACGCCGTCGGCTACCGGCGTCGCCGCCACGAATTCGCGCCAACCAACTGACGCGAACGTTTCGCGCCGCCCGCAACAGGCTGCCGGAGCCGTTTTTCCAACAGGTCAAAATTCCGCGTGAATTTTGTTTCGGGCCATGCCAGATTGCCCGCGAGCGGGAGGGGTATACACTTCCTGCCTGACGTCGCAGGCCTGCCGGAGAGCCGGGCAGGCAGGCGGTGCAAACGGAAAATAACCGACAGGGTGTGGATCACATGAAACGTATCGTTCTCGGCCTCCTGGCCGCAACTGCAATGGTTCTTCCGGCTTTCGCCGCGGATGTCCAGCCGGCCATCCTCTACGATCTCGGCGGCAAGTTCGACAAATCCTTCAACGAGGCCGCCTTTCACGGCGCCGAGAAGTTCAAGACCGAAACCGGAGTCGCTTACGTCGAATTCGAGGTCTCCAACGCCTCGCAGCGCGAGCAGGCGCTGCGCCGCTTCGCCGAGGACGGCCGCAACCCGATCGTGATGGCCGGTTTTGCGTGGGAAGATGCACTGAAAGCGGTCGCGAAAGATTATCCCGACCTGAACTTCGCCATCATCGACGATGCCGTCGACCTGCCCAATGTCCGCTCGCTGGTGTTCAAGGAGAATGAAGGCTCCTACCTCGTCGGCATCCTGGCGGCGATGGCTTCGAAGTCGAAGAAGGTCGGCTTCGTCGGCGGCATGGACATCCCGCTGATCCGCAAGTTCGAATGCGGCTATGTCGGCGGCGCCAAGTCAGCCGGGGCCACCGACGTCATCCAGAACATGACCGGCGACACGCCGGCCGCCTGGAACGACCCGGCCAAGGGCGGCGAGATCGCCAAGACGCAGATCGACCAGGGCGCCGACGTGGTCTATGCCGCCGCCGGCGGCACCGGCGTCGGCGTGCTGCAGGCGGCGGCTGATGCCGGCAAGCTCGGCATCGGCGTCGATTCCAACCAGAACGGCCTGCAGCCCGGCAAGGTGCTGACCTCGATGCTGAAGCGCGTCGACGTCGCCGTCTACAATGCCTTCATGGACGGCAAGAACGGTACCTTCAAGGGCGGCGTCCAGAATCTCGGCCTCAAGGAAGGCGGCGTCGACTACGCCATGGACGACAACAACAAGGCGCTGGTGACCGACGAGATGAAGGCGGCCGTCGAAAAGGCCAAGGCCGACATCATCGCCGGCAAGGTCGAGGTGCACGACTACACGGCGGACAACAAGTGCCCGTATTGATCGGCTGCTGAATCAAGATATCTCGACCGCCGGGCGAACGCCCGGCGGTTTCTTTTTGGGCTTATAGCGTGCCGGCGAGATAACCCAGCGCGAAGGCCGCCAGCAGAGCGAGCGCGATGACGAAGCCGAGCCGGCCGCCGAGGGAATGCACGCCGACGCCATAGGGTTTGCGCTCGATCTTATTGATCACGACGGGCGACTTCGCCTCGCTCTCGCTTAATCCGGCAAGCCGCATCTGCGGCAGTTCGCCAAGCCGGCGCTGGACAAGCTGCCAACGCTCGTCCGAAGACGCCTTGGACGCACCCGCAGGGTCCGCGGCGCGCATGCGCTCGGCAAGCCACAGCACCGCGTCGCGAAAGGCGGGATCGATCTCGAGGTCGCGCTCGGCGCGGGCGCGCTCCCTTTCGTCCATCAGGCCGAAGACATAGTCGCCGGCCCTTGCGATGCGGTCTCCTTCACCGGCCATGATCGTTCTCCCCCATGGCTCGCTCAACTCCCCTGTGCCCGCTCAATAATGCGGCGGCTTGGTCACCGGCACATCGGGAGCGGCCTGCTCCTCCAGCGCCAGGAACCTGTCGGTAAGGGCGGCAAGCTTGCGTTCCATGCGCTCGATCACCTTCCACTGCTCGGCGATCTGGCCGGACAGTTCCTCGATCGTCTTTTCCTGCTCGGCGGCACGGATTTCCAGCGTCGTCAGCCGATCATCAGGCATGGTCATTCAAAACCCGGTTCTGTGAATGTGAAGCTCTCGGCCACCTTCGAAATTGACAAGCGCGCGGGGATTTGTCGAGAGTGAATGACGTTCCATGCCAATTGGCACGGGCGGGGCATCATGCTAGGCATTTTGACCAAGCGATAAAAAAATAACGAGTGGGACAGGCTGCATGGCGCAAGCCGCAATCGAACTCATAGGCATCAACAAGAGTTTTGGCGCCGTGCGCGCCAACCGCGATATCAACCTGGAAGTTGCGCGCGGCACCATCCACGGCATCGTCGGCGAGAACGGCGCCGGCAAGTCGACGCTGATGTCGATCCTCTACGGCTTCTACCAGGCCGACAGCGGCGAAATCCGGGTCGGCGGCAAGCCGGTGTCGATCAACACCTCCAACGACGCGATCGCGCTCGGTATCGGCATGGTGCACCAGCATTTCATGCTGGTCGACAATTTCACGGTGCTGGAGAACGTCATCCTCGGCGCCGAGACCGACGCGCTCTTGAAGAGCAGCATCGCCAAGGCGCGCTCCGAGCTCGAGCGGCTGGAGCGCGAATACGGCCTCGAGGTCGATCCCGACGCCATCATCGAGGAACTGCCGGTCGGCCTGCAGCAGCGCGTCGAAATCCTCAAGGCGCTCTATCGCGGCGCCGAGATCCTGATCCTGGACGAGCCGACCGGGGTCTTGACGCCGGCCGAGGCCGATCACCTCTTCCGCATCCTCAAGCAATTGAAGGAGCAGGGAAAAACGGTGGTTCTGATCACCCACAAGCTGCGCGAGATCATGGCCATCACCGACACCGTCTCGGTCATGCGCCAGGGAACCATGGTGGCCACCAGGGTGACGAAGCAAACCACGGTCGGCGAACTGGCCGAACTGATGGTCGGGCGGCGCGTGCTGTTGCGGGTCGAGAAGGGCCAATCGGAAGCCGGCGCCATAAAACTCTCGGTCAAGAACCTGACGGTCAAGGATTCACGCGGCGTCACCATGGTCGACGACGTTTCCTTCGACGTGCGCGGCGGCGAGATCGTCGGCATCGCCGGGGTGGCAGGCAACGGCCAGTCGGAACTGCTCGAGGCGATCTCCGGCATCCGGCACGCCGTTTCCGGCGAGGTCATGCTCGAAGGCAAGCCGGTCGACCTGACCGGCAAGGCCGATCCCGGCGAATTGCGCGACCGCGGCCTCGCCCATGTGCCGGAGGACCGCCACCATGTCGGACTGGTGCTCGCTTTCGAGGAGCATGAGAATTCGATCCTCGGCTATCACGACGACGAGCGCTATGTGAAAGGACCGTTCCTCAACGTTGATGCCATCATGGCCGACGCCAAGGACAAGATCGAGAAATACGACATCCGTCCCGGCAATCCGCGGCTGAAGACTGCCAATTTCTCCGGCGGCAATCAGCAGAAGATCGTGCTGGCCAGGGAGATGGAGCAGGATCCGGGCGTGCTGATCGTCGGCCAGCCGACGCGCGGCGTCGATGTCGGCGCCATCGAATTCATCCACAAGCGGCTTATCGCCATGCGCGACCAGGGCAAGGCGGTGCTGGTGGTGTCGGTCGAGCTCGACGAGATCCGTTCGCTCTCCGACCGCATCCTGGTGATGTTTGCCGGCCGCATCGTCGGCGAGCGCGGGCCGGAGGCGACCGAAGGCGAGCTTGGTCTCCTGATGGCCGGTGTCGAACACCAGGAGGCCGCCGAATGAGTACGCCTTACACCAAGCTGCCGGCCTGGGCCGATTACGGGCTGATCCCGCTGATCAATCTGTCGGTGGCCTTCATCGTCGCCGGCTTCGTCGTCATGCTGGTCGGCGAAAATCCGTTCCGCGCCGCCGTCATCCTGGTCGAGGGCGCCTTCGGCAGGGGCACGGGCATCGCCTTCACCCTGTTCTACGCCACCACCTTCATCTTCACCGGGCTGTCGGTGGCGGTGGCGGCGCATTGCAGCCTGTTCAACATCGGCACCGAGGGCCAGGCCTATATCGGCGGCCTCGGCATCGCGCTCGTCTGCCTCAGCTTCGACAGCGTGCTGCCCTGGTGGATGATCTTTCCGATGGCGATCGTCGCCGCGGCCTTGTTCGGCGCGCTCTGGGGTTTCATCCCCGCCTATCTGCAGGCCAAGCGCGGCTCGCACATTGTCATCACCACCATCATGTTCAACTTCATCGCCGCCTCGACGATGGTCTATCTGCTGGTCGGCGCGCTGAAGCCGGCGGGATCGCAGGCGCCGCAGACACGCAACTTCCTCGCCGGCGCGGAATTGCCGAAGCTCAACTGGATGCTCGAATTGTTCGGCGCCAAGATCCGCTCGGCGCCGCTCAACATCTGCTTCCTGCTGGCGCTGGTGATGGCCTTCCTGGTCTGGCTGCTGATCTGGCGCACCAGGCTCGGCTACGAGATGCGCACCTATGGCCATAGCCCGAAGGCGGCGCGCTATGCCGGCATCTCGGAAACCCGCATCATCCTCACCGCGATGATGATCTCGGGCGGGCTGGCCGGTATGATGGCGCTCAACCCGGTGATGGGCGACCAGCACAATGTGGCGATCGATTTCGTCTCGGGCGCCGGCTATGTCGGCATCGCGGTTGCGCTGATGGGCAGGCTGCATCCGGTCGGCATCGTGCTGGCGGCGATCCTGTTCGGCATGCTCTATCAGGGTGGCGCCGAGCTTGCCTTCGAGATGCCGGCGATCAGCCGCGACATGATCGTCATCATCCAGGGGCTGGTCATCCTCTTCGCCGGCGCGCTGGAGCATATGTTCAGGCCCTATATCCAGGCGCTGTTCGCCTCGTTCAGCCCGAAATCGGTCGGCATGCAGGCGGTCAACGGGAAGGGGGCCTGAGATGGACGTCTTCAACGCTATCGTCCAGGTTCTGGATTCCACCATCCGCCTGTCGGTGCCGCTGCTGCTTGCCTGTCTCGCCGGCCTCTATTCCGAGCGCGCCGGCATCTTCGACATCGGTCTCGAAGGCAAGATGCTGGTCGGCGCCTTCGCCGGCGCCGCGGCAGCTTCCGTCTTCCATTCGGCCTTCATCGGCCTCGGCATGGCCATCCTGATCTCGGTCGCCTTCGCCATGGTGCACGGCTTCGCCTCGATCACGCATCGCGGCAACCAGATCGTCTCCGGCGTCGCCATCAACTTCGTCGCCGCCGGCTCAACCATCATCCTCGGCCAGGCCTGGTTCCAGCAGGGTGGCCGAACACCGGCGCTGCAGCCGGGCGAGCGGTTCGAGGCGATCGTCTGGCCCGGCGCTGAAGCCGTCCGCGACGTGCCGATCCTCGGGCCGATCTACGCCGAGCTGATCTCCGGCCATTCGATCCTGGTCTATTTCGCCTTCGCCATGGTGCCGTTCACCTGGTGGGTGCTGTTCCGCACCCGCTTCGGTCTCAGGATGCGCGCCGTGGGCGAGAACCCGGCCGCTGTCGACACGGCCGGCATCTCGGTCGCCTGGCTGCGCTATCGCGCGCTGATCTGCACCGGCGTGCTGACCGGCGTGGCCGGCGCGTATCTCTCCATGGTGCAGAATGGCGGCTTCGTGAAGGACATGACCGCGGGCAAGGGCTATATCGCGCTTGCCGCGCTGATCTTCGCCAAATGGAAGCCGGTCAACGCCATGTTCGCCTGCCTTTTGTTCGGCTTCCTCGACGCGGCATCGATCCGCCTGCAGGGCTCGCCGCTGCCCATCGTCGGCAAGGTGCCGGCGCAGTTCATGCAGGCGCTGCCCTATGTGCTCACCGTCGTCCTGCTCGCCGGCTTCATCGGCAAGGCGATCCCGCCGCGCGCCGGCGGCGTGCCCTACGTCAAGGAACGCTGAGATCGGGACGGTGCAACTGGCACGGCCTCGACGGCAACCGGCATTTGAACAAGATCGTGGGAGAGAAGAACTGAATGTCGCATGATCTGTTCGAGGCTGCGAAGACGGCGATGGCCAAGGCCTATGCGCCCTATTCCAAGTTTCCCGTCGGCGCCGCGCTGCGCACGGAGGACGGCCGCGTCTTCACCGGCGCCAATATCGAGGTGGCCTCGTATCCCGAAGGCTGGTGCGCCGAGACCACCGCGCTCGGCCACTACATCATGGGCGGCGGCGGCAAGATCACCGAAATCGCGGTGATCGCCGAGCGCATGGCCAAATGCTCGCCCTGCGGCGGCTGCCGGCAGCGGCTGGCGGAGTTCTGCCGGCCGGAAACGAAGCTCTATCTCTGCGACAATACCGGCGTGGTCGAGACGGTCACCATGGGTGAGATGCTGCCTTACGGTTTCAGCGGCGACATCTTGAAATGAAGAGTGGGTTGAAATGAAGGAAGCGCTGGATCATCTGGTCGAGAAACTCGATGGGCTGGCTCCGACCGCGGCCCTTGTGCTGGGCTCCGGCCTCGGCGGGCTGGTCGATGAGGTCGAGGACAAACGGCGCATTTCCTATGCCGAGCTGCCGGGCTTCCCGCGCAGCGGTGTTTCCGGCCATGCCGGCGAGGTGGTGGCGGGGCGTTTCGCCGGCACGCCGGTGCTGATGCTGTCCGGCCGCGCGCATTACTACGAGCACGGCAACGCCGCCGCGATGCGCCCGGCGCTGGAGGTGCTTGCCGGCATCGGCATCTCGCATCTCATACTCACCAATGCCGCCGGCTCGGTCGAGCCGGAGATGGGGCCGGGCTCGGTGATGCTGATCACCGACCACATCAATTTCTCCGGCTCCAATCCGCTGATCGGCGAGCCGAGCGACCGCCGCTTCGTCGGTCTCACCGAGGCCTATGACGCAGGCCTGCGCAAGGCGATCGAGACGGCGGCGAAGGCAACCGGCACCGCGCTGCATAAAGGCGTCTACATGTGGTTTTCCGGACCGTGCTTCGAAACGCCGGCCGAGATCCGCATGGCGCGTGTCATGGGCGCCAACGCCGTCGGCATGTCGACAGTGCCGGAAGTGATCCTGGCCCGTTTCCTCGGCCTCAAGGTCGCCGCCTGCTCGGTCATCACCAACCTGGCGGCCGGCATGACAGGGGCGGAACTCTCGCACCAGGAAACCAAGGATATGGCGCCGGTCGGCGGCGCGCGGCTGGCGACGATCCTGCGGCGCGTCTTCGAGGAAGGTTTGCCGGAAAGCTGATGCTCCCCCAGGAAATCATCCGCCGCAAGCGCGACGGCCACAGGCTCTCGGCCGAGGAGATCGCTGCCTTCATCGAGGGCATAACGGCCGGCACGCTCTCGGAAGGCCAGATCGGCGCCTTCGCCATGGCGGTGTTCCTCAAAGGCATGAGCCGCGAGGAGGCTGTGGCGCTGACGCTCGCCATGCGCGATTCCGGCGACGTGCTCGACTGGTCCGACCTGCCGGGCCCGGTCACCGACAAGCATTCGACGGGCGGCGTCGGCGACAATGTCTCGCTGATGCTGGCGCCGATCGTCGCGGCTTGCGGCGCCTATGTGCCGATGATCTCCGGCCGCGGCCTCGGCCATACCGGCGGCACGCTCGACAAGATGGACGCGATCCCCGGCTATGCCAGCCAGCCCGATGTGGCGCGCTTCCGCAAGACCGTGCTGGAGACCGGCTGCGCCATCATCGGCCAGACCGCCGATCTGGCGCCCGCCGACCGCCGGCTCTATGCGATCCGCGACGTGACGGGCACGGTGGAATCGGTGCCGCTGATCACGGCATCGATCCTGTCGAAGAAGCTCGCCGCGGGCTTGGGCTCGCTGGTGCTCGATGTCAAGGTCGGCAATGGCGCCTTCATGGAGAAGTCGCGCGATGCAGTCGCCCTGGCGAACAGCCTGGTCGAGGTCGCCAACGGCGCGGGCCTGAAAGCCTCGGCGCTGGTGACCGGCATGAACGAGCCGCTGGCCTCGGCCGCCGGCAACGCGGTCGAGGTGAAGAACGCGGTCGATTTCCTCACCGGCCGGCTCCGCGACCGCCGGCTGGAGGACGTGACGCTGGCGCTCGCGGCCGAAATGCTGCAGTCGGCGGGGATCGTGTCGTCCAACCAGGACGGGATCAGGCGCGCCGCCGAGACGCTTGCCGGCGGCCGTGCGGCGGCGGTGTTCGCGCGCATGGTGAGCGCGCTCGGCGGTCCCGCCGATTTCATCGAGAATCCAGAAAAGTATCTCCCCAGAGCCGCGGTGGAATTGGCGGTTGAAGCGGCGAAGGACGGCTTCGTCACTGGCATCGCGACGCGCGATATCGGGCTCGCCGTCGTTGCGCTGGGCGGCGGACGCACCCGTCCGGACGACAGGATAGACCACGCCGTCGGTCTCACCAGGCTGCTGCCGGTCGGCGCGGAAGTGCGGGCGGGCGAGGCGCTGGCATTGGTCCATGCGCGGACCGAGGCGGACGCCGAGATTGCCGCCGCCGCGGTGCGTTCCGCCTACACGATCGGGTCCTCGAAGCCGTCCGCCGAAAAGACCGTGCTCAGGCGGATCCTGCCTCTGTAATGTCGAGCCTACTGCACGAGCAGCAGCGCGCCGTTCTGGACTTCGTATTTCTGCAGCCGCTGCAGGAAGCTCATGCCGATCAGGTTGGTTTGCAGCGCCCGGTCGTCGAGCACCACCGCCTGGACGTTGTCGATGGAGATCTTGCCGATCTGCAGGTGATCGACGGTCACCACCGCAGCCTTGATGGCGCCGTTCGCCGTGTTCACCTGCTGGCTGAAATCGGACTGGTTGAGAGAAATGCCGATCCGGCGCGCGGTCGAGGTGTTGATGGCAACCAGCGTCGCGCCGGTGTCGATCATGCCGTCGATCTGACGGCCGTTGAGCTTGAAGGCGGAGGTGAAATGGCCGCGCTCGTCGGCATTCACCAGCACCTGGCGGCCGAGCGGCATCGGCGCCGCCGGCCTGACTGGAACCGAAGCGAGCTTGACGTCCGGCTGAGCATCCGGGGTCGCGGGCTGCGAGGCGACCGCCGATCGCAGCAGGGCTTCGACCATTTGCGGGTTCGACTGATAGACGATCGGGATCGATGCCGAGCTTCCGACAAAGACGCCAAGGAGGAGAAGCTTGCGCAGCATGGATCGACCTTCGTGAAGGTCCGATCCTTAAGCCGACATGGTGTTTTCAGCTTTAACGGGCGCCGGAACCGTGGTCTTTGCGTAAACAAGCGGTAAAGAAAACGCTCACTTGGTCCCGTACATGCGGTCGCCGGCGTCGCCGAGGCCAGGCATGATGTAACCCTTGTCGTTCAGCTGGCGGTCGATCGAGGCGGTGAAGATCGGCACGTCCGGATGCGCCTTGGTGAAGCGCTCGATGCCTTCGGGCGCGGCGAGCAGGCAGAGAAAGCGGATGTTGGTGGCACCGCGTCCCTTCAGCTTGTCGATCGCGGCGATCGCGGAATTCGCCGTCGCCAGCATCGGATCGACGACGATCACCAGACGATCGGCAAGGTCGCTCGGCGCCTTGAAGAAATATTCGATCGCTTCGAGCGTCTCGTGGTCGCGGTAAAGGCCGATATGGGCGACGCGCGCCGCCGGCACCAGGTCGAGCAGGCCTTCGAGCAGGCCGTTGCCGGCCCGCAGCACCGAGGCGAAGACCAGCTTCTTGCCCTCCAGCGTCGGGGCCTCCATCTCCTCGATCGGGGTCTCGATGGTGGTGGTGGTCAGCTCGAGGTTGCGGGTCACCTCGTAGCCCAGAAGCAGCGAGATCTCGCGCAACAGACGCCGGAAGCCGGCCGTCGAGGTCTCCTTCTTGCGCATGATGGTGAGCTTGTGCTGGACAAGGGGGTGGTCGACGACGGTGACGCCCTGCATGATGTGCTCCGACTGGTTCGCAGTGGGTAGTGAATAGTGAGTAGTGAATAGTGAGCCGATTTGCGAGTCCCTGACTGCGGGAAAGCGCCAGCCTTCAACCGCGCGATGCGCGCACGGCCAAATCAATCACTACTGACTACTCACTATTCCCTACTCACCGCACCTTCACGTCCAACCGGCCCAGCAGCATTGCCTTGGTCTTCCGGTCGACGAAGGCGGCCTCGATCGCCGTCCTGGTGACGGCGGTGAGCGCCTTGTCGTCCATCGCGAAATGCTCGGCGGCGATGTCGTATTCACGCTTCAGCGAAGTCCAGAAATAGGGCGGGTCGTCGGAATTGAGCGTCACCCTGCAGCCGGCCGCGCGCAGCGCCGGGAAGGGATGGTCGGCGAAACTGTCGAACACCTTGAGCGCGATGTTCGAGCCCGGGCAGCATTCCAGCACCACGCCCTCGGCGGCGATGCGGCGAACGAGGTCCGGGTTTTCGATGGCGCGCACGCCATGGCCGATGCGCGACGGGCGGATATGGTCGAGCGCCGCCTTGACACTTTCCCAGCCCATCAGCTCGCCCGCGTGGATGGTGATGCCGAGGCCGGCCTCGCGGGCAATCTCGAAGGCGCGCACATAGTCCTCGAAGTCGCCGATGCGCTCGTCGCCGGCGACGCCGAAACCGGTCACCAGCGGGTGGCCGCAGCGCGCCGCGAAGCGCGCCGCCTGCTCGATCGCCTCGACGCCGACATGGCGAACGCCGGTGACGATCATACGGCCCTCGATGCCGGTCCTGGCCTTGGCGCGGGCCATGCCTTCGCCCAGCGCATCCGTATAGGCCTTGGGCGAGAGACCGGCCTTCCTGGCGTGATCCGGCGAGGTGAAGACTTCGGAATAGATGGCGCCGTCACGGGCGAGACTGGTGAGATAATGATCGGTCAGGCGAGCATAGTCCTCCTCGCTGCGAAACAGGTCGGAGGCAAAGTCGTAGGCCGCGAGGAAAGAGCTGAAATCGTGCCAGACGAAGGAGCCGTTCTGGATATAGGGCGAGGGGTCCTTGCCGTATTTGCGGGCCTGGCTGACGACGAGGTCGGGCGCCGCTGCCCCTTCGATGTGGCAGTGCAATTCGGCTTTCAAAATCATGCGGTCATCCCGTCCGGTATGCTGTCCCCGCACGGATTCGGGGCGAAAATCATGCGAGACTCTTCCCGAACCCGTCTCGAAGGCGCGGCTGAAAACCGCGCCTTCGACAATAGCGTCGGCCCCATCGATCGGCTATGGTCCCGCCGGTTTTATGGCGGATCAAAATAATGTCAGTTGAGAGAACCACGGCCGCGGGCGGCATGGAAACCTCCTACGGCTTCAGGAACGTAGGCGAAGGCGACAAGCAGTCCCTCGTCAACGACGTCTTCCACAAGGTGGCCAATCGATACGACCTCATGAACGATCTGATGTCCGGCGGGCTGCACCGGCTGTGGAAGGACGCGATGGTGGCGTGGCTCAATCCGCCGAAGCGCCCGGGCTGGAAGGTGCTCGACGTCGCCGGCGGCACCGGCGACATCGCCTTCCGCATCGTCGAGGCCAGCCATCGCAACGCGCATGTGACGGTCCTCGACATCAACGGCTCGATGCTCGACGTCGGCCGCGACCGCGCCGGGAAGAAAGGGCTCTCGGAAAACACCGATTTCGTCGAGGCCAATGCCGAGACGCTGCCCTTCGACGACAATACGTTCGACGCCTATACGATCGCGTTCGGCATCCGCAACGTGCCGCGCATAGATGTGGCGCTGAGCGAAGCCTACCGCGTGCTGAAGCGCGGCGGACGGTTCCTTTGCCTGGAGTTCTCCGAGGTCGACATGCCGCTGCTCGACAAGGCCTACGAAGCCTGGTCCTTCAACGCCATCCCCAAAATCGGCAGGGCGGTGACCGGCGACGGCGAGCCCTATTCCTACCTGGTGGAATCGATCCGCAAGTTTCCCAACCAGGCGAATTTTGCCGCCATGATCACGCGGGCAGGGTTCGATCGCGTCACTTTCCGCAACTATTCCGGCGGCATCGCCGCGCTTCATTCGGGCTGGAAGCTTTGAGGCAAGCGCAGCGATGACTACCGTCGGTGCTGGTTTCAGGCTCGTAAGGGCCGGCTGGGTGCTGGTCCGCGAGGGCGTCGTCGCGGCGCTGCCCGGCGAAGAGCTTTCCGGCATGCCGAAGCTCGGCTGGCGGCTGGCGCGCGTGCTTACCCGCCGCCGCGCCAGACGCCACCAGCGCGGCGACCGGCTGGCTCAGGCGGTGGTGCGGCTGGGGCCATCCTACGTCAAGCTAGGCCAGTTCCTGGCCACGCGACCGGATGTCGTCGGCAACGACATGGCGGTCGACCTCGCCCTGTTGCAGGACAAGATGCACACATTCCCGAAGGCGGAAGCAATCGCGGCGATCGAAGCCTCGCTCGGGCGCAAGATCGGCGATCTCTACGCAAGCTTCGGCGAGCCGGTCGCGGCCGCTTCGATCGCCCAGGTGCACGGCGCCGAAGTCGTTCGCGACGGGAAGGCTTCACGGGTGGCGGTGAAGGTCATCCGGCCCGGCGTGCGCCATCGCTTCTTCCAGGATCTCGAGAGCTACTTCCTCGCAGCGCGCCTGCAGGAAAAATACATTCCCTCGTCGCGCCGACTGCGGCCGATCGAGGTGACCCAAACGCTGGCGCAAACCACCAAGGTCGAAATGGACATGCGGCTGGAGGCGGCCGCGTTTTCAGAGCTCGGTGAAAACACCAAGGACGATCCGGGCTTCCGCGTGCCCGCGGTCGACTGGGAGCGGACCGGCCGCGACGTGATCACCATGGAGTGGATCGACGGCATCAAGATGAACGATCTGGTCGGCCTTGCCGCCGCCGGTCACGATCTCAAGGCGATCGCCGCAAACCTCATCCAGTCGTTCCTCAGGCACACGCTGCGCGACGGCTTCTTCCATGCCGACATGCATCCGGGGAACCTGTTCGTCGAGGCGAGCGGAACCATCGTTGCCGTCGATCTCGGCATCGCCGGCCGGCTCGGCAAGAAAGAGCGGCGTTTCCTGGCCGAAATCCTCTACGGCTTCATCGTGCGCGACTATCAGCGCGTCGCCGAGGTGCATTTCGAGGCCGGCTACGTGCCGCGCCAGCACAATGTCGAGGCTTTCGCGCAGGCGATCCGCGCCATCGGCGAGCCGATCCACGGCCAGTCGGCCGAGACCATCTCGATGGCGAAGCTTTTGACGCTGCTGTTCGAGGTCACGGAACTGTTCGACATGGCCACCCGGCCCGAGCTGATCCTGTTGCAGAAGACGATGGTCGTGGTCGAGGGCGTCGCCCGCACGCTCGATCCCGCCTTCAACATGTGGAAGACGTCGGAGCCGGTGGTCGGCGACTGGATCGCCAGCAATCTCGGCCCACGCGGCATGTTCTCCGACGCGCGCGACGCCGGCAAGGCGCTGGTGGCGCTGGCAAGGCAGGCGCCGGATATCGCCGCCCGCACCGAGCGGCTGTCGCGCGAAATCGACCTGATGGCCGAACATGGCCTGCGCTTCGACGAGGCGACCGCGCACGCCATCGGCAAGGCCGAGGCGCGCCATACCCGCTCCGGCCGCTTGGCGCTCTGGGTGATCGCGTTGACGCTGCTTTACATCGCCTGGCGGATTTTCTGACCGCCACCCGCCTTGCTGCAGTTTGATTGCATTGCTATCATTGCTGGCGCAAGTTTGAAGCGAGTGCAATCAGATGGCCAGCATCACGATCCGCAACCTTGACGACGAGGTCAAGGACCTGCTGCGCCAAATGGCTGCCGAAAATGGCTGCTCGATGGAGGAGCAGGCGCGGGCGATGATCCGCGCGGCGGTCGAAGGAAGGACGGGGCAGGCCGGCCGCATCGACGAGATCGAGAAGACGCTGCGCGCGCTGACAGGCTCCATTCGGCAAGCGGGTCCCATCTCCACAGTATCCGGCAAGCCATCAATTCGAGGAACGCTTAGCGGCAAACGCATCCTGCTCATCATCGGCGGCGGCATCGCCGCCTACAAGGCGCTCGACCTGATCCGGCGCCTGCGCGAGCGCGGTGCGTCGGTCAGGGTGGTCATGACATCGGCCGCACAGGAATTCGTCACCACGCTGTCGGTCGGCGCGCTCTCGGCCGGCCATGTCTTCACCGAGCTGTTCGACCGCAATGACGAGCATGATGTCGGCCATATAAGGCTGTCGCGCGAGGCCGATCTGCTCGTGGTGGCACCGGCGACCGCCGACCTGATGGCGAAGTTTGCCAACGGTCATGCCAACGACCTTGCCTCGACGGCGCTGCTTGCGACCGACAAGAAGGTGCTGCTGGCGCCGGCGATGAACCCGAAGATGTGGTCGCATCCGGCGACGCGGCGAAACCGGGCGACCTTGCAGAAGGACGGCGTCACCTTCGTCGGTCCCGCCAAAGGCGAGATGGCGGAAAGCAACGAGGCCGGCGAAGGTCGCATGGCCGAGCCGCTGGAGATCGTCGCCACGATCGAGGCGATGCTCGACGAGAGACCGAAGCCGCTTGCCGGCCGCAGGATCATCGTCACCTCGGGGCCGACGCATGAGCCGATCGACCCGGTGCGCTACATCGCCAATCGCTCCTCCGGCAAGCAGGGCCACGCGATCGCGGCCGCGCTGGCGAAGCTCGGCGCCGATGTCCGGCTCGTCTCCGGCCCGGTCAACATCGCCGATCCGGCCGGGGTCACGACCACGCATGTCGAGACCGCGGCAGAGATGAAGGAGGCGGTCGAGGGCCTTTTGCCGGCGGACGCGGCGGTGTTCGTGGCCGCGGTCGCCGACTGGCGCACGGCCAATGCGGCTGGCGAGAAGATCAAGAAGGTGGCGGGCGAGGGACCGCCGTCGCTCGAGATGGTCGAGAATCCCGACATCCTGGCCGGCGTCGGCCATCATAGCCAGCGGCCGCGTCTCGTCGTCGGCTTCGCCGCCGAGACGCAGGACCTCATCGGCAACGCCGAGGCCAAGCTCAGGAAGAAAGGCGCCGATTTCATCGTCGCCAACGACGTCTCGCATGAGAGCGGCATCGGCCCATCGGGCGTTATGGGCGGCGACCGCAACAAGGTACGCATTGTCTCCCGCAGCGGCGTCGAGGAATGGCCGGAGATGGGCAAGGACGAGGTGGCAACACGGCTCGCCGCCTTGATCGCCGAGCGGCTGCAGACGATTGTCGTTTGACGACAGGGTCGGTTAGCAGGCCCCGTTCAACCTGCCGCTTCCTGTGGCCGAACGGTGGGCACGGCGATCTTCAGAGCTGCGATGCAACCCAGAACGCCGAGCGGCACGAAGGCAAGGAACAGCCAGCCTGCGACGCCGGCGGCCGCTTCGCGGTTCAGCCCTTCCGAGAAGCCGCTGGCGTTGGCGACGATGCCGGCGAGCGCCGCGCCCACCGCGTAACCGATGCGCTGCATGGTCGGCACGGCGGCCGACGCGATGGTCTGCTCGCCTTCGCGGGCCGAAGCGACGATGACACGCGTGAGGAACGGCCAGCATACGCCGAAGCCGCCGCCCTGCAGCAGGGCGCAGAGCAGGATCAGCGGAATCGAGCCGGCCGGGATGGTGTAGGCGAAACCGGCGAGGCCGCAGGCGATCATCAGCGCGCCGACGACGATGAGCACGCGTTCGCGTTCCAGCGGCGCATTGGCGATGGCGATCGACAGGATCGACCAGGCGATCGATTCGGCGGCGATGATGTAGCCGGTCGTCAGGATCGGTATGCCGTGCAGCGTGGTCAAAAGCAGCGGCCCGTAAATGGCGAAGGTGCAGGTGGCCACTGAGAACGCCGCAACCATGGTCATGCCGCTGCCGAGCGGCGTACGCCATGAAAACAAAGGCGACGGGAAGAGGCGAGAGCGCGGCCTGAGGGCGTCGATGCGGAAGAACAGGACCAGGCCGATCAAGCCGAGGGCCAGCAGCAGCGACGAGCGCAGCAGGGCAATGTCGATGCCGGCTGCAGCGATCAGCACGACGCTGATGGCGAGACAGGCGAGCGCCGGGTAGGGAAAGGGTGGCGCGGAGCCTCCGCCCGCCTGCGGCTTCGTCGCCTCGGGCGAGTTGAGCACCATGAAGCTTGCCAGCGCCATCGCCGCGCCACCGAAGGTGAAGACGCCGAAGGCCCAGCGCCACGACAGGAATTCTGTCATGATCGCGCCGAGCATGGGTCCGCTGAAGGCGGCGACGCCCCAGATCGCCGACATGATGCCGAAGAGCTGCGGCCAGATGTTGCGTGAAAACAGTCGCTCGACCGAGACGAAGGCGAGCGACACGAGCGCGCCGCCGCCAAGACCCTCGACCAGGCGCCCGGCGAGGAAGAGCGGCATCGAGGGAGCCGTAGCGCAGATCAGCGCGCCAGTCGCGTAGAGCAAGGCGGCGACCACCATGTTGGAGCGCAGCGCGACATAGCTCACCAGCCGTCCGGCCGCGGCGCCGGCGACGATGGCGCCGAGCTCGTAGATCGCCAGCGACCAGCCAACCAGCTGCACGCCCGCGAGTTCGCCGACCATGGCCGGCATGATCGTCGCCACCATCGTCTCATTGGTGGCATGCAGCAGGATACCCAGGCTGATGAAACAGAAGCGCGCCAGGTCGCCGCTTGCCCACAACGCCCGCCAATCCACCTTGTTGCCGGCCACCTTATTGCCGCTTGCTGCCGTCACGTCGATCTCCTGCTTGCTACGGCAGCCTCATTCGCTTTCGAACAGGGCGCCAGATCCAGATCGGCGGGGCTTGTAGAACCTCAAGCGCAGTTGAGCTCAAGAGGCTTTTTCACGACGTTCAAGTCGCGGCAGAGCCACGGTCGCGCCGAGGGTATCCGACTTCCAAAGAAATCGGCCCGGAACACCTGTTCCGGGCCGAGCGTGGCGCGAAGCTTCTGAAGCCGAAGCTTCACTTGTAGGAGTGGACGAGATCCAGCGAGGCCACGGTGACGGCGAGATTGACGCCGGTCTGCGCCTGAACGCTGAGCGGCTCGAGCATGAACGCGCTGTTCCAGCCGCCGACCAGGACGTTGGCGCCGCCGCCTGTCACGACGCTCGCCTCGGCATTGACGCCGTAATAGCTGCCGGCGAGGTCTCCCGCGTCATGACTGGGGGTGGCGGCCAGAACCGCCCAGACGAGCTGGCCCTGATGCGTCTTGCCGACATCGACGCCGAGCTTGGAGATCATCCCGGTGTAAATCTCGGCCGGCCCGTGATGAGAGGGCCGGAAGACGCAGGACACGCCCTTGTTTGACGAGATGATATAGCCGGTTCCACCGTCGATTGAGCAATCGAGCGTGCCGAGCCGGAGCGTGCCGGCGTTGACCGGAGAAGCGAGGACCGTGGCGGTAAGCGCGGCAGCGGCACAGGCAAGCGTTTTGATCATTGGAAAGGTCCTTTCGCAAAGAATTGGCCCCGATTAAACGGTCGAGGTGCGAGGAGCGTTCCGCCGAAAACTTGGCGCGAGCATGGCGGGGGTCAACGCATCGCGTCAGGCGGTTAACGGACCGCTACGGGCGTCTCCGGGGCGCAACAGTGCGATCGCCGGCGACGCCTTGGCGATCGCGGGCGACGCCTTGGCGATCGCAGGCGACGCCTTGGTCGTGGAGCAACCCTGCTTGCGTCAGCTTCCGGTCAGCTGGCGCTGCCGGAAGTGCGCGACAAACCGTCCTTGGCCGGCTGGTAGTTGGGGTCGAGGTGGATGGCCTCGCGGTAGGACTTGGCCGCCCTTACCTTGTCGCCGCGCCGCTCGTAGATAAGCGCCTGGTTGGCCCAGGCCTCGGCGTTCTTGCCGTCGAGCTTGATGGCCATGTTGAAGTCGGCGAAGGCATTGTCCTCGTCGTTCATGGCGAGGTAGGAGAGGCCGCGGCCGTTGTAGGGCTCGGCGGCGTCCGGCGCCAGCGAGATGGCGGTCGAGAAGTCCTCGATGGCGAATTTGTGCTGGCCCTGGCTCTGATAGATCAGGCCGCGATTGTGGTAGGCGCGGGCGTCGGTGGTGTCGAGCTGGATTGCCTTCTGGAAGTCGTTGAAGGCGTCCTGGGTGCGGCCGGCCTTGCGATAGAGATTGCCGCGGCCGATATAGGCGGCGTCGTAATTCGCGTTGATCTGGATCGAGCGGTTGTAGTCCGCGAGCGCCGCTTCCTGATTGCCGAGGAAACGCTGGATGAGCGCCCGGTTCGAATAGGCCTGGTAGAAATTCGGATTGAGCTGGATGGCTTGGTTGAAATCCTTCAAGGCTGCCTGGTACTGGCCGCCGCGGCCATAGGCCGAGCCGCGCACATTATAGCCCTCGGGATCCTGCGGATTGCGCTGGATGACCGCCGACAGCGAGGAGATGTTCTCGGTCGACCCTTGCGCCTTGTCGATGTTGTTGAACTCCCCTGTCGGGGCTGTCTGGCACGCTGCAAGCGCCAGGCCCGAAAGCAGGGCCGCCGTCAGGGCGAAGCCGCGAAAAGCGGCTCTGCGCTCCACGGAAATTGCGTTCATCTTTGTCCTCACTGCCGCAGCGCCGTCAGTCCGTTCCCTCTCCGAACCGGCTCGAATGCATAAACAAAAAGGTGGCGGCGATTCCGCATCGCGCCACCCTCGGTATCCTTCGAAAAGGACGAAAAATTGGCGTTATCAGCGCGGCGAGCGCGATGCGCCGGCAGCACCGGCCGGAGCCGGGCGCGGGGTCATCGGCAGCAGGCCTTCGCGCTGCGCGCGCTTGCGGGCCAGCTTACGGGCGCGGCGGACGGCCTCAGCCTTCTCGCGGGCACGCTTCTCGGACGGCTTCTCGTAGTGACCGCGCATCTTCATTTCGCGGAAAATACCTTCGCGCTGCATCTTCTTCTTCAGCGCGCGAAGCGCCTGATCAACGTTGTTGTCGCGGACGAGTACCTGCACGGGCAATCCTGTCTTCGGGTTTGAAATCAACAGGCAAGCGGCCATAGCCACTATGCCTCCGCGGCGGGTTGCACCGCGAATTGTGGCGGCTGATAGCAGAATCAGGCCGTGCTGTCCACCGTTGATTGCAGGAAACCGTGATCAAAAACCGGTGCGCCGCGCCTCGCCTGCTCCGCGCTCACGCCATCGCCAAATGGAGGCGGGCGAAATCCTCGAAAAACTCGCCATAGTCGCAGGTGATTTCCTCGCCGGCGGCGATGTCGCGAATGGCGGTGGCGCCGCCATATTGCGAGAAATCCGTGTTCGGCCGCTCGGAATGGTTCATGAAGCGGCCGTTGTCGACCTCGTAGACCATGAAACCCGGCTTGTCCGGGCTCGGATAGGCGTAGCGGTCGAGCAATTCCTTCAGATGCGCCGGCGCCGCCTCGTATTTCTCCATCGGGATCAGCCGATCGAAATCGGGATCGAGACGCCAGATCGAGGCACCCTTCCTGATCGGCTCGGCGGCGAAAACACCGACGCCTTCGATGGCGCTCTGGGCGACATAGGTTCTGATCAGCAGCATCGGTCCCGTCCGTCTTCGACGGGAAACCAAATCGCCAAATCGGATCGGAATGCAAGGCCGCGGCACGAGATTTCAGAGGATGAGCATGGTTGCCGTCTTGCCAGCCGGATCACGTCCGGTTGATCGACACGCCGCCATCGGCAAACAGCGCCGTGCCGGTGGTGAAGCTGGAGGAGTCCGAGGCGAGATGGCTTGCCGCTCGCAGACGCGTAGTCGGACAGGTGCCGTGCGGCCGTGGCGCAAAACGGCAAGCGCCGTCGCAAACAGCGCAAGGATGGCAGCACGGTTTCGCTAGTGATACACCTTGCGTGACGGGCGGACGACATCCGCGATTTTTGGCGCGAGGCTATAACGTGAAGAAATATTCGGTATTCGCCATTGCCCGCGAGGCGATGCGCGGCCACAAGGGCTGGGAAGAACAGTGGACTTCGCCCGAGCCGAAGAAGGAATATGATGTCATCATCGTCGGCGCCGGCGGCCACGGCCTGGCGACGGCCTATTATCTGGCGAGCGAGCACGGCATCACCAATGTCGCGGTGCTGGAGAAGGGCTGGCTCGGCGGCGGCAACACCGGCCGCAACACCACCATCATCCGCTCCAACTATCTCTATGACGAGAGCGCCGGCATCTACGATCATGCGCTGAAGCTGTGGGACGGGCTCAGCCAGGAGCTCAACTACAACGTCATGTATTCGGCGCGTGGCGTCATGATGCTTGCCCACAACGTCCATGACGTCCAGGTGTTCAAGCGCCACATCCATGCCAACCGCCTCAACGGCATCGACAATGAATGGCTGACGCCGGAGCAGGCGAAGGAATTCTGTCCGCCGCTGAACATCGCCAAAGAGGCGCGCTATCCGGTGATGGGCGCGGCCTTGCAACGCCGCGGCGGCACGGCGCGCCACGATGCGGTCGCCTGGGGCTATGCGCGCGGCGCCTCGGCGCGCGGCGTCCACATCATCCAGAACTGCGAGGTCACCGGCATCAAGCGCGCGGCCAATGGCGCCGTCGCCGGCGTCGAGACGACGCGCGGTTTCATCGGCGCGAAGAAGGTCGGTGTCGTCGCCGCGGGCCATTCCTCCGTCATCATGAACATGGCCGGCGTGCGCATGCCGCTCGAAAGCTATCCGCTGCAGGCGCTGGTGTCGGAGCCGGTCAAGCCGGTGGTGCCTTGCGTGGTGATGTCGAACACCGTGCACGCCTATATCTCGCAGTCCGACAAGGGCGAGCTGGTCATCGGCGCCGGCACCGACCAGTATATCTCCTATTCACAGACCGGCGGCCTGCACATATTGCAGCATACGCTGGACGCCATCTGCGAGATGTTCCCGATCTTCACGCGCATGAAGATGCTGCGCTCCTGGGGCGGCATCGTCGACGTGACGCCGGACCGTTCGCCCATCCTGGCGAAGACGCCGGTCAAGGGACTCTATGTCAATTGCGGCTGGGGCACGGGCGGCTTCAAGGCGACGCCTGGTTCGGGCAACGTCTTTGCTCACACGATCGCCAGGGACGACCCGCACCCGATCAACGCGCCCTTCACGCTCGAGCGGTTCCGCACCGGCCGTCTCATCGACGAGGCGGCTGCGGCGGCGGTGGCGCACTGATGCCGACATTTCTGCTGAGGCTTTGCGATCAACCGGCCGGCGCCCGCGTCGGCCATGGCGAATTGTAGGATCGACCGAAAATGCTTCTCATCCGCTGTCCCTATTGCGAGGAAGAGCGCCCGGAACTCGAATTCCGCAATGCCGGCGAGGCGCATATCGCGCGCCCGACCAACATTGCCGCCGAGAGCGAAGACGATTTCGAGAAATTCTTCTTCATCCGCTCGAACCCGAAAGGCGTCACCTATGAGCGCTGGCGGCACATCCATGGCTGTGCGCGCTTCTTCAACGCCGTGCGCGACACCGTCACCGACAAGTTCGTCATGACCTACAAGGCCGGCGAGCCGAAGCCCGCGAAGCTGCCTGGAGCCTCGAAATGAACGCCGCGTGCCGCATTCCCGGCGCCGGGCGCCTCAGCCAGGCGAAGACCGCCTCCTTCAGCTTCGACGATAAGGCCTATACCGGTATCGAGGGCGATACGCTGGCCTCGGCGCTGCTCGCCAACGGCGTGCATCTGGTCGGCCGTTCCTTCAAATATCACCGGCCGCGCGGCTTCCTGTCGGCCGGCGCGGAAGAGCCGAACGCGCTGGTTCAGATCGTGCGCGACGACGCGCGCAAGACGCCGAATGTGCGGGCGACCGTGCAGGAGCTCTATGACGGACTGACGGCCCATTCGCAGAACCGCTGGCCTTCGCTGGCCTTCGACGTCGGCGCGGTCAACGACCTTGCCTCGCCGATGTTCTCGGCAGGCTTCTACTACAAGACCTTCATGTGGCCGAAGTCGGCCTGGAAGAGCCTCTACGAGCCGCAGATCCGCTCGGCCGCCGGCCTTGGCGTTTCTCCGGACCGACCGGACCCCGACCACTATGCGGCGCGCTATGCGCATTGCGACGTGCTGGTGCTGGGCGGCGGTGCAGCCGGTATCGCCGCGGCGCTCGCGGCTGCCGAAACCGGCGTGCGGGTCATCCTCGCCGACGAGCAGGCCGAATTCGGCGGCAGCCTGCGCTTCGAGAGCGGAGCCAAGATCGACGGCGAGAACGGCTTTGCCTGGGCGCAAGCCGCGATCGCGAGACTCAAGGCCATGGACAACGTCCGCGTGCTGCCGCGCACGACTGCCTTTGGGTATTATGCGCAGAACTTCGTCGGCCTGGTCGAGCGGGTCAGCGATCATCTCAAGAGTCCCGGCCGCGAGCTGGCGCGCGAGCGCCTGTGGCAGGTCCGCGCCAAGCGCGTGGTGCTGGCCACCGGCGCCATCGAGCGGCACATGGTGTTCGCCAACAACGACCGTCCGGGCGTCATGCTGGCATCGGCCGCGCGCACTTACCTCAACCACTATGGCGTCGCGGTCGGCAGGAATGTCGGCGTCTATACGGCCAACGACTCGGCTTACGCCGCAGCGATCGATCTGAAGAAAGCCGGCGTCAATATCGCCGCGATCGTCGACCTGCGCGACAACCCGTCGGGGGCGGTTATCGACGAGGCGAGAAGCCTCGGCATCGAGATCAATTTCGGTCGCGCGGTGGTCAGCGCCGGCGGCAAGCTGCGTGTCTCTTCGATGACCGTGCAGCCGAAGAACGGCGGCGGCGAGCGCACCATCGCGGTCGATGCCATCCTGATGTCGGCCGGCTGGACGCCGTCGGTGCATCTCTTCTCGCAGTCGCGCGGCAAGGTCGCCTTCAACGAGGAGACGCGGCGCTTCGTGCCGGGAACCTATGCGCAGGACTGCGTCTCGGTCGGCGCCTGCAACGGCACCGACGGGCTGGACGCAACGGTCGACGAGGCCTATGCGGCCGGCGCCAAAGCGGCGAAGGAGGCCGGCGGCAAGGATTCCAGCGTCAAGACGGACGCCAAGCCCAAGGTCGATGCCGGCGAGAGTTGGTCGCGCGGCATGCTGGGCGCCGCCCCCGGCGCCGGACCGGGCACCACGGTCAAGGCCTTCGTCGATTTCCAGAACGACGTCACCGCCAAGGACATCCGCCAAGCGGTGCATGAAGGCATGCACTCGATCGAGCACGTCAAGCGTTTCACCACCAACGGCATGGCGACCGACCAGGGCAAGACGTCGAACATGCACGGCCTGGCGATCGCGGCCGAAACGCTCGGCAAGCCGATCCCGCAGGTCGGTCTCACCACCTTCCGCGCGCCCTATACGCCGGTGACGTTCGGCTCGATCGTCGGCCACGCGCGCGGCGCCTTGTTCGACCCGACGCGTCGGACGGCGACCCATGGCTGGGCGGCGGCGCATGGCGCCGTCTTCGAGGATGTCGGCCAGTGGAAACGCGCCTGGTATTTCCCCAAGGCCGGCGAGGACATGCACGCCGCCGTCAACCGCGAATGCGTGACGGTACGCAAGACGGCAGGCCTGTTCGACGCCTCGACGCTCGGCAAGATCGAGGTGGTCGGGCCGGACGCTGCGAAATTCATGGAGCTGCTCTACACCAACCCGTGGGAGAAGCTGGAGCCCGGCCGCTGCCGCTACGGCATCATGCTGCGCGAGGACGGCTTCATCTATGACGACGGCGTCGTCGGCAGGCTGGCGCCGGACCGCTTCCATGTGACGACGACCACCGGCGGCGCGCCGCGCGTCATGCATCACATGGAGGACTATCTCCAGACCGAGTTTCCGCATCTCAATGTCTGGCTGACCTCGATCACCGAGCAATGGGCGGTGATCGCTGTGCAGGGACCGAAGTCCCGCGAGATCATCGCGCCGCTGGTCGAAGGCATCGACATGTCGGACGAAGCGCTGCCGCATATGTCGGTGCGCGAGGGCAAGATCTGCGGCGTGCCGACCAGGCTGTTCCGCATGTCCTTCACCGGCGAGCGCGGCTTCGAGGTCAACGTGCCGGCCGACTACGGCGAGGCCGTCTGGGAGGCGCTGTGGGCCGAAGGCCAGAAGCATGGCGCCACTGCCTACGGCACCGAAACGATGCACGTGCTGCGCGCCGAGAAGGGCTACATCATCGTCGGCCAGGACACCGACGGCACGGTGACGCCGAACGATGCCGGGCTCGACTGGGCGGTCGGCAAGAAGAAGACCGACTTCGTCGGCATCCGCGGCATGGTGCGCTCGGACCTCGTCGCCAAGGGCCGCAAGCAGCTCGTCGGCCTGAAGACCAAGGACCCGAAGGTCGTGCTGGAAGAGGGCGCGCAGATCGTCGCGGATCCGAAACAGGCGATCCCCATGAAGATGATCGGCCACGTCACCTCCAGCTACTGGTCGGAGAATTGCGGACGCTCGATCGCGCTGGCGCTCGTCGCCGGCGGCCGCGACCGCATGGGCCAGACGCTCTACGTGCCGATGCCGAACGGCACGATCGAGGTGGAGGTGACCGGCATGGTGTTCGTCGACGAGAAGGGAGAACGCCTCAATGGCTAAGGCTGCCGCCAAGACAAAAACCGCCGAAGCCGCGGTCGAGCGGCGTCCGGCACTTGCCGGCCGAGCGGTGTCGGCGCCGGGCGTCAAGGTCGAGATCCTGCCGCCGGCCGAGCGCATTTCGCTGCGCGCGCCTGAGGCTTCGCTCGCGGCACTCTCCAAGGCGCTCGGCGTGACCTTGCCGACCAAGCCGAAAACCTCGGCCACCAAGGGCGGGCGCACCGCGCTGTGGCTCGGGCCGGACGAGTGGCTGATCGTCGACGAGGCCGGCAAGGATCCGCTGGCCGACTGCGCCAAGCTGTCGGCGCTGCATTCGGCAGTCAGCATCTCGCATCGCAATGTCGCGATCTCGGTCACCGGGCCAGCCGCCGCCGTAACGGTCAATTCCGGCTGCCCGCAGGACCTGTCGCTCGAAGCCTTCCCGGTCGGGGCGGCGTCGCGCACCATCCTCGGCAAGTCCGAGATCGTACTGCTGCGCACCGCCGCGGACGCATTCCGTGTGGAGTGCTGGCGTTCCTTCTCGGACTATGTCTTTACTTTGCTGTCGGAAGCGGCGAGCGACGCTGCGAACTGAGCTTCGCGGCAATCGGTCCGAAAGGACCGGTTCTTGGAACCTTCGCCGGTCCGCGCCGTTTCTGCGCTTGCGAGGGAGATTGCCGATGCCGTCCAAATCCGCACCGAAGTCGCCCAAGAAGACTGCGGCCGTCCGTTCGCTCGAGCTGGAAAGACACCGCGAGATCGAGGAAGAAGAACTCGAGGAAGGCCTCGAAGACACGTTCCCGGCCAGCGATCCGGTATCGATTATCAGTACCTCCATTCCTGGCGGGCCGGCGAAGTCTGGAAAGGCTAGAGGCGGGGCGGGAAAGAAGCCGCAAAAGAAATAGGCGCTTTGCCCATCGCTTCCGGCGTTGGAAGAGGCAGAACGAAAACGGGCGGCCAAGTGCCGCCCGTTTTCGTTCCAATTTTGCGTTTGCCGCGTTCAAAGGCCGGGCAGGAACCACGGGTTCACGTCCATGCCGAGCCGCGGGCCCTTGGTGGTCTGGGGCTTGCTGGCGTCGGCCTTTTCGACCGAGCCGGTCGCGGTGCAGTCGAGCGTCACATTGGTATGGGTCTGAGCGCAGGCCGCCGGGGCGTGCTTGGCCGGCTGGCTCGCGCCGGCAAAAGCGGCGCCCGAGAAAGCCAGCACGGCAGCAAGAGCGAGGATTGTCTTTTTCAACTTCCGTCTCCAGTCGATTTTCGTACATGTACGATACACCGTACATATACGGTTAACGGAAGCTGAATACAAGAAGGAGTTTTGTACGTGTACGACAAATTTTCTTGAACGTAGGAATTCGCCTTCGCGAATCAAGCGATCGGATGGGCAAAACGGTCAAAGATGGCCGGTCAGCAGTTGACGGGTGTTTCGGTCAGCGGGGGTATGTCCTGCGCCGACAATGAAGCCAGCATGAAGTCGCACATCCGCTTCACATAGGCCTGGGGATCGCCGAACGGGTAAAAGGGGAAGGTGATCAGCAGCGAGATCGTGCCGTGGCCGACGGTCCACAGCATGGTGGCGATGGCGCGCGGATCGCCCTTGAGCTTGCCGGCGGCGACACAAGCCTCGACCCTTTTGATCAGCACTTTCATCGCCGGGTTGCCCTCTTCCATGTCCTCGTAGCTGCGGCCTTCCGGCAGTCGCGTCTTCTCGGTCATGAAAACGGTGCGGTACTCATTGGGGTTGCCGAGCCCGAAGGCGGCATACTCGGTCATCACCGCCCGCAGCGCCTCGACCGGATCGTCGGAGGGATGTTCCTCGATGCGCCGGGCCAGCGTTTCGAAGGCGTCCTCGGCGAGCGCGAACAGGATGTCCTGCTTGTCCGCGAAATAGGAATAGACCGACATCGGCGCGTAGCCGACCCGCTTGGCCAGCTTGCGGATGGTCAGCCCTTCGTAACCCTCTTCCTGGACGAGCTTGTGGGCCGCGTCGACCAGTTCGGAGCGAAGCTCGGCTTTCTGTTTCTCGCGGCGCTTCTGAACGCTCAGCGTCAATGTCCGCCTGCCTTTGTCGTTGGTTGCCTTACGAAATTATATACGCTGTACGGAAACGGACAAGGGAGCGGCCTGGTTCCGCAAGGTACGGCCTAACGCTTTGTTCCAACTCAATTCCGGGCGGAAAGCCGTTACCCGAACTAGATCGCGCCGATGCCGCCGTCGAGCGCCAGCGCGTGGCCGGTCATGAAGGAATTGGCGGGATCGGCGAGATAAAGGATGCCGGTTACGATCTCGTCCACTTCGCCGACGCGCTTCATCGGCACGCCGCGCGTGAGCTCGGCAAGCGCTTCGGCTTCCGGCGCGCCGGTGGAGAGCACGAAGCCGTCGACCATCGCCGTCCTGGTATGGGCCGGGCAGACCGCGTTGATGCGTATTCCCTTGCTGGCATATTCGACAGCCGCCGAGCGCGTCAGCCCGACGACGCCATGCTTGGCGGCGGCGTAGACCGACAATTTCGGCGCGCCGGAGAGACCGGCGACCGAGGCGATGTTGACGATGGCGCCACCCCTGCCGCTTTCCCTGAATTGCCGCTCCATCTGTGGGATCTGGTGCTTCATGGCGTAGAAGACGCCGAGCAGGTCGACCTCAAGCACCCGGCGCGCTTCTTCCGACGTCACCTGCGGCAGGCGCACGAAGGCGTGCACGATCCCGGCATTGTTGACGGCAATGTCCAGCCTGCCGAATTTCTCGACGGCAAGCTTCACCAGATCCTCGGAGAGCTTCTCGTCGGCAATGTTGCCGGCAAGGAACGCGGTTTCGGCGCCAAGTGTCGCGGCGAAATCGCCGAGTGCCGCTTCATCGAGATCGGAAAGAACCAGCCGCGCGCCCTCGGCGGCGAAGGCTTTGGCCGCGCCGCGGCCGAGGCCGCCGGTCGCACCGGTTATCAGCACCGTGGCTCCATCGAACCTGCCCATCGCTCAACTCCCCGTGTTCAAATCCGCCTGTCGATCAGGTCCACCGCGAGCGCGGCGAGCAGCTTCACCGCCTCGCCATAGGTCTTGGCCTTTTCCGGATTGGAGGCATTGCCGTCCAGCGCACGGCGGTAGACACCCTGGCAGATCGCCGCCAGCCGGAAGAAGGAGAAGGCGAGGAAGAATGTCCAGTTGCCGATGCCGTCGATGCCGCGCCGCCGGCAATAGGCGGCCACATAGGCTTCCTCGGAAGGCAAGCCGAACGTGGCGCGGTCGACGCCGCCGAGGCCGCGAAAGCCGGAAGCATGCGGCAGCCGCCACTGCATGCATTGATAGGCGAGGTCGGCGAAGGGATGGCCGAGCGTCGACAGCTCCCAGTCGAGCACGGCGATAACCCTCGGCTCGTCCTTGGCGAAGATCATGTTGTCCAGCCGGTAGTCGCCATGCACCAGCGAGACCCGACCGTCGTCGGCCGGCATATGCGTCTCCAGCCAGGCGATCAGCCGGTCCATGTCGGCGATCTCTTCCGTTTCGGAGGCGCGGTACTGGCTGGTCCAGCGCGCGAACTGGCGCTCGAAATAGCTGCCGGGCTTGCCGAAATCGCCAAGCCCCACGGCCTCGATATCGACGTCGTGCAGGGCGGCGAGCGTCGCGTTCATGGCGTCGTAGACTGCAGTGCGCTCGTCATTGCTGGATGTGTCGGGGCCGGCTGCGTCCGGTAAGGACGGATCCCAGAAGATGCGGCCATCGAGGAATTCCATGACATAGAACATGCGGCCGATCGGCGAGTCCTCGCCGGACAGATGCAGCATGCGCGGCACCGGCACGGCGGTCGAGCTGAGCGCCTGCATGACCCGGAACTCGCGGTCGACCTGATGCGCCGATTTCAGCAACTGTCCAGGCGGTTTGGCGCGCAGCACGTAGCGGCCGCTGGCGGCGGTCAGCAGATAGGTTGGGTTCGACTGTCCGGACTTGAACTTCTCGACCGCCGAAAGCCCGGCAAAACCTGGGATATGCGCTTCGAGGTAGGGCGAGAGCGCCGCCTTGTCGAGCGCAAGCGCCGACTTATCGAGCGCAAGCGCCGACTTATCTGAGGTGTTGGCGTCGCCGCTCATGCGGTTTCGGGCTGGCGCTCGATCAGCGTCAGGGTCAGCCAGCGCGCGGTCAGCGCCGGCTTCCTCGATCCTTCGATCTCGATGGTCACGTCATGCGCCGTCTGCACCCAGCCGGAAGGCCGCACCTTGACGTCGGCCAGCACGAAGTGCGTGCGGATGCGCGAGCCGGTCTTGACCGGCGCCAGGAAGCGCAGCGTGTCGAAGCCGTGATTGACGCCCATCTTGGTGTTTTCGATCGGCGGCATGGTCTCGAAGGTCATGGCCGACAGCAGCGACAGCGACAGGAAGCCATGCGCGATGGTGCCGCCGAACGGCGTCTCACGCGCGGCGCGCTCCGGATCGCAATGGATGAACTGATGGTCGTCGGTGGCGTCGGCGAACTGGTCGATCATGCGCTGCGTTACCGTGCGCCAGGGCGACACGCCGACTTCCTTGCCGACGCTGGCCAGAAGCGTATCGAGACTGATCGGTTCCACGCTGATGTCCTCCGCACCCCCGCCCGGATAACGAGCGTATCATTCCTTGAACAACGTCATTCCATGCTGCACCGACTGGCCGCCGTCGATCGGCAGGATGGCGCCGGTGACATAGCTTCCGGCACGGCTGCACAAATAGAGCGTTGCGCCGGCAATGTCATCCGCCACGCCGATGCGGCCGAGCGGAACATGGTTACCGACATGTTTCGCCTGATCCTCGGTGGCGGTGGCAAAGGCCGTCATCCGGCTCTGGAAGGGGCCGGGGGCGAAGGCATTGACCGTGATGCGGCGTGCGGCGAACTCGATCGCCAGCGTACGCGTCAGGTGATGCACGGCGGCCTTGGAGGCGGTGTAGGAATAGGCGTCGTCGGCCAGCGGCTGGGTGCCCATCACCGAGCCAAGATTGATCACGCGGGCCGGATCCTCATCGCTTGCGGCGGCGTCGAGCAACGGCAGAAGCTCCCGCGTGAGATGGAAGACGGCG
This sequence comes from Mesorhizobium sp., assembly GCA_004963905.1. Classification (GTDB taxonomy): domain Bacteria; phylum Pseudomonadota; class Alphaproteobacteria; order Rhizobiales; family Rhizobiaceae; genus Mesorhizobium. Next base: position 303,533 of record SUGL01000001.1, read on the forward strand.
GTGACGTTGACGCCGAACACCTTGGCCCAGGCGTGGTAGGGAAACTCCTCCAGCGGCGCGCCCCAGGAAATGCCGGCATTGTTGACCAGTATGTGCAACCGGTCCGTGCGCACCTTCACCTCGGCGACCAAAGCGGCGATGCCCGCTTCGCTGGACACGTCGCCGGCAAAGCCCTCGGCGCGGCCGTCGCCGCCCTGCGCATTGAGCTCGCTGGCGACCCGGATGCAGTCCTCGCCCTTGCGCGAGGCGATCATCACGGTAGCGCCGGCCCGCACCAGCCCGGTCGCGACCATGCGGCCGATGCCGGTTGCGGCGCCGGTCACCAGCGCTGTCTTGCCGGCCACCGAGAACAGCCTGTCCAGATAGCTCATCCTAATTCCTCCCACGTGCCTCGTCCCGGCCGGAAACCGAAGGACTCGCGTTGACAAGGCTAGCCGAAGTACGGTCATCCTTGCCACGGGTAAAGACTTCGAAAGGGCCGGAACCGATGGCGGACATGAATCTCGGCATGAGCGAGCGGCTGAAGCCGATCCACCAGAGCGTGGCCGCGATGGTGCGCGACGAGATCGCGCCGCTTGGCGAGGCGTTTCTCGCCGAGGTCGGCAAGGGCGGCGACCGTTGGGTCTACACGGCCAGACAGACCGAGATTCTCGAAGGGCTGAAGAAGACGGCGCGGGAGCGCGGCCTGTGGAATTTCTGGCTTACCGATTCCAAGCGCGGCTACGGCCTGTCGACCGTCGAATATGCCTACCTGGCGGAGGAGATGGGAAAAGCCTATCTCGGCGCCGAGACCTTCAACTGCTCGGCGCCCGACACCGGCAACATGGAAGTGCTGGAGCGTTACGGCTCGGAGGAACATAAGCAGGAGTGGCTGGAGCCGCTGCTCGAAGGGAAAATCCGCTCGGCCTATCTGATGACCGAGCCCGACGTCGCCTCCTCGGACGCGACAAACATTTCGATGCGCTGTGAGCGGCGAGGCGACGATTATGTGCTCAACGGCGAGAAATGGTGGGCGTCGGGCGCCGGCGACCCACGCTGCGCCATCTACATCGTGATGGTCAGGACCGGCTCGAACGAGGAGCCGCAGCATCGCCGGCATTCGATGATCCTGGTGCCCTCCGACAGCAAGGGCGTCACCAAGGTGCGGCCGATGCAGGTCTATGGCGACGACGACGCGCCGCACGGCCATATGCATCTCAGGTTCGAGGATGTGCGGGTGCCGGCGGCAAACCTGATCCTCGGCGAGGGCAGGGGGTTCGAGATAGCGCAGGGGCGGCTGGGGCCTGGCCGCATCCATCACTGCATGCGCGCCATCGGCCAGGCCGAGATGGCGCTGGAGATGCTGTGCCAGCGTTCCGTGCGGCGCGAGGCTTTCGGCCAATCGCTGGCGAAGCTCGGCGCCAATTTCGACATCATCGCCGAGTGCCGCATGGAGATCGAGATGGCGCGGCTGCTCTGTCTCAAGGCGGCGTGGATGATCGACCAGGGCGATGCGCGCGCCGCCGCGCCCTGGATCAGCCAGATCAAGGTGGTGGCGCCGCGCGTGGCGCTCAAGGTGACCGACGAGGCGGTGCAGATGTTCGGCGCGCAAGGCATCAGCCAGGACACGCCGCTCGCCCGTTCGTGGACGCATCTGAGAACCTTGCGGCTCGCCGATGGGCCGGATGCCGTGCACCGGCGGCAGGTGGCGCGCAGCGAGCTCAGGAAATACACGCAGGAAAAGGTCTGACCGCATGGCGCTTGCGTCGGAAATGAAGGCCTTGCTGCTCGTCGGTGACGGCTATACCAAGACACCTTCGGCCGGGGCGCTGGAGGCGATGGAGCCATATCTGCGGCCTGGCAGCATCGCCGTGCCCGAACCCAGCCCGACACAGGCGCTGATCAAGGTCGGCCTCGCCTCGATCAACCCGTCCGATATCGCCTTCATCAAGGGCCAATACGGCCAGCCGCGCGTGAAGGGGCGGCCGGCAGGCTTCGAGGGCGTCGGCATCGTCGTGGCGACAGGCGATGACCCGTATGCAAAGAGCCTCGAAGGAAAGCGCGTCGCCTTCGCCACCGGCGTGTCGAACTGGGGTTCGTGGGCCGATTATGCGGTGGCGGAGGCTGCGTCCTGCATTCCGCTGCTCGACACGGTTCGCGACGAGGACGCCGCGGCGATGATCGTCAATCCGCTGACCGCGCTCGCCATGTTCGACATCGTCAGAGCGGAAGGCGAGAGGGCCTTCGTCATGACCGCCGGCGCCAGCCAGCTCTGCAAGCTGATCACTGGGCTGGCGAAGAAGGAAGGTTTTCGGCCGATCGTCACCGTGCGCCGCGACGAGCAGATCGCGCTGCTGAAAGGACTGGGCGCCTCCCATGTGCTCAACGAGAAGGCGGCGGATTTCAAAGCCGCGCTGCGCGAGGTGATGAAGGCCGAACAGCCGCGCATCTTCCTGGACGCGGTGACCGGACCGCTGGCCTCGGCCATCTTCCACGCCATGCCGAAGCGCTCGCGCTGGATCGTCTATGGTAGGCTCGACGCCGAGCCGACGGTGATCCGCGAGCCCGGCCAGTTGATCTTCCAGCACAAGCGCGTCGAAGGCTTCTGGCTCGCCGAATGGATGCGTGCGTTTCGCGACCGGCTCGGCCCGGCGGTGCTGGAGGCGCAAAAGCGCTTTTCCGACGGACGCTGGTCAACCGGCGTGACGGCGGTGGTGCCGCTGGACGAAGCTATGGCCAGGCTGCCGGCCGAGTTGGCCAAGCCGAACGGCAAGGTGTTCATCAAGCCGTGACTTTTCCTTCTCCCGGCATCGTGACGGAGAGGGGAGAGCTGAACTTACTCCGGCTCGAGATTGGCGTAGGCGGCTTCCTCAAGCTCGCGCTTCAGGCGAGCTTCCTCATGCGCCTTGGGCGTGACGAAGCGGCCGAGCAGCAGATAGGCGACGGGGGTCAGGAAGAGCGTCGAGACGGTGGCCAATCCCAGCCCGCCGACGATCACCCAGCCCAGCGCAACACGCGCCTCGGCCCCGGCGCCGACGGCCAGCACCAGCGGCACGCCGCCGAGCACGGTGCAGATCATCGTCATCATCACCGGACGCAGTCGGATGGTGGCGGCCTCTTCGATCGCTTCGCGCACGCCAAGCCCGCGATCGCGCAACTGATTGGCGAATTCGACGATCAGGATGCCGTTCTTGGCCATGACGCCGACCAGAAGCACCAGGCCGATCTGGCTGTAGGCGTTGAGGCTGGTGCCCGATAGGAGCAGCGCGAAGATGGCGCAGGCGAGGCCGAGCGGCACCGTCGCCATGATGATGACGGCGCTGACGAAACTCTCGAACTGGGCCGCCAGCACCAGAAGGATGATGACCAGCGCGAAGCCGAAGACGGCGATCATGGCGCTGTTGCTCTCGCCGAGCGTCGCCGCCTCGGCGAGCGGCAGGATGCGCGCGCCCGGCGGCAGCAGCGGCGTCGCGATCTCCTCGGCGCGGGTCAGCGCATGCCCGAGCGCGAAGCCGTTGCCTAAATTGGCGGTGATCGCGACCGACGGCTGCTGCTGCTCGCGCGTCAAGGACGGCGGCACGGCGCGCTCTGTCAGCGTGGCTATGGTCGACATCGGCACGAAGCGGCCGTCGGAGGTCTTCAGGAAGATATTTTCCAGATCTGTCGGGTCGTTGATCGGGTTGGTGGTCGAGACCAGCTTCACGCCGTAGCTGCGGTCGGCGATGTAGACGTCGACGACATCGTTGCCGTCGAGCATGGCCTGAAGCGTGTCGGCGAGTCCGGTGATGTCGATGCCGAGATCGGAGGCGCGCTCGCGGTCGATGGCGACGGCAAGCTGCGGCTGCGTGGGATCGACGGAAAGCCGCGGCGTCTGGAAGCGCGGATCCTGGCGCATCTCGTCGACGATCTTCAGCGCCGCTTCGCTCAGCGCCTTGCGGTCGTTGCCGACGAGCGCGAATTGCAGGCCGTTGCCGGCGCCGCGGATGCCGAGGCTGTTGGGCTGCACCGGGAAGACGCGCACGCTGGGCACCTGTTTCGTCAGCTGGCTGATCTCAGCCATGATCTCCTGCTGGCTGCGGCTGCGCTCGTCCCAAGGCGCTAGCGTCATCACCATGAAGCCTGAGTTGTAGGAACCGTTGTTGCCGGCATTCTCGAAGGTCGAGCGGATCTCGCCGGAATCGCGCAGCGGCTGGATCAGCCGCTCGATCTTGCGCATCTGCTCGGTCGTGTAGTCGAGGCTGACGCCCTGCGGCGCGTTGATGCGCAGGAGCACGGCGGCGCGAGCCTCCGTCGGCGTCAGCTCCTGGCGGATGGTGCCGAAGAGCGTGAAGGCCGTGCCGGCGAAGAGCAGCGCGACGAGCACCACGATCCAGGGCGCGCCAAGGCAGGCGTGCAGGCAGCGTTTGTAGAGCCGATGCAAGGCGCCGCCGATGCGGGCGCCGATGCCGCTGCCACCCTCATGATGAAGGGACGCGCTGGAGAGCATCCGCGAAGCAAGCATCGGGCAGAGCGTCAGCGCCACCACGCAGGAGAGCAGCACCGACATCGCCAGCACGAAGCCGAACTCGCGGAACAGGCCGCCGGTCTGTCCCGGCAGGAACGAGATCGGCACGAAGACAGCGACCAGCGTCAGCGTCGTGGCGACGACGGCGAAGAACACTTCCTGGGTGCCAAGCACGGCGGCGGCGCGGGGTCCCATGCCCTCGTTGCGGCGCCGCACGATGTTTTCGAGCACGACGATGGCGTCGTCGACGACCAGGCCGGTCGCCAGCACCAGCGCCAGCAGCGTCAGGATGTTGACGGAAAAGCCGGCGAGGTAGATCGCGGCGATGGTGCCGATCATGGCGACGGGCATCGACAGGCCCGGGATCAGCGTCGCGCGCCAGTCGAGCAGGAAGGCGTAGATGACGATCAGCACGATCGAAACGGAGAGCGCCAAGGCGATCTCGACCTCGTGCACGGCGCCGTTGACGAAGACGGCGTCGTCGCTGGTGACTTTGATCGACATGCCTTGCGGCAGGTTGGCCTGCAGTTTTTCAACCGCAGCCCTGACGCCGGTGGAAATGTCGAGCGTGTTCGATTCCGCCTGACGGATGATGCCGAGGCCGATGCCGGTCTTGCCGTCGGAGCGCAGCGAGGTCTGGCCGATGTCGGGGCCGAGCGTCACGGTGGCGACGTCGCGGATGCGCGTCGCGCCGCCGATGACGATGTTCTCGAATTCCTCCGGCGTGGTCACGTCGGCGGTCGTGCGCACGATGAGGTCCTGGTTGCTGGTCGTGATCGAGCCGGCCGGCGAATCGAAGGCGACCGAAGCGAGCGCCGTCCTTAGGTCGGCGACCGTGAAGCCATGGCTCGCCAGCTTGTTCTGGTCGACATCGATGCGGAAGATCTTGTCGCGGTCGCCGTAGACCTGGACGTCGGCGACGCCGGGCACCGCCGCGAGCTCGTCCTCGATGCGATCCTGCACCAGCACCGTCATGTCCTGCACCGACATGGTGTCGGAGGTGACGGCGAGCCGCATCACCGCATCGGAATTAGCGTCCGCCTTGACGATGCGCGGCGCGTCGGCGGTTTCCGGCAATTGGTTGGTGATCCGGCTGACTGCGTCGCGCACGTCGGAGGCAGCGATGTTGAGGTCGACGCCGTCGTTGAACTCGATGGTGACGCGGCTCTGGCCGAAAGACGAGGCCGACGAGATCGACTTGACGCCGGAGACGCGCGCGACGGCGCCCTCGATCGTGTCGGTCAGCTCGCGGTCGACGGTTTCGGCGGCCGCGCCCTCGAAAGTGGTATTGACGGTGATGACCGGGCGGTCGACGTCCGGCAACTCGCGGACCTCGACGCCCCAGAAGGCGGCGAGGCCGGCGACCGCGATCAGCGTGTTCAGCACGAAGGCCATGACCGGCCTGCGGATGAACAGCGCGGTCAGGCCCGATCCCGCGGCCGGGTCGCCGGCGGCGCTCACGAGCCTTCGGCCTCGGTGGCGCGGTCCTCGCCGGCGATACGGACATCGCCGCCTTCGCTGACGCTCTGCGTGCCCTCGGTCACCACCATGTCGCCGCTCTCGACCGGAGCATCGACCAGCACTGTTTCGGTGTTGCGCTGGATGATGCGCACCTGCACACGCTTGGCCTTGCCGCTCTCGACGGCCCAGATGTAGGCGCCGTCGGTGCCCCACTGGATGGCCAGAGGGCTGACGGCCGGATAGGTGTCGCCGGGAAATTTCATGCCGATCTGGAAGGACATGCCGGCGCGCAGGGAATCGGCCGGATTGGCGATCGTCGCCTTGACCAGCAGCGTGCGGCTGTTCTCGTCGATATGGTTGTCGATGGCCGAAACCGTGCCGCTGTAGACCTGGTTGGGATTGGCAAGCGGCGTGGCCGACAATTGGGCGCCGACTTTCACCGCGGCAGCGAAACGTTCCGGCACCCAGAAATCCACCAGGATGCTCGAGCGGTCGTCGAGCGTGGCGATCGCCGACTGGCTGGTGACATAGTTGCCGGCGGCGATCGGCAGGATGCCGACCGTGCCTTCGATCGGCGCCACGATCGAGCGGCGCTCGAGCGCGAGCTCGGCATCGCGCAATGCCAGCTTGGCATTGGCGAGCGCCACCTCGGCGTCGGCAACGGCCACCGGCGTGGCGGCATTGGAAGCCCGCAGCGACTTCACCCGGTCGAGTTTGGATTGAGCATCTTCAATCGCCACCTCGGCGCGATCGCGTGCAATGACCTCGGTTTCGGAGTCGAGCCTTGCGATGACGTCGCCCTTTTCGACATGGGTGCCGGACCGGACCAGCAGTTCGGTGAGGCGGCCGGAAGAGTACGGGTTGACGGTGACGGTCGCGTTGGCGCGGCCGGTGCCGACCGCCTGCAGCCTGTCGTTGATGGTGGCGGTGCCGGCCGGCGAGGCGACGATCGTCACGGCCTGGCCCGCGCGGTTGCGTCCGGACCGGGCAGAGCCGGTCGGAGCGCTGTCCGTGGCGACAGGTGTCGCGGCGATAGCCCAGTCCATGCCCCAGCGCGCCAATATCTCAGGCGCGCCGGGATAAAAACGCGCCCAGCCGGCCGCGGCGGCGGCCACGATCACAAGCGCAACAACAACCTGTTTCCAGCTCGACATCGACACTCCAGCGGCAGGATTCGTCTGCCGGTTCCAGACGGAAGCAGGCAAAGCGACGATACGGGCTGGGGGCGAAAACCGGCCACGCCACACCCCGATATCAGCGGTTTATGGCAATTATCACGCAATCGTGCACATTAAATCTCGGTAACGTGACGCCGGGCCGCGCCCAGAATTCCGGTACCGAGCGGAGAACCGCTACATACTTTTCCCGGAATCGCCTTAGCGCAGGCTTTCCAGGTCGCGGATGCGCTTGGCGCCGGCGGCTTCGAGCTGTCTCGTGACGGCGCCGATCAGCGTTTCGGCGACGACGAAGAGCGCGGCCGACGAATCCCAGGCCGACGGCACGGCGGTACGCCCGGCAATCACATGGCGGGCGAAGCGGGCGATCGGCGACAGCCACTGGTCGGTGAAAAGCACGATCTGCACGCCGCGCTGGTGCGCCTTCTCGGCAAAGCGGACGAGGCTTTCCTGGTAACGCCTGATGTCGAAGATCACCAGCACGTCGCGCTTGCCCATGTCGATCAGCCGGTCGCGCCAGATGCTCTCCTGGCCGGCGAGGTGGTAGACATCCGGCTGGATGATGGCGAGGTGGGCGGCCATGTAGCGCGCCAGCGGGTCGGTGAAGCGGCCGCCGATCAGGAAGGTCTTGCCGCGCCGCTCGGCAAGCCTTGTGGCGATGTCGGCGAGTTGCCTGTCGGAGAGGTGTCGGAATGTCTCGCGCATGTTTTCCAGCGTCGCCTCCAGCATCGGCGAAACGGCGCCGCCGGCGGCGGGCGAGGCCGGATTGAGCGTGCGCGAGGCAGGCGACTGCAGCTGCGCGGCAAGTTCATCCTGCAGCGCCGACTGGAATTCGGGATAGTTCTGAAAACCCAGTCTCGCGACGAAACGTAGGATCGTCGGCGAAGATACGCCGGCCGCGGCCGAGAACTCGGCGACCGTCTTCAGCCCGGTCAGCGGATAGTTGGCGATCAGCGTCTGCGCAGCGCGGCGCTCGCCGGCCGGCATCGTGCCGATGCGGTCCGAGATCAATTCGGCAATGCTGGAGATCATGGTTTTCCCCCGCCCGTTGACCTCGTCGACGCCGTTTTCGGAATTGGCGTTTGACAAAGTCGGGCAAAGTGTATGAAATCATCCACAGGGACGCAATGAGGCAAAATACGTAACATACGATACAGCGCTCCCAAGGGGACGGCAGTATGGAGAAAGCACGGCCCGCCAGCCTTGCATCGTTGGAGACCGTAAGGGTGACCAACCCCGGCGGTTCCAGTCCCTTCATCTTCACCTGCGACCACGCCTCGAACTTCCTGCCCTCCGAATTCGGCACGCTCGGCCTGCCCGTCGAGGACCTCTCCCGCCACATCGCCTGGGATCCCGGCGCGCTGCCCGTCGCCGGCCGCATGGCCGAGGCGCTCGATGCCACACTGGTCGAGACCTGCGTGTCGCGCCTCGTCATCGACTGCAACCGGCCGCTCGACGCGCCGGACCTCGTGCCGCCGGTCAGCGAAACGACGGCTATCCCGGGCAATACCGGTCTTTCCGAAAAGCAGCGCGCCGCGCGGGTCGACCTGGCGTGGCGTCCGTTCCATGACACGGTTGCACAAATCATCGAGCGACGGCTGGCGCGCGGCCAGGAGACGCGCCTGGTGTCGGTGCACTCCTTCACGCCGGTCTACAAGGGCAGAAGCCGGCCTTGGCATATCGGCATCATCCATGATGACGACCGCAGGCTGGCGGCGCCGCTGATATCGGCGCTCAAGCGGCTCTCCGGCGTCACCGTCGGCGTCAACGAACCTTATTCGCCGGCCGACCGCGTCTATTTCACGCTGGAACGGCACGCGCGCTCGCGCGGCCTAGCCTGCGCGATGATCGAAATCCGCAACGACGAGATCTCCGGCGAGACCGGGCAGCGGAAATGGGCGGATCTGCTCACAGGCATATTTTCGAATCTGGAGCCCGAGGAGGCCAGGGGCTCCCGACAACGCGTAATGGGAAAGTCAGTACAGTCGGCCAGCTAAGAACCAACAGGGGACTTCCAAATGACAACAAACGACTATACCGAAGTCGATAAGGCGGAGGACATAAAGGTCCTCCACAGCATGGGCTATGCCCAGGAACTGGAGCGGCGTCTCAGCCGCTTCTCGAATTTCGCGGTTTCCTTCTCGATCATCTGCATCCTGTCCGGCGGCATCAATTCGCTGGCGCAGGCAACGTCGGGCGCCGGCGGCATCGGTGTCGGCATCGGCTGGCTGGTCGGCTGCTTCATCTCGCTCACCTTCGCGGTCGCCATGTCGCAGATCAGCTCGGCCTATCCGACGGCCGGCGGCCTCTATCACTGGGGCTCGATCCTCGGCAATCGCGGCACCGGCTGGGTGACGGCCTGGCTCAACCTGCTCGGCCTGATCACCGTGCTCGGCGCCATCAATGTCGGCACCTGGACCTTCTTCCTCGGCGCCTTCGGACCTGCGCTCGGGATCGAGGGCACGCTGACCAACCAGATGATCTTCCTGGTCATCATCACCGGTGCGCAGGCCCTGATCAATCACCTCGGCATCAAGCTGACGGCGAAGCTCACCGACTTCTCAGGCTACCTCATCTTCTTCGGCTCGATCCTGATCGCGGTGGTCTGCCTGCTCTCCGCCGAGACCTGGGACTTCAGCCGCCTCTTCACCTTCCACAACTACTCGGGTGACGCCGGCGGTGGTGTGTGGCCGCAGGTGTCGAACGCCTGGGTGTTCGCGCTCGGCCTGCTGCTGCCGATCTATACCATTACCGGCTACGATGCTTCCGCGCATACGTCGGAGGAAACCATCAAGGCGGCGTCTTCCGTGCCGCGCGCCATGGTGATGTCGGTCATCTGGTCGGCGCTGTTCGGCTACCTGTTCCTGGCCGCGTTCATCCTGATGATCCCGAACATGGACGATGCCGCCAAGCAGGGCTGGAACGTGTTCTTCTGGGCCTTCGACCAGCGCGTCGGCACCGGCGTCAAGGAGTTCGTCTACCTTGTCGTGTTCCTTGCGCAGCTCCTGTGCGGTCTAGCCACCGTCACCTCGGCCTCGCGCATGATCTTCGCCTTCTCGCGTGACGGCGGCCTGCCGGGCTCGGCGGCGCTTTCCAAGGTCAGCCCGGCCCATCGCACGCCGGTGGCCGCGATCTGGACGGCTTCGGTCCTGTCGGTGCTGTTCGTATGGGGCTCGTCGGTGGTTTCGGTCGCCGGCACCTCGGCCTATACCATCGTGGTGTCCTGCACCGTGATCTTCCTGTTCCTCTCCTTCATCGTGCCGATCGTGCTCGGCATGATGGCCTGGGGAACGCCGAAATGGGACAAGATGGGGCCGTGGAACATGGGGCGCGGCATCTTCATGCTGTTCGCCTTCCTGTCGATCGTGTCGATGATCCTGATCTTCGTCATCGGCATCCAGCCGCCGAACGACTGGGCGCTCTACATCACCGTCGGCTTCTTCATCCTGACGGCGATCGTGTGGTTCGCCTTCGAGCGTAACCGCTTCCAGGGTCCGCCGCTGGGCGACATCATCGCGGCCCGCCAGGCAGCGATCAAGGCGGCGGAGCAGGCGGTCGGCGAAACCGGCCACTGATATCAGCGTCATGGCCATGGCCGGCATCGTGCCGGCCATGGTCCCTCCCTTTCAATCGACAAGTGTTGGAGCGCCAAAGGAATGGTCGGGAATTTCTCGTTCGATCAGTTGAAGGAAGCGGTCTCGAAGGGCGAGATCGACACCGTGCTGGCCTGCATCGTCGACATGCAGGGGCGGCTGGCGGGAAAGCGCTTCCTGGCCCAGTATTTCGTCGATTCGGCGCATGGCGAGACGCATGGCTGCAACTATCTGCTGGCCTGCGACATCGATATGGAGCCGGTGCCCGGATACAAGGCGGCGAGCTGGTCGAAGGGCTATGGCGATTTCGTCATGAAGCCCGACCTTTCGACACTGCGGCGTATCCCGTGGCTGGAAAAGACGGCGCTGGTCATCTGCGACGTGCTCGATCATCACGACCATGAGGACCTCGCTCACTCGCCGCGCGCCATCCTGAAGAAGCAGGTCAAACGGCTCAAGGAGCGCGGCTATATCGGCTATTTCGCCTCCGAACTCGAATTCTACCTGTTCAGCGAGACCTACGATTCGGCCCGCAAGAAGCACTGGCAGGGCCTCGATTCCGCCTCGCCCTATATCGGCGACTACCAGATCGGCGTCACCACCAAGGAAGAGGGCGTGATGCGCCGGCTGCGCAACGAGATGGAGGCGGCCGGCATCCCGATCGAGAATTCCAAGGGCGAGTGGGGCCCGGGCCAGGAAGAGATCAATGTGCGCTATGCCGAGGCGCTCGAGATGGCCGACCGCCACGTCATCCTGAAGAACGGCGCCAAGGAGATCGCCGATTCCGAAGGCAAGGCCATCTCCTTCATGGCCAAGTACAATTACGGACTGGCCGGCAATTCCAGCCACATCCACAATTCGCTGTGGAGCGCCGACGGCAAGACGCCGCTGTTCTTCGATAAAAATGCGGAGTGGACGCTGTCGAGCCTCGGCCAGCAATGGGCGGCCGGCCAGCTCAAATACGCCAAGGAGTTCACCTGGTTCCTTGCGCCCTACATCAACTCCTACAAGCGCTTCCAGGCCGGCACCTTCGCGCCGACCAAGATCATGTGGAGCGAGGACAACCGCACCGCGGGCTTCCGCCTCTGCGGCGAGGGCACCAAGGGCATCCGCATGGAGTGCCGCATCGGCGGCGCAGACCTCAATCCCTATCTCGCCTTCGCGGCGCTGATCGCGTCCGGCCTTGCCGGCATCGACGAGAAGCTGGAACTGCAGAAGCCGTTCGTCGGCGATGCCTATCAGGCCTCGCAGCTGCCCGAAATCCCGAAGACGCTGCGCGACGCCACCGAGACGCTGGCGACCTCCACGATGCTGAAGCAGGCCTTCGGCGAGGATGTGGTCGAGCACTACGTGCACACCGCCCGCTGGGAGCAGTTCGAATACGACCGCCGTATCACGGATTGGGAACTGCATAGAGGGTTTGAGCGGTACTAAGAAGATAGTAATATACTATGGCCAACTTGACCCAAAATGCCGACCGAACTAAATTCGTCAGATGACCGAAGGAACCAAATATCATCCGCTGTTCGAGCATCTCCTCTTCTCGGGCCAGGGCCATATGTCGATGAGCTTCGCCGAGATCGAGCAAGTGATAGGTGGCCGCTTGCCGCCGTCGGCGCGACAGCGCGAGGAATGGTGGGCGAATAGCCCGAGCGGCCACAGCCAGGCGCGCGCTTGGCTGCGCGCAAATTACAGGGCGTCTCGTATCGATCTCGCGAACGAACGAGTGGACTTCAATCTGGAGGGATGGCCTGAGGGCTATCGAAGGCCGAATATGGCTACCGCGGACAAGGGCCGTCCGGGAATGGCGGAATCAACGCAGGCAAGCTACGAACATCCGCAGGAAGGGAAGATCTCACACGCGCCAGAGGATGCGGACCATCCGCTCTTCGGCATATGGACAGGCAAGGTTACGCTTCGCCAAGGGTATGATTACACTAAGCCGGCTTTGGAGCCGGACGCACTGCCGTGACACACAGGCTGCTGCTCGACACTTGCGCCATCATATGGATAGCGCTGAACGAGCCGATCAGGCCGGAAGCCAAGACGGCGATCAATGCGGCCGCCGCTGTTGACGAGAAGATCCGGGTTTCGCCGATTTCAGCCTGGGAATTGGGTCTGCTGACCGCCAAGGGCCGGCTGGCGGCGACAAAGTCGCCGGCAGCCATTTTCGGCGAAGTGATCGCCACGCCCGGTATCAAGGTCGAGGCTCTTTCGCCGGAGCTGCTGATCGAATCGTCCTTCCTGCCTGGATCGCTTCACGGCGATCCGGCGGACAGGATACTGATCGCGACAGCGCGGGCGTTCGATTTGACGCTCGTGACGCGCGATCAGTCGATACTTGACTACGCAAGAGCAGGGCATGTTCGCGCCCTTGCCTGCTGATGCTTACCTTTCGATAGCTGGAGACGTCTAATTGGAAATCGTAAAACTCAAATCCCCCATCGACGGCTCGATCTATGCCGAGCGGCCGGTCGCGAGCGACCAGGCGATCAACGCGGCGGTCGAGCGCGCCAAGGCGGCGCAGGAGAAATGGGCCGAGACGCCGATCGTCGAGCGCGGCAAATACATGCTGGCAATGCTGGAAGCGCTGGTCGGCATGAGCGACGAGATCGTGCCGGAGATCGCCTGGCAGATGGGGCGGCCGGTGCGCTATGGCGGCGAGTTCGGCGGCGTCAAGGAACGCACCAACTACATGGTCGAGATCGCTGAAGCTGCGCTGAAGCCGGTCATGGCCTCCAATCCGAAGGAGGGCTTCCGCCGCTATGTGAAGAAGGTGCCGCTCGGCGTCGTGCTGGTGATCGCGCCCTGGAACTATCCCTATCTCACAGCGGTCAACACCATCGTACCCGCGCTGATGGCCGGCAGCGCCGTGATCTTGAAGCACGCGGCGCAGACGCTGCTGGTCGGCGAGCGCTTCAGCCAAGCCTTCGACAAGGCGGGCCTGCCCAAGGGCCTGTTCCAGAACCTGGTCATGAACCACGGCCAGACGGAGAAGCTGCTCGGCTCTGGCAAGATCGACCATGTCAATTTCACCGGTTCGGTCGCCGGCGGCCGCGCCATCGAGAAGGCGGCGGCCGGCACCTTCATGACTCTCGGCCTCGAGCTCGGCGGCAAGGACCCCGCCTATGTGCTGCCCGACGCCAAGCTGGACCATGCTGTCGCCAACCTGGTCGACGGCGCCTTCTACAATTCCGGCCAGTGCTGCTGCGGCATCGAGCGCGTCTATGTGCATGAGAGGGTCTATGACGAGTTCGTCGAAGGCTTCATCGCCGAGACGAAGAACTATGTCGTCGGCAATCCGCTTGAGCAGGCGACGACCATGGGGCCGATGGCGCAGGCGCGCTTCGCCGATCTGATCCGCGAGCAGAAGGCCGAGGCGCTGCGCAAGGGCGCCACCGCGCACATCAACATGAAGGTCGAGAACGACAGGCCGGGCTCGCCCTATCTGGCGCCGGAAGTGCTGACCAATGTCGACCACCAGATGAGCGTCATGCGCGAGGAAAGTTTTGGGCCGATCGTCGGCATCATGAAGGTGCGCAACGACGAAGAGGCGATCGCGCTGATGAACGACAGCCCCTACGGGCTGACGGCCTCGATCTGGACGCGCGACACCGAGCGCGCGGTGGCGGTCGGAGACCGCGTCGAGACCGGCACCGTGTTCATGAACCGCTGCGACTATCTCGATCCGGCGCTGGTCTGGACCGGCGTCAAGGACACCGGCAAGGGCGCCGCGCTCTCGGCCATCGGCTACGACAACCTGACCCGCCCGAAATCCTACCACCTGCGCGAAGCGATCTGATTTTTCGAAAGACAATCCATGTCCAAGCTCATCTCCAAATGGAACTACCCCACCACCGTTCGCTTCGGCGCCGGCCGCATCAAGGAACTGCCGGATGCGCTGGCCGCGGCCGGCATCAAGCGGCCGCTGTTCGTCACCGATCCGGGACTGGCCAAGCTGCCCGTCGTTGCCTCGACGCTGAAGATCCTCGACGATGCAAAGGTGCCCTATGGCGTGTTTTCCGAGGTGAAGCCGAACCCGGTCGAGTCCAACCTCACCGCCGGCATCGCGGTGTTCAAGAAGGGCAAGCATGACGGCGTCATCGCCTTCGGCGGCGGCTCGGCGCTCGACCTCGGCAAGCTGATCGCCTTCCAGGCCGGACAGACGCGCCCGGTGTGGGATTTCGAGGACATCGGCGACTGGTGGACCAGAGCCAATTCCGACGCGATTGCGCCGATCATCGCGGTGCCGACCACGGCGGGCACCGGGTCCGAGGTGGGGCGCGCGGGCGTCATCACCAATGAGGCGACCCACACCAAGAAGGTCATCTTCCATCCGAAACTTTTGCCGGCGATCGTGATTGCCGATCCGGAACTGTCGGTCGGCATGCCGCCCTTCATCACCGCCGGCACCGGCATGGACGCGTTGGCCCACTGCCTCGAAGCCTATTGCGCGCCGGGCTATCACCCGATGGCCGACGGCATCGCGGTGGAAGGCATCCGGCTGGTGTTCGAGAACCTGCCCAAGGCCTTCGCCAACGGCAAGGATCTGGTCGCCCGCGCGCATATGATGAGCGCCGCCGCAATGGGCGCGGCCGCCTTCCAGAAGGGGCTGGGGGCCATCCACTCGCTGTCGCATCCGATCGGGGCGCTCTACGACACCCACCACGGCATGACCAACGCCGTGTTCATGCCCTATGTGCTCGCCTTCAACCGCGAGGCGATCGAGGACCGCATTGCGCGGCTCGCCGCCTATTGCGGCATCAAGGGCGGCTTCGACGGTTTCGCCAAGGCGATCATCAAGCTGCGCAAGGAACTCAAGGTGCCGCACGCGCTGCCCGGCCTGATCAAGGGCCTCGACATGGACAAGAAGCGCAAGGCGCTGATCGCCGACATGGCGGTAGTCGACCCGACGGCCGGCGGCAACCCGGTCAAGCTCACCAAGAAAGCGGCCCTGACGCTGCTCGACAATGCCATCGCCGGGTCGGTGTGAAGCGGGTAACCGACGGTGAAAGTTGATCTGGAAACGAGGGGAAAGGAAGGGGAACAGGGCAAGGGACAAGTCGGATAATGGTTAGCCGGAAAAAGAGTCGCGAGGCGATTGCTACAACCGGTTAAAAAGAGTTTACTTTTTCGTACTGCGGGGTGCCGGTTTCACAAAGGTTTCATCTGGCTGTCACACGAAAACGATACCGCATCGCAGGCGTCCAATGGCGTCAGTTCAACGGAGAGAACAAATGTTGAAATTCACGGGGAAAGTGCTTTCCCTTTCGGCCGCGGCGCTCTTCGCGTCGACGGTGATTTCGTCCGCGGCTTCGCTGGACGATCTCGCCAAGGCGGCCAAGGCGGAGGGCGAACTCACGGTCATCGCGCTGCCGCATGACTGGTGCGGCTACGGCGCCGTCATCGATGGCTTCAAGGCCAAGTATCCGGACATCAAGATCAATGAGCTCAACCCCGACGCCGGTTCGGGCGACGAGGTCGAGGCGATCAAGGCCAACAAGGACAACAAAGGTCCGCAGGCGCCCGACGTCATCGACGTCGGCCTGTCGTTCGGCCCGTCCGCCAAGAAGGACGGCCTGATCCAGGCTTACAAAGTGTCGACCTGGGATTCGATCCCGGACAGCGCCAAGGATGCAGAAGGCTACTGGACCGGCGACTATTACGGCGTGCTGTCCTTCCTGGTGAACAAGGATCTCGTGAAGGAAGCGCCGGCCGACTGGGCTGACCTTTTGAAGTCGGACTATGCCAACACCGTCGCGCTCGCCGGTGATCCGCGTGCCTCGAACCAGGCCATCCAGGCGGTCTACGCCGCCGGCCTTTCCGGCGGCGCGGCCGCGGGCGATGCTGCCGGCACCGCCGGCCTCGATTTCTTCAAGAAGCTCAACGCCGCCGGCAATTTCGTGCCGGTCATCGGCAAGCCGGCGACGCTGGCCCAGGGCCAGACCCCGATCCTGGTCACCTGGGACTACAACGCGCTTGCCGGCCGCGACACGTTGAAGGGCAACCCGCCGGTGGATGTCGTCGTGCCGAAGACCGGCGTCGTCGCCGGCGTCTACGTGCAGGCGATCAGCGCCTATGCGCCGCATCCGAACGCCGCCAAGCTCTGGCTCGAGTACCTCTATTCCGACGAGGGCCAGATCGGCTGGCTGAAGGGCTATTGCCATCCGATCCGCTTCAACGACCTCTCCAAGAACGGCAAGCTGCCGGCCGACGTGATGGCCAAGCTGCCGCCGGCTGAAGCCTACGCGTCGGCCGTCTTCCCGACGCTCGACGAGCAGGGCAAGGCGAAAGAAGCGATCACCAAGAACTGGGACGCCGTTGTTGGCGCCAACGTCAAGTAAGTTGTAGACATGTCCGGGCGGCCTCGAGGCCGCCCGGAACCCTTCGAAGACGGTAGCCGGCGCATGACCGACCTCTCGCTCTCCAATCAAGCCATCGCGGGAAAGACCGCGCCGCCCAGTGAGGCGCGCGCATTGCGGCTGCCGACGCAATGGATCGGCGTTGCGCCCTTCTTCATCTTCGCCGTCATGTTCCTGATCCTGCCTACGCTCTACCTGATGCTGGGCGCGTTCCAGAACGAGGCGGGCGAGTTCACGCTTGAGAATCTCATCGCTCTGTCGGAGCCAAATATCGTTGCCGCCTACTGGATCTCGATCAAGGTCAGCCTGGCTTCGGCGTTGATCGGAGCGTTTGCCGGCCTCGCCATCGCCGTCGCAATCGTGCGCGGCGGCCTACCCAACTGGATCAGGTCGGCCACACTCACCTTTTCCGGCGTGGCCTCCAATTTCGCTGGCGTCCCCCTGGCGTTTGCCTTCCTCGCCACGCTTGGCCGTCTCGGTCTCGCTACAGTGATCCTGAACACCTTGTTCGGACTCAACATCTACGCGCATGGCTTCAACATCCTGTCGTTCTGGGGCCTGACGCTGACCTATGTCTATTTCCAGATCCCATTGATGGTGGTGATCATCGTGCCGGCGATCGACGGGCTGAAGAAGGAATGGGGCGAGGCGGCCGCGACGCTTGGCGCGACCACCGCCCAATATTGGCGCATGGTGGTCATCCCGGTGATCTGGCCGAGCTTCCTCGGCACCGTCATCCTGCTCTTCGCCAATGCTTTCGGAGCGATCGCCACTGCTTACGCGCTGACCGGCTCGTCGCTCAATATCGTGCCAATCCTGCTCTACGCGCAGATACGCGGCGACGTCCTTCACAATGCACATCTCGGCTATGCGATCGCCTTCGGGATGATCGTCATCACCGGCCTCGCCAATGTCTTCTACATCTGGTTCCGGACCCGCTCGGAGAGGTGGCTGAAATGAAGACCGGACGCTTCTGGGCTTGGGTCGTTTTCATCCTTGGCGCGGCCTATTTCTTCATTCCGCTGATCGCGACGGTGGAATTTTCCATGCGCATGCGTCGCGGCGCCTATTCCTTCGACGCCTACCAGATCGTGCTGGGCGACGCCCGCTTCCAGGCGACATTCATGTATTCCGTGGTTGCCGCCATATTCACCATCATCCTCGGCGTGCTGGTGGTGGTGCCGGCGGCCTATTGGATCCGGCTGCGCCTGCCGCAGATCAGGCCGCTCGTCGAGTTCATCACGCTGCTGCCGCTGGTCATCCCGGCAATCGTCATCGTCTTCGGCTATATCAGGATGTACGGCTCGAATTCGCCGCTGCCGTTCCTGGCGAACGATACCGCCACCAACGCTTTGCTGGTCATCGGCTATGCGACGCTGGCGCTGCCCTACATGTACCGCGCCGTCGACACAGGCCTTCGCACCATCGACGTACGCACGCTGACGGAGGCGGCGCAGATCCTTGGGGCCGGATGGGGCACGATCATCGGTCGTGTCATCCTGCCCAACGTACTGATAGCGGTGCTGTCGGGCGCCTTCCTAACCTTCGCAATCGTCATCGGCGAGTTCACCATGGCCAGTCTGCTCAACCGCCCGGCGTTTGGCCCTTATCTGCAGAATATCGGCGCCAACCGCGCCTATGAGCCGGCGGCGCTCGCCATTATCGCTTTCGCCATCACTTGGGGCTGCATGTCGCTGATCCAGATCCTTTCGCGTTTCGCGCCGAAATCGGCGAATCGCCCGAACTGAAAGTCAAAGCCATGGCTGAGCCGTTCCTCTCCATCCAGCACGTGCGAAAATCCTTCGGCGCCACGACAGTGGTCGAAGACTTCAATCTCGATGTCGAAAGCGGAGAATTCGTCTCTTTCCTCGGCCCGTCCGGCTGCGGCAAGACGACGGTGCTGCGCATGGTCGCCGGCTTCGAGGAGCCGTCGGCCGGCAAGATCGTCGTCGGCGGCAAGGACATCACCAGGCTGAAGCCAAATCAGCGCAATGTCGGCATGGTGTTCCAGGCCTATGCGCTGTTCCCGAACCTGACAGTGGCGCAGAACATTGCCTTCGGCCTGAAGGTGGCCGGCATGCCGAAGGCCGATGCCGACAAGCGCGTCGCCGAGATGCTCGACATCATCAAGCTGCCGCAGATGGGCGACCGCTATCCTTATCAGCTCTCCGGCGGCCAGCAGCAACGCATTGCGTTGGCGCGGGCGATCGCCCCAAAGCCCAAGCTGCTTCTGCTGGACGAGCCGCTGTCAGCGCTCGACGCCAAGGTGCGCATTTCGCTGCGCGAGGAAATCCGCTCGATCCAGAAGAAGCTCGGCATCACCACCATCTTCGTGACGCACGACCAGGAAGAGGCGCTGTCGATCTCGGACCGCATCGCCGTCATGTATGGTGGCAAGGCCGAGCAGGTCGGCACGCCGTTCGAGATCTACAACCGGCCGGCGACCAAATTCGTCGCCAATTTCGTCGGCACGCTGAACGTGCTGGAAGGCAAGGTCACCGACGCCGCCTCGGGCAGGGTTCAGGTGAACACGCAGGAGGTCTCGCTCAAGGGCAAACTGAACGGCTCGAAGTCCGGCGACACGCTGTCGCTTGCGCTGCGGCCGGAAGCGATCTCGCTGGGCCGGCAGCCGGGCCACGACACCAGCCTGTCGGGCGAGATCGCCGAAGTGCATTTCCTCGGCTCGGTCATCCGCGTGCGCGTCGGCATCGGCGGCAACACGGTTTCGCTCGACACCTTCAACAACTCCGCGACGCCGCCGCCCGTCGTCGGCGAGAAGGCGGACATCTCCTTCTCGTCGGGCGACATGCTGGTGCTCCATTAGGGAAAGAGTGAATGGTGAATGGCAATCAGCGAAGAGAGCACTTACGTGCTCGAATTCTTATGATGATGCCCATTCACCATTCACTTTTGCAGTGCCAAACGCCTGGTTCCATCGCTACGATGAGTCATGGCGCTGTTCGAAGTCACCTTGATCCTGCTGCTGATTGCCGTCGCGCTGGCGGCGCTGTCGCGGCGGCTCGAGATTCCCTATCCGTCCTTGCTGGCCCTGGCTGGGGCTGGGCTCGCCTTCCTGCCCGGCGCCCCGATGATCGAGATCGATCCGGAACTGGCGCTGGCTCTGTTCATCGCGCCGGTGCTTCTCGATGCCGCCTATGACACGTCGCTGCGCGATCTCAAGCGTTACCGGCTGTCGCTGGTGCTCTTGGCGCTCGGTGCCGTCGTCTTCACCACCGTGGTCGTTGCCTTCGTCGGTTGGAAGATGGCCGGCCTGCCGATCGCAGCGGCGATCGCGCTCGGCGCCATCGTCGCTCCGCCGGACGCCGTGGCGGCAAGCGCGGTGCTCAATCAGTTCAAGGTGCCCCACCGGCTCACCGCCATCCTGCAGGGCGAGAGCCTGCTCAACGACGCCACGGCTCTGTTGATCTATCGGATCGCGGTTTCGGCCGCCATCGGCTCGGTCATGCTGAGGGACGCAGTGCCCGTGGTTCTCCTGTCGACGATTGGCAGCGTTGCCGCCGGCTATCTGTTCGGCCGCATCTCGCTGCTGGCGCTGACGCGCATCGAGGATGCGGCAAGCAGCACGGTGGTGCAGTTTGGCGGTACTTTCGCCGTCTGGATCATTGCCGACAGGATCGGGCTTTCCGCCATCATCACCATCGTCGTCTATGCCATCACCATCGCGCGCACAGGACCGCGCCGCATATCGGCGAGACGCCGCGTCAGCACCTATTCGGTCTGGGAGTCGGCGGTGTTCGTGCTCAATGTGCTGGCTTTCGTGCTGATGGGCCTGCAGGCACGGTCGATCGTCGGACGGCTCTCCGGAGAAGGGCAGGGCGATGCATTTCTCTTCGCCGCAACAGTGCTCGCCGTCGTCATCGTGGCGCGTCTGGTCTGGGTGCTGGCTTATGTCGCCATCATGAGACGATTTGCCCGGTTCGACAGCGAAGAGCAAAGGCGGGATGCGCCGACGTTTCGTGGCGCGGTGCTCGTCGGCTGGTGCGGCATGCGCGGGCTGGTGACCCTGGTCGCGGCCATTGCCTTGCCGGCCGGCTTTCCCGGCCGTGATCCAATCGTGCTCGCCGCCTTCGCGGTCGTGCTCGGCACGCTGGTGCTGCAAGGCATCAGCCTGAAGCCACTGCTGCGCCGGCTCAATTTCGAGCGGGATACGACGGTGGACCGCGAGGTGGCGCAGGCGCGTGTCGCAATCATGCAGGCCGCGCTCGACGTGCTGAGCCGCAAGACAACAGCCGCGGCGGCCGTCGTGCGCGAGCAGTACGAGGCTCAGCGCCTGATCGCGGAGAACCCGGAGGACGCCCAGGCTGCGACCGAATACGACCGGCTGCGCCTCTATGCCATCAACCGCCAGCGCGACACGCTGGAGGAGTTGCGCCGCAACGGCACGATCGGTGACGAGGCCTATCACCGGCTGGAAGAAGAGATCGACTGGGCCGAGCTGGCCGCGTCGCCGGCGGGACGGTTCCAGCCGCTTACCACTTATTAGAGAGGAAGCTCCGGGCATAAAGCACGTCGCGCTGAAACGGATTCGGGGTGACGCGCTTTAGGTCTTTTTTTGTGCATGTCGTTTCTCGCAAAACCGCTACACACTTTTGCGCGACATGCACTGGCTGGACCATCCCAGGCGTCGCCGCGGTCCATTGCCACGCCATCGCCGAGACGCTACTGGCGTGGCCATATATTGAGCCGGTTCATCAATGAAGCTGATCAGCTACAACATCCAGTATGGCTATGGCAGCGACGGCCGCTACGATCTCGCGCGCTGCGCCGAACTGATCGACGGCGCCGACATCATCGCCTTGCAGGAAGTGGAGCGGCACTGGTTGCGCAGCAATGGCGACGACCAGCCGGACATCCTGTCGCGGTTGCTGCCTAACTATTACTGGGTCTACGGCCCGGCCTTCGACATGGACGCCAGCGAACAGCGCGATGGCCGCATCGTCAACCGCCGGCGCCAGTTCGGCACCATGCTGCTGTCGAAGCGGCCCATCGTCTGGTCGCGCCTGCACACGCTGCCGCTGCGCCGCACGCTCAAGCCGCTCAACACCCGCAACGCGGCGCTCGAGTGCATGATCCGCACGCCGGCGGGACCGGTGCGGTTCTTTTCGCTGCATCTTGCCCATATCGCGGCCGAGGAGCGGCTGGAGCAGATCGACTATCTGCTTGCCGAACATCGCCGGGCGCCGTCCGACGGCGGACCTTGGAGCGGCGCCGACGACGAGCCGCAGCGCAACTGGAGCAACAGCCAGGATGAGCCGGAAAGCCCGCTGGCGGCGATCTGGCTCGGCGATTTCAACATGGAGCTGGGAAGCGCTGAATACCGGCGCATTGTCGGCGACATGCCCTACCATCGTGGCGCTGCCTATCTCGACGGGTTCGTCGATGCGGCGACCGTCGCGTCGGAACAGACCGCCGACTTCCACACGCATGAAAAGATCATCGACGGCAGGCTGGCGAAGCGCCGGCTCGACCATTGCTTCGTCGGCGGCATGCTGGCCGGCCGGGTACGTTCGGTGAGCGCCGACATCGGCCAGGTCGCTTCCGACCATTTTCCGCTGAGAGTCGATATCGATCTGGAAACGCCAGGCATCGCCCTGGGCCCGGCGGGCAGATGAGACGGGCATGACGCTTTTCGTCTTTCTCGCGGTGCTCTCGGCGGCAGCCATGCATGCGATCTGGAACGCGCTGGTCAAGGTGCATCTCGACCGCTTCCTGTCGATCACGCTGATGACGCTCGGCATGGGGTTCGCGGCGCTGCTGGCTCTGCCTTTCGTCGAAGTGCCGAAAGCCGAGGTCTGGCCCTTCATTCTGGCGTCGGTGTTCTTCCACATGGGCTACCGGACCTTCCTGATCGGCGCCTACAAGGCCGGCGATTTCGCGCAGACCTATCCGCTGGCGCGCGGCACGGCACCGCTCCTGTCCGCGCTCGGCGGCATCGCACTGCTCGGAGAAGTGCCGGCGCCGCTCGCCATCTTCGGCATCGTGCTTCTGTCGGCCGGCACGCTGGTGATGTCGTTTCGCGGCGGCATGCATCTCGAGCGTTTCAATCCTCGCGCGGTCAGCTTCGCGCTCGGCACCTCGATCTTCATCGCCAGCTACACGCTCTCCGACGGCAGCGGCGCGCGGCTGGCGGCGACCGCGCAAAGCTATGCGGCCTGGCTGTTCGTCTGCGACGCGCTCTGGGCTCTGGTGTTGTGCGTCGTCTTTCGCGGGCCGCAGTCGCTGCCCGTGCTGGCGCGCGACTGGAAGGCGGGTCTTTTCACCGGCGTGCTCAGCGGCGCCGCCTACTGGATCGTGATGTGGGCGATGACCAAGGCGCCGATCGCCTCGGTCGCGTCGCTGCGCGAGACCTCGATCCTGTTCGCCATGCTGATCTCGGTGCTGGCGCTGGGTGAGAAGATGACGGCATGGCGCGCCGCGGCCGCGCTCGGCATCGTCGCGGGCGTCGTCGCTCTCAGGCTGGGTTAGAGCAATCCCTGGAAAAGCCCTGTAACGGTTTCTCGTCAACCGAACACGGTCATCACCTCGCCGCGCTTCTCGGGGCTGAAGCGGATGACGACGATGATGCAGACGGCGACCACGCCGGCAAACAGCGCCAGCGCATGGCCGTAGCTGCTTCCGGGTGCCTCGGCGATACCTGCCTGATAGGGACCGCCATAGGACGCGGCGAGGTTGCCGGCCTGATAAATGAAGCCGGGCAGTGTCGCGCGTACCGCACCGGGCGACAGTTCGTTGAGATGCACCGGGATGACGCCCCAGGCGCCTTGCACCGCCACCTGCATGACAAAGGCGCCGATCGCCAGCATGATCGGCGTCGTCGTATAGGCCCAGAGCGGGATTGCCGGCAAAGCGATCGCGCAGGCGAGCGTGATGGCGTTGATGCGGCCAATCTTCTCCGACAGGGCGCCGAATGCCAGGCCGCCGGCAATGGCGCCGATATTGGCGACGATGGTGATCCAACTCACCGTGTGCGGATCAAAGCCATGCTCCTTCCTCAGGAAGGTCGGGTAGAGATCCTGCGTGCCGTGGCTGAAGAAGTTGAAGAACATCATCAGCACCACCGCATAGAGCGCGATGCTCCAATGCCTCCGCAGCGTTTCGAGAAGACCCGGCCGCGCCTGCGCGCGGCCTTCGACGAAAGCCGGCGATTCCGGCACATGCGAGCGGATGAAGAGCACGATCAGCGCCGGCACGAAGCTGAGCAGGAACATGGCGCGCCAGCCGATGGTGAAGTCGCCGATCTTCTGTCCGTAGAGCAGCCCGTACACCACCGCCGCCAGCAGATAGCCGGCCGGATAACCGCATTGCAGGATGCCGGAGACCATGCCGCGGGCGCTGGGCGGAATGGACTCCATGGCAAGCGAACTGCCCAGCCCCCATTCGCCGCCCATGGCGATCCCGAACAAGGCGCGCAGGGCCAGGAATATGCCGAGATTGGGCGCGAAAGCAGCGAGCGCGCCGATCACCGAATAGCTGACGATGTTCAGCATCAGCATGGGCTTGCGCCCATATTTGTCGGCAAGCATGCCGAAGACGAACGCACCGATGAAGCGCGTCGCGAGCGTCAGGAACAGAGCTTTGGAGACCGCCGGGACGTCGGTCTTGAATTCAGCGGCAATGTCGACGAGCAGGAATGTCAGAAGGAAGAAATCAAAAGCGTCGAGTGTCCAGCCCAGAAACGATGCGACGACGGTCTTCTTCTGCTCCGCGGTGAGGTTCAAGGCGTTTCTCCTTTGCACCCCCAGGGGAACGATATGTTCCATGCGGTGCAAAAGAGAACGGTTAGTTTGCCGGTTTTCGGTCAACCGGCGGTCACATTTCCGTAAACGCCGGATCAGGACGACGTTTGGTTGAACGCCGTCCTGATCCGATTCTTTGGTGGAGCATGATCTTTTCCCGAAAACCGATCCTCACTTTTCGGGATCATGCTCGAGGTCGAAGACCAGCAGCCCGTCGGTGCCGCCTTCGAGCGCGGCAACCAGGCGTGCGCCGGCGCGCTGGTGCGCTTCGTGCGCAAGATAGGCGTCGCGGGCGGCGGCATCGCGGAAGTCGATGGTAAAACCATGCGTGAGGCCGCGCGCGAAGGGCTCCGGGCTGACATTGGCGCTGAAATGGACGGCGCTCATGCCGTCGATGACGGAACGCAGCGCTTCGAGATCGGCATGGATCGCGGCGCGTTCGGCGGCGGGGACGTCGTCGCGGAAACGGACAAGGACGCAGTGGCGGATCATCGTTCTTCCCTCAAGCCGCCCGGTTGCCCTTGAACACGGCCGGCGGCAGCGGCTCGCGGCCGAGGATCAGGTCGGCGCCCTTTTCGCCGACCATGATCGTCGGCGCATTCGTGTTGGAAGAGGGGACACGCGGCATCACCGAGGCGTCGCAGACGCGCAGGCCTTCCATGCCGCGCAGCCTGAGGTCTGGCGAGACCACCGCCATTTCATCATGACCCATGCGGCAGGTGCCGACCGGATGGTGGTCGGTCTTCGAGGTTCGGCAGGCATAGTCGAAGAGGTCTGCATCGCTTTGCAGGGCAGGGCCGGGCAGCACCTCGCGCAGCACATAGGGGGCGAGCGCCCTCTGGCGCATGATCTCGCGCGCCAGCCGCAGACCCTTGATCGACATGTCGCGGTCGTACGGATCGGACCAGTAGCTCGGGTCGATCAGCGGGTGGTCGACCGGATCGGCGCTCTTCAGCCGCACCGTGCCGCGTGAGCGCGGCCGCAGGAAGGCGGAGTTCAACGTTACGCCGGGGTTCTTCAGCTTCTCGACGCCGGCCTCGATGCCGGAGCCGAGGCCTAGATGAAACTGGATGTCAGGCGAGGCGGCGGTCGGGTCGGCATACCAGAAGCCACCGGTCTCGAAGAGGCTGGAGGCTACCGGCCCCTTCTTCAAAAGCAGATATTGCAGACCCGCCCATAGCGTGCGGTGCAGCTTGGCGTAGTTGTCATAGGTGTGGTCGCCGGTGCATTCGGCGATCACGAACAGGTCGAGATGGTCCTGCATGTTGGAGCCGACGCCCGGCAGGTCGTGGACAGGGGTCACTCCGACCGACTTCAGGTGATCGGCCGGTCCGATGCCGGACTGCATCAGGAGCTTCGGCGAGCCGATGGACCCGGAGGAGACGATCACCTCTCGCTCGGCGCGCAATATGGTCTTCTCGCCGCCCGGCTTGTCGACGATTTCGACGCCGGTGGCGCGGCCCTTCTCGATGACGACGCGGGTGACGAGCACGTCGGTCCTGACCGTCAGATTCTTGCGGGCGCGGATCGGCTTCAGATAGGCGACGGAAGCGGAGGAGCGCCGCGCGTCCTTCTGGGTGAGCTGGTAATAACCGACGCCCTCTTGGGCAGCGCCGTTGAAATCCGGGTTGAAGGGGATGCCCATCTCCTGGCCGGCACGGAAATAGGCCTCGCAGATCGGCAGCGGCGAGATCGGGTTGGAGACGCCGAGCGGGCCCTGGTCGCCATGGAAATCGTTGGCGAAGCGCTGGTTGTTCTCGGCGCGCTTGAAATAGGGAAGCACGTCGCGATAGCCCCAGCCGGCGAGGCCCTCTTCCTTCTCCCAGGCGTCATAGTCGCGGGCATTGCCGCGCGTGTAGATCTGGGCGTTGATCGACGAGCCGCCGCCAACCACCTTGGCCTGGGTGTACCAGAAGACGCGGTCCTTCATGTTCTTCTGCGGCACGGTCGACCAGCCCCAGGAGGCGATGCCCTTGGTCATCTTGGCGAAACCTGCCGGCATGTGGATCAGCGGATGCCAGTCTTTGCCGCCGGCTTCGAGCAGCAGGACCGAGTGGGAAGGATCTTCGCTCAGCCGGTTGGCCAGCACGCAGCCGGCCGGACCGGCGCCAACAATGATATAGTCAGCCATTGTTCCACTCACTTACAAGCGAGGCACGGAAAGCGCGCCGTCGACATCGATCACCGACCCGGTCGAAAAGCCGAATTTGCCGGAGGCCAGCGCCGCCACCACCGCTCCGATATCGGCGGCCTCGCCCCAGCGTTTGGCCGGCACCAGGCCGCTATCGATCAGCGCGTCATATTTGGCGGAGACGCCAGCGGTCATGTCGGTGCGGATGATGCCCGGCCGCACCTCGAACACGCCGATGTTTTCCGCGGCGAGCCGCAGCGCCAGGTTCTTGACCCACATCGACAGGCCGGCCTTGGACATGCAGTAATCCGCGCGCTCCGGCGAAGCCATCGTCGCGCTGACCGAGGTGATGGTGATGATCGATCTGGCAGAAACGGCAGGCGTCGCCAGCATCGCCTTGGCGACAGCCTGGCTGAGGAACACCGTGCCGCGCAGGTTGACGGCAATCGCGTGGTCGAAGTTCTCCGGCTTTAGGTCCAGGAGGTCGCCGCGCAGCACGGCGCCAATGCCGGCGTTGTTGACCAGGCAGTCGATGCTGCCGAAGGCGTCGATCGCGGTCTCGACAAGTTCGGCGTGGCCGCCGAGATCGGCGATGTCGCATCGGGCATAGGCGAACTTCGCGCCGCGCGCGGCGATGTTCTCGGCAAGTCCCTTGGCCGGCTTCTCGGCGAGATCGGCGACAAGGATGTCGAAGCCGGCGTCGGCCAGCGCCTCGGCACAGGCAAGCCCGATGCCGCGCGCGCCGCCGGTGACTATGGCCGCCGGGCGGGTCATAGGCGACTAGCCTTGTGAACCTCGGCGCTGCCCCTCATCCGCCTGCCGGCACCTTCTCCCCGTATAGTGACGGGGAGAAGGGAGATGGCCGCAACGCCGGCGACCCCCTCTCCCCGTTCTTCATGGGGAGAGGGTAAGGGTGGGGGGCGGCGCCGGCCTGTCATAACGAAAGCTCCGTCTTACGGATGTGGTCGGCGACGCGCAGCGCTTGGGCGGCGATCGACAGCGCCGGGTTGACCGCGGCCGAAGTCGGCAGGAAGCCGGCGTCGACGACGAACAGGTTGTTGTGATCGTAGGCACGGCAGAAGGGGTCGAGCGGTGACGTCGCAGGGTCATTGCCCATTTTCACCGTTCCGCATTGGTGCGAGGGCGTGCGCTTGTCGAAGGGACGCGACAGCACGATGGGATAGCCGCAGGCGCGGAAATTCTCGCGCATCACCTTGGTCAGGCCCTCGAGCGACTGCATGTTGGAGCGCCGCCACTGCATGACGATCTCCTTGCCGTCGACCATGATGCGGCTTTCGGGATCGGGCAGGTCCTCGCACATCAGGTACCAGTCGACGGCGTGGCCGGCCATGAAGTCGAGCGCGAATTTCGGCGCCAGCTTCACATTGGCCCTCAACATATTGCCGTCGATCTTGCCGAGCAGCTGCACATTGCCGAGCGGCTTGCCGCCCTTGCCGTCCGACAGATAATAGTCGTTGAGCATCAGCGTCTTCTGGTAGACGGCATCGTTGCGGCGGCGCGGGTCGATCGCCAGCATCGCGCTCGAATTGTGGTTCATGAAATTGCGCCCGACCTGGTCGGAGCTGTTGGCGAGGCCCTTGCCGCCTGCCTTGCCATTGCCGGTGGAAGGCGAGCGCAGCAGGATGACGGCGGAATTGACCGCGCCGGCCGACAGGATGACCAGCTTCGGCGACAGCGTCTTTTGCGAGCCGTTCTGAGTGTAGTGGATGGCGGCGATCGACTTGCCGTCGGGCGAGGCCTCGAGCCAGTCGACATGGGCGCCGGTATCGAGGCGGATGTTCTTGTCAGTGAGCGCCGCCGTCAGCGGTCCGGTCTGGGCGTCGATCTTGCCCTGGCCGGTGTTGGGGAAAGCATCCCAGCCCGTCTTGCCTTCCTTCAGCCAGGCTTCGATATCGACACCGAGCGGCAGCGAGGCCGGATGCAGGCCAAGGCTCTTCAGTTCGGCACGGGCGCGGGCGATCGACGGCTCGTCTGGCACCGGCTTGAAGGCGTAGGGGATCGAATGGAACGGCTCGGTCGGATCCTCGCCGAGCGTGCCGCGCACGCGAAAAAGCTGCTCGGCCTTCGAGTACCAGGGCTCGAACTCCTCATAGGAAAACGGCCAGGCCGGCGAGACGCCGCCGAAATGCTCGAGCTCGGAGAAATCCTCCTTGCGGTAGCGGATCAGCACGGCGCCGAAGAATTTCGAATTGCCGCCGACATAGTAGTAGTTGCCGGGATTGAAGGCGGCACCCCCGGCCTCGCGCCACATCTCCTTCGGCCGGTAGTGCTCGTCGACGAAGATCGACCGCGTCGAGCGCGCATGCGGCGTCGCCGGCAGCGGCTCGCCGCGCTCCAGGATCACGATCGAGGCGCCGCTGCCGACCAAGCCGGAGGCGATCGTGGCGCCGCCGATGCCGGAGCCGATGATGACGATATCCGGGTTCATGGCCGTCAGAGAATGCGCTTCTCGGTCGCCGGGTCGAAGAACACCGCCTTGCTGAGGTTGAAGGCCAGCGGCGTGCTGGTGCCAGGCTGGATCCTCGCATCGGCGCGCAGCCGCGCCACCACGCCCTTGCCGCCGAGATTGGTGACCGCGAAAGTATCCGATCCCGCCGGCTCTACCACTTCGATATGGCAGTCGGCGGTGGCGATCTCGGACCCGTTGCGTTCCGCCCCTTCCGGGTCGGTCAGCGCTTCCGGGCGGACGCCGAAGATGACCGGCTTGTCCTTGAAGGCCGCAAGGCCGGCCGGCGCGCCGGGAAGCGACAGCGTGATCGGCTGGCGCGCCTCGCGATCGAGCACGACGGCCAACCCGCTGCCATTGGCGCCGATCTTGGCCGGGATCAGGTTCATCGCCGGCGAGCCCATGAAGTCGGCGACGAACACGTTGGTGGGGTTGTTGTAGACTTCCGCCGGCGTGCCGAACTGCTGCACCTCCCCGTCGCGCATGACGGCGATCTTGGTCGCCAGCGTCATCGCCTCAATCTGGTCGTGGGTGACATAGACGATCGTCGTGCCGGTCGTGGCATGCAGGCGCTTGATCTCGATGCGCATGTCGACGCGCAGCTTGGCGTCGAGGTTGGAGAGCGGCTCGTCGAACAGGAAGAGTTTCGGATCGCGCACCAGCGCGCGGCCCATGGCGACGCGCTGGCGCTGGCCGCCGGAGAGCTGGCTGGGCTTGCGCTGCAGGAGGTGGCCGATCTGCAGGATCTTGGCCACCTTGTCGATCGCGGCTTGCCGTTCAGCCGCAGGCACGCCGCGCATCTCCATGCCGAAGGCGATGTTTCCAGCCACCGTCATGTTCGGATAGAGCGCATAGCTCTGGAAGACCATGGCGATATCGCGCTTCGAGGGATGCAGATCGTTGATCGCGCGCCCGTCGACGCGGATCTGGCCCTCGGTGATGTTCTCCAGGCCGGCGATGGTGTTGAGCAGCGTGGACTTGCCGCAGCCGGACGGACCGACCAGCACGAGGAAGCCGCCCTTTTCGAGCTCGACATTGATGCCCTTCAGGATCTCGACATTCCCGAAGCGCTTCTTCAGCCCATCAATTTCCAGAAAAGCCATGGTCGTTCCTTCAAGAAAGAGGGTCAGCCCTTGACCGCGCCCGCCATCAGCCCGCGCACGAAATAACGGCCGGCGACGACGTAGACGATCAGGGTGGGGAGTGCGGCGATCATCGCCGCGGCCATGTTGACGTTGTATTCGACGACGCCGGTCGAGGTGTTGACGACATTGTTCAGCGCCACCGTCATCGGCATCACGTCGCCGGTGCCGGCATAGGCCGAGGCGAACAGGAAGTCGTTCCAGATGTTGGTGAACTGGTAGATGACGGTGACGACGAAGATCGGCATCGAGTTGGGCAGCATGATGCGGCGGAAGATCTGGAAGAAGGAGGCGCCGTCGACCTGCGCCGCCTTGATCAGTTCGGTCGGGAAGGCCTCGTAATAGTTGCGGAAGAACAGCGTGGTGAAGCCGAGGCCATAGACCACATGGACGAAGACCAGGTTGACCGTCGAATTGCCTAGGCCGAAGTTGAACCCGGTCGCGTTCCGCAGGCTGGCGCCGAAGCGGCCGATGCTGCCGAGAATCGTCGCCATCGGCAAAAGCACCGACTGGAACGGGATGAAGCAGGCGAACAGCATCATCGCGAAGACCAGCGTGTGACCGCGGAAGCGCCATTTGGTCAGCACATAGCCGTTGAGCGCGCCGAGCAGCGTCGAGATCAGCACCGCCGGCACCACCATCTTGATGGAGTTCCAAAAATAGCCCTTGATGCCGGCGCAGGTCAGGCCGACGCAGGTCTGGCCCCAAGCCTTGAACCACGGCTCGATTGTGGGCGACTGCGGCAGCGCCAGCATGTTGCCGTTCTGGATCTCGTCCATGGTCTTGAACGAGGTGACCAGCATGACGAAGAGCGGCATCAGATAGAACAGCGCGAACAGCGCGAGCAGACCGTAGATAACGATGCGGTTGAGCGTCCTTGCGCTTACGCCACCGGAAGTCACGCGGGCAGGTGAGGTGACGGCGCTCATCGCGGCTTCTCCCTGAGCTCGGAATAGAGGTAAGGCACGATGATCGCTGTCAGCGTCATCAGCATGATCACCGCGCTGGCCGAGCCGACCGCCATCTCGTTGCGCTTGAAGGTGAACTCATACATGAAGTTGGATGGCAGCCAGGCCGAGCCGCCCGGGCCGCCGCTGGTCAGCGCCACGACCAGGTCGTAGGACTTGATGGCGAGGTGGGCGAGCACAATGAAGGCCGAGAGGAACACCGGCCGCAGAAGCGGGATGACGATACGGCGGTAGAGCTGGAAGGTGGAGGCGCCGTCGATCTGCGCGGCCTTCATGATCTCGCCGTCGATGCCGCGAAGACCGGCCAGGAACATCGCCATGATGAAGCCGGAGGCCTGCCAGACGCCGGCGATCACCACCGTGTAGATGACGAAATCCTTGTTCTTGATCCAGTCGAAATGGAAGCTCGTCCAGCCCCATTGATGCAGCGTCTGCTCGAGGCCGAGGCCGGGGTCGAGGAACCATTTCCAGGCGACGCCGGTGACGATGAAGGACAGTGCCATCGGGTAGAGGTAGATCGGCCGCAGCATGCCTTCGCCGCGGATCTTCTGGTCGAGCAGGATGGCCAGGAACAGGCCGAGCGCCAGGCAGATCAGAATATAGAGGAAGCCGAAAATGCCCATGTTGGTGATCGAGGTGTACCAGCTCGACGGCGGGTCGCTCTCGAAGGTCCAGCGCCACAGCCGCTGATAGGCGCGGGCGCCAGTTATGTCATAGGACGGGAAGGTCTTGGAGTTGGTGAACGACAGATAGATCGTCCACAGGATGAAGCCATAGACGAACACGATCGTCGCCGCGAAGCTCGGCGCAAGAACGATCTTCGGCAACAGATCCTGCAGCCGCGAGCGGACGGTCGCGTCTGGGCGGGCGTCATGCTCCGGTGTCAGCTTGATTTGGGTTTCGGCGACTGTGCTCATCGGCTTATCCAGTACCGGTTGGTCGGGAACTCCCCGGCGCGAAGCGCGCCAGGATGCATCCCGCACCGTTGTCGACAGGGGACCTCCCCCGCCGAAGCGGGGGAGACCTGTTTGGTTTGTTCGCACAATTCCGGACGGAAAACCGCTTCCCGGAATTGCTCCGGCGAAAAGCCTTACTTGGCGTCGTCGATCGCCTTGACCAGCTCGGTCACGGCCTCGTCCGAGGTCTTGATCTGACCGTGAACGAACTTCGATATGACGTCCTTGTAGGCGTTGGCAACCGCCGGAGGGGCGCCGTAGCCCTGGGCGAGCGAGCCGAACAGCGTGCCGCCCTCATTGGCCTTCTTCAGGTCGGCGATGCCCTTCTTGCCGCAGGCGTCGAAGTCGGTGTCAGGCACGTCGGTGCGGGCCGGAACCGAGCCCTTCACGACATTGAAGGCCGACTGGAAGCTCTTCGACAAGGTGGCGGTGGCCAGAGCGACCTGGGCGGCCTTGCGGTCGTCCGGAACGTTGAACATGCCAAACATGTCGGAGTTGTAGATCACCGAGCCGTCGGTGCCCGGGAAGCGGTAGCAGAGGAAGTCGGTGCCCGGGGTCTTGTTGGCGGCGTGGAATTCGCCCTTGGCCCAGTCGCCCATGACCTGAACCAGCGCGTCGCCCTTGATGACCATGGCGGTGGCGAGGTTCCAGTCGCGGCCCGAGAAGTTCGGGTCGACATAGGTGACGAGCTTGGCGAGGTTGTCGAACGACTTCTTCATCGTGTCGGACTTGAGCGACTCCTCATCGAGGTCGTTCATCGCCTTCTTGTAGAACTCCGGCCCGCCGGTCGACAGCACGACGGAGTCGAACATGGTGGCTTCCTGCCAGTTCTGGCCGCCGAGCGCGAGCGGAATGACGCCCGCGGCCTTCGCCTTGTCGAGGAGGGCGATGAAGTCGTCGAAGGTCTTCGGCTCGGTGCCGCCGATCTTGTCCATCACCGCCTTGTTGATCCACAGCCAGTTGACGGAGTGGACGTTGACCGGAGCCGCGACCCACTTGCCGTCATAGACGGAGAACTTCTGCAGGGCAGCCGGAACCGACTTGTCCCAGCCTTCCTTCTTGGCGGTCTCGGTGAGGTCGCCCATGACGCCGGCGGCGGCATAGTCG
Organism: Mesorhizobium sp.; assembly: GCA_004963905.1. Taxonomy (GTDB): domain Bacteria; phylum Pseudomonadota; class Alphaproteobacteria; order Rhizobiales; family Rhizobiaceae; genus Mesorhizobium. The sequence goes on from SUGL01000001.1 coordinate 337,135, forward strand.
AGCACGGTGTAGCCGAGCATCTGCGAGGCGGTCGGATAGTTGCCGGCCGCGACCATCGCCTTCAGCGCGGTCATGGCGGCGTCGCCGCCGCCGCCGGCCACCGGCACGTCCTTCCAGGCATAGCCTTCCTTGGCCAGATCCTGCTTCAGCACGTTCAGAGCGGCCGCTTCGCCGCCCGACGTCCACCAATGCAGCATCTGCACTTCCTTGACGTCCGCGGCATGCGCCGAGAACGCAAAGCTCGTCGCAAGAGCCGTTCCGATAAGCAGTTTGCGCAACATGTACTACCTCCCTTGTTGCATTCACATAACCGGCGGGGTGACCGCCGGCGTCTCCCAACTCAGCCGACCCACCAACCGGTGCGCTGGCCGCGATGAAACTGGATGGTCTTTTCCTCGGTATAGTCCTCGACGGCGCGTTTGCCGAGTTCGCGTCCGAGACCGGACTGCTTGTAGCCGCCGAAAGGCAGTTCGGGATAACCTTCCATGAACGTATTCACCCAAACCGTCCCCGAACGCACTCCGCGCGCCACCGACATGCATGTGTCGATGCTGGCGCTCCACACACCCGCAGACAGACCATAGGGCGTGTTGTTGGCGATGTGCAATGCCTTTTCAATCGTTTCAAAAGTGAGCACGGACAGCACCGGCCCGAATACTTCCTCGCGGGCGATGGCCATGTCCTCGGTGACGCCCCGCACGATGGTCGGATCGAGATACTGGCCGGCATTGGAGGCGAGCTGTCCGCCGCCGCTGAAGACGCTGCCGCCGTCGGTTTTCGCGGCCGTCACATAGCCGGCTACCTTTGCCATATGGTCGGCCGAGATCATGGCGCCGACCTTGGTGCGGTCGTCAAGCGGGTCGCCGACTTTCACCTTCTCGGCCAGCGCCTTGACGGTCCTGAGGAAGTCATCGGCGATCGCTTCATGCACGATCAGCCGGCTGCCGGCATTGCAGCATTCGCCGGCATTGAAGAAGCCGCCGAACACCGCCGCGTCCGCCGCCGCCTCGAGGTCGGCGTCGGGGAAGACGATCTGGCCGTTCTTGCCGCCGAGTTCCATCGACACCTTCTTCAGCGAGTTCGAGGCCGCCGCCATGGTCATCTTGCCGACGCGGGTCGAGCCGGTGAAGGACACCATCTCGACCAGCGGGTGGCTGACCATCGGCGCGCCGACGTCGGCGCCATGCCCGGCGAGGATGTTGACGACGCCGGCCGGCAGGCCGGCCTCGAGCAGGATGTCGCCGAGCACGAAGGTCGAGGCCGAGGTCATCTCGCTCGGCTTGACCACCGCCGTGCAGCCGGCGGCGAGCGCGAAGGGCAGCTTCTGGCTGATGATCAGGAAGGGAAAATTCCACGGCGTGATGATCGAGACGACGCCGATCGGTTCGCGCAGCACCACGCCCAGCATGTCGTCGCCGAGATTGGCGTAGCTCTCGCCATGCAGCGTGCGGGCAAGCGAGGCGGCGTAGCGCCAGATGTCGACGGCGCCGCCGATCTCGCCGCGCGCCTGCGCGATCGGCTTGCCGGATTCCAGCGCGTCGAGCCGGGCGATCTCCTCCAGCCGGGTCTCGATCAGGTCGGCCGCCTTGAGCAGCACGGCGGCACGTTCGGATGCCTTCATGCGCGGCCAGGGACCGCTCTCGAAGGCTCTATGCGCGGCCTGCACCGCAGCTTGCACTTCCGTGGCACCCGCCTGGGCGTAGCGCGACACGGCAAAACCGTGGCCGGGGCTCACGCGTTCGATGGTGCGGCCGTCGCTGGCGTCGACATGCTTGCCGTCGATCAGAAGCTTGTAGGCCTTCGGCGCCTGGGACGCCTCGGCCGGCATGGAAATCTTGAGCGGTGCGTTCATCGTTTCTTCTCTAGGATCTCGAAAAGGCCGGCTTCCGCTTGGCCTTGAAGGCGCCGACGCCGGCTTTCAGGTCGCCGGTGAGCGCAATGAAACCGCTGGCCAGCGCCTCGGTCGCCGCGGCATTCTCCTCGCCCTCGGCGATGCCGATCATCAGCTTGGCGGCCTCGGTCGCCAGCGGCCCGCGTTCGGCGATCTTTTCTCCCCAGGCCCTGGCTTCATCGAAGGCCTTGCCGGTTTCGACGACGCGGTCGACAACGCCCAGCGCAAGCGCGTCGGCCGCCGGAAAAATCTCGCCGCCAAGCGCCATGCGCCGCACCGCCTGCGCGCCGAAACGGCGCACGGCGCGCTGCGTGCCGGACCAACCGGGCACCACGCCGATCGAGGTTTCGGGGAAGCCAAGCTTCACCTGGGTTTCGGCGACACGGAAGTCGCAGGCCGCGGCCAGTTCCAGCCCGCCGCCCAGCGCATGGCCGGACAGCACGGCAATGGCAGGCTGCCTGAGCCGCGCCAGCCGGTCGAAGACGCGATGGCCATAGCGGACCCATTGCACCTGGAAATCGGCGGCGCTCAATTGTGCCCAGGCCTCGACGTCGCCGCCGGCGCAGAAGCCCTTGCCTTCGCCGCGGATGAGCACGACGCGGACGCCTTCCGCCAGTTCCGCCTCGTCGAGCGCCGCTTCGAGCGCGCGCAGCATCGGAATGTCGAGCGCGTTGAATTTTTCCGGACGGCGCAGCATGACGATGCCGATGGCGCCGTCCTTTTCGAAAGTGACGAGGGGTTCAGTCATGCGCGCCTCCGAGCGAGGCGCCGCCATTGAGCGACAGGCCGATCGGCCGGTCGTGGTAGAGCGATGACGGTGTGACCTTCAAGTCGTTGGCCAGGCCAAGCGGAATATCGGCCTGCGCCAGCACGTCGCGCTCGAGATCGATGCCGGGCGCCAGCTCCGTCACCATCAACCCGTCGGGCGTCAGCTTCATCACGCAGCGCTCGGTGACATAGGTGATGTCCTGGCCTTGAGCGACGGCGCGTTTTCCCGAGAAGGAGATGTGCTCGACCTCTTCGACGATCTTCTTGACCTTGCCTTCCTGGTCGATGCGGATAGCGCCATCGGCCAGCGAGAGCTTCGCGCCGGCGTTGAAGAAGCCGGAGAAGACGATCTTCTTCGCCCGCGCGGTGATGTCGACGAAGCCGCCGGCGCCGGCCGTGACATGCGGCCGCGCCGAAAGCTTCGAGACGTTGACCGAGCCATGGCGGTCGATCTGCAGGAAGGACAAAAGCGAAGCGTCGAAGCCGCCGGCCTGGAAATAGATGAACTGGTGCGGCGAAGGCATGATCGCCTCGGCGTTCGAGGCGCAGCCGAACTTGAAGTCGAGCAGCGGCACGCCGCCGACCGCGCCCTGCTCGATCACCCAGGTGACCTTGCCGTGCTGGCCTTCCTCCAGAAGGATGCGCGGCACGTTGGCGGAGATGCCGAAGCCGATGTTGACGGCCATGCCGTCGCGCAACTCCATGGCGACGCGGCGCGCGATCACCTTCTGGATGTTCATCTCCGGCGTGCGGAAGGTCGACAGCGGCCGGAAGATCTCGCCGGAGATGGCCGGGTCGTAAGGCGTCTGCGTCGTCTGCAACTGGTCGGGCGCGACCACGATATGGTCGACCAGCACGCCGGGCACGCGCACATCATGCGGCTTCAGCGTGCCGTTCTCGACGACGCGCTTGACCTGCGCGATGACGATGCCGCCATTGTTGCGGGCCGCGAGCGCCTGTTCGAGGCCGCCGAGATAGGCGCCTTCATGCTCGTAGGTGAGGTTGCCGCGCTCGTCGGCGGAAGTGGCGCGGATGATCGAGATGTTGGGAACGATGGCGCGGAAATAGAGCCATTCCTCGCCGTCGAACTGCTCGACCGAAACGATCGGCTCGCTGGCCGCCGCGTTCATGGCGCAACCCTGGTGGCGCGGGTCGGCAAAGGTGTCGAGGCCGACCTTGGTCAGCACGCCGGGCCGCTTGGCGGCCGCCTCGCGATGCATGTCGAACAGGATGCCGGAAGGCACGTTGTAGGCGGCGACCGAATTGTCGCCGATCATCTGCCAGATCTGTGGTGGCTCGGCGGAGGAGGGACCCGACGGATAGGAGCCGCAGAGCGTGCGCTTCAATAGCCCCGGCTTGGCTAGATGATCGATACCCTTGATGCCGTACATGTCGCCGGCCGCGATCGGGTGCAGCGTGGTGATGTCCTTCGGATGGCCTTCGGCATCGAAGCGCTCGCCGATCGCGGCAAGCACGGCGTCGGGGCAGCCGAGGCCGCTCGACGACGATACCGAGACGACCATGCCGTCCTTGATCAGGCTGGCGGCATGGGCCGCAGAGACGAGCTTGCTCACGCGAGGCTCCCGAGTTGCGGATCGATGGTCACAGCCTTGCCCGTTTTCGAGGATTGCAACGCGGCTTCGGCGGAAGCGAGCGACCAGATGCCGTCCTCGCCGGTGGCGGAGGGCTGGCCTTCGCCACGGATCGCGGCGTGGAACTGGCGCAGCGAGCGCGTGTAGAGGTCCTCGCGGTCGAAGTTCAGTTCTTCTTCGCCTGAGGCGGTGCGCAGCAGCACGGAGCCGACCGGCTTCTGCGTCATCACATTGGTGGCGAATAGCGAGCCTTCCGATCCGTGCACCTCGAAGCCGGTACCGGCGAATTTCGTCGTGAAGCCCTCGTGCGATTGCGCGATGACGCCGGACTTGAAGCGCCAGACGCACATGGCGCCATCCTCCAGCCCTCCGCCAGCCATGCCGGCGGCTTGAGTGAAGGCCGAGATCTCGACCGGATCGTCGCCGAGCACGAAGCGCAGCGTGTCGGCGTCATGCACGGTGATGTCGAGCACCACGCCGCCGCCGGCTTCGGGCCTGGCGATGCGCCAGCCCTGCAGGTTTTCCGGCAGGTAGACGGAATGAAAGACACGCGCGGCGATCGGCTTGCCGATGCGGCCGGCGGCGATCGCCTCCCGCATCGCCCGATGCGCGCCGGCATTGCGTAGATGGTGATTGGTGCCGAACACGATGCCGGCTTTCCCGGCCGCGGCGACCATCCTGCGCGCATCGGCGCTGGTCAGCGCCAGCGGCTTTTCGCACAGCACATGCTTGCCGGCCTTGATCGCGGCCAGACCCTGTTCGAGATGCAATTCGTTGGTGGTCGAGATGTAGACGGCGTCGATGTCCGGGCCAAGCAGCGCGTCCAGCGTCGAGACGGCGGCCGGTATGCCGTTTTCCCTGGCGTAGGCTTTGGCGCGTTCGGGACTGGAGCTCATCACGGCGGCGATCTCGCCATCACCTTGAGCGCGGATGGCGTCGATCATGAACTGCCTGGCGATCGTGCTCGCACCGATCAGGCCCCATCTCACGCTCATGCCGCGTCTCCCATTCCAGTGCTGCGTGCGTTGCGGCTCGGGCCGCAGCTTTCCCTGACAACGAGGCTGACAGCGCCGATATGGTCCTCGGCGCGCGTGGTGCGCGACTGGATCATCTTCAGCATGACGTGGGCAGCCCGCTCACCGAGGCCGGCGGTATCGACGGCGACGCTGGTCAGCGCCGGCATGTAGTGCTCGGCCTCGGCCACGTCGTCGAAGCCGACGACGGCGAAGTCGGCTCCGGCTTCCAGGCCGCGCTTGCGCAGCGCGAGCATCACGCCGAAAGCGACGGCATCGTTGAAGCAAAGGGCGGCCGTCGGCGGCTTGGGCGCCGCAAGCGCGGTCTCCAGGCAGGTCATGCCGCCCTTGCGGCTGGTCTCGCCCTCGACGATCGTTCTGTCGTCGACGGGGATGCCCAGCGTTTCGCAAGCCTCCAGAAATCCGCCCAGCCTTTGTCGATAAACGACGAGGTCGGACGAGCCGCCGAAGAAGGCCAGCCGGCGATGGCCCTTACGGATCAGATGCTCGGTGGCGATGAAGGCGCCGCGATGGTTGTCCGGCGCGATTACCGGAATGCGGCTCTCGGGCAGCCGGCGCATGGTGAAGACGATCGGCACGCCGGCGGTCTCGATGCGGCGGAAGGCGCCGGGCGTGGTGCCGCGCGCCGGCGAGACGATCAGGCCGGCGACGCCCTGCTCCATCAGCGACTTCAGCACCTCTTCCTGACGCACGGGGTTCTCCGCGGTGTTGGCGATGAAAGGCACGATGCCGGCAGCCTGGAAGACGCGCTCCATGCCGACCGCCAGCTCGGCGAAGAAGGGATTGGTGAGATCGTTGATCACCATGCCGATGACGTTGGAATGAGCCTTGCGCAGATTGGCGGCGCCGCGGTTGTAGACATAGCCGACATCCTCGATCGCCTTGCGCACCTTGACCGCGGTCTCGGGCCGGATCAGCCCGCTGCCCTGCAGCACGAGCGATACCGTCGATTTGGATACGCCCGCCTCGCGGGCAATGTCCAGGATCGTCGCCTTGGCCCGGCTGGCCATATCCGTGACTTCCTCCGCGCCGATATCGAAATCTATTGGAACGTTCTAAACATCTCGGCAATCTGGAGTCAATCGGGATTCTCGTGAAATTCGGAAAATTGATGGATGCCCCGCAAATGCAAGGGTCTGACGCCGAAATCCGGCATTGAATCGCTTCAGTCGGCAGAATCATAAAGATCCTTGATTTATTGGAACGTTCCATCTATACGCTGCCGCAAAGGGAGACTTCCATGGACATCATCCTGCCTGCGGAGAATGGCGACCGCGTCAGCTACAGGCTGGTCGGTCAGCCGGTAGAGCCCGTCATCGGCGCGGATTTCCCGCGCATCGCCTATGCCGCGGCCCATGTCGTCGCCAATCCATTCGCCATGACCGATCCCTGGTCGCGGCCGGCGGTCGACTGGGACAAGACCATGGCCTTTCGCCATCATTTGTGGCGGCTCGGTTTCCGCATCGCGGAGGCCATGGACACTTCGCAGCGTGGCATGGGTTTCGACTGGGCGAGCGCGAAGGAACTGATCCGGCGCTCGATCGCCGAGGCACGCACGGTGAAGGGCGCCGATCTCGCTTCCGGCGCCGGCACCGACCACCTAGCGCCCTCGGCGGCAAAGTCTCTGGACGACGTGATCCGCGCCTATGAGGAGCAGTTCGCGTTCATCGAGGGCGAGGGCGGCAAGGCGATCATGATGGCGAGCCGCGCGCTGGCGGCGCTGGCCAAGGGACCGGACGACTATGCGCGTGTCTACGACCGCATCCTCAGCCAAGCCTCCGGCAAGGTCATCCTGCACTGGCTGGGCGACATGTTCGACCCGGCGCTCAAGGGCTATTGGGGCAGCCTGGATTTCGAGCCTGCGCTCGATACGGTCGTCGCCATCATCGAGCGGCATGCCGACAAGGTCGAAGGCATAAAGATATCGCTGCTCGACGCCGGCAAGGAGGTGCGGCTGCGCGACCGCCTGCCCGAGGGCGTGGTGATGTTCACCGGCGACGATTTCAACTATCCGGAGCTGATCGCCGGCGACGGCAAAAAGCACTCGCATGCGCTGCTCGGCATCTTCGACGCCATCGCGCCGGTTGCCAACGCCGCGCTGGCGAAGCTCGGCGCAGGCGACCGGCCCGGCTATGACGCGCTGATGGCGCCGACCGTGCCGCTGTCGCGGAAAATCTTCGAGGCACCGACCGAATATTACAAGGCAGGCATCGTCTTCATGGCGTGGCTGAACGGCCATCAGGATCATTTCGCCATGGTCGGCGGCATGCAGTCGGCGCGCGGCATATGCCACTATGCCGACGTCTTCCGCCTGGCCGATCAGGCCGGATTGCTGGCCGATCCTGATCTTGCCGTCGCCAGGATGAAAGCCCTCTGCGCGGTCGCGGGCGTCTGAACCAGCACTATCTTCTTCGCGATGGCATCAGACGCGCTCAAAGGTGACGCGCGATCCTGGAACGGGTGTGAAATCAGGGCCGGCGCCATATCCAGAACGGCGGGATCGCGCAGTCCGGATGGAACATCAGCTTGGTTGCTTCGGTGCGCACCGCTGCAGGAGTGGTTTCGTCGAAATGCCGCGCCAGGTCCTCCAGCAGAGGACGGATGCGCTCCTGGTCGAAGATTTCGCCTGGTATCGTGGCCAGTGTTTCGCCATGTGCCGCCACCCATTGCAGAGCCTTGACCAGCCCCTGTCCGTCTTTCGCCCTGTATTGCCAGAGATCGTCGCCGACCGAGGACAGGATCCGCGCCAGCGCCGTCCAGCCCTGCAAGGCAAACATGGCATAGTGTCTCGGGCGGGTGCGCGAAAGTTCCTCTGGCAGGCGCCCGTCGGCCGCGATCTGGTCCGCGATCCTTTCCCGGGCATAGAGTCCCGCTTTCGCAAGCGCCGCGCCGTCGCCCAGGAACGCCGCGATGGCCGCCCGCTGCAGGTCGAAGAAAACACCGTGGTTGTTCAGCCGGTAAAATTCGAATGTCGCGGCGGGCGCGGTGTCCAGCCATTCGCAATATGAAGAAAGCCAGGCTCTGAAACCCTGACTGTCCGGCTCGTCCAGCGCTCCGCTTCGCTCGATCAACCTGACGGCGTCGAGGAAGAAATAGAGATCGGCGAGTTCGATGATGCCATATCCCGGGCCTTCATTGTTATCGCGCCCGCGCCGCACCTGCGCATAGCGCATGTTCGGGTTCATTCTCGTCGCGGGATCCACGAACCACGTGCGGACGAGCAGTGCTGCATGACTGGCGTAGCGTGCCTCGCCGAGCACGCTCGCGGCAAGGGCAAGCACGGTGGTGTCGTCGAGGACCCTTTGCAGGCGTGTTCGATCGTAGGCTTCGCTGCCATCTGCATATAATGCCGTGCCGGGTGCGTGTTCGCCATCGCGCCGGACGAAGGGAAGGCCGTCCGGCTTTCGCGGATCCGGCCACCAATAAGGAGCCGGCTGGAAATAGTCGTGCGGATCGCCGCTCGGGGCACGGCCGCTCTTGTCCATGACGCTGAACGGACCGCGCAGCAGCGCTTGCTCCGCGCAGGCGCGCAGTTGTTGTTGAACTTGCATTTTTTGGCCTCGGCGCGCGGCGACGAGCATGTCCTCGTCGTAGTAGGCGAGGCGCGCGGGATCGAGCTTTTGGGCGATCGCGCTTGCGTCGCAGCGGTCGAGCATGCCGACAATCGCCTCGTCGCGCTTGACAAGCCGGGCGCGAAAACCGGCCCGGCCGATCTCAAGATGCGAACGCCCCGAATGCAGGCGCGCGACCCAGCCCGCCTTCTGAAAAAGCCCGGCATCGGCTGCAAGGCGCGGACGCGGGATATCCCATGCATCGTCGCGAAACCGGTCCCAGAGTCCGGGGACACCGAGTCGCCACAGCATTTCGATCTTCGGCCGGCGCCCATAGCCGTATTGTTCGTCGAACAGCTCGGTCGTGTCGCTGCGAAAAATGATTTGCGGCTCTTCCTCTGCCGGCGGCACCACGGTCGCGTCGAGCAGCACCGCGTTGTCGACGATGCGCGCCATCGGCACGACGACATAGCGAAAATGCGGATTTTCCTCGATCGCCGCGCGGATCTGCCGGAAGGCCGGGAGTGTCAGATAGCAATTGCCGTCCCAGGGCATCAGCCACTTGGCGCGCCCGCGGGCAATGGCCAGCGCCGCGTTGCGCGCGCCGTTGTTGTTCATCACATAGAGGTTCTTGCGGCGCCGGACATGCGTTTCGTAACGCGACGCATTGTCCCCGCTCGGCCGGTTTTTGGCGCTGGAGAACCTGGACTCGTTCGCCGCCAGCCCGTCGGTGTTCCAGGGAATTTGCCGATAGGCGTCGAGGTCGAACGGGATCCTGTGAAAGCCCTGACCGCGGCTTTTCAGCAGGCCGATGATGCGCGCCTCCTCGCCGGGGTCCGCTATCCGGTTGACGATCCAGGCCTTCTCGCAGTCGGGGAAGTCGGATTCATTGTCCAGAATGAACAGGACGTTGTCGTAGGACTGGCCCTTCCGGTGCCGCGGCTCCAGGTCGTTGCCGATGATCCGGACAAGCATGAAGCTGTCCTTCGTCGCCGAAACCGGCAAGGCCTTGTAGCCGTTGCGCGCGGTTTCGATGCGGCGCTTGACGACAAGTCTGTATTCGAGCTTGCGCTTTGCCCTGCCCAACGCGCCGCAGAGGCTCGACAATCTGAAATGCTTCCTCGCCCGCCTGAGCTCGGAGTATACGCGTTGCCATGGCGGCCGCCGGGCCGGGTCCTGTGTCATGCCGGCCCGCGAGGAAGCGCGCAGGGACGGTCAGGATCGCAGGCCATCATGGGCCGTCCGCTTGCCGACATTCGTGCTCGTTCCCCCGACCGATGACTGTCGATTTGTCCAACCCTTAGCGCTCCATGCGCCATGGCTCAATTAGCTCGTTGTTATAGTCGGCTACATTTGCCGAAAAAATCGTCGAATGCTGCGGTACCGGTGCGCCCTGTCATGAGGGGAAAGGCGGCAGCAATCCCGGTCATTCGCCCGATCCGACAGCCAGTGAAGGGGAGTAGGGCAGTAAGGGAATAGGGCAGTAGGGAGGTCAGGCGCAGCGGCGAAGTCCTGCTGGCTTGCTGCTCTGTTCCCTTAGATACCTAGATTTGGCTGGATGGTGGGCGTGACAAGGATTGAACTTGTGACCCCTGCAATGTCAATGCAGTGCTCTCCCGCTGAGCTACACGCCCATCCGAAGCCGCGCATACACCATTTTTGGTCCGGCGCGTCAATAGCAGGAATTGTGAAAAGAAGCTCCGTTTTGCCGCACCGGAGGCGAGCGCCTATGTGTTGCCGGAAATATCTCAGGCGGCCTGCAGCATCTTCTCGACCTCGTTGACGAGATCGCGCAGATGGAACGGCTTCGACAGCACCTTGGCGTCCTTGGGCGCCTTGGAATCCGGATTGAGCGCGACGGCGGCAAAGCCTGTGATGAACATCACCTTGAGGTCCGGATCGATCTCGGTGGCGCGGCGGGCAAGCTCGATGCCGTCCATCTCCGGCATGACGATGTCGGTCAGAAGCAGCGAGAAAGGCTCCTCGCGCAACCGCTCATAGGCGCTGGCGCCATTGTCGAAATCGCTTACCTGGTAACCGGCTCGTTCGAGCGCCTTGACGAGGAAGCGGCGCATATCGTCGTCGTCTTCCGCCAGCAGAATGCGTGCCATCATATCCCGTCCGAATCACCCGCCCCAAGCCTGCCGCCGGGCAAGGCCGTTAACCATCCTGTATATGAGGAGGAGACGGTAAACATCAAGTGAACGTTGGGTTGGTGCCTACCACCTCGCGCAGCCTTTTGGTGAGGCCGAAATGCTGGACATGCCGGACGCAAGATGGCAGTTTTGCGTAATGATGCAGTGCTTCATCCTGGTTCGTTCAAATTGAAGACGGCAGCCGAGGATTTTTCGGTCGTACCACCCTTCGAAATCCGATCGGGCGCCGAGCAGCGCGTACCTTTCCTGTTCAATTCGCCGCATAGCGGCCGCCACTATCCCGAGCGCTTCCTGGCCATGGCGCGGCTCGACCGCAATGCCATTCGCCGTTCGGAGGATTGCTATGTCGATGAGCTTTTCGGCGGCGCCGTCGCGCTCGGCGCGCCGATGCTGGCGGCGAACTTCCCGCGCGCCTACCTCGACGTCAACCGCGAGCCATGGGAGCTCGATCCGCGCATGTTCGCGGAGCCGGTGCCGTCCTTCTGCAACATCCGTTCGGCCCGCGTCGCGGGCGGCTTGGGCACGGTGCCGAAGCTGGTGGGGGAGGGGCTCGACATCTATCCCGGGCGCCTGCCTCTGGCCGAGGCCGTGGGACGCATCGAGGCCGTCTACAAGCCGTATCACGAGACGCTGAAGCGGCTATTGACCAGGACCCACGCCAGGTTCGGCTATGCGGTTCTGATCGACTGCCATTCGATGCCGGCCAGCATCCGCGTCGGCGACAATGGCGCGCGGCCGGATTTCATCATCGGCGACCGCTTCGGCATTTCAGCGTCCGCGGCCCTGACCGAGACGGCGATCGGCCTGCTCACCGGCATGGGCTACGCGGTCGCCCACAACAAGCCTTATGCCGGCGGCTTCATCACCGAGCATTACGGGCGGCCGGCGCGTCATCTCCACGCGCTGCAGATCGAGGTCAATCGCGGACTTTACATGAACGAGCGGACGTTCCAGAAGTCGGCCGGCTTCGACAAACTGGCCGACGACCTGACGCGGTTTTCGGCCGAGCTGATGTCCATGCCCGACCACAATTTCGTCGACCTGCCGCTCGCCGCGGAATGATCGCAACCCGACGTTTCGCGGCTTAAAAAAAGACCGCATCGTTTTCACGACACGGTCGAAGTCTAGGGAGGAAACGCCCAAGGAGGGCATGGACAGGATAAGCTGTCCGAGAACAAAACTATTGTGCGATGCACAAATGTCAATCGACTTCGGGCTTTTTTAATTCAATATGATGTGCAAATTCCGTTTCGGCGGCTGAGGTGTGACATTCGGGCAACAAATGCGCGATGCCTGACCGGCCTTTGCGTCTTTGCTCCGGGCAGAAAGCGGCGGCCGCCGACGGCTGCCGCAAGGGGAGAGTGAGTTGGATATCAGCATCGACTTCATGCGGCGCATCGCGCGTGCCGCCGCCGCGGAGACCTTGCCGCGCTTCCGCAGCCAGGGCGCGGTCGCCAACAAACTGGCGGAAAGCTTCGATCCGGTGACGGAGGCCGACCGCGAGGCCGAGCGGGCGATCCGGGCGCTGATAGCGGCGGAATACCCCGATCACGGCATCCTCGGCGAGGAGCATGGCAGCGAAAACCTGTCGAGCCGGCATGTCTGGGTCATCGACCCGATCGACGGCACGCGCGCCTTCATCTCCGGCTTGCCGGTATGGGGAACGCTTGTCGGGCTGACGGTCGACGGCGATGCCGTCGCCGGCCTGATGTCGCAGCCTTTCACCGGCGAGCTGTTCTATGCCAATGCCTCCGGTTCGCATTACGAAGGCCCGGGCGGTCCGCGCAAGCTCACGACCCGCAAGACGACGGACCTCTCCAAGGCGACGCTGTTCACCACCACCCCGGCACTCTACAAGGGTGAGGCGCGAAACCGCTACGACCAGTTCGAGAAGCAGGTGCAACTCGCCCGCTACGGCACGGACTGCTACGCCTTCGCGATGATCGCGGCGGGAAGCGTCGACATCGTCGCCGATCCAGGCTTGAAACCCTACGACATCGTGGCGCTGATCCCGATCATCGAGAAGGCGGGCGGCGTCGTCACCACCTTCGAGGGCGGGCCGGCGGAAAACGGCGGCGACATATTGGCGGCGGCGACGCCGGAATTGCACGCCGCGGCGATGGCGGCGCTGCGCGGCTGATCATCCGGCGCGCCTCAGTGTCCGTGCGCGGTGGAAACCACAGCGCGGAAGGAGCCGCTCTCTCAGCTGTCGGCGGGCCGGGCTTCGGTGAGACGCAGGCCCCACAAAATGAGCGCGAAAGCGGTGAGGCCGGTCGGCGCGGACGAATAACCGACGATCTTGATCACGGCTTCCTGAAAGGCGCTCCCGTGGGAGGCTCCAGCCGCCAAAGGCATCGTCTCGTTGCCGGCTCCCCAGGCGCTGGCGATCACGTAGGCCGTCAGGATGGCCAAGGCCGAATAGACCAGCAGCCAGAACGCCACTCGTGACATCGTCGCGCCGAGATTGAGCTTTGGCCACACCAGACCCAGCGCCAATAGCAGAACGCCCTGCAGGCCGCTTAGCGTGTGCGCGGACAGTCCAAGCCGCGGCGCGGCGAGGTAGGGTATCGCAAACCCCTCGAATGAGGAAAACAAGAGCAGGGCGACGCCAATCTGCAGCAGACGGTGCCCCTGACGTGACAGCATGCTCGATACGTCGTCCATGGCTGTCTCTCCCGTCTGCGACTGGCGTCTGACCTCTTTGGGCAGCAACTAGCGCTCGACGGCTGAACGGGAATAAGACGCCGAACCGCGCCGAGGGCATGACGGCGGGCTGGGCCAATCGGGTCGTGAAAAACTCGCTCGCGGTCGTGACCCGCGGTGCGCCGGCGAAGCGGTCAAACAGCGTCGCCGGTTCCGGGAATGAACGCATCGAAGGCCGCGAGCAGCTGCTCGCGGAATAGATCCTTCTCCTGCAGGATCTCGTGATGCGCGCCGTCGATCATCAAGAGCGAGCCGACGCGCAGCCGCCGGGCATAGGATTCCACCGCCTTGGTCGAGACGACCTGGTCGGCGCCGGCGGCGACGATCAGCATCGGCACCTGGATCCTTGCCATGAAATCGGGATCGCTGACCGCCTCGGCGGCCTCGGCGGCGGCCTTCAGCCAGCGGATGGTCGGACCGCCGAGCGCGAGCTGCGGCCAAGCCCTGTAGATGTCGGTGTTGCGCCGATAACGCTCCGGATCCGAGGTCACCTTGTTCTCCTCGAAAGGTGTCGGCACTTTCGGCCGCGGCCCCCAGGCCGCATAGAGGCGGCCGAGACCCAGCGCGCAGAACACCGCGCAGACGCGCCGCACTGTGGCTGTCGAAACGGGTGAATCGGGCACCGCCAGGAAGGGCGCAATCAGCACCATGCGCCGCACGCGGTTGACCATCGAAGGCGAGGCCAGCAGCGCGATCACCGCCCCGGTCGAATGGGCGAGGATGTAGTAGGGACCGCGGCAATCCGGCAGCACGATCTCCTCAAAGAACTGCTCGAGGTCACGCGTGTAGTCGCGGAAGCTGCGGACATAGCCGCGCTGCCGGTTGCGCAGCAGGCGGCTGGAATCACCCTGACCGCGCCAGTCGAGGATGGCGACGCCGAAGCCGCGCTCCGCGAGGTCGCGGATGGTCTCGAAATATTTCTCGATACACTCGTTGCGGCCGGTCAGCAGCACAACCGTGCCCTGCAGGGGGCGGGCGACCGCGGCGAAGACGCCATAGCGGATCTTCTTGCCGTCTCGGGTGGTGAAGAAGCCACCGGCAGTGTTCTTTGGCGGCGGATTGCCTTCAGTCAGATAGAAAAGATCCGTCATTCGGCGCTTCGTGATTGTTCTTTGCCCGAACGGGCCAGGCGTTGCCATGGTGATAGACGGCCATGCGCCAAAAGCAAAGGCGTCGCGGGGATTTGCGCGGCTTTCACAAAACAGGGAGGGCGTGAAACGGTAAGGCCGGAAGCGCCTGCGGCGCGCTTCCGGCCTCTGTCGATCCGGGAGGAAGGGACGTTGCACCCGGTTCGGCCTCGTCGCGGCGTCCCGATCGAGGCGCCGCATGTCCGTAATCCTGGCTGGAGCTTAGCGTCACGTGGCTGAACGGATGCCGAAGCCTCGGTTCATCTGGCGTTCATCGGGCAGACGGATCGAAGGGAATTTGACCGTGCGAAGTTCTTGAAAAGGCCTTTTCCGCTTCCCAAATTGACATTGCGGCCGCCGATTGTCGGGGCCGCTGGCCCATCCGGAACGCCTTTCGAGGGTTTCGCACCGGGTCAAACGCAAACCATGTTGCTCAACAGGAGAACACTTCATGCGTCACGTTGATTTTTCCCCGCTTTATCGCTCGACCGTCGGCTTCGACCGGCTGTTCACCATGCTCGACTCGCTCGGCCAGCCCGAGAGCGCGCAGACCTATCCGCCCTACAACATCGAGCGCACCGGCGAGAACGCCTATCGCATCTCTATGGCGGTTGCCGGCTTCTCGGAGGACGAGATCTCGATCGAGGCGCACCGCAACGTGCTGACCGTCAAGGGCGAGCGCAAGGAAGAGAACAACGGCGAGGGTTCCGAGCTGCTCTATCGCGGCATTGCCTCGCGGGCCTTCGAGCGCCGCTTCCAGCTCGCCGACCATGTCGAGGTCGAGGGCGCCACGCTGAAGAACGGCCTGCTCTTCGTCGACCTCAAGCGCAACATCCCCGAGGAGCTGAAGCCGCGCAAGATCGCGATCACCTCGTCTTCGGACAAGGCCAAGCAGATCGAGGCCAAGGCCGCCGCGTAACCCGCGAGCTCCATCCGGAATACGTCTCCCTCCCGAGACGAAAGCGGCGCCGAGAGGCGCCGCTTTTTGTTGGCTATGCAGAGAGCAAAGCACCGAGGCGGTCGATCTCTTCCGCCGTGGTCGCGAAGCTGGCGACGAAGCGATAGATCGCTTCATTGTCGCCGAGATGGCCGTCGAAAGCCAGCGGCACGCCCCACTCATAGAATTTGGCGCCGGCGGCCTGCAGCTTGTCGGCAAGAGCGCGGTCGAGGATCGCGAACACCTCGTTGGCCTGCGGCAGCCAGGCGAGCCTGCCTGCAGGGGCGTCCTCGATCGTCTCGGCCAGATGTGCCGCCATCGCATTGGCATGGCGCGCCATCCGTAGCCACAAATCGTCGGTGAGATAGGCTTCGAACTGGGCCGAGATGAAGCGCGCCTTGGAAAAGGTCTGCCCGGCGCGCTGGCGCAGGAGGCGCAGATCGCGGCCGACTTCCGGGTTGAAGATCACCACCGCATCGGCCATCCAGCAGCCGTTCTTGGTGCCGCCGAAGGAGATGAGGTCGACGCCGCTCTTCCAGGTCATCTCCGCCGGCGTGACGTCGGTCGCGGCAATCGCATTGGCAAAGCGCGCGCCGTCCATATGCAGCGGCAGTTTATGGCGGCGGCTGACCTCGGCGATCGCCTTGATGTCGTCGACCGTATAGACGGTGCCGACCTCGGTCGCCTGGGTGATCGTAACCGCCATCGGCTGGCCGCCCGGAGCGAGGTCCTGCGAATAGCGTTTGATCGCCTTGTCCAGAGCCTGCGGGTTGATGCGGCCCAGAGGACCTGGAACGGGCGCCACGCGCGCGCCGCCGGTGTAAAAACCCATCGCGCCGAACTCGTCGACATTCATATGCGCTTCGGAATGGCAGAGCGCGATGCCGCCGATACGGTTCAGCGCCGCCATCGAGAGCGCGTTGGCTGCCGTGCCGGTGGCGACGAAAAAAACCTGAACTTCGCGTTCGAAAATATCGCTGAAGCGGCGATAGACGGCGCGGTCGAGATCGCCGTCGCCATAGGCGGTCGCGATGCCGGCGGCATGCCGGGAGAGGTTCGCCGAAATGTCGGGATGGACGCCCGCCCAGTTGTCGGATGCAAAGAACATCGAAAGGTCCGTGTCGTGATTTGGCAAAAGCGGCGCGACTTGACTGCTTCGGCGCGAGATGCGCAAGGGCCAATCGTTCGCAAAGTGGTGAAGCCAGCCGCGACCCCGCCGGCCGGGACGAAAGCTTACGTTTCGCGATGCCGTCACGAAATTTTGTGTCGCGGCGAGGCCAAGATTTTTGTGAATCGGTCTTGTGCGGGTTCCCGATTTCTGTCATAAAAAATTTAGGACAGTAGTGCTGTCTTATTTTGTCGCACAAAACAGGCTGGACTGGCGTATCATCGCTGCCATTCCGGCCATTGTCGCGAGCGGCGGGTAGACGGCTCCGCTCTGACCTGTACGATACCGGATGCGAACCGGGCGTATGGCCGCATGGTTCGGCAAGACTTTCGCGAGACGTGCAGCAAGGATGAAGGGGAAGCATTGTGCTTCCCAAGGAAAACCAGCGCCCTCAAGGGAAATCACCGCGCAAGGGTGCGGAACGGAGGATAGGACGATGACGGAACTGACGCCATCTGCGATCAACGGCCAGGCCGCGCAGACGAAAGCGGCAGCCGTCAAAACTCGTGCCACCGCCAATGGCTTGACCGCGCAAGGGCTCTACGATCCGCGCAACGAGCACGATGCCTGCGGCGTCGGCTTCATCGCCAACATGAAGGGCGTGAAGTCGCACCGGATCGTCGAGGACGGTCTGGCGATGCTGGAAAACCTCACCCACCGCGGCGCCGTCGGCGCCGATCCGCTGGTCGGCGACGGCGCCGGCGTGCTGGTGCAGATTCCGGACCAGTTCTTCCGTGAGGAAATGGCGGCAAAGGGCGTCGAACTGCCGCCGGCCGGCCAGTACGGCGTCGGCCACTGGTTCATGCCGCAGGACGCGGCACTTCGCGCCCATATCGAGGACATCATCGCCGAATCGGCGCAGTCCGAAGGTCTGCCGCTCATCGGCTTCCGCGACGTGCCGGTCGACAATTCGTCGCTCTCGAAGGCGCCGGAGATCGTCGCGTCCGAGCCGTTCCATCGTCAGGTGTTCATCGGCCGCACGGCCGACATTCCGGACGACGAGGAATATGAGGCAAGGCTCTACCTGCTGCGCAAGGTGATATCGGGCCGCATCTACGCCGAGAACGACAACAAGGACATCGGGTCCTATTGCGTGTCCCTGTCGGCGCGCACCATCGTCTACAAGGGCATGTTCCTCGCCTACCAGGTCGGGGCTTATTACAAGGACCTCAACGATCCGCGCTTCGAAACGGCGCTGATCCTCGTCCACCAGCGCTTCTCGACCAACACCTTCCCGTCGTGGAAGCTGGCGCATCCCTATCGCATGGTCGCGCATAACGGCGAGATCAACACGGTGCGCGGCAACAACAACTGGATGGCGGCGCGTCAGGCGTCCGTCGATTCCGAACTGTTCGGCAACAACATCTCGAAGCTCTGGCCGATCTCCTATGAAGGCCAGTCGGACACGGCGTGCTTCGACAACGCGCTCGAGTTCCTGTTCCAGGGCGGCTACAGCTTAAGCCACGCCATGATGATGCTGATCCCGGAAGCCTGGGCCGGCAACAAGCTCATGGACGCCGACCGCAAGGCCTTCTACGAGTACCACGCCGCGCTGATGGAGCCATGGGACGGCCCGGCCGCGGTCGTCTTCACCGACGGCCGCCAGATCGGCGCCACGCTCGACCGCAACGGCCTGCGCCCGGCGCGTTACATCGTCACCGACGACGATCGCGTCATCATGGCTTCGGAGGCCGGCGTGCTGCCGGTGCCGGAGGAAAAGATCGTCCAGAAGTGGCGGCTGCAGCCCGGCCGCATGCTTTTGATCGATCTCGCCAAGGGCCGCATCGTCTCCGACGAGGAGATCAAGTCGGAGATCGCGACCAGGCACCCCTACAAGACCTGGCTCGCCAACACGCAGCTCATCCTGGAGGATTTGAAGCCGGTCGAGCCGCGCGCCTTACGCAAGGACGTCAGCCTGCTCGATCGCCAGCAGGCCTTCGGCTACACGCAGGAAGACACCAAGCTTCTGATGGCGCCGATGGCGACCACCGGCCAGGAAGCGGTCGGCTCGATGGGCACCGACACGCCGATCTCGGCGATGTCGGACAAGTCGAAGCTGCTCTACACCTATTTCAAGCAGAACTTCGCCCAGGTCACCAATCCTCCGATCGACCCGATCCGTGAGGAGCTGGTGATGAGCCTGGTGTCTTTCATCGGGCCGCGGCCTAACATCTTCGACCTGGTCGGCACGTCGCGCCGCAAGCGGCTCGAAGTCCGCCAGCCGATCCTGACCAATGGCGATCTCGAGAAGATCCGCTCCATCGGCCACACCGAGGACCGTTTCGACACCAAGACGATCGACATCACCTACGGCTCGAACGAAGGCGCGGCAGGCATGCAGGGCGCCATCGACAGGCTCTGCGAGCGGGCAGAGGCGGCGGTCGCCGGCGGCTACAACATCATCATCCTGTCGGACCGTCAGGTCGGGCCGGACCGGATCGCCATTCCCGTGCTTCTCGCCACCGCGGCGGTGCATCACCACTTGATCCGTAAGGGCCTGCGCACCTCCGTTGGCCTGGTCGTGGAATCCGGCGAGCCGCGCGAGGTGCACCATTTCTGCTGCCTGGCCGGCTACGGCGCCGAGGCGATCAATCCCTATCTCGCTTTCGACACGCTGCTCGACATGCACAAGCGCGGCGAGCTGCCGGCGGAGGTCGACGAATATGAAGTCGTCTCCCGCTACATCAAGTCGATCGGCAAGGGCATCCTCAAGGTGATGTCCAAGATGGGCATCTCGACCTATCAGTCCTATTGCGGTGCGCAGATCTTCGACGCCATCGGGCTCAAGTCGGATTTCGTCGAGAAGTACTTCACCGGCACCGCGACGCTGATCGAAGGCGTCGGATTGGACGAGATCGCGACCGAGACGCTCAGCCGCCATACCGACGCCTTCGGCAACGACCCGGTGCTGCGCAACAACCTCGACGTCGGCGGCGAGTACATGTTCCGCATGCGCGGCGAGGCGCATATGTGGTCGCCGGACGCGGTGGCCACCTTGCAGCACGCCGTGCGCCAGGGCTCCTGGGACACGTTCAAGGAGTATTCTGCGCAGATCGACAGCGCGACAGCCAGAGCGCGGACCATTCGCGGCCTATTCAAGATCAAACTGGCCGAGGAAACCGGCCGCAAGAAGGTCGCGATCGAAGACGTCATGCCGGCGGCCGAGATCGTCAAGCGTTTCTCGACCGGGGCGATGTCCTTCGGTTCGATTTCCAGGGAAGCGCACACCACGCTGGCGCGCGCCATGAACACCATCGGCGGCAAGTCGAACACCGGCGAGGGCGGCGAAGAGGCCGATCGCTATCTGCCGCTGCCCGGCGGCGGCAAGAATCCGGAACGTTCGGCGATCAAGCAGGTCGCTTCCGGACGATTCGGCGTGACGGCGGAGTACCTGGTCAATTCCGACGTCATGCAGATCAAGGTCGCGCAGGGCGCCAAGCCCGGCGAGGGTGGGCAGCTGCCTGGACACAAGGTCGACGCCACCATCGCCAAGGTCAGGCATTCGACCCCCGGCGTCGGCCTGATCTCGCCGCCGCCGCATCACGACATCTACTCGATCGAGGATCTGGCGCAGCTGATCTACGACCTGAAGAACGTCAACCCGGCGGCCGATGTCTCGGTCAAGCTGGTGTCGGAGGTCGGCGTCGGCACGGTTGCCGCGGGCGTCGCCAAGGCGCGCGCCGACCACATCACCATCTCCGGCTATGACGGCGGCACCGGCGCTTCGCCGCTGACCTCGCTCAAGCATGCCGGCAGCCCGTGGGAAATGGGCCTCGCCGAGACGCATCAGACGCTGGTGCTCAACGGCCTGCGCTCCCGTGTGGCGCTGCAGGTCGACGGCGGCCTGCGCACCGGGCGCGACGTCATCATCGGCGCGCTGCTCGGCGCCGACGAGTTCGGCTTCTCGACCGCGCCGCTCATCGCGGCCGGCTGCATCATGATGCGCAAGTGCCACCTGAACACCTGCCCGGTCGGCGTGGCGACGCAGGACCCGGTGCTGCGCAAGCGCTTCAAGGGCACGCCCGAGCACGTCATCAACTTCTTCTTCTACGTGGCGGAAGAGGTGCGCGCACTGCTCGCCGAAATGGGCTTCACCCATCTCGACCAGATCATCGGCGACACCGACCTGTTGGAGAAGCGCGACGTGATCCAGCACTGGAAGGCGCGCGGGCTCGACTTCTCGAAGATGTTCTTCAAGCCCGACGCGCCGCATGAGGCGCTGCACTGGACAGAGCGGCAGAAGCATCCGATCGACGACGTGCTCGACCGCAAGCTGATCGAGCTGGCGAAGCCGGCGCTGGAAGCCAAGCAGCCCGTCACCATTGAGCTGCCGATCCGCAATGTCGACCGCTCCACCGGCGCGATGCTGTCGGGCGAAGTCGCCAAGCGCTTCAAGCACAAGGGCCTGCGCGAGGATACGATCACCGTCAAGCTCACCGGCACGGCCGGCCAGTCCTTCGGCGCGTTCCTGGCACGCGGCGTCTCCTTCGATCTGGTCGGCGCCGGCAACGACTATGTCGGCAAGGGCCTGTCGGGCGGCCGCATCGTCATCCGGCCGCCGGAAGAGGCCAAGATCATAGCCGCTGAATCGATCATCGTCGGCAACACGGTGCTCTATGGCGCCACCGAGGGCGAGGCCTATTTCGCCGGCGTCGCCGGCGAGCGCTTCGCGGTGCGCAATTCCGGCGTCGTCACCGTCGTCGAAGGCGTCGGCGACCATGGCTGCGAGTACATGACCGGCGGCATCGTCGTCGTCATCGGCAAAACCGGGCGCAACTTCGCCGCCGGCATGTCGGGCGGCGTCGCTTACGTGCTCGACGAGAAGGGCGATTTCGCCGAGCGCTGCAACATGGCGATGGTGGAGCTGGAGCCGGTTCCGGAAGAGGACGACCTGATGGAGAAGCTGCTCCATCACGGCGGCGACCTCGACCACAAGGGGCGCGTCGACGTTTCCGGCGACATGACCAGCCACGACGAGGAGCGGCTCTATCAACTGATCTCGAACCACGTGCATTACACGGGTTCCGTGCGCGGCCGCGAGATCCTCGACAACTGGCAGAGCTTCCGGCCGAAATTCCGGAAAATCATGCCGGTCGAGTATCGCCGCGCGCTGATCGAGATGGAACGCATGCGCATGAGCGTGGCGGCGGAATAGGCTTCGGGCATGGCCGGGGAGACAATGCCCCGGCCGGCATCCTCACCAACAATCCCGACCTCGGAACCAAGGTTGCCATGGCGGCCTTATGAGGTTAACGGGTGCGCCGACAAGCTAGGCTTTCGAGCGTGCCTTCGGACAGCAGGGACTGGACTATGGGCAAGGTAACAGGGTTTCTCGAGATCGACCGGCAGGTGCATAAGTACCAGCCTGCTTCGGACCGCATCCGGCATTTTCGCGAATTCACGCTGCCGATGTCGGACAAGGAGGTCGAGAAACAGGCCGCGCGCTGCATGGATTGCGGCATTCCGTTCTGCCACGGGCCGACCGGCTGCCCGATCCACAACCAGATTCCGGACTGGAACGACCTCGTCTACAATGGCGACTGGGACAGCGCGATCCGCAACCTGCATTCGACCAACAATTTCCCGGAGTTCACCGGCCGCATCTGCCCGGCGCCCTGCGAGGAAGCCTGCACGCTCAACCTCGAGGACATTCCGGTCGCCATCAAGACCGTCGAGCAGGCGATCGCCGACAAGGCTTACGAGACCGGCCACATCCGGCCCTATCCGCCGGAGAAGAAGACCGGCAAGCGGGTCGCCATCATCGGTTCCGGGCCGGCGGGCATGTCGGCGGCGCAACAGCTCGGCCGCGCCGGCCACGACGTGCATGTCTATGAGCGCGAGAGCCGGCCGGGCGGACTGATGCGCTACGGCATTCCCGACTTCAAGATCGAGAAGCATTACATCGACCGCCGCATCGAGCAGATGCAGGGCGAGGGCGTGACCTTCCATTGCGGCGTCAATGTCGGCGTCGACAAGCCCGTTGCCGAGCTGCTGGCCGAGTACGACGCCGTGCTCTATTGCGGCGGCTCGGAAACGCCGCGCCCCGCCAACATCCCTGGCGACGATCTCAGCGGCGTCTACGATGCGATGCCCTATCTGGTGCAGCAGAACCGCCGCGTCGGCGGCGAGCCGATCCAGTCGGTGGCCTGGCCCTCACACCCGATCATCGCCGGCGGCCAGCATGTCGTGGTGGTCGGCGGCGGCGATACCGCGTCCGACTGCATCGGCACCGCCTTCCGGCAGGGCGCGGTGCGCGTGACGCAGCTCGACATCCGCCCCCAGCCGCCGGAGAAGGAAGACAAGCTCGCCGTCTGGCCCTACTGGGCGACCAAGATGCGCACGTCCTCCTCGCAGGCCGAGGGCGCGGAACGCGAATTCCAGGTGGCGACGCTCGAGTTCATCGGCGAGGACGGCCAGCTGACCGGCGTCCGCTGCTGCGAGGTCGACGAAAAGCGCAAGCCGATCGCCGGCACCGAATTCGTCATCCGCGCCGACCTCGCCTTCATCGCCATCGGCTTCGCCGGTCCCGCGAGTGACAGCGTGATGAGGGAGCTCGACGGCGAGATAAGGACCGTCACCGACAGCCGCCGCTCGAAGAATGTCGAGGCCAACGACCGCGACTACAAGACCAGCATCGACAGGCTCTACGCAGCGGGCGACGTGCGCCGCGGCCAGTCGCTGGTGGTGTGGGCGATCCGCGAAGGCCGCCAGGCGGCGCGCTCGATCGACGAAGCGCTGATGGGGTCGACGGTACTGCCTCGCTAGAGCATTTCACCGTTTCACGGAAACGGCGAACCGCTCTATCTCTTTGTTTTGACGCAATTCCGGACGGAAGGCTACGGCGAAGCTGCCGAGCCCGACCGTTTCGCACTTTTCCTGGAATTGCTCTAACGATTGATTGCGGTCGTCGTGTCGGAGGCGGCGGCCGCGGCCGCCGGTTTCGGCGACCAGGAAAAATCGTCGGCGCGGCCAGGCGAAGCGGCCGGCGCCTTGCCCTCGACGGTCAGCTTTTCACCAGGCAGGTTCGGATCGGCCTTGGTAGGTGGAGCGGCGCCCAAAAGTTCCGTGCCGCCGTCGAGCGCTGGGTCGCTGAGCAGCATCGGTGGCGTACGGTCGACGATGACCGGAGTTGCGGCGGGCTTCGACGCCTCGACCGGGGCGCCGGCCGGCGCGGAAACCGTCGTGACGCTTCCCGGCGCCGCCAGTCCGAGGATCTTCGCCAGCGGCTTTTCGGTATAGAAGGCAAGCTTGCGCTTGCCGGCCTTGGTGACGTTGATGCCGTCGTCGGAGCGCAGGCGCACCGGTTGGCCGTTGATGTCGGGGCCGGAGGTGACGAAGGCGCCGTTCTCATCGACGAAGCCGTCCCAGACATCGACGAACTCGCCGCCATGAGCCTGGGCGGCCGAATGATAGATGTCGTTGAAGGCCAGCATGTCCGAGGTCATCTTCGCCACTCGGAACGCCGGCATCCCGACCCACAGGAACGGCACCTTGCTATCTTGAATGGCCTTGCCCAGCGCGTCGGTGCGGCGCTCGTATTCCTTGGTCCAGTTCTCGGAGCGCGGCTGCTCGCGCACGTCGCCGACACGCATCTGCTGGCGGTCGTTGGAGCCGAGCATGACCACCACCACGGACGGTTTCTCCGTCTCGATGAGCGACTTGATCTCGGCTGGCCAATTGTAGAAATCGTCGCGCACGAAGCCGGACGAGCCGTTGCTGCGCGAAACGATCCTGACGGCCGGATTGTCGGCAAAGGCGGTGTCGAGGCCCTCGGCCAGCCCGCTCGCCAGGAAATCGCCGACCACCAGCACGACGCGGGCATCCGGCGTCTTTTCGACGATCGGCGTCTCCGGTTCGGCCGGCGGGCGCGGCTTGGGTTTCTTCTTTGGTTTCGGCCTTGCCTGCTGGATATCGGCCGGTGGCTCGATGCGTTCGCTACGGCGCGGGAACAGGAGGTCGCGCAGCGACCAGCCGCGGCTTTCCTCCTGTGCGAAAGCAGGCGAATGGAAGGCGCTGAAGCCGGCGACGGCAAGCACGGCCACGGCCAGGACGAGGATCGGCAGGCGGCGAACGATCAGCCAGATGCGCGCAACCGAAACCAATCGCTTCTCCATCCCTTGGCGCATGACCATGCAAAATGCGGGAAAGTCATGCGCAAGCCGAAGTGCTGCAGCATCCCCTGCGGTATTTCAAAGGATGCCTGACGCCACGGGCGGCTCTACTGCTTGCGGAGCCATTTCAGCACTTCCAAGCTCGGATAGCCATCCTGTGTCAAGCCGACCTTTGCCTGGTAAGCCATGATGGCGGCCTTCGATCCGTCGCCGATCTTGCCGTCGAACTTGCCGTCATAATAGCCGTGCTCGGAAAGCCGCTTCTGCAATTCCTGGCGTTGCTCGAAGGTGAGCTTGGTGAAGGGCCGCTGCCAGTCCTGCACAAGGCCTGTGCCGCCGGCGATCTCGTCGGCGAGAAGGCCGACGGCCAAAGCGTATTTGTCGGCATTGTTGTAGGCCTTGATGACCGAAAAATTCCTGATCATCAGGAAGGACGGTCCGCCCCTTCCGTCCGGCACCTTCAAAGTCGCCTTGTCGGTCAGGTTCCGGAACGGCTTGCCGTTGGCCCTGACGACGCCGAGCGCCTGCCATTGCGCCAGCGTCTTCGATCCGGCGGGCAGCTTGCCGGCCGGAATGGTGACCTCGTAGCCCCAGGTCTTGCCGGCCTGCCAGCCGTTCTTCTTCAAGAGATTGGCGGAGGTCGCCAGCGCGTCGGGGATCGAGTTCCAGATGTCGCGCCGGCCGTTGCCGTCCATGTCGACCGCGTAGCGCTGGTAGCTGGTCGGGATGAACTGGGTCTGGCCCATCGCGCCGGCCCAGGAACCCATCAGATGGCTTTCATCGATGTCGCCGGTCTGCAGGATCTTCAGCGCGGCGATCAGCTGGGTGCGGGCATATTTCGACCGCTTCGGGTCGCCATAGGCAAGGGTCGCCAGCGAACGGATGACATTGCGCATGATGTCGTCGCGCTTGAGGGTCTCGCCATAGTTCGATTCCATCGACCAGATGGCGAGAAGGATGTTGCGGTCGACACCGAACCGCGCCTCGATGCGATCCAGCCACGGCTTCCATTTGCGCGCCATCGCCTGACCGTTGGCCACCGACTGGTCATGCACGCGGTTGTCGAAATAATCCCAGGCGGGAGCGGTGAATTCCGGCTGGGTGCGGGCCTTTTCCAGCACGACCGGGTCGGGCTCGATGCCTCTCATGGCCTGGTCATAGACAGCACCCGAAACGCCGCCCGAAACCGCAGTGGCGCGAAAGCCCGCGACCCACTGGCGGAATCCCGCATCGGCGAAAGCGGGTCCGGCAGGCATCAGCAAGGCAAGCGTCAGGCCGGCGGTCGTCACCATTGCCGTCAGGCGCCTTGCGGTGTTGCGAACGGACATTTTTTTCCTCCTTCGTCAAATCAGGAAGGATCATTCAACGCCGAACCGGGTTAGTATTTAGTTTACCATAGGTGCCGCCGAGTACGAAAAGAGAGGTCGCGGCTCTATGCCCGCACGTTCAACTCGGCGTTCGGTAGTTCAACATTCCGGCGTGAAAATGATTCCGGCGCGAAAATGTCCGGGGGGATTGCGGAGCACGTCGCCGAGCGGATAATGGGCTCAAAACGGATGGGGTGGAGCATGAAGCGAGTTCGCAAGGCAGTTTTCCCGGTCGCCGGCCTCGGCACACGATTCCTTCCGGCCACCAAAGCCATTCCGAAGGAGATGCTGACCGTCGTCGACCGGCCGGTCATCCAGTATGTGGTCGACGAGGCGCGCGAGGCCGGTATCGAGCATTTCATCTTCGTGACCGGGCGCAACAAGGCGGTCATCGAGGATCACTTCGACGTCCAGTTCGAGCTCTACGACACGCTGGCCCAGCGCGGCAAGGACGACCAGCTCGCCCGCCTGCAGCGACTGCAGCCGGCCCCCGGCCAGACCAGCTTCACGCGTCAGCAAGTGCCGATGGGGCTTGGTCATGCCGTCTGGTGCGCGCGCGAGCTCGTCGGCAACGAACCGTTCGCGCTGCTGTTGCCGGACATGATCATGCAGTCGGAGAAAAGCTGCATGAAGGACATGGTCGAGCTTTACGCCGAGACCGGCAACAACATCATCGCCGTGCAGGAATGCGATCCGGCCGAGGCGCACAAATACGGCATCGTCGGCCGTGGCGAGGACACCCATCACGGCTTCCGCATCACCGGCATGGTGGAGAAGCCGAAGCCGGGCACCGCGCCTTCCAATCTCTTCATCAACGGCCGCTACATCCTGCAGCCGGAGATTTTCGGCATCCTCGAAAGCCAGGAGCGCGGCGCAGGCAACGAGATCCAGTTGACGGATGCGATGCTGAAGCTGGAGAAGCAGCAGCCCTTCTACGGCTATCATTACAAGGGACGCACCTTCGACTGCGGCTCGCCGGAAGGCTTCGTCGAGGCCAACGTCGCCTTCGCGCTCTGGCGCAACGATATGAACGAGAGCATGGCCGGCGTCATCCGCACCCTGCTGGATGAAGTGCGGCCGGCGGAGCGGCGCGGCGCGGCGTTTTAGGCTCCACCTCAGCCGCACAGCCTTCAGCGCTGCACCTTCAGGCCGAGATAGACGCTGTTGGCGACGTAGTCGCGACCGGGCAGGTTGCTGGTCAGCTTTTCCGTCCTCACCCGTGTGGTGAGGCCGGCATAGCGGTTCAGCCACCAAGTCAGACCCGCCTCGGCGCTCAAGATCAGGTCATGGCCGTCGGAGCCGGTGTAATCGCGCCAGTCGAGGCCAAGCGACGAATTCGCCGTCAGGTTGGCGCGGACCTGCCGCTCGCCGGTAAGGCGGCTCGAGTAGAGGACATCGCCGCTCTCGTTTGCCGCGGTCGTGCTCTCGATGGTGGTCCTGCCGGTGAGGCCGATAATGGTGCCGCGCTCGGGCGACCATTTGAGGTCGGCGTTGACGTATGGGCCGGCATTGGCCGGCAGACGATCGTCATCGATGGCTTCGCGCAGCCATCCGACGGAAAATTCGCCGGACAGCTTGTCATCCATGTCGAGCTCGAGGCCGGCGCGGGCGCCGAGCCGCGTCGAGGAGCGCTCGAAACCGTTGCTGTCGAGGCGCAGATCATAGATCCGCCGGCCGGCCTCCGCCTCGACGAAGGGCGTGAGGGCCGGCGAGACCTGATAGCCGGTGCGCAAGGTCGCCGAATAGAGCGTGGAGTCGCGATCCTTCTGCGACAGGACGGTGCCGTCCGAGAGTTTGGCATCACCGTAGAAGTCGTGCGTGACCGCGCCGGTCAGCGTGTAGCGCATCTTGCCGACATCCTTCTCGATGCCGAGGCTGCCGTCCACTGTCTGCCGCAGCGGCTGCGAGGTGACACCGGCAATCGCATCGGGCGAAGATGCCGATTCCGGCACCGCTTCATAGCCGAGCTTGGCGATGGCGCGCAGCTCGTTGTCGAGGTCTACATTGAGCTGGCCCTCGATCCGGCCCTGCGCATCATTGATCTTCTGGCCCGAAAGCGTGTTGCGGAAGATGCCGTAGCCGTCGATGACGGCCGAGTTCTCGCGCCAGTCCGAGGTGGCGGAGAAACGCAGCGCCGTCTCGGACAGCACCGCCGACCTGCCGCCGCTGCTGGCGTCGGCATTGGATGTCGCGGTGAAGCCTTGCTCCAGCGTCGGCCGGAAGACAAAGGTTCCGAGCTTGATGCCGGGGGCGGCGAAGGGGTCATCCTCCGGCTTCACCTTCTGGCCTTCGATCGATCCGGTGCGCTCAGCGCCGGGATCGAGCTTCTGCCGGTCGACGCTGTCGATGGTGAGGGCCCGGCGGTTCGTGTCGACATCCTCGGTGGCCGCGATATCGGCCCGGTCGTCGGCAGCGGTGGTCTTGGCCGTGCTGTCGGTGGCCTGGCCGGGTTTCTTTTTCGCCTTTTTCTTGTCGGCGGCCTTGGTGTCGCCTTTCGTGCCGGCATCGGCTACGCGCTGCCTGGCGGTCGAAGGCCGGCGCGGCCGGGCCGCGGTCAAATTGTCGGCGAAAGGGTCGTCGGTGGCCAGCGGCTGGTCGAAGATGCTTCCCGTCGCGCCCGCTGTCTGGTCGTCGTCGGGCACCGCGCCCGGGCTTGCCGGCTCATATGGGTTGGCAGGTGTCTGGTCCTCGGCCGTCTGAGCCGCCTGATCCGGCGAACCCTGCGCGCGCAACTGCCTCGCCTTGCGCTGCTGGTCGGCCAGAATCGCCGATTCCGAGACCTCGCCGCGCAGCTCGGTTTCCTGCGCGAAGACCGGCGCCGGGCGCAGCAAGGCAAGTACGCTCGCCGCCACCAGCAGCGTGCTGACGGCTATGCCCTTTCTACCTCTTCTCGTTTCAGGCTGGGGCCCCGACATCGTCACCACTGCTTGCGCGGCGCAGGCGCGCCATACTTACCGGACCGTAAATGCGGATGGTTAACGGAGGGTTGAAACGGGCCGGTTCCACCGCCCCCGACGCACGCGGGACGGGAATTCCGTTGGACAGGCGGGCGACATGGCGCTAATGGCTTCTGCCATGCATGCGGGGTCCCCAGAGAGAAAGCAGCCGGACAGGCAGGCTGCGATCGAATCGGCGCTGAGAACGGTGGCGACGGAGCAGGCTGGCGTCGCGGCGCTTGCCGCTGCGCTCGGCAACGGCTTGGCCGACCCGTTCGGGGCCGCGGTGGACATCATCTCGCGGATCGAAGGCCGCGTCATCGTCACCGGCGTCGGCAAGAGCGGTCATATCGGTTCCAAGATCGCCGCCACGCTCGCTTCGACCGGCACGCCTGCCTTCTTCGTCCATCCGGCCGAGGCTAATCATGGCGATCTCGGCATGATCGCCAAGGATGACGCCATCATCGCCATGTCCTGGTCCGGCGAAAGCAAGGAACTGATGGGCATCGTCGCCTATTCGAGGCGCTTTTCGATCCCGCTGATCGCCATCACCTCCGGCGAGACTTCGGCGCTGGCACGGGCCGCGGACGTGATGCTGCTCCTGCCGGTCGTTCCCGAGGCCTGCCCGCACGGGCTGGCGCCGACGACATCGACGCTTCTCCAACTGGTCATGGGCGATGCGCTGGCGATTGCGCTGCTCGAGGCACGCGGCTTCACGCCGGATCACTTCCGGACCTTGCACCCGGGCGGGCAGCTTGGCGCCAATCTGACCTTGGTGTCAGAGATCATGAGGACCGGCGATCAGGTTCCGCTTGCCCTTCTCGGCACCAAGATGCCGGAAGCGGTGATGACGCTGTCACAGAAGAAAGTCGGTTGCGTCTGCATCGTCGATACGAACGGCAAACTGGTCGGGATCGTCACCGACGGCGACGTCGCGCGCAACCTGCACCGCAATCTGGCCAACGTCACCGTCGACGAGGTCATGACCCGCACCCCCAAGACGATCGATCCTCAGACGCTTGCCGGCACGGCGATCGCGATGCTCAACGAGCACAATATCGGCGCGTTGGTGGTGATCAAGAACAACATGCCGGTGGGCGTGGTTCACTTCCACGATCTTCTGCGCATCGGCGCCGCTTAGAATGCATTGATATCCGGGCGAGGCCGGCCTGCAAATGGCGGCTTTTCTGCGCTTTTTGGTCAGATAGCTTCGACGGTCAGCTCCAGGTCGGTATCCGCTGCGCCGGTAACGCGCACTTGCGCGCCCGCCGGCAGGTCCGGGCCGGAGACGCGCCACAGCGTGTCCCCCAGCCTGATGCGGCCGCGGCCGTTCTGGATCGGTTCGGCCAGCGTTGCCGTGCGGCCGACCATCTGCGCGCCGCGACGGTTGAGCAGCGGCTGATCGACCTCACCGGCGCGCGCTGCCGTCAGCCGCTTGCCGACGAAGGCCGAGATCACGGACAGGACGAGGAAGGCCAGAACCTGAACCTGCCACGTCCAAATGGCGCCGTTCAATTCGGCCTGCCACGGCCAGATGGCGGCATAGCCGATGAGCAGCGAGATCGCGCCGACGATCAGCGCCGCGAGGCCGATCCAGAGCATGAACACGCCAGGCGCCACGATTTCCATCACCAGGAGCACGAAGCCGAGAACCATCCAGTTCCAGGGGCCGAGCTCCGAAACGATGCGGTCGATCATTGACGTTCTCTCCAACCAGACAGCGTCACATCAGTTGTCGCTTGGCCGCACGAGAGGCGGGCGCGAGACCTGCCGCTGCGTGCCGGAAGCGCCGTCGCCCTTGAAGACCTCGCGGGCGATCTCGCCGATGCCGCCCAGCGTGCCGATCAGCGAAGAGGCTTCCAGCGGCATCAGCACGATCTTGTTGTTGCTGGACGAGCCGATCTTGGCCAGAGCCTCGGTGTATTTCTGGGCGATGAAGTAGTTGATGGCCTGCACGTCGCCCTTCGCGATGGCCTCGGACACCACCTGCGTCGCCTTGGCCTCGGCTTCGGCCGAGCGCTCACGTGCCTCGGCGTCACGGAAGGCGGCCTCCCTGCGGCCCTCGGCCTCGAGGATCTGCGACTGCTTCAGGCCTTCGGCGGCAAGGATCTGGGCGCGCTTGTCGCGCTCGGCCATCATCTGGCGACCCATCGATTCCACCAGATTGGCCGGCGGGTTGATGTCCTTGATCTCGACGCGGGTGATCTTGATGCCCCACGGATGCGCCGCCTCGTCGACGACGCGCAGCAGGCGCTCGTTGATGGCGTCGCGGTTGGACAGCAGTTCGTCGAGGTCCATCGAACCCATGACGGTGCGGATGTTGGTCATGGTGAGGTTGAGGATGGCGTTCTGCAGCCCGGCCACCTGATAGGCGGCCTGCGCGGCGTTCAGCACCTGGTAGAAGGCGACGCCGTCGACACCGACGATGGCGTTGTCGCGGGTGATGATCTCCTGCGTCGGGACATCGAGCACCTGCTCCATCATGTTCATCTTGGCGCCGACGCGCTCGAAGATCGGGTTGATGATGTTGAGGCCGGGCGTCAGCGTCTTGGTGTACCGACCGAAACGCTCCACCGTGTAGTTGTAACCTTGCGGCACCGTCTTGATGCCCTTGAAAAGAAGGATGACGACGAGAAGGACAAGAACAATGATGGCAATATCGAAACCGCTGAAGCCCATTTCGTTTCTCCCTCAAAAGGCGGCGACCTCACGAAATCACTTAAGTGTGTTTCCGTAACGTTACAATCAGGTGATCATGAATATTGGTTAGCGGAGGCTTTTGCGCACCGGATTCAAGGTCTGTCGGTGAAGACCGTCACACCCAGCCGGACAGCTCGCGCCGCACGAGCGCTTCGATCACCGCCATGCCCTCGGTGCTGTCGTTGAGGCAGGGGATATGAGTGAAGTCCTTGCCGCCGGCATGGTGGAAGGTCTCGGCCGCTTCGCGGCCGATCTCGTCCAAGGTTTCGATGCAGTCGACGGAAAAGCCGGGATTGACGACAGCGATCGACTTGACGCCGTCCTTCGCCAGTTTCTCGACGGTGACGTCGGTGTAGGGCTGCAGCCATTCCTGCGCGCCGAAGCGCGACTGGAAGGTGGTGATGAGCTTCTTCTCGTCCCAGCCGAGCCTCGCCCGCAGCAACCGGGTCGTCTCCAGACAATGCGCGCGATAGGGATCGCCCTTGTCGGAATAGGGCTTCGGGATGCCATGGTAGGAGGTGATGACCACCTCCGGCACGAAGTCGAGCGTCGCCAGATGCTTCTCGATCGAACGGGCGAGCGCCTCGATATAGACCGGCTCGTCGTAATAGGGCGGCACGCTGCGGATCGCCGGCGCATGCCTGATCCTCATCAGCGCGCGGAACAGCTGGTCATTGGCGGTTGCCGTCGTCGTCGCCGAATATTGCGGATAGATCGGAAAGGTGAGGATGCGCTCGCAGCCTTGCTCGACCAGCCTTCGGGCGACGTCCGCCGTCGAGGGATTGCCATAGCGCATCGCCCAGTCGACCACGACGTTCGGCAGGTCACCAAGCGCGCCGCTAAGCTTCTCGGCCTGCGAGCGGGTGAAGGTGCGCAGCGGCGACTCGTTCTTTTCAATGTTCCAGATCCTGGCGTAATTGGCGCCCGACCTTTTCGGCCGGGTGGTGAGAACCAGCCCGTAGAGGATCGGATACCAGATCGCCTTGTTGAGCTCGATGACGCGTGGGTCGGAAAGGAATTCCCTGAGATAGCGCCACATCGGCTTGAATTCGGTGCCATCCGGCGTGCCTAGATTGATCAGCATGATGCCGATCTTGCCCGATTTCGCCGGCGCGGCGCCCGCCGGACCTCGGGTCTTGGCGGCTTTGGCATCAGCAGGGCTGGCAAGCGTCATCAACGGTCTCCGGGCAGGCGCCGTAAAACTAGCGACGCCCTATTGCTTTTCAATGCCGCGTCTGGCCGCACCTTATCCCGCTCCCACCTGAAAACGGAACACCCGCCCGGTTGCTCGGACGGGTGCCCTGAATTTTCGGGAAGCTTACTTCGCGGCCGGCGGGATGGTCAGCGTCGCGCCGAGCGGCAGACGGCGCGGCCTGTAGTCCTTGTTGGCCTCGGAGATCAGCTTCCATTTGGCGCCGTCGCCATAATTTTTCTTGGCCAAATCCCAGTAGGTGTCGCCGGCGGCGATCACGTGACTGGTTTCTGGGCTGGTCGCGGCGCCAGCCTGGGCAGGCTTGGCCTCGGCAGGGGCTGGCGCGGCGGCTGGCGCCGCCGGCGCTGTCTCGGCCGGAACGGTCGGCGGCGTGCCGGCGATGTCGCCGGAATTGGACGGCAAGGCCGGCATTGCAGGCTCGGCGGTCGCCGGCGCTGTCTCGGCCGGCTTCGCGGGTTCGGCGGCCGGCGCCGTCGTCTCGGCAGGCTTTGCCGGCTCTGCTGCCGCTACCGTCGCTCCGACCTCGGTGATGCGGCCGTCGAGCTTCGGCGTGTAGGGCCGGTGCGCGCCGAGATAATCGGCCACCACCTGCTCCAGGCCCGGGCCGTAGTCATAGGCGTCCGTGGCCTTCTCGGCGAAGACCTTGTAGCCGTCGCCGCCCTGGCGGACGTAGTTGTTGGTGGCGACGAGATATTGCTTGTCCGGATTGATCGGCGCCCAGGCGCCGTTCTCCATCACCTCGACCGATTTGACGCGGCCGGCATTGGGTGCGACCGACTTGTCGAAGGAGTATTTCAGCCCGGCCACCTGCGGGAAGCGGCCGGCACCGTCCTCGATCTGGCTGAGGCCGCTTTCCAGCCCTGCGACCAGGTCCTTGCCGGAGATCTTGAACGTCGCCAGCGTGTTCTGGAACGGCAGGACGGTCAGCACCTCGCCCATGGTCACGGTGCCCTGGTCGATCGAGGCGCGCAGGCCGCCGCCGTTCGAGATGACGATCTCGACGCCCTGGCCCTTGACGCGATCGAGGACGGCGTCGGAGACGAGATTGCCCATTTCGCATTCGCGGGCGCGGCAATTCTCGCGGCTGCCGTCGATCGGCTTGGTGGTCTCGGCGACCTCCTTGTTCTTCAGCGCCTCGATCGGCGCGCCAAGCTCCTTGATGCGAGCAAGAACGGCTGGATCGGGTGTGATCGACTTGTCGAGGAAGATCGGGTCGCCGCTCGCTTCCTTGACGACGCCATTGTCGTCGAACACGACCTTGAACTCGCCGAGATATTTCGAATAGGACGCCGCCTGCACCACCGGCACCTTGTAGCCGTCGGGGTTGTCGACCATCGTCGGATAGGGGCCTGCCGCCTTGGGGTCGGTGTTGGACAGCAGCGTGTGGCTGTGGCCGCCAACCACCACGTCGACACCCGGGATCTTGGCGATCACGTCGCGCTCGCGGTTGTAGCCGATATGGGTCACCGCGATGATCTTGTTGATGCCCTGCGCCTTCAGTTTCTCGACCTCGGCTGTGATCGACTTGACGTCGTCCGCGATGGCAATGTTCGGACCCGGCGAGGCAAGCTCCGGCGTGTCGTTGGTGACGGCGCCGACAATGCCGATCTTCTGGCCGCCGACCTCGACGACGATCGACGGCTTGATCTTACCGTTAGCGCCGGATTTGTCGTTGGGCACGACGTTGGCGCTGACGACCGGGAACTTCGCCTTGTCGAGGTAAGGCACCAGCGCGCTCTCGCCGTCGTCGAATTCATGGTTGCCGAGCGTCACAGCGTCGGGCTTGATCTGATTGAGAAATTCCTCCTCCGCGGCGCCCTTGTAGGTGATGTAGAACAGCGATCCCTGGAAGCTGTCGCCTGCATTGAGCAGCAACACGTTCTGACCCTCGAGCTTCTTGCGCTCCTGGGCGATCGCGGTGACCAGCCGGCCGGCGCCGCCAATGCACTCGCCTTTGGTTTCCTCTTCGGCAGAACAGGTCGACTCGTATTTGTTGTTGCCTTCGATGCGGCTATGCCAGTCGTTGAAATGCAGGATGTTCAGCGTGTAGTCGGCAAAGGATGCTCCGGCCGACATGCCAAGCGTCGAGGCAGACAGAGCTAGAACGGCGGCAATCTTCTTCATCTTCGTCTCCCGGATAAGCTGACCTGAAGTGCTTAATGCCCTCGCTTGACTGGAAAATAACAGTCAGCTTCGCGTCATGTTCACATCGCGTTTTGGCCGATGCAAGCGGAAATCGGGAAGAGCTTTGCCGGCACAAAAAAGAACGGCGGCTCACGCCGCCGATCCTCAAGATCGATGTCTGCCTATGCTTCAGGCGCGGCGCGTCAGCACGAAATTCTGGCCGCTGGCGCTGGTGCAGTTGAGCTGGCTGGTCGAGACCATCAGGCAGTTGAAGCTGACCGGCGTCTGGCGGATCAGCGAGGTGCCGTGGATCTCGACCGAGGTCGGGCCGGTCATGGTGTAGCTGCCCTCGGACAGCTTCTGCCCGGTATCGGTCGCGACGGTGGTGAAGTTGCCGGCGGCGAAGGTCGACAGGCCGGTGCCCTTGGCATCGATCCAGTTGCCCTCGACGCCCTTGGGGGCCGCCGCGATCGGCTCGGAAGGTCCGGTGGTGGTGCAGGCGGCAGCGGCCAAAAGGCTTGCCGCCGCGCCCGCCGAAAGCAATTTGCGCGCAATGGTCATTTGAAAAACCCTCTCCTCTCGCACCGGCCCGAAAATCGACCCGATTTTCGGAAAGCGCGATGCGTGCATCCAAAGTGCTAGAGCGTGCTGTGTGCGTCCGACTGGATGCACGTCGCTCTAGGCCGCACCTTCTCAATCGCCTGATTTCCGGGCGATTGCAAGGTGGAGACGGCGGTAGGCCTGACCGCTATCGCACCAGGATGTTGCGGAACTGCCACGGGTCGTCCCTGTCCATGTCCTCGGGGAAAAGGCCGGGACGATTATCGAGCGGGGTCCAGTCGGTGTAGTAGCCCCTGACCGGCCCGAGATAGGGCATCTGCACTTCCAGGCAGCGCCTGAAATCCATCTCGTCGGCCTCGACGATGCCGGCCATCGGATTTTCAAGCGCCCAGACCATGCCGGCCAGCACCGCCGACGTGACCTGCAAGCCGGTGGCGTTCTGGTACGGCGCCAGCTTGCGCGCCTCGGCCAGCGACAGCTGCGAGCCGTACCAGTAGGCGTTCTTGTCGTGGCCGTAGAGCATCACGCCGAGCTCGTCGACGCCGTCGACCAGCTCGTTCTCGTCGAGCACATGATGGACAGGCTGCGCCTTGCCGGCGGCGCCGAACATCTCGTGCAGCGACAGGACCGCGTCATTGCAGGGATGGTAGGCATAATGGCAGGTCGGGCGGTAGTTCACCTTGCCCTTCTTGCCGCGGACGGTGAAGAAATCGGCGATCGAAATCGCCTCGTTATGCGTCACCAGGAAACCGTATTGCGGGCCGGGGGTCGGGCACCAGCTGCGCACGCGCGTGTTGGCGCCGGGCTGCTCCAGATAGATCGCCGCCTGCGAGCCATGCCTGTGCTTCTTGCCGTTCTTCGGCATCCAGGTTTCATGCGTGCCCCAGCCGAGTTCGGCCGGCTGCAGGCCTTCCGAGATGAAGCCCTCGACCGACCAGGTGTTCCAGAACACGTCCATCGGCTTCGGCTTCTTGGTGCGCTGGGTGTCGCGCTCGGCGATGTGGATGCCCTTGACGCCGGCCTTCTTCATCAGCTTCGCCCAACCCTCGCGGTCATGCTCCGCCGGCACCACGAACTCGAGCCCGAGATCGGTGGCGAGGTTGACGAGCGCCTGCTTGACGAACCACGAGACCATGCCGGGATTGGCGCCGCAGCAGGAGATCGCGGTGGTGCCGCCCGGGGCCTTTTCCTTTTCCTGGCGCACGCTCTCGCGCAGCGCATAGTTGGTGCGCGAGGCGTTGTCGGCCGTTTCATCGAAATAGAAGCCGAGCCATGGCTCGACGACGGTGTCGACATAGAGCACGCCGAGCTTGCGGCACAGCTTCATCAGCTCGAGCGAGGAGGTGTCGACCGACAGGTTGACGCACATGCCCTGGCCGCCGCCATTGGTGAGAAGGGGGGTCAACAGCTTCTTGTAGTTCTTCTTGGTCACCGCGTCCTGAACG
This sequence comes from Mesorhizobium sp., assembly GCA_004963905.1. Taxonomy (GTDB): domain Bacteria; phylum Pseudomonadota; class Alphaproteobacteria; order Rhizobiales; family Rhizobiaceae; genus Mesorhizobium. Next base: position 374,519 of record SUGL01000001.1, read on the forward strand.
AAGGTGATGCCGCGCTCGTCGAGCAGCTTGCGGTCGGAGTCGCGCGGGTCGATGACCGCCATACGCGACTTGTCGAACTTGAAATGGCGTTCGATCAGCGGCAGCGTTCCCCGTCCGATCGAGCCAAAGCCGATCATCACGACAGGGCCGGTGATTTCACCGTAAACGGGCCAGTTTTCATTCGCCATTTTTTCGCACACTCCTTCAAACACGCGCAAAAACCGGGCACTCTTCGCCCCGCGGTCAAGCGCTACAATCACAGATCATTGTCACAAACCAGCGAAAACCGCCAATCGCCGGCTAAGCTCGCATGGCGACGTGGTTAAGCGGCCTTGGCCGTGCCGTTGAGGTAGGCGACCAGGCGGTCGCGGTCGGCGGTGAGACCCTTGTAGTCGAGCTGCGCCTGGTCGAGGGTGTCGAGCTGTTCGGCGAAAGAGGCCGCCAGCGTCGCTCTGTCAGGGTGCCGGTCGAGCACCGCCAGCGGGTCGAGGTGGATGCGGATGGTGAAGAGGATGTCGCGCGAGACCGGTAGCTTGCGCAGCGTCTGCCGCTCGACTCGGATGAAGGCGTGGGCGTTGATGTCGCCGTCCGGGAAACGGGTGGGCCGGTTGGTGGCGCGGTCGATGCGCTCCCCGTTGGAAAGCGGATGATAGAGCGCCTCGCCCGCCTGGATCGACCAGTTGAAACGTTCGACCGCCTGGCCTTGCAGGCCGTCGAACATGCGGTTTATCAAATCGGCCGGCCGTGTGCCGGGGCCGAAGCCGGGCACGGGCGCATGGATCTGCTGCAGCGGCTTGCCGAATTTTTCCCGGAGCGACCAGGACGAGGGAAAGCACAGCGATCCGGCCGCGAGCCGCCAGCCGTCGTCGCCCCGCCGCATCAGGATCAAATCCTCCTGCACCAGCAGGGACGCCTGGACGAGTGGCGCTTCGCGCAGTCCGGAAGAGAGCTTGCCGATCGTTCCGTCGGGGCCGAACCCCTCGATGGCGGAGCCTGTGCCGTGGTGAGTCCCCGGGTGTTTTTCTCGGAGATGGGCGACGAGGAGGTCGAGCACCTCGCGCTGTGCGTCGCGCGTATCGTCTTGCTCGACAAAGACCTTTTCCGGGATCTCCGTGTAAAGCCGCCGCTTTTCGGCGAGATAGGGCAAGAGGAATTCATCGACCTCGATCCAGCGGTCGAGCTCGAGCGGCTTCAGGCCGATGGTGAAGAGTTTCGAGGATCCGTCATAGGGCGTGTGGGTCGGGAGCGTGTGGGTGGTCATGCTTGCTTCAACAGAATATGGCTTCTCTCAAAAAGGAAAAGGACTGGCGGCCCCAGTGTCAGGCGAGTCGCGCCGGGATCAGCCCGCGCAGCGAATTGCCGACGAAGATCGCTTTCGCGGACTTCAGATCATCAAAGGTGTAGATCGCTTCCGCCGCGCGGCCTTCGTCCAGAAGCTCGCCGCGCAATACTCCAGGAAGCAGGCCGCAGTCGGGCCGAGGCGTCGCGAGCACGCCGTCACCGAAGTCGGCGAAGAGATTGGTGATCGTGCCTTCGCAGAGCTCGCCGCGCTCGTTGGCGAGCAGCACCTCGTCGGCTTGCGTGATGAGATATTCGGCACGTGCGTGCGTGTAGACCTGTCGCAGGCTGGTCTTGTGGCGCAGCAGCATGTTGCCGGAATCGAGGCGGACCCGCGCCAGCTGCAGCCGCCAGACCTTGTCCGAAGCGAGCGGTTCGTAAGGCTGCGCCGATGCCGTCGCCTCGCCATTGCGCTGCAGGGCAAGCCGGGTGCGCAAGGCGATCCGCTGCCCGCCGACCGCACCCGTCAGCGCCTCGCCGACCCGTTGCGGGTGGCAGGCAAAGCCAAGCTCCGCCGCCGAAGCGTAAAGCCGCGCAAGATGCCGCTCGAAGCGCAGGAAGCCCGAGCCAGGCTCCCAGCGCATGGTCTCGATCAGTTCGAAGTCGGCACGGTTCCCGTCGCGAAGCGCGCTTTCAGAAGACACTCCCGATACTCCTCATCGGCGGTCGAATCGAAGACGACGCCGCCGCCGACATTGTAGACGGCTTCGCCATCGGCAAAGAGCGAGATGGTGCGGATCGCCACCGAGAACCGCATCGTGCCGCCGGGCGCAACCCAGCCGATGGCACCGCAATAGACGTCGCGCGGCACGCCTTCCAGGTCGTGCAATATCTCCATGGCGCGGATTTTTGGCGCGCCGGTGATCGAGCCGCAGGGAAAGAGGGCGGCGAAGATCTGGCGAATGCCGACATCCGGCAGCAATCTTGCGCGTACCCGGCTCACCATCTGGTGGACGGTCGGATAGGTCTCGATGCGGAACAGCTCCGGCACTTCCAGCGTGCCGACCTCGCTGATCAGCGAGATGTCGTTGCGCAGCAGGTCGACGATCATCCGGTTCTCGGCCTGGTTCTTCTCGTCGTTGCGCAGGAACGCCTTCAGCCGCTCATCCTCGGCCCTGATCGCGCCGCGCGGCGCCGTGCCCTTCATCGGGTGCGTCTCGATCATGCCCTCGTCATCGATCTCGAAGAAGAGCTCCGGCGAGCGCGACAACACGATCGGATCGCCGAGCGAGACCAGCGCGCCGTATTTCACCGGCTGGCGCCCGGTCAGCGCCTCGAAGGCGGCGAGCGGATCGCCGGACCATTGCGCATGGACCGGGAAAGTCAGGTTGCCCTGGTAGCAATCACCCTTGCGGATATGGTCGTGAAGGCGAGCGAAGCGGAGGGCATAGTCCTCGGCGGACCATCCCGCCCTGGCGTCGAAAATCGGGCCGTTGGTCGCCAGCCCGTTGCTTTTCGGCACGGCCTGTTCGAGCGGCGCGTCGAAGACGCCGAGACAGATCAGCGGCGCGCGGCGGCCCTCCGGCAGCAGCGGCACCAGCTTCGGCTCGAGCAGGTAGCCGGCCTCATAGGAGAAATAGCCGGCCAGCCATTTGCCGGCATCGGAGGCCGCCTGCGCTGCTTCGAGCGCCGGCGCGAATTCGGCCGCGGTTCGCGCGATGATGATCTCGATCGGCCTGTCGAAGACGAGCTGGCGGCCGGCCTCGTCATTGCGGAAGATTGCGGAAGGCAGGGACATAAGCCTCGGATACGGTAACTTTTGATTTTGATGCATGTCGCCCAAAACCGCTGCGCACTTTTGGGCGACATGCATTCAGTCGACCGCTCTATATGGGGGCTGGGCGGGATGCAATCGAGGGAACGGCGTCGGGCGGCGCAAAGGCGTTTTCGGTGACTGATTTTGCAAGGATTGGCGGAGACACCAGAACTTCGTCATCCACGGGCGGAGCGGACGCTGAGACCCGAGGATCCATTCCGTGACCTCGCGCGAAAATAAAGGCGGTGCAGAACGAAGGATTCTCGGCACCGCCGCAGCGCTTGTAGGTAACGGAATGGATCCTATGGTCTGCGCTGCGTCGCTTCGCTCCTCGCCATAGGATGACGAAGTGATGGACGTCTCCGGCCAACCTCCGGCATTTGCGATGCCGGCGAGATGTTCAGCTGTTGCTGGCGGTGCCTGCCGTCGGGAAGCGACGGGCGAATTCGGCCTCGTCACCCGCGGCCAGCAATTTCGCCTGCTCGATCCATTTCTCGCGCTCGATGCGACCATCGAAATTGAGAGCCTCCTCGACGCGCTTCACGTCGGCCTCGGTCCACGCGGCGATCTGGGCGTAGGTGGTGACGCCCTGATCCTTGAGCAGCTTTTCGTTGACCGGACCAATGCCGATCAGGCGGCGCAGATTGTCCGCCTTGCCGTTGGGCGCCGTCGGCGCGGCAGCTTTCTTCGGAGCCGGTGCGGCTTTCCTTGGCGCCGCGCTTGCCTTCGGCGCGGTCGCCGTCTTGGCCGCCGCTGGTTTCTTGGCCGGCACGGTCTTGGTCGAGGCCGATTTTGCCGCGGACGATTTCGCGGGCGGCGATTTGGCCGCGGCCGGTGTCGACGACATCAGCGCCGTCGGCGCGGGTGCGGCGGCCTTGTCGGCGCCGGCTTTGGCGGGTGTCCCGCGCAGCTGGCGCTCGAGATCGGCGCGGGCGCGGCCACAGGCGTCGAGCTCGCCGCTCAGGCGGTCCGTGTCGGCGCGAAACCGGTCGCGCTCGCTCCTTGCGCGATCGAGATCGCCGCGCAGACTGTCGAGCTCGCCGCGCAGGCGGCCCCAGATGAACCAGCCAACCAGGACACCCACAACCAACGCCAGGAGCATGTAGAAGAAAGTGCTCATTTCCCTCTCCAGTCCGATCTGTCGGCCGTGGCCCGAAACGGCGAGCTTGCCGCGACGATCGTCAATCGTTCCGCGTTCGGCGGAACAGCCGCTTCAATAGAGCTGTCGGCGCTTGGCTCTCCTCCGCCCACGGCCGACGGCCATCATCGCATTCGCCGAAGCGCCGCGAGGGGCCGTCTCTGGCCTTGGCGATGCGTCCGGCTGAGCTTGAGGCGGGACGCTATCATATGGCTCGCTGAAAACTAATTGAAAAATGCGGCGGAGTTATTGAAGAACAGCCATTTAGAAAAGAATAAGCTGCTCCTAATATTAATTTTAGCTAAAATATTATGGATTATGCCGCCGGGCGAACGCCCGTCATTTGTCGAGCGCTTCCAGCTCGTCGATCAGGTTGCCGATCACGCCAAGGCCGATCTGCCAGAAGGCAGGATCGGTGGCGTCGAGGCCGAAGGGCGCCAGAAGCTCCGAGTGATGTTTGGTACCGCCGGCGCGCAGCATCTCGAAATACTTCTCCTGAAAGCCGCGCTCCGCATTCTGGTAGACGGCATAGAGCGAGTTCACCAGGCAGTCGCCGAAGGCGTAGGCATAGACGTAGAAGGGCGAGTGGATGAAGTGCGGGATGTAGGTCCAGAAGACCTCGTAGCCATCGCGCAGCCTGATTGCCGGCCCCAGGCTTTCGGCCTGAACTTCCAGCCAGAACTGGCCCAGCCTGTCAGAGGTCAGCTCGCCGTTGCGGCGCTCGGCATGCACCTTGCGCTCGAACTCGTAGAAGGCGATCTGGCGCACGACGGTGTTGATCATGTCCTCTACCTTCTGGGCGAGCATCGCCTTGCGTTCGCGCTTGTCGGCGGTCTGGTCGAGCAGCGAGCGGAAAGTCAGCATCTCGCCGAAGACGGAGGCGGTCTCTGCCAGCGTCAGCGGCGTCGAGGCCATCAGTGCGCCTTGGCCTGCGGCCAGCACTTGGTGCACGCCGTGGCCAAGCTCATGCGCCAGCGTCATCACATCGCGCGGCTTGCCCATGTAGTTGAGCAGCACGTAAGGGTGCGCCGACGGCACCGTCGGATGGGCGAAGGCGCCGGGCGACTTGCCGGGCCTGACCGGCGCGTCGATCCATTTGCGGTCGAAGAACGTCCGCGCGATCTCCGCCATCTCCGGCGAGAAGCGTTGGTAGGCCGACAGCACCGTGTCCCTGGCGTCGTCCCAGCGGATCACCGCTTGCGGTGTCTCGGGCAGCGGCGCGTTGCGGTCCCAGTGGTTCATCACTTCCATGCCGAGCCAGCGCGCCTTCATCGCATAGTAGCGGTGCGAAAGCCGCGGATAGGCCTCGCGCACGGCGGCCGCGAGCGCATCGACCACGCCGCGCTCGACGCGGTTGGCGAGATGGCGTGAATCGGCGATGTCCTCGAAGCCGCGCCAGCGGTCGGAGATCTCCTTGTCCTTGGCTAAGGTGTTGGTGATGAGCGTGAAGGTCCGCAGGTTCTTGCGGAAGGTCGCGGCGAGCGCCTCGGAGGCGCGGCGGCGCACTTCGCCATCCGAGTCCTGCAACCGGTTCAGCGCCGGCTCCAGCGTCAACTCCTCGCCGTCGACATCGAAGCGCAGGTCGGTCATGGTCTCGTCGAACAGGCGGTTCCAAGCGCCGCGCCCTGTGACCGACTTTTCATGGAACAACTGCTCGACCCGGTCCTCGAGCTGGTAGGGTTTGTCCTTCCGGAGGTCGAGCACCCAGGGCCGGTAGTGGGCGAAGGCCGCGTCGGCCGCAAGCGCGCTTTCGATCACCGCGTCGTCGATCAGGTTGAGCTCCAGCGCGAAGAACAGCAGGTGCGCGCTGGCATCGGTCATCTTCTCCTGGACGTCGCCATAGAGCTTGGCGCGCTGCGGATCGGCGGTGTTGCCGGCATAGACCAGCCCGGCATAGGAGACGATGCGGCCGATGAGTTCCTCCAGCGCCTCGTAGGTCTTCAGGGCCTCGCCGAGCCGGCCGGCGGCGCCGCGTTCGGCCTCGGCGGCCAAAGTGCCCTTCCAGCGGGCCTCGAAGGCGATGGCGTCGCTGGCCGCCCGAGCGATGTCGCGCTTCAGCTCCGGCGCCTCCATGCCGGAATAGAGATCGGCGAGATTCCATTCCGGCAGATCGCCAAGCTCCGCCGCGCCCTGGCCGGACACTGGCGCCGCAAGCCGCCGACCAAACATCATGCGCATCAACAGTACCTTCTTTGAATCAAGGGACCAAAATCAAAGGGAAAGGAGAAGCCGGTCAAATCCTAAGGAATTCGTTCACCGGGTTTTTTGAAACCTTATTTAGAACCCTGTGCCAAGATGATCCATGGGGATTTCTCAAGGCCGGGCAGCCAACACAGTCATGACAGGTTCCATACTCATAGTCGATGACGATCCCGTGCAGCGCAGGCTGCTCGAGGCGGCGGTGACGAAATTCGGCCACAGCGCCATCGTCACGGAGGGCGGCGAGGCGGGGCTCGACGTGCTCGACGGACCGAACGCGCGCGATGTGTCGGTCGTCATCCTCGACCTGGTCATGCCCGGCCTCGACGGCATCGGCGTGCTGAAGGCGATGCGCGAACGCGCCATCAACCTCCCGGTCATCGTGCAGACCGCGCAGGGCGGCATAGAAACCGTCGTCTCGGCCATGCGCCACGGCGCTTTCGATTTCGTCGTCAAGCCGGCTTCGCCCGACCGGCTGCAGACATCGATTTCCAATGCCTTGAAGGTCGAGGCGGTCGAGGACGAAATGAAGCGCACGTCGCGGCGGCGCGGCGGCCATCTCACTTTCAAGGACTTGATCACGCGCAGCCCGGCGATGGACCGGGTGATCCGTCTCGGGCAGAAGGCCGCGGCATCCAACATCCCGATCCTCATCGAAGGCGAGTCCGGCGTTGGCAAGGAACTGGTGGCGCGCGCCATCCAGGGCAGCGGCGACCGCCGCTCGAAACCCTTCGTCACAGTCAATTGCGGCGCCATCCCGGACAATCTCGTCGAATCGATCCTGTTCGGACACGAGAAAGGCTCCTTCACCGGGGCCACCGACAAGCACACCGGCAAATTCGTCGAAGCGCATTCGGGCACGCTGTTCCTGGACGAGATCGGCGACCTGCCGCTCGACGTCCAGGTCAAGCTGCTGCGCGCCGTCCAGGAGGGCGAGGTCGATCCGGTCGGCGGCCGTTCGACCGTCAAGGTCGACATCAGGCTGATCTCGGCGACGCATCGCAACCTTTTGCAGCAGGTCAAGGACGGCAAGTTCCGCGAGGATCTGTTCTACCGGCTGAACGTCTATCCGATCTTCGTGCCGCCGCTGCGCGACCGGCGCGACGACATCCCCTATCTGGTCCGGCATTTCATGGAAAAGGTGGCGCCGGCCGATCCGCGCCATCGCCTCACCGGCATATCGGCCAAGGCGCTGGCAATGCTGCAGGCCTATGACTGGCCGGGCAACATCCGGCAGCTTGAAAATGCGGTGTTCAGGGCGTCCGTGCTCGCTGAAGGCGAACTGCTGACCGAAGAGGAATTTCCGCAAATCCGCGCGCAGGTCGAAGGCACGGTAAAGCTCGATGCCGAATCGGCATCGGCGGCTGCGACGATCGCGGACGAACCGCAACCGACTGGGCATGTCTCTGGTGCCAACGGAGCAGGGGCCGCTTTGCCCGAGAGCGAGGCGCCGGCGCGGCCGCAGGCCCGCTTCGGCACGCTGAGAGCCTTGGACGAGCGCGGCAATGTGCGGGCGCTGGCCGATGTCGAGCTCGAGATGATCAAGCTTGCGATCGACCACTATAACGGCCAGATGAGCGAGGTGGCGCGCCGCCTCGGCATCGGACGCTCCACGCTCTACCGCAAGTTGAAGGAATATGGCATTGACCCCGAGGCGGGTCGTCTCGACCGGCTTGCGTCCTGAGACGCAAGCGCCACTCCAGCTTGCCTTCCTAAGATCCGAGTCAAATTGTCGCTTTTTGATCGGAAGGCGCTGTTTTTCAGTGACTTGCTTGGCTGCGATCACGCATTAAGGCAAACGGTAACAGATCGTGTTCCGGTTCAGGCCGAATTCTCGATCTAAACCAGCGATTTACCACGAAATACAGTGCATCATTTTTGACGGGATATCGCCACTGTGTTACCGCATTTTGGCTTCAATAAGCGATGATTAACCATTAGGATCGATATTCGGATGTGAGAACCACGCATCCGTTTGGGCAAATCCGGGGACAAACGGCAGCCTGCAAGGCCTTTTGATTTGAACCAAGTCGAACGACACACAAACGGGCGGCATTTTCACATGAGCGTCTGGCCGAGGTGGCTGACGTTTGTGATTTTGGCCGTCGGGTTCCTCTCGGCAGCGGTCTCCGGAGCGAAGGCCGAAATCCGTTCGCTTAAGCTCTATCACCTTCATACGCACGAAAAGGCCGAGATCGTCTACAAGCGCAATGGCCGCTACGATCCTGAAGGCCTGCGCAAGATCAACATCATCCTGCGCGACTGGCGCCGCAACGAGCCGACCAAGATGGATCCTCGGCTGCTCGACCTGGTGTGGGAAGCTTACCGCGAGAGCGGCGCGACCGACTATATCCAAGTCGTCTGCGGTTATCGCTCTCCGGCCACGAACTCGATGCTACGCAGCCGCAGCCGCGGCGTCGCCGAAAAAAGCCAGCACATGCTCGGCAAGGCGATGGATTTCTACATTCCCGGCGTGCCGCTGAAGAAGCTGCGCAATATCGGCCTCAAGATGCAAGGCGGCGGCGTCGGCTACTATCCGAGGTCCGGCTCGCCATTCGTCCACATGGATGTCGGCAATGTCCGCCACTGGCCGGGCATCAGCCGCCAGGAACTGGTCAGCCTGTTCCCGAACGGCAAGACGCTGCATGTGCCGAGTGACGGCCGGCCGCTGCCGGGCTATGAACAGGCCTTGGCCGCCTATAAGGCACGCAGGGGCGCCGGCACCCCCAACATCGAACTGGCAAGCGCAGGCGGCTCGACCAAGCGCTCCGGCGGATTGTTTGCGGCCTGGTTTGGCGGCGGCGAAGACGAGGCTGACGACAGCGCCGATGTCGCCAGCGCCGAGCCCGCGCCGCAGCCGAAGGCCGTGAAGCAGGCTGCAACGGCCAAAAGCGGCAACCTGCCTGGCATCGCCATCGTCTCGCCTCAGAACGCCAAGCGCGCCAACATCCCGCAGATCGCGGATGACGGCACCGACGATTCGCAGCAGGCGCAGCAGGACACGCCTGAAACGATCATCGCCGCGTTGCCGCCGAAGGAGATTCCGGTCCCTGCTTTCGCGCCGCGGCCGAAGGTCGATGTCGGCCAGCAGACGCCTGAAAACGTGCCGTTCGCCGTGGCGGACGCCTCGGCCACGACCGAGCAGGCGGTGGCGACGGCGCATGCTCCGGTCAATGTGCCGTTCGGCATGGCCAACGCCGCCGGCGCGGCACAGGCCGCGGCCGATCCCGCGCAGGTGGCGGTCAACAACATCCCGCTGCCGACCTGGCGTCCCGACCGCTCGACACCGGCCGAATTGGCGACCAAGGACAAGAACGTCTTGCTGGCGCTGGCGGAAACGGCCTCGCAGGACAAGAGCGCGACCGATGCCTTCTCGGTGCTGCCGACCGCGCGGCCCGACACAAGCAAGCCGGATGAGATCAAGGCTGTGCTCGAACAGGCCAGCGCAACCACTGTGGCCGGCGCGAGCGGCGCCGAATATGAGGTCGCTTCGCTGACGGCGCCGGAGCCGCGCTCGGCGTTCAACGATCCGTCGGGCCTCGATGCGGCTTCGCCGCGTCAAGCCATCGCAGCCCGTCCGGCCGGCACCGATCCGGCGCAGGCGGTCGGCGGCGGCGTGAAGACGACGCGCAAGGAGGCGAGGCCTTCCGCCAACGACCTGCGGCCGGGGCCGAAGGCGATGGTGGTGGCGACGCCGCCGCAGGCAGCGCGCTGGGCGCTGGGCAGTGGTGAGAACATAGCCACCGTTTCCGATCCGACGACGGCGCCGCGCTATGCCTATAACATCGTTCATACGCCGCCGAGCGAGGTCTACACGGCCGGCTTCCAGACGGACCCCCAGACGCCGGATGCCAGCCGGTTCACCGGCAACGCGGTGAAGTTCCTTTCGGTCGCCCGCTTCCAGACGAAATAGCGAGCCCTGCCGGGACAGCGAAAGCCGCGTTGGACGCCAGCGCGGCTTTCGCTTTTTATGCTGCCTGCCCCGACCGCCGGTCTCCCGCCTGCGGCGGTTCAGTCGACTTACAGCGCAGGCGCCTCGCCCCTTGCCAGAAGCCGCGCGGCGTCGCGCGCCGGGGGCAGGCCGAACTGGCGCGCATATTCACGGCTGAACTGGGAGGCGCTTTCGTAGCCGACGGCAAAGGCGACACGCGCTGCGTTGCCCGGCTGCGCGATCAGCAGGTGGCGGGCCTCCAGCAGGCGGACCTGCTTCTGATACTGGATCGGGCTCATGGCCGTCGCCGCCTTGAAGTGGCGGTGGAACGCGGCGTTGCTCATATGGGCGAGCGCGGCCAGCTCCGTCACATCGATCGGCTCGTTGTAATGCGCGCGTATCCATTGGGTGGCGCGGCGGATCTGCGACAGGCGTCCGTCGGCGCGCGCAAGCTGGCGCAGCTTGGCGCCTCGCGGGCCTTGCAGCAGCCGAAACGCTATCTCCCGTTCAAGCATGGGCGCGAGCACGGGGATCTCGTCCGGCCTGTCGAGCAGCCGCAGCATCCGGCGCCAGGCGTCGAGCAGCTCGTCATCGGCGGGATAGGTCGCGAAGCTGTCGCCGCCGGCCGCCGGCTTGTGGCCGATGAGCAATGTGGCGATCACTTCCATATCGAGGCTGAAGGCGATGGCCATGTAAGGATGGGCGGCGCTCGCCTCGATCAACTGGCTGGTGGCGGGCGTCTCGACCGCGTAGACGAAACAGCTGCCGGCGCCGTAGCGAAGCGTGCGATCGCCGATCAGCACCGATTTAGTGCCCTGCAGCACGAACAAGGCCGTCGGCTGGCACAGCTCGGGCAGCGGCGGTGTCGGAACCTCGCTGCGGCCGATCGTGACGCGAGGAACGGCCGTCCGCGTCCGCCTCCCACGCGCGTGGCGGCCGGCGATCGCGATCAATTCCTGCAGCGCTTCGTTCATCGGTTCAGCATTGCCGATCCGCACGAGCCGTGCAACGCGCGAGAGCGCACCCGGGTGACGCGCCAGCGCGCACCTGTGACACGCAAGCGCGCACCTGTGACGCGCAAGCGCGCACATGAGAGGATTAGGCAAGAGCGTGAGAGCTTTTGGCGCGCGAAACCAGGCATTTCACGTCATTTCCAGGTCTCTGAAAAGGAGACATGGATATGACGACAGAGAAGAATGCGCTGGTGACCGGCGCCAACAAGGGAATCGGCCTCGAGACCGCCCGGCGGCTGGCGGCGCTGGGATTCAAGGTCTGGCTCGGCGCTCGGGATTCGAGGCGCGGCGACGCCGCGGCCGAAGCGTTCCGCAGCGAAGGGTTCGACGTCGAGCGGCTCGAGCTCGACGTCACCAGCGACGAGAGCGTGGCGGCCGCGGTCAGGACCGTCGCCGCGCGAACGTCCAGTCTCGACGTGCTGGTCAACAATGCCGGTGTGGCCACCGGATATGTCGATGCGCTCAACCCCGACGGCCGCTACGAGCGGCCGCCGAGCCAGGAACCTCTCGCGGACACTAAGGCCATCTATGACGTCAACGTCTTCGGTCCGATCCGCGTCACCCAGGCATTCCTGCCGCTGCTTCTGGCCGCGCCCGCCGCCCGCATCGTCATGCTGAGCAGCTATCTCGGCTCGATCGCACGCGCGGTTGGCAGCGGAGCTGGCGAAAGCCAGTCGCCGAACGTCATGGGCTATGGCAGCTCGAAGACGGCGCTCAACGCCATCACGGTGGCTTTCGCCAGGGAGCTTGCGCCGCGCGGCATCATGGTCAACGCCGCCGCTCCCGGCTACACCGCGACGGACCTCAACGGGCACAAAGGTCACCGCACGGTGCAACAGGCGGCCGAGATCGTCGTGCGCCTGGCGACGCTCGACGCGGGTGGACCGACCGGCGGCTATTTCGACGAGAACGGTCCGCTGCCCTGGTGATTCTGGGGCGAACTATTTGGCGAGCTTGCTTGCCTCGCGCGCGAGCGCTTCGATCTCGTCCCACTTGCCCGCCTTGATCAAATCGTCCGGAGCCACCCAGGAGCCGCCGACGCAGATGACATTGGGCAGGCCGAGATAGTCGGCGGCGTTCTTGGCCGTTATGCCGCCGGTCGGGCAGAACTTCACGTCAGCGAGCGGCGAGGCGAAGGCCTTCAGCGAAGCGATGCCGCCCGACTGCTCGGCCGGGAAGAATTTCAGGAAGCGCAGGCCGGCTTCGCGCGCGGCCATGATCTCGCCGGGCGTGATCGTGCCGGGCAGCAGCGGCACTGGGCTGTCCTTCGCCGCGTCCAGCAACTGGCTGGTGATGCCGGGGCTGACGATGAATTTCGAGCCGGCCGCAGCGGCCTCGTCGAATTGCTTCGCATCGAGAATGGTGCCGGCGCCGACGACTGCGTCCTCGACCTCGGCCGCGACGCGGCGGATCGCCTCCAGCGCGTCTGCGGTGCGCAGCGTGATCTCGATTGCCCTCAGGCCGCCGCGCGACAGAGCGCGGGCCAGCGGCACGGCGTCGGCGACATTGGCGATCTTGAGCACCGGAATGACCGGCTGGCCGTTGAGGAGCGACAGGAGCTTTTCGGTCTTGCTGGTCATTGGCTTGTCTCTCCGTTGCGATCGATTTCAACCGATTAGCAGAAGGGGTATTTGAAGTCCACGAAGGCGGGCGTGTCGCGATGTCACGCGGCGGGCGCTCGGTGCCTCTGCCTTGAAACCGCTTTCAGCACGGTCTAGTGGCATGGGCATGACAACAGCCACCGAAAATCGGCCAATCCGCGTCGCCGCGCTCTACAAATTCGCGCGGCTCGACGGCTACGAGGCCTTGCGCGCGCCGCTTGCCGCCTTCTGCTGCGGACGCGGCATCAAGGGCACGCTGCTTTTGGCGCATGAAGGCATCAACGGCACCGTCGCCGGCAGCGAGGAGGCGATCGCCGCGCTGATCGATCATCTCCAGGCGATCGAAGGGCTTGCGGGGCTGGAAGTCAAATACAGCGGCGCCGCCGATATGCCGTTCCACCGCATGAAGGTGCGGCTGAAGCGTGAGATCGTCACCATGGGCGTCGACGATCTCGATCCGGCGACCAGCGCCGGCACCTATGTCGCGCCGGCCGACTGGAATGCGCTGATCTCGGATGCCGATACGGTGGTGATCGACACACGCAACGCCTACGAAGTCTCGATCGGCACCTTCAGGGGCGCGGTCGATCCGAAGACCGCCAGCTTCCGTGAATTTCCGGCTTGGGTCGAAGAGCACCGCGACGAGCTCGAAGGCCGCAAGCTGGCGATGTTCTGCACCGGCGGCATACGCTGCGAGAAGGCGACGGCTTATGTTAAGTCGCTGGGCTTCGGCAACGTCTTCCATCTCAAGGGCGGCATCCTGAAATACCTTGAGGACGTGCCGGCCGAAGAGAGCCTGTGGCAGGGCGAGTGTTTCGTCTTCGACGAGCGGGTTTCGGTCTCGCATGGTTTGGCCGAAGGCGATGCCGAGCTCTGCCGCGCCTGCCGGCATCCGCTGACAGCCGAGGACCGGCTGTCGCCGAAATACACGGTCGGCGTTTCATGCCCGCGCTGTTTCGAAGCGCGCTCGGACGAGGATCGTGCCCGCTACGCCGAGCGGCATCGCCAGGTGGAGCTGGCGCAAGCGCGCGGCGGCCGGCGCCACATCGGAAGCTAGGCGCGCCGGCTCCACAAAACAGCCGCCCGTCATTGTAATGTCAACGCGCGGGGCCTACGTCTTGCCGGTCCGAAACCCCGCCCGGGCGCATTCGGCCGGGCCAATTCTGGAGGCATTGATGCTCGACCCCAAGAAGCTGCTCGACGACCTGCTCGGCTCGCAAATTCCTGGCACGGGATCGACCGTTCGCGACAAGGCGGGGCAAGCGGTACAGATGGCGAAGGACAACCCGCTCGCCGCCGGCGCGCTGGCCGCCGTGCTGCTCGGCACGGGCACCGGACGGCAGGTGACCGGAGCCGCGATCAAGCTCGGCGGCCTGGCGGCGATCGGCGGCCTCGCCTACAAGGCCTACCAGAACTACAAGAACGGCGCCGCGCCGGCACAGACGCCAACCGCGAGCGAGCCGGAATTGCTGCCACCGCCGGCCGACACGGCCTTTCACCCTTCCCAGGCGCCGCAGGGCGAGGCCGAATTCACGCTGACGCTGGTGCGGGCGATGATCTCGGCCGCCAAGGCGGACGGCCATGTCGATGACGAGGAGCGTCAGAAGATCGCCGACAGGCTCAAGCTTGCCGGCATCGGCACGGAAGCGGAAAAGTTCCTGATGGCCGAGCTCGAACGGCCGCTCGATCTCGACGCGCTGATCGCCGGCGCCAAGACCGATGCGCAGAAGCTCGAGCTCTACACCGCCTCGCGACTCACCATCGATCCCGACACCCGCACCGAGCGCGGTTATCTCGACCTGTTGGCCGGCCGCCTCGGCCTGCCGGACGCGCTGGTCGATCATGTCGAGGCGACCGTCGCAGCGGCAAAGGTGCCGGCCGGAGCCGCATCCAATCCGCAGTAGCGAATCGGGTGGTAAACGCGCTTGCGGCATCTTGTTGACCGTTAGTCTTTCGTTAACCCAGCAAGCGCATCATTCTAAGCAGTCGGACCGGCTTTTCCTCCTCCCAAGCACGGTTCAGATCAGGGCGGTCGCCAATGACCGCCCTTTTTGTCGGCAAGAGCTGCTTGCCACGGTCTCCATCATTTGCGATGCCTTCGTCCCGTTCCAACAATGACGGGAGCGCGTCGATGACCGCCATCACAGAGAGAACAGCGATCGTGACCGGCGCCGGCACCGGCATCGGCAAGAGCGTCGCCACGACGCTGCTGAAGGCCGGCTGGAACACGGTGTTTTGCGGCCGCCGCAAGGCACTGCTTGAAGAGGCGATCGCCGAAGCGGGGAAGACGCAAGCCAAGGCGTTGGCCGTCGCCTGCGACATCAGCAAGGCCGATCAGGTCGACGATATGTTCGAGACCGTGCTTGAGGCGTTCGGCCGCGTCGACCTGCTCTTCAACAATGCCGGAATGGGTTACAAATCGACGCTGATCGACGAGATCCCGGTCGAGGTCTGGAACGACGTCGTCGGCGTCAATCTCACTGGCTCGTTCCTGTGCGCCCGCGCCGCCTTCGGCGCCATGCGCCGGCAAAAGCCGATGGGCGGCCGCATCATCAACAATGGCTCGGTGTCGGCCTATGCGCCGCGCCCGGGGTCGGTGCCCTATACTGCGACCAAGCACGCCATCACCGGCCTGACCAAGACGCTGGCGCTCGACGGCCGGCCCTTCGACATCGCCTGCGGCCAGATCGACATCGGCAACGCGCTGACCGACATGGCGCAGCCGATGACCGTCGGCGTGCCGCAGGCCAACGGCTCCATCGCCGCCGAAGCGGTGATGGACGTCCAGCGCGTCGCCGACGCGGTCCTTCACATGGCGAGCCTGCCGCTCGACGCCAACGTGCTGTTCATGACCGTGATGGCGACGAAGATGCCGTATGTCGGGCGCGGGTAAGGGCTGAAGCTCTATTTCTTCAGGAACGCTTCGATCCGCTCCAGCGCGCGCAGGATGTTCTCCTCGGAATTGGCGTAAGAGAGCCGGACATAGCCTTCGCCGAGCACGCCGAAGTCGGGGCCGCCGATCAGCGCGACGCCGGCATCCTCCAGCAACGCCGAGGCAAGCTTCTTCGCCTTCCAGCCGGTCTTCGACACGTTGGGGAAGGCATAGAAGGCGCCCTTCGGCGTGATGCAGGAAATGCCGGGCAGCGCATTCAGGCCCTCGACCACGATCTTCCTGCGGTTGTCGAAGGCGCGCATCATCTTCTCGACGTCGTCCTGCGGGCCGTCTATCGCGGCGATGCCGGCATACTGGCTCGGCGCGTTGACGCAGGACCAGCAGTTGACCGCCAGCTTGCGCACCTTGTCGTAGAGATAGGCGCCCTTCTCGCCGTTCGGCCAGATCGACCAGCCCATGCGCCAGCCGGTCATCGCCCAGGTCTTCGACCAGCCGTTGAGCACGATTAATCGGTCGCGGATCTCCGGAAAATTGAGCAGCGAACAATGCTTTTCGCCGTCATAGGTCATGACGTCGTAGATCTCGTCGGAGAGGATCGCGACCTCAGAGTGCTTTTCCAGTCCCTTGACCAGCTTCTCGATCTCGGCCCGCGGAGTGACGCCGCCGGTCGGGTTGGCGGGCGAATTGAGGATCAAGAGCCTGGTCTTCGGCGTGATCAGCGCCAGCGTCTCCTCGGCCGAGAAGGCAAAGCCGTTCTCCTCGCGGATCGGCACGGGAACGGGCGTCGCGCCGGTGAACTCGATCATCGAGCGATAGATGGGAAAGCCGGGGTCGGGATAGAGGATCTCCGCGCCCGGCTCGCCGAACATCAGGATCGCGGCGAACATGGTCGGCTTGCCGCCGGGCAGGATCATCACGTTTTCGGGCGAGACCTCGACGCCGGTGGTGGTCAACGTGCGCCGCACCACCGCCTCGCGCGTGGCCAGCAGCCCGTTGGCCGGCGTGTAGCCATGATGGCCGTCGCGCAGCGCCTTGATCGCAGCCTCGACGATGTGCTGCGGCGTCTTGAAGTCGGGCTGGCCGATGCCGAGGTTGATGATGTCGCGGCCCTGATGGGCGAGCGCGGTGGCCCGCGCCAGCACCGCGAAGGCATTTTCCTCGCCGAGACGGTCGAAGGCCGCGATCGTGTGGAGCATTTTTCCCGTCCCTGTGGTTCTTTCTGTCAGCGAGCGTTTTTGTGAGCGTCCGCCAGGAAAAGTCAAACGGATTGGAGCTTTCGGTGTCGGAAAATCTGAAAAGTTGGCAGCCACGCCCGCGTCCCGAACGCAAGGCGCTCGAAGGCCGCACTGTCCGGCTCGAGCCGCTGAGCGCGGCAAAGCATGGCGACGGGCTCTACGAGGCATCGTCGGTGCCGGATGCCGCAGGCCGTTTCGCCTGGCTGCCCGACTATCCGCCGGAAACCCGCGCCGCCTTCCAGCCGTGGCTGGACAAGGTCGAGGCGAGCGAGGACCCGCTGTTCTTCGCCGTCATCGACAAGGCGAGCGGCAAGGTCGCCGGGCGCCAGACGCTGATGCGCATCGATGCGGCCAACGGCGTCATCGAGATCGGCAACATCTATTGGGGGCCGCTGATCGCGCGCAGGCCGCAGGCCACCGAAGCACAGTTCCTGTTCACCAAATACGCCTTCGACGAGCTCGGCTATCGCCGCTACGAATGGAAATGCAACAACCGCAACGAACCGTCGAAGCGCGCGGCGGAGCGCTTCGGCTTCAAGTTCGAGGGCATTTTCCGCCAGCATCTTGTGGTAAAAGGCGAAAACCGCGATACGGCGTGGTATTCGATCATCGACAAGGAGTGGCCGGCCTTGCGCAAGGCCTATGAGGCCTGGCTCGATCCGGTGAATTTCGATGGCGATGGCCGGCAGAAGCGGCGGCTCGAGGATTTCCGCGCCGAGTTCGGCGCGTAGACCATGATCCGGTCGTCGGAGTTCACGGTCGGTAAATAGGAGTTGCTAGGATGGCGCACGATCACGCCGCGCATGGACACAGCCACGGCGCGGGCCACGTGCATGGCTCGACCGACAAGAAGCGCGTGCTGATCGCGGCCTGCCTGACCGGCGGCTTCATGGTCGCGGAGGCGCTCGGCGGCCTGCTCACCGGCTCACTGGCGCTGCTCGCGGATGCCGGCCACATGCTCGCCGATTCGATTGCGCTCGGCCTCGCCTGGTACGCCTTCCATCTCGCCGGACGTCCTGCCACCGGCCGTCTCACCTACGGCTTCGCCCGCGTGAAGACGCTGGTCGCCTACACCAACGGCATCGCCATCTTCGCCATAGCGCTGTGGATCGTCTACGAAGCCTGGGGGCGGCTGATGCATCCGGCGCCGGTACTGGGCGGGCCGATGCTGGTGGTGGCGGTCGCAGGCCTGCTGGTCAACATCGCCTCGTTCTTCGTGCTGCATGGCGGCGACCGCGAGAGCCTCAACATGCGCGGCGCCATCCTGCATGTGCTGGGCGACCTGCTGGGCTCTGCCGCGGCCATCGTCGCCGCCGTCATCATCCTGGCGACAGGCTGGACGCCGATCGACCCGATCCTTTCCGTGCTGGTGTCGCTGCTGATCCTGTCGACGGCGTGGTCACTGATGCGCGAGGCCGCGCATGTGCTGCTCGAAGGCGTGCCGGCAAGCCTGGACCGCGACCTGATCGCCAAGGATCTGGAAGCTGCCGTCAAGGGTGTGCGCGAGGTGCACCACATGCATGTCTGGTCGCTCGACGGCACCAGCAACATGGCGACGTTGCATGCCTGCCTGGATGACGGCGTCGATCCGCATATGGCGGTGAGCGCCATCAAGAAGCGGCTCGCCACGAAGCACGGCATCGAACATGCAACGGTGGAGCCCGAGTTCGGGCACTGTGCCGACAGCCATGACGAGCACGACCATCACCATGATCACGATCATGCGCATGACGCGCCTCGCGATCGCCGTCACTATCACTGATGCGTGCTGAAGATGAACGAGCCAAGGAACGCCTGCTGATGGATCGCGAGACGCGCAACGCGGCCATCGCCGCGGCCTGGATACTGCTTCTGTTCGGCCTCGCCGCCTATTTCCTGCCGACCATCATGTTGGCCGTCGGCAAGGTCTCGACGGTCCTGGCAGCTGTCATCGCCGCGATCTTCATGGTGGCACTGTTCGTCGTCCTGTGGCTGCGCGGACGCAGCCAGCGCAAGAAGGGTCTCTAAAGATGAGAATTCTGATTACTGGTGCTGCCGGCATGGTGGGCCGCAAGCTGATTGCGCGGCTGGCCAAGGACGGCGCCCTGTGCGGGCGCAAAATCACGGCGCTCGATCTGCACGACATCGTACCGCCACAGGCGCCGGTGCTCGCGGGCGTCGAGGTCTCGATCCATACCGGCGACCTTTCCGAGCCCGGCGCGACGGCTACGCTCGTCGCTTCCCACCCGGATGTGATCTTCCATCTCGCCGGTATCGTCTCGGGCGAGGCGGAAGCCAATTTCGATCTCGGCTACCGCGTCAATCTCGACGGCACACGCGCCTTGTTCGACGCCGTGCGGCTGGCGGCATTCGCGCCGCGCCTTGTCTTCACCTCGTCGATCGCGGTGTTCGGCGCGCCGTTTCCGGACGTCATCCCGGACGAGTTCCACCCGACGCCGCTCACCTCCTACGGCACGCAGAAGCTGATCAGCGAGGCGCTGCTCGCCGACTACTCGCGGCGCGGCTTTTTCGACGGCATCGGCATCCGGCTGCCCACCATCTGCGTGCGGCCGGGCAAGCCGAACAAGGCGGCCTCGAGCTTCTTCTCGGGCATCATCCGCGAGCCGCTCAGCGGCCAGGAGGCGATCCTGCCGGTGCCGCGCACGGTGCTGCACACCCATGCCAGCCCGCGCTCCGCGGTCAATTTCCTGATCCATGCGGCGGAGATCGACGGCGACAGAGTCGGACCGCGCCGCAATCTCACAATGCCCGGCGTCGCCGTCACTGTCGGCGAGCAGATCGAGGCGCTGGAGCGTATTGCCGGCGCTGAGGTGGCGAAACGGATCCGCGAGCAGCCCGACGATACGATATGGGCGATCGTCAAGGGCTGGCCAACGCGGTTCGAGGCCAGGCGGGCGAGGGAACTGGGTTTTGCCGCGGAGAAGAATTTCGACGAGATCATCCTCGCCCATATCGAGGACGAGTTGGGCGGAACGATAGCGTAAACGCACTTCGCTCTTGCAAGCAGCGCTCAGATGCCGGCTTCTTCAAGCACGAAGCGCTTGAACAGCTTCGCCTTGTGGGGGAGTTCGATGTCCGAGGAATAATTCAGATAGTAGTCGTAACCAGTATGCACGGACTTCTCGGAAAGCCGCACCAAATTTGCACCTTCCGTATCCTCGCCAATGAGCGACGAAAAGAACAACCCGATACCGTGGCCATCCAGAACGGCTCTGCGAAGCGCGTGCGAGTCACTCAGCCTCTGCGCGTCGAGGCGTCGCGGTGCGACACCTTCCTGCCTGAACCACTCGAACCAGTGGGTGATATCGAATTCGTAGAACAGGCGGTGCGCGGCGATCCGCTCGGGCGACAAGGTCTCGGCGCCGAGCCGAGCAAGCAGAGTGGGCGAGATGATGGGTGTCAGGCTCCCATCGACAAGCTTGATCTTATCAACGCCCGGCCACCTGCCTTCACCCCAGTTTACGCCGATGTCGATGCGTTCGCGCCGATGGTCGGCCGGATGATAAGAGTGATGAAGGCGAACATCGATTTCGGGATGGCGCATGGTGAAGCGCATGAGACGCGGCGTCAGCCATTGCGATGAGAAGTAAGGCGCAACGCTGACGTTGAGTATTTGACGATCTGCGCTGCCTGCGATTTAGGCTACGGTTGCTTCGATGTCCTCAAGCGCACGGTAGACGCTGCCGAACAGCAATTCGCCAGCGTCCGTAAGCCTGTTTGATCCACCGCTTCGAACGATCAAATCCACCTGCAGCTGATCTTCCAGCCTCTTGATCTGACGACTGACCGCGGCTTGCGTAACTCCAAGGTCGATGGCAGCGCGCGAAAAGCTAAGCGTCCGGGCGACGGCTTCAAACACTCTCAGAGCCGAGAGGGACGGGAGTTTGCGGGCCACGGCTCTATTACCTCTAGTTATGGCTTGAAAGATTTTCTCGTTTGATTGCGGTCATAGCGCGTAGTCTGAAATGACCCACCTTGTCAGATGGGGTCAAATGATGGAAGCCATTCGAAAAAGCGCCGCCGAGATCGAAAAGGGCGATCTACCGATCCTGGTGCTCAGTGAAGCCGACGTGAAGGGGCTCATCGATCCCCTGCAGTTGCTGGATGCGCTTGCGGATGGGTTCCGCGATCTCTCAGCCGGGCTTGTTCAAGCGCCCGAGCGTCCCGAGATCACCATCCCTCGGAAGGGATTCTCGCTCGCCATGCCTGCCTGGAGGGTTGGAATGAGCATCGCGGTGAAAGTGGTCAACGTCTTCGAAGCGAACCTCGATATCGGCCTTACCAACCACCTGGCGACGATCAACCTGTTCGATCCCAGCACCGGCGCACCGCAATGCGTCATGGACGGCACCTACATCACCGCGATCCGCACCGCGGCGTCGGCGGTGCTGTCGGTGCGGCAGCTGTCGCGCAGGGAAAGTCGAACCGCAACGATTGTCGGAGCGGGCGTGCAAGGACGCCAGCATCTCGACCTGCTGCCGCTGGTCAGGGACTTCGATGAAATCCGTGTTGCCTCGCTTCACCATGAAGACGCGATTTCACTGGCCAAGACACATCCAAAGGCTGTCGCCGTGGTGAATGTTAAGCAGGCCGTTGGAACTTCGGATGTGGTTTGCCTGGCGAGCCATTCCTACCAGCCTGTTATCGAGGCAGGATGGGTTCGTCCGGGCACCCATGTGTCGTCGGTCGGTTATGCTCCCCCGTCGGGCGAGTTGCCTCGGGAACTGCTCGACATAAGCAAGCTCTTTGTCGAGACGGCGGACGCCTTCAAGTCGCCGCCGGTCGGCTGTGCCGAGCTTAAGGGTTGGGACGTTTCGACGGCAACGCTGCTCGGCGACGCCATCTCGGGCAAGCGAAGCGGGCGCGAGTCGGCGGCGCAAATTACCCTGTACAAGGCAATGGGCGTTGCGATGGAAGACCTGGTCGCGGCGAACCTTGTCTATTCGGCCGCAAAATCGCGCGGGGTCGGACAGATCGCCACGCTTTGAAAAGCAATCCGTACGGTCAGGCGCCGCCCGTCAGGCTAGCCGACAGAAGCAACAGACCGACCAGGAAGATGAAGGCCGCGCCACCGATCTCGACGATCGAATGGATGCGGTTGCCGAGGCGTCCGTCGCCGGCGAAATAGACCGCCCAGTTCTTGGCCGTCACCGCGAGCGTCGCCAGCGCCGAGACGGTGATCGCGGTGCCGATCGACATGGCGAACACCGACAGCAGGCCACCCATCCAGAGCCCGTTGAGCAGCGCGAAGCTCAGCACGATCAGTGCGCCGGAGCAGGGGCGGATGCCGACGGCGGCCACCGCCGACCAGGCGGTGCGCCAGTCGAAACGGTCGCCCGAAAGCAGCGCCGGGTCGGGCGCGTGCGAATGGCCGCAGGTCTCGCACACTTCGCCTGGACCGTGGTCGTGGTCCTGCCCGTGGTCATGGTCGTGTGCGGCATGGTCATGATGGTGGTCATGCGCGCCGTGATCGTGGGCGTGCGAATGACCATGGTCGTGACGCGCATGCAGGGCATGCGAATGCGCCGCGAGGGAATGCGCGTGAGCATGCGAGTGTCCGCCATGCGAATGGCCGGCATGGGCGGCCGACAGGCTGTAGGCCTGATCGGCGCCGAACAGTCGAAGGATGGCCTGGCCCGCCTTGCGCCAGAGCAGCCAGGCGCCGAACAGGGTCACCAGCACAAAGCTGGAGATTTCGAGGAACCATGCCGCATCGGTCATCGACACCGCGGTGCCGCGCAGGACGAAATAGGCAAGCATCATGACGACGACCGCGGTGAGCCCCTGCAGCAACGCCGAGACGAAGGACAGCAGGATGCCGCGCTTCAGCGCCACTTCGTTGGCGACCATGTAGGACGAGATCACCGCCTTGCCGTGGCCGGGTCCCGCGGCGTGGAAGATGCCATAGGCGAAGGAGAGGCCGACCAGCAGCCAGAGCTTGCTGCCATCCTGGCGCATCGCCTTCATCGCGGCTGCCAGCGAATGGTAGAATTCCTGCTGCCGGACATTGATCCACATCAGGATGTGAGCAAACGGACCGGACGTGGTGGGGGCCATGCCGTCATTGGTGCCGATGCCGAGCGAGCTCTGGGCATGGGCGAAGCCGGACAGATGCGTGATCACCAGGGTGGCGGCCGCAAGGCCGAGCGCCAAGCGCAGCGACGGTTTCATCACCGGTTATCCTTCTGGCGGGCAGTTCAGTTCGAGCTTGGTGGCGAAGATCTTGCTCATGTCGGTGCCCGTCGGATCGTTGAAGAACGCGTCCGTCAGGGTCTTCTGGTTTTCCTTGATCGCTTCGTCCGGATCGGGACGGATCACCTTCTTGGTGCAGTTCGACGGCAGGCCCTCGACGGTGAGGTTGGCGTCGTCGGTGAAGTCGATCGCGGTATAGAAGGTCGGATCGTAGACGCCGATGTCGATCTTGCCGGCGAGCTTGATCGGCGTCTTCGGTTCGGATTCGAAGAGGATGATCAGCTGGTCGTTGTCGAAATTGGCCATCAGATGCGGCGGCGGGACCATGGGCACGTCCTTGCCGTCCTGCGTGACCAGCTGGAAATAGTTGAACTCGGCCAGCGAGGAATGGACGGTGTCGGCCACTTCCTTGAGCTCTTTGTCGTCAAGCTTCAGATCGGAGTTCTTGTCGAACTCCATCATCACCGTACTCGAAAAAAGATCGTCGAAACGCCACAGATGACGCAGCGCTTTCACACTTTGGTGATCCTCGCTCAGGATCACGTCGAGGCGGGCCTCGGCAAAGACGTGCGGATGCACCTCGGCCGGCTCGATCCCGGCAAATGTCACTGCTGCGGCCGAAGCCAGCATGGTTGCTTGCCGTTTCAAGTGCATTCCGGGCTGCGATTCCATCAACTTCGGGAGTGGACCCCGAGAGTTATCAGAAAGGGGGCGAAATTGGGACGCGCCTTTGGCTGATTTCGATGCCCGCCGTTATCCCAGGACCGCTACTTCTCGGGGGGCATGCATCACGCGCCGTCGCGCGTCCTGAACCAGTGCACCAGGAAATCGACGAAGACGCGGACCTTGGCGGGCAAATAGCGACGATGCGGGTAGACGGCAAAGATGCCACTGCCGGAGAGAATGCGGTCGTCGAGCACAGTCACCAGGCGGCCGGCCGCGAGGTCGGGGGCGGCGATGAAATCCGGCAGGATGGTGAAGCCCAGGCCCGACACGGCGGCGGCTCTCGCCGCCATCGGGCTGTTCACCTCTATCGGACCGGACACGGTGACGCTGACCGAATCCTCGCCATCGCCCTTGAAGCGCCAGTTGGCTAGCGAGCGGCCGTTGGTGTCGACGATGCAGGGCATGTTGGAGAGGTCCTGCGGACGCGTCGGGGTGCCATGCTTTGCGAGCAGCTCCGGCGACGCGCAAAGCCTGATCGAAAACGGCCCCAGACGCCTAGCAATCAGCGACGAGTTCTCCAGCCGCGAAATGCGCACGGCGACATCGAAGCCTTCCTCGACAAGGTCGACGAAACGGTCGTCGAGATGGATGTCGAGTACGATGTCGGGGTGCTGCTTTGCGAAGTCGATCAAGGATTGGCCGATCGGTGCGTCGGCGAAGGTGCGCGCCGCCGAAAGCTTGATGCGGCCGCGCACGTCGCCGGAGGATTCGCGCACGGCATCCGCCAGACTGTCGACCTCGCGCACGATTTCGGAGGCGCGCTGATAATAGGTGTGCCCCGCCTCGGTCAGCGAAAACTGCCGCGTGGTGCGATTCAACAGCAGCGCGCCGAGCTCGTCCTCCAGCTCGCGCACATATTTCGACAGCAGCGCCTTCGAGCGGCCGATCTTGCGCGCCGCGGCCGAGAAGCCTTCGGCCTCGACCACGTCGATGAAGGCGCGCATGCGGGTCAGTGTATCCATGGTCAGACCTTTCGTGCCGCGTCCAGAATCCTGCGGCCGAGCCGTATCAAAGCGACGTCGCTGCCGGAAGGGCCGAGCAGCGACAGGCCGAACGGCGCGCCGTCGACCCGTCCCAAGGGCAAGGTGATCTGCGGGAAGCCCGACAGGCCGGCCAGGCACAACAGATGCAACGCCCTTTCGCGATAGGCCTGGAACTGTTGCGGCGTGCTGGTCTTCAGCGGCGGCGCGCCTGGAACGGTCGGCAGGACGAGAAAGCCGTCGTCGCCGAGCAGGGCGACGAGCTCGGAACGGAAAGCCAGCCGGCGTGCCGCCTCGGCGGCAACCGTGCCGGCATCGATCGTGCGACCGAAGCCGAAACGCTCGTCGATGCCCGGGCCAAGGCCGTGGTTGCCTGCGGAGATCCAGTCGCCATGCACCTGCCAGGCCTCGTGGGCCTGCAGCCGGCGAAAGCACCAATAGAGATCATCCGGGGACGAGGCGAAGGCGTATTCTGTCTCGGTCGGCTCGCCGACGACCCCGGCAGCCAATGCCTTCATTCGCGCATATTCGGCAGCCTCGGCCGGGCCGGCAACGAAAGCATCGAGCCTGCGGAGCGACAGCGGACGGTTGAGCGGATGCCGGTGCGGATCATCGCCGAGCAGCAGCTTGCCGACCGCTTCGTAGGTCTCGATGTCGCCGGCGAACCAGCCGAAGGTGTCGAAGCTCGGCGCGAGCTTCATCGCGCCGTCGAGCGAGATGCGGCCGTGGCTGGTGCGCAGCCCGATCAGGCCGCAGAAGCTCGCAGGCGCGCGGATCGAGCCGCCGGTGTCGGAACCGATGGCGATGTCGGCAAGGCCTCCTGCAACCGCGGATGCCGATCCCGAGGAGGAACCGCCGGTCACGCGGTCCGGTGCGGCCGGGTTCACCGGAAAGGCGAAATGCGAATTCTGGCCGAACAGCGAGAAGGCGAGCTCGTCGGTCTGCGTCTTGCCGACGAAGCGCGCGCCGGCATCGAGAATCATCTGCACGGCCTCGGCCGTCCGAGCGGCGGCATGGGCCTCCTTGAACTTGCGCGGGTTGCCGCAACCGGTGCGGTAGCCGGCGACGTCGTAAATGTCCTTGACCGCCAGGCGCAGGCCGGCAAGCGGGCCTGATTCCGCATTGGCCACAGGCACTTGGCGCAGATCGAGGAAAGCGTTTAGCGGGCCGCGGGTGTCTGGCATCGTTCGATTTCCGGATACGGTCCACAAACATTGTTCGACGCCGGAATTTTTACAACCGGCGCTTACGATTTTTATTGATTGTGAAACCCTTCGCTCTTATATCGCGCTTGCCCAAAGTCGCACGTGCCTGTGGGTGTCCGCCGATCCTCGAATGGTGAGGGCAACCGGTAAGGTAACTGGAGCCAACCCCTCCAGTCGGTCTCGTGGCCAACCGCCAGACCGAGGACACCTTGAAGCAACGACGGTGCGGGCCTTTCTGGTGTCTGCCGGTCGTCCAAAGACCGGGGTTACTGAAGAGGCACACCTTCATTGCCTGTAGTGCGGACGGGGTCCTCCCATCCAAGCCAAGGCAGACAAAGCGGACCGAGGCCGGGCAAGGCCAGGTTCACCGCCGCGAGACGGCGATTCGTGGTTCCGGGGTCTCCACCGGCTGGTTCCACGGGTTTTCCGTCCCGCCTTTGTCCACCGCGAGTTCGCGAGGCTGAGCGCCCGCGTCCCGCAGCCTTTGTGCGCGCCGAAAGGCGCAGATGGAGAGACCTCGATGGCCACCCAGCGCATCCTCGACTTTCTCGCCACCCGACGTCCGAACGGCCCCTGCCTCGTCGTCGACCTCGATGTCGTGCGCGACAATTTCCGCGCCTTCGAGAAGGCGTTGCCCGATTCCAAGATCTACTATGCGGTGAAAGCAAACCCGGCGCCGGAAATCCTGCGCCTCCTTGCTGCGATGGGCTCGTCCTTCGACACCGCATCGGTTGCCGAAGTCGAGATGGCGATGGATGCCGGCGCGCCGGCGGATCGCATTTCCTTCGGCAACACCATCAAGAAGGAACGCGACATTCAGCGCGCCTACCAGCTCGGCATCCGCCTCTACGCCGTGGACTGTGTCGAGGAGGTCGAGAAGATCGCCCGCGCTGCCCCCGGCTCGCGCGTGTTCTGCCGCGTGCTCACCGACGGCGAGGGCGCCGAATGGCCGCTGTCGCGCAAGTTCGGCTGCGTGCCGGCGATGGCCGTCGACGTGCTGCGCCATGCCAAGGGCCTCGGCCTCGACGCCTATGGCGTGTCGTTCCATGTCGGCTCGCAGCAGACCGATCTCACGGCCTGGGACCGCGCGCTGGGCGACGCCAAGAAGGTGTTCGCGACGCTCGCCGAGGAAGGCATTGTCTTGAAGATGGTCAACATGGGCGGTGGCTTCCCGACCCGTTACCTGAAGGACGTGCCGGCGGCGCAGGCCTATGGCCAGGCGATCTTTTCGGCGCTGCGCAGGCATTTCGGCAACGCGCTGCCCGAGACGATCATCGAGCCGGGCCGCGGCATGGTCGGCAATGCCGGCGTCATCAAGTCGGAAGTCGTGCTGATCTCGAAGAAGGCCGACAGCGACAATGTGCGCTGGGTGTTCCTCGACATCGGCAAGTTCGGCGGCCTGGCCGAGACCATGGACGAGGCGATCCGCTATCCGATCGTCACGCCGCGTGACGGCGGCGAGACCGCGCCTTGCGTACTCGCCGGCCCGACCTGCGATTCGGCCGACGTGCTCTACGAGAAGACGCCTTATCCGCTGCCGCTGTCGCTGACCATCGGCGACGAGGTGCTGATCGAAGGCACCGGTGCCTACACGACTACCTACTCGGCGGTCGCGTTCAACGGCTTCGAACCCCTCCGATCCTACGTGATCTGACCGGTTCGCAAGGACCGATCAGATCAACCTGGGCGGATGCTCGTCATCCGCCCGGGCTCGCTTGTGGAACAGATCTCCGCTCGTGAAGGATCGCGGACATGGAATACCTGATCAAATCGGCCGTTGCGGCCACTGAAATTGCCCCCTCGTCCGGACCGTCGGGTGAGCTTTTCTCCGCGGAGGAGAAGAGCTCGACGGCAGTGCTGGCGCCCTCCCTTGCCCACCGGGCACAGGCTGGCTCGCGCGGCGCGCCGGACGAGGGGGCCGCACAGGCGCCGGCCTTCGTCATCCTTGCCGAAGGCGCCGGAGACATTGAGGCGCGCGAGGCGCTGCTCGACCGCGCCATGGGGCCGAAGCGCAGGAAGAAATCGTCCGAGAAGCTGCGGCGCGGCCGCCGGCCGTCGGAAGGCCTGGCCTTTGCGGCGCGCGATCCATCGGGCGCGGTCGTCGGCACGGTCCGGCTGTGGGACGTGCGGCTCGGCGAAGGCGGTCCGGCGGCGCTCCTGCTCGGCCCGCTGGCGGTCGAGCCTTCGCTGAAGAGCGGCGGCATCGGCTCGGCGCTGATGCAGCACGCGATCGCCGAAGCGGCGCGGCTCGGGCATGGTGCGATCCTGCTTGTCGGCGATGCCCCTTATTACGGCCGGTTCGGCTTTTCGGCCGATCGCACCGGCTCGCTCGCCATGCCCGGCCCCTATGAGCGGCACCGGCTGCTGGCGCTGGAGCTGAAAGAGGGCGCGCTCGACGGCGCCAAGGGGACGATCAAGGCCGCCGGCCGCAAGGTCAAGGCGCTGGGTTTCACCGCCTGACGGCTTTCAGTTCGACAAAAACGCAACGCCGCCCATCGGGCGGCGTTACGCTTTTGCGAATGATCAGCCGAGCAACTGGCTGAGCGCCATGGCGACCGTCATGTCGCCCTCGACCTTCAGCTTGCCGGCCATGAAGGCCATGGTTGGGTTGAGGTCGCCGGCGATCAGCGAGTCGAGATCGTCGAGCGAGAGCTTGATCGTGCAGTCGGTCGGGGCATCGGCGGTCGAGACGGTCGCGCCGTCGATGACGACGACGCCGTCGCTGCCGGTGTCGAACTTGACCGAATGCTCGAAGCCCGCGCTTGCCACGCGCGACCTGATCTTGTCAGCAATCTCCTGAACGCCCATGGCGGTTCTCCTCGTTTGGTTGCGTTTGACGCGCACCGGCCTGGGCCGCTGGGCGAGGCGCCGCGCCGCGCGGGAGCGCGGCCACGGTCACCAGCGCATATAGCTTTTGGTTGACGTTTACGTCAACGTGGTCGCCATGCGGCATGGTGGTAACCATGCCGCGTGTCACATCAGTGGCGGATGGGGGGCGAGATATTCAATCCGGTGGAAACACCGGCGACGCGATCAATGCTGCTTGAAGGCCTTGGTCATTTCCTGGGCCGTTTCGCCGGCATTCTTGCGGCGCCGGATCGCGTTGTCGCGGATCTCGTCCTTGGACAGGAAGTTGACCTGATCGATCAGCACGTCATGCACCAGTTCGACGCCTACCCGGGCGTTCACCGTGTCGCGGATGGCCTTACGGAAGGCATCGAGATCGATCGTTTCCTTCTTGGTGAAATCGATCTGCGGATTGGAATAGAGGTAGGAATAAACCTGGTCGGTTATTAGCGCCGGCGCCGGGATCGACAGTTTCTTTATCTGGTCCGGTTCCACCGTATAGACGAGCTTGGTCAGAAAATAGCCGTCGATCTTGGCGTCCTTGATGAGCGGCACGGAAATGATGTCGGTCTTGACGTAGTCGAGGCCGCCCAGCATCGGCTTCGGCGGCTCGCCGACGCCACGCTCGCCCGCCGCCTGGAAGGAATAGAACACCGCGCCGAGTGTGGCGGCGCAGATCCAAAGCGCTGCGGCGATGAACTTGATCAACGGGTCCTTCCTTGCGCCGTCGTCATCCCATTCAAGCCCGGGCGTATCCGAATTCGCCGGCCGAATAGGTGCCGTCTGTATCGGCGCGCTGGATGGCGTTCTTCAGCAGCGTGGCGACCTCGTTGACGGCGTTGAGATGCGCAAGGATCGCCGCCTCGTTCTTCGCCAGCTTCTGGCGCAGCCGCGCCAGCCCCTCGCGATGCTGCTCGAGGAACTCGATCTCGTTGGCACCCTTCAGGGCGCGGGTCAGTTCGTAGAGATAGCGGCTCTTGCGGGCATTCGAGGCCTTGAGGTCGTAGTCGGTTCCGCTGCGGATACCCGCCGTTTCCTCGTCCACCGCCTCCTCGATGCGGCCGATGATGGCGGCGAGGTTACCGGGCCGCGCAGACGCGGCCGGCGTTTCCATGGCGATGGTCCGTGCAGGCAGATTGGAAAGGTCCGTTTGGTCGGCCATGTAAGTCCCTAGATCTTGATGTCCGTTTTTATGGTCGTGTCGTCACCGGTCATCGACCGGGCGGCCTTACGCTGGAGTTCCTCGATCATCGAGGTCGAAAGCCTGGTCTGCTGGTCGATCTCGGCTCTCTCCGGTCCGCCCCCAACAGGCCCGACCGGTACCTTGCGCTTGCCGTCCAGATAGTGGTCTGCAAGCATTGATTTCGCGATGCCGATGCCGCCGTGCTCGGCCATGACGTCAGCCACCTTTTCGGCAAGCTGTGACTTCCACATGTCGCCGGCCAGCCCCTTGCCGTAAACGCCTTCGGTGTCCTTGGGCATCATGTTCTGGATGAAGGTCGTCAGCACCATCGCCTCGAAGCGCTGGAATTTCTTTGCCGGGTTTGTCGCTTCGGCTTTGTCCGCGGTAGCGCGCGACAGCATCGAGCCGGCGTCTACAGTGGCCGCCTGGTCGACGGAGAACGTGCCTGGGGCGCCTCCCGCCCTTCTGGCGAGCGCGGCACGCGCCGCCTCGACATCGGCCGGCTCCGCCGCGCGGGCAACGTCCATCACGATGTCGCTGGGTGGGGAAATCGCCAAGAAAGTTTCGCCTTTTGCCACGGTTTGGTCGTTGCACAATGCCTCGACAAGCTTGTGGCAGGCTTACCAGGGATTTGGCCAAGGGATTGGATCGTTCATCCGCTGCGCAGGCGCAATCAAGCCATGGAAACCTCGCAGGCCAGCGCTTGCACGTCACGGCCGATGGCGGCGACGGCGACAATCTTGCCGTCCTTCTTGTAGCCGACCAGACAATCGCGATCGGGGATGCTCCCGTCGATCTCGATCGCGTCCCACGACCGGGCGTAGCCGACATAGCGGATCGATACGTCGTAGTGCTCGCTCCAGAAGAACGGAACGCTCGAGAAGGGTTGCCGAAGGCCAAGCATGTTTTGCGCCGCGATCTGCCCTTGACGCTGCGCCACGACCCAATGCTCGACGCGCCGCGATTCAGCCGTGTTCGGATCAAGCCACTGGGCGACGTCGCCGGCGGCAAATATGCCGGCCACATTGGTCTCGAGGAATTCGTTCACCAGCACACCCCTGTCGACGGCGATGCCCGCATCGGCGGCCAGCGAGACGCGCGGCTTCACGCCGGCGCCAACGACGACGAGATCGGCATCGACTACGCTGCCGTCGCTCAACGCAACCGCCTGGGCGGTTATCCGTTCGGCCGTGGCGCCCAGATGGAAAACGACGCCGTGCTCCTCGTGCAGCGAGCGGATGAAGCCGCCGAGCTCCGAACCAAGGACTGCTCCAAGCGGATAGGCCTCCGGCGCGACAAGGTGGACCGCGATGTCGCGCTTGCGAAGGGCGGCCGCCACTTCCAGACCGATGAATCCCGCGCCGATCAAGACAGCCGTCTTCGAGCTTCGGGCGCGTTCGATGATGGCGCGACTGTCGGCCAGCGACCGTAATGTGAAGACGTGGTCGCGATCGGCGCCGGCGACCGGCGGGCGAACCGGCTCGGCCCCCGTCGCCAGCAGAAGGCGATCGAAGGGAAAAACCCGCCCGTCGCCCGCAATCACCGTCCGGCCGTCGACGTCGATACGCTCACATGTCGTCCGCAACTGGAGATCGATCTTGTTGCGGACGTAGAATTTGGGGCCGCGCAGCGGGATCCATGCCTCCGGCGCCGTCCCGGCAAGATAGTCCTTCGACAGGTTGGGACGGTCGTAAGGCGCGTCATCGTCCGAACTCAGCATGGTGATTTCGCCGGCAAACCGGCTGCGACGCAGCATCTCGGCGGCCGCGAACCCGGCGGCGCCACCTCCGACAATGACAATGCGACCGGTTTGGCCAGCCGCATCGGGCTGCGACGACGGCGCGATCTCCTTGTCCGCGGGAACCTTGCCGGTGACGAGGAGACGATCGCCACGGCGCTCGACGCTCCATCGCTGCAGCGGGTCGAAGGCCGGCGCGGCAAGCGCCTCGCCGGTGCGGAGGCTGAAGCAGGCATGGTGCCATGGGCATCGAACCGTGTCCTCGACCACCATCCCTTCGGCCAGCGGCCCGCCGTAGTGGGTGCATTTGCCTGCGACCGCCAGCACTTCCTCGCCGACACGCGCCAGAAGCACCGGCTCCTCGCCGACATGCCCGGCAAGCAGCCCCTTGTCACCAAACGCTGCAACCGGCACTCCGACCGTCAAGTCGGGACCCATATCCGGATTTTTCTGCGCGGCCATGGCGGCTCTCCCTTCGGGGCATTTGCCGACGACCCATTCACTTGGGTGTCGCACCCAGAATTGACGCCACGCCAGCCAAAAGGTTCCTGATGGCGGACGGCAATCCGCAAAAATCCCCTTCTCCTCTCCGGCCGCGTTCCTCAAAGTTCTATCGTCGAAAGACAGACCGGAACGATGCTGCTTGCCATGCAGTCAGACGAAAGCAGGCTCGCTTATCAGCGACTCAGCCAAGGTTGCGGAATTACTTGGCAAGAGCGTGCAAGCCGACGGACCAGCCTGGTGAAAGTCGGCGTTCCCCTCCGTGGATCACTCTAGCGCCTGCCCGCCCACGGATATCCATAGGTTGCATAGGACTGCAACTTGTGGCAAGGCAAAAAGTATATAACGCATGCCTAATACGAATTATTGGGAATGTCTACATATTCCTAAAATAATGATTGCTAACGATCGATGATTTGTCGACGCGACGATTTCATCGTTAACTTCGGTCATAATTCCAAAAGATCTTGTTAACTTTTAAGTATATGCAAACGTAACTGCTTTTCATCGTGGTTGAAGAGGCTTGCGGCGAATAGGCGAACAGGGAGCCAAGGCTCAAGGAAAACGTCAGGTCGTCGTATCGTCTTGATTGAGATGGAAAAGGAGCGAATGTTCACGCAGACGGCAAAAAGGTCGGCAATTCCATTCGTGCTTCTGCTGGTGCTTTTGTGGCCTCCGGCGATCGCCCTTGCCCAGCAGTCTTCCGAGCCCCTGAAGGTCGGCCTCTTCGTCAATCCGCCGTTCGTGATGAAAGATGGTGGACACTTCACCGGCATGGCCGTCGATATTTGGCAGGATCTCGCAGACAAGCTCGGCCGCCAATACCGCTATGTGGAGTTCAAGACCATTCACGACCTCGTTCAGGCGACCGCCTCCGGCAACATAGACGTGGCCGTGACGAACCTGACGATCAATCAATCCCGAGCACAACAGGTCGATTTCACCCAACCCTGGTTCGACGGCGGCGATCGCATCATGGTGGCGACGGATCGGGGGAGCGGCTTCAACAGCCTGATCACGGGATTGAACAACGCCGGCTTCCTGAAGGCTTATGCCTGGATGGCCCTGACCATCGTCGTCGCGACAATTCTGCTTGCGGTTTTTGATCGCCGGTTCGACGAGTCCTTTCCCAAGCGCTGGCGCGACGGGATCGCCGAGAGCTTTTACACCGTCATGTCGGTCGCCACGTCCGGCAAGCCACCCGCACGCAAGAATCTCTTCGGCTGGATCGGACGTATCTGGCAAGGCATATGGCTGGTCTGCGGTATCGCCGTTCTCGCCTATGTGACCTCCTCGGTCACAAGCGTTATGACGACCCTTTCGCTCACCAATCAGATCAACGGTCTCGATGATCTGTCAAGCCAGCCTGTCGGTGTGATGGCTGGCACGGTCCAGGAAGATTTCGTTCGCGGCAAGGGCCTTCGCGCCCAGAGCTATCCAGGTATCGACAGCGCCGTCGAGGCCTTGGTGGATGGCGACGTGACTGCGATCATCCACGATGCGCCGGTCCTTGAATATTACGCCCATAGACATCCCGAACAGCGAGTGAACGTGGTCGGGCGGCTGTTCGAGAAGGACAAATATGGCTTTGCGCTGCCGCGCCAAAGTCCCTTGACGCGCCCGCTGACGGTCGAACTGCTCGGAGCCCTCGATGCTGGCGAGGTCGACAAACTGAGGACCAGGTATTTCGGAGCCTCTTGACAGGCGTCCCCGTTCGGGACGCCGCATTTCAGGCTCAACGCGGAATTCTCGCTGCTAC
Organism: Mesorhizobium sp.; assembly: GCA_004963905.1. Lineage (GTDB taxonomy): Bacteria > Pseudomonadota > Alphaproteobacteria > Rhizobiales > Rhizobiaceae > Mesorhizobium. The sequence continues at coordinate 408,754 of SUGL01000001.1, forward strand.
TCCTGTGTCCGCTTCTGCGTGATCAGGTCGAGCCGCTCGCGGTCGGAGCGCTCGCGCTCGTCGCGGCGGCGTACATCCTTGTAGGCGCGCTCGACCATGTTGGTGCGGGCGGTCGCGGTGGCAATCAGCGCCGCTTCCTGCCGGGCGCTCTCGAGGTTCTGCTTCTGGCGACCGAGCGCGTTGGCGATGCGGCGATGATAGAGTTCCGGGAACAGACCGCCCAGCGAGTTGCCGGTATCGAAATGCTCGATGAGTTCCTTCGCTTCCGATTCCGCCGCGGCGGCCGCCGAGAGGAAGCCGGCATGCCGGGTCTCGTGCAGCGCCTTCAGTTGCTCCTGCACCTTGACCAGCTTTCTCAGGCGATCCTTGCGCGAGGTCATTGCACTACCTCGCAAGCGTCAGGTCGACGAAGCCGTCGACGAACAGCGACAGCAGGGTGCCGACGGCGAAATAGAAGATGATCATCCCGCCGGCGATGACGAAGGGCAGCGAGATGAAATAGACCGGGATCTGCGGCGTCAGCTTGTTGACGAAGCCGATCGTCAGATTGACCAGGATGGCATAGGCGACGAAGGGGCTGCCCAGGCGTATCACCAGGAAGAAGGCGTCCGACACCGTGTCGGTGACGTCGACGAGGGCGGCCTGCGGGTTGAAGAAGACATTGACCGGGGCGACCGTGTAGGAGGCGACGAGCGCGCGCACGATCTCGTGGTCGAAGTCGAAGACGAAGAGCAGCAGCAGCGCCGAGAACGAGATGATGGCGGCGAGCGCCGCCTGGGGCTCCGGCTCCTCGATCGCCGGCCCGCCCGAGCCGCCATAGCCGATCAGCATGGCAATGGCGGAGCCCATGAAGCGCAGCGCTTCCATGTAGAGCCTGGTCATGGCGCCGATCAGCCCGCCGACCAGAAGCTCGGAGACGATCATCGGCGCCAGGACCTGCGGCCGTGGGTCGACATAGGGGTAGATACGGTCCCACAGGAAAGCGAGCAGGCCGCCGGTGGCGGCGACCGACACGAACAGGCGGACCTGGAGCGGCACGCGGGCGCTGGAGATGCCAGGCATCAGCATGAAGCAGGCGCCGATGCGGCAGAAGGCGAGGAAGGCGGCAATGACGACGCCTTGCGAGAGCGCGTTCACGAGATGGTTCCAAGCACCTTGATCTCGACGCCCTTGGCGATCTCGACATGGGAGAGCACGGGCAGCGTGGTGAACAGCCGCTCGATGATCATGCGCACATAGGGGCGCGCGTCGGGCGCGGTGACCAGCACGAAGCGCTCGCCGGCCTCGAGATGCTTGCGGATCGCCTTGGTCGCGTCCTGGCCGAACTCCTCGAGCTGGCGCGGATCGATGTCGAACTCGCGCACCTCGCCCTTGGCGTCGCGCTTGAGGCTCTGGTGGAAGGCGAGGTCCCAGCGGTTGCCGAGGCGCAGCACCTTGAGCATGCCGCCTTCGGAGAGATCGCCGCAAATCTGCTGCGCCATGCGGATGCGGACATGCTCGACGATCTGCTCGGTGCGGCGCACATGCGGCGCGATCTCGGCGATGGCCTCGATGATCAGGTGCAGGTTGCGGATCGAGACGCGCTCGGCAAGCAGAAGCTTCAGCACCGCCTGCAGGCCGGGATAGGAGATGTGCGAGGTGCAGATCTCGTCGGCGAGCTTGCGGTATTCGGGATCCAGCCGCTCGAGCAGCGCCTTCATGTCCTTGTAGGACAACAGCTGCGGCAGGTTGTTGCGGATGACCTCGGAGAGGTGGGTGAGCAGCACCGACATGTTGTCGGCGAAGGTGAAATTCTCGCGCTTCAAATCCTCGGCGAAGGTTTCCAGCACCGAATAGGCGCGCATGCCGAAGGCCGGCTCGCGGATCTCCTCGCCGGGAATGTCGGGCACGCCGCGCGTGCCGAGCAGCACCATGACCTCGCCGACGCGCATCTGGTACTCGGCAACGACGGTGCCGTGGACCTTGATCTGATAGCTCTTCGGCGGGATGGCGAAGTCGTCGGCGACGCGCACCTCCGGCACCACGAAGCCATATTGCTGGGCGAACTTCTTGCGCATCTTCGACATGCGGAACACCAGCTCCTGATGCGCGACCAGCAGCCTGGTCGAGAGCTGCTTGCCGATCAAAAGCTCGATCTCGGCGGTAGCGAGCGATGCCTTGACCGAATTCTTCTCCTCCTCGACCTTGTCGGCCTTTTCCTTGGTCTTCTGCGCTTCGGCGGCGGCCAGCGCCCGGTTGTGGCGCAGCGGAATGACATAGCCGAGGCCGGCCATGGCGCCGGCAAGCGCGAAGAACGGGAACAGCGGCAGGCCGGGCATCAGGCCCAGGATCACCAGCAGCGAGGCCGCGACATAAAGGGCGCGCGGATGCGCGCCGAGCTGGCCGAACACCGCCTGGTTGGCAGAGCCGCGCGTGCCTCCCTTGGAGACGAGCATGCCGGCGGCGAGCGAGACGATGAGGGCCGGGATCTGGGTGACGAGGCCGTCGCCGACCGACAGCTTGATGAAGACGTCCGCCGCCTGGCCGAGGCCCATGCCGTGGCGCAGGTAGCCGATGGCGATGCCGCCGACGATGTTGATGGCGGTGATGATCAGGCCGGCGATCGCGTCGCCGCGCACGAATTTCGAGGCGCCGTCCATGGAGCCGAAGAAGGAGGATTCCTCCTCCAGCTCGCGGCGGCGCAACTGCGCCGTCTTCTCGTCGATCATGCCGGCGGACAGGTCGGCGTCGATCGACATCTGCTTGCCGGGGATGGCGTCGAGGGTGAAGCGCGCGCCGACCTCGGCGATGCGGGTGGCGCCCTTGGTGATGACGATGAAGTTCACCACGATCAGGATCATGAAGACGATGAGGCCGATGACGAAGTCGCTCGACATCACCAGCTTCGAGAAGCCAGAGATGACATAGCCGGCGGCATGCGTGCCCTCATTGCCGTGCGACAGGATCATGCGCGTCGTGGCGATGTTGAGCGACAGCCGCAGCATGGTCGCGATCAGCAGCACGGTCGGGAAGGAGGAGAAATCCAGCGGCCGCTGGATCCACAGCGCCACCATCAGGATCAGCACCGAGAGCGCGATCGAAAAGGCAAGACCGATGTCGATGAGGAAGGCAGGGATCGGCAGGAACAGCACCGCCAGGATGACGACGATGCCGAGCGCGAAGAAGACGTCGCGGCCGTTCTTGGCCGCCAGGCCGGACGGGATTGTTTCGCTGATCGCCATGTCGTCCTCGAATCCAGACTTGCCAAGCGCAAAGGCAGGCCCCCAACCGTAACCGGCCAAGCTTGCGCGAAGGTGGGAGAGAGGTGTTAGGCTACAGCTGAGCCGCGTCCGCCGTGGCGACGCCGACCAGCCAGCTGCGGACGGCGCGTTCCTCGGACGCGGACAATCCGGCGGTCAGCTCGCGTTCGAGCCTCTGCACGCGCTCGCGGCATTTCTTCAGCAAGGCACGTCCCTTGTCGCTGAGGTCGAGATGCTGGATGCGGCCGTGCACCGCGTGGGGCTTGCGCACGAGCGAGCCTGCCTTTTCCAGATTGCCGACGATCACACTCACCGTCTGCGGGGTGAGCACCGCAAGCCGGGCGAGGTCGGCGTTGGATATACCGGGATAGGCCGACAGCATGGTCAGGGTCGCGAATTGCGCCTGCGTCACGCCGAATTCGCCCAGCGCGCGCTCGACCCTGAGCCTGTAGGCACCGGCCGCCTGGCGCAGCAAATAGCCGATATAGCCTTGCTCGCCGCGCTTGCCTTCACCGGGCGCGGGAATTGCAGGGGAGGTTTTCTGCTTGCGCATGATGTCAGAGCTCTTATATGTTGTTCGAACACTGATATTATCGCAAAGTGGAGCAGGAGACGATGGGCTATCGAATCTTTCTTGCCGGCGGTTCCGGCGCGATCGGCCGCCGCCTGATCCCGCAACTGGTCGATGCCGGCCACCAGGTGACGGCGACGACGCGCCGGGCCGCGAAGACCGAGGAGCTCCGCGCACTCGGCGCCGATCCGATGGTTGTCGACGTGTTCGATGCCGGTGGACTGCGCACCGCGGTCGCGGCGGCGAAACCCGAGATCGTCATCCATCAGCTCACCGATTTGCCGCCTGGGCTCGACCCCGCCAAAATGGGTGAGGCGGCTCCCAGGAACGCGCGCATTCGCGACGAGGGAACCCGCAATCTCGTCCAGGCCGCGAAGTCGGCCGGCACTCGCCGCCTGATCGCGCAAAGCATCGCCTGGGTCTATGCGGCGGGACCGGAGCCGCATGCCGAGACCGATCCGCTGGATAGCGGCGCCGAAGGCGGCCGCGGCATCAGCGTCGGCGGCGTGGTCGCGCTAGAGCGGCACGTTCTCGAGGCCTCGCCCATGACGGGCATCGTGCTGCGCTATGGCCATCTCTATGGGCCAGGCACCGGAGCGGAGACCGCCGCCGATCCGGCCGTGCATGCCGATGCCGCGGCGTACGCGGCGCTGCTTGCCGTCGAGCGAGGTTCGCAGGGCGCTTACAACGTCGCGGAGCCGAATAGCCATGTCACGACCGGGAGGGCCGTCAGCGAGTTCGGCTGGCGTCCTGACTTTCGCCTGGCTGTGTGAAACATGCGAAGGAGTTGCCACCATGATTGAAGTCGCTTCGGCACGAAATCTCGCCTTGCTCGTCGTCGCCGCGATTGGCTCGGCGCTGCTTGGTGCGGCGATGGTCGAGGGCAACCCGGCAATCACCATTGCCAGTGGACCAGACGCGCATATCCACATGATAGGCGCAGGAGAGGGTGCTTCGGCGCGCCCAACCACCACGGTCAAACCGTTGTCCTGCGAAAAGCTGCCGAACGTTCCGGGACACTCGATCACCACTGCGCTCGTCGAGTTCCCGCCGAATGCTTACACGCCGAGACATCGGCATCCCGGCGCGGTGACGGCCTTCGTGCTCAGCGGCAGGCTGCGCTCGCAGTTGGAGGGCGGGCCGGCCGGCACGTTCGGCAAGGGACAGACCTGGTTCGAACCGCCGGGCACGGTGCACCTCTTCGCGGAGAATGCGAGCGCCACCGAGCCGGCCGAGCTGCTGGCGATCTTCGTCGCCGAAGACGATTGCGGCCCGCTGACCATCCTGGATTGATGGAGCCTCGGGCCCTCGCGGCGATAAGCAGCCGCTGAGGCTTCACCAATCGGCGCAGCGCCAAAATGGCGCCACAAGCTGTCGGCATTGCGGTTGTCACCCATTGCCGCCGGGCGTATCAGGCACGGCAGCTTCCATCCTCCCCATACCGGCGAGCCGCTCCGTTGCCTGCCAGAAACGAACCGCAAGTCTACGCCCGCCGGCTTCGGGCGGTGCTGATCAATTCGATCCCGGTGCTCGAGGCGCGCGGCATCGTCATCGTGCTGATGGCGGGTGCCGTCGGTGTGATCGCGGGCGCGCTGGTCACCGGCATGAGCGCGCTGGTGCAAGGCATGCACTTCCTGCTCTTCGACGTGCAGCCGGGAGGGCGGCTTTCGGCGATGTTTTCGCTGGCCAATCCGGTGCAGGCGATGTTTCCGGCGATCGGCGGCCTGCTGCTCGGCCTTTCGGTGATCTGGCTGAGAAGGCGAAAGTTCCGAACGCCGGTCGACCCTATCGAGGCCAATGCCCTCTATGGCGGGCGCATGTCGCTCACCGACACTTTCATCATCGTCGCCCAGACCATGATCTCAAGCGGCTTCGGCGCCTCGGTCGGGCTCGAAGCCGGCTACACGCAGATCGGTTCGGGCATCGCCTCGCGGCTGGCGCGCGCCTTTCGGCTACGCCGCAACGACGTTCGCATCCTGGTCGGCTGCGGCGCCGCCGGCGCCATCGCGGCCGCCTTCGACGCACCGCTGACCGGCGCGTTCTACGGCTTCGAACTGGTCATCGGCATCTACTCCGTCGCCAATGTGGCGCCGGTCATGACGGCGGCGATCGCCGCCTCGCTGACGGCGGAGGTGTTCGGCGGCGTGCCGTTTCCGCTGGAACTTTCCGGCCTGCCGACACTGACCGCCAGCCAGTATGTGCCGTTCCTGCTGCTCGGCCTGCTCGGCGGGGCAGCCTCGATCGCCATCATGCATCTGGTGAGCATCGTCGAACGCCTCTTCGCGCGGCTGGCGATCGATGCCTCGGTCCGGCCTTTCATCGGCGGCGTGATTGTGGGGCTACTGGGGCTGGTCACGCCGCAGGTTCTGTCCAGCGGGCATGGCGCGCTGCATCGCGAGTTCGCGATGAACTACGCGCTTCCCGTGGTGGCGAGCGTCTTCGTGATGAAACTTGCTGCCTCCGCCATCTCGCTCGGCTCCGGTTTCCGCGGCGGCCTGTTCTTCGCCTCGCTGTTCCTGGGCGCGCTGCTCGGCAAGGTCTTTGCCGGGGTCATGGCGCTTGCCACGCCGTCGACGGGCCTCGACCCGGCGGTTGCCGCCGTCGTCGGCATGACCTCGCTTGCCGTCGGCGTCGTCGGCGGTCCGCTGACCATGACCTTCCTGGCGCTGGAATCCACCCGCGACCTCACGCTCACCGGCGTGGTGCTGGCGGCTTCGATCATGTCGGCGATCCTGGTGCGCGAAACCTTCGGCTACTCCTTCTCGACCTGGCGCTTCCATCTGCGCGGCGAGACGATCCGCAGCGCCCATGACGTCGGCTGGATGCGCAGCCTCACCGTCGGCTCGATGATGCGCAAGGACGTCCGCACCATCGATGCCTCGACGACACTGGCCGAGTTCCGCAAGGATGTTCCACTCGGCTCGGGGCAACGCGTCATCGCCGTCGAGCAGGGGCAGCATTATGTCGGCGTGCTGCTCGTTCCCGAACTGCACAGCGATCTTTCCGATGGCGAGACTCCGGTGCGGTCGCTGGCCCAATTCAAGGATGCCGTGCTGGTGCCGTCGATGAATGTCCAGTCCGCCGCCGAGACTTTTCAGCGTGCGGGCGCAGAAGAGCTGGCGGTCGTGGAGGATTTCGACGATCGCACCGTTCTCGGCCTGCTTACCGAAAGCCATCTGATGCGGCGCTACGCCGAAGAGCTCGACAAGGCCAGGCGGGATCTCTCCGGCGAGGGGTAGGCCACTTTTTCCAAGCGGGCTCGCCAAGCGAGCGGAATCCTGCCTTGCTGGCGACGACGCCAGGTTTGTGGCACAGACGCGGTACAAAACCTGAGCGACATTTCTCCCTGGAAATCACCCCCATGCAAGTCAAGCGCAACGGCGACATCTCGTTCTGGTATGCTGATCTGGGCGCGGTTCCCGCGCCGCGTCCGCCCTTGCCCGGCGACATCGAAGCGGATGTCGCGATCGTCGGCGCCGGCTATACAGGGCTTTGGACCGCCTATTATCTGAAGAAGGCGAAACCCTCGCTCCGCATCGTGCTCCTCGAACGCGAGTTCGCCGGCTTCGGCGCCTCGGGCCGCAATGGCGGCTGGCTGTCGGGTGGCTTCGGCTGGTCGCGCGAAAAGTATCTCAAGACCTCGACCAGGCAAGGCGTGACCGCCATGCAGAAGGCGATGGCCGGCTGCGTTGACGAGGTGATCCGGGTGGCGACGGCGGAAGGCATCGACGCCGACATCCGCCGCGTCGACAATCTGACGGTCGCCACCAATCCGGCGCAGCTCGAACGCGTGCGCGAGGAATGCGAGACAATCCGCTCCTGGGATGCCGACCCCGATCGCATCGAACTGCTGGACGCCGCGGCGACACGCTCGCGCATCAACATCCGGAATGTCATGGGCGGCTTCGTCATCCACGGCCAGGCGCGGGTGCAGCCGGCCAAGCTGGTGCGCGGGCTTGCGAAAGCGGTCGAGCGGCTCGGCGCGCCGATCTACGAGAAGACCACCGTGACATCCATCGCCAAGGGCCGCGTGACCACCGACCGCGGCACGGTGCGGGCCGAAACGATCATCCGCGCGACGGAAGGATTCACCGCCGGCATCCCTGGCGAAGAGCGGACCTGGCTGGCGCTCAACAGCGCGCAGATCGTCACCGAGCCGCTATCGCCGGAACTCTGGCGCGAGATCGGTTGGGAAGGGCACGAGCTGCTCGGCAATGCGGCGCATGCCTATTGCTACGCCCAGCGCACGCGTGAGGGGCGCATCACCATGGGCGGGCGCGGCGTGCCTTACCGCTATGGATCGCGCACCGACGTCAACGGGCAGACGCAGCAGGCGACGATCGACCAGTTGCACACGATCCTGACCACGCTCCTGCCGCAGACGGCCGGATGCCGCATCGACCACGCCTGGTGCGGTGTGCTCGGCGTGCCGCGCGACTGGTGCACGACGGTCGGCCTCGATCCCAGGACGCGCATCGGCTGGGCGGGCGGCTATGTCGGTCTCGGCGTGTCGAGCTCCAATCTCTCGGGGCGCACGCTCGCCGACCTGATCCTCGGCCAAGACACCGAGCTGACGCGGCTGCCCTGGGTCAACCGCAAGGTGCGGCCCTGGGAGCCGGAGCCGTTCCGCTGGCTCGGCGTGCATTCGATGTATCAGCTCTACCGCATCGCCGACCAACGCGAAGCAGAGGGGCTCAATCACACTTCGAAATTGGCCGCTCTCGCCGACAGCATTACCGGCCACTGATTATGGAGCCCAACTTGATCGACCTTTCGACTTTCCACGACCTCGCCAAGGCCGAAATCGGCGCGTTCTCGCCCAAGCCGACGTCCGTCGAAGGAGACCAAGTCGAGGCCGCGCGATCTTTCTTCCAATCGCCGGACGGATCCGTCGACATCGGCATCTGGGAATGTACGCCCGGCCGCTTCACCGCCGACCGTTCGGGCTCGTCGGAAATCTGCCACATCATCTCCGGCCGCGCGGAAGTGAGCCGCGCCGACGGCGAGATGCGCGAGCTCGGGCCGGGCGACCTCCTCGTCCTGCCGCAGGGCTGGAAAGGCGAATGGCTGATCCATGAGACGACGCGCAAGCTCTACATGATCCAAAGCGCCGGCTGACCCCGAAAGCCCTAATGCTCGATCGGCCCCTTGGGTGAAACAAGCGTTGTGCCCGCCGTCGTCGGGCGCTCGATCATGCGGCGCACGCGCGGCGGGTTCTCGCCGCTGTGCAGCGCCCGGATGCGCTCGCCGACCACGGCGTCGGCATGGGTAGCGCGCCTGTTGTGGCGGATGTACTCGACCCAGGTCGGCGTGTGGTAGTGCTCGATCCAGATGCCGGGATCTTCGAGATCGCGGGCGAGCGTCCAGTTGCGGGCGCCGTCGCGGCGACGGATGCGGCCGCGCTCGGCCATGGTGGCGAGGAATTCCGGAACGTCCTCCTCGCGGATGATGTATTCGATCATGATGGCGATCGGGCCGCTGCGCGGCTTCAAATCGAGCGCCAGCATCGGTTCCTTGAACCGGTTGAGCGGATCGAGGTTGAGGGCGGTCTGCTGCGGCAGCGGCAGAATGAAGCCGATGGCGCCGCCCGCCAGCATCGCGATCGCCGCGACCATCAAGGCGGCCTCCGCGCCGTGGGCGTCGGCGACGACGCCCCAGATCCAGCTGCCCAGCGCAATGCCGCCGAACGTCGCCGTCTGGTAGATCGACAGCACGCGGCCGACCACCCAGCGCGGTGTCGACATCTGCACCGTGACGTTGAAATGCGAGAGCGCGATCACCCAGCAGGCGCCGCCGACGAGCAGGCCGGCCGACGCCTGCCAGGCATTGTGGCTGACGGCGGCATTGAAGGCACAAAGCGCGAAACCGGCGAAGGCGGCGCGCACCATCGTCTCGCTGGACAGCAATTGCCGCAGCCGCACGCTGATCAGCGCGCCGCCGACCGCGCCGATGCCGAAGGCGCCGAGCATGACGCCGTAGGTCAGCGCGTCGCCCTTGACGACGTCGCGCGCCACCAGCGGCAGGAGCGCCAGCACCGCGCCGGCGCTGAAGCCGAAGGCAAAACCCCGAACCAGCACCTTGGCGATATTGGGCGACATGGCGACGTAGCGCAGGCCGGCACCCATCGCCGCGCCGAGCGCCTCGCGCGGCAGGGTCGGCGCCGGCACTTCCGGCCTCCAGCGGAACAGTACGACGATCAGGCCGATATAGCTGACGGCGTTGGCGGCGAAGGCCGCCGCCGCGCCCGCGGCGGCGACGATGATGCCGCCGATCGCAGGGCCAACGCTGCGTGTGATGTTGAAGCCCATCGAGTTGAGCGCGACCGCCGCCGGCACTTTGGCGCGCGGCACCATGTCGCCGACCGAGGCCTGCCATGACGGGCTGTTCAGCGCCGTTCCGCTGTCGATCAGGAAGGTGAAGACAAGCAGCGTCCACGGCGTCATCCAGCCGAACCAGGTGAACACCGTGAGCAGCGCCGAGGCGACCAGCATGAAGGTCTGCGCCACCAGCATGACCTTGCGGCGGTTGAAGCTGTCGGCGATGGCGCCGGCAATGAGCGCGAACAGCATGATCGGCAAGGTGGTCGAGGCCTGGACCAGCGCCACCTGGTATGAAGAGGTGGCGATCGTCGTCATCATCCAGGCGGCGCCGACGCCCTGGATCAGGCCGCCGAAATTCGACACCAGGCTTGCCGACCAGACGGCACGGAAGATGCCGTGCCGGAACGGCGCCAGCGCCGAAACGCGTTCGCTTTCCGGCTCGTCGTCGATCATGATCGCTGTCCCGCCTTCATCTAACGTGTTGCATTTCGCCGCGCGCCAGGACCGCGCCGACGACTCGCCAAAGGATCGCGGTCCAACAACAGTAAGGCAAAGGCGAAAATGCGTCGGCGAAGCTTTAAGCCAAGCATCTTGCCGGTCTGGACCAAACTTTGGCTCAGGCGTGTTTATCTTCAGGTGACGCCGGCCTGCAAATGGTCGTCAGACGAGCAACAGGGCCGGCGGCGTCCACGTGGCAGGGCGCCCATCAGAATCCGTGCTCGATGCGTTCGAAGATGACGTTGGTGAAGGCCGAGATCTGGCTGCCGATGAACGGGCCGGTAAGCGCCACCACCAGCATGATGGCGACAATCTTGGGCACGAAGGTGAGCGTGATTTCCTGGATCTGTGTCAGCGCCTGGATCAGCGCGATACCGATGCCGACCGCCATCGCCACCAGCACCACGGGGGCGGAGGCGGTGAGCACGGTCCACACCGCGTATTGGACGATATCGAGGGCGTCGGCCTCGTTCATGGCAACCTTACAGAACCGGCTAGGCGGCCGGCTTGATCGAGACGCCCGCGCCGACGGGGACTTCGGTGCCGTCCTGCAGCACCGCGATCAGGCCGCTGCTGGCGAGCTTCACCGACGCCACGGTTCCGGTGGTCTTGCCGTCGGCGGATGTGATCGAGCGGCCGATCAGCGCGTCGGCCTGCGACAGCGCCGAGGACTGCATGATCTGGTCGAGCTTGCTGTTGGTCTGCACCGACTGCTCGACCTGCGAGAAGGTCGCGAGCTGCGCGACGTATTGCGTCGAATCCATCGGCTTGGTCGGATCCTGGTTCTTCATCTCGGCGATCAGAAGCTTCAGGAACGACTGGTAATCGACGGCGGTCTTCGATGTCTGCTGGCTGGCCTGATTGGCGCCAACGGGGATCGTCGTTGTCATATCCACGGCCATCTTATGCTCCCACAGCCAGCGCGCGTGGCGCTTCCGGAATGTCGTCATTGCCGCCAAGCGCCTGGCGCTCGAGCGGGTAGAGCGCGCGGATCGCCTTCAGCGCATCGTAGATGTGATCCTCGCCGACCATGCGGTCGATCTGCTTCAGCGCGTTGCAGATGTCCTGGTTGTCGAAGCTTGCAATCAACATCGGCAGCGAGCGGCGGAACATGTCGCGCGCCTCGGAGGCGCCCAACGGATTGATCAGCATGATCTGCACGATGAAGTAGAGCTGCCTTAGCGGCGTCGAGGCCTGCTCGGCCTGAATGACATGGCTTTCCAGAAGGAACTGGACGTCGTTCATCAGCTCGATCGTGACCTTGCGGTCGACGCGGATGACGGCGCCGTTGATGTAGATCTTCTCGTTCGGCTTCAGCGAGATCTTCAGCGTGTTGGTCATTGGATGCCGTCTCTGATGATCTGGGAGACCTCGATCAATCCTTCGAAATTATTGGCGCGGCCCTGCCGGATGTCCTCCGTTTCGCGCAGCAGCCACAGGCCGATCGAGATCAGGTTGGCACGCAGTTCCTTGGGCAGCGCATTGTCGCTGGAGCCGAGGTCCTCGACGAAGGTGGTCCAGATGCGGTTGGTGAAGTGCAGCGCCTCGACCGCTTCCATCGACTCCGGCCCGACGGCGGCCGCCGCGGACAGCATGTCGATCGAACGGGTGAGCAGCTGCCGCTCCCGATCCTTGGCGTCGGCGACGGAGTCGGTCTGGATGTCGGCGTAGGAGAATTGATACATCGTCGAAGCTCTGCCGTTCCGGTTTATGTGTTCAGGTGAGATAGTTCAGCAGGCTGAGCTGCTGCAGGCGCGCGGTCAAGGCGAAGGACGTTTCGATATGCTGGGTCAGATCGGCCACTCGGGTGGCGGCCTCCGCAGGGTCGACACCCTCGAGGTCGACGATGTGCTTCTCGAAGAGATCGACCTGGGTCTTCATGCGATCGCTGGCATCGGACACGCGCTTCTGGGCAAGGCCGACCTCGGAGCGGACCTGGACGAGGCCGCCGATGGCTTCGCCGACCAGCCCCTGCGCACGGCTGACGACCGCGTTCTGGGCAGCTTCGCTGATGCCGCCGGTCATCAGGCTGCTGACCATGGCGGCCGCCATGGCGAGCTTGCGGATGCCCTGTTCGTTGGCGCTGACCGAGGTCTGCGTGGTCTCGTTCAGCGAAATGCGGCTGGTGATCTGGTCGTCGGTGGCGCTCGACCAGTTGGCCTGCCAGCCGGAACCCAGGAATTGCGGCTCGACTTGCGTGGTGATGAAGTCGTCCATCTGCGCGGCGGTGATGTTGGCTGCCGCCGGGGCTGTCTGGGCAAAGCCGAAATAGCTGGTGAAGGCGGCATCGAACGCTGCCTTGGCGGGCGAGCCGGCGGCGCTGAAATCGTCGATCGGCTTGACGTCGGTGTTGGTGCCGGCAAACAGATATTCGCCGTTGACGCTGGTGTTGAGAATGCCCGTCATCTGCTGCAGCGCGGAGGTGCCCGCAGTCCGCAGGACGCTGGTCGAGGAGTCGCCCGACACGCCCGTAGTCAGCGCGGACAGGAAGTTCTGCGCGACATCGGAGAGCTGGCCGAGCGAATCCTGGGTCGATGTCAGCCGGGCGCCGACCAGCGCGTTGGAATCGACGATACCGTTCAGCCGGTCGAGGTCGCGCTGGAAGGTGACGGCCTGGGTCGTGCGGCCGCCAAGCGCCAGACCGACATCCGAGACCTGGCCCGTCTGGGATTCCTTCGTCGCTTTGACGAGGTCGGCCTGCATGCGCATCTGCTGATAGCGCAGGGCGTTGGAGATCGCGGCTGAGGAAACGGCCGTGGCTTTCATGGATTATCCCACCGCGCTCAAAAGGGAGTCCAGCATGTCGCTGACGGTCTTCATCATGCGCGCGGACGCCTGATAGGTATGTTCGAGGTCGAGAAGCAGCGACATTTCCTGATCGACATTGACGCCGGTATCGTTCGACAGCGCTTCGGCGGTACGCGTGGCCAGCGCCTCCTTGGCGTCGGCATTGGTCGACGCCTGTTGGCGCACACCTTCGAACCAGCCGATGGCGTTGGCGGCATAGTCCGTGACGCCGGAGCTGACGGTGATGCCGGCCGACGTGTCGAAGGCCATCGGCTGATCGAGCCGGTCGCCGTAGGCAATCAAAAGGTCCGAGTAGGAAGCGCCGCCGGCGGTGTTCGAAATATAGGCTGCGCCGTTGGCGCCGCCGTCGCGCAGCAGCGACGGGTTGCCGCCGGCGCTCGGATCAAACGCGGCATTGACGCTGATCGAGCCGGCCAGGCCGTTGACCAGGGTGCCGGCGGCGGGAATAGCCGGGGCGCCGGACCAGGTGAACAGGCCCGTCGCGTTGGGCTGAGAGGGCGCCGTCTCGGCAAAGGCCGTGATCAGGCCACGCGCGATCTCGTCGAGCTGGCTCTGCATGGTCGCGGCGACGTCGTCGCGCAGCTTCAGCATGCCGGCAAGCTTGCCGTCGGCGGTGGCGCTGTCGCCGGTGCCTGCCGAAAGCGGCACATTGTCGATGTAGATCGTGTTGCCGGGCGTGCCGGCGGTGTAGCCGGCCGAAGGCGTGAAGGTCACCGACCGCGGCACCGTCTCGAACAGCGTCGTGCCGTCCTTGGTGGTGATGACCATGTCGTTGTCGCCGCGCGTGAAAGTGGAGACGGGGACATATTCGGCGATCTTCTTCAGAAGCGCGTCGCGCTGGTCGAGCGCGTCGGACACATCCGTGCCCGAGCGCGTGCCCGAGATGACGGCCTTGTTGGCGTCCTGGAACTGGCTGAGCAGCGAGTTGAGGTCGTCGACCGCGGTGGCAATCTGGCCATCGGTCTGGGTGCGGAAGTCCTGGATCGCCGTGGTGCCGCCATTGAGCGAATTCACCACCTGCTTGGCCGCGTCGATGACGCTGGTGGCGAGGGTCTGGTTCGACGGCGTCGTGGCGTAGAGCTGCAACTGCTGCTGCAGGTTGGCGATCGCGGTCGACGGCGACGACGCGTTGTCGACGCCGTTGACCGCGAGGTCGAGCTGATCCATGCCGCTGTAGAGCGCGCTCTGGCCGCTCCATGCCGACAGCGCGGAAAGGTTCTGCCGGAACAGAAGGTCGTTCGCGGCGCGCTGTATCTCCACCGATCGCGCGCCGGGCGCCGTGCTGGTGACGACGGCGACGCGACGGGCATAATCCGGGTTGGATGCGTCGGCCACGTTGCGCGACACGACGCTGGTTTGCTTGGATGTGGCCAGGAGCGCCGACTGGGCGATGCTTAGTGCGGTGGAAAGGGACATGCGGGTCTTTCACGGGCTGGCGCCCGATGGGTTATCTCTTCAGGTTGACGAGGACGTCCATGAGGTCGGAACCGGTCTGGAAGACTTTCGAATTGGCGGTGTAGCTGCGCTGCGCCGCGATCATGTTGGTCAGTTCCTCGGCGATGTCGACGTTGGAATTTTCGAGCGCGCCGGAAACGACCGAACCGAGCTTTCCTTCATTGGCAAAGCCGATGCGAACGGCGCCGGAGTCGGCGCTCTGCACATAGACGTTGCCCGGCATCGCGGTGAGGTTGTCGGGGCTCTGAACGTCGGCCAGCGGGATCTTGTAGAGCGGCTTGGTGGTGCCGTCCTGGTACTGCGCGTAGATGACGCCGTCCTGGCTGATCTGGATCTTCTCGATCGTGCTCGGCGGATTGCCGTTGACCTTGGCGTCGGAGACCGTGAAACCGGTGCCGAGCTGGGTCAGCTTGGAGAGATCGAGGTTGAGGGTCGAGCCGTTCGGCACGGTAAAGGAGATGCCCGTGGTCGCGCCGGTGAGCTTGCCCGTGGTTGTGTCGAAAGTGAGATTGGCCGTACCCAGGGCGCCGCCCGTATAGGGGAAGGAGGTGCCGGGGGTCGCCTTCGACTGGTCGAACACCGAGACCTCCCAGGTGCCCGAACCGGTGTTGGTGAAATAGACGTCGAGCAGCACCTTGTTGCCGAGATTGTCATAGGCGACCAGCGAAGACTTCGAGGTGTATTCGGCGGTCGCGCTGTTGGTGGAGGGCAGGCTGCCCGCTGCGACCGGCGTCGCGCCCGCTGGCAGGTTGCCGGTGAAATTGCCTTCCGTGCTCGGCGTCGCCGTCATCTCCTGATCGGAGATCTGCACCGGCACCAGGCCCTCGAAGCCGTTCGCGGTCGCGGCTGGATCGCCGTTGGCGTAGCTGTAAGCCATCAGCTGGTAGCCGGCGGCATTGACCAGCCGACCCTGGGCGTCCGGAACGAAGGCGCCGGCGCGGGTGAGGTAGGGCGTGCCGCTCGGGTCCTGCACGACGAAGAAGCCGTCGCCGTTGACGGCGAGGTCCGATACCGAGGTGGTGTATTGCAAGACGCCCTGCGAGCTGACGGCGGAGCGGATCGTCGTCGTGACGCCGCCCGAATTGTAGGCGCCGCCCGTGCTCGGCATGATGAGCGTCGAGAACTCGGCGGAGGAACGCTTGTAGCCGGTGGTGTCGGAGTTGGCGATGTTGTCGGCCACCGTGGACAAGCGGTTGGCCTGCGCGTTCATACCGGAGACGCCGGTCCGCATCATTCCATAGAGGCTCATAGATACGTCTCCTCGATGCCTTTCTGAGAGGCCACAAAACTAAGCCCCGTGTCTTGCGCGAGGCTGGCGCGGGACGTCGCGGCGGCAGCCATCAGAACACCAGCCGGTAGCCGAGGAACCTCTTGGAATCGATCGGGTCATGGCCAAGCTTCTCGCGCAGTTTCTTGCGCAGCTTCGAGATGTGGCTCTCCACCACGTTCTCCTCGACCTCCTCGTCGAAGATGCCGTAGATGGCGTTGAACACCTGCGTCTTGGTCACGCGCCGGCCGCGGTTGCTGGCCAGATATTCCAGGATGCGCCGCTCGCGACGCGGCAGCGGCAGCGGCTCGCCGTCGATCTCGGGATCGCGGCCATCCATGAAGATGCGCATCGAGCCGACTTCGGTATAGGCGGCCTCTTCATGGGCGCGGCGGCGAATGGCGGTGATGCGGGCAAGAATCTCGCGGATGTGCACGGGCTTGCGGACGACGTCGTCGACGCCGCTCTCGAAAAGCCGCAGCGTGTGTTCCAGCGAATGCTGCTCGCTGAGCGCGATCACCGGCGCGCCGGTGCGGTCGCGGATCTGACGCGGCGAGATGGCGCCTTCGCGGCAATCGCCGATGAGGAAGGCCCTGACGGATCTGAGATCGGTGTCGGCGGCGGAACTCACCCACTCACCGAACTCGCCCGGCGCGAAGCCCGCTGTCGCAACGCCCTCGCGATCGAAAAGTGAGCTATAGCCCTCAGTTACGAGCTCGCGCTCATCTACGATCACGATCATCGGACCACCCCTCCGAATCAGCTCATCTGCCCCGTGCGGAAAGCGGTACCCGGCTCGGCGAATCCTGAAAAACCGTCATTTCTTGTAGCTATTTTCTTGGGAGTTTTTTTGCGAGCCGTAATAAAGGCGGTTGCAAAGGCGCATCGGCGGAGGCAACGCGCAGCCGATATCGGGCATGGGAACGCGCCGGAGAGAGGCGGACGGCATTGCTACTTATGATTGCAGAAGGCGCTGGCGTTAGGCGTCCATTTGCCGAAGCCGGTGGCGACCATGTTGGCAATGACGCGGCAGACATAGATCTTTTGCGCCGGGTCGTTGTCGGGGCCGGCATGATAGCGGGCGACGGCCATCGACCAGGTCATATGGCGGGCATGCAGGCTTGCCAGGAAGCGCGCCGCGTAGTCGACATTCTGGTGCGGGTCGAGCATGTCCTCGACGCTGCGGAAATGATCGCCGTGATAGCGATGGTTGATCTGCATGCAACCGAGGTCGATCAGCGTCTTGCCCTCGCGGTGGGCATTCTCGAATGTCGCCAGCGCCTCGCCACGGCTTCGCGGGAAAACAGCTTTTCCTTCTATATTCAATGCGTTGGGTTGGAGGGTGCCCTTCTTCCCCGTTTCGGTCAGGCCGACCGCATAGAGGATTCCCGCCGGCACGCCGTAACGGTCGGCGGCTAGCAGGATCTCCGGCTCGCAAGGATTGGAGACGGCGCCAGCGGCGCCGGCGGCAGCCAGGCTAGATATAGATATCGTCGCCAGCGCCTTCGCGAAGAGGCGAAGCAGCGCGGCTGAATTCCTGTGCGCCATTGCCGTCGTTCCTTCCCGGTTGCCGGTCTCCGCCGGCGCTGTTGCCGCCCGAATTCCCCGGTTGGAACGAAGGCTGGTCGCGGCCTGTCGACATCGGCAGGGGGGCGTTTGCATCGGCGCGGCTGGGCGAATGAACTGCTATCGAGGGTTGCAGGATGGTGACATGGTCGACGTCGAAACCAAGACCGCGGAGCGACTTGACGATGGCGTCGCTGTCGGCGGTCAGACGGCGGTACGCCTCATGGGTTTCCGGTTTCATCTCAATCGAAAGTTGCTCCCCGGAAAGCCGCAGGCTCGCAGTCACCATGCCGAGCTCCGAAGGGTGGAGCTCGATCTTGAGGACATGTGTCGGAACGGCAACAGAAGTGGCCGCTTGCGAGGCAGTGGAGGCGCTCGAAAAGGCTTGCTGGACGCCATTGTCCGAAGCGATCGCCTCAACCAGCGTCGATGCCGTCTGGCCGACGGGATTTTGCGGCGGCGCCGGGAAACTCTGCTGGCTGACGACATCCATGCGCCCGGCGGCGGAGGACGGTTTGGCCTGATTGATCGATGCCATGGACTGCGCCGTCTGCGCTGTCCTCTGGGCGGCCGCAGGTCGCCAGCCTTGCGGCGTCGCGGCGTCGGTTTCGGTTCCGGGTGTTCCGGGCAGGGTACCGTCCCTGGGAGCCAACGCGGCCGGGCCGGCGCCGACCGGCTTCTGTCCGAAGTCCGGTCCGGGTTTGTCCGCCATCGTTGCCCGACCGGATTGCGGCAACGGTTCGGAGGTTTCGGAAGCGTCGGCCAATGCGCGTCTGCCCTGACGGATCGCCATTTGCGAAGAGGCCGACTGGCCGATGGAGGGCTGGGCCCCTGCCTCTGCCTCGGCGCCGGATCCGCCGCGATCGGCATTTGTCGACGTTGCGAAATGGCGGATGTCGCCCAGCGCCATCAGCAAGGGCAAGCCGTCCTGGAGCGGAACGGCGTCGGGCGGTTGTGCCGCCGCGTCGACATCGTCCGCCACCTTCGCATGACCGGTGTCGGCATTGTTCTTGGCGGCTTTCCCGGCTGCCGGCTTTTGCGCGGCGGTCTTGTTCTGTCCATCCTGGTCAGGCTGCGCCTTGGGCGAACCGGCGAAGGCGCGCCGCGTTGGACGCGCATCGGAAGACAGGGGCTCGGCCGACTGCTTGCCTTGGCGGGCCGATTTTTCGGCGCCATGCACCATCTCGTCGAAATTCGAGCCGTTTTCCTTGCCGTCGACAGCCTGCCGATGTGGCTTGGTGTGGGCGGCGCCGAATCCCGGCAAGGCCTGACTGACATTGGTCATCTGGGCGCTGGTCATTTGGGAGCGGCTCCGAGCAATTGGTCAATCTGGTCGAGTTGGCGGCGCGCGTTGAGCATCGCGGCGTCGGTAGGATCGTGCGGATCAAGGCCTGCCGCGGCCGCCGGCGCGGACGCGGGCAGCACAGGCGGCGTTTCGGGCTGCGCTGGAGCAGAAGCCGCCGCCTGGGCTGTGGCCTGAGCCGTCGCTGGCGGGGCCGGCGGCGCGGGAGCAGCGGCCGGCGAGCCCGCCGGCTTGGCAGCGGCCGCGACAGCCGGCTGCTCCGACGCGACACCCTCAACCGGCGGCAAGGCTTCGGCGTCGGCCTGGCTCACAGGCTGGGCTTCGGCGGCGGATTTCGCTGCCTCGCTCTTCACCGAATCCGCAGCTTCGGCCTCGTCCTTGCCGGCAGCAGGCACGGGAGCGACTACCTCGCCGGCGACGGCTTGCGCGGCATCGAGCAAGGCGCGGTCGCTCTCCGAGAGCTTACCGCGATCGATCTTGCCGAGCCTGGTCCGCACGTCGTCGATCGTGGCCGACGTCACCGTGGAGAGGCTCGAATAGAGCACGGCGCGCGGGTCGTCCTGATTGCCTTTGCCGCTGCGGCCTTGCTCAGCCCGGGCCGAGGCAAAGGCGGAGAGGTCGCTCAGCCCGTCGATCGCGGCGCGGCGGGCGATGCGCAGATAGATCACCTTCTCGCGCTCGGGGTCCATCATCGAGGTGATGTCGGCGAGCTTGTCCTGGCTGATCGACATATGCAGTTGAATGACGCCGGAGACGAAGGAATCGGCGAACTGGCTGGCATATGGGGAATAGAGATAGCCCGCGACATACTGCGTCGAGGCGAGCGCGAAGCGCGCTGCGTCGCCCTGCGCCACGGCGAGGCCGACCGAGCGGCGAAGTGCCGCTTCCTCGACCAGGGTGCCGGGGCTGAGCAGGCGGGCCTGGTCCAGCAAGGTCAGCGCCGCGGCGGGTTCATCGGTCGCAAGCAGCGACCCTTTGACCAGCGCCAGGAAGGCGCCGAGGTCGGGGGGTACGCTCATCGGATCGATGGGCTTCAGGATTTCGATCGCGGCGGCCGGCCGTCCGTTCAGGTAGGCGACGATCCCCTTGGCGATGGCAAGGCTCTGCGGGTCGGTCGTCGCGCGCGAAGCCGCCGCCGCGACGGTGACGGGGTTGCCGCCGCTCATGCCGTAGACGAGCAGAGCGCGGAAATTCTTCGGATCCTTGAAATCCTCGGCATCGGCGGCGCGAAGCCTGGCGTCGGTCATTTCGAGGAGCTTGGCCTGCATTGGCATCGCCGCATGGTCGCCGCCGGCGATGCGGTCCTGGATCAGCTGCAGCGAACGCACCAGCTGGTAAGGCTGCAAGCCGTCATCCTGGGCGAAGGCCGCCGCCGGTAATCCTGCGGCGAGCAGCAGCCCGACGGCTCGGCCGATGACGGTCCTGCCTCTCATCCGCCGGTCGCCATCAGGATTTCGATGCGACGGTTCGCGGCGGCCAGCGGATCGGACGGGATCTTGGGCTGGCGGTCGGCGAAGCCGGCGACCTCGGTGATGCGGCTTTCGTCGACGCCACCGCGCACCAGCATGTAATAGGCGGAGTGGGCGCGGGCGGTGGACAGCCGCCAGTTGTCGTAGGTGTCGCTGCGGAACGGCCGCGCGTCGGTATGGCCGCCGATGGTGATGGTGCCCTTCTTCTCGTTGACGATGCGGCCGATCTTCTCCATCGCCAGCACCAGCTCGCGGCGCGGTACGGCCGAGCCGATCTCGAACATGCCGAAATCGAGCTGATCGGTGATCGAGATGACGACGCCCTTGTCGGTGGCCTCGACGGAGACGCCCTGCGCCAGCTTTTCACCCGGCGCGAAGGCCTTGGCCAGCTCCTGCTTGATTTCGGCCGCGGCCTTGAGGGCGGCGCTGCTCGGGGCCTTCTCGCCTTCCTGCGTCGCCTCGGCCTTCGTCTCCGCCTCTGCCGCTTCGGCCTTCGCGGTCCCCAGCTTCGCGGCAGCCGTCTCGGCTTTTGCGGCTGCCGACCTTTCAGCTTCCGCCTTTTCAGTCTGGGCGTTCTCGGCCTTGTTCTCCTTGCCTTCGGCTTTCCCGACTTTCATGTCGCCCGATCCGGTTGCCACCTTGGCGCCGGGTTTTTCCGGCGTCGCCAACGGCTCGAGCGGCGCATCCAACCGCGGCGGCGCAGGCGGAACGGCCTTGACCTTCGGCACTTCGGTTTCGGCAACCTTTTCGCCGGGCTTGGCGGGATCGCCTTCGATCTTCCTGCGCTCGGCACTGGCTTCGGCGCCGGGTGTCGCCACCTGCTGCGACCAGAAGTCGGGCGCGAAGGGATCGCGATAGGATTCGCCGCCGGAAGCACCGGTCGCCGGACCGGCGTTCTGGGCGCCGCCTTCGCCCTTGGCGCTGACATTCTGCATCACGCCGGTATCGGTGGCGATCTCGGACAGCACGGCGTAGGGATCGGCAAACAGATGCTCGTCGGAAAGGTCGGATTTCTGCGAGGCTTCCTTGGTCTGCCGGCGGTCGGACGAGCCGGCGCCGCCCTTGCCGTTCTCGCCGGCCTTGCTGGCGCCATCCTGCGGGTTGTCGGCGGTGAGGCCAACCTTGCTCGGGCCGTCGCCGAGATCTTCCAGGCCCTTGCGGCTGGAGTTGCGGTCGATCAGCTCTACCGGATTGAAGTAGCTGGCGACCGCGGCCTTGGTCTGCTCGTTGGCGGCGTTGATCAGCCACATGACGAGGAAGAAGCACATCATCGCCGTCATGAAATCGGCGAAGGCGATCTTCCAGACGCCGCCATGATGGCCCTCGTCATGACCGTCGTGATTGCGCTTGACGATGATGATCTCGTGCCTGGCCTCGCCGTGGTCGATGGCGCTCATGTCAGGACCTCCGACAGGGAAGCCGACCATTCGGCGATGCGCGTCTCGAACACGGTTTCGTCGATGGTCACGGTCAGGTCGAGGCCCGGGGCTTCGGTGAAATCGAGATTGGCCGCGCGCCCGCCAAGCGCCGCCTTCAGGGGCTCGAACAGCGACAGCGGCCCACGCACGCCGATGCGCACGGCCTCGCCGTCGGCGACGGCGGCGCTGATGGTGCGGGTAAGGGCGTCGAGCGAACGCTTTTGCAGGTCGTCGCTGACGATGCCGCCCAGGATGCGGGCGATGGTGGCGGCGGTGAGCTCGGCGACGCGCGCCTCCATGGCGTCGATGCGCGTCGCGACCGCCGCGCCGAGGTCGTTGCCGAAGCTTTCCAGGAACGCTGTCGCCGCATCGTCATTGGCCTGGCGCTCAGCCTCGAGCGCCGCCTCATGGGCAGCGGTGAGCCGGGCCGCGAGCGCAGCTTCGGCATCGGCCACCGCCTCGGCGATCAGCGCGCCGATGTCGGCCTGCGGCGGGGATGCTTCCGGCTTGCGCTCGATATCAGGCGGGACAGGTGCCTGGCCGGCGCGTGCTGGGGCGCGCGAACCGAAATCGGGCAGGAGGTCGAAAAGGGCTCCAGAAGCCATGGCTTAACCCGCGGCTTCCGGCGCGGCGGCCCATTTGCGCAGGATCTGGGCGGTGCGTTCCTCGTTGAGGTCGACCATGCGTGCCAGCCGTTCCTGCGGCGCCGGCCTGATCTTCTGGCGCAGATCATCGAGCGGGGTGGCGCCGGGACGGGTGCCCGGCAGGGCGCCGACCGGCGCCTCGGAAGCGATCGCGGCGACCGGCGCGTCGGGCGTCGGCAACGAGCGCTGGACATCGTCGAAGCTGGGACCGGCGATTGCCGCGGGCTTGGCCGATGCCGTCAGCGCGGCCGCCATCGGCCGCAGCCCAAAGAAGGCGACCAGGAACACCACGACGATGAAGGCGCCGGCGTTGATCAGCGTGCCGGCGTACGTGCCGATAGAGGCGAGCATGCCAGGCTGGTCGATCGGCTCGCCGTCCAGACCGTCGATGAACTCGACCGCCGAGACGTCGATGATGTCGCCGCGCTTCTCGTCGAAGCCGGTGGCGGAGGCCACCATCTTCTGGATGTCTGCAACGCGCTTGGCGATCTGCTCGGGCGTGGCGTCCTTGCCGAGAATGGTCTTGAGCCGATCCTGGTTGACGACGACCGCGATCGACATCTTGGTGACGGAATAGCCGTTGGAGACGGTGGCGATCTTCTTGGAGTTGATCTCGTAATTGGTGATCTCTTCCTTGCGGTCGTTCTGCGAGGAGGACTGCGGCCCCTCGGTGGTGGTCGTCTGCGTCTCGGGCAGGTTCTGCTCGACACTGGTCGGGGTCGAAGCCTGTTTCTGGTTGCTGGCCTCGTTGGTGCGCACCGACTGCACCGAACGCTCGACGCGGGATTCGGGATCGAAGATCGTCTCTTCGGTCTGGCGGGTGTCGGTGTTGACATCGGCCTTGACGCTGGCGCGGAAATTGTCGGGACCGAGATAGGGGGTCAGCGCCCGGCGGATGTTGTCGCCGATCTGCGCCTCGACCGTCTGCTCGACGCCGAGCGTGCGGGCGGCGCTGGTGTTGGAGGTGTCGTCGCCGGCGGCGAGCAGGTTGCCGTTGGAATCGAGCACCGTGACCTTGTCGGCCGACAGGCCGGGAACGGCGGCTGCGACCAGGTGACGGATCGACTGCGCGCTCTTCTCGGCATCGGCGCCGGCGTAGCGGATGACCACCGAAGCCGAGGGCTGCTGCTCGTCGCGGCGGAAATTGGCGCGCTCGGACATGACGATGTGGACGCGCGCCGCCTTGACGCCGGCGATCGACTGGATGGTGCGCGCGATCTCGCCTTCCAGCGCGCGCACGCGGGTGATCTGCTGCATGAAGGACGTCAGGCCGAGCGAGCCGACATTGTCGAACAGCTCGTAGCCGGCGTTGGCGCTGGTCGGCAGGCCCTTTTCGGCGAGCAGCATGCGCGCCTGCGCGGTGGTGCCGGCCGGCACCAGCACGGACGTTCCGTCGGCGCCGACATCGAAGCCGATGCCGGCCTCGCCCAGCACCAGGCCGATCTGGTTCACGTCGTTGCGGTCGAGCCCAACATAGAGCGTCTCGTAGGCCGGACGGTTGAGGTAGACCGAGGCGAGGCCGATGACGGCCATGACCAGCGCGGCGATGCCGCCCATGAGAGCGAGACGCCTGACGCCGAATCCCCGCAGATTCGCGATGAGGCTCTGGATCTGTTCCGGCACGATTCAACCGCTCCCAGCATGACTGTCCGCCGGAAGACTAGACCGCGAAGCTTGTGCGAGGATGATAGGGCGTGCCGCCCGAAAATACCCGGCGGGCTTGGGACGGCGACAGGCACGAAAGCGCGTGCCGCGCGAGGCCGGCGACCACTGCAGCAACGAGCCGCGGCGCAAACAAAAGGCCGCGCCCAGGGCGCGGCCTTTCGTTGTATCCGTAAGATAAGGCTACTAGCCGTTCTTGAACAGCTGCAGGATCGACTGCGAGGAGCTGTTGGCGATCGACAGGGACTGGATGCCGAGCTGCTGCTGCACCTGCAGGGCCTGGAGGCGGGTCGATTCCTTGTTCATGTCGGCGTCGACGAGCTGGCCGACGCCGCGATCGATAGAGTCCATCAGGCTCTGCGTGAAGGTCTTCTGCAGGTCGATCGAGCTCTTGGCGGCGCCGAGCACGGTGGCGGCGTCAGTAAGCTGACTCATGACGTTGTCGATCTTGGTGACCATCTGCGTGATGATGTCATCGGTCACGCCCGTCGCCGTGATGTCTAGATTGAAGGCGGAGACGTTGTCGATCTTGACGGGCGTGCCGCTCACGGCGCCCTGGCCTGCGGTGTTGGCGGCGATGTCGGTGGCGCCGCCGGCGATCGCGGCCGCATAGGCGGCATCGTACGCGGACTGGTCCGCGGCCGTGGAGTAGATCGAGGTCTGGCGGTCGAGGATGCCGTAATTCTTGACGTCGGTGGCGAGGCCGGAATCGAACAGCTTGGTGCTCTCGACATCGATGTCGATGGTTCCGAGCGAGATGGCGCCCGACGAGGACCGGTTGAACGAGGAGACGATCTTGGCGTCGGGCTGGACGCCGTCATTGGCGGCCGCGACCTGCTTGGACGTCACCGAGAGGAAATTCGAGCCGGAGAAGGTGGCGGCATCGGCAAAGGACTTCATCTGCGCCTGCAGCGCTGTGATTTCGGTCTGCGTCTTGGCCTTGTTGGCATCCGACTGGCCGACGCTGCCGAGCAGCTTGGTCTTGATCTTGCCGATCGTGTCCAGAACGTTGTTCATGCCGGTGTAGGCGGTGTCGACCTTCGAGGCGCCGAGGCCGAGCGCATCCTGCACCGTCGACAGCGCCGAGTTGTCGGAGCGCATCGTGGTGGCGATCGACCAGTAGGCGGCGTTGTCGGAGGCCTCGGAGACCCTGTAGCCGGTCGAGATCCGGGCCTGCGTCTGCTCGAGCGATTTGTTGGTGGCGTTGAGGCTTTGAAGTGCAGTCAACGCCGCAGCGTTCGTCATGATGCTCGCCAAGAAACTCGCTCCTTCTCCAAAGCCGGCATGCCATACAGGCCGGATCGGCCCGCCCATCGGTTGCGATCGTGCCGGTCGGGCCGATTCGACAACCTGTCGTAGTCCAATGGTTAACCATAGCTACCGCGATATGGTTAATGGCCTGTTAAAAATCGGCTTCGAGAGGTTAAGGAGCGAGGGTTGCGCGAGCCTTGTGCGCGCCGTGTCCAAACGGATTCTGGCGACGCGCTTGAAGTTCCGTTTGATGCATGTCGTTGGCCCAAAACCGCTGCGCGCTCTTGGGCGAAACGCATTGGCAAACGCAAATCGGGCCGCGCTTTTGGCGCGGCCCGATCGTGTTGCCTGGACGGTCGGGAGCGATCAGCCGCGGAAGAGCGACAGGATCGACTGCGAGGAGCTGTTGGCGATCGACAGCGCCTGGACGCCGAGCTGCTGCTGAACCTGCAGGGCCTGGAGGCGGGTCGATTCCTTGTTCATGTCGGCATCGACGAGCTGACCGACGCCGCGGTCGATGGAGTCCATCAGGCTCTGCGTGAAGGTCTTCTGCAGGTCGATGGAGCTCTTGGCGGCGCCGAGCTTGGTGGCGGCGGTCGTCATGGCCTTGAGTGCGGTGTCGACGACGTTCATCATCTCCGAAATCTGGCTGTCGCTGGCACCCTTGCCCGTTGCCGAGTCGAAGATCTTCAGGCTGGCGACCGAGTAGGTGTCGCCGGCCGCCGCAGCCGCGCCCAGGGTCGGGTTCTGCGCCGTGGCGACGATGGCGCCGGTCGCGCCGACGCGGTCGGCGTCGAGGATGCCCTTGACCGTACCCGCCGTGGTGCCGGCTTCATACAGCTTGATGCTTTCCACGTTGACGTCGATCGTCGAGATCGAAACCGCGCCGGTGGCGTCGCGGTTGAAGGCCGAAACGATCTTGACGTCGGCCGCGGCGGTGGCCGTGCCGCTGTTCACCGACAGCATGTTGGTGCCGGAGAAGGTGGCGCCGTCGGCGTAGGCCTTCAACTGGTCCTGAAGCGCCTTGATTTCGGTCTGGGTCTTCTCCTTGGAGGCATCCGTCTGGCCGTAGGATGCGGTCAGCTTCTGCTGGATCTGGTTGATGGTGTCGATAGCGCTGCTCATGCCGGTATAGGCGGTGTCGACCTTCGAGGCGCCGAGGCCGAGAGCGTCCGAAACGGTGGACATGGCCTGGTTGTCGGAGCGCATCGTGGTGGCGATCGACCAGTAGGCGGCGTTGTCGGAAGCCTGCGAGACGCGATAACCCGTCGAGATGCGGGCCTGGGTGGTGTCGAGGTTCTTCTGGGTGGCGTTCAAGCTCTGCAGCGCGGTCAGCGCCGAGGCATTGGTCATGATACTGGCCATGATACTCGTACCTTGATTTTACACGGATTTTTTTGACATACCGGCATGTCCGGTATGACGGTGCGGCATCATGCCAATGACCGTTCGGTTAGGTCACCCGCCATCTGCGAGCGACTATGGCGGGAAGTCCCTACCAAAGGACTAAACTGGACGGTTAATCGAAAATAATAATTGGAAATTCGCGTCGTTGTTCATCAGCCAAAGTCCTCAGGACTTGGACGATCTCTCTCGCTGGCCGTTCGGGCAGTATGGTCAGGTAAAGGACCGCACCAGGCTGCCGACCAGAAGATTCCAGCCGTCGATCAGCACGAAAAACAGGATCTTGAACGGCAGGGAGACCACCGTCGGCGGCAGCATCATCATGCCCATCGCCATGGTGACGGTGGCGACGATGAGGTCGATGACGAGGAACGGCAGCACGATCAGGAAGCCGATCTC
The DNA here is from genome assembly GCA_004963905.1 of Mesorhizobium sp. Taxonomy (GTDB): domain Bacteria; phylum Pseudomonadota; class Alphaproteobacteria; order Rhizobiales; family Rhizobiaceae; genus Mesorhizobium. Next base: position 436,028 of record SUGL01000001.1, read on the forward strand.
GAAGCCGCGCCGGATCTCCGAGATCATGAAGGCCGGAACCAGGATGCGCAGGTCGACGGTATCGCGCGAGACGGTTTGGCCGCGCTCGCGGGCGAGATCGGCAAAGAGGTCGAAATCCTTGTCGCGCACATTGTGCAGCATGAAGCCGCGGAACGGATCCGAGATCTTCTCGAAGGCTTCGGCCTGGGTGATCTGATTGTCCATCAGCGGCTTGACGCCGGTGTTCCAGGCCTGGTCGAAGGTCGGCGCCATGACATAGAAGGTCATGAACAGCGACAGCGAGATCAGGATCAGGTTGGCGGGCGTCGACTGCAGGCCGATGCCGGCGCGCAGGATCGAGAAGGCGATGACGAAGCGGGTGAAGCTCGTCACCATGATCAGCAGGCCAGGCGCCACCGAAAGCACGGTGAGCAGGCCGAACATCTGGATGAGGTAGCCGACCGTCGTGCCGTCCGCCTTGCCGATGCCGCCGAGATCGAGCTGCTGGGCCGCGGCGACAGAGGTGGTGACGACGATGAGCGCCGTGGCGGTGAGGAGCTTTCTCATTCGAGCAGCATCGTCCTGATGAGTACCTGTTTGACATGGCCGCCGCTGCGCAGCGCCGCCCGCTCGTCGAGATCGGCCTTGAGATGCTGGTAGCCGCTGGCGCCTTCGATTTGATGCATCTTCAGTGTGCGCACGAATGCGAGCAGGTCCTGGTGAATCTGCTCAGTCATCTCCTGCGGCTGCGGCGCATCGTAGAGCACCGACGCTTCGAGCCTTATCCAGACCTCACTCGGCGACGCGATATTGGTCGTGATCGGGGCCAACTGGACCACCGCAGGCCCGGCAGCCGGTTTGCCGCCTTCGGCGGGTTTTTCCGCGGTGCCCGCATTCTCCGGGGCGGCAGGTACAGGCGCCGGCGCCTCTCCCTGCTTGAGATAGCCGCCCGAAACCCAGCCCATGCCTATGGCCGCGCCCGTCATGACCAGCAGCATGGCGAGCTGGATCACCAGGGAGGGGCCTTTCTTGGATGGTGCCTGCTCGACATTTGCCACGGCAGCGATCTCCCCGGCCTAGAAAGGAAGAACCTGGTCGAGGATCTGCTGACCGTAGGCCGGCTGCTGCACCTCCATCACACGGCCGCGCCCGCCATAGGAGATGCGTGCCTCGGCGATGCGTTCGTAGGGGATCGTGTTCTCCGCGCCGATGTCGGAAGGACGCACCATGCCGGCGATGGTGAGCACCCGAAGCTCGTAGTTGACGCGCACTTCCTGCGAGCCCCGGATCATCAGATTGCCGTTGGGCAGCACCTCGGTGACGACGGCGGCGACGTTGAGCTCGAGGTTCTCCGAGCGCTTGATCTCGCCGTCGGCGTTGGTCTCGGTGCTCGAGCTCAAGCCGGCATCGCCCTTGCCGCTGGTGCTCTTGCCGTCCCAGCCGAGCGTGACGTCGTAGCCGAGCTTGCGCGCCGCGGTGCGGCTGCGGTCGTTCTGGTTCTTGAAATTGGCCTTGTCGTTGAGCTTGATGTTGACGGTCAGGATATCGCCTTCGCGCAGCGCCCGCGGGTCGGTGAAGAGCCTGCTCTGGCGGTCGTCCCACAGCGAGAATTTCTTCACCGGCGCGGCCGGCGGCTCCGGATAGCTGTAGGGCGCGCCTCCGCCATTGCCGATGCCGGAGCCGACCGGCGACAGCGCAGGCTCCCGGCCGACCTCCTTGAGATCGGTGCCGCAGCCGGACAGTGCCGCCGCCGCGACTAGGACGAGCAATTTCAACTTCATGACGGATCAACCCTTCGCGCCGCGCTGGCCATGATGCCGGTGAGCGTCGCCGCCGCCTTCTGGTCCATTTCGTTGAGGATGACGCCGGCCTTGCGCGAATCGAGCTTCATCAGGATGGCCGCCGCGAGCTCGGCATTGACCATCGCGAGGCGCTCCGCCGCGGCGTCGGGTTTCATGCCGGCATAGATCTTGACGACGCTGTCCTCGGCGCGTGCCAGGAAAACCTCGCGGCGCTTCAGCCATTCCTCGTATTCGGCGCGCTTCGCCTCCAGCGCCTTCATGCGCTCGTCGATACCGGCCTGCAGCTGCTTCAGCTCCTCGGCCTGTAAGGCATAGCGGCGGTCGCGCGCGGCGTCGGCGATGTTGGAGCAGAAGCGCTGGATCTCGCTTTCGTCCGGCGCCTTCTCGCGCGTGAGCTGGGCCGGTTGAGCCGGCGCCTGTCCGCCGGGCAGCACCTGGCGCACTTCTTCCGCGCGCACGGTACCGCCCGCCAGCGCAAGGATTGCGGCAGCGGCGAGCCGGCTCATTCCCAGATGAAGTCTTGGGCGACAGCGCGGTCTTGAGGAGAAAAGCTCGGTCATCGGCACGCCTATTGGAGAACCAGGTCGGCCTGCAGGGCGCCGGCCGACTTGATGCCTTGCAGGATGGCGATGATGCCGTCGGGCTTCACGCCCAGATGGTTGAGGCCGGAAACGAGCGTTTCGAGATCGGGGCCGTCGAGCACGGCAACGCGCGCGTCGGGGCGTGTAGCCTCGATGGCGGTGAAGGGTTCGACCGCGGTCTCGCCCTTGGAGAAGGGCTCCGGCTGGACCACCTTCGGCGCCTCGGTGATGCGCACCGTGAGCGTGCCGTGGCTGATCGCCACGCGCGATATCTTGACGTTGTTGCCGATGACGATGGTGCCGGTGCGCTCGTCGATGACGACACGGGCAGGGGCATCCGACTCGACGACCAGGTTCTCGATCTCGGCATAAAAGCGCGCGGCGGAGACGTTCTTCGGCCGCCTGATCTGCACGGTGCGGGCGTCGCGCTCGGCGGCGACGCGTATGCCGAAACGCTGCGAGGTGTAGTCGTTGACGGCGTCGGCGATGCGGATGGCGGTCGAGAAATCCGGATTGCGCAATTGCAGCGTGAGCACGCCCTGGTCGTCGAACTCGGCGGGCACCGCGCGCTCGACGATGGCGCCGTTCGGCACGCGACCCGCCGTGGGCACGCCTTGCGTCAGCTGCTCGGCCTGACCCTTGGCGACGAAGCCGCCCACGATGACCGAGCCTTGTCCTACGGCATAGATTTCGCCGTCGGCGGCCTTCAGCGGCGTCATCACCAGCGTGCCGCCGGCGAGCGAGGTGGCGTCACCCATCGAGGAGACGTCGATGTCGATGCGGGCACCCGACTGGACGAAGGGCGGCATGTTGGCGGTGACGATGACGGCGGCGACGTTCTTGGCGCGCGCGCTGCCGCCTTCGGTGGCGATGCCGAGATTTTCCAGCATGGCGCGGATCGACTGCTCGGTGAACGGCGAGTTGCGCAGGCTATCGCCGGTTCCGGCCAGGCCGATGACCAGGCCGTAGCCGACAAGCTGGTTGTCGCGCGCGCTCTGCAGCTGGGCTATGTCCTTGATGCGGGCCGCGACCTGGCCGGGCGGCAATGTGCTCGGCCCAGTCGAGACGCGGAACATGCGCGTGGTGGTGGCCGGATCGTATTCGGGATCGTCGTAGACGCCGCCATTTTTCTGCGCAAGCTCGCGCTTGGCCTTAGGCGTCAGCCCGTCGGCCAGGGCAGGCTGAAGGCCGATGGCCGCGCTCAGCAAAAGGGCGAAAGCGCGCATCACGATGAGCCGACCTTGATCGTGCCGTCGGCCATGACGATGCCGGAAATGATCTTGCCGCTGTCGATGTTGCGGACCTTGATGAGATCGCCGGCTGCGCCTGGCTGCAGGGTGACACAGGCTGCCGAAATGGTCAGCGCGCCGGCGGTGAAATAGACCTGCACGGATGCGCCCTGTTCGACCAGCCAGGCATCGCGAATGGCGGCTATCGGGATGTAGCGGCCGGGCAGCAGCGTGCGCTTGGCGACCTTGCCCTCCAGTTCATCCGAGTGCGTCGCCATGCCGTCCGGCTTGTGCCTGCCCGGGACCAGCGTCACCTGCTTCAGTGCCGCAAGCTCGATGGTCTCGCCGGGGTAGATGACGCGGTTGGGGATCAGTACGGCCTCGCCGACCGCCTGACCGGCGGCGATCTGATTGGCCGACTGCGTCTGACTGGCCGATTCCTGCGCAAGCGCCGGCGTGCCGCCGGCCACCAGCGCGATGGCCAGCACGGCGCGGCGGAATGCGGGCCAGCGGATCGGCGTCGCCATCATCGTTACCTGATGTTCTTGGAGACCACCGAGGCCATGTCGTCGGCGGCCTGGATGACCTTGGAGTTCATTTCATAGGCGCGCTGCGCCGAAATCAGCTCGGTGATTTCCTTGACCGGATCGACGTTGGAGGACTCCAGATAACCCTGCTCGATCGTGGCGAAGCCGGGATCGCCGGGAACGCCGACATTGGCCGGACCGGAGGCAGCCGTCTCCTGGAACAGGTTGTCGCCGAGCGGCGCCAGGCCCGCCTCATTGGCGAAGTTGGCGATCTGGAGCTGGCCGAGAAGCTGGAGGTTGGTCTGGCCGTCGATGCGGGCAAAGACCTGGCCGGTCTTGTTGACGATCACCTCGACCGCGTCGGTCGGCACGGTGATCGCCGGGATGACGCTGGCGCCGTCGACGGTGACGAGCTGCCCGGTGGCGTTGGTGTTGAAGGCGCCGGCGCGCGAGTAGAGTGTGCCGCCGTCGGCGCCCTCGATCTGGAACCAGCCCCTGCCGGTCAACGCTAGATCGAAGCTGTTGCCGGTGCTGGTCAGCTCGCCCTGCGTGTGAACGTTGCGCACGGCGGTCGTCTTGACGCCAAGGCCGATCGAGACGCCCTCGGGCACCAGCGAGGTGTTGGAGCGGTTGGGCACACCCTGCGTGCGGTCGACCTGGTAGAGCAGGTCCGAGAATTCGGCGCGCGCCCGCTTGTAGCCGGTGGTGTTGATGTTGGCGATGTTGTTGGCGATGACTTCCAGATTGGTCTGCTGGGCGTTCATGCCGGTCGCGGCGATGGCAAGGGCTTTCATGACGCGGTCCTAGATATTCATGCGGCTGATTTCGAGATAGGCCGAGACGACTTTGTCGCGGATGGCGATGGTCGTCTGCAGGGCCTGCTGGGCGCTCAGCACCGCATCGACCACCTGGCGGGTGTCGGCATCGCCCTTGAGCGCCTGGATCGACATCTGCTCGGCATTCTGCAGCGTGTTGACGGTCTTCGTCGCGGCATGGCTGAGGACTTCGGCGAAGCTGCTGCCGACGCTCTCGCTCGCCTGTGTCCCGACACCGCTCTGAAGCAGGCCGGGCGAAGCGGCCTCCGCGCCGTCGATTGCCGGTTTGAACTGGAGTGCCCCGATACCGCCGATCATTACTGGTTCCTCATCAGGTCGATGGTCATGGAAATCAGATCGCGAGCCTGCTTGATGACCTGCAGGTTGGCCTCATAGGAGCGGTTCGCCTCGCTCATGTCCGCCATTTCGACCAGCACGTTGACGTTGGGCATCTTCACGTAGCCCTTTTCGTCGGCGGCTTCGTTGCCGGGCTGGAACTCGATCGGAAAGTCCGACGGGTCGCGCGCGATCGAGCTCACCTCGACCAGCGAACCGCCGCTCGCGCGGTCGAGCTCGGACTGGAAGGTGATCGTCTTGCGCCGATAGGGATCGGCGCCCGGCGTGTTGCCCGTCGATTGCGCGTTGGCGAGGTTCTCCGACACCACGCGCAGGCGCTCCGACTGGGCGCCAAGGCCGGATGCCGCGACTTTGAGGGCTGCGGTCAGCGCATCCATGTCAGCTCTTCACCACCATCGTCATCATCGAATGGAAGGCTTTGACGATCGCCGTGTTGAGCTCGAAGGAGCGGCGCACTTCGCCGGCCTTCATCAACTCGTCCTCGACCACCACCGTGTTCTTCGACGGCATGATCGAGCCGGTGGGTTCCTCCGGCTTGACGTTGAAGCCCGCATTGGTCGTCGCGGCGCCGAGATGACCGGCCTGGGTAGCGGCCAGCGTCACCGCAGTGCGGTCGAGAACCTTTTCGAACGGCTCGACATCGTTTGCCGTGTAGCCCGGCGTGTTGGCATTGGCGATGTTGGAAGCGATCGCCGACTGGCGCACGGCCAGCCATTGCGACTGCCGGGTGGCGAGGTCAAAGAGGTTGACGGGTTCCATGGGAATCTCCGGGCGAGTACGCACAAGACTAGGCCGCCAGTCTTGCGCGGACCTTGCGCGGGACGAGCCGGCGGCCCGTCACCTGGAAAGCTGGATCACCTTGTCGGCGTCGGTGACGATCACCCATTTGCCGCCGCGCTGCTCGATCGAGGCGACGCGGCTGGAATCGGACAGGACAGAGCCGCGCTGGACGATCCACAGGCCGGTATCGTCCTCGATCATGGCGCGGCCGTTGGCGACATGCACCATCTTGAATTCCGCCGCCGCGGCCGGGAAGGGCTGGTCGCCGGGCGCCGGCGCAGGTTCGTCCTGCACCGTTCCGGTGGCAAGCAGGTCGATATCGGCATTGGGAACGTCCTTGGCCGTCAGCGGTCCGCCGCGTTCGGACGCAACGCCGCCGCCCTCGCGTCCGGAGTTGCTGCCACTGCCGCCGAACTTGATGGCCTGCACGCCGAACTGCTCCTGGTTGAAGAAGATGTACCAGGGGAAGAGCGCGCAGATCAGGCCGAGCGTGATGCCGAGCGCGGCGACGACGAAGTCGCTGCGCCGATCCGCTTTCCTGTCGGCCAGGCGCGGGAACTGGGCCGGCGGCGGCGTCGGCCATTCCACCTTCGGGAACAGGCCGTTGATGAGCGAATCGCGGCTGGCTTCGGCCTCCTCGGCAGCCTTGGCCTCGGCGATCATCTCGCGCAGCAGGCGCTCGGTCTGCTGCAGCTCAGTCTCCTTGATCGCCATTCGGCTTCCCCTTGAGATGGCGGGCGAGGTCGGCGAACGGATCGGCCGATGCGCGATCCCTCGGCGATTGGGTGAGCGCTTCGTAGATCAGCGGCACCTGGCGCACGGCGATGTCGAGCTCGGCGTCGGCGCCGCCCTGATAGGCGCCGAGCAGGCGGATATCGCGCGTGTCCTCGAAGCGCGCGATCATCGACTTCAGCCTGGTCACCAGCATCCGCTGCTCCGCGCTCCAGGCCTTGTCTGCGAGACGCGAGATCGACGACAGCGGGTTGACCGGCGGGTAGCGCCCCTGCTCGGCGATCGCGCGGTCGAGCACGACATGGCCGTCGAGGATGCCACGCACCGAATCGGCCACCGGATCGTTGTGGTCGTCGCCGTCGACGAGAACCGAGATGATGGCGGTGATAGAGCCTTTGCCCTCAGCGCCTGGGCCCGCGCGTTCGAGCAGCTTGGGCAAATCGGTGAAGACCGAGGCCGGGTAGCCGCGCGCGACCGGCGGCTCGCCGGTTCCGGTCGCCACCTCGCGCAGCGCATGGGCAAAGCGGGTGATGGAATCCAGCACCAGCAGCACGCGATGGCCCTGGTCGCGGAAATGCTCGGCCACGCACATGGCGGTGTCGGGCGCACGCCGGCGCATCATGGCGCTTTCGTCGCTGGTGGCGACGACGGCGACGGTCTTGGCCATGCTGTCGGCGCCGATCGTGTCCTCGAGGAATTCGCGCACCTCGCGGCCGCGCTCGCCGATCAGCGCGACGACGACGGTGTCGAAAGCCTCGGCGCCGGCGAGCATAGCAAGCAGCGTCGACTTGCCGACGCCGGAGCCGGCGAAGATGCCGAGCCGCTGACCGAAGCAGAGCGGGGTGAAGATATCGATCACCCGCACGCCGGTGAGAAAGCCCGTGCCGACGCGCTGGCGGGCCATGGCGCCGGGCGTCTGTGTGTCGGTGCTATCGGCGGCATTGGGCCTCATCAGCGGCGGACCGCCGTCGATGACGCGGGTCAGCGCGTCGATGGCGCGCCCGCGCCAGGAGAGATGCGGCCTGACGGCAAGCGGGCCGCGCCGGAACACGGCATCGCCGATGCCGGCATCGGCATTGCGCTCGAACGGCGCCACGACGACCTCGTCGCGGCCTATTCTGACGATCTCGCCACGGCGCGTGCCGGCCTTGCCGCGCTGCTCGACGATGTCGCCGAGCCTTGCGATGTCGGAGAGGCCGCGCACCTTGTAGTGGGTGGGAGAAATCTCGACGACGCGGCCGCCGCGGCTGAGCAATGTCTGCGGATTGTCGAACCGCCGCCAGACGCGTTCGAGCGCCGCCAGCCGATCGGTCTGACCGGCCTCGGCAATCCTCTCTGGCGCGCGGAGCAGGGACGAGCCGGTCGCCATCTCGCTACTTCGAGCCGAGCGTCTTGATCGCGTCGTCGGTGGAGGAAGCACTCTGCCGGATCAGCGCCGCCGTGTTCTCGAAGGCGCGCTGCACCTGGATCAGCCGGGTCATCTCCAGCACCGGATTGACGTTGGATTCTTCCAGGAAGCCTTGCGCGACGCCGACATCGGAACGATCCGTGACCGGTTCGGGGGCACGCGCGGGCACGATGCCCGAATTGCCGTAACGGACAAAATTGTCGCCGGGATCGAACTGATAGACACCGATGGCGCCGACAAGCTGGTCGTTCTGCCTGAGCGAGCCGTCGGCGCCGGCCTTTGGCGGGCCGTTGCGCGGGTCGAGCTGGATCGGCGCGCCGCCGCCGTCCAGCACCGGATAGCCTTCGATCGACATCAGCTCGCCGTTCTCGTTCATGGAGAAGCGACCGTCGCGGGTCATCACCGTTCCTGCCGGCGTCTCGATGGCGAACCAGGCGTCGCCCTGGATGGCGAAGTCGAAAGGATTGCCGGTTTCGGTCAGCGAGCCGTGCGCGGTGGAAAGATAGGTCTTGCCCGAGGAGGCGAAGGAGACCGACTTCGGCCCGGTGCCGGAGACGACGTCCTCGAATTTCACGCCGGTGGCGCGAAAGCCGATGGTCGAGGCATTGGCGACATTGTCGGCGATGGTGTCCAGACGGCGCTCGAGCGCAATCTGAGAGGAGAGGGCGACGTAGAGACTGTCCTGCATGGTGTTCTCAGAACTTCAGCTTCTGCATGGCCATCATCAGGTCGGTGGAGATGCCGACGGTGATCGGCTGCGCGAAGAGCACGCTGACCGATGTCACGGCCGTCGAGGTCGGGTTGTTGATCTCGTACATGCTGGTGAAGCGGGTCAGGAACTTGCCGAGCTTCTCGGGATCGGTGAAATCCGAGATGTCGAGCTTCTGCTCGAACAGCTGCGCCTGCTTGTCGATGTCGGCCGTGGCAAAGGAATCGGGCAGGCCGAGCGCGGTGCGGACCACGCTGGCAAGCGCGGTGTCGGCCAGCACGTCGTACCAGCTGGTGATGTCCGGAGCCTTGCGCTCGAAATAAAGCGCCAGCCGGACGCCCTCATTCGTCTTGCCGGCGTCTTCCTCCAGCGTCTGGCGCATGTATTTGTCGACGGTCGGCTGCTGCGCCGGAACATAGGTGGTGGCGTTCTCGCCGTACTGCTCGAAGTTGAAGGCCGAGGCGAGGGCCGCATAGGCCGGATCCGTCTGCTTGTTGGCGACGCTGTCGGAGTCGCGCACGCCGCCTTGCAGGACCTGCTTGATGAGGTCCTTGTCTTCGGTCGCCGAATCCAGGCCGAAGGCCGCCAGCGCGTAAGTGTAGAGCCGGTCGTTCGACATCAGATCGTCGATCGACTTCACCTTGGTGATGTTGGCGAGATAATAGGTCGTCTCGCCCTTCACATAGTCCGAATTCGGATCGAGACCGGCAATCTGCGCCTGGATGGCGTAGTTCTTCGTCACCAGCTGCTGCGCCTTGTTGTAGACGGTCGCATCGGCGCCATTGGCGGCAAAGTTGAAGGCGGCGACGAACTCGGCGTATCGCTTGTCGGTCAGCTTGTTGGCGAAGCTGTTGGAATCGGAAACGCCTTCCTTCAGCGCCTTGACCATGAAGGCCTTGGCATAGTCCATGTCCTCCAGCCCGTAGGCCTTCATGGCGTATTTGAACAAGCGGTCATTGTTGACGAAATCGTCGATCGATTTCACCTTGGTGATATTGGCCAGATAATATTTGGTATCGCGATCGACCGTCGGCTGTTGCTCGATACGGTCGATCGACTTGTTGATGTCTTTGACGATCAACTGGTAGCTGGTGTAGGTATTGAGCAAAGGACACGCCTCCGGCCGAAGCTATCCCGGCACAATAAGCTGACTTCCTTGCGCGAAACTGAATCGCGTCCATGGGCTTCGATTCAAGCCTCACACAAGGCACGAGGACTATCCCTGATCCACGACGTGACATGCGGAAGGACCTGTCGTGGGTATTCTGATCGGACTTGTAGTGACGCTCGGCTGCGTTCTCGGCGGCTTCATGGCCATGGGTGGCCATCTGCATGTGCTGCTGCAGCCATGGGAAGCCGTCGTCATTTGCGGCGCGGCGCTCGGCACCTTCCTCGTCGCCAATCCGATGAAGACGGTCAAGGACACGGGCAAGGGCATTCTCGAAGCCTTCAAGCAGGCCGTGCCGAAGGAACGCGATTATCTCGAGACGCTGGGCGTCCTGCACAGCCTGATGCGCGAGCTGCGCTCGAAGTCGCGCAGCGAGGTCGAGGCGCATATCGACAATCCGGAAGAGTCCGCCATCTTCCAGGCTTTCCCGACCGTGCTCAAGAACCACGAGCTGACGAATTTCATCTGCGACTATTGCCGCATCATCATCATCGGCAATGCGCGCTCGCACGAGATCGAGGCGCTGATGGACGAGGAGATCCAGACGATCCGCACCGACAAGCTGAAGGCCTATCACGCGATGGTCGCGGTCGGCGACGGCCTGCCGGCGCTCGGCATCGTCGCCGCAGTGCTCGGCGTGGTGAAGGCGATGGGCGCGCTCGACCAGTCGCCGGAAATCCTCGGCGGCCTGATCGGCGCGGCGCTGGTCGGAACCTTCCTCGGCATCTTCCTCTCCTATGCCGTGGTCGGTCCGGTCGCCACCAAGATCAAGACGGTGCGCGAGAAGAAGAATCGCCTCTACATCATCGTCAAGCAGACGCTGCTCGCCTATATGAACGGCGCCTTGCCGCAGGTCGCCATCGAGTTCGGCCGCAAGACCATCTCGTCCTATGAGCGCCCGACGATCGATGCCGTCGAGCAGAGTACGATGAACACGGGCAGCGCCGAGAAGAAGGCGGCCTGAGCATGCAGAATTTCAGCCAGGGCCGCCTGCCGTCATGACCAGTCCGGGCAGTCCGTCGCAAACCCGGGCCTTGATCATCGAGCGTCTCGTCGGCGACAGCGGCGAGGCCGCGCAGGTGATCGGCGTCGGCCGCGGCATGGCCGAACGCTCGCTGCCGCTGCTGCAGAAAGCCCTTTCCGGGGAGCTTGGCGCGCCGGTCACCGTCGACCTTCAGGCGGTGGAAGTGGGTCGGGTGCCCGATGCGCGCATACGCGCCGGCGAAACCTTCGCCATGACCATCGTCTCCTCGCCGACTTCGGCCGACGCCATGACGCTGGTCATGGACGCGCCGGCGATCGCCGTCATGGTCAGCGCCCTGTTCGGCGGCGACCCGGACCAGCCGGTGGCGCTGATCGAGCGCGACCTGTCGCAGATCGAGACCGACGTCGCGACCAGCGTCTTCCAGGAGGTCGCGGTGGCGCTGAACGGATCGGGCCGGCGTTCCCTCGAACTGCGGCTGCCGGTTCCCGGGGCAATGTCCGGCAACGAAGCGAGACGGCGCGTGCTGCGCGATGGCGCGGCGGTTCGCATCGTCTACGGCATCTCGACCCCGACCGACACCGGCACGGTTACGGTGATGATCCCGCAGCGCATCATTCTGGCGACGCGCGGCGCCACCGCCGATCACGGCGGCGACCAGACGACCGAGTTCGACTGGCGCGCGCGCTTCTCGGAAGAGGTGATGCGCTCGGCCGTGCGGCTCGAGGCCACCATGCCGCTCGCCCGGCTGACGCTCGGCGACCTCGCCGCCTTCCAGCCCGGCCAGGTGATCGAGTTCGAGGAGAACGCGCAGATCCAGGCCAAGCTCGGCGCGCGCGACAAGACGCTGTTTGTCTGCGAGTTCGGCAAGCTCGGGCAGAATTACACGGTCCGCATCCGGCATCCCCACGACGCCGGGCAGGATTTCATCGACGGGCTCATGCCGGGCTGAAGCCGGGCTTGGGAATATTGGAGACGAGGCATGGCAAACACCAAGATGGAAGCCGAAACCGAAGCCGACCAGCCGGACGAGCAGCTCGACCGCGCCATCGAGGAATTGCGCGGCGTGCTCAGGGAGGAGGAAAATCGCCCGGACGCCGCTCTCAAGGGCGGGGCCAATTCCTCGATCATCATGACGATCCCCGTCGATGTGCAGATCATCCTCGGCAGCACCGAAATGCCGGTGTCGGAGCTGATGGCGCTGCAGAAAGGCTCGACGGTGGCGCTCAACCGTCGCATCGGCGAGCCGGTCGACGTGGTGGTCAACGGTCGCAGAATCGCGCGCGGCGAGATTACCGTGCTGGAAAATGACCCGTCGCGCTTCGGCATCAGACTTACCGAGATCATAGCCGCGACGCAGGGCGCTTGAGGGTGGATAGCGAGGGCATTCGGCAAAGGGGGAAAGCGGCATGACGAGCTTGACGCTGACGCGCCCGCAAAAGGCCGCCGCCATACTGGTGGCGATGGGCAAGCCTTCGGCCAGCCGGCTGCTCAAATTCTTCAAGCAGGAGGAGCTGAAGGCGCTGATCGAGGGCGCCCGGCTGCTGCGCACCATTCCGCAGAGCGACCTGGAGCGCATCGTCGCCGAGTTCGAGGCCGAGTTCACCGAGGGCGCCGGCCTGCTCGACTCCGCTGACAGGATGGACACGATCCTCAACGAGTCGCTCTCCCCCGAGGAAATGAGCGCCATCATGGGCGACAAGAAATTCGAGCCGACGCCGGAAGGGCCGCCGCCGATCTGGCCCGACCTCGAAAAGCTCGAGCCCGCGCGCCTCGGCACCTTCCTCACCGGCGAGCATCCGCAGACGTCCGCCATGGTGCTGTCGAAGCTTGCGCCGCAGACCGCGGCCAATGTCCTGCTGACGATGGAAAAGCCGATACGCAGCCAGATCATCAAGCGCATGGTGACGATGGCCAACATTCCCGATGCGGCAACCAGGATCGTCGAGAACCAGCTGCGCGTCAGCGTGCTTTCGCAAAAAGCGAGCAGGGACACGTCGGTCGGCCAGGAGCGCGTCGCCAGCGTGCTCAACGAAATGGCCAAGCCCGAGCTCGACGAGCTCATGCAGGATCTGGAAGAGGCCGGCACGCCCGACCTTGCCGGCGTCAAGTCGCGGCTTTTCGCCTTCGACGATCTGCCGCTGCTCACCCAGAAGGCGCGCGTGCTTCTGTTCGACGGGCTGTCGACCGAGCTGGTCACGCTGGCGTTGCGCGGCGCGTCGGCGGAGCTTACCGAATCCGTGCTGTCGGCGATCGGCGCGCGCTCACGCCGCATGATCGAATCCGAGCTCGGACAGGGATCGGAGGGTATCGCGCTCACCGACATCATGGGCGCGCGCAAGACGATCGCCGTGGCGACGATCCGGCTGTCGCGGCAGGGAGCATTCGAGCTTCCCGCGACGCAGACCGCCGCCGAAGCCGCCTGACGATAGCGATCCGGTCAGGGCCCCATGGCGGAAGCGGTCGACAAGGATTCCAAAACCGAGGAAGCCACAGAAAAGAAGATCCGCGACACGATCGAGCAGGGCAAGCTGCCCCACTCGCGCGAGACGGCGATCTTCGCTTCGTTCCTTGCCATACTCGTCTTCACCGTCTTCTACGCCAAGGACGCCATCATCAACCTCGGCATGTTCCTCGCGATGTTCCTGGAAAAGCCGGAAGCCTGGCCGATGGACACCGAGACCGACGTCATCACGCTCTACCGGCAGGTCCTGGTCGAGATCGGCCGCGCCGTCGTCAGCCTGCTGGTGCTCCTGGTGGTCGCCGGCGTCGGCGCTTCGGTGTTCCAGAACATACCGCAATTCGTCGGCGAGCGGATCAGGCCGCAACTGTCGCGCATTTCGATCGCCAAGGGCTGGAGCCGCCTGTTCGGCGCGCAGGGCTTCGTCGAATTCGCCAAGTCGCTGGCCAAGCTCGCCTTCGCCATCGCCGTGCTCACCTTCACGCTGTCGCAGGACCACCGCAGGCTGCTTGCCGGCATGATCACCAATCCGATGTCGTTCGGCATGGTCATCCGCAGCATCTTCGTCGACATATTGGTGGCGATCGTCTTCGTCATGGGACTGATCGCGGTCGCCGACATCGTCTGGTCGCGCTTCCATTGGCGGCGCGATCTGCGCATGACCAAGCAGGAAGTGAAGGACGAGCTGAAGCAGTCGGAGGGCGATCCGATCGTGAAGTCGCGCCTGCGCTCGCTGGCGCGCGACCGGGCACGGCGGCGCATGATGACGGCGGTGCCGCGCGCGACGCTCGTCATCGCCAATCCGACGCACTATTCCATCGCGCTGAAATATGTACGCGAGGAGGATTCCGCCCCGGTCGTGCTCGCCAAGGGTCAGGATCTGGTGGCGCTGAAGATCCGCGAGATCGCCAGGGAGCACAACATCCCGATCTTCGAAGACGTGGCGCTTGCCCGCTCCATGTACAAGCAAGTTTCGGTTGATAGCGTGATCCCATCGCAATTCTACCAGGCCGTCGCCGAGCTGGTGCGGATCGTCTACTCGAAGAAGGCCGAGCGAAAAGCAACCCAATGAACGGACGCTGCCTGTAATCCATGAACCGGCAACCACACGCCAATTCACGCGAGCAGATCGTCGCCAGTGCCATCCAGGACGTGGTCGGCGAGTTGCGTCTGATCGAGGTCGCCGACTACATCGCCTTCATCCGGCTGGAGCATTTCGCCTGCCTGTCGGACCTGGTGGACTCGGCCGCGGAACTCTACTTCCAGGCGGGCACGCTCAGGCTCGGCCATGGCGGCGAAGCGCATGTCGACTGGAGCGGCAGTCCGCGCATCGTGCTCGATCTCGAGCTTCGGCCGCGCGGCGTCACCGTCTACTTCCAGCTGACGCTGACCGGGCAGGGGGCGTCGGTGGTCGTCAACTACGTGTCCTTCGAGAAGCCGGGCGAGACGCCGGAGCACAACACCGCCCTGCTCGAGGACGCGATCGACGAGGCACGCATCCGCAAGACGGAGTCGCTCGCTCATCTTTGAGAATAGATCGAAGGGCGTGGACGCCTGGCCTAAAGCGCGTCGCGATCTTTCAGATTCGCTCCATGCGCTTTTAGGTTTTGATGTTTCGAATGTCTTTGTCCCGAAACCGGTTACCACTTTCGGGAGACATGCTTTATGCGAGCTACTCGATCAGACCGAGACGCAGCGCCTTGGCGACTGCCTGGTTGCGGTTGACGGCGTTGAGCTTCTGCGTCGATTGGGTGAGATACTGGTTGGCCGTGTGCACCGACAGTTTCAGGAGTTTCGCGATCTCTTCGCTGGTGTTGCCGTTGGCGGTCAGCTTCAGGCATTCGAGCTCGCGCTTGGAGATCGCGCGGGTTCTGCCGGTTTCGCCTGGGCGGATGCGCGCGACCGCCGCGAACAGCGCAAAGCAGCGCGCGTGGATTTCGCAAAGCGTATCGTCCGACAGCGCGATATCCGGACCCAGGAAGACCACCAGCCCGCACTGACCGCGATCGGCATGCACCGGAAAGGCGATGCCGTTGGTGCCGGGCGCGAGCGGCTCGGCCGGCTCGGCCCATGCCAGGCTCTCGAGCGTCTGCCGCGAGCCGGCGATGTCGTCATCGGTCCACCAGCGCGGCGTCGTCGAGATGCGGCTGTGGCGCACCATCTCCTCGCCGCTGGCGCCCGAGATGAATTTGGTCGCGACGGAGGTCGACGGATAGTCGGAATCGAAGCAGGCGACCAGGCGCGCGCGCTCCAGCGAGGGGCTGACCAAGAACAGCCCGAAGCCGGAAGCGTTGATGTCGACGGCGATCCAGCGGCAGCGCCGCACGGCGTCCGGAATGGTCGCCGCGTGATGCGTCTCCGATCCGAGCGAGAAGGCGCCGAACGGATTGCGCTGATCGTTGAAAAGGGCCGCAGCGGCCTCTCTGGCTTGTGCGTGCTTCAAATGATGCCGCTCCTGATCGCGGTCGCAATCGCCATCGCGCGGTTGCTGGCCGCGAACTTCTGGATGGCATGCGTGATGTAGCTGTTGACGGTGTTCGACGAGACGCCAAGGATGAGCGCCACCTCGTCGGTGGTCTTGCCTTCCGACACCCAGAACAGGCATTCGCGCTCACGATCCGACAGCGGATCCTGCATCGATGCCGCAGCGATCAATTGCGGGATTCCGGACAGCGCGTAGCAGCATTTGAGCTGCGCCTTCATCAGGGCGGTCAAGTCGATCTTGCCGGGCTCGGCGGCGGAAAACAGCACGAACAGGCGCTGGCGGCCGACATTCAACCTCAGCGAATAGATTTCGGCATGACCGAGCACATCGAGCAGCTTGGCTTCCTCGCCGGTCAGCAGCGCGCCGGCATCGGGTGCCTGGGCGGCGACCAATGGCCTGGGGCGCACGCCCGGTGGCGCCGTCAGCGGTCCCAGCGCGAGATTGGCGATCAGCCTCTTGCCGATCAGCTCGATGGCGTCGAAGATCCAGTTCGACGACACGATGCGCGCGTCGTTGCGGTCCTGGTCGTGTACGATGGCGACCAGCATGTAGCTGTCGGCGCCGATGTCGGCGGCAAGCTGCATGAAGAAGCTGGTGAGATCGCCGCGGGACGCCAGGCGCGAGCCTGATGCGTCGGATTGAAGAAGCGCGGCGGGATTGCTCATCTTGATATTCTGGCCGGAATCGATCCCTGTGCCCGGTGCTGGCAAAAGCCAACGGCCGGACCCGAAACGCGTCACGTTCACGAAGACACACTCGATGGCGCGCACAGCACCCAATCGAGCCGAATCCTTTCAGGGAACGCGCAGCCATCCGCGTCAGGTACCGGCCGGATGCCGGAACTCGAGACTTTGGGTGATCGCCGCGCCCCCCGTGGACCGGCTGATTCGGGTCTAATCTACCCGCAGATGAATCCGACATCAAACGCGATTTGACAAAATCGAATCTGGTGGACTCGTGTTGCGACTCAGTGGCCGCTCTTCGCGTTACTTTGTGAAGCGAATTGAGCCGATGATTTCCCGGTAAGGTCGCAAAAAATACGCCTCCGGTTGCCTCCCGGAGGCGTATGTTCGTTCGACTGGATGCGGCTCAGCGATCCTCGAAGCCGGTCAGCACGCCGACGGCATTGATGCCGATCTCTTCCACCGCGTAGCCGCCTTCCATGACGAACAGCGTCGGCAGGCGGAGCTTGGCGATGCGGCGGCCGATCTTGGGGTAATCGACGCTCTTCAGCTTGAACTGGCTGATCGGGTCCTTCTCGAAGGTGTCGACGCCGAGCGACACCACGACGACGTCCGGGGCATAGGCGGCAAGCCTGGCGCAGGCGTCTTCCAGCGACGCGCTCCAGCCGTCCCAGTCGGTGCCAAAGGGCATCGGATAGTTGACGTTGAAGCCTTCGCCCTCGCTCTCGCCGCGCTCGTCGGCATGGCCGAGGAAGAAGGGGTATTCGACCATCGGGTCGCCATGCAGGTTGAGCACCTGGACGTCGCCGCGCCGATAGAAGATCTCCTGCGTGCCGTTGCCGTGATGGTAGTCGACATCGAGGATGGAGACACGGCTTGCGCCCTGATCGCGGAACCATTGCGCGACGACGGCGGCGTTGTTGATGAAGCAGTAGCCGCCCATGAAGGCGGCGCCGGCGTGGTGGCCGGGTGGCCGACAGAGCGCGAAGGCGGTCCGCTCGCCGCCCTTCACCAGTGCGGCCGCCGTCAGCGCGACGTCGTAGGACGACTTGATCGCCGCCCAGGTGCCTTCGACGAAGGTGGCGCCGGCGTCGAAGGAATAATAGCCGAGCAGGGCGTCGATGCGCTTCGGCGGCACGTCGCCGCGTAGCCCGCGCGTCGGCCAGGTGAAGCCCATGGCCGAGCCCGTGAAACCGGCGGCGATCCATTCCGGCCACACGGTAGGCAGGAAATCGATGTAGTGGGCGTCATGCACGCGCTTGGCTGCGGCGAGGTCGTGCTCGACCGGCCCGATGATCGGCCCAAGCTTCTCGCTTTCCACCCGCGCCTTGATGAATTCGGCCCGCGACGGCTTCTCGAAACCCGGCACGATGGCCGAGGTGACCAGTTCCATCTGTCCCGAATGACCGGCGTGGAGAGGCGAAAAGACAGTCTTCATGGAATTCCCCTGGAAGTGCGAAATCAGTTGGAAATGCGAAATCAGTCGAGGTTGAGATAGGGGTTCACGAGAGCCAGCCACATGGCTTCCACATCGTCCTCGATGAGGTCGAATGTCTTGCGGTCTCTCTTCAGTCCGACAAGCCTGCAGGCGTGTCCGACCTCCATCATCACCAGACCCAACCGCTTGGCGGTCTTTTCTTCAAGGGCCGGGTTCACATGCTGCAACCAGGCTGCGTAGAGCGCGATGATCTCTTTGTCATATTCGTCCTGGATCGGCCTGAGGTCGGCGTTGCCGGATATGGCCTCGATCACCGGCATCAGCGTGACGTTGTCCAGATACAGCCTCGAGGTGTCGATGAAGAGCTTGCGCACTTCGCGCCGAAACTCGTCACGGTTGGTTGGCCGGGGGACATTGATGCGCTTCCGGATGACCTCGGGAAAAGATGACAGCCAGCGCCGGGCCAGATCCAGAAGAATGGCTTCCTTGTTGGGAAAGTACTGATAGACCGAACCGACCGACAGCCCCGCGCGCTGCGCGATGGCGAGCGTCGTCGGTGTCCTGGTTCCCTGTTCCCGCGTCAGGATCAGCGCCGCGTCGAGAATCCTGTCGACCACCTTGCTCGACCGTTTTTGCCGCGGCTGCTTGCGCGGTTCGAGCGTTATCCTGGTCTTGCGGTCGAGACTGCGCTTCACTGCTCGTTGCCCCCGTTCCCCGCTCGGCCCCAGCATCGGCGCGCGGTGCAGTCCACTATACATTGCAAATTCCGGCTGTTGACAAACGCGAATAAACAGTCGCATTCTTTATCCACGCTGTCTTCAACGATAACAAGGGGAATTTCGAGGACAGCGCATCGGCATCGACTTTTGCCCTACGGCGCCGCCCCTGGTGGAGCGGCAGTTCGCTGGCGCTGTCGGTCCCCCAGCAAAATGTGGAGTCGCGATGTCGGTTGCAGGTGGTGTTGCGGATCTGATGGTCGTCAACGGTCATGTGCTGACCATGGACGATGACAATCCCGCCGCCGAGGCCGTCGCCGTCAAGGACGGCACCATCATCGCCATTGGCAGCCGTGCCGCCATCGAAGAGCTCAAGGGCCCCGCCACCAAGGTCGTCGACGCCCAGGGCGGCTCCGTCCTGCCGGGCTTCATCGAAGCGCATATGCATCTGTTTTCCGGTGCGGCCGAGCTTGCTCATTTGCAGCTCGCCGGCATCCACGGCTTCGAAGTGCTGCAAAGTGCGATCCGCGGCCACGCGCAGACGCGTCCCGATGCCAAGATGCTGGTCGGGCAGGGTGTCGACTACACCGTGCTCGGCAGAGAGCGGGTGACGCGTCACCATCTCGATGCGATTGTGCCGGACCGGCCTTTTGCCATGGCCGCTCCCGACCACCACACGATGTGGGCCAACACCATGGCCTTGGAGATGGCGGGGATTTTGCAGGGGCGGCAACTCGGCCCGGGCAACGAAATCGTCATGGGGGATGACGGCCTAGCCACCGGCGAATTGCGCGAGGGCGAAGCGTTCGGACCGGTGCTCGACCTTGCCGGCGAAAGCCGTGTGCGGCTGGGGCTGGCGACCGGCGGTGAGCCGGACCCGACGCCGTCAGCGGAAGAACGTGCCGCCGATCGCGATATCATGCGGCGCGGACTTGCCTGGTGCGCGCGCCACGGCATCACCTCCATCCAGAATATGGATGGCAACCTCTACCAGCTCGAACTGCTGGCCGAGATCAAGGCCGAGGAGGGTCTGGCTTGCCGCGTGCAGGTCCCGTTCCACTACAAGAATTTCATGACGCTCGACATGCTCGACAAGGCATCAGTCATGGCCGAGCGCTACGATGGCGAATGGCTGTCGTCGGGCATCGTCAAGGTGTTCTATGACGGCGTGCTCGATTCCTGGACGGCTGTCATGATCGAGCCCTATGCCGACCGTCCGGACTGGGTAGGAGAGCCGCTTTTCACGCCGCAGCAGTTCATCGACCTTGCGGTCGCCATCGACAAGCGCGGCCTGCAAATCGCGGTGCATTCGATCGGCGACGGCGCCGTGCGCGCGGTGCTCGATGGTTATGAGGCGGCCGAGAAGGCCAACGGCAGGCGCGACAGCCGGCATCGGGTCGAGCACATCGAGGTGATCACCGCTGCCGACGTGCCGCGCTTCCAGAAGCTCGGCGTCATCGCCTCGATGCAGCCACCGCATCCGCCGGGCGCCATGGGCTTTCCTTTGGAGCCGACGGTGTCGCGCATTGGCGCCTCGCGCTGGCCGCTAAGCTATGCCTGGCGGACGCTGAAGAACGCCGGCGCGCGCATCGTCTTCGCCTCGGACTGGCCGGTATCGCCGATCGATCCGATCCTGGGCATTCAGGCGGCAGTGCTGCGCAAACCCTGGGCGGAGACCGATCCTGACCAGAGCTTCTCGCTGTATGAGTCGATTGCCGCCTACACCGTCGAGGGCGCCTATGCCGAGTTCATGGAACATCGCAAGGGTAGGCTGAAGACCGGATATCTCGCCGATATCGTGGTTTTGTCGGCTGACATCGAGGCGATGGCGCCGGAAGCGCTGCATACGGTCCGGCCAGTGACCACGATCTGCGGCGGAAAGGTCACTTACCAAGCCTAAGCATGGCCAAACCCGAGGTTGTGGCATGGGAATTGCGTCAAAAAGTCGAGTAGCAGCTCCGCAGTTGCCAAGCCGGCTGGCTTATGGTGACAATCAAACAGGAACAAACCTGCCGCCAAGAGCAGGCTCTCTCAATGGGGTAATCGTGCCGGAACAACCGGATAAGAACGCGATCGAAGTTCGCGGTGTACGCAAGGTATTTGGAACCGGTGAAAACCAGGTAGCGGCTCTCGACACGGTTTCGGTGTCGATCCGCGAGAACGAATTCTTCACGCTGCTCGGCCCGTCCGGATGTGGAAAGACGACGCTGCTGAGATTGATTGCCGGCTTCGATTTTCCAAGCGCCGGCGAAATCCTGCTGCACGGCCAGGACATCGCACCGCTGCCGCCCTTCAAGCGCCCGGTCAACACGGTCTTCCAGAGCTATGCGCTGTTCCCGCATATGACGGTGGCGCAGAATATTGGCTTCGGGCTGGAGATGCTCGGCAAGCCGAAGGCCGAGATCGAGGCGCGCGTTGCCCAGATGCTGAAGCTGGTCAAGATGGAGGCGCTCAAGGCGCGCCGCACCAGCCAGATTTCCGGCGGCCAGCAGCAGCGCGTGGCGCTCGCCCGGGCGCTGGCGCCGCAGCCGACGGTGCTCTTGCTCGACGAGCCGCTCTCGGCGCTCGACTACAAACTGCGCAAGGAAATGCAGATCGAATTGAAGCGCCTGCAGCACGAGACCGGCATCACCTTCATCTTCGTCACCCACGACCAGGAAGAAGCGCTGACCATGTCAGATCGCATCGCGGTGATGTCGGCCGGCAAGATCCTGCAGGTCGGCACACCTTGGGATATCTACGACAAGCCGGCGGAGCGCTTCGTCGCCGATTTCATCGGCGAAACCAATTTCCTCACCGCCGCCATAGACAGCATGGGCAATGGCAAGGCTCGCGCGACGCTGAAATCCGGCGCGACGATCGACGCGACCGTGGCTGAGGGTTTCGCGCCGAAGGGCAATGCCACGGTCGTGGTCCGGCCGGAGCACGCGAAACTGACCAGCGGCAAGGGCGACCTGTCAGGGACGGTCGAGAATATCGTCTATTTCGGCACCGACACGCATATCCATGTCCAACTGGACAGTGGCGAAGCGTTTACCGTGCGCCAGCAGAACACGCGCAGCGCGAGCTGTGGATTCGAACGCGGCGACAAGGTCGGCATCGTGATCGGCAACGATGCCGCGCAAGTGCTGAGGGACTGATGGCAACCGCGGAACAAGTCGCCAAAGAGGCGGAACGGCGTGACATCCGCACACGCTGGCTGCTTTCGGCGCCAGCGCTGATCATCATCTTCCTCGCGGCCACAGGGCCATTGCTGATCGTGCTGGTCTATTCGGTGCTGACGCCCGGCCCCTATGGGGACGTGAAATGGCAATTCTCGCCGGAAGCCTGGGTGTCGGTGTTCATGGAGCGCGACATCTTCGACGACACACTTTCGCTCGCCGCCGCCCATGTCACCATCTTCTGGCGCTCCATCAAGCTGGCGGTGGTGACGACGATCGCTACTTTGGCGCTCGGATTCCCCACTGCTTATTTCATGGCCACGCGCAGCGAGAAAACGCGCGACATCTGGCTGTTCCTCATCACCATTCCGTTCTGGACCAACCTGCTCATTCGCACGTTCGCGGTGCTGCAGATCATCCGCAACGAGGGCATCATCAACACTATCCTCATCAAGCTGGGAGTCGTCTCGGCCCCGATCCAGATCCTGTTCACCGATACCGCGATCCTTATCGGCATGGCCTATGTCTACCTGCCGCTGATGGTGCTGCCGATCTATGCCAGCATGGAGAAGCTCGACTTCCGGCTGGTCGAGGCGGGCTACGACCTTTATGCCAATCGTTTCCAGGTGCTGAGGCGCATCATCTTCCCGCTGGTCAGGCCTGGTGTCATTGCCGGCTCGATCCTGGTCTTCATTCCGGCGATCGGCGCCTATGTGACGCCCAGCGTGCTCGGCGGCGGCAAGAACATGATGCTCTCGAACCTGATCGAGCTGCAGTTCGGGCAGGGCCGCAACTGGCCGCTCGGTTCGGCGCTATCGATCACCGTCATGATCATCGTCATGGTGGCGCTGCTTGCCTATGTGCGAAACGCCGGGCGGACGTAGGTGCGCCATGGCTAATTTCTCCATCAAGCACCAGCCCGGCTTCACGGCCGTCGCCACGACCTGTTTCGTCGTTCTCTACATGCCGATCGTCGTGCTGGTCGTCTACGCGTTCAACGCTGCGACATCGACCTCCGAGTGGGGCGGCTTCTCGCTGAAATGGTTCCAGTCGGCGTGGCAGAATACGCAGGTCATCGATGCGACCCTGCTATCCTTCCAGATCGGCTCTGTAGCCGCCGTGCTTGCAACCATCGCTGCCACGATGGCCGCGCTGGCGACCACACGGACGGCGCCGTATCGTGGACTGATCTTCAAATATGCGGCGATCAACCAGCCGCTAATGGTGCCAGAGATCGTTACCGGTGTGGCGCTGCTGATCTTCTTCTCGCGTATCAAGATATCCACCGGCTACTCCGGCCTCGGTTATCTCATCGCTGCGCATACGGCGTTCTGCATTCCCTTCGCCTATCTGCCCATCCGGGCGCGACTCGAAAATATGGACCTGACGCTGGAGCGCGCCGCGGCCGATCTTTATGCGACGCCCTGGCAGGTCTTTCGGCGCATAACGCTGCCGCTGCTGTGGCCCGGAATCCTGGCAGGGCTGATGCTGGCCTTCGTCATCTCGCTCGACGACGTCGTCATCACCGAGTTCGTCAAGTCCGGCGGCCAGGACACCCTGCCCACTTACATGCTGGGCCAGATACGCCGAGGCATAACGCCCGAGATCAACGCGATATCGACCGCTTTCCTGCTGCTTTCGGTCGCGATCGTCACGTTGTTTTTCTTCGTCAGCAGGAAACAAGACTGAACCGATAATGGGAGACAAAGCATGACCTGGAAGACAACAGCGACCGCAATCGGGCTGACGTTGCTCGCCTCAACAAGCCTCGCTCGCGCCGACGGCGTTCTGAACATCTACAATTGGGGCAACTACACCAGCCCGGACGTGATCAAGAAGTTCGAGCAGAAATACAATGTCAAGGTGACCATCACCGACTACGATTCCAACGACACGGCGCTGGCCAAGGTCCGCCAGGGCGGCACCGGGTTCGACATCGCGGTGCCGTCGCAGACCTTCGTTCCGATCTGGATCAAGGAGGGCCTGCTGCTCGAGACCGATCCCGGCAAGATGGAGAACTTCAAGAACGTCGCGCCGGAATGGGCCAATCCCGAATTCGACCCCGGCCGCAAATATTCGGTGCCGTGGGCCTGGGGCACGGTCGGCGTCGTCGTCAACACCGATGTCTACAAGGGCCCGTCCGATAGCTGGGGGATCGTGTTCAACACGCCCGACGAGCTGAAGGGCAAGGTCAACGTCGTTCCCGAAATGAATGACGTCATCTTCGCGGCGATCAAATATGTCGGCGGCCAGCAATGTACCGACGACAAGGCGGTGCTGAAGAAGGTGCGTGACCTTCTGGTGGCGGCCAAGCCGAACTGGATCGCCATGGAATACAACACGATCGAGAAGATGGGCGCCGGCGATTTCAAGGCGACCAGCGACTGGAACGGCTCGGCGCTGCGCCAGCGCCTGGCCCACCCGGCCATCCACTACTTCTATCCGAAGGAAGGCTTCGGCCTGTGGAGCGACAATGTGGTCGTTCTGAAGGAAGCCAAGAATGTCGAAAACGCCAAGCTCTTCCAGAACTTCATCATGGATCCGGAAAATGCGGCCGGGCTGTCGGCCTTCCATCGCTATGCCAACGCCATCGCCGGCTCTGACAAATACATGCCGGCCGATATGAAGGACGCGCCGGAAGTGATCATTCCGGCCGACGTGAAGGCGAATGGCGAATTCCAGAAGATGTGCCCTCCGGAAACGCAGGAACTCTACACCAAGATCTGGACCGAACTGCAGAAGTGAATGCGTCCCGACGGACCCGGCGGCGCACGCCGCCGGGTCGTGTCCATCTCGTCGGGAAGTTCATCATGACCCCTTATCGCAACTCCGATCCGCGGCCGCCGATCATGCAGGGCTCGCCGCCCGTCATGGTGCCGCCCAAACTCGATTGGGACAGAGGGCCCTGGAACCGCTGGGCATTCCAGCACATCCGTGAGGTCCTGCCGACCGTCGAGGTCTGGCGCGGCCACGGTCACCGCCGCCGTCTCGAGCGCGCCGAGGTCGATCTCGACGATCTGCCGGTGGTGGACAGCGCAGGCGCCGCGACGACGCTCGCCGGCCTGCTCGACGAGACCTACACGGACGGCTTCCTGGTGCTCAAGGACGGCAGGATAGCCTATGAGCGCTACTTCAACGGCATGGACCAGCGCACGCTGCATTTGTCGCAGTCGATGGCGAAGTCGGTCACCGGTTCCGTTTTCGGCATCCTGGTCGGACGCGGCCTGATCGACCCGGCCAAGCTGGTGACCGATTATCTTCCGGAGCTCGGCGCGACCGCCTGGGCCGGCGCCACCGTGCAGCAGGTGCTCGACATGACGACGGGCGTTCGCTTTTCCGAGGAGTACACCGATCGCTACTCCGAGATCGGCCAGGTCGACGTCGCGAGCGGCTGGAAACCGGTGCCGCCGGGCAGCGATCCGGACTTCCAGTGGCCTTCGCATATGTTCGAATTGATCCTGCGGCTGAAGGACAAGGTGCGGGAGCATGGCGAAGCCTTCGAATACCGCTCGATCGAAACCGACGTGCTCGCCTTCATCATGGAGCGGGTGACCGGCAGGCGGCTGGCGCAACTGGTCTCCGAGGAGCTGTGGCAGAAGCTCGGCGCCGACGAGAGCGCCTGCTTCACCGTCGACAGCGCCGGCTATGCGCTGGCCGATGGCGGCTTCAACGCGACGCTGCGCGACTATGGCCGCTTCGGCCAGCTGATCCTCGACAATGGCGGCGGGGTGATCCCGGCCGACTGGATCGAGTCGACGCGCACCGGCAGGCACGGACCGGATTTCAGCCCCGGCCTGCCGGAAGGCAGCTATCGCAACCAGTTCTGGATTGAGGATCCGCGCTCGCGCGCGCTGATGTGCAAGGGCGTGTTCGGGCAGATGATCCATATCGGCTGGGAGCACAGGATGGTCGTGGTGAAGCTGTCGACCTATCCGGATTTCACCAACACCGCCTATTCGGTGGCGACGCTGAAGGCGGTGCACGCGATCGCGGCCGCGCTCGCCTGAAAAGCTGAGATCAAAGAGACCCGGGAGACAATCGTGGCCGGCAAGACTGCGTTCGAGACCAGATACGGCTTTGCCCGCAAGGATGTGCGGCTCGACAACTGGCGGCTGAGACCGTTCAGCCAATGGTCGTTTCAGAATGTCGGCGAGCTGGTGCCGAGCGTGTACGTTGCCGCGCCGCCTGGCGGCGAGGAGCAGGCGAAGGCTCTGGACGGATTGCTCGAAGAAAAAGTCACGCTGGCCGGCGGTGCCGAGACCGTCGAGGCCTTCCTCAAACGCTCCGACACCGACGGGCTGGCGATCATGAAAGGCGGCAAACTGGTCGGCGACTGGTCGGCACCGCGGATGGCGTTCGGAGAGCGCCACATCATCTTCTCGATCAGCAAGTCGGTGACGGCCATCCTCGCCGGCATCCTGGAAGGCGAGGGGGTATTCGACCCTGAAGCGCCGGTAACGCGGTACATCCCCGAGGCCAAGGGATCGGCCTATGGCGATGCCAGCGTGCGCAACGTGCTCGACATGACCGTCAGCCTGGATTTCGAGGAGGCCTATCTCGATCCGGAAAGCGCCTTTGCCCGCTATCGCCGCGCGACGCTGTGGAATCCCGGCGGTGGAGCTGAAAGTCTCACGACCTTCCTGCTGACGCTCCAGCGTCTGGCCGAGCCGCATGGCCAGACCTACCGCTACCGCTCACCCAATTCGGATATGCTCGGCATCCTGGTGGAGCGGGCATCCGGCAAGCGCGTCAGCTCCCTGCTAGCCGAGAAACTGTGGCTGCCGCTTGGTGCTGCTAGCGAAATGTCGGTGACGGTCGACATGGAAGGCACGGCGCGCACTGCCGGCGGCATGTCGATGACGCCGCGCGATCTTGCCCGCGTCGGCGAGATGATGCGGCAGGGCGGGGTGGCCAATGGCCGCCGCATCGTGCCGGAGGCCTGGGTGCGCGATACGGTTGCCGCCGGCGGCAGCTATGAGGCGTGGCGGCGTGGCACGATGGCGTTCCTTTTCCCCGAAGGCCGCTATCGCAACAAGTGGTACCAGATGGGCACAGCAAGCGGCGCCTTCTGCGGCATCGGCATCCACGGCCAATGGATCTACGTCAACCCCCGGGACGAGGTGGTGGTCGCCAAGATGTCGTCGCAGCCGGAGCCGGTGGACGACAAGCTCGACCTCGATATCGTCGCGTTTTTCGAGGCGCTGAGCGGCATGGTCTGAGGGGCGGCGAACGTCCGAGGTCAGAGCTTTCCTGTGGACCTCTCGCTCATCCGAAAGCAGCGCGGTTGGCGCAGCCTGCATCCCGGCCTATGGTCACCGCTCTTTTTCGACAGGGACCAGCATGGCATCGGATATCAAGCGCATCGCAGCAATCATCGCGGCCGAGATCGGCTCGCGGCCGGAGCAGGCGGCAGCGGCGATCGGGCTGCTCGACGAAGGCGCCACAGTGCCGTTCGTGGCGCGCTACCGCAAGGAGGTCACCGGCGGGCTCGACGACACGCAGTTGCGCGATCTTTCCGAGCGGCTTGCCTATCTGCGCGAGCTCGATGCGCGCCGCGAGACGATCCTCGGTTCGATCCGCGAGCAGGGCAAGCTGACCGAGGAACTCGAGGCCAAGATCACGGCGGCGACGACCAAAGCCGAGCTGGAGGACATCTACTTGCCCTATAAGCCGAAGCGCCGCACCAAGGCGGAGATCGCCAAGGAACGTGGGCTCGGGCCGCTCGCCGAGGCGATCCTTGCCGACCGTTCAGCGGTGCCGGCAGAACTCGCGCTCGCCTACGTCACGGAAGAGGTGCCGGACGCCAAGTCGGCGCTCGAAGGGGCGCGCGACATCCTGTCGGAGCAGTTCGCCGAGAATGCCGACCTGGTCGGCAAGCTGCGCGCCTATATGAAGGAACGCGCCTTCCTGCGTGCCAAAGTCGTCGATGGCAAGCAGGAAGCCGGCGCCAAATTCTCGGACTATTTCGACCATGTCGAGCGCTGGGCGGGCGTTCCCAGCCACCGCGCCCTGGCCATGCTGCGCGGCCGCAACGAAGAGGTGCTGTCGCTCGACATCGAGGTCGATGCCGACGACGCCTCGCCGGTGAAGCCGGTCGAGCGCATGATCGCCAACGCCTATGCGATCGGCGCCAGCCTGCCGGGCGACAAATGGCTGATGGAGGTGGCCGGCTGGACCTGGCGGATAAAGCTGTCGCTGCATCTGACGCTGGACCTGATGCGCGACCTGCGCGAACGGGCCGAGGAAGAGGCGATCCATGTCTTTGCCCGCAATCTGAAGGACCTGCTGCTCGCCGCTCCCGCCGGCTCGCGGCCGACCATGGGCCTTGATCCGGGTATTCGCACCGGCGTCAAGGTGGCGGTGGTCGACGGCACCGGCAAGCTGGTGGCGACGACGACGGTCTATCCGTTCCCGCCCAAGAACGATGTGCGCGGCACGCAAGCCGAACTCGCCGCGCTCATCCGCCAGCACAAGGTGGAGCTGATCTCGATCGGCAACGGCACCGGCAGCCGCGAGACCGAGAAGCTGGTGGCCGACATGCTGTCGGACCTGCCCGCCGCTTCCGGACCGAAGCCTCTCAAGGTGATCGTCAGCGAGGCGGGCGCCTCCGTCTATTCCGCTTCGGCCACGGCGGCAGCCGAATTCCCCGGCCTCGACGTGTCGCTGCGCGGCGCGGTGTCTATCGCGAGACGCCTGCAGGATCCGCTGGCCGAGCTGGTCAAGATCGAACCGAAATCGATCGGCGTCGGCCAGTACCAGCACGATGTCGACCAGTACCGGCTCGGTCGCTCGCTGGAAGCGGTTGTGGAGGATGCGGTCAATGCCGTCGGCGTCGACCTCAACACGGCGTCGGCGCCGTTGCTGGCGCGCGTTTCGGGGTTGGGACCGTCGCTTGCCGAAGCGATCGTCGCGCATCGTGACGCCGGTGGTCCCTTCGCGACGCGCCGCGATCTGTTGAACGTGGCCCGCCTCGGACCACGCGCCTTCGAGCAGTGCGCCGGCTTCCTGCGCATTCCGAACGGCACCGAGCCGCTCGACGCTTCCTCGGTTCACCCGGAAGCCTATGGCGTGGCGAAGAAGATCGTCGCCGCCTGCGGCCGCGACGTGCGTTCGCTGATGGGCGACAGCGGAGCGCTGAAGGCGCTCGACCCGCGCGTTTTCGTCGACGAACGTTTCGGCCTGCCGACGGTGCGCGACATCATCGCCGAGCTGGAAAAGCCCGGACGCGATCCGCGCCCCGGCTTCAAGACGGCGACCTTTGCCGAGGGCGTCGACGACATCAAGGACCTGAAGCCCGGCATGCTGCTCGAAGGCACCGTCACCAATGTCGCGGCCTTCGGCGCCTTCGTCGACATTGGCGTGCACCAGGACGGGCTGGTGCACGTCTCGCAACTCGCCGACCGTTTCATCAAGGATGCGCATGAGGTGGTGAAGGCTGGCGACGTGGTGAGGGTGCGCGTCGTCGATGTCGACATCAAGCGCAAGCGCATCGGGCTGTCGATGCGCAAGGATGGTGGCGAGGGTGGCGCGCCTCGAGGCGGCCAGCGCGATCACGGCGGCGGCAAGCCGGCGCCGCGCTCGCCGGCGCCGCAGCGCCAGCCGGAACGGCCATCGCAGGGCGCGTTCGGCGCGGCTTTAGCCGAGGCGATGAAGCGCAAGTAGCTACCACGCCAGGACAGCCGGCTCCTTGCCGATCTGACCCAGCAGCCAGTCGCGGAAGCTGGCAACCGGCGGATGGCCGCGCTTGTCGCGCGGCACGACGAGATAATAGGCACTGCGGCTCTGCATCGGATTTCCAGGTGTGGGCACCAGCTGGCCGCGCTGCAATTCTCCGGCGATCAGAATTTCCGGCAGCAGCGCCACGCCAAGCCCGGCCATGCAGGCCTGCGCGACGGTGCCGAACTGCTCGAACTGCATGCCTGGCCCGGTCGGTGCGCTGAGGCCCTGCGCTTCGAACCATTCGCTCCAGGCGCCCGGTCGGGTTGCCATGTGCAGCAGTGGCAGGCGGCCGATATCGGCCGGCGTGGCGATGTCGCGGGTGGCGAGGAACTCGGGCGAGACGACGGGTATCACGGTCTCGCGCATCAAAAGCGTGCAGTCGGCGTCCGGCCAGTCGGGCATGCCGTGGTGGATCGCGGCGTCGAGGCGCTCGCGGGCGAAGTCGAAGCGGCCGACACGCGTGGCGAAATTGATGGTGATATCCGGGTGACGGGCGACGAAATCCGGGATCAGCGGCATCAGCCAGCGCGTGCCGAAGGTCGGCAGGATGGCAAGGTTGAGCACGCCGCTATGCCGATTGCTCATCAATCCAAGCGCGGCATCGCGCAACAGGCCGAGCGCGGAGCGCACGGCTTCGGCATAGATCTCGCCTGCCGTCGACAGCCGGACATTGCGGCTGTCGCGCTCGAACAGGCGGCGTCCGAACTGTTCCTCCAACAAGGTGATCTGCCGGCTGACGGCGCCTTGGGTCAGATCGAGCTCGCGGGCGGCGGCGGTGAAGGAGCCGAGGCGCGCCACCGCCTCGAAGGCGGCAAGCGCGGCGGTGTTCGGCAGCAGACGGCGCTGGACGTTCATGATCTATTACTAACGCTCATTGATACGTGATGCAATTTCGTTTGATTTTTTCCATGCGGAGGCGGATAAGCCGGGCACCTCAAAATATTGCCGGGAGAGCGGGCCATGGCCGCCGAGAAGAATGCTTTCGTGTGGAACGATCCTTTCCTGATCGAGGATCAGCTTTCCGAGGACGAGCGCATGGTGCGCGACGGTGCGGCGGCGTTCGCGGCCGACAAGCTCGCGCCCCGCATCGAGGAAGCCTATGTCGAGGAAAAGACCGATCCGTCGATCTTCCGCGAGATGGGCGAGGCCGGCCTGCTCGGCATCACCATTCCGGAAGAATATGGCGGGCTCGGCGCCAATTACGTGACCTACGGGCTGGTCGCGCGCGAGGTCGAGCGTATCGATTCCGGCTATCGCTCGATGATGAGCGTGCAGTCGTCGCTGGTCATGTATCCGATCCATGCCTACGGCTCGGAAGAGCAGCGCAGAAAATACCTGCCGAAGCTCGCGACCGGCGAATGGATCGGCTGTTTCGGCCTGACCGAGCCGGATGCCGGCTCGGATCCCGGCGGCATGAAGACGCGCGCCGAGAAGACGGCGAACGGATACAGGCTTTCCGGCTCCAAGATGTGGATCTCCAACGCCCCGATCGCCGACGTCTTCGTCGTCTGGGCGAAGTCGGCGGCACATGACAACCAGATCCGCGGGTTCGTGCTGGAAAAGGGCATGAAGGGGCTTTCGGCGCCGAAGATCGGCGGAAAACTCAGCCTCCGCGCGTCGATCACCGGCGAGGTGGTGATGGAGGGCGTCGAAGTGGGCGAAGAGGCGCTGCTCCCCAACGTCTCGGGCCTGAAGGGACCGTTCGGCTGCCTCAACCGCGCGCGCTACGGCATTTCCTGGGGCGCGATGGGCGCGGCGGAGGATTGCTGGCACCGGGCGCGGCAGTACGGCCTCGACAGAAAACAGTTCGGCAAGCCGCTCGCCGGCACGCAACTGTTCCAGAAGAAGCTCGCCGACATGCAGACCGAAATCGCGCTCGGCCTGCAGGGGGCATTGCGCGTCGGCCGGCTGATGGACGAAGGCAAGATGGCGCCGGAGATGATCTCCATCGTCAAGCGCAACAATTGCGGCAAGGCGCTCGACATCGCCCGCCAGGCCCGCGACATGCATGGCGGCAACGGCATCCAGATCGGCTACCACGTGATGCGCCACGCCCAGAACCTGGAGACGGTCAACACCTATGAAGGCACGCATGACGTGCACGCGCTGATCCTGGGACGGGCGCAGACCGGGCTGCAGGCATTTTTCTAAGCCGCCCCTCGGCTTCGTCATCCTCGGGCTTGACCCGAGGATCCATTCCGTGACGTCGAGGCGCCTCCGCGGTACAAGAGTTTTTCGGCGCAGGGGCGCAACGGAGGTTTGTTTGCACCGCCGCGTTCTTCGGCTGGCGTCACGGAATGGATCCTATGGTCTGCGCGCGTCGCTTCGCTCCTTGCTCCGCCATAGGATGACGAAGCCGCAGAGGTCTTCGCCAATCGCAGGCGTTGGACTCGGGCTGTTGCCCGGCGACATCGTGCGTTTATTAGCTGCTTAAATTAGTTGCAGCGCAACATCTCTGCTTGGAGAATGGCCAGGACTTGTGTCAGGGTTCGGCGATTGAAACGCCGAACCTCGGGGCACCATGGCAATTCTGGCAGCCGTCCACCACCTGACCCATTACAAATACGACCGGCCGGTGGTGCTCGGTCCCCAGGTGATCAGGCTGCAGCCGGCGCCGCATTCGCGCACCAAGGTGCTCAGCCACTCGCTGAAGGTCGAACCGAAGAACCACTTCGTCAACCTGCAGCAGGACCCGTACGGCAACTTCCTCGCCCGCTTCGTCTTCCCCGAGCCGGTAACGGAGCTGAAGATCGAGGTCGACCTCGTCGCCGACATGACGGTCTACAACCCGTTCGACTTCTTCGTCGAGGAATCGGCTGAGACCTTTCCGTTCGAGTATCCGGAAGAGATCAGGCAAGACCTCGCCATCTATCGGGCACCGGAGCCGGTCGGGCCACTGCTGTCGAAATTCCTGGAAAGCGTCGACCGCAGCCCGACAAATACCGTCAATTTCCTCGTTGACCTCAATGCGCGACTGCAGCGCGAGATCGCCTATATCGTGCGCATGGAGACGGGCGTCTACTCGCCCGAGGAGACGCTCGCCGCGGCCAAGGGCTCCTGCCGGGATTCGAGCTGGCTTCTGGTGCAGATCCTCAGGAATCTCGGGATCGCCGCGCGCTTCGTCTCCGGCTATCTGATCCAGTTGAAGCCCGACCTCGTCTCGCTCGACGGACCGCCCGGAACCTCGGTCGACTTCACCGATCTGCACGCCTGGTGCGAGGTCTATATTCCGGGCGCCGGCTGGATCGGCTTCGACCCGACGTCGGGACTGCTCACAGGCGAGAGCCATGTGCCGCTGGCGGCAACACCGCATTTCCGCAATGCCGCCCCGATCTCCGGCATGGCAAGCTTCGCCACTGTCGATTTCAGTTTCGACATGCGGGTCGATCGCATCGCCGAGCATCCGCGTATCACCAAGCCTTTCTCGGACGAGAGCTGGGAGGCGCTCGACGCGCTGGGCAACAAGGTAGATGCGGTTCTGCAAGCGCAGGACGTGCGGCTCACCATGGGCGGCGAGCCGACCTTCGTGTCGATCGACGATTTCGAGTCCGCCGAATGGAACACGGCCGCCGTCGGTCCGACCAAGCGCGACAAGGCGGACCAGTTGATCCGCCGGCTGCGCGAACGCTTCGCGCCGGGCGGTTTCCTCCACTACGGCCAAGGCAAGTGGTATCCGGGCGAGAGCCTGCCGCGCTGGACCTTCTCGCTCTACTGGCGCGCCGACGGCGAGCCGGTCTGGCGCGATCCGTCGCTGATCGCCCGAGAGAACGGCAATGCCGAGGTCGGGCCGGAGCAAGCCGAAAAGCTGCTCACAGCGATCGCCGGCGAGCTCGGCATCGAGAAGTCGATGGTCAGCGAGGCTTACGAAGATCCGGCCGAATGGCTGCTCAAGGAAGGCAAGCTGCCGGACAATGTCGATCCATCCAATTCCAAGCTGGAGGATCCGGAAGAGCGCAGCCGCATGGCGCGAGTCTTCGAGCGCGGCCTGACCAAGCCGTCGGGCTACGTGCTGCCGGTCCAGCGCTGGAACAGCCAGGCCGCCGAGCAACGCTGGCGTTCGGAGAAATGGAAGACGCGGCGCGGCCGCCTGTTCCTGGTGCCGGGCGATTCCCCGGTCGGCTACCGCTTGCCGCTCGGGGCGCTGCCATACGTGCCGCCGGCGCAATTTCCTTACATCGTGCCGGTCGATCCGTCGGTGCCGCGCGGCGCCTTGCCGGCGCGGGACGCAATCCTGCCGGAGGCGCACGCCGGCGGCGCGGACGACATCGCCCGGCAGCAGGCGGAGGCCTCGTTCACGGCCGCAACCGCGCAGCAGGACCGTGTCGAGCAGCAGCTGACCGAGATCGGCGGCGCGGTGCGCACCGCGCTCACCGTCGAGCCGCGCGACGGGCGGCTCAGCGTGTTCATGCCGCCGGTCGAGGCGCTGGAAGACTATCTCGAATTGGTGGCGGCGGCCGAGAACGCGGCAAAAGCCATTGGCCTGCCGGTGCACATCGAGGGCTACGCACCGCCGCACGACCCGCGCCTCAACGTCATCCGGGTCGCTCCCGATCCCGGCGTCATCGAGGTCAACATCCATCCGGCCGCCAACTGGCAGGAATGCGTCGCCACGACGACCGCGATCTACGAGGAGGCCAGGCAGTCGCGGCTCGGCACCGACAAGTTCATGATCGACGGCCGCCATACCGGTACCGGCGGCGGCAACCATGTCGTGGTCGGCGGCGCGACGCCCAATGACAGCCCGTTCCTGCGCCGGCCGGACCTATTGAAGAGCCTGGTGCTGCAGTGGCAGCGGCACCCGTCGCTGTCCTACCTATTCTCCGGGCTGTTCATCGGCCCGACCAGCCAGGCGCCGCGCATCGACGAGGCGCGGCACGATTCGCTCTACGAGCTCGAGATCGCGCTGGCGCAGGTGCCGCATCCCGACAAGGGCGAGGCGCCCTTGCCGTGGCTGGTCGACAGGCTGTTCCGCAACCTCCTGACCGACGTGACCGGCAACACGCACCGCTCGGAGATCTGCATCGACAAATTGTTCTCGCCCGACGGTCCGACCGGCAGGCTCGGCCTGGTCGAGTTCCGCGGTTTCGAAATGCCGCCCAATGCGCGCATGAGCCTGGCGCAGCAATTGCTGGTTAGAGCAATCATCGCGCGCGCGTGGAGGAATCCGCTCGACGGCCGTTTCGTGCGCTGGGGCACTTCGCTGCACGACCGCTTCATGCTGCCGCACTATGTCTGGGCGGATTTCCTCGACGTGTTGGAAGACCTGAAGCTCAACGGCTTCGACTTCCGCCCGGAATGGTTCGCCGCCCAACTCGAATTCCGCTTCCCGTTCTGCGGCGAAGTGCAGCATGCCGGCGTCAAGCTGGAGCTCAGGCAGGCGCTGGAGCCCTGGCACGTGATGGGCGAGCAGGGCGCCATCGGCGGTACGGTCCGTTTCGTCGATTCCTCGGTCGAGCGGCTGCAGGTGAGGACCGAAGGGCTCAACCCGGAGCGCCACGCCATCGTCTGCAACGGCCGCATCGTGCCGATGAAGGTGACCGACAGCAGAGAGGTAGCTGTGGCAGGCGTGCGCTTCAAGGCCTGGCAGCCGGCATCCGGCCTGCATCCCGCCCTGCCGGTCAACACGCCGCTGGTCTTCGACGTCTACGACCGCTGGTCGGGACGCTCGGTCGGCGGCTGCGTCTATCATGTCGCGCATCCGGGCGGCCGCAATTACGACACCTTCCCCGTCAACGGCAACGAGGCCGAGGCGCGACGGCTCGCGCGCTTCGAGCCGCGCGGCCATACGCCGGGCGGCTACATGCTGCGCGATGAAGAAGGCTCTGAAGACTTCCCGATGACCCTTGACCTGAGGCGGCCGGCGAGATTCTGATCGACCATGGCCAAGGGGAATCAGAAACGGGCGGGCGGAAGGCCGCGGGCGCGGACCCTGCTGGAGCACTATCGGCCGATCGACGGCGTCGTCGACGAGATGGTCGACGCGGCTGGCAATCCGCGCCCGGCCTGGCGGTCCTTCATCGAGGCGCTGGACGGTCTGGGGGCTGAAACGCTCGGACAGCGTTTTACCCGCGCCGACCAGTATCTGCGCGATGCCGGGGTCTATTACCGCGTCTACGACAAGGCAGGCGCCAACGAGCGCGAATGGCCGCTGGCGCATGTCCCGCTGCTGATCGACGAAAAGGAATGGGCCGAGATCAGCGCCGGTCTCGTCCAGCGCGCCGACCTGTTCGAGGCGATCCTGGCCGACATCTACGGTCCGAACCGGCTGATCGAGACCGGCATCCTGCCGGCCGGGCTGATCGCGGCGAGCCCCGAATATCTGCGTCCTGTCGTCGGAATCCGGCCGGCCAGCGGTCATTTCCTGCATATGGTCGCCTTCGAGCTCGGCCGCGGACCGGATGGCCGCTGGTGGGTGCTGGGCGATCGCACCCAGGCGCCGTCAGGCGCCGGCTTCGCGCTGGAGAACCGTGTCGCGACCACGCGCGCGCTGTCGGACATCTATGGCGAGCTGCATGTGCACAGGCTCGCCGGCTTCTTCCGCCGCTTCCGCGACGCGCTGAACGGCATGGCGAAGGAATCCGGCGGCCGCGTCGCCATCCTGACGCCGGGACCGCTCAACGAAACATATTACGAGCACGCCTACATCGCGCGCTATCTCGGCATCATGCTGCTCGAAGGCGAGGACCTGACGGTGTCCGGCGGCCGGCTAATGGTGCGCACCGTTTCCGGCCTGATGCCGATCGGCGTGCTGTGGCGTCGGCTCGATGCAGCGTTTGCCGATCCGCTCGAGCTCAAGCCGGACTCGCAGATCGGCACACCCGGGCTGGTCGAGGCGGTTCGGCGCGGTACCGTCTCGGCCGTCAACGCGCTGGGTTCAGGCCTGATGGAAACGCGGGCGCTGCTTTCCTTCCTGCCGCGAATTGCGCGGGAATTGCATGGCGAGGAGCTCAAGCTGCCGAGCATCGCCACCTGGTGGTGCGGCCAGCAGACCGAACGCGACCACGTGCTGGCCAATGTCGACCGCATGGTGATCGGTCCTGCGCTGTCGACACGGCTCGCCTTCGAGGACGACGGCGCGACCAGGCTAGGCTCGGCGCTGTCGGCAGGGGAGCGGGCGGAGCTGATCGCGCGGATCGAAGCCGATGGCGACGCCTTTGTCGGCCAGGAAGCCGTGACGCTTTCGACGACGCCGGTCTTCGTCGGCGGCCGGTTGGAGCCACGGCCCGCCAGCCTGCGCGTCTATCTGGCGCGGACGCCGGACGGCTGGACGGTGATGCCCGGCGGTTTTGCCCGCGTCGGCTTCTCGCTCGACCCGACGGCGATCGCCATGCAGCGCGGCGGCCAGGCGGCGGATGTCTGGGTGGTCAGCGACAGGCCGGTCGAGCGCGAGACGCTGCTGCCGCAGGAGACTGACGGCTTCACCCGCACCATGCCCGGCAGCCTGCCAAGCCGCGCGGCGGAGAACCTGACCTGGCTCGGCCGCTACATAGAGCGCTCCGAAGACACGGTGCGCGTGCTTCGCGCCTATCACGTGCGACTTGCCGAGACATCCGACCCCGAGATGCCGCTGCTTGCCGACATCAGGGACTATCTCGAACCGTTCGGCATCGAGGTCGAAACGGCGATCCCGCTTGGGTTGATCAGCACCTTGGACAGCGCCGTCTACAGCGCCGGCCAGATCCGCGACCGCTTCTCGCCGGACGGCTGGCTGGCGCTGAAGGACCTGTCGAAGACGATGCACAAATTTGCCGACAGGGTGGCGCCCGGCGACGACGCGACGCGGGCGATGACGGTGATGCTGCGCAAGCTTGCCGGGTTCTCGGGCTTGCTGCACGAGAACATGTACCGCTTCACCGGCTGGCGCTTCCTGGAGATCGGCCGGCGGCTGGAGCGCGGCATCCAGATCGCCCGCGCGCTGGCGCGGCTGACCAGAAACGGTGCGCCGGAAGGCTCGCTCGACATGATGCTGGAGATCGGCGACAGCGTCATGACCCACCGCCGGCAATATCCGGTGCAGGCCGGGCGGCGAACGGTGATCGACCTTCTGGCGCTCGATCCGCTCAACCCGCGCTCCATCCTGTTCCAGCTCGAGCGGTTGAAAGCCGAAATCGGCATGCTGCCTTCGGTCGGCGGCGAGGGGCACATGTCGGCCGCAGCGAAAGAGATCCTCCAGCTCAACACGGCGATCGCCGTGATGGAGCCCCAGGACATGACCGCGAAGGTGCTCGACGAACTCGCCAACCAGATCGGCGATCTCTACAGCAGTCTCGCCAAGGCCTATTTCGGGTAGGCGGCAATGCTTTATGACATCAGACTCCATCTGCATTACGACTACGCGGCCGCAGCCGGTGGCGGCCGGCATCAAGTGCGGGTGCTGCCGCAGACGATCGCCGGCGTGCAGCGAGTGATCGCCGCCTCGTTGTCCTTTCAGCCCAATCCGGCCGAACGGGCGGATTTTTCCGATTTCTTCGGCAATAGCGTCACCGCGATTGCCTTTCGCGACGCGCATGAGGAGCTCGACGTCAGGATGAGCGCAAGGGTGTCGGTCTCGCGACCGGAACCCGGCCTCGATGTCTCGCCCGACATCCATGGCTTGAGGGCCGAACTCGACGCGGTGCGTTCGCTGTCGCCCAACGCGCCGCATCATTTCCTTGCCGCCAGCGATCATGTCGGTATCGATACGGCGATCACCGCCTATGCGCGGGAGAGCCTTGCCGGTTCGGCGGTCGCCACGGCGGTCGATTTCTGCAATCGCATCCACCGCGATTTCACCTATGACGGCAAGGCGACGACCGTGCAGACGCGGGCCAGCGACGCCTTCGCGCTGAAACGCGGGGTCTGCCAGGATTTTTCCCACATCATGATCGCCGGCCTGCGTGGGCTTGGCATCCCAGCCGG
Source organism: Mesorhizobium sp. (assembly GCA_004963905.1). Lineage (GTDB taxonomy): Bacteria > Pseudomonadota > Alphaproteobacteria > Rhizobiales > Rhizobiaceae > Mesorhizobium. Next base: position 474,658 of record SUGL01000001.1, read on the forward strand.
TTATGTCAGCGGCTTCCTGCGCACCATTCCGCCCAAGGGCAAACCGAGGCTCGAAGGCGCCGACGCCATGCATGCCTGGGTGAAGGCCTGGTGCGGCCGCGATGCCGGCTGGCAGGAATTCGATCCGACCAACGGCATGCGGGCGAGCAACGACCATATCACGGTCGGTTACGGCCGCGACTATTCCGATGTCGCGCCGATCGTCGGCGTCCTGAAAACCACCGGCGGCCAAGTCGGCGAGCAAGCCGTCGACGTCATCCCGGTCGCCGCCTGAAGGCATGCCGTCGGTCGCGCGGGCTGCTTCTCAAATCACGATCCGGCCGCTATCTTGCCGACCGGGTGTCGCCGGTCGGGCACTGGCGTGGAGTTCAATTGTTGACTGCGGTCAGTGTCATCATTCCAGCACATAACGCGTCGGCGACCGTCGCCGACACGCTGGCAACGTTGCGTCCGGAGGCCGAGGTCATCGGCGAAGTGATACTGGTCGACGATTCCTCGACGGACAACACGGCGGCGGTGGCCGCGGATGCAGCCTCGCGGCTGGCCTTGCCGCTCCGCATCATCCAGTCGAGCTGTCGGGACGCGGGCGGCTCCCGCAACGTTGCGTTGGCCGCGGCCCGCTTTCCCTGGATCTACATGATCGACGCGGATGATTTGCATCTCGATGGTGGATTGCGGGCGCTGCTGTCCAAGACCAGGACCAAGCCAGGTGCGGATATGGTGGTCGGCGCCTACCGCCGACGAACCGACGGTCAGAACCGGCAGTTCAAAATGCCGTGCGGCTATACCGCCGCGGGGCTCGCCAACGCATCCGCCTATCTGGCGGGCAGGGTGCGGTCGATCGCCGTCGGCAGCGCGCTGGTCTCGCGGCGCGCGGTCGGCGATACGCGCTTTCCGACCGGGCTTGCCTATGATGAGGATACTTTGTTCTGGGCGCGGGTGATGAGTAAGGCATCGCTCGAGGTCGTGACCCAGCCCATCATGGTCTATTTCGTATCGTCGGGGCGCTCGGACGACCGCTTCACCATCAAGCCTGAGCGACGCTTCCTCGAATGGCGCCTGGCGCTGCGCGAACTCCTCGAATGCGGCATCCCCAAATCATCGCTGAAGGCGCGGGAGGGTCTTGTCGCGCTCAAGATCGCCCGTGTCCACTACGCACGGGGCGATCTCGAAACGGCGGCAAAATTCCTGGCGATTGCCAACGCCGCTCCCAAGGTCTCCGTCGATATCTGGCGCTGCATGCGCTACCGGCTGAAAATCGCGGCGTGGCGCCGATTCTTTGGCCATCAAATCCAGCTGCAAAGTGCCTGATGGCCGACGGGCGCGAACTCGCAGTTGTGGTCATCGGTTTTCGGGCGCCAGCTGAGCTGGTGGCGGCGGTGAGGTCTCTGCTTGCCCAGAACATTCCGCTCGAGGTCGTGGTCGTGAATTCCGGCGGGGGGAATGCCCAGGCGCTTCTGGCCGACGCCGGGCTCGCTGTGCCTGTCATCGAATTCGAGCAGAGACTGTTCGCCGGCGCAGCGAGAAACAGCGGCATAGCGGCTACGAAGGCTCCTTTCGTCGCCTTTCTCGCGGATGATTGCCTCGCCTGCCCGCGATGGGCCGAAGTCCGGCTGCGGCATCATCGCGAAGGCGCCGCGACTGTCGCGAGCGCCATCGTCAACAGCCACCCGCGCAACCTGGTCGCTTGCGCGGCGCATCTCGTTACCTACATGCGACGCCTGCCTGGCCTCCCCGACGAAAAGGCCCAGCGCTACGGCGTTTCCTTCGACCGTAGACTGTTCGATCAATACGGATTGTTCGATGAGCGGCTGGCGTCCGGAGAAGACACCGAATTCATGGCCAGGTTGCCTGAGGCGATGCGGCCGGTCTGGGAACCGCGTATCCTCACCATCCATCGCAACGAGACGCGCCTGCTCGACATGCTGGCCGACCAGTATCGGCGTGGACGCCGCTACGGCGCCTATCTCGGGTCCCTCGATGCCGAAAAACCGCAGCGCCCCTTTCGCAAGGTGTTCCGCGACCGGCGCAACGTCGCCAAGCTGGCGAGAGCGGGGCTGTCCGGAACGGAGAGGACTTTCGCGATGATGTCGCTGCCGATCGTGTGGCTGGCGTTGTTCGCCAAATCGCTCGGAGCCGTCGCCGGTGCCAAGTATGGCGACAAGGCGGGCCGACGCCAATGATCACCGTCGAGATCAAGCAGCCGCGCCGGCGACGCGGCCGATGGCTTTGGTCGCGGCAAAGGATCGTCGCCGTCTTCAGCTATCGTTACGACGCGCATCTGGTGCCCGATCTCCTCGCCAATCTCGCCCCTATCGTCGATGGCTGGATCGCCTATGACGACAGGGCAACGGATGAGCTTTTCAGCAGCGAACCGCGAAGACGGCGCGCCCTTATCGCCGCAGCCTATGAGGCGGGCGCCGATTGGGTTCTGGCAATGGACCCCGATGAAAGGATGGAAAATGCCGTCGCCGGCCGTATCGGCCAACTGACCGGCGGATCCAGACGCATCGTCTGGGGTTTTCACTGCCGGGAGATGTACACGCCGACAAGCTATAGGATCGACGGAACCTGGGGCCGGAAGATGCAGCACAGGCTTTTCGGCGCCTATCATCCGGATCGGTACCGGTCGAAGGATCTCCATGGCGCCTGGTTCCCCGAGGACCTCGGTCTCAAGCTCAGGGACAGCGGGCTCAACCTCTATCATTTGAAGATGATCGAACCGAAGCGGCGCGCGGCGCGTCGGGATCTCTACAATCGTCTCGATCCGGATCGCCGCTTGCAAGAGATCGGCTACGACTATCTGGCGGACGAAACCGCAGCGGTTCTCGAGACGATACCGGCCGGGCGAGGCTATTTTCCCGCCCATATCGATGATGGCGGGCTCTGGATGGCGCACGTGTCGGCCGACAGGCAGGGCTGAGGGCTGTCCCCAAGGAAGCAACAAACAAGCACGGAACCAGCAGCCTGCTGCGCGGCTTATCCACGGACAAGTTCCGTGGAGCCATTATGCTGCAGCGATCACACTCGTCCCTAGATCGTCCAATGAGCGCGGACGAAGCCCGCGGGAACGGTGCGCAAAATTCGGCCGAGCGCGCGTCGCTCAGCTATGTCAGCGATGCCGATCCCGGCATTCGCCGATTGAGAAAAGGTAAGGGATTTCGTTACGTCGACCCGAACGGGAAACTGGTGACCGCACGGACGCTCGACCGCATCAAGGCGATCGTCATCCCGCCGGCGTGGACCGATGTGTGGATCTCGCCCGATCCGAACGGTCATATCCAGGCGACCGGCCGGGATCAACGCGGACGCAAGCAGTACCGCTATCACCCGCAATGGACGGAGGAACGGGACGGCGTCAAATTTTCCAGTCTTGTCGCTTTTGCCGAGGCGTTGCCTGACCTTCGGCGCCGGATCGATGTCGACCTGCGGCGGCACGGGCTGCCGCTGGAACGTGTGGTCGCGGCGATCGTCTGGCTGCTCGACAACACCATGATCCGCATCGGCAATGCCGCCTATGCCCGCGACAACAAGAGTTTCGGCCTAACCACTCTGCGCGACCGCCATGTCGAAATCACCGGCTCCAGCCTGCGCTTCGCCTTCAAGGGCAAATCCGGCAAGGAATGGAAGCTGAGGCTGGTCGATCGCCGCATAGCAAAGATCGTGCGCGGCGCGCAGGACCTGCCCGGCCAGAAATTGTTCCAATATCTCGACGAAGACGGCGATCGGCGGCCGCTGCGGTCGGAGGACGTCAACCGCTACATCCGCGAGGCGTCCGGCCCGGAGTTCAGCTCCAAGCATTTCCGCACCTGGGGTGGCACCATTCATGCGGTAGCGCTGTTTGCGCAAGCCGAGCTTCCAGAAAGCATGACCCAGCGAAAGCGGGTGATGAACGGCATCGTCGACAAGGTTGCCGAACGGCTCGGCAACACGCGAGCCGTCTGCCGCCAATGCTACATCCACCCGCACGTCTTCGAGGCGTGGGCGCAAGGCAAGCTGCTCAGCGAAATGGCCGAGGCCAACAAGCGAAAGCGTCTCATACCGGGCCTCGATGAGGAGGAGACGCTGGTGCTCAGATGGCTCGAGGCGCGCGGAGCCTGACGAACGGTAGGCGGCCGAGGGTAAGCCCGTGATCGCCCTACAAATTTTTTTATCGACGTTGTGTCGGGAAGGGTCCTACTGTCGCGTCCTTTGATACGGAAAGGACCAGACCATGCTCTATGCCATCCTCTGCTACGCCTCCGAAGACGTCGTCTGCTCCTGGAGCAAGGAACAGGACGACGAGGTGATGGCAAAGCTCCTCAACGTACAGGAAAAATACGCCAAGGCAGGCCGGCTGGGACCGGTGGCGCGTCTCTTGCCGACCACCGCCGCGACGACGCTGCGCAAGGTCAAGGGCGAATCGATGGTGCTCGACGGCCCGTTCGCCGAGACCAAGGAGCAGTTCCTCGGCTTCTACACGCTCGAATGCCAAGACCTGGATGAGGCTGTCGAGTTCGCTCGCGAGCTCTCCGAGGTCAATCCGAGCGGCGGCTCCTACGAGATCAGGCCGATCTCCGTCTTCAATCCGACCAAGGTTCCCGCATGACCGACCTGACCTGGATCAGCAACGCGATCAGCACCGCCCGTCCGCAGGCGATGGGTGCGCTGCTGCGCTATTTCCGCGATCTCGACGCCGCGGAAGAAGCTTTCCAGGATGCATGCCTGAGGGCATTGAAGAACTGGCCGAAGAACGGCCCGCCGCGCGATCCGGCGGCCTGGCTGATCTTCGTTGGCCGCAACAGCGGCATCGACGCCGTGCGCAAGCGCGCCAAGCAGGCGCCGATGCCGGAAGAGGATCAGATTTCCGATCTCGAGGACGCCGAAGGCGATATGGCCGAGCGGCTGGACGGCGCGCATTATCGCGACGATATCCTGCGGCTCCTGTTCATCTGCTGCCATCCCGACCTGCCGGCGACGCAGCAGATCGCGGTGGCGTTGCGCATCGTCTCCGGCCTGACCGTCAAGCAGATCGCGCGCGCCTTTCTCGTCGGCGAGAGCGCCATGGAGCAGCGTATCACCCGCGCCAAGGCGCGCATTGCGGACGCCGGCGTGCCGTTCGAGACGCCCGGCGCGGTCGAGCGCTCCGAGCGCCTCGCGGCGGTTGCGGCCATGGTCTATCTCATCTTCAACGAGGGCTATTCGACCAATGGCGGCGAGGCGCCGGCCCGCGCGCCGCTTTGCGAGGAAGCGATCCGGCTCGCCCGGCTGCTGCTCAGGCTGTTTCAGCAGGAACCGGAGATCATGGGGCTGACCGCGCTGCTTTTGCTGCAGCATGCGCGCGCGCCGGCGCGTTTCGACGAGAATGGCGAGATCGTGCTGCTCGAGGACCAGGACCGGTCGCTCTGGAGCCGCAAGATGATCGACGAGGGCCTGGCCCTGGTCGACAAGGCGCTCCGCCACCGCAAGCCCGGTCCCTACCAGGTGCAGGCGGCGATCGCGGCGCTGCATGCGCGTGCGGCAACGCCCGAGGAAACGGACTGGACAGAGATCGACCTGCTTTACGGCCTGCTCGAGCAGATGCAGCCGTCGCCGGTGGTGACGCTCAATCGCGCCGTTGCTGTAAGCAAGGTGCGTGGGCCGGAGGCGGCGCTCGCCATGATCGAGCCGCTGGAAGACCGGCTGTCCGGCTATTTCCACTTCTTCGGCCTGAAGGGAGGCCTGTTGATGCAGCTTGGCCGGGACGAGGAGGCGCGCGTCGCCTTCGACCGCGCCATCGCGCTAGCCAACACCGCCGCCGAGGCCGCTCATATCCGCATGCATATCGACCGGCTGATCAAGGAAAGCGGCCAGCGGACCTCCGCCAAAAAAGCGCACTGATCCGCCGATTCGCCGCCTGGCCCAATTTTGCGCGCCGGGCTTGGACCATGCCGGGGTGGCGGTTTTTCCCTGAAACGAGTAATGCCACGCATCAAAGGCGCCCGGACGTGCCCATGGCGCGCCAAGACGTGGCGCAAGGCTTCGACGCTCGCCATATCCAAGGCGGGATCTGAAAGGGATAAAAATGACGATAGCGAAGGAAACGGCCTCACTTCTGGAGAAACTGGGTGTCGCCAAGGACGCGCTTGCCGGCGGCGACCTCGTCGTGCGCAGCCCGGTGACGGGCGAACAGATCGCGGCGCTGAAGTCGATTTCGGCGGCCGATGCCGGCAAGGCCATCGATGCCGCGCACAAGGCCTTCCAGGCCTGGCGGCTGGTGCCGGGGCCGAAGCGCGGCGAGCTGGTGCGCCTGCTCGGCGAGGAGCTGCGCGCGCACAAGGCGGAGCTCGGCCGGCTGGTGTCGATCGAGGTCGGCAAGATCCCGTCCGAGGGTCTCGGCGAAGTGCAGGAGATGATCGACATCTGCGATTTCGCCGTCGGCCTTTCGCGCCAGCTCTACGGCCTGACCATCGCCACCGAGCGCCCGGGACATCGCATGATGGAGACCTGGCATCCGCTCGGTGTCGTCGGCGTCATTTCGGCCTTCAATTTCCCGGTCGCGGTGTGGTCGTGGAACGCGGCGCTTGCGCTCGTCTGCGGCGACGCGGTGGTGTGGAAGCCGTCGGAAAAGACGCCGCTGACGGCGCTTGCCTGCGAGGCGATCTTCAAGCGTGCCGCCAAGCGTTTCGGTGCCGATGCGCCGGAGGGCCTGCTTCAGGTGCTGATCGGCGACCGAGCCGTCGGCGAGGTGCTGGTCGACCATCCGAAGGTGCCGCTGGTTTCGGCCACCGGCTCGACCCGCATGGGCCGCGAGGTCGGTCCGCGGCTGGCCAAGCGCTTCGCGCGCGCGGTGCTGGAGCTCGGCGGCAACAATGCCGGCATCGTCTGCCCGACCGCCGACCTCGACATGGCGCTGCGCGCCATTGCGTTCGGCGCCATGGGCACGGCGGGTCAGCGCTGCACGACGCTCAGGCGCCTGTTCGTGCATGAGAGCGTCTACGACGCGCTGTTGCCGCGCCTGAAGAAGGCCTATCAGAGCGTCTCGGTCGGCAATCCGCTGGAGACGTCGGCGCTGGTCGGTCCGCTGATCGACAAGGCCGCCTTCGACAACATGCAGAAGGCGCTCAAGGAGGCGCAGGCGCATGGCGGCAAGGTGACCGGCGGCACGCGGTTCGAGAACGGCCATCCCGATGCCTATTATGTGCATCCGGCGCTGGTCGAGATGCCTGCCCAAGTCTCGCCGGTGACGGAAGAGACCTTCGCGCCGATCCTCTATGTGATGAAATATTCCGATTTCGATGAGGCGCTCGAGGCGCACAATGCGGTGGGCGCCGGCCTGTCGTCGTCGATCTTCACGCGTGACCTGCAGGAATCGGAACGCTTCCTCGGCGTCGACGGTTCGGACTGCGGCATCGCCAACGTCAACATCGGCACGTCGGGCGCCGAGATCGGCGGCGCGTTCGGCGGCGAGAAGGAAACCGGCGGCGGTCGCGAGAGCGGCTCGGACGCCTGGAAGGCCTATATGCGGCGCGCCACCAACACGGTGAACTTCTCCAAGGCGCTGCCGCTGGCGCAGGGCGTGTCATTCGATATCGACTGAGGATAACCGCCTCGTCGAGGGTGACGCGGATGAGCGGCGCGCCTTTTTGCGCGCCGTCACGGCGGGCGGGGAGCCGTGGCGCTCAGTTTCCGCCGGCCGTGGGAAAACAGGCCTCGAAGGCCGCGTCTATAATGGCGAGCTTGGCTGCCTGAACGGCCATGTACTCGTCGAAGAACTGCCGCGAGACCCACATCACGGAATGGCCGCGCTGGCCGACCCAGCCGATGCTGCCGAGCGCTTCGGCGTCGTGGAGCTTGCGCGCCAGATGCGTGCGCGACAGCTTCAGCCAATGCGCGAACTCGCTGATCGAAATGACGCTGGTCGGAATCTTGTCGAGGTTGGCGTCCTCCGGATCGATGCCCGACATCAGCCAGTCCATGACGATGCCGCCGTTGTTCAGCCAGATAAACAGGGAGAAGGTTCGTTCAGGTTCCCGCACCGGAACGGATGTCAGCAAGCCGTCGCAGATCAACGGCTGCAGCTTTGCCAGCATATCGGGTCGCTCGAGGAAGGTCGCCAGCCGGTTTCCACCATCGATGCGATCGAGCGTCCTCAAATGGGCATAAATCCAGTTGGTGAAGGTCTCGATGGTGGCCTCGGTCACCCGCAAGGGGCGAGCACGGCCATCACCGCTCGGCGAAACATGTTCGGCGATGTTGTAGTGCAGCATTTCCTTGACGAACGCCTCGGCGGTGTTGCGGCTGGCGACCGAGTTGCGGCGCACGACCTCGATGAAACGCGCCACTGTCATCTCGGTGCGGCGGTCGTTGGGGTCGCGCCTGAAATGCAGAGCGAGCCCGACATGGCCGAGCAGCCAGCGCTGCTGGGTGGCAAAGACGGCGGCAAGGCGCGGGCTGGTTTCGTAGACATGGATGAGCGCGCGCGACTGTTCCTGGACACTGCGGAGCGCTGCCGGATGACTGGCGATTTCTTCGGCGCTCAGCGGCATTTCCTGCGGCACTCCATTCGATTCCAAGCAACGGCAAATGAAGATTTATAGCCTTCGCCGGTCGTGTCCAGTTGCCTATTGGAACAACGGCAGCTGTTTCGGCGCGTTCCTAGTTAACCCGTTGCACTGGTTTGGAAAATCCGTCCCGACAATAGTCTGGCCCGCAACCTCACGCACGTGCCTTTCGCAGCGGACGACCCGTCGCCGAAGCGCGGCCTTTGCAACGTTGCCGGCGACGCCCTATCGTGGCGGCTCGAGAACCATCGCCTCAGGCCGCCGCCGAGTGAAACGATGCCGAGAACGATAAGGACGCTGACCGCCAACGACGTGGAAACGCTCGTCGACTGGGCGGCCGGGGAGGGTTGGAATCCGGGCATCGGCGATGCCGCCGCGTTGCGCGCGGCCGATCCGGAAGGGTTCATCGGCGCCTTCGTCGGCGGCGAGATGGTGGCCGGCATCTCGGCCGTCGCCTATGGCGCGGGTTTCGGTTTCATCGGCCTTTACATCTGCCGGCCCGATCGGCGTGGCGAGGGCCACGGCAAGGCAGTCTGGGATGCCGGCATGACCCGGCTCGGCAATCGCATCATCGGCCTCGACGGCGTGGCCGAGCAGCGGGCCAACTACCAGCGCAAGGGCTTCGTGCCCGCCTACGAGACCGTCCGCTTCAGCGGAGCCCTCGGCCTGACCGGCGGCAGCGACTTACGACCGGTCGCCAGCATGGCGGAGATATTTGCCTACGACCGCCAGTGCTTTCCGGCGCCGCGCGAGGCCTTCCTGCGCGAATGGCTGCAGCCGCCCCGGATCGCGCTGCAGTCCGTCGGTTCCGCCGGCATTGCAGGCTATGGCGTGGCGCGCCGATGCCGGGAGGGATTCAAGGTCGGGCCGCTGTTCGCCGACGATATGGACATAGCCTTGGCGTTGGCGGCAGGACTGGCGGGCGGGGCGAGAGGCGAAGCGCTGCATATCGACGTGCCGGCCACCCAGGTCGGCTTCACCGCCATGCTTCAGGCCGCCGGCATGGTTGCGGGTTTTACGACGACCCGCATGTACCGGGGAGGCAAGCCCGGAAACGCGCCGTCGAAGGTTTTCGGCATCACGACGCTGGAATTGGGATGATCGCTGCTGCGGACATCTTCGATCTCCTGTGATCATTGTTTGTCCGGCGTGGCGCATGTGACATGTCTGCGCGGCATGGTTCGCATGTCGTCGTGGTGTCTTTTCGTGGAGATTGTCGAATGGCTGGCAGAACGGTCCTGATCGCGGGCGGCGCCGGCGGAATGGGTCTTGCGACGGGACTGCGCTTCGCGGCCGATGGCGAGAGGATCGTGCTCGCCGACCTTCCAGGTGCGAAACTCGACGAGGCCGTGGCGAAGATCGCCGCCACCGGCGCAAACGCGATCGGCTTGTCGCTCGACATCCGCTCCGTCGCCGCTTGCCGGGAAGTGGTGGACGAGGCACGCGAGTGGGGCGGCGGCCTCGACATTCTCGTCAACGCCGCAGGCGTCTGGCTGGAGGGAGCGGCAAGCGAGGTCCGTGAAGAGCAATGGGACCTTGTGCTGGACATCAATCTCAAAGGTGCGTTCTTCCTGATCTCGGCCGCCATTCCGCATCTGTCGGCGACGCAAGGCGTGATCATCAACATCGCCTCCGACGCGGGCATCGTCGGCAACAACGGCGCGGCGGTCTATTGCGCCTCGAAGGGCGGGCTGGTGCTTTTGACCAAGGCGCTCGCCCTGGAGCTTGCGCCGCACGGCATCAGGGTCAACGCCGTCTGCCCCGGCGACACGGCGACGCCGATGATCGAATACCAGGCGAGGACCTATGGCGGAGATGACCCCGACGGCTACAAGCGAAGGCTCCTGGGGCACTATCCGCAGGCGGAAAGAGCACGGTTCATCGCCGTGGAAGAGATCGCCTCCTTCATCCACTATCTTTGCCAGCCCGGCGCGGCCCCGATCACCGGGGCCGCGCTCTCGATCGATTTCGGCATCAGTGCGGGATACTGAATTGCGGCGGCGTCGGCTTGATCGCCTGGAGGGTCCATGACCGTGTTTCGCAAATCCCGCAGGGCGCTGGTGACCGGTGCGGGCGCGGCCGACGGCATCGGCGTCGCGGTCGCGCGTGCGCTTGGCGAAGCCGGGCTTTCGGTCGCCATTACTGCCTCGTCGCAGCGTGTCGAGCAGCGCGCCGAAGTGCTGCGGGCGCAGGGGCTCGACGTCCGCGCCGTGGTGGCCGACCTGACGCGCGCGGCGGATGTCGAGCGGCTATTCTCGGAGGTCGGCGAGGTCGATATCCTCGTCAACAATGCCGGGATGGGGACGGTCGCCCAGCCGGCGCTGCAGCGCCGCTTTCTCGATCTCAGCGAGAGCGACTGGGATCGCGGCATCGATGTCAGCCTGAAGACAGCATTTCTTGCCACGCGCGCGTTTCTGGCCGGCATGGTTCAGCGCGGCCATGGACGCGTGGTGAATATGGCTTCGGTCACCGGACCCTACGTCTCCAATGAAGGAGAGGCCGCCTACTCCGCCGCCAAGGCCGGCATGGTCGGGCTGACGCATGCGCTTGCACTCGAGGTCGGCCGCAGCGGCGTCACGGTGAATGCCGTGGCGCCGGGCTGGATCGCGACTGGCGCCTCGACGCCGGAAGAACTCGTCGCCGCGCAAAACACGCCGCTTGGACGCGCCGGCACGCCGCAAGAAGTCGCCGCCGCCGTCCTCTTCCTGGCATCCGACGGCGCCAGCTATATCAACGGCGCCGTTCTTGTCGTGGACGGCGGCAACATTCTGCAGGAGCGCAAGGGCTGATCGCGAAGGTCGAGCCCTTGGCCGCCGCCAACTGTCATTTGTTCGCGGCCGCCACCGTGTCCGGCACCACCACCAGCTTGCCGACGAAGTCCTTGGCCATGAAGTCGGTCTGGGCGCGGTGGAAATCCGACAGCTTGTAGACGCCGCCGACCAGTGGCTTGATCTTCTTTTCCTCGATGTAGCGCACGATGCGGCGGAAGTCCGCGCGTGTCCCCTGGCTCGAGCCATGCAGCTGCAGCTGCTTCAGATACATGGTGCGGAGGTCGAGCTGCACCACCGGACCGGCGATGGCGCCGGCCGTGGTGTAGCGGCCCTCGGGCCGCAGGATGCGCAAGAGGTCGTTGAAGATGGCGCCGCCGACAAGATCGGCAACCACGTCGATGGGCTTGCCGCCCGTCGCCTCGGCGACGGCGGCCGGCAGGTCGGCCACACCGCGCGTGATCACCTTCTCGGCGCCGATGTCGAGCACGGCCTGCTCCTTGCCCTTGCCGACGACGGCATAGGGAATGGCGCCGCGCGCCCGCGCCAGCTGCACGATGCCGGAGCCGACACCGCCCGAGGCACCGGTGACCAGCACCCGCTCGCCGGCCTTCAGCGCCGCGCGTTCCAGCATCTGCTCGCCGGTGAGATAGGCGCAGCAGAAGGTGGCGAGCTCGACATCGCTGAGCTCGGTATCGACGACATGCGCGTTCTCGGCCGGCAGGGCCTGGTATTCGGCATATCCGCCGTCGCGGCCGTGCCCCATATAGTCGATGTCCGCGAGCGAATCGTCGTCGCGGTTGTAGATGGAGAAGTCGACCATCACGCGCTCGCCGATACGGCTGGCAGGCACTCCGTCGCCGACGGCAACGATGGTGCCCACCGTGTCGGTGCCCTGGATGCGGGGGAAAACAAGCGTGTTGCCCTGCCGGCGCCAGGTCGACACCGCTCCGGCGTCTTCCTCCGTGCCATAGGCGCCCTGGCGCACCCATACATCGGTGTTGTTCATGCCGCAGGCGCTGACCTTGACCAGCACTTCGCCGGCGGCCGGCGAGGGCACCTTCACATCGGTGCGGTAGACGAGCTTTTCCAGCCCGCCATGGCCGGTGAGCTGCACGGCGGCCATCGTTGCTGGGACGGTTCTGGTCATGGCATTCATGTCGCTTCTCAGAGATTTGCGAAGACGCCGTTCACCGCGTTGGCGGTCTTGGCGACGATGGTGTCTGCCTCCTCGCGCGTCAGGCAGAGCGGCGGCGCGAAGCCGAGGATGTCGCCCTGCGGCATGGCGCGGCCGATGACGCCGCTTGCGGCAAGTGCGGTGGCGATCTGCGGCCCCACCTTGAGCGCCGGATCGAAGAAGACGCGATCGTCGCGATCCTTGACGAACTCGACCGCCGCCAGCATGCCGTCGCCGCGCACTTCGCCGACATTTTTGTGGCCGCCGACGGCCTTGGCGAGCTCGGAGCGAAAGTAAGCGCCGGTCTCGCCGGCGTTCTTCACCAGGTCCATTTCGTCGATCAGCTCGAGATTGGCGACGCCCGCGGCAACGCAAATCGGGTGCGCCGAATAGGTCCAGCCATGGCCGAGCGAGCCCAGCTTGTCGGAACCCTTGACCAGCACCTGCCAGACCTTGTCGGAGACGATGACGCCGGAAAGCGGCGCATAGGCCGAGGTCAGCCCCTTGGCGATGGTGATCAGGTCCGGCTTGATGCCGTAATGATCGGAGCCGAACATTGTGCCGAGACGACCGAAACCGGTCACCACCTCGTCGGCAATCAAGAGCACGTCGTACTTGTTCAGCACGGCCTGGATCTTCTGCCAGTAGCCGGCCGGCGGCGGCACGATGCCGCCGGTGCCGAGGATCGGCTCGCCGATGAAGGCGGCGACGGTGTCGGGGCCTTCGGCGAGGATCATCTCTTCGAGCTTGTCGGCGCAATATTGCGAGAACTGTTCCTCGCTCATCGAGCGGTCGGCGCGGCGGAAGTAGTAGGGCGCCTCGGTGTGCATGATCGGCGCGCGCGGCAGGTCGAAGGCGTTGTGGAACAGCTCGAGCCCGGTCAGCGAGCCCGTCATGACGCCGGAGCCGTGATAGCCGCGCCAGCGCGAGATGATCTTCTTCTTCTCCGACCGACCGAGAACGTTGTTGTAGTACCAGATCAGCTTGATGTTGGTCTCGTTGGCGTCGGAGCCGGAGAGGCCGAAATAGACCCTCGACATGCCCTTCGGCGCGCGGTCGATGATCATCTTGGACAGCCGGATAGAGGCCTCGGTGCCGTGGCCGACATAGGCGTGGTAGTAGGCGAGGTTCTTCGCCTGCTCTGCGATGGCATCGGCGATCTTCTGGCGGCCATAGCCGACGTTGACGCAATAGAGGCCGGCGAAGGCATCGATGCTCTTCTTGCCGGTGTTGTCCCAGACGGTGACGCCTTCGCCGCCGGCCATGATGCGGGCCGGCGACTCACCCCGCGCGTGCGTGCCCATATGCGTCGAGGGATGGAAGAAGTGGTCGCGATCCCAGGCCGAAAGTTCGTTGGATTGTTCGAGCATCTTTTTTCTCCTTGCAGGGAATTCTTCCGGCGTGCGCTAGGCGACGTCCAGACAAACGTATTTCAGATCGGTGAAGGCTTCGAGGCCATGGCGTGAGCCCTCGCGGCCAATGCCGGATTGCTTGACGCCGCCGAACGGGATCGGCGCGCCGGTGATCTTGACCCGGTTGATCGCGACCATGCCGTAGTCCAGCGCGCGGCCCATACGCGCCTGCCGCGCGCCGTTCTCGGTCACGACATAGGCGACGAGGCCATATTCGGTGGCATTGGCGCGGGCAACGACTTCCGCTTCGTCGTCGAAGGGCGTCACGGCGGCGACCGGGCCGAAGGTTTCCTCATGCATGATCAGCGCTTCGTCCGGCACGTCGACGAGCAGCGTCGGCTGGTAGAACAGCGATCCGGCCGCGTGACGCTTGCCGCCGGTGAGGCAGCGCGCGCCGCGGGCGAGAGCGTCGGCCACCTGCTCCTCCACCTTCTTGACGGCGCGCTCATGCATCAGCGGTCCGATGTCGGCGTCGCCGGAGAGCCCGTTGCCGGTGTGCAGCCGCTCGATGCGGCGTGCGAAGGCTGCGCAGAACCGGTCGTGGATCTGGCGCTGCACGTAGATGCGGTTGGCGGCAAGGCAATCCTGGCCGGAGGTGGCGAATTTGGCGTCGAGCGCGATCGCCACCGCCTTCTCGATATCGGCATCGTCGAAGACGATCAGCGGCGCATGGCCGCCGAGCTCCATGACCAGCCGCTTCATCGTCGGCGCGCTCTGCGCGGCAATCAACCGGCCGACTTCGGTCGATCCGGTGAAGCTCATGGCGCGCACGCGGGCATCGGCGCACATCGTTCCGACGATCGTTCGTGCGTCACCCGTGACGACGTTGAAGACGCCGGCCGGCAGTCCGGCGCGCTCGCCAAGCTCGGCCAAAGCCAAGGCCGACAGCGGCGTTTCCGACGACGGATGCGCCACCACGGTGCAGCCGGCGGCGAGCGCCGCAGCGGCCTTGCGGGTGAGCATGGCGGATGGAAAATTCCACGGGGTCACGACGCCGACGACGCCGAGCGGCTCGCGGCGCACGGTCATCTCGGCATTGGGCAGGTGACTGGTGACGCTTTCGGCGTTGAGGCGTTTCGCTTCCTCGGCATACCACTCGACGAAGGAGGCGGCATAGTCGATCTCGCCGAGCGATTCCTTGAGCGGCTTGCCCTGTTCCAGCGTCATCAGCAGCGCCAGGTCGTCCTTGGCAGCAATGATCAGATCGAACCATTTTCGCAAAATCCTGGAGCGCTCCTGCGGCAAGGCAGAGCGCCAGGCGGGGAGGACGCGCGCTGCGGCGTCGATTGCCTCTGTCGTCTGCCCGGCATCGAGCGCCGCGACGAAGGCCACGGTGGCGCCGGTGGCCGGGTCGGTGACTTCGAAGCTGGCGGCCGAATGGCCGGCCGTCCAGTGACCGCCGACATAGCCGAGATCGCGCAATAGCCGGCGATCGGCAAGACGGTCGAGTGCTTCGTGGCGGTGCGGGCGTGCAAAATGCGCGGACATTGATCAGGTCTCCCGGTGCCGAGGCGATGCGGAGAGACTAGCCGTACGAGTGAGACAGAGAGGCTGTTTCGGCAGCCGCCTGTAGAGAGATTGTCTCTATTTCCCCCAGGGATGGAGACGATCTCTCTAACCTAAGAACCTAAGCTTGCAGTTGGCCTCTGCCGCCAGCGTTGAAAATTGGCCGAGGGTCCTCAGCCTCGTCATCCTTGGGCGGAGCAGGAGCGAAGCTCCGTCGCGAAGACCCAAGGATCCATGCCGTTACCTTGATCGAAGGGTGCAGCAGCGCAGAATTCTGCACCGCTGCAACGCCTTGGCGTCACGGCATGGATCCTCGGGTCTTCGCCGCGTCGCTACGCTCCTTGCTCCGCCCGTGGATGACGACGGCGTTCATCGCCCCGGCAGCAGATCGGCCACGGGCAACACGGTGTCTTCCTTCACCGTCTTGGTGACGATGTAGGTGAAGTAACGGTCGATGCCGATCTCGCGTTCCAGCAGGCTATCCACCAGCCGCTGATAGGCATCGATGTCGCGCGCCATCACTTTCAGCACATAATCGACGCCGCCGCCGACCGACCAGCAGGCGACGATCTCCGGAATGTCGCGGATGACCCGCTCGAAGCGGTCGAAATCGGCCTGGCGGTGGCTGGCCAATGTCACTTCCATCAGCACGGTCGCCACCGGCGCGATGACGCGCATGGCGATAGCAGCGTGGTAGCCGGAAACGATGCCGGCCTTCTCCAGCTTGCGCAGACGCATCCAGCAAGGGGTCGGCGACAGGCCGACCTTCTCGGCCAGCGCCAGCTTGGTGATGCGCCCGTCGCGCTGGATGGCGTCCAGGATCTTGAGGTCGATCGGGTCGAGTTTCGCTGCCGCCATGCCGGCTCCGTTTTTGCTCGGGACACCATGACGATGCATTATTTCGATTGTCAATTGCACTGATTTCGATCTCTAATAAGTCATGACATTATGGCAGCCAGATCCAGCGCTCATTCGACGACCGGCCTATCTCTCGCTGGCCGACCAATTCGCCCGCGCGATCCATGACGGGCGGCTCGCCAACGGCGCGCGGCTGCCGACGCACCGCCGCCTTGCGGACGACTTGAAACTTTCGGTGCAGACCGTCAGCCGCGCCTATGAGGAACTGATCCGCCGCGGCCTGATCTCCGGCGAGGTCGGGCGCGGCAGCTTCGTGCAGACGCAGCGCCGCGAGCCGGAGCCGCCCTACCTCCCTGAGCGGCTGGGCGAGGTCATCGATCTCTCCATCCTGAAGCCGGTCTGCGAGCCGATGCATCTGGAGAAGCTGAAGCAGGCGCTCTCCTGGCTGGCCGAAAACCTGCCGTCGAGCTCCGCACTGTCGTTCCGGCCGAACATGGTGTTCCCGCGCCACCGCGCCGTGGCGGTCGAGTGGCTGAAGCTCTGCGGCCTGGAAGCCTCGCCGCAGAATATCTGCCTCACCAATGGCGCAACGGCCGGCATGACAGTGGCGCTGATGAGCGTCGCGCCGCCCGGCTCGACGGTTGCCACCGAGGCGATCGGCCACCACACGCTGGTGCCGCTTGCCCGCTATCTCGGCTTCAATCTCGAGGGTCTGCCGATCGACGGCAACGGCCTGATCCCGGAAGCGTTGGACGAAGCCTGCCGGCTCTCGGACATCCGTGCCGTCTTCGTCCAGCCCTCGGTGATCAACCCGACGGCTACCTTGATGGACGCCACTCGACGCGAGCAGATCGCGGCGGTCGCACGCAAGCACGACATCGCCATCATCGAGAACGACGTGCTTGGGCCTCTCGTCGAAGGTCGGCCGCCGGCCGTCGCCGCCTTCGCTCCAGAGCGAACCCTCTACGTCACCTCCTTTACCAAGATCGTCGTGCCGGGCCTGCGCATCGGCTATCTTGCGGTGCCGGACCGCTACGTCGCGGCCGTCGCCAACCGCCATCTCGTCTCGAACTGGATGGCCACTCCGATGGTGGCGGAGATCGCGACGCGCTGGGTGAACGACGGCACCGCGATTGAGCTGGTCAACTGGCAGCGCGGCGCGCTGAGACGCCGGCAGGAGATCGCCGCCGAGGTGCTCACGGGGATCGACTATCGCGTCCATCGCGACGGGCTGCATCTCTGGCTCGAATTGCCGGGCGACCGCGCCGAGGAGAGTTTCGTCGCGCAGGCGCGCCTGCGCGGCGTGGCGATCGCGCCGGGCACTTCTTTCCGCATCGCCGACACGCCCTGGCATCCGGCCGTGCGTATCTCGCTCGGATCGACCACCGAAGGGGAACTGCGCGCCGGCTTGAGCGTTGTCGCCAAGCTCCTGCTTGGCGATCCGGAGCATCTCCTGCTCGCCATTTGATGCACAACAGAAGCGCAGATTGCCCTGAAATTGTGCCGTGCCCGAAATATTGTCATGATATTATTTTCCTAATTGACATGATTTGGCGCGTTTCGCATCGTTAAGGGCACAGGCTGCTCCAGAACGGGGAAAAATATTGCCCGCGCCCATCATCAAGGTCGATGCGATTTCGAAGAGCTTCGGCACCTTCAAGGTGCTGGACGGCCTGTCGATGCAGGTCATGCCGGGCGAGAAGCTGGCGCTGATCGGCCCGTCCGGATCCGGCAAGACGACGATCCTGCGCATCCTGATGACGCTGGAGAAGATCGACGGCGGCCACATTCAGATCGACGGCGAGCAGCTCTATCACATGGAGCGCAACGGCCAGCTGCTGCCGGCCGACGAGCGGCACCTGGCCAAGATGCGCCAGAAGATCGGCATGGTCTTCCAGCTCTTCAACCTGTTCCCGCACAAATGCGTCATGGACAACGTCACGCTGGCGCCGATGCTGACCAAGGGTGTCGCGCGCGCCGCCGCCGAAAAGCGGGCGATGGAGCTGCTCGACATGGTGGGGCTGGCCGACAAGGCCAAGGCGATGCCGGCGCAGCTTTCCGGCGGCCAGAAGCAGCGCGTCGCGATCGCCCGGGCGCTGGCGCTGTCGCCCAAGATCATGCTGTTCGACGAGGTCACCTCGGCGCTCGATCCCGAACTGGTCGAGGAGGTGCTCAACGTCATGCGCAAGCTCGCCGCCGAGACTGACATGACGATGCTGCTCGTCACCCACGAGATGGGCTTTGCCCACGACTTCGCCGACAGGGTGCTGTTCTTCGACCGCGGCAGGATCGTCGAGGAAGGCAAGCCCGATGAGATTTTCCGCCATCCCAAGCAGGAACGCACGCAGGGTTTCCTGAAGAAGATCATCGCGGCCGGACATCGCGTCTGACCGCAATGCAAACGGGCGACGAAGTCGTCCCGGGCAACGAGCCGCCCTCGGAGTCCAAACGCCCAAGTGGGCAAACCAAGAAGATAGAAACAAGGAGTTGGGAACGATGAAGAAACTTGGCATTCTGGCTGGCGTCGCCGGCCTCGCAGTGGCCGCGGTGTTGGTCGCCTCCGGTGCGCGTTCGGCCGACGACGCCAAGCTGGAGCAGCTCAAGCAGCAAGGCTTCGCCCGCGTCGCCATCGCCAATGAGCCGCCCTATACGGCGGTCGCCGCCGACGGCAAGGTCTCGGGCGCGGCGCCGGATGTGGCGCGCGAGATCTTCAAGCGCCTCGGCGTCAACGACATCGTCGCCTCCATCTCCGAATACGGCGCCATGATCCCCGGCCTGCAGGCCGGCCGCTTCGACGTCGTCACCGCCGGCCTGTTCATGAAGCCGGAGCGCTGCGCGGCGGTCGCCTATTCCGAGCCGGTGCTGTGCGATGCCGAGGCGATGCTGGTGAAGAAGGGCAACCCGAAGGGCTTCAAGAGCTATGAGGACATCGCCAAGGACAGCTCCGCCACCGTCGGCGCGCCCGGCGGCGGCACCGAGGAGAAGCTGGCGCTCAATGCCGGCGTGCCACGCGATCGCGTCATCGTCGTGCCGGACGGCCAGAGCGGCCTGAAGATGGTGCAGGACGGCCGCATCGACGCCTATTCACTGCCCGTTCTGTCGATCAACGACCTGGTCAAGAAGGCCAATGATCCGAACCTCGAAGTGATCGCGCCGGTGCAGGGCGCACCCGTCTATTGCGACGGCGCCGCCTTCAAGAAGGGCGACGAGGCGCTGCGCGATGCCTATGACGTCGAACTCGCCAAGATGAAGAAGTCCGGCGAGTTCGCCAAGATCATCGAACCCTACGGCTTCTCCGCCAAGGCGGCGATGTCGACGACGCGCGAGAAGCTCTGCGCGGCGAAGTAGGTACTGCTTCTTCCTTCTCCCCGTTCACGGGGAGAAGGTGTCACGAAGTGACGGATGAGGGGCGGCGCCGTACTTTCGTAAGTTTGCGCTGCCCCTCATCTGCCTACCAGCATCTTCTCCCCGTAAACGGGGAGAAGACAGCTAACCGCAAACGTTGGAACCCAATGACCCAGTGGTCCGGCTATCTCGGCCTGATATTGCAAGGAGCGCTCGTCACCATCGAGCTGACGCTGATGGGATCGGTGCTGGCGCTCGTCATGGCCTTCCTCGCCGGCATGGGCCGCGTGTCGCGCTTCTTCATTATTCGGGCGTTGGCCACGACCTATATCGAGTTCTTCCGCGGCACGTCGATCTTCGTGCAGCTGTTCTGGGCCTATTTCGTGCTGCCCTTCGCCGGCCTGTCGCTGACGCCGCTCCAGGCCGGCGTGCTGGCGCTGGGGCTCAATGTCGGCGCCTATGCCGCCGAGGTCGTGCGCGGCGCCATACTGTCGATCGGCCGCGAGCAGTACGAGGCCTGCACGGCGCTCAACCTCGGCCGCTGGCAAGGCATGCGCCACGTCATCCTGCCGCAGGCGCTGCTGGTCATGCTGCCGACCTTCGGCAACAACGCGATCGAGCTGCTCAAGGCGACCTCGGTCGTGTCGCTGATCTCGCTCGCCGATCTTACCTTCCAGGCGCAGGTGGTGCGCTCGCAGACCGGCAGCACGCTGATGCCCTTCGTTTCCGTGCTCGTCATCTATTTCGCGCTCGCGCTGATCATTTCCTGGGGCGTGCGTTCGCTGGAGCGCCGCATGGCGCGCGGCCTCGACGGAGTGCGTGTCTGATGGAGTGGGCCAAGTAATGGAATGGGATTGGGACTTCGTCCGGCAGATCATGCCGACCCTGATCCAGGGCGTGAAGATCACGATCCTGGCGACGGTGCTCGGGTCGGTCCTGGCCGCGATCGTCGGCCTGGCAATAGCGCTGGCGCGGCGCTCGCCGAACCGGGCGGTGTCGCGCAGCGTCGGCTGGTTCGCCGAATTCATCCGCGGCACGCCGCTCCTGGTGCAGCTCTACTTCATCTTCTACGTGCTGCCCGATTTCGGCATCCTGTTGCCGCCTCTGGTGGCCGGCGTCATCGGGCTTGGCCTGCACTACGGCACCTATACGGCAGAGGTTTATCGCGCCGGCATCGACAATGTGCCGCGCGGCCAGTGGGAGGCCGCCAAGGCCTGCAACCTGAGCGGCCACCACACCTGGACGCATGTCATCCTACCGCAGGCGATCCCGCCGATGATCCCGGCGCTCGCCAATTATTTCATCGCCATGTTCAAGGAGACGCCGCTGCTTTCGGCGATCACCGTGCTGGAGCTGATGAACCAGGCCAAGAGCGTGGCCAACAGCTACTATCGCTACATCGAGCCGATGACGCTGGTCGGCGCCTTCTTCCTCGTCATCAGCCTCTGCTCCGTCGTATTCTTGCGCTGGCTGGAGCACCGCTACGGCAGGATCGAAAGATGAAAGTCATGAAACCGTTGCCCGAAATCCGGCTGGCGTCGAGCCGGCCAGCCCTCGATGCGCGCCCGCTGGAAAAACGTGTCGGTCTGATCGCTCTAGCCACCGACCACACCAGCGAGGTCGACTTCCGCCGCATGGTGGCGAGCGAGCGGATCGGCGTCTATGTCGCGCGTATTCCCTATGCCAATCCGACGACGCCGGAGAATTTGCGCAAGATGCAGCCGCAGCTTTCGGCCGGCGCTGCGCTGATCCTGCCGGACGAGCCGCTCGACGCTATCTGTTACTCCTGTACCTCGGCCTCCGTGGTGATCGGCGACGCGGAGATCGAAGCCGCGATCCAGGCGGCCAAACCGAACGTTCCCGTGGTCACGCCACCGATGGCGGGCGTGCGCGGCCTGAACGCTTTCGGGGTGAAGCGGATCAGCATTCTCACGCCTTACACCGTCGAGACCAGCCGGCCGATGGCGACCTACTTCGCCGCGCACGGCTTCGATATCGAGAACTTCACCTGCCTCGGCTTCGAGGACGACCGCGAAATGGCGCGGATCAAGCCTGCCTCCCTCGTCGAGTTGGCGCGCAAGGCCATGCATGCCCAGGCCGACGCGCTGTTCGTCTCGTGCACGGCATTGCGCGCGGCGCTTGCCGTTCCGGGCATGGAAGAGGCGATCGGGCGCCCGGTCGTCACCAGCAACCAGGCCAGCGCCTGGAATTGCCTGCGGCTCTGCGGTGACGACACACCGCGGCCGGAGTTCGGCCGGCTGATGACAAAGTCGCTTGGACAGTAAAAATTATGTCCTGCGTACAAGAGCGACCCCCTCTGGCCTGCCGGCCATCTCCCCCTCAAGGGGGGAGATTAGCTGCTGCTACGCTTTCGCCAATCATCGACATCGCAGGAAGAGAGACGGTGCCGAAGCTGCGGATCTCCCCCCTTGAGGGGGAGATGGCCGGCAGGCCAGAGGGGGTCGCCCGATGACGCGCGCCGTCGCCCTCGCGGACATCCGTACCGCCCGCGAGCGTATCGCCAACAAGGTCGAGCGTACGCCGGTCGTGCTGTCGCAAGGCCTCTCCGATCGCGCGGGCCATCCCGTCCACCTCAAGCTGGAGCATCACCAGACCACCGGCGCGTTCAAATTGCGCGGCGCGTCCAACGCCATCGCCGCGCTGGGCCCCGAGCAAAGATCGCGCGGCGTCGTCGCGGCGTCGACTGGCAATCACGGCCGCGCGCTGGCGCATGCGGCCAAGCTCGAAGGCATGCGCGCGGTGATCTGCATGTCGAAGCTGGTGCCCGAGAACAAGCTCGATGCCATCCGCCGCCTCGGTGCGGATATCCGCATCGTCGGCAACAGCCAGGACGATGCACAGCAGGAGGTCGACAGGTTGGTCGCGGAGGAGGGGCTCGTCATGCTGCCGCCCTTCGACCATCCGGATATCATCGCCGGGCAAGGCACGCTGGGGCTGGAGATCATGGAGCAGGTTCCGGACGCAGCAAGCGTGCTGGTGCCGCTCTCCGGCGGTGGATTGGCGGCGGGCGTCGCCGCGGCCGTCAAGGGTGTGAGCCCGAGCACCAAAGTCATCGGCATCTCGATGGCGCGCGGCGCCGCAATGAAGGCGAGCCTCGATGCCGGCCGTCCCGTGCAAGTAGAGGAACTGGCGACGCTCGCGGATTCGCTCGGCGGCGGCATCGGCCTCGACAACCGCCTGACCTTTGCCATGTGCCGCGACCTGCTCGACGACGTCATCCTGCTCTCTGAGGAGGAGATCGCCGCCGGCATCCGCCATGCCTATGAGGAAGAGCGCGAGATCATCGAAGGCGCAGGCGCCGTCGGTATCGGCGCGCTGCTAGCCGGAAAGGTGAAGGCGAAAGGCCCGATCGTCCTCATCCTGTCCGGCCGCAATATCGACATGAGCCTGCATCGCCGCATCGTCTGCGGCGACCCTGCACTGGAGGAGAGCGCCGCATGAGCCGCATGACCATCCTCACCGAAGCGGAACTGCGCAAGATCGTGACGCCCGATCTCGACGCCGTCGCCTGCGTCGAGAATGCCTTCCGCGCTCTTGCCACGAAGCAAGTGGTGATGCCGCCGATCTTGAGGCTCGACATTCACGAGCACCGCGGCGAGGTCGACGTGAAGTCCGCCTATGTGCCCGGCATAGACGGCTTCGCCGTCAAGATAAGCTCCGGCTTCTTCGACAATCCGAAGCTCGGCCTGCCAAGCGGCGGCGGCATGATGGTGCTGCTTTCAGCAAAGACCGGCGTAGTCGAGGCGCTGCTGCTCGACAACGGCTATCTGACCGATGTCCGCACGGCGGCCGCCGGCGCTGTCGCGGCCAAGCATCTGTCGCGCGAAGATTCCAGCGTAGCCGCGATCTTCGGCGCCGGCTTGCAGGCCGGCCTGCAATTGGAAGCCTTACGCCTCGTCAGGCCGATCGAGGAAGCGCGCATCTGGGCGCGCGACGCCGCCAAGGCCGAGGCCACCGCCGCCCGCCTGCGCGAGAAGCTGGGCATCATGGTGCGCGCCGAGCCGGACGCGGCGAAGGCGGCGGCCGATGCGGACATCATCGTCACCACCACGCCTTCGACAGAACCGCTGATCAAGGCCGGGTTCGTCTCGGCCGGCCAGCACATCACCGCCATGGGTTCCGACGCCGAGCAAAAGAACGAGATCGCGCCGGCGATCCTTCGCCTGGCCGATCTCTATGTCGCCGACAGTGCGAAACAGACGCGGCGTCTCGGCGAACTCCACCACGCCATCGAGGCCGGCGTGATGGCCGCCGACGCCGAAGTCACCGAACTCGGCCAGATCATCGCCGGGAAGAAGCACGGCCGGCGCTCGGCCGACGACATCACCATCGCCGACCTCACCGGCACCGGCGTGCAGGACACCGCGATCGCCACTTTGGCCCGCGACCGCGCGCGGGCGGCGAAGGCCGGAACCATTTTCGAAAGCTGATGCTGGCCAGAGCGTGATCCGGAAAAGTGGGAACCGGTTTTCCGAAAAGATCAAGCTCAAACTGAATAGGCCCAAAAACGAGGACCAACAAAATGCAGCCAAACCTGAAATTCTCGCGAAGCGAATTTGCCGATCGCCTCGCCAAGACACGGAAAGCCATGCAGGCCAAGGGGGTCGATCTCCTGATCGTCAGCGATCCCTCCAACATGGCCTGGCTGACCGGCTATGACGGCTGGTCCTTCTATGTGCATCAGGCGGTCATCGTGCCGCCTTCGGGCGAGCCGGTCTGGTATGGCCGCGGCCAGGACGCCAACGGCGCCAGGCGCACCGCTTATCTCGCGCATGACAACATCATCGGCTACGCCGACCACTATGTGCAGTCGACCGAGCGGCACCCGATGGACTACCTCGCCAGCGTGCTGGCGGAGCGCCGCTGGGACAAGCTCACCATCGGCGTCGAGATGGACAATTATTGGTTCTCCGCCGCCGCCTTCGCCTCGCTGCAGAAGCACCTGCCCAACGCCCGGTTCGTCGACGCCACCGCGCTGGTCAACTGGCAGCGCGCGGTGAAGAGCCCGACCGAGATCGACTACATGCGCAAGGCCGCGCGCATCGTAGAGGCCATGCACCAGCGTATCGTCGACAAGATCGAGGTCGGCATGCGCAAATGCGATCTGGTCGCCGAGATCTACGATGCCGGCACGCGCGGCGTCGAAGGCATCGGCGGCGACTATCCGGCGATCGTGCCGCTCTTGCCGTCGGGCGCCGACGCTTCGGCGCCGCATCTCACCTGGGACGACAAGCCGATGAAGGCGGGCGAGGGCACCTTCTTCGAGATCGCCGGCTGCTACAATCGCTACCACTGCCCGCTGTCGCGCACCGTCTTCCTCGGCAAACCGACGCAGGCCTTCCTCGACGCCGAGAAGGCGACGCTGGAAGGCATGGAGGCAGGCCTTGCCGCGGCGAAGCCGGGCAACGCCTGCGAGGACATCGCCAACGCCTTCTTCGCAGTGCTGAAGAAGTACGGCATCGTCAAGGACAACCGCACCGGCTACCCGATCGGCATCTCCTATCCGCCGGATTGGGGCGAGCGTACGATGAGCCTGCGCCCCGGCGACCGCACAGAGCTCAGGCCTGGCATGACCTTCCATTTCATGACGGGTCTGTGGCTGGAGACGATGGGACTGGAGATCACCGAGTCGATCCTGATCACCGAGACCGGCGTCGAATGCCTGGCCAACGTGCCGCGCAAGCTGTTCGTAAAGGATTGAGGCAATGTCAGCTCTGCGTCCATCTCCGATCACGCCGACCGTCGACTTCGAGCGCGACGGCGTGCAGCACGGCTTCCTGCGCCTGCCTTACAGCCGCGACGATTCCGCCTGGGGTTCGGTGATGATCCCAACCTGCGTGATCCGCAACGGCAAGGGGCCGGCGGCACTGCTAACCGGCGGCAATCACGGCGACGAATATGAGGGGCCGCTGGCGCTCTACGAGCTCGCCCGCACCCTCGACCCGAAGAACGTCACCGGCACGGTCATCATCGTGCCGGCGATGAATTATCCGGCGTTCCGCGCCGGCACGCGCACCTCGCCGATCGACAAGGGCAACATGAACCGCAGCTTCCCCGGCCGGCCCGACGGCACGGTGACGGAGAAGATCGCCGACTATTTCCAGCGCGAATTGCTGCCGCGGGCGGACGTCGTGCTCGACTTCCATTCCGGCGGAAGGACGCTCGATTTCGTGCCGTTCTGCGCCGCGCACACGCTGCCGGACAAGGCGCAGGAAAAGAAAGCCTTCGCCGCGGTCGAGGCCTTTTCGGCGTCGTTCTCGATGCGGATGACCGAGATCGACACGGTCGGCATGTATGACACGGCCGCCGAGGAGATGGGCAAGGTCTTCGTCACCACCGAGCTCGGCGGCGGCGGCACGTCACGGGCCGAGACGGTGCGGATAGCCCGGCGCGGCGTGCTCAACGTGCTTCGCCATGCCGGCATCGTCAATGGTGCGGTCGAGAAGGACAGAACCCGCTGGCTCGACATGCCCTCGGGCGATTGCTTCGCCTTCGCCGAAGACGACGGCATGATCGAGACCATGGTCGACCTCGGCGGGAAGGTGGATGAGGGCCAGGTCGTGGCACGCATCCATTCGACCGGCCGCACCGGTATGGCGCCACAGGAGATCACGGCAAAAATGTCGGGCCTGTTGGCCGCGCGTCATTTCCCGGGCCTGGTCAAGGCCGGCGATTGTGTCTCGGTGCTCGCCGTCGAGGTCGACTGATCGCGGTGTCATCTGTCATGCAGAGCGTTTGAGAAAGCGAGCCGTGCACAGGCCCAATTGCCTGCGTACGGCTCGCATTCAACCGTTGAATTTATAGGCGGCAATGGAATCCGGTTTCATCTCGATAGAGAAACCGGGCGCCTGGGGCGGCATGTAGGCCGCGTTCTCGATGACGCAGGGATCGAGGAAATGCTCGTGCAGGTGATCGACATATTCGATCACCCGGTCCTGCTTCGTGCCTGACACAGCGACGTAGTCGATCATCGACAGATGCTGGACATATTCGCACAAGCCCACCCCGCCGGCATGCGGCCAGACCGGCAGACCGAACTTGGCGGCGATCAGAAGCACCGCCAGCACCTCGTTGAGCCCGCCCATACGGCAGGAATCGATCTGCACGACGTCGATGGCGCCGCCGGCGATGAACTGCTTGAACATGATGCGGTTCTGGCACATCTCGCCGGTCGCGACCTTGATCGGCGCCACGGCCTTGCGGATCTTGGCGTGGCCGGCGACGTCGTCGGGGCTGGTCGGCTCCTCGATGAAGAAGGGCTTGGCGAAGGCCAGATCGCGCAGCCAGTCGATCGCCTGGCCGACCTCCCAAACCTGGTTCGCGTCGATCATCAGGTAGCGGTCCGGACCGATCACCTCGCGGGCGATCCTGAGGCGGCGGATGTCGTCGGCGCGGTCGCGGCCGACTTTCAGCTTGATGTGATCAAAACCCTGGTCGACCGCTTCCTGGCAGAGCCGCCGCAGCTTGTCGTCCGGATAGCCGAGCCAGCCGGCCGATGTGGTGTAGCAGGCATAGCCTTCGCGCTCGAGCGTGGCGATGCGCTCGGCCTTGCCGGCCTCGGCCTTCTTCAAAATCTCCAGCGCCTCGGTCGGCGTGATCGCGTCGGTGAGATAGCGGAAGTCGACGATGCGGACGATCTCTTCCGGGCTCATCTCGGCGACCAGGCGCCAGACCGGCTTGCCGGCTTCCTTCGCCCACAGGTCCCAGACCGCATTGACCACCGCGCCGACGGCGAGATGCATGGCGCCCTTGTCTGGGCCGATCCAGCGCAACTGGCTGTCGCCGGTCACATGATGCCAGAAACGGCCGGGATCCTCTCTGACCCAGTCGAGGTCGAGCCCGACGACGAGATGGCGCAGCGCCTCGATCGCCGCGCAGCAGATCTCGTTGCCGCGGCCGATGGTGAAGGTGAGGCCATGGCCCTTCAGCGAGGGCACGTCGGTGTCGAGGATGACGTAGGCCGCGGAATAATCCGGGTCGGGGTTCATCGCGTCCGACCCGTCGAGGCTTTGCGACGTCGGAAAGCGCAGGTCGAAGACGCGAAGATCGGTAATGCGGGTCATGCTCACTGCCTCATCAGATCGACCAGCCGCCGTCGATATTATAGGCCTGTCCGGTCGTATAGGTGGCGCCGGCGAGATAGACGGCAAGATCGGCAATCTCCTCAGCCGTGCCCAGCCTGCCCATCGGTTGGCGGGCGATGAAGGCCGCGCGAGCCGCTTCGTAATCGCCCTGCGCGCGCATGCGGCTTTCGAGCGACGGGCTCTCCACCGTGCCGGGGCAGATTGCGTTGCAACGGATACCTTTGGCGACATAGTCGGCGGCGATCGATTTGGTCAGGCCGATCACGGCCGCCTTGGTCACGCCATAGGCGAAGCGGTTGGGCACGCCTTTCGGCGCGCCGGCGACCGAGGACATGTTGATGATCGCGCCGTCGCTACGCTCCAGCATGCCGGGCAGCACGGCGCGGATGGTGCGGATCATGGCGCGCACATTGAGATTGAAGGCGAAGTCGAGGTCCTCGTCCTTCATGTCGAGGATCGAGCCGGAATGGACGAAGCCGGCGCAGTTGAACAGCACGTCGACACGGCCGATCTCGGCGAAAGCCGTTTTGACAGCTTCGTCGTTCAGCACGTCGAGCTTGCGGGTGAAGATCCCTTTATGGCCGTTGAGCTCGGCGAGTGCAGCTTCGTTGATGTCGGTGGCGTGGACAGTGGCGCCGGCGGCAGCGAAGGCGAGCGTGCTTGCCCGACCGATGCCCTGCGCCGCCGCGGTAACGACAACGATTTTCCCCGTAAGATCAGCCATGTTGTTTGTCTCCGTCTTTCAGCCGAGTCGGGAGCGACGCTCGACGATATAGATGTGATCGGCGGCGAGTACGACTTCGTCGCGCTGGTTGATGACCTCGACGCGCTCGATGACGCGCCCTGAGTCCGGCCGTTTCGGATCGTCTTCTTTTGCTGCGATCGTCGTGCGCGTGCGGATCGTGTCGCCGATGAACACCGGCTTGATGAAGCGCAGCCTGTCATAACCATAGGAGAAGGCGACCGGGTTGATCACGTTCGCCGTCAGGCCGACGCCGACCGAGAAGACGAGCGTGCCATGCGCGATGCGCTGGCCGAAGGGCGTCGTCTTCATGAACTCGGCGTCCATGTGGTGCGGAAAGAAATCGCCGGTGTGACCGGCATGGACGACGAAGTCCGTCTCCGTGATGGTGCGGCCGCTGGTCAGCCGCGACGAGCCGATCTCGTAGTCCTCGAAGTAGATGACCTGTTCCATCTCTTGCCCTACGGTTTTGCGGCGAGCGGCGTCGCCGGCGCGGCGCTCGATTTATAGGCGGCCTCGACCAGCGCCATCGTGTTCCAGGCGTCCTCGACGGAACTGATCAGCTCGGCGTCTTCGCCAGACGCGAAGCGCTGGATATTGCCCATGCGCCCGACAAAGGCGTCGGGGAACCATTCGCCAATGAGCGGCACGCTGACCCAGTCGGAGCCACCTTTGGGATAGATCTCGAGCACGTCGGGCTCGCCGCGCGGATAGTCGAGATTGAGGCCGAGCTTGACATAGGCGGCGCCCTCGGTGCCGCAGATGCGGAACTCGCAGGCCTGATGCCGGCGGCCGAACTTGTGGTCGTGGTTGATCGAAAGCGCGCAGCGCACCGTGTCGCCATAGTCGAGGATGGCGCTGGTGCGGGTCTGCGCGACTTTGTGATTGGGGTGGCCGAGGGTTTTCGCGTGAACCCCCTTGGGGTCGCCCAAGAGCTGCCGGATCAGGTCGAGATAGTGGATCGAATGCATGGCGATCTCGACGCGCGGCGCCTTGAGCAGAAATTCCCAGAGCTGCCACGGCGTCGCGAGCGCCAGCCAGGCGTCGAAGTCCACGACCTCGCCGAGCCAGCCCTTGGCGATCGCGTCCTTCAGCGCCAGCATCATCGGCGCGAAGCGGAGCTGGAAATTCACGGCAGCCTTGAGCTTCTTGGCGCGGCAGATTTCGAGGATCTCGGTCGCCTCGCCGAGATAGTTGCCCATCGGCTTCTGGATCAATGCGACCGCATCGTCGGGCAGAGCCTTCAGGACCTCGGCGTGCCGGCCGGGCGGCGTTGCGAGATCGAAGATCGCGTCCTTGACGGCGGCCGCCTCGTCCACCGAGCGGAACGCCGTCACGCCCCACTGCTCAGCCAGTTTTCCGGCCTTGGCATGGTCGGGATCGTAGAGGCCGGCAACCGGAAAGCCGGCCTTGCGATAGGCCGGAAAATGCGCGTCGCCGACGATCGAGCCGGCGCCGAAGGTGACGATTGGGCGCGGCTTCGCAGGCGCCGGCCAGGACTGCGCCAGCGATGCGGGATCGAAAGCGTCAGTCATGGTGGAAGACTTCATCCATCATCGCCCACCATTCGCCTTCCTGCCTAGTCGGCAACGGTTCCTGGCAAGGCATGCAGACCGCCCACCATTCCTGGGTCTTGGGGTCCGCGGCCATCTTGGCCATGTCGGCGGCGTAGTCGGTGCCGTGATATTCGTAATAGGAGAACAGCAGGTTCTCCGGCCGCTTGAGGTAGATCGAGTAGTTCCTGATGTTGCAGGCCGAGATCGTCTTGAGCACCTCCGGCCACACGGCGGCGTGCAGGCGCACATATTCCTCGACCTTCTCCGGCTTCAGGCCGAGCACCATGCCCATTCGCTGCATCTCAGTTCCTCCGTTCGGTGATTGTGACGCTGAATTCGGCGATGCTGCGCGCCTTGAGCGCATCGAAATCCCAGTCGATGCCGAGGCCCGGCTCGCTCGGCGCCAGCGCATGGCCGTTCTCGATCACCATCTTCTTGCCCGTCAACTCGTCCAGCTGCGGAATGTACTCGACATATTTGCCGTTCGGCACCGCGCAGGCCAGGCTGACATGCAGTTCCATCAGGAAATGCGGACAGATGGGCATGTCGAAGGCTTCCGCCATATGCGCCACCTTCAGCCAGGGCGTGATGCCACCGATGCGGCCGACATCGGCCTGCACGATGTTGCAGCCGCCCCTCTGCATATATTCGCGGAAATGACGGATCGAATAAAGCGACTCGCCGACCGCCACCGGCGTAGCGGTCGAATTCGACAGCCGCACATGGCCGTCGATGTCGTCGGCCGGCAGCGGCTCCTCGATCCAGGCGAGATCGAGATCGCGCAGCCGCTCGGCGCGGCGGATGGCCTCGTCGACGGAAAACCCCTGGTTGCAGTCGGTCATGATCTCGTAGCCGTCGCCGACAGCCTTTCGCACGGCCGAAAGCCGGGCGAAGTCCTCCGAGCCGTGCGGCTTGCCGATCTTGACTTTGGAGCCGGTGAAGCCTTTCGCCTTGGCGGCTACCGCATCCTCGACGAGCGCTTCCGTCTCGATGTGCAACCAGCCGCCTTCGGTGGTGTAGAGCGGGCAGCGGTCCTTGGCGCCGCCGGCAAGTTTCCAGAGCGGCAGCTTCTGCTTCCGCGCCCGCAGATCCCAGAGCGCGGTGTCGATCGCGGCGAGTGCGATTGCCGTGATGGCGCCGATCGTCGTGGCATGGGTCGCGAATTCGAGATCGTGCCAGATGGCCTCGATCCGGTCGGCGTCCTCACCGATCAGACGCGGCGCCAGGTGATCGGCCAGAAGCCGCATCACCGAAGAGCCGCCGGTGCCGATCGTGTAGGAATAGCCCACGCCGACTGCGCCGTCGGCGTCGGTGATGGTGACGATCGGCGTCTCCTGGCTGACGAAACTCTGGATGGCGTCGGTGCGCTTCACCTTCGGCACCAGATCGACCATTGCAAGCTCGACTTTCTCGATCTTCGCCATCGTCAGCTCCTCAAGGATCTACCGGTTTCGGCGGAAAAGAGATGCGCCTGCGACAGGTCGAAGTGCATCACGACACGGTCGCCCGCCTTCAGGGGTTTGGGGTTCAGCATGCGCGAGACCCAGTCGCGGCGGTCGAAGTCGGCGAAAACCAGCGTTTCGTTGCCGAGCGGCTCCGTCACCGTCACCGGCAGCTCCGTCTCATAAACGTCCGCCGCGTCGCCGGAATGCAAGCCGTGGCCTGCCGGATAGAGATCGTCGGGGCGCAGGCCGAACACCACCTTGTCGCCGGCGCTTACCCTGGCTTTGAACCGGCCAGGCAGCGGCAGGCTCTGGCCGCTGGCGAAGACGACCTTGCCGTCGTCGACGGTCGCCTCCTGCAGGTTCATCGGCGGCGAGCCGATGAAGCCCGCGACAAAGCGCGTCGCCGGCCGCTGGAAGACTTCGTCCGGCGTGCCGACCTGCTCGATAAAGCCGTCGCGCATGATGACGATGCGGTCGGCCAGCGTCATCGCCTCGACCTGGTCGTGCGTGACGTAGATGACGGTGGATTTCACCTTGGCGTGCAGCTTCTTGATCTCGGTGCGCATCTGGGTGCGCAGCTTGGCATCGAGATTTGAGAGCGGCTCGTCGAACAGGAAGACGTCGGGATCGCGCACGATGGCGCGGCCCATGGCGACGCGCTGGCGCTGGCCGCCGGAGAGCTGGGAGGGACGGCGCTCCAGCAGCGCGTCGAGGCCGAGGATGGCCGAGGCCTCGGCGACGCGGCGGTCCATCTCCTCCTTCGCCGCGCCGGCGATCTTCAGGGAGAAGCCGAGATTTTCGCGCACAGTCATGTGCGGATAGAGCGCGTAGGACTGGAACACCATCGAGATGTTGCGCGAGCGCGGCGGCAGGTCATTGACGATTCGACCGCCGATCTCGATCGTGCCGCCGGAAATGTCCTCCAGCCCGGCGATCATGCGCAACGTGGTCGACTTGCCGCAGCCCGACGGCCCGACGAGCGCGATGAATTCGCGATCGGCGACGTCGAGATCGATGCCGTGCACGATCTCCATGTTGCCGTAACGCTTGGTGAGTTTCTTGAGCGAGACAATCGCCATCGGATCAACCTTTCACCGCGCCGGAGGTCAGGCCGCCGACGAGGTGCTTTTGCACGATGAAGGTGAGGATAAGCGCCGGAATGATCATCACCACGGCCAGCGCGCACATGCCGCGCCAGTCGATGGTGAATTCGGCGGTGTAGTCGAGCAGCCCGACGGGCAGCGTCTTGGAATTGATCGAGCGCGTCAGCTGCGAGGCCAGCGCAAACTCGTTCCAGGAGGTGAGGAAAGCGAAGATGCCGGCGGACGCGATGCCTGGGCCGGCGAGCGGGAACTCGACCTGCCAGAAGGCCTGCCAGCGCGTGCAGCCGTCGATCTGCGCCGCCTCGGCAAGATCCTTCGGCACCTGGCGGAAGAAGCCGTCGATCAGCCAGATGGTGAAAGGCACGTTGAGCGCGACATAGGCCAGGATCAGGCCGAAATGCGTGTCGATGATGTCGAGACGCGCATAGACGAAGAACAGCGGCAGGGAGAGCGCGATGCCGGGCACGGTGCGCGTCAGCATCAGGCCGAGGAACATCGCCGACTTGCCGCGGAAGCGGTAGCGCGCGAAGGCGTAGCCGCCGGCCATGCCGATGGCGATGGCAATCACGGTCGACGTCACCGAAATGATCAGCGAATTGCGGAAATAGTCGAGGACGGGAATGCCGCCCTTGCCGACGCCGCTGAACATGGCGATGTAGGCGTCGAGCGAGACCTGTTGCGGAATCCAGACCGGCGGCTTGGCCAGGATCTCGACCGTCGGCCGCAGCGACGACAGCACGATCCAGATGCCGGGCAGGCAGATGAAAAGCATGGCGAGGAACAGGCCGACGCGATGTGCGACGACGCCAGCGCGGCGTTTGAGGCGGGCGGATGCGTTGGCGTCCATTCTCACCACTCCGCGCCGATCTGGGTGCGCGCCGCCGCGAGCTTCCTGAAGAAATAGACGG
The DNA here is from genome assembly GCA_004963905.1 of Mesorhizobium sp. Taxonomy (GTDB): domain Bacteria; phylum Pseudomonadota; class Alphaproteobacteria; order Rhizobiales; family Rhizobiaceae; genus Mesorhizobium. The sequence goes on from SUGL01000001.1 coordinate 508,105, forward strand.
TGAAGACGATCGACAGCAGGATCGAGAAATAGGCCATGGCATTGGCGACGCCCATGCGCGCGTCGCTGTAGGCGGTGCGTGCGACCAGCGTCCACAACAGTTCCGTGCGGCCGGCCGGGCCGCCGTCGGTCATGATCTTGACGATGTCGTAGGCGCGCGCGACGTCGAGCGAGCGGATGGTCATGGCGATATAGGCGAAGGGCATGATGAAGGGCCAGGTCACATAGCGAAAGGTCTGCCACGGCGTGCAGCCGTCGACGCGCGCCGCCTCGACCGGCTCCTTCGGCATGGCGAGCAGGCCGGCCAGGATCAGGATCGCGAAGATCGAGGTCGACGACCAGATCTCGGCGATGGAGATGGCGATGAAGGCGAGATGGCCTTCGATCAGCCAAGGGATCGCGTCCTGCGTGATGCCCAGCGACTGCAGCGCGTTGTTCACCAGCCCGATATTGTCGTTGAACATGAACTTGAACTGGAAGCCGACAAGGATCGGCGAGAACATCATCGGGAACATCATTATGGTGCGCAGCAGCCGCTGGCCGCGGCTCGCCTTCTCGACCAGCAGCGCCAGGCCGAGCCCCAGCAGCATCTCGAGATTGAGCGCAATGGTGAGCAGAAGCACGGTGCGGCCGAAGGCCCACCAGAAATTCGCGTCGGACAGAATGTTGCGATAGTTGCGCAGGCCGATGAAGGTGAAGAAGGTTTCCGGCCGCGTCAGCCTGAACGGCGTGAAGCTGGAATAAAACGACAGGCAGAGCGGCACGACCACCACGGCCGCAAGCACGAGCACGGCCGGCAGCAGAAGAAGGGTTGGCGCGGAGAGCCGCTTGGCCGTCATGCAATGTTCCAAAGAAGTTTGGGCGGCCGGCGATCGTTTCGCGGGGGAGCCGCATCAGTCAAAGCGGCGCCGGTCACGAGGACCGGCGCCGCAGGGAGGATAGTCCCTAGAGCTTGCCGGCGTCCTCGAGGATCTGCGTCGCCTTGGCGGCCGCGTCGTCGAGCGCCTGCTTGGAGGTCTTGTCGCCGAGGATGGCGGCCTGCAGCTCCGGATAGACGGCGTTGGAGATCTCGATCCACTCCGGCGTCTGCGGCACCGGGAAGGCGTTCTTGGCGGCTTCCTGGAAGGCCTGCAGCACCTCGGTCTTGTAAGGATCGGACTTCGCCTGCTCGAGGTCCCATTCCCAGACCTTGGTGCGGGTGGGCAGCGGGCCGGCGGCTGCCTCCAGCTTCTGGCTGTCTTCATTGGTCAGCCACCAGACGAGCGAGGCGGCGGCTTCCTTGTTGGCGCAGTTCTCGGTCACCGAGAAGCCGTGCGCGCCGGACCAGCCCGAGCGCTTGCCGGACGAGCCCTTCGGCTGGACCTTGACGCCGACATTGCCGGCGACCTTCGACGATTTCGGGTCGTTGAAGAAGCCGGCCCAGCCCGGCCAGTCGAGGTTGATCGCCACGGTGCCGGACGCAAAACCCTGGCCGAGATCATCCCACAGATAGTTGGTCGTGCCGGCCGGCACCGCCTTGGCCTTGTAGAGGTTGACGAACCAGTCGAGCGCCTTGACGCCGGCCTCGGAATTGAAGGCCGGCTTGCCGTCCTTGTCGAGATATTCGCCGCCGTCGGCAATCACCATCTCGTAGAAGCGGCCGTTGATCGCCTCTTCCTTGCCGGCATATTGCGTGCCGTAGAAATCGGGCGGACTGGCAAAGAATTCCGCCTGCTGGGCCATCTCGTCGAAGGTGTCCGGCGGGGCGAGATCCTCGCCGTATTTCTCCTTATAGGCCTTCTTCTTGGCTTCGTCCTGATAGAGGCTCTTCTGGTAGTAGAGCGCCGAGACGTCGAACTGCGCGCGCGGCAGCATCACCAGCTTGCCGTCGAGCGTCCCCGCCGCGATGTTGGCTGGGACGAAGGCGTCGATCTCCTCCTTAGGCAAGAGCTTGGCGAGATCGGTGTAGATGCCCGGATATTGCGGCGCGAACGAGGTGTGGTTGGAACCGACGCACCAGGTGATCGAATTGGAGGCGATGTCCGACTTGATCTCCTTGTCGAGATCGAAGTGGTTCTTCTTGGAGATGACGTTGACCTTGGCGCCGGTCGCCTTCTCCCACTCGCCGATGCGCTCGTAGAGCTTTTCGTATTGCTGGCCGCCGATCAGCTTGGCGTCGATGGTGACGCCGGGAAACTTGCCCGGCAGGTCGGCCGCGAAGGCCGCGCCCGATGCCATGAGCAATGCGCCGGCGGCGACGCCGGAAAGCAGTCTGTTCATGAATTCCTCCCTGGACGGCCGGTGGCCGTCATGACCTGAAGCTCAACCGCTTCATTCATATGCAAACAAAATATTCATAAGTCGTCAAGCCGAAACTTCTTCCCAATGAAGGCGCTCTTGCGTATATGAAGATGAAAATTCACCAGAGGGGCATCCGGTGCAGGACGACGAGGAAGACCGCTATCGCGCGCCGGCTCTGGACAAGGGGCTGGACATCCTGGAGCTGCTCGCCAGCGTCGACGGCGGCCTGACGCAGGCCGAGATCGCCAAGCGGCTCGACCGCAGCCCGAACGAGTTCTACCGGATGCTCGACCGGCTGGTGAAACGCGGCTATGTCACACGCCCCGACGGTGACCGCTATTCGCTGACGCTGAAGCTCTTCGGCCTCGGCCAGCTGCATGCGCCGGTGCGCAGGCTGGTCTCCTACGCCACCTCGATCATGCGCGAACTGGCCGAAACCGCATGGCAGGCGAACCAGCTCGTGGTGTTCGATCGCGGCAGCGCCGTGGTCATCGCGCAGCAGGAAGCGCCGCGATACTGGGGAATCTCGATCCGCGTCGGCTCGCATATCAGCCTGTTCGACACCGGGTCGGGACATGTGCTGCTAGCCTTCCGCTCGCCGGAAGAACGCGAGATGATGATCGCCGAGCATTTGCGCAGCAACGAGGAGATGAAGTTGTCGCCCGACTTCTTCGCCCGCCTCGACCAGGTGCGCGACCGTGGCTATGAGATGATGGCTTCGCTGCAGACGGCCGGCGTCTACAATCTGTCGGCGCCGGTGCTCGGTCCCGACGGACGCGGCATCGCCGCGCTCACCATACCCTACATTACCCTGGTCAATGCGCCGGCCGCGCCCGATATCACCAGGACCATCACGCTGCTCCAGGCGGCGGCCGCTCGTCTGTCGCAACTTGCCGGATCGGATGTGAGACCCAAGGAGTAATTCTTATTTGAATGATGAATTCTCCCGTGAGATGATCTTTGGGTGGCATGCACAAGCGCGACAAGGGAGGAAGCCATGATCGTCGACACGCACCTGCATCTCATCGACAAGGCGGCGCTGCGCTATCCGTGGCTGACCGGTGTGCCGGCGCTCGACCGCGACTTCTCCCACGATGAATACGCGACCGAAGCGCGCCGCGCCGGCATAGAACTGGCGCTGCATATGGAGGTCGACGTCGACCCGGCCGATATCGAGGCGGAGACCGCCCATGTCGAAGGATTGTCGAAGAAGCCGGGCAGCCTGGTGCGGGGCGCGATCGTCTCGTGCCGGCCGGAAGAGCCAGGCTTCGCCGCCTGGCTGGACAAGGTGAAGGCCGATCCTTTCGTAAAGGGTTTTCGCCGCGTGCTGCATGTCGTGCCCGACGATGTCTCCGAAGGCGCCCTGTTCCGAGAGAACATCAAACGCATCGCCGGCAGTGGGCTGACTTTCGATCTCTGCGTGCTGCCACGGCAGATGAGCCAAGCGATCGCGCTGGTCGATCTGGCGCCGGACGTGCAGTTCGTCCTCGATCATTGCGGTGTGCCCGACATCAAGGGCAAGGACGAACACCCATGGCGCGAGCAGATCGCCGCGATCGCGCGGCGCCCCAATGTCGTCGGCAAGATCTCCGGCGTCGTCGCCTATGCCGATCCCGCGACCTGGACCGCCGAGACGCTGCGACCCTATGTCGAGCACACGATCGAAAGCTTCGGCTGGGATCGCGTCGTGTGGGGCAGCGACTGGCCGGTCTGCACACTGGGCGGTGGACTGCTCGGCTGGGTGGCGGCGACGCATGCGCTCATCTCCGGTGCGAGCAAGACCGAGCGCGCGAAGCTGCTCGCCGGCAACGCGAAGAAGCTCTGGCGGCTGTAAGCTCGACACCGCTGCGCGGTTGAGCGATGTGCATCAACCGGCGGCGACGGCCGGCGCGAAACTCTCGCGGAACAGGCGGTTGACGTCGGCGACGACGCGGCTTGCGTCCTGCCGGCCGGCAAGACCCGCGTTGAGGCAGTCGGATGCCGCCTGCTGGAACGCCATGTAGCCGTCATGGCGGGGGCGCACCCAGGCGCCTTCCAGCGTCGCCCGCGTGGCGCGATAGAAGTCGCCGGTCGCGGCGTTGACGGCCGCATCCTCCCAGGCGGCGGCATGGCCCGGCTGGCCGCCGGCGGCGGCATAGGGTCCGCGCTGCACATCGCCGCTGGCGATCCAGTAGGCGAAGTCGATCGCTTGCCGGCCGGCAGCGGAGAAGGCCGAGACGGCAATGCCGGTGCCGCCGAGCGCGGAGCCGACCGGGCCGTTGCTGCCCACGGACGGCATGTCGCAGAAGAAAAGCCGGTTCGGGCGGAAGCCGGCGGTCGCGTAAGGCACATAGCCATAGATCAGCGGCGCGCAGGCGATGCGCGAGCCGGCCTCGGCCATCTTCTCGAACACCGCGATCGGGTCCATCGTCAGGCATTCGGGGCCGACGAGCGCCGCGATCTCGCGCAGCATCTCGATGACGGTTTCGCCGGTCTCGGGATCGACCAGATCGCCCGGGCCTTCGACGGTACATGGCCGGCCGAGATCGGCCGCAAGCGTGAAGAAGCACATCAGCGAGTGCGGCGGCCTGAGCGGCAGGAGCACGCGGCCCTGTTCGGCAAGCTCCAGCACTTCGGTCCAGATCGTCGGCGCGGCCGCGATCAGATCGGGCCGCCAGGCCTGGACCTGGGTCGCGGCATCGATCGGAAACGCCCATTGCCGTCCCTGCCAGGTATAGCTCCGATAGGATCGACCAACGCTGCCCGCCGCAAGAGCTTCGCGTTCCGCCTCGCGGCCCGGCACGTCGAGCGGCGCCAGGCATTTTTCGGCGGTGATCTGGCCGACATGCGGATGATCGATGACGATCAGGTCATAGGCGCGGGCGAGTTCTTCCACCGGGAAGGATTCGAAATCCTGCAGCGAGCGTTTCTCCCATTCGATCGAAACGCCGGTCTTTTCCTGCCACAGCCTGGAACAGGCGACCATCGGATCGTAGCCGCGCGGATGGTTCCAGGTCATGCCCTTGAGCGCGGTCACAGGCCGAACTCCTCGCGGATTCTTGCGCTGTGCTCTCCGACGCGCGGCGCGGCCTGCTCGACCTTGGCGCGCACGCCGTCGATCCTCAGCGGCGACCGGGTGGTGTGGATCGTCACGCCGTCCTCGCGTGTCACCGTCTGCAGGAGGTCGAGCGCCGCAAAACCGTCGCTCTCCAGCACCTCCTTCCAGTTCAGCACCCTGGCGCACCAGATGTCGGCGGGCTCGAGGATGGCCAGCCACTCGTCGACCGATTTCTGCGCGATGCGCTGGGCGATGATCGCCTTGATCTCGTCGCGGGCGGTGAACCACGTCGACGGCTGGTCGCGGTAGGGCGCCAACGCCTCGATCTCGAGCAGGTCGGCCAGTTTCGGGATCGGCGTCATGGCGATCGCCAGGAAGCCGTCCTTGGCCGGATAGACGCCGTAGGGTGCCGCCAGATAGGCATGGGCGCTGCGGAAGGACGAGCGGCGCGGCAGGCGCCGGCCATCGTTGAGGTGGGTCGTCAGGACCTCGAACTGGAAGTCGATCAGCGCCTCGAACAGGCTGGTCTCGACGTGGCCGCCTTGGCCGGTGATGCCGCGCCGGACAAGCGCTGCAAGGATGCCCTGCGCGCCGGCCGCGCCCGCCAGCATGTCGGCGATCGCCAGGCCGAACGGCACCGGCCCCTGATCCTCGTCGCCGTTCAGCCACATCACGCCGGAGCGCGCCTGGGCGAGCAGGTCCTGGCCCGGACGCTTCACCCATGGGCCTTCCTCGCCATAGCCGCTGATCGAGGCATAGACCAGGCGCGGGTTGAGCGAGCGCACATGCTCGTAGTCGAGGCCGAGCCGTTCGATGACGCCGGGGCGAAAATTTTGGATCAGCACGTCGGCTTTCGCGAGCAGCCCGCGCAGCGCTTTCAAGTCGTCCTCGTTCTTCAGATCGACGGCGAAGCTTTCCTTGGCCCGGTTGATGGCATGGAAGATGGTGGAATCGCCGCCAATCTCGGTGTCGCTGAGATAGAGCCGCCGCGACAGGTCGCCGCCATCGGGCCGCTCGATCTTGATGACGCGGGCGCCGAGGTCGAGCAGCCTCAGCGAGCAGTAAGGTCCCGACAGGAACTGGCTCATGTCGACGACGACAAGGCCGGACAGCGGCAGGTCGGCGGCCATCGTCACTTCTCCGTCTTGCCGGCGAAGTCGGCCGGATTCTTGTACTTCACGGTCTGCAGGTGCTCGCAGTAGAGCACCAGCTCGCCTTCGCCCTTGAACACCTCGTAGCTGGCGCGGATCAGCCCCATGTCATGGTAGCGGGGCTTCTTTTCCATGTTGGTGCGGATCGAATAGATCGTGTCGCCGATGAAGACCGGCTTGATGAAGCGGAGCTTGTCGTAGCCGTAGGAAAAGGCGTTGACGCAATTGGTGGCGACAAGGCCGAGCCCGGCGGAGAACACGAACGCGCCGGCGACCAGGCGTCTGCTGAAAATGCCTTCGCGCTCGGCGAACATCTGGTCCTGCACGTAAGGGTGGATGTCGAGCACCAGAGTGTTGAAGAGATGGCTGTCGCCTTCGGCCATGGTGCGGCGGAGCGAGCGGATCTTCTGGCCGACCGGCCAATCCTCATAAAACCAGTTTTCGGCGTTCCACACCGGCAGCTCGGCGTGATCGGCCGGCATGTCGGAAGGGTGTGTCGAAGCGACGCCGACGGTGGGCGGGAAGCTGGTCATATCCTGTTCGTCCGCTGCCGGAGAATAGGCCGCGCCGTCCGGGCTAGGCCGGAGCCAAACGCGATCGATCCTCCCCAAATCTTCTCTTGTGAAGGTTATATTCACATATGAGATTTCGGTACAAGCGGGGTTGGGCAGAAATTTTACCCGCCCGGCCGAACCGTCGACGCCGCCGTACTGGTCGTGGAAGCGGTAACATCCCGCAGGAACGCAAGGTTGATAGCGAAGGCTAAGCCCGGGCGACCAGGAAAACGCGTAGCGGCTTTCCGCCCGGAATCACGCAGAAATAAATGGTTATTAGGCAGCTCTACAACGTCAAATGCCCTTATCGGTTGTAGAATTTGGAAGATCAGTTGTGGCGGGAGAGCGCCGCAGGGTGCCGTGAGATATGGCCAATAAAATTGGCTTCGATAGCAGCGTAATTCGTTAGTAATCGATCATCAGGATAATACGGGTCTCGACCATATTTTGTGCCTTTGTTCTTGAGTCGACTATGGCTGTTCTCGCTGCGTTTCCTCCCGGTGTCGGCTGCCGACCCTTCGATGAGGAGGATTGGGAAGGCGTCGCGGATTGCCTGCGCAGGGGCTTTCCGGAACGCAGCCGCGGCTATTGGATCGAGGCGCTGACCCGCCTATCGCGGCGGCCCGCGGTGGCCGATTTCCCGCGATATGGTTTCGTCCTCGAGAAGTCGGGCAAAATCGTCGGCGCCGTGCTTACGCTCTATGTCCGGCACAGGGGCGTGGACGGCGACGAAATCCGCTGCAATCTCTCGAGCTGGTCGGTGGATGCGGAGTTCCGCCCCTATGCCAGCCGGATGATCGCGACGGTCATCGCGCGCAAGGACGTTGTCTACACCAACATTTCCCCGTCACCCGGAACATTGAAGCTCAACAAGGCATTCGGCTTTCGCCTGTTTTCCGGCGGACAGGTCGCCTTCCTTCCCGTCCTGAATGCGATGCCGCGCCCGGACCGCGTGCTGGAAGCCGGTTCGGACCTTGCCGAGATGGCGCAGCTCACCGACAATGAAAGATACATACTCTTGGAGCATGCGGCGCTGGGCTGCCTGTCGCTGATCTGCATTTGCGACGGCTTGGCGCTGCCGCTCGTGCTGAAGCCGCGGCGCATATTGCACGGTCTCATTCCGTGCTGTCAGATCGTCTACTGCCGCTCCCACGCGGATCTGGTCCGCTGCGCCGGGGCCGTGGGGCGCTTTCTCCTGCAGCGCGGCAAGCTGCTTTGCCTCGTCGATGCCATGGGCCCGGTTCCCGGTCTCTCCGGCAGGTATTTTCCGAAGAAGGGCCTGAAGTATTTCAAAGGCCCGAAATCGCCCTCGCCAGGAGACCTGACGTTCACCGAGATGGTGCTGTTCGGCTCCTGAACATGGCGAAGCCGGCCGATCCTTGAAATCAGTCCAGTGCGCCGGTCCTTGCCGCCGCGGTTATGCGCCAGCGTGTTCCGAGCGAGATACCCACCAGCAACAGGCAGAAGGCGAGGGCGAGAGGGGAGTAGAACGCTTCCTCCTGCAGCACGGCGTTGGCCGAGATGGTGGCGATGCCGACAAAGCCGAACAGGAAATCCGGGTCGCCGGTTTCGACGAGCTGCCGGCGCAGCGCCACCAACAGCGCTGCCAGGAAGCCGAAGAAGACGAGGCTGCCTACGCCCATCTGGTAAAGCATGACGCCGACCGCGCTCTCGACCGGCACGGAGGCGGCGCCTTCGGCCTGAGCGGTTTGCCAGTTGAGATTGATGCTCGTGCTCGACAGGTTGCCGCCGAGCCCCAATCCTTGTCCCAGCGGGTCGGCCAGGAAGTCGCGCATGCCTGCGATCAGGCCGAGGACGTGATAGTCGCCATGCGTCGCGCCGTAGCCGATCGCCGCCGTCGTCCAGACCATGGCCAGCGCTATCACCGCCATGAGCGCCAGGCCGGTGCGCGAGGGCTTGTAGATCAGCCGCGCGGCAATCGCGACGAAGAGCATGAACGTCGCTCCCTTGGAGCCGATGACGAGCAGCAGTGGCAAGGCTGCGACAGGCAGCAACCACCGTCCTCTGAACAGGAGCCAGGCCGAAATGGTGCTCAAGGCGTAAGCATAGCTGATCGGATGGAAGTTCGGGCCGCCGATGCGAAACACGCTCGGCAGGATGTCGTTGAACAGCGGCGTGTTGAAGAAGGTCGTGGTCATCACGTCCTCTATGCCACGATAAACGAAACCCGTTTCCTTCAGCGCTTGCTCCCACACTCCCGTCTCGACCTGCCGCGATATGCTGCGCTCGACGTAAAGGTCGCCATGGAAGAGGCCGAGGAAATCCATCGTGAAGATCAGTTCGGCGTAGCCATAGATGATCGCGCCCGCGCCGAGCCAGAGCATGCTCTTGCGCAGATCTACGGGATAAAGGCTGGCGGCGAGGACCGCGACGTGAAAGCAGGCGAGCGGTGTGATCGTGTTGCGGAAATAGACGACCGCGTCCTTGGGGCCGCCATGCACGACGCCGAGGGCGAAATAGAAACAGACCGTTCCGCACAGCACCATGCTGAGCAGCAGCCATGGGCGCAACTCGGTCAGCGCGCGGACGCGGTGCTGAAACGAGGCGGCCAGGAAGATGCCGAACGCGGTCATCAGGATGATGAAGTTCGTGCCGCGCAGCGCGTCGAACGTGTCGTTGTCGGGAATGTACGGGGTGAACCAGGCGACCACGAGGTTTTGATAGAGGAAGGCGCAGATGATCAGCACCGGAACGCCCGAAGGCATCGCGTTCGCAATGATCAGCGTCAACACGAAGGTCGCGGCAACCCCGAACGGGGTCCAGACCGCAAAGGAGGAGACGGCGAGCGCAACGACAAGCAGGGCCGTGCCGACATGCAGCAGGGCTTCGGGCGTGTCGCGGCCCGGCAGTCCGACAGGCGAATAGGCCTGCGTCGTGCTCATCGGCGGCCCGCTCCGGTCGTTGCTCGCCCCAGCAAGCGTTTATGGCGTCTGTCGTCCACGTCCCGTTAACCTCCAAGGAGCGCGGAAATCATCGAGCCGTCGAAGCCTTCGACGCTCCGCCGGCTCTCGATGAAGCCGAAACCCTGATCGAGCTCCCAATACGTCCATGCGACCTGGTTCGTTTCCGCAGCCTTGCGCACGGCGCGCACCCAGGAGGCGCGGCTTTCGGCATCCACGCAGAAATTGAGCACGCCGAATTCGTTCAGCATCACCGGGCAGTCATGGATCGCGGACCAACGCGCCAGATCGGCAAAATCGGAGGCGATCCGCGCTTCTGTCCAAGGCGCCGACAGTTCGTCCTCGACGAGGTTGGCGGCCTCCTCGTCGCCGGCCGCGCGCAGTTTGGAAAGCAGCTGGCTCACCGCCGCCGTTTCCTTGGCCGCGGGAAAGGGCAGGTCCGCGATGCGGGCGAGCGGCGAGGTATCCCAGTTTTCGCACTGATGGGTGAATGCCATCGGAGCGTAATAGTGAACCGCGGCAATCTGATTGTCGTCGGCAAGCGGCGGCGTGTCGACGATTTCCCAAATGCCCTGAAACCGTGCCGGTCCCCAGACCAGCGTGTGGAGCGGACACTTCGCTCGCAGCGTTGCAGCGATCTGTTCGCGCAGCGCAAGCCAATTGGTCCGTTCCATCGGCGGCTCGTTCAGCAGCTCCGGATAGACCGATTCTGCCGGCAGGTCGGCAACGACGGTACGCAGGGCCGTCCAGGCCCGAAGCACCTGCCCGCCCGCAGCTTCGGGATCGTTTCGGAAAGCCGCCACCAGCTCGCCCGAGGGATGCATGTCGAGGAGGACCGAAAAGCCCAACCCGACAAGATCCCGGATCCCGTTCTGGATGCGGCGAAGCGCTGCCGGATGGCCGCCGGAGACGAGGTCGCCGTTCACCGGCAGCCGAATGGTTTCGAAGCCGGCCTGGCGCAGCTTTTCAAGCGTGGCCGTGGCGGGAGCAGGTCCACCGTCGCGGTCGAGCCATCCTGGAAGGTTGAAGCCGCGCGACGGGACGCGGACGCCGCCCGTCGCCAGCGCTGCGGCCCGCGGCAGAGGGAAGGTGGCGAGCAGGACTCCGGCGGCAAGTGCCAGCGCATGTCGCCGTGACATCTTGGACGGCGATGTCATCGATGCACCGCCTCCACTGCCTATCCCCGGGCGGCGGCGCTGCGGCGCTGTTCGCCTACCGCTCGCGGACCGTCTGTCGCCTCGGCCGGCCGTGCGCCGTCCGGCGCGACGACAAGAGTGGCGCTGCGGCCGATCTGGCCGGCGCCGAATTTTTGCGCAAGCAGCCTGGCGGCTTCCGAAGGCTGCTCGGACGGGCCGAGCGCAAGAAGCGCAAGGTCGGCTTTGGCGAAGAGTTCCGGAATCCAGCCGTTCTCATTGAACGAAGGGGCGATCACGAGCACGAAATCGAACGCGCTCCCGGCTTCCGCCAGAATGCCGCGGAAGGTGTTGCGATCCGGCACGCCAGCACCCTTCTCCATCACGGAGCTGCAGACGACCGTCCGCAGGCCGGTCGCGCCGTCGATGAACAATCCGGCTCCGTCTGTCGTCGAGCTGGACAGATGATCGCCGATTTCCACCATCAGCACATTCTGGTCGGCCCGTTGCATGCCGATGCCCAGCATCGCGCCCGCGATCCTTGCTTCGAAACTGCTGCGGATCGAGGACACGAGGATGACAAAGGGTTTGCCATGGTCGTTCAAGTGCAGGACCATCTGCCGCATGATCTTCAGGACGTCGAGCGACAGCGTTTCGTTTCCGGTCTGGAACAGCTGCTTCCTGATCGCCTTGATGTTGGAATAGGCGGTGCCGCCGGCGACGCCGGGCAGACGGTATTCGCCGAAATTGGCCGGCATCGGCAATGGCCGGGGGCTGGCGGGCACGTTGTCCTTGCGGTCCACGACCGGCTCCGGCGCGGCATGCTTCGGCGCCTGCGGATCCTCTTCCGGCTGCGGGATCGGACCAAGCGCCAGCGCGAGGCCGCATCCGGCGAGAAGCCCCAGCACGGCGCTCACCAGGAGAAGCAGGACCGGCTTCGGCCATGTCGGCTGGACTGGCGGCGAGGCCACGCCGATCTTGCGCGCCTCGGACGTCTGCACGCCCTGCATCTGGGACGTTTCCTGGGCGCGCTTGAGATAGTCGTCGAGCACGGCGCGCGCGGCTTGCGCCTTGGATTCCAGTTGCCGCAGCTGCACCTGCGCGATGTTCGAGTCCGTGGACTGCTGACGCAGGGCTTCGAGCTTGTCCTGCAGCTTGCCGACATTCTGCACGGCAAGATCGTAGCTGGCCTTCAACTGCTGCCTTATCCGATCGGCCTCGGCCGCCATCAGTCGCTGCAACCGCTCCAGTTCGGATTGAAGCCGTCCGATCGTCGGGTGACGCGGCCCGTACATGGTTTGCAGGCTGGCAAGCTCGGTGGCGCGCTGGTTGTAGTCGTCGCGCAACTTGCTGGCGGAGGTGGAGGTGAGAATGTCCGCGAGCTTGGCGAGTCCGGCCGGTGAATTGCCCGCCGCCAGCGCCTGGTTGTAGCGGTCCTTGGCCCGATCGGCGTCGCCCTGGGCGGCTATCAGCTGCGCCGTGAGCTGATCGAGCTGCGACTGCAGCGTGCCGCCATCCGTCGAATTCACGATGTTGTGTTTCGCCTTGAAATCCTCGACCGCGCGCTCCGCGTCGCTGACATCCTTCTGCAGGCCCGAGATCCTGTCCGTCAGCAGCGTGTTCACGTCGCTGTTGGCGGTCTCGCGTTCTCCCACGAGGCCTGCCCGGTACTGGTCGACGATGGCATTGGCGATGCGCGCTGCCTTTTCCGGCGACGGCGAGGTGAAGCTGACATTGATGACGTAGGTAAGTCCTTCGCGCTCCACTGATACCTTGCTCTGGAAGCGTTTGAAGGCGGCATCCGGCGTAGGGGTCGCGCCGGCTCCGAACAGCGACAGCAGACGCGACGTCATACCGGCGCCGGCGAATTCCGGATCGCTGTCGAGCTTCTGGCTTTTGAAGACCGCGCCCAGCAGGTCAGGCGACTGGATGACGAAGACCTGGCTGGCGATGGCGGCGCTGTCGGACCCGATCCCCGGAAGCACGTTGTTGAAATTGGTCGCGCGCGTGTCGCGGGGGTCGATCAGTATCGAGGCCGTCGCGGTATAGCTCGGTTTCGTCACCGCAAGATAGGAAAGCGCGAGCAGCAATGCCGCGCCGGCGATGGCAAGCACCATCAAGCGGCGCGCCCAAAGAATGGCCCACACGGCACCTATGTCGAACAGCGGCGGAAGAGTGCGCTCGTCGATCCTGGCTGGCTTCATCAATGTTCCTCGTGCGGAGCCGCGACCTAACGACCTCACTCGTCTCCACATTATTAAGGATTATCGTTAGCCATCCGTTAAGCGTGGCGGCGTGACGATGAGCTCGGCGTGGGCGATGCCGGTAACCATGCGAAGCGTTCGCGCTGGCGCGGTTGCGGCATTTTGCTTATGCAGGATCGGGTTTTGAGCGTCGTCGTAGGTGCGGGGTAGGCCCATCGCCGATCGTCTCAGGAGGCGACGTTGAAGGACAATACAGGGAACCGCGAGGCCGCCCAGGGGGCAGCGGCCAGCCCGGCGACCGACATGCGCATGTCGATCACAGCCCTCGCCAAGAGCGGCGCCGTGGCCGGCATCATCAAGCTTGCCAGCGCGGGCCTGTCCTTCCTCATGTTCGTGGCCGTAGCGATGGTGACGGACGAACGGGAGTTCGGCCTTTACAGCGCGACCTATGCCGGCGCGAGCCTGGTTTCCTTCTTCGCTTCGGTGGGTCAGCAGAGCACCGTGCTCAGGTTCTGGCCCCAATATGCCGGACTGGGCGATCTCGCCTCGGCCCACGGGCTGATGGCCCGCGCCATTCTCGTGGCGCTGGCCGGACTTGTCGGCACCAGCCTGCTCATCATCGTGGTGGGTTTTCTGCCTTTCGTCGGCAGGGGAACGCCGGAATGGCTCCCGCTATGCGTGGCGGCCGCGGTGCTGTCCTTCTCGCTCGGCTGGTCGGAATTCACCTCCGGCGCTTTCCGGGCCAAGAACGCGCTGATATCGGGCCTGTTGCCGCGGGACGTCATCTGGCGCGCGGCGACGATCGCGGCCGTTCTGGTGCTGCATTTCATGCATGTGAGGATGGATGCCGTCGCCGCGACGTATCTGACGGCGCTGCTGCTCATCCTCTCGGTCGTCCCGCAAACAATCATCCTGGTGCGCGACACGATGCGGGCCGATCGCGGTGGTCTCACCGAAGGGCAGAAGCAGGAATTCAAGACCGTGACGCTCGGCCTGTGGGGCGTCACCTCGCTGCCACCCGCGCTCGGCCAGGTCAGCACACTGCTCGTGGCGATGATCCTGGGGCCCGAAGCAGCAGGCGCGATCTTCGTGGCGGACCGGACCACCCGTTTCGTCACCCTTGCGCTCAACGGCATCAACCAGGCGCTGGCGCCGCAGATATCGGCCGCCTTCTACAGCGGCGACAGGGCTCACGTGCAGCGCATCACCAGCCTCGCCGCGCTTGGCGGCTCGGCCATTGCGCTGTGCGTGCTGGCATCCTTCTGGATATTCGGCTACCTCATCCTGTCCATCTTCAATCCGGCCTATGCGACGCCGACCATGAGGGCGACGCTCGTCATCTTCGGGATAGGGGCGACGTTCGGCACCGCCTGCGGTCCAATCGAAATCCTGCTGCAACTGACCGGTCTCCAGCACGCGCTGTTCAAGGTGCTTGTCGTCGTCAACATCGCCGGGCTTTGCGTGACGGCGGTGGCAACCTATTACCTCGGACCCGTGGGCGCCGCGCTCAGCATTGCCGGAACCGTGATCGCCTGGACGGCCTTCGGAGTCTCGATCGCCCGGCGCAGAATCGGTATCAATCCATCGGTGCTTGGCTTGTCATTCGACAGGATCGGTCTCGGGCCCCACCTGCTCCCGAGAGAACGCACGTGAAGATCGTCCAGGTGCAGACCCAAGCGGAGGCGGCGGGGGCGCAACGCATCTCCGACATGGTGGGCGAAGGATTGCGGGCGCGCGGACACGAGGTGCGCACCGTCTTCATGTATCGGAAGACCGATGCCTATGACCGCGATCCCAACGCGGATTTCATCCTCAAGGAACGGCCGCGAGGATTGCCAGGGCAGATCCGGGCAAGCATCGGCCTGGCGCGATATCTGCGCGCGGCACGCCCCGACGCGGTCATCACCTACCAGCACTATGGCAACATCTTCGGCACGATCGGCGCCCGGCTGGCCGGTGTCAGGCACATCGTCGCAAACCAGAGCGGCGCCCCGCACAGCAAGGGCGTCATGGGGCTTCTCTCGCAGATCGACAAGCTGATGGGCATGGTCGGCCTCTACCAGGCGAATGTCGTCAATTCCGGCTGGACGGAAGCGCAGTTCGATCGCTATCCGCAATCCTATCGGCGGCGTATGCGCCGCATCGATCATGGCGTTCCCGTACCGGGCGAGGAATTCGACAAGGCAGCGGCGCGTGCCGCCTTCGGCCTGCCGCAGAACGTATGGCTGGCCGTGTCGTCCGGCCGGCTGACGCGCATGAAGAACCAGATCGCGCTTGTCGGGGCGCTCGACCAACTGCCTGACGTCCATCTCGCGCTTGCCGGCGCGGGGCCGGAGCGCGAGGCGCTCGTCGCCTTTGCCGAAAGCCACGGCGTAGCGAACCGCCTGCATCTCGTCGGCGAGGTTCCTCCGGCGCGCATCTTCGAATTCCTCGCGGCCGGCGACGCCTACGCGTTCGCCTCGATGACCGAGACCTTCGGCCTAGCCTGCGTCGAAGCGGCGATCTGCGGCCTGCCGATCGTTGCGAGCAACCTCGACGTCATGCGCGAGGTGCTGACCGCCGAGGACGGCTCACCCGCCGCGCTGTTCGTCGAGGCCGACGCCGCCGGCATGGCCAAGGGGCTTGCCGATCTGTTCGCGCGGCCGGAATTCAAGGCCAGGCTTTCGGCGGCGGGGCGACGGCTCCGCGACAAATATTCGCCGGCCAGGATGTGCGCGGGCTACGAGGCGCTACTGCTTGCCTGACCGCTTCCGCACCGCGGCGATCCCGTCGATCACCTCCAGGCGGCCCGCGCGATTGAGCGTGTGGATCTTCGGATAGGGCCAGTCGCCGGCCGCATCGATCGGCCGCGGCGCCGAAAGCCGCACCGTCTGCTGGTCGAGTTGCAGCAGCTCGGACAGGCCAAGCCCGCCGCCGTAGCCGAGCGTCCCGTCCTGGACCGGAAGAAGCATACGACCGTCACGGTTGCGAATGAAGGCTCCGCCGGGGCGGGCCATGCGATGGTCGATCAGAATCGGGTTCGCTGGATGCGGCCGCCAGGGGCCGGCGAGCGCCGGGGCGGAAAAAACCACCAGCATGTCGGAGGTGCTTCCGTGGCCGTCCCGGTCCGTGGCGAACAGCCAGAGCATGCCTTCATGCTCAAGCAAGGTGGCATCGGAAATCTCGCCCTCGACCAGCACGGTCTCGGCAATCCAATCGTCCGGGAAGCCCGAGGCGCGGTAGAGCGTGAGCCTGCCGCTGGCGCTCGCCTCGGGCAGCATCCAGACCGCGCCGTCGCGCTCGAACACCTGCGGGTAGGAGAGGTGGTGGGCTTCCTCCAGCACGACCCGAGGCGGGCCCGCGACACCGTTCGCATCGAACGGAACAACCGAGATGACTGCCTTGCCGGTCGCGTGCGGATAATCCTCGACGAAGACGAAAGGCTGGTCCTGCCACCAGAAGGGGAACGGGTCGGCATAGAAATGGTCGCCCAGGTCCGGCAGCACCGACCAGCCGGTCCCGAGCCTGCCGGTATCGGCGACGCCCGGCGCATCGGTGAAGCGATAGCCGACGCGCCAATGCGCGTGCCGGAAGCGTGCGCGCCGAAGCGCTTCCCGGCCGAGCCGCGGCAGCGCTGCTCCGAGATAGGCGGACGTGAATCGGCCTCGCTCACCACGATCATGGCTCTCGGCGATCGGCTCCCGCAGCAGCCGGCCGGCAGCGAACGCGCGGGCGACCGACTGAACCAGGGTGACGGCCCGGGCGAACACGTCGTCGGTGCCGAGCGCGGTGGACTCACGCTTGTCGACCATCGGCCGCGCCTGACCCACCACCGTCTTCCTGTCGAGCACGGCCTCGATCACCGGCAGCCTGCCGGCCGCGACGGCAATTGCGGCCGAGAGATCGGCGCTCGATCCGTCGAAGCGGAGGCCGATGGTCGGAACATTCGATGGGGCCACGTCGCCGGCAAGGTCGAGCCTCAGCGCGGCAGGGCGATTGCCGGGCCGTGCCCGGATTGCCTGCACCGCGGAGCCGAGAAGGGGGCCAGGCCGGCGGAAAAGACGTTGCTCGAACTGGAAGGCGGCTTTTGCCGCGGCCGGCCAGCCTGCCGGCCCGGGCTGATGCGCTACCGCGACATCGTGGCCGTCCGCCTCCAGCCGCTCAATGGCGACCTGCTGCCAATGGCGGGGCGCCGATTGCGGAACGATGACTTCGATCGCCAGCATGTCTTGCCGTCCGCGTCTATTTTCTATTCGAGTTTTCGTAGTTCCGACAATGAGGAGCGAAAGACTAGCCCTAAATGCTTACATCAGCGTTACACGCAAAATCCGACTTCGACTTCGACGTTCACCGCGAAGATTCTCGACTTGCGATCCCGAACCGGCCGAGTGGGCGGAGCGCCCGGCCGCTTTTGCAACGCAACATTAGCATTTTACGCATATACCAAGATTCCAACTATCCCGGTGATCGATCTTGACCTGAAGGCCAAGACGTCGTCGATAGGCCGCTGTCCCGCCGGTTCGGATCACATGTTTGAAGTCACTGCCGAGGATGCGTTCGATTTCCGTTCGACGGAATACGCCGAGCTCTTCGCCAGCTCGGCGGCGACCGCCTTTCAGCACCCCATATGGCTCGCGCAACTGTATGAGAGGCTCGTACGACAAGGCGCCGCCACGCCGCTGATCATCGTCGTACGTCTGCGCGCAAGCGGAAAGCTCGCGATGGTCCTGCCTCTGGTGAGGCGCCGCTACACGCTGCTGAAGGTCGTGGAATTCGCGGATATGCGGGTTTCCGACTATGTCTCGCCCATCGCCGATGAAGAGACTTTCTCCCGCATCCTCGCCGACAGCCGCACGGTCGCCGCCATCCGCAAGCATCTGCGGCCATACGATCTCTTGCGCATCGGCAAGCTGGCGGACCGCTCACTGGCGATGGAGCGCCTGTTCGGCATCGACAAGCGCGACAGCATGGGCATGAGCGCCTATACCAGCAAGCTGGAGCCGACATTCGCCGGCTGGCGCGAGCATCGGCTGGACCAGTCCTACCGCAAGGAGCTCGACAAGAAATCCAGGCAGCTCAACCGCATGGGGGAGGCGCGCTTCGAACGCGTGGACGACCCGGCCGCCATCCGCACGACATTCGATGCCCTCAAGCTCTATCGCGGCAAGCGCTTCGACGGGAGCGATGGCCCCGTCGACCTTTTGCAAACGTCCTCCTATTTCGATTTCTATCTGGCCGTCGCCAATGAAGGATGCGGCGGCTTTGCCCGCACCTACGCTTTCTGGATGAACGGCCGGCCGATCGCCGGTGCGCTCGGGCTCGAGCATCGCGACTCCCTCCTGGTCATTCTCGGCGGCTTCGACGAGGCAGGCTACAGGAAGCAGTCGATCGGCAGCCTGATGTTCGAGCAGATCGCCCGCGACTGCATCGAGCGCGGCGATCACTATCTCGATTTCACCATCGGCGACGAGCCCTACAAGCGCATCTTCGGCGGCCGGCCTTCACCGATGTGGCAAGTCTACCATGCGGGGAGTCCGCTCGGCTATGCGGCGCATCTGACGGTGGAGAAGTTGCCGGCAGCCAAGGCGCTGGCACGGCATATTCTGGAGGCCGCGCATGTCAAGAAGGCCAAGCCTTCCGCCATCATCGTGCCGCCCGCCTCCGATAAGGCTGCTGAATCTTCCTGATTGAAAACGCGTTGGATCCCTGTGTCGGGGAACTAAGGCGTGTTGATATTCAGGTGATGCCGGCCTGCAATGCCGGTTTCCTGCGCTTCCGGTGCTCACGTACTTCAAGTACGCTCCGCTCCGGTTCTCAGAAACCGACATTTTCGGCTCGGCCTGACCTGAATCTCAACACGCCTTAGAGCGGTTCAGCGTTTCACGGAATCGCCGAACCGCTCTAAGTATTTGTTTTTACGCAATTCCGGACGGAAAACCGTTACACACTTTTCCTGGAATTGCTCTGGCCCCGATCAGTTGACGGCTTCGATCCGCGGCTGCTTGAGACCGCGCAGCCTGGCGGCAAAGCTCGGGCTGAATTTGTCGATCTCATGCAGGATGCGGCGGCGGCTGAAGTGGACCTGCCGGCGCGCGCGCCAGCGCAGGTCGGTGTCGATGGTCAGGCTGCGGCGGAAATTCGCCAGTTCGAGTGCCCGTTCATCCATCTGCCGTTTCATGGGATCGTCGTAGAAAGTGGCGATCTTTGCCGCCGCCATGCCGGGCGAAGCCATCCACTGCGGCACGTGCACCATGCACAAGCGTTCGACGTCGGTGAGCAGCCGGCTGACGCCCGTTCCGGCCGCCGGACAGGATGTCTGATAAGCGTCTCCGATCAGGACGACGCCATCGCGCCTGCAATTCTCGGCGACGGTGATGTCGGTGAGCCAGCTCGAGACACGGTCGATGACCTCGAAATCGCCGAATGTCTTGAGGAGCCCGGGAAGCGTTTCGACGAGCGTCTCGCGAGGGCGGTCGCGCAGCGCCTTGACCCAAGGGTCGGTATGCTCCCGGAAAACAAAGAGATTGGCGCGAGTGACGTCGCCGGCCGGGAAAAAGTTCAGGTAGTCGATCCCGTCCGACACCCGCTCGCCGTAATAGGTCAATGCCGGATGCTCGAAGGCACGTGCGCCCGCCGGCCGCACATTGAAGCCGAAAGTCAGTGATTGCCGCTGGTGGACGAACCGCCGCTCGATACCCACGTCGCGTCGCAGGATATCTCCCATGCCGGTGGCGAGCACGAGGAGGCGAGCCGTCACATCCGGTTGGCCGACGATCGATACACGCTGCCGCTCCGGACCCGCTTCCACCGCGCTCACCCGGCCGGCGACGAAGCGTACGGTCTTGGGCAGTTCGGCCCGCATCGCCGCGACGAGGTCGTCGTAGAAAATGCCGTAGTGAGGGGCGTGCGTGCGATCGAGCACACGCCCCTTGCGCACGTTGACGATCTCGTCGAATGCCGCGGCCGCCGCCGAAAGACTGTCGAGGAGACCGATCCGGCGCAGCTTGTCGATCTGGTCGCCGGCGATCTTCTCGACGCGAAACTCGCGCGGAAAAACAGGGTGGCGGTCGATCAGCGTGACATGGTAGCCCGACCGCCCGAGCAGGGTCGCGGCAAGCGTTCCGGAGAGTCCGCCGCCGACGATGGCGATCTCCGTATCGGTTTCCGCCGGCAGCGGACGAAGCGAATGTTCGGCGGTCATTGCGAATACCTCAACAGGGCATAGAGAGCGCGGGGATTGGTGGTGAAATAGCGCCAGAAGAGCCGGCGCGGCTCCATCAGCATGCGCCAGAACCATTCGAAGCCGGCCTTCTGCACCCAAAGCGGCGCGCGCCGGACCTTGCCGGCGATATGATCGAAGAGCCCCCCCGACGTCTTGATCACGCCGACGTTCGAAAGCCGCGACGCAAAATCGCGGACAAAAATCTGCTCGCGCGGAACGCCGAGGCCCAGCCACAATATGTCCGGTGCGAGCGCGTTGATCTCATCGAGCTTTTTCTCGAGCGCCTGGCCGGAAAGATAGCCGTGGCTGTGGCCGACGATGCGCAGGCGCGGGTAGCTGGCCTTGATCGCGGCCACAGCCTTGGCGTTCCCGGACTCGGTCGACCCGAGCAGGTAGAAGGTCGCGGCCTCGTTCTCGGCGAGCCTTGCCACGTCATGGAACAGATCGGTGGTGGCCACCCGTTCCGGCAGCGGCGTGCTGCACAAAAGGCGCGAGGCGAGAACGAGCGGCTGGCCGTCGGCGAAGATCTGGTCGGCTTCGCGGAAGAGGGCGGCAATCTCCGACTTCGCGCGCGCCTGGGCGATGACCTCGCCATTGGCGGATGTGAAATAATACGGACGGCTGCCGTGGCGGTGCTGCCGCGCCGCCGCGATCATCAGACGGGCGGCGCCTTGCCGGTCGATCACCGTGACGGGAAGTCCGCCGAGCTGCACCGTCGGCAATGCAAGCGCGTCCTGCGGGGAAGGCGCTGCCTCCAGCTTCGCCACGGCGGTCACGCTTGGGTACCCGGTCGAAGTCTGATGCAACCGGGGAAAATGAGAGGTCTCATGGTTAGCGGGCGTCACATATTGGCTGGGGTGGAGCGGATCCGATCCGCTGGTGGTAACGCAGTCTTGTTCAAAATCTCTTTTTGAACTTTCTAAAACTTTTCGCATAGGAGAAGTCGCCCCATTCTCCGATATCAAACTACCCCCTTCATCGTCATCATAAGTAAAAAAATCAAAACGTTAAGCGAATTGTTAATAGTTAGTTAATATGTAAAATTTGAATTGAAATTCAAATTAATTTTGTTCTTTCGATCGCAACTGCGACTTGTTTTTTGTCGATTTGAAGTTGCATTCTTTGCGGGCGTTTTGCGGTGCGATTGCTGCTGATCGCAGCCACATCGGGCGCCAACTCACATCCTGGATAGTGGCGGGTTGTTGATTGCAGCCGGGGTCCGGGACGTGGCGGTTCTACCGGCCCCCATCGGCCGTACGGCAGCGGCGCCCACGGCTGTCTGTCACATGATGCCGAAAGTCTTGTAAGCGTCGACCGCGCTCATCCCTTCGCGGATCGCCTTGGCGACGAGTTTTTCTCCGCGGACTTTCTCAAGGGCCAGCCGCACCACCTCTTCCTCGGCCTGCCGCGGAATGACGAGGATGCCTTCCTTGTCGCCGAAAAGCAGCGTTCCCGGCTCTATGCGCACGCCACCGATCTCGAGCCCGCAGCGATAGTCCATGACCTTGCCGCGCAC
Source organism: Mesorhizobium sp. (assembly GCA_004963905.1). GTDB lineage: Bacteria > Pseudomonadota > Alphaproteobacteria > Rhizobiales > Rhizobiaceae > Mesorhizobium. The sequence goes on from SUGL01000001.1 coordinate 530,101, forward strand.
GCCCTGATCCTGCGCGTAGTAGCCGGTGCAGAAGCAGGGAAAGCCCAGCGCCTTGATGCCATCCGTATCGCGGGCGAAGCCGTCGACCAGCGCGCCGCGCGCACCGAGGATTTTCGCGCGCGTCGACATGAGTTCGCCCCACAGCGCGTAGCGGGGCGAGGCGCCGCTGGCGACATAGATCTCACCGGGCTTCAGATCGTCGAGCGCTTCGAACATCAACCCGAAGGGCTTGGTCATCAACCGGTTCCGTGTCGCCTCGCCGGATGGAAAAATGTCGGCTTCGAGCACTGGCATGGCCCGTCCAAGCAATCGCGTCTTCTCGTCGACAGGCTTGAACACGGGCGGCAGGAATTGGTGCTGCAGCCCCAGCGTGTCCATCACGTCGCCGACCACCGCGACGAAAAGTTCCGCTTCGAACAGGCGATACATCTCGGCATCGTCGGCATAGAGGCGCGTCGATCTCGTCATCGGGCTTGCATCCGGATGCTGGTGGATTGAGCGGTACGGGAAGGGCCCAGTGCCGCGGCGTTCTGCACCAGCGCGCGCATATAGCCGAGCGCGAAGGCCTTTCCCGCGTGCCAGGGCGCGTCGCAGGACATTTCCGGCGTATGGTCGGGGATGATGACGCCGCCATAGTTTTCATCGCGCAGAATGCGGACGATCTCGGCCATGTCGATGTCGCCGTCGTCGACGAAGGTTTCGTGATAGTTCGGCACCTTGCCGCGGACGTTGCGGAAATGGATGTAGCCGATCCGCTTTCGCCGGGCGAAGCGCCGGACATGTCCGTAAATCTCGTCGGTGCCCGGCATCTCCTGCAACGAGCCGAGGCAGAGTTCCAATCCGTTGGAAGACGAATCGACGATGTCCATCAGCCGGTCGTATTTCTGCGGCCGGTTGACGAGCCGCGCGGTACCGCGCAGCGTCTCGGCCGGCGGATCGTCGGGATGTGCCGCGAGCACGACGCCGGCTTCCTCGGCCACCGGAACCAGTTCCCGCAGGAAGGCGCCGAGCCGCTGCCAGAGTTCGTCGCTGCTCACCGTCACCGGGCTGGCGTCCGGACGGCCGGGGCGGTAGCGCATGTTCCAGACGACGCCGTCGGGCAGCGGCAGATCGGGATCGATGGCCGCAAGGTCGAGCCCCACCGACATCGCTTCGCCGCGCGCGAACGGTCCGCGCGACCAGCCCCAGACACCGGCAATGGAGAAGTTGTAGCCGATGCAGGGGATGCCGGCGCGCCCGGCATCGCGGACCAGACGCTTCAACCCCTCGATCTGCTTCGCTCGATCGGGGCCGTCGAGCAAAACATCGGACCAGAAGCGCGGCGAGAAATTCTCGATCGCGGCGATTTCCAGCCCGTTGTCGCGCACGGTCTTCACCAGGCCGGCGAAGTCCTCATAGCTCCAGAGCTCGTCGGTGGAGCAGTCGCCCCAGCCTTCCTTCTCGCTGCCGGCGGACAGCGAAGGATCGCGCCCGCGAAAATAGTTGGTGAGATGAGCAACGACATGCGTGGCGCCCGCCTGACGGGCGAAGCGGAAATTGTTCGGCGTCAGCGATTCCCGGTAAAGGCCAAGACCGATCTTCATGGTCATTTCACGCCGATGCCGGCGGTCAGGCCGCCGTCTATCTTGTAGTCCGCGCCGGTGCAGAAGCCAGCTTTAGACGAGCACAGAAAGGCGATGAGTTCCGCCACTTCCTCCGGCTCGCCGATACGGCCAAGCGGATGCGCAGCGCCGAAGCGCCGGTAGGCCTCCTCGACGTCGGCATCAGTGCCGTTTTCGCCGCGCGCGGCCTTCTCGAGAATCGGCGTGCGGATCGAGCCCGGACTGACCGAATTGACCCGGATGCCGGCCGCCGCGTAGTCGAGCGCTAGCGAACGCGTCAGCGTGTGGATGGCGCCCTTGGTCGTGGCATAGGCGGCGACGTTCTGCTGGCAGGCGAAACCCTGCACCGAGGCGACGTTGACGATGGCGCCGCCACCCCGGCGGATCATTTGCGGGATGCCGAAATGGGCGGTCAGATAGATCGAACCGACATTGACAGTCATCGCCTTGTTCCAGGTTTCCCAGTCGGTCGTCGTCGCCGTTCCGTAGGGATGGACGGCGGCCGAATTGACGATCACGTCGAGGCCGCCGAAGCGCGCGACGCCGGCCGCGACGGCGTCGCGGACCTCTTCCTCCACGGAGACGTCGGTGTCCACGACCAGCGCGCCGGCTTCGGACCTTTCCAGTTCCGCCCGCATTGCCGCATTTGCCGCGCGGTCGATGCCGCAGGCGACGATCGCAGCGCCGCCCGCGGCAAGGCGCCTGGCGGTCGCAAGGCCGATACCGGTCGTCCCGGTCACCAGGGCGACCTTGCCGTCGAAATCCTTCATTGCGGAAACTCCTTCAGTCACGTGGCGGAAGCCGGCTCTTCCGGCAGGAATCGCAGGGCGAAATCGAGATGGCGGCTCATCAGGTAGGCGTAGGCCAGCCTGTCGCGGGCGCGCAGCGCGGCGACGATCTCGCCATGCGCGGCGCGGGTGTCGGCCAGCACCGGACGCATTTCCTTGCCGATGGTCATGATCCGCAGGATCACCGGGGAAAGGAAGGAATACATGTCCGTCAGCATGCGATTGTCGGCCAGCGCGACCAGCGCCATGTGGAAATTGAAATCGTTCTCGGCGGCTTCCTCGATCGAGCGGCTCTCGACGATCCGGGCATTGATCCCGTCGAGCGCCTCGATCTGCTCGCTCGTGGCATTGAGCACGATGTGGTCGCCGATGCCGACTTCGATGATGCGCCTGAAACCCTGGATGTCGGCAAAGGACGAGCGCGAGACATCCATATGCGCGGCGAAGAAATTCTGGATGGCGATGCTCTGGCCGTCGGCCAGGACGGCGCCGACGCGTGGTTTCGGTTCGATCAGCCCATAGGTCCGAATGGTGCGCAACGCCTCGCGCACCGTGTTGCGGCTGGCGCCGGTGATCTCGCTGAGCTCGCGTTCGGTCGGCAGCACGTCGCCGACGTTCAGCTGCCGCGCCCGGATAAGGTCGAGGATCCGCCCTGCCGCGGCGTCGACCGCAGAGCTGCCGCCGGCGCGGCGGCGGGCGGCATTGTCACGCACGGCCTGGGGGTTTTCCAATGATCTCCTCCTAAATTGTTGGACCAACATATCGCAAGATTTGGGGAAAACAACCAGCTTTGGCCCTGCATTGGTGAATTTTGCAGGCATATTGCCGGCCAGCGGCCTCCGCAAACGATGATATTTTTAGTTTGACTCCTATCGTGGTCCAACAATAAGTTGCCGCTCTCTCGAAAAGGAAACGGCGATGGAACAATGCTGGCGTTGGTACGGCCCGGACGATCCGGTGACACTCGATCATGTCAAGCAGGCGGGCGCGACCGGCGTCGTCTCGGCCCTGCACGACATCTATGACGGTCGCGCCTGGCCGCTTGAAAACATCCTGGAGCGCAAGCGGATCATTGAGGCGGCGGGGCTGACCTGGTCTGTCGTCGAGAGCATCCCCGTCCACAATTCGATCAAGATCGGCTCGCCGGAACGGCTCCGCTATGTCGGCTGGTACAAGGACACGATCCGCGCACTGGCGAAGGCCGGCATCGCGACGATCTGCTACAATTTCATGCCCGTGGTCGACTGGACCCGCACGGATCTGGCGTACCGGCTTCCGACGACCGGTTATGCGTTGCGCTTCGACGCCATCGATTTCGCGGCTTACGACCTGTTCGTGCTGAAGCGCCGGAATGCCGAGGCCGGCTACACGTCCGCCCGCATCGCCGCAGCGCAAGCGCGGCTGAAGGAACTCGGCGAGGAGAAGATCGACAGGATCGAGCGCAACCTCATCGCCGGCCTGCCCGCCACCGAGCGCAGCTACGACCGCGACAGTTTTCGCGAGGCGCTGGCCGAATACGATTCTATCGGGCCGAAGGAATTGCGCGACAACCTCGCCTGGTTCCTGCGCGAGATCATTCCGGTCGCCGAACAGGAACGGGTGCGCATGTGCATCCATCCCGACGACCCGCCCTTCTCGCTCTACGGCCTGCCGCGCATCGTCTCGACGGCCGAGGACGCGCGCTTCATCCTCAATGCCGTCGACAGTCCGGCCAACGGTCTCACCTTCTGCACCGGCTCCTACGGTACGCGCGCCGACAACGACATCGTCGCCATGGTCAAGGAATTCGCCGACCGCATCCATTTCGTCCATCTGCGCAACATCACCATCGAGGATGACGGCTCCTTCTACGAGGCCGAGCATCTCGAGGGCGGCACCGACATGGCGCATGTCATCCTCGCCCTGATGCAGGAGGAGGCGCGGCGTCGGAAGGAGGGCCGCGCGGATTGGCGCATTCCGATGCGGCCGGATCACGGGCATCTGCTCGCCGACGACATCGGCAAGACCAGGATCAATCCCGGCTACTCGCTGATCGGCCGGCTGAAGGGTCTCGCCGAACTGCGCGGCATCATGCGGGCCGTCGAACGGTTTGGCCTGGCTTGAGGCTGGGCCGGGGGAGGAATGCGCGATTTGCGTATGTAAAAACTATTTGCTCAGGTAAAAATACCTGCTACTGGTTTGCGGGCCGGGCGCAAGTCCGGTTCCAGGGAGGAATTGCCGGATATGACAAGACTGCGCGGGCTTGCGTGGGATCATCGACGTTGCTGGGGTCCGCTCGACGCCAGCGTCGGGCCGTATTGCGCCGCCAATCCCGGCCTGGAAATCGAATGGGACCGCCGCAGCCTCTATGAATTCGGCGAGGGCGCGCTCGGCCCGGTGCTCGGCGCGTATGATCTGATCGTGTTCGACCATCCCTTCATCGGCGACATCGCGCAGGACGAGCTGATGGTGCCGTTCGACGACTATCTGTCGGCGGAGCAAATTCGCTTCTTCGAGCAGGATTCGGTCGGTCCGTCCTGGCGGTCCTACGAGAAGGACGGACGGCAATGGGCATTGCCGATCGACGCCGCTTGCCACGTCGCCTCATATCGTCCGGACCTCCTGGAGCGCTACGGGCCGGTGCCCAATACGCATGAAGAAGTCGTCGCGCTCGGCCGGCTCGCGCACAAGGACGGCAAATGGCTCGGCCTGCCCTTCGTGCCGACCGATGCCATGTGCATGCTCCTGACGCTCACGCACCCGCGGGAGAACGGCGAGCAATTCATCGCGACGGACACGATCGAGCGGGCAATCGCGCAACTGCGCGAACTGGCGGCGCTGTCGCATCCCAATTCGTCCAGATGGAACCCGATCCGCTGCTACGACCACATGGTCGCGCATGACGACGTGGTCTATGTGCCTTTCGCCTTCGGCTATGTGAATTACGCCTCGAAGACCGACCGGCCGTATCTGCGCTTTGCCGACGTGCCGACCGCGCGATCGGCCGGCGCCTTGCTCGGCGGCGCCGGCATCGGCGTCAGCGCCCAGTCGAAACACAAGCAGGAAGCGATCGACTACGCGCTGTTCCTGTGCTCGCCCGAATATCAGCGCGGCGACTATGTGAGATCGGGCGGCCAGCCGGGATCGCTGGCGGCCTGGAAGGATGCGAAGGTCAACGGCCTGTCAGGCGATTTCTTCAATTCCACGCTGCGCACGATCAGCTCGTCCTATTTGCGTCCGACGCATCCGGGCTTCATCGCCTTCTTCCGCGAATGCGCGCCGCGTGCGGCCGCCGCCATCGCCGGCGACATCGCGCCGGCCGAACTGGCCGAGCACGTGAACCGCCTCTACCGCCAAACCAGGCAACCGGAACGGAGCGTCGCGTGATGGCAGCCGGCATTGCCGAAACGATCGAGGAAGGCGAAAGCGGCCGCAACGGATATCGCGTGCCGGCGGTGGAGAAGGCGCTCGACGTGCTGGAGTTCATGGCCTCCAGCGCCGAAGCGCTGACCCAGACTGAGATCGCGACCGGCCTCGGGCGATCCATCCACGAAATCTACCGCATTCTGCTTCTCTTGGAGAAGCGGGGCTACATCTTCCGCACGCAATCGGATCGCTTCCGGCTGTCACTGAAGCTGTTCGAGCTGGCGCATATGCATCCGCCGGTGAACCGGCTGGTCGAATGCGCGTTGCCGGTGATGCGCGAACTGACCGCCAATGCCGATCAAAGCTGCCACTTGGTGGTGCGCGAGGGACAGAACGCGCTGGTGGTGCTGCAGATCGATTCGCCGCTGCCGATGCGCTACTCGGTTGCATTGGGATCGCACTTCCCGATCCTCGAGACCAGTTCCGGCGCGGTGCTGCTTGCCCATTCAAGCCGGGCAGAGCGCGACCGCATCGTCGAGCGCATCGTGGCCGCCGGCGAAGGCCAGGGAACGCGGGAAGAAATCGAGGCGCGGCTGAACGAAGTGGCCAGGCTCGGCTACGAGATGCGTGCTTCGCTGGCCGTCGAAGCCTGCACCAACATCTCCATGCCGGTACGCGATCACACCGGCGCCGTCATCGCCGCGCTCACGGTGCCGCTGTTGCCGCAGAAGGCGGCGCGCTTCGACCGCGAAACCGTCTTCGAACGTGCCCGCGCCGCAGCCGAGAAGATATCGGCCGCACTCGGCTGGGGCGAATCCACCTCGTTACGTGCCGACCCGGAACGGCGGGACTACCCGTTCAGCGACTGACAAAAGCAAAAACCTGGGAGAAGGAAATGCACTGGTCCAAGTCAATTCTGTTTGCATCCGCGGCCATACTGGCCCTGGGCGCCGCCGCGGCGCATGCCGAGAACATGCCCAAGCGCATCGGCTACGTCACCAACTACGCCACCCATGAGTGGTACCAGAACGTCATCAAGGGCATGAAGGCGCGCGCCAAGGATCTCGGCATCGAGTTCGAGGTGCAGGACGCCAATCTCGACATCGCCAAGGAAGTGTCGGCCGCGGAAGACTTCATGGCCAAGGGCGTCGACGTGCTGATCATCACGCCCGTCAACGAAGAGGGCGTGGTGCCGCTGCTGCGCCAGGCGAAGTCCAACAACATCCCGGTCGTGCTCGAGGGCAATCCGGTCAAGGGCATGACCACGATGGTCGCCATCTGCGACTACGACACCGGCTACATGTCCGGCGTCGAGGCGGGCAAATACGCCAAGGAGAAGCTCGGCGGCGTCGCCAAGGTGATGAATGTCGGCTTGCCGCTGCTTTCCGCCACGGTGCTGCGCTCGCATGGCTTCATGGACGGCCTGAAGACCATCATCCCCGATGCGGTCATGGTCCATGACCTCGACGGCGGCGGCAATCCGGACCGCGCGCTCGAAGTTTCCTCGGCGGCGCTGGCCAAGAATTCCGACATCAACATCATCTACGGCATCAACGATTCCTCATCGCTGGGCGGCCTGCAGGCCTGGAAAGCGGCCGGCAAGTCACAGGACGGCCTGCTGACGGTCGGCACCGGCGGCGAAGGGCTCGCCTTCATCAACGCCATGCAGAACGAGCCGTCCTACCGCATCGAGGCCGCGATGTTCCCGGAGAAGGAAGGGTTCACCGCCATCGATGCCGCGGTCAAGCTCTTCAACAGCGAGGAAGTGCCCGAGCACATCGTCAGCCCGACCGCGCCGATGACCGGCGAGGACTGGAAGAAGTTCTATGACTACGACGGCACCACCCGCACCATCAAATGGGACGCCGTCAATGCGCTGCAGCCGCCGGCAAAGTGCATGAAGACCTCAGCCGACCTGAAGAAATAGGCTGATCGACACGGCCCTTCCCGTGAGGCGGGAAGGGCCGCCCGGCCAGGCGCCGTTGGCGGCAAAGACACCGGCACCGGCGCCTGACCTTAGAGCCGGATGATTTCAGGTCTGTTCGACCTGAAATCTGAATCCGTCTCTAAATTCAGGAGATAGAGCATGATGTCGTCCGAAAACCGCTTCACACTTTTCGGCATCATGCTCTAGCGACGGGAATAGATTGAGATGAGCGAGCTTACACACGCCCCCGCGCAAAGACGTTCGATCGGCGGCCAGCTTCTGGGCGGCAGCCAGCTCGTGCTCGGTGTCATCCTGGCGGTGCTGTGCATCGCCATCTCGATCGCTGCGCCGCAGTTCTATTCGGAGGCCAACATCATCGCCATCCTGCGCCAATGCGCGCTGGTGCTGATCGTCGCCTCGGGCATGACCATGCTCATCATCACGGCGGAGGTCGACCTGTCGGTCGGAGCATCGCTCGCCTTCGTCGGCTGCATCGGCATGGCGGTGCTCAATTCCACACACAGCCTTGCGCTCGGCATGCTGGCGGCTCTTGCTTTTGCCGGCGGCGTCGGCTTGTTCAACGGGCTGGTCGTCACCAGGCTGCGGGTGAACTCGCTGATCGCCACCATCGGCACGATGATGATGCTGCAGGGCGGCGTCTATCTGTTCACACGCGAGGCGGTGCAAAACCACAATCAGCTGGCGAGCTTTACCGATCTCGGCGCCGGCTATGTCGGCGCGGTGCCGGTTCCCGTCATCCTGGCGGCACTGATCTTCGCGGTCGCCTATGTGACGCTGCGCTTCACCACGCTCGGCCGTTATCTCTACGCGGTGGGGGCCAATGAAAGGGCGGTGCGCCTGTCCGGCCTGCGCTCGGAATGGCTCAAGCTGTTCGCCTTCGTGGTCACCGGCCTTTGTGTCGGCGTCGCCGGCATGATCCTGTCGTCGCTGATGAATGCCGGCCAGCCGACCGCCGGCCGCGGCTTCGAACTGACGGTCATCGCCGCCGTCATCCTCGGCGGCACCAGCCTGCTCGGCGGCCGCGGCTCGCTGTTCGGCACCTTACTCGGCGTGCTGGTGCTGAAGGTGATCGACAACGGCATCATCATTCTCGGCTGGAACCAGGACCTGCAGATGGTGGTGCCTGGCGTCGTCATCATCCTGGCGACTTATCTCGACATCATCCGGAACAAAGCCAATGTCCGTTGATTTCCTGCATCCCGGCGAAGGCACGGCCATCGACACGAATGTGCCGGCGCTGGAACTGCGCGGCATCGGCAAGCGCTTCCCGGGTGTCGTGGCGCTGGACAATGTCGACTTCACCCTGGAACCCGGCAAGATCCACGCCTTGATGGGCGAAAACGGCGCCGGCAAGTCGACGCTGATCAAGATCATGGCTGGCGTCTACGGCAAGGACGCCGGCACCATCCGCATGCGCGGACGTGAGGTCGACATCAAGTCGCCGCGCGACAGCCTGAAAGAAGGCATCAAGGTCGTGTTCCAGGAGATCGCCTTGATCTCCGAGTTCACCGTCGCCGAAAACATCTTCCTCGAAGGCTATCCGACCGGCAAAGCCGGCTCGATCGACTGGAAGAAGATCCGTACCGATTCAGCAGCACTGTTCAACCGCATTGGCTTCAATGTCGATCCGGCGGCGCGGACCGGATCGCTGCCCGTCAGCCAGCAGCAGATGGTCGAGATCGCCCGCGCGCTTGCCCACGAGGCGCGCGTCGTGGTGATGGACGAACCGACGTCCTCGCTGACGCCGAACGAAGTCTCGCTGCTGTTCACCGTCATCCGCCGTCTGGCGGCCCTCGGCATCGCGGTGGTCTATGTCAGCCACAAGCTCGACGAAGTGTTCGAGATCGCCGACACGGTGACCGTGCTGCGCGACGGACGCCACATCTCGACCAGAAAGATCGGCGAGCACAGCAACGACACGCTGATCCAGGACATGATCGGCCGGCGCATCGACAATCTGTTCCCCCGCAAGCGCGGCGCGGCGGGCAGCAAGGTGGCGCTGTCGGTGGAAAATCTCAGCACGGCGAAGAAGCTGGACGACGTGTCCTTCGAGGCGCGTGCCGGCGAGGTGCTCGGCTTCTTCGGATTGATGGGGGCGGGCCGCACCGAGCTCGCCAAGGCGATCGTCGGCTACGATCCGATCACTTCGGGCACGATCACGGTCGACGGCCAGCGCCTTGCGCCGCACGACACGCGCACCGGCGTCAAGCTCGGCATCGGCCTGCTCACCGAGGATCGCAAGAGCGAAGGACTGATGAGCGAGCTGCCCGTCTACCAGAATGCCAGCCTCGCCTCGCTCGGCGCGTTCGCCCGCATGGGCTTCGTCGACAAGGCGAAGGAGCACAGAGCGGTGCAGGACTATGTCGACCGTTTCCGCATCAAGACACCCAGCCTGTTCCAACAGGTGAAGAACCTGTCGGGCGGCAACCAGCAGAAGGTGCTGATCTCGCGCTGGCTGATGCGGGGTCTGAAAGTCATCGTCGTTGACGAACCGACACGCGGCATCGACGTCGGCGCCAAATCGGAAATCTTCGCGCTGATAGACCGGCTTGCCGGCGAGGGTTTGGCGGTCGTCATGATGACGTCGGAGATGCCCGAACTGCTCGGTCTTGCCGACCGCATCGCGGTGATGTGCGAGGGCCGCCTGACCGCGATCATGCCGCGCGAGGAAGCCACGCAGGAGAAGATCCTCAATGCGGCGATCGGGTGAGGTCATGACGCTTCGCGGCGGCATTCCTTGCGTTCAGTCCTTCGAAGGGAGCAAGCGATGAGCCTTACAAGCACGGCTTCCGCAAAAGCCGAGCCGTCCATGCTGGGGCGGCTCTTTGCCAGGCAGGAACTGGCGCTGCTGGTGTGCCTGGTCCTGGTGCTGGTGTTCTTTTCCGCCACGGTCGAGAATTTCCTCTCCGTGCGCAACATGACCAACGTGCTCGGGCAGGCCTCGCTCGCGCTCACCGCCGGCATCGGCTGCGCCATCGTCTTCATTTCCGGCGAGGTCGACATTTCGATCGGTTCGCTACTGGCGACCATCGCCTTGCCGCTGATCATCATCATGAACGACACCAACTCGCTGCTGCTCGGCGTCGGCGGCGCGCTGCTGTTCGGGCTGATCATCGGTGTGGTGAACGGCTATCTCACCGCCTATGCCGGCATCAACTCGCTGATCGTGACGCTCGGCACCATGTTCATCATGCGCGGCGGCGTCTATCTCTACACCGGCCAGCGCGCGATCCCCGACGATGCCGCCCTCGACAGCTTCATCGCGCTCTCGGACGGCCGCCTGTTCAACATCATCCCCTATTCGGCGGTCATCGCCATCGTGCTCCTCGCCGCATTCGGCTACATGATGCAGCACCGGCCGTTCGGGCGGCAGATCTATGCGGTCGGCGGCAACCAGGAAGTGGCGCGGCTGGCGGGCTACGACGTGCGGCGCGTCAAGTTCGTCTGCTTCATCATCAGCGCGCTGCTGGCGACGGTTGCCGGCATCATCCTGGCGGCGCGCGTCGGCTCGGCGCAGCATACGGCCGGACTGAACTTCGAATTCCAGGTCGTCGCCGCGACGGTGCTCGGCGGGGTGAGCCTCGCCGGCGGCATCGGCAGCCTGACCGGCATGGCGCTCGGCGTCCTGATCCTGCAGTTCCTGTCCAACGGCCTGCGCGGGCTCGGGCTGCCGACCGAATGGCAGCTGGTCATCACCGGCATGATCATCATCGCCGCGGTCGCCTTCGACGAAGCGAAACGCCGGCGCGCGAACGGAGGCTGACATGGCTCGTCTTGAAGGAAAAACCGCTGTCATCACCGGCGCCGCCGACGGCATCGGCCACGCGATCGCCGAGGCGATGGCGCGGGAAGGGGCGCATGTCTTTCTCAGTGACATCGCCGACAAGGCAGGCGAGGATTTCGCGGCGGCACTGCGCGCCGCCGGCCACCTGGCCGATTATGTCCGTTGCGACGTTTCGCAGGAAGCCGACATCGCCGGCCTCATCGATGCGGCCGTCAGGAAGACCGGGCGCCTCGACGTCCTGGTCAACAACGCCGCCATCGCCATCGGCGGCATGCCGGTGCACGAGATGACCGACGAGCAATGGCACCGGCTGATCGCGGTCAACCTGACCAGCGTCTTCCGCGGCTGCAAATACGCGCTGCCGCACATGATCGCGCAGAAGTCGGGCTCGATCATCAACATGGCTTCCGCGCAAGGCCATATCGGCCTCGACGGTTGGACCGCCTATGCCGGCGCCAAGGGAGCGGTGATGGCGATGACGCGCCAGATGGCGGTCGAGTTCGGTCCGATGAACGTCCGCGTCAACTCGATCTCGCCGGGCACCATCAACACGCCGATGAACGACAGGCTGATCAAGGAGATCGGCGGCAATCTCGCCAAGGCCTGGGTCAAGATGCATCCGCTCGGCCGCATCGGCGAGCCTTCCGAAGTGGCCGAGGCCGCCGTCTATCTCGCCTCGGATGCGGCCGGCTTCACCACCGGCACCGACCTGCGCGTCGATGGCGGGCTGACCGCCGCGCCGCGCTACGTCCCCGAACTGCTTTGAACAAGAAACGAGACATGAAATGAACAAGGCCCTCGAAGGCGTCCGCATCCTCGATTTCAGCCATCTGCTGCAGGGACCGTTCGCCACGCAGCTGCTCGGCGACATGGGCGCCGATGTCATCAAGATCGAGCGGGCCGGCGCCGGCGACATGTTCCGCGGCATGACCTTCTTCGCCAAATGGGTCGGCGGCTCCGAGAGCCCGAACTTCCTCGCCTGGAACCGCAACAAGCGCTCGATCGCGCTCAACCTGAAAAGCCGCAAGGTGCATGCCGTCATCATGGAGATGGCCCGGACCGCCGACGTGGTGGTGCAGAATTTCCGTCCCGGCGTGCTGGCCAAGCTCGGCTACGGCTACGAGGATTTCAAGGCCGTCAATCCGCGCATCATCTACTGCTCGGGTTCGGGCTATGGCGAGGAAGGCCCTTACGTCGAGCGCCCCGGCCAGGACATGCTTATCCAGGGGCTGGCCGGGCTGATCGCCAACACTGGCCGCGGCGACCAGGCTCCGGTTCCGGCCGGCGCCGGTCTCGCCGACCAGATCGGCGCCATGAACATGGTATACGGCATATTGTCGGCGCTCTACTATCGCGAGAAGACCGGCAAGGGCCAGAAGATCGAGGTCAATCTGCTGGCCGGGCTGCTCGCGCATCTCAACCAGGAATATGTTGCCGTGCTCAATCTCGGCGAGGATTTCGTGCGGCCGAATTCCGGCATCGGCCACCCCGGCATGCAGGCGCCGTTCGGCATCTACGAGACGAGCGACGGCGGCTACGTGTCGATCGCCATGAGCCCGTTCAAGACGCTTTACGAGGTGCTGGGGGCGCCGCAGCTCGCCGTCTATGACGACCTGAAGACGCTGTTCGACAAACGCGACGAGGTCTTCGAGAAGGTCAATGCCGAGACGAAGAAATTCGCCACGCAGGATCTTTTGGCGCGGCTTCTGGAGGCCGACATCTGGTGCGCCGAGGTAAAGGACATCCGCCGCGCGGCGGAAGACCCGCAGGTCACGCATATGGGCATGATCACCAGCTACGACCATCCGCGCGGCGGCAAGGTGCGGGTGGTGGCGCCCGCCGTCAAGATGAGCGAGACGCCCGCGACCATCGAACGGCCGGCGCCATTGGTCGGCCAGCATGGGCGCGAGATCCTCGCCGAGTTCGGCCTGTCGAAGGACGAGATCGCCGCACTCGAGGCGTCCGGCGACATGACCGTGGACGCGGCCTGACGATGGGCGCCTACCGGACACTCACGGTCGAAATCTCGCGCCGCGTCGCTGTCGTCACCTTCCGGCGCGCCGACCAACTCAACGCCATGAATCGGCTGATGCAAGGCGAGATCACCGATGCCTTCGAGGCGCTGTCCGCCGATGCGGACGTCGGCGCGATCGTGGTGACCGGCGAGGGGCGCGGCTTCATGGCCGGCGCCGACATCAAGGAATATGCCGCGCAGACAGGGCCGGAGTTCGACAGCTTCCAGGCTGCCGGCATGCGCATGTACGCGGCGATCGAGAACAACCGCAAACCGGTGATCGCCGCGGTCAACGGCTTCGCCTTGGGCGGCGGCATGGAGCTCGTGCTGTGCTGCGACATCGTGATCGCCAACCAGTTCGCCAAACTCGGCCTGCCGGAGATCAAGCTCGGGCTGATCCCCGGCGGCGGCGGCACGCAACGCAGCGTCGCCAAGCTCGGCCGCAACCGCGCCAATCTTCTGCTGATGACGGGTGCGATCGTGCCGGCTTCCGAATTCGTCGGTGCCGGCCTGGTCAACGAGATCGTCGATGTCGACGCCCTGATGCCGCGCGCGCTGGAATTGGCCAAGATGATCGCCGCCGAGCCTGCCGCCGCGATCGAAGGCCTGAAGGCCCTGACGGCGCATGCGGTGTCGGGCGAACTAGCCGATGGCCTCGCCATGGAGCGCGACATACTGGGCGGTCTCTATCGCAGCGAGATCGGCCAGCGGCGCGTCAAGGAGTTCGCCGAGAGAAGTGTTGCGAAGAAGGCCAGCCCATGAAGGGTGACGGTTATCGCGGCCTCGGCTGGGCGCATGGCGCGCTGACCGTCCAGCGCCTCGGCGCGATGCTGGCGCCGGTGACGTTCGTGCTCGCCGACGGGCGTCAGGTTTCGCCTATGCATATTGCTCCCTGGTCGAACGAACGGCAACCGGAGGCGCTGCCGGGCATTCTGCGCAGGCTGCGCGGCGAGTGGCCCTGCGTGCCTTTCGGCTATTCGGCGCCTGCCGAGGGGTGGCCCGAGGCCTGGACGCGTGTCATGGAACCTCCGGCGCCGGACGAAGAAATCCATGGCCACAGCTGCAATCATGAGTGGACATGGCGCGACAGCGAGCCCGGGTCATTGTCGCTATCGCTTTCCTACCCCAAGGGGAGTCCGGTCGAACGCGCCGAACGAACGGTGAGGCCTGATCCGTCGGCGCCGGCCATCGACATTGAGTTCCGGGTATTCGTCCGCCGTGCGTGCCGCCTGCCGATCGGCCTGCATCCGGTGTTCCGGCTGCCGTTCGAGACGGGCGCCGCCACGCTGGAGCTTGGCGGCTTCGACGAAGGCCGCACCTATCCGCACGATGTCGAACCCGGCGCGGCGCTGTTTGCCAGGAACAAGACCTTCTTCGAGCTGATAGCGGTGCCGGCGCGCGCCGGGGGAACGATCGACGCCTCCCGTTTGCCCTTGGCCGCCGACACGGAAGAGTTGCTGCAGATCGAAGGCGTCGACGGTATCGCCGCGCTCGCCAACCATGAGGATGGCTACCGGGTTCAGCTATCCTGGCAAAAGGAGCATTTCCCAAGCCTTCTGCTCTGGTACTCCAATCGCGGCCGCAAGGCAGCGCCCTGGAACGGACGTCACGTCGCCATCGGCATCGAGCCGATCTGCTCGCCCTTCGGGCTCGGCCCCGCGACCGCGCTTGCCGACAATCCCATCGCGCAATCCGGCATCGCGACGGCGCTGGAGTTCTCGCCCGAAAAGCCGTTCGTGACCCGCTACCGCATCGAGGCATCCGCGCTGTGACGGATTTCAGGTCGATCTCCCTGGTAAAGTCGAACCGGCCGCAATTCACCGATATGGAGGGGCTGGCGGCGATGGTCGGCCAGGGCGATACGTTCGGCGTCGGCGGCCATCATTTCGCCCGGCTGCCGGTCGCTTTGCTGCGCGCGATCGCCGGGTCCGGCATCAAAGGCCTGCGCTACGTCTCATGGGCTGGCGGGTTGCCGCTCGAGCTGCTGCTCGAAATGGATGCGGTGGCGGAAATCGACCTCTGCTTTTCCAGCCTCGACATCTTCGGGCTGCCGCCGAGGTTCCGTGCGGTCGCCGAGAGCGGTGCAATCCCCGTTCGCGACTGGACGGCTCTGGCCATGATCCAGGCGCTGCGGGCGGCGCAGCAGAACCTGCCGTCGATGCCGTTCCAGCTTCCTCAAGGGTCCGACATGCTGGGGCGCATGCCGGATGCGATCGCCAGGCCCGATCCGGTTGGCGGGACCGATACCGGATTTGTCCCGCCGCTGAGGCTCGATACGTTCATCGTCCACGCACAGCGCGCCGACGAAAGCGGCAATGTTGAGATCATCGGGCCACGGGCGCTGGACTTCGCCATGGCGGGCGCTGCGCGGCAAGTGCTGGTCACGGTCGAGGAGATCGTACCGGTCGGGGCGCTGCGGCAGGACGGCCGCCAGAGCATCCTCACCCGCAATCAGGTTTCGGCGATTGGTGTGGCGCCGGGCGGCGCCTACCCGGCCTCGTGCCTGCCATTCTACGTCACGGACTATCAGGCACTGTCGGAGGCATTCGCGGCCAAGGAGACTGCCTTGTCGGACAGACTCCGCCCGCCTTTAGGCGGCCCGCCGGAGCGGCTTCGAAAAGCGGCGAAAGTCAGCGCCGAGACAGTGCTGGCCATGCCGGCGCTCGCTCAGGGCAACAGACAAGCGTCCGTCGACGAGATCATTGCCGCGCGCATCGCCGCCGAACTCGACAATGAGAGCTTTGCCAGCGCCGGCGCGGTATCGCCGCTCGCCAACGTCGCCTATCGTCTGGCCAAGGCGACGCATGCTCCGGATATGATCGTCGCGACGATGAGCTGCGGTCATCTCGACATCGCGCCGAGCCCGATGGTGCTGTCGCTGATCGAAAGCCTCGATTGCGAGACGGCGGTGGCGCATGCCGGCGGCGACGACACCTACTCGACCTACTACCAGGCGGGCGCGGTGACGCATGAGATCGTCGGCGCGGCGCAGGTCGACCGGCGCGGCCGCGTCAACACCATCGCGCTCAGCAAACCGAGCGGGGGTCTGCTGAGGCTGCCAGGGCAAGGCGGCATGGCCGACGTCGCCAACATGCATCGCGACTACCTGCTCTACGTTCCCCGCCACTCGGTCCAGTCGCTGGTCGATGAGGTCGAGATCGCGAGCTCGGCCCGTGGGCTACTGACGCCCACTGAGCGCGACCCGATGGGCTATCGCACCGGCAAGGCGCTGGTCTTCACCGATCTCTGCGTCTTCCGGCTCGATCAGACGTCGCGGGAACTGATCGTCATCGAAACCATGCCGGGCGTTACGCGCCGGCAGGTCCGCGACGCCACCGGATTTGCCGTGACCTTCGATGCCGATTGCCGCGAGGTGCCGATGCCGTCCGGCGACACGCTCGTCGCCTTGCGAAGCCGCGTCGACCCGCTTGGTCTACGCCGTCTCGAATTCGTCAGTGCGAAGGAGCGCGGCGCGCTGATCGCCGACATCCTTGCCGCCGACCGCGCCATGGTCGATCGCTGCATCGCCGCGCAGCGATCGCCTGCCGCAAGCTGAGGAGCGCTTCATGGACAAACCGTTGCTCGACATGTCCGCCGCGCGCGTCTTCTTCGACGGCATCTTCAGCAATCCACGCGTCGCCCATCCGGAGGGTGTGGCCGTCCACCGCGATGGCTCGATCTGGTGCGGCACCGAAACCGGCGATCTCCTGAGGTTCGCCGCCGATGGCAGTTCGGTCGAGCGCATGGGCGGCACGGACGGCTTTCTGCTCGGCATTGCCTTCGACAGCGCCGGCAATTGTTTCGCCTGCGATCTCAGGCATGCCGCGATCTTCCGCTGGGACGCCGCGACGGGTCGAATGGAACGTTTCGCTGCCGCAGGCATCCGCGTGCCCAACTATCCGGTTATCGATGAGGCGAGAGGCTGGCTCTTCGTGTCGGACAGTGTCGGCGAGGACAATCGCTCGGGCATCTTTCGCTACGACCTTGAGACGGGCGAGGGCGGTCTGTGGTGCCGGGAGGCCATGTCCTTCGCCAACGGCATGGCCATGGCGCCGGACGGCAACGGCCTCTACGTGGTGGAAAGCGACGCGCCCTGCATCAGTCATGTGCCGATCCTCGCCGACGGCAGCGCAGGGGCTCGGCAGGTCGTCGTCAAAGACGTGCGCAATGTTCCGGACGGCGTCGCCTTCGCGCCTGACGGCTCGCTGTTCATCTCATGCTACGAGCCAAGCCGGATCTATCGCTGGCGAGAGGACCGAGGCCTCGAAGTGCTGATCGAGGATCCGGCGGCGACCACGCTGGCGCACCCCACCAACATCGCCTTCAAGGGCGACAAGCTCTACACCGCCAATCTCGGCCGCTGGCACATCACCGAGATCGATCTGGGCGGGATCCCAGGCTGAGCAGCCTAGTTAACGTTGAAGCCAGCAATCTCTTTGAGATCGCGGAGAGAGTTTGGTGGCGGAGGTCCGTTCTGGCCAAGACCCACACCAAGATAATCAAATTCGGTGGTTTGAGCGACCCGAGACATAGGTGACGTTTTGTACCGGACACATGGGTAACACTTTTCGGTTTTTACCGGGAGGTGTTGATGCCGTGGAGAGAGTGTTCGGTGATGGAGGAACGTCTTCGCTTTGTGGCTCGCCTTCTGGAGGGAGAGGGCATGAGCCAAGTGTGCCGGGAGTTCGGAATATCGAGGAAGACCGGCTACAAGATCTTCAACCGCTACCAGGATGAAGGATTGGAGGCGCTCTGCGATCGCTCTCGGCGACCGGTGCGCTACGCCAACCAACTGCCCGACCAGATCGAGCGGCTGATCGTCGAGACCAAGCGAGAGAAGCCGCACTGGGGCGCCAGGAAGATCAAGGAAGTGCTGATCAGGAAGCTCGCCGGTGATGTGCGCATTCCTGCCAAGAGCACGGTGCATGCCGTGCTCGACCGCCACGGCCTTGTGAGCCAGGCCCGCAAGAGGAACCGGGCGAACAAGGCCATGGGCACGGCGCTGTCGCAAGCCGTCCAGCCCAATGACCTGTGGTGCGCCGACTTCAAGGGCGAGTTCAAGACCGGCGACGGCCGCTACTGTTACCCTCTGACGGTCACCGACCAGGCCTCGCGTTATCTTTTGCTGTGCGAAGCGCTTGAATCGACGAAGGAAGCTCCGGTCATCGAAGCTTTCGTCCGGCTCTTCAAGGAACGCGGCTTACCCGCCGCAATCAGAAGCGACAACGGCCTGCCGTTTGCCTCACCCAACGGGCTCTATAATCTGTCGCGACTGTCGGTTTGGTGGCTGCGGCTGGGCATCAGCCTCGAGCGCATCAGACCAGGCAAGCCGCAACAGAACGGCCGCCATGAGCGCATGCATCTGACACTGAAGAAAGAGGCCACGCGCCCGCCGGG
>SUGL01000200.1 GCA_004963905.1 Mesorhizobium sp.
GTGTGCGGCTCGATGGAGCGCTTCCTCGGCATCCTGATGGAAAACTACTCCGGCCATTTCCCGTTGTGGTTCGCGCCTTTGCAGGTGGTGGTGGCGACGATCACCTCCGACGCAGACGCCTATGCGATGAAGGTCGTCGAGCGGCTGAAGGCGGCGGGCCTGCTGGCCGAGGCGGACCTTCGCAACGAGAAGATCAACTACAAGGTGCGTGAGCACAGTCTGGCCAAGGTTCCGGTCATTCTCGTCTGCGGCAAGCGCGAGGCGGAAGAGGAGACAGTCAACATCCGCCGGC
>SUGL01000201.1 GCA_004963905.1 Mesorhizobium sp.
GACGAGGTCTACCGGACGGTGGACGAGAAGTACAAGGCGATCGTCAAGGAGATCAAGGAAGCGCGCGATAAGGGCCAGCCGATCCTGGTTGGCACCACCTCGATCGAGAAGTCCGAGCAGTTGGCCGAACGCCTGCGTAAGGACGGTTTCAAGAATTTCGAGGTGCTGAACGCCCGCCACCACGAGCGCGAGGCTGCCATCGTCGCTCAGGCCGGCAAGCCCGGCGCCATCACCATCGCCACCAACATGGCCGGACGCGGCACCGACATCCAGCTTGGCGGCAACGCCGACA
>SUGL01000202.1 GCA_004963905.1 Mesorhizobium sp.
GGGCTTTCGAGGTGGCCGACATCCTGTTCTACCACCTGACGGAATCAACGCTTGAAGAGGCTCTGCCGGGCCTCCTCGAGCGCAGCGTAGAGCGCGGCTGGCGGGCAGTGGTGCAGACCGGCACTGAGGAGCGCCGCGACGCGCTCGACCAGCATCTGTGGACGTTCCGCGACGATTCCTTCCTCGCGCATGCCACCGACCGCGAAGCCTATCAGGCCGAGCAGCCGATCCTGCTCACGACGGGGGAGGGCAATCCGAACACCGCGCAGATCCGCTTCCTGGTCGACGGC
>SUGL01000203.1 GCA_004963905.1 Mesorhizobium sp.
CCGGTGTGTGGCGTAGGTGCAGTATGACGATGTGAGCCGCTACACCGTGCGCGTCGTAGCCGATTGCGCGGGCTTCCGGTCTCGCGCCGGCCCAACTGCGGCCGCTTTCGAATGGCTTTGCGTGGAAGGTTCCCAGTCTGTCCATAGGCTCGGAAGAAGTCGGACAGTTGACATGGCCGGTCAGTTGCAACTCCCTTTCCCAGCACTCCACTGCCCGGTAGAGCGCATGAAAGTTCTCCTTTCGGGCGGTTTCTTAAGACGCTCGCCACGCCATGAGGCAGTGGGGCAT
>SUGL01000204.1 GCA_004963905.1 Mesorhizobium sp.
CGAGCAGCGCCTGCGTCGGGTGCTCATGCGCGCCGTCGCCGGCATTGACCACGGAGCAGCCGACTTTCTGTGCCAGAAGCGCCGCCGCGCCCGCCGACTGATGGCGAATGATCAGGATATCCGGCCGCATGGCGTTGAGCGTCATGGCGGTGTCGATCAGCGTCTCGCCTTTCTTCACCGATGAACTCGCCACCGACATGTTCATGACGTCGGCGCCGAGCCTTTTCCCCGCCAGCTCGAAGGACGATTGCGTGCGGGTCGAGGCCTCGTAGAACAGGTTGATCTGGGT
>SUGL01000205.1 GCA_004963905.1 Mesorhizobium sp.
CCACATGGGCGGCACCCGCATGGGCACCGATGTCTCGAGGAGCGTCGTCGACGCCAACTGCAAGGTGCACGGCATGGACAACCTCTATGTCGGCGGCTCCTCGGTGTTCTGCACCTCCGGGCAGTGCAACCCGACGACCACCATCACCGCTCTGGCCTGCCGGCTGGGGGATCACCTCAGCAAGGTGATCACGGTCTGATCTGCAAAAACGCAAGCGGCGCCGGCGCCTGGAGTGGCAACCGGCGCCGCCCTGGCGCGCCCTTTCTGGGGGAAATAGCGGAGTTCGCTT
>SUGL01000206.1 GCA_004963905.1 Mesorhizobium sp.
TTTCAGGCAGCATCGCGCAAGTATTTCGCCGTCGGCACGATGGAGAGCGGCGTCAGCCGGTTGATGGCCGGATTGGCGAACATCATCCGTTGCTCCACCGGCGTCGACTTGAAGAACGGAAACCGTTCGAGTGTCTGGCGCAAGTTTTCGCCGCAGGGGATTTCAAACAAAGCGATCGGCGCCAGGACGCCCGGGAACACCTTGCCCTCCGTCCTCTGGATGGCACGGAAGATGCGGGCGTAATAAGCGGAATGCTCGACCTTGACCGGCGTGAGAACCGCGGTCTGGC
>SUGL01000207.1 GCA_004963905.1 Mesorhizobium sp.
GTCATCATGTTGTCGGCGAGCTTGGTGAGCACCGCCATCTTGGTTGCGATAGCGAGATGGCTTTGGATGCGCAGCAGCGCCGAAATCATGCTGTCGCTGAAGCCTGCAGCACTGTCAGTCGACCAGGACCCCATCATGCCCTGACTGGTGTTGCCGCTGAAGGGAAGCACGAAAGCCATGTAATCGGTGACGCCCATAAGCCTGAGGTCATCGAAAACAGGAAATTCCGACGGCATCGACGTGTCGAGCCGGCGTCGCAGATGGTCGAGCTTGTTGCTGAGCAGATGG
>SUGL01000208.1 GCA_004963905.1 Mesorhizobium sp.
GCTTTGCGAAGTGATGATGCCGGATGGTGTGACGCCGCATGTGTCCAACAAGCGCGCCACCATCCTGGACGACGAAGGCGCCTGGTTCGGCTTCGAGCAGGAATATTTCTTCTACAAGGACGGCCGTCCGCTCGGCTTCCCCGAAACCGGCTATCCGGCCCCGCAGGGCCCTTATTACACCGGCGTCGGCTACAAGAATGTCGGCTCGGTCGCGCGCCAGATCGTCGAGGAGCATCTCGATCAGTGCTTGGCCGCCGGCATCAACCACGAAGGCATCAACGCTGA
>SUGL01000209.1 GCA_004963905.1 Mesorhizobium sp.
ACCGAGGTCCGCTACAAGGGCACCAAGAGCGCGGTCGTCTCGCCGGATTATGCCGAAGCAACGAAGTTCGCCGATATCTGGTTGAATCCCAAGCAGGGAACCGACGCCGCGCTGGCGCTCGCCATGGGCCACGTGATCCTGCGCGAATACCACCTCGACCGCACGGTCTCGTATTTCGACGACTACGCCCGGCGCTACACCGACATGCCCTTCTTGGTGCGGCTTGCGGAGCGCGACGGCCGGCTCGTTCCCGAGCGCCTGCTTCGTGCGTCCGAGATCGGGGG
>SUGL01000020.1 GCA_004963905.1 Mesorhizobium sp.
CCCTCATCCGACCGAGCTTCGCTCGGCCACCTTCTCCCACAAGGGGAGAAGGGGAAGTCGGCGCAAAAATTCCTCTTGACCTCAACCTAGCTTGAGCTTGCAAACCGTCTCCGAGCCCCTGCGAAGCAAGCCTTCCAAGAACGGAGACAGATCGAAATGAGCAATAAGAATCAACGCGATGGCAGCGTCTTCCGGGTCGACAAATTCGTCGTGCCGGCGGAAGCGCGCGACGAAATCCTCGGCAAGGTCAGGATGACACATGAGCTGCTGCGCCAGCAGGACGGCTTCGTGCAGGACTTCGTGCTCGAGCAGTTTTCCGGCCCGGGCGAATTCAATATCGTCACCATGGTCGAATGGGAAAGCCAGGCGGCGGTCGACAAGGTGGTGCCGATCGTCAAGGCAGCCCACGAACGCATCGCCTTCAGCCCGCAGGAAACGATCGCCCGCCTCGGCGTCAAGGCCGACATTGCCAACTATCAGCGCGTGCCGGAGGTGTAGAGCGGATAGCCAACGCTGGTGATTGGCGAAAGCGGACATGAGAGCCAATCTCCCCCCTTGTGGGGGAGATGTCCGGCAGGACAGAGGGGGGCGCTGTCCCGCCGACGTCGACGGTGATCGGGATCCCGAGGAATATTGTTGCGTTGCGGGGAGGGGGGCTTTCGGCTATTGAGGCCGGACCTGAAACAGGGACCGCCCTCAAGCCCTATGACGCTTCTCGATACGATCAAGAATACGTTCGTTCCGATCCATCGCGAGGGCTATCCCTTCATCGCCGCCTTCGGCGCGGCAACGTTGTTCCTCGGCTATTTCTCGTCGATCCTGTTCTGGGTCGGGCTGATCCTCACCGGCTGGTGCATCTATTTCTACCGTGACCCGGAGCGCGTCACGCCGGTCGACGACCGGCTGGTGGTGAGCCCGGCCGACGGCGTGATTTCGGCGGTCGGCCCGGCCGTGCCGCCGAGCGAGCTTGGCCTGGGTTCCACCGAGATGACCCGCATCTCGGTGTTCATGAATGTCTTTTCCTGCCACATCAACCGCGCGCCGGCGCGCGGCAGGATTACCCGCATCGAGCATCGTCCAGGCAAATTCCTCAATGCCGAGCTCGACAAGGCAAGCTCCGAGAACGAACGCAACGGTCTGGTCATCGACAGCCCCAACGGCACGATCGCCGCGGTGCAGATCGCCGGCCTGGTGGCGCGCCGCATCGTCTGCTGGGCCGAGCAGGGCGGCTCGATCGGCACCGGCGAGCGTTTTGGCCTGATCCGCTTCGGCTCGCGCGTCGACGTCTTCCTGCCGTCGAGCGCCGTGCCGCGCGTCGCCGTCGGCCAGACGGCGGTGGGCGGCGAGACCGTGCTTGCCGAGTTCGGCGGCATCGCCGTGACGCCGTTGGTCAGGGTTTCCTGAACGGTGGGCGCGCCCTTCAAGAAATTCGAAGCCCACGCCAGCGGCGGCCCGCGCATCCGCGAGATTCCGATGCGCATGGTGCTGCCCAATCTGGTGACCGTGCTTGCCATCTGCGCCGGCCTGTCCGGCATCCGCTTCGCCTTCGAGGACCGCTTCGAGCCGGCCGTGGTCATGGTGCTGCTCGCCGCCTTCCTCGACGGCATCGACGGGCGTCTCGCCCGCATGTTGAAGGCGACCTCGAAATTCGGCGCGCAGATGGATTCTCTGGCCGATATCGTCAATTTCGGCGTGGCGCCGGCCCTGGTGCTCTATGCCTTCCTGCTCGATCGCGCCGGCTCGCCGGGCTGGATCGCGGCGCTCCTCTTCACCATCGCCTGCGGCATGCGGCTCGCCCGCTTCAACGTGCTCGCCGACGACACCGACCAGCCGGCGTGGCAGACCGAATATTTCGTCGGCGTCCCGGCGCCGGCCGGCGCGGTTCTCGTCATGCTGCCGCTCTATCTCTATTTCCTGCGACTCGGCCTGGAGCCCAGCCGGCCCGCGGCCTTTGTCGCCACCGGCTTCACCGTGCTCGTCGCTTTCCTCCTGGTCAGCCGGCTGCCGGTCTATTCGGGCAAAAGCGTCAAGGTGCCGGGTGACAGGGTGCTGCCGGTGATCCTCGGCGTCGTGCTCTACATCCTGCTGCTGATGACCTATCCCTGGTACACGCTGACAGCGTCGGTCGCCGGCTATCTCCTGTTCCTGCCGTTCTCGGTCCGCGCCTATTCGAAGCGGGCCATGCGCGAAGGCGAGAAGGTGCCGCCTTCGGACATCGGGTAGGTCGCGAGCAGCGCTTAACGTCGATCGGCAGCGTTCCTTCGCGCCCCCCTCTGTCCTGCCGGACATCTCCCCCACTTGGGGGGAGATTGGCAGCTCCTTTCGCAACGCCCCATGCTGCAACGTTGGTGATAGGCGAAAGCCAAGGGGCCATCTGATCTCCCCCTTGTGGCCCCTTGTGGGGGAGATGTCCGGCAGGACAGAGGGGGGCGCTGTCCCACCATCGCTCCGAATATTACGCCTCTCGCACTAACCTACGCCGCCACACCCAATCCCAGCCGGTCGATCGCCAGTTTGCGCGCCGAAACATAATCCGTCTTGCCGGAACCCAGCACCGGGATCTCTTCCACCTTGATGATGTCGTTCGGCACCATCAGCTCCGCCGCGCCCGCCTTCTTGCCGAACTGACGCAGCTCCTCCGCGCTGGCGTCGCCGGCCGTGGTGACCAGCACGATGCGTTCGCCGCGCCGCTTGTCGGGCACGGCCACCGCCGCGTGGCGCTCCTCCGGCCACAGCGACTGCACCAGCATCTCGACGGCGCCCAGCGACACCATCTCGCCGGCGATCTTGGCGAAGCGCTTTGCCCGTCCGCGAATGGTGATGAAGCCGTCGCGGTCGACCGAGACGATGTCGCCGGTGTCGTGCCAGCCTTCGAGCGGCTGCAATTCGCCGGGACGGTCGGCGGTCATGTAACCCATCATCATGTTCGGCCCGTCGAGCCACAGCCTGCCGGCGTCGCTGATGCCCTCGACCGGCTCGAGCTTCATGCGGATCGCCGGCAGCAGCCGACCGACCGTGCCGTCGCGATTGTGGATCGCGGTGTTGACGGCAACGACAGGTGCCGCCTCGGTCAATCCAAAACCTTCGATGATCGAGGCCTGGAAACGGTCGCGGTAGGTGCGGCGCGTCTCCGGCTTCACCGCCTCGGCGCCGGCCACCACGAAGCGCAGGCTGGAGAAGTCGCCGTCCTTGGCGGTGCGGGCATAGTTGGCAAGGAAAGTGTCGGTGCCGAACATGACGGTCGGCTTCACCTTGCGCGCGATCTCCGGGATGATCTTGTAGTGCAGCGGCGAGGGATAGAGGAACAGTTTCACGCCGGTCACCAGCGGCAGGATGGTGCCGCCGGTCAGCCCGAAGGAGTGGAACACCGGCAGCACGTTGAGCAGGATGTCGGCCGGCGAGATCGTGACGCGCGCCTCGGCCTGCATGGCGTTGGCGTAAAGATTGCGGTGCGACAGCACCACCGCCTTCGGCGTGCCTTCCGAGCCCGAGGTGAACAGGATCACGGCCGGTTTGGACGCCTGCTGCCGCTGCAGCGGGACGCGCCAGAACAGCGCCGCCGCGACCTTGTCCAATGTCGTCACGCTTTCGCGCACGTCCTCGAGCCAGAGCATCTTCGCGCCGCCTGCCTCTACGGCGGCGACGATGTCGTCGATGCCGGCCTTTTCGATGAACGCGCGGGACGAGACCACGGTACGGATCACCGCGGTGCGGATCGCCGCCGTCACGCTCGCCGGGCCGGCGGTGTAGTTGATCATCGCGGCGACTCTGGCAGCCGAGACCAATCCGACGAAGGAC
This sequence comes from Mesorhizobium sp., assembly GCA_004963905.1. Classification (GTDB taxonomy): domain Bacteria; phylum Pseudomonadota; class Alphaproteobacteria; order Rhizobiales; family Rhizobiaceae; genus Mesorhizobium. The sequence goes on from SUGL01000020.1 coordinate 3,799, forward strand.
AGCACAACGCCATTGGCGTTGGGCAAGAGCAGGCCGACCGCCTCGCCGGGCGCCGTCACCGCCTCGAAGCGGCGGCCGAGCACCCGCGCGCCGATGAACATCTTGCGATAGCTGAGCGCGCCCGAGATGACGTCCTCGATGATCGGATGCGAGGCGCCGACTCTGGTCGCCGCATCGCGCATGCCGAGGAACAGGCCGCGGTCGAGATTGGTGCCGTAGAGCCGCGCTTCGGCGAAACGGTCGAACAGCGCGTTGGTGTTGGAGGCCATGTCGGGATTGCGGGCCACCAGCTCGGCGATGGTCATCGGTTCCAGCACGCTGAGCGACAGGCGCGGGAACCAGTGGCGCGGCGCCTTGTCCTTCGGCGTCAGCGACACAGGCAGATCGCGCGAACCGGCGACGAAGATCGGCACGATGCGGGCGTCCGCCTGCATGGCGATGCGGGTGATGGCGCGGAACAGCCGGAACGACTTGGTGTCGGGCTCGACCGTGTCTGGCAGATAGACGGCAAGCCGGCCCTTGCCTTTGAGCACGCGCACCAGCCGACGGCTGACGAAGACATGCTCGGCGTTGAAGGCGATGGTGCGGCCAAGCTCGCGCCACGGCTCCAGCCATGGCGAGCGCGCCGAGGCGTCGTCCAGAATGTGCAGCGTGTCGTCCGGAAGCAGCGACAGCATCAGCGCCGGCTCGATCCGCGACTGGTGCGAGACGACATAGATGACCGGCGTCCCCGCATTGCGGGCGATGCGGATGCGATCGTCGGCAATGCGATAAGCAAGCTTGAACGGCACGTAGAGCAGCGCCTGGACGAAACGCAGGTCGAGCCGGAACGTCTCGATCACGCCGATCAAAAGCCAGGCGAAGACAAGACCGGCAAGCAGCGCCAATGTCAGGATCATGCCGCTCTCTCCCAACGTCCTCCAGGGCGCGGCTCTTGGCGACCGCTTCGATGGCAGAGGGTAGCGGAAGTGGGGGGAAGGTCAATGTGGATGGCGCGGCGTCCCCTTCTCCCCTTGTGGGAGAAGGTGGCCGAGCGAAGCTCGGACGGATGAGGGGTGTTGGACGGATCGCGGCGCTGAGGATGTAAGTGCCTAAAGGCATTTGATTTTTCGAGGTCGCGTTCCCTTCAGCACCCCTCATCCGTCTCGGCGCTACGCGCCGATCCACCTTCTCCCACAAGGGGAGAAGGGGGAGTCGGCCCTACGCCGCCTTCAGCCTCCCGCTGATGAACCGGAACTCCTGGCTCTTGCCGCCGAAGCCGTAGGCGGCCGCCGGCACCTCGTGCACCAGCGCGTAACTTTCCTCATGCACCCCGCCGAGCAGGCGGCCGAAGGCGTCGAAGATCGCCTTGAGATAGGCTTCGAGCTCCAGCTTGGTGTTGGTGCCGTCCACCACTTTTATGTCGAGCCAGAAGCTGTTGGCCCCATGCTCGGCCAGCGACCTGCCGCCAGCGAACCAGTGCTGCGGATCGATGTAGTTGACCGCGACCGCGGTGATGGTCGGGTCCTTGCGCAGATGCGTGGCCGTGATCCCGGTGATGTCCTTCGCGATTGCGGTGGAAAGCTTTGCGTCCGGCTTGCCGGTGACGCTGACATTGATGATCGGCATTTTTCTCTCCTTCGGATTTTGGCGCGTCGCGCATTCGATGGAAGGACCATGCCACTATCTACGCATCAACAAAATAGAATTGTTTTTGACAAACACTTCGATAATATCGAAGTATGGAAATGCTCGATCCCGACCTGCTCAAAACCTTCCTCGCCTTCGTCGATGGCGGCTCGCTGGCCAGGGCGGCGTCCGCTGTCGGCCGTTCGCCGTCCGCGGTGACGGCGCAGATGCAGCGACTGGAAGAGATCGTCGGCGAGCCGCTGCTCGCGCCACAGGGCAGGGGGCGCGGGCTGACGCCGGCCGGCGAAGACCTTGTCGGCCATGCGCGGCGTATCCTTGCCGTCCACAGCGAGGCCTGGCTGGCGCTGAAAGGGGCGCGAGCCGGCGGCCGCATAGCCATCGGCACGACGCAGGACTTTGCCGATCACGGCCTGCCGGAGCTGCTCAGGGCCTTCGCCGCCAGCCACCCGCGCGTCAGGATCGAGCTGCGCGTCGGCCGCTCCCTGGAGCTCGGGTCGGCGTTGCAGGCAGGCCAGCTCGACCTCGCGATCACCATGCGCCATGCCCCGTCGCCGGATGAAGTGGTGCTGATCAGCGAGCCGATGCTGTGGCTCTGCTCGGAAAAAGGCTTGGCGACCCGGCAGGAGGCGGTGCCGCTGGCGCTGCTCGACCCCTATTGCGGCTTCAGGGAGGCCGCGCTCAATACGCTCGACGCCGCCGACCGGCGCTATCGCATCGCCGCCGGCAGCGCCAGCCTTGCCGGCCTGCGCACGGCGGTGAATGCCGGCATCGCGCTGACCCTGCGCACACAGCGCTTTGCCCATTCCGGCATCGTCGAAGCGCCGCGCGAGCTCGGCCTGCCGCCGGTGCCCGTCGCCAGTTTCGCCATCCGGCTCGGCCGCGAGGCCGACCGGCCGGCGCGCGATCTGGCCGAGCTTCTCGCCGGCGGCCTGGCATTGCCGGCCTGAAGGTCGCTTTACGCTTTCCAAAGAAAAAGCCGACCTTTTTGCAGGTCGGCTTCTAGTCGGACGGGTCGAGGGGTTTGGGGGGACTTGGGGGGTGACCCGTCGATCTAACAATGCCTGAGCCTGATGATGGTTCCGTGACCGCGAAAATATTTTTAAGAACGCGCCGATTTCGCCTTCATCCAGTCGCGCCCGGCATGCGCGAAAACAGCGCCAAGCACGATGGCGCCGCCGATGATGCTGGCGATCGGCGGGATTTCGCCGAGGAACAGCAGGGCAAACAGGATTGCGAAAGGAACCTCCGCCGAGCCGAGCAAGCCGGATTCGGCGGCGGGGATGAGCCGCGAGCCTTCCGTCCAAAGGATCGAGGCCAGCGCGAATGAGCAGCCGAAGGTGGCGAGCAGCATCATGTCGCGGCCCGAGACGGCCAGCGGGTCGGTGACGAACCAGCCGAGCACGAAGAGCAGGAAGGCGGACACCGCGCCCGCCCAGACGACGGGCGAGTCGCGGAAGGCGCGCACCATGATCATGTAGAGCGCGCTGCCGGCGGTCATCAGCAGCGCCAGCCCGTCGCCGAACAGATGGCCGCCGCCGAGGCCGCCGCCCACCATGATGGCGACGCCGCAAAGCGACACGGCCGCCGCCAGCATCGTCTGCAGCCGGAATTTTTCCCGCACCAGCAGGAAGGAAAGCAGCGCCGCGATGAAAGGCGAGGTCGCGTAGATCACCGCGACATTGGCGACATAGGTGTATTTGAAGGCCGAGATGAAGGCGATGCTTGCCGCGGCCCCCTCGACCGCCAGCAGCCAGCCGCGCCAGCCAAGCCTGAGACTCTCGCGCCCGCCCGAGCGGCGCCGTCGCCACAGCACATAAAGGGTGATCAGGATCGAGCCGAAGAAACCGCGCCAGCAGGTGATGGTCAGCGGATCGGCGTGGATCGACTTGGTCAGCACGCCGGTGAGCGCGAAGGCGACGGCCGACGCCGAGACCAGCGCGATGCCGAGCGTGCGCTCGGCGGCGATGCCGGCCGCGCCGTCGACAGGCGTAACGGGCCTTTCGAGGGTATCCATCATTTCACCAGAATATACTTCGCGTGCTGACACCTTGCCGTCAGCAGCCACGATTCCATGGCAAGGCGCGTGCGGCTCTGCGCCAGCCTCGGCCTTGCGTTGGGGCAGGGGCTACCTCACTGCGTCGCTTGGTAGAGCTCCGAAGCCGCCTCCTTCAGCGCGCGCCGCCCATCGGGCCTGAGATACATCATGTGCCCGCCTTCGACGACATCGAGGCGGATCGGCTTGGCGTCGGCGAGCGTGGGGATCTGGTTCACCAGATAGCGCGTGGCGAGATAGGGCGTGACGAGGTCGGTATAGCCGTTCACGATGACGACGCCTAGCGAAGGGTTGAGCGAGCGCGCCCGCTGCAGGTCGTTCATCACACCGGCATAGCCTTGCCCCGAATTGCCATAGTCCCAGTTGCGGCTGACTTCGCCGTTGAGCAGCCGGTAGCTGACATCGGTGCGGTAGTTCAGCTCGTTTCGCGCATAGGCGACAAAGGCCGAGGTCAGCACCGGCACGCTGCGGTCGAGTACGGGATCGGGACCTTCGATGCGGGCGCTTTCCGGCGCGATGTCGCTGGTCGCGACCATGGCGTCGTAAGGGCTGAGCACTTTGCCCTTGGCGCGCTGGAACTCGCGGGCGAAGAGGCCGGTAGGGACGCGGGCAAAATTGCGCTGCACAAGGTCGAGCGGCAGGCCGGTGATCTCCGCCACGCGCCCGCTGGCGAGCTTCCCGCCTTGCTCCAGCCCACTGGTGAGCGCCGTCAGATAGTCGCCAAGCGCGTAGTGCTCGACCTCCGCCAGCCTGTCGCGCAACGCCTCGCCGCTGACGCCGTCGGCGCGCAGCCGGGTCGCCGCCAGTGAAGGCAGTTCCAGCGCCCAATGCAACTGGTCGAACTGGTCCGGCCGCACCAGCATGAACTCCAGCGCCGGCGAGATCAGCACGATGCCGCTCGGGCTCAGGCCGACATCCTCCTGCAGCGTCCTGGCAAGCAGCGCCGCGCGAAAGCCGCCATAGCTCTCGCCGGCGAGGAAGAGCGGCGAAGCGGTGCGGCCGTTTTGGGCGAGATAGAGCCGGATGAAGGCGCCGACCGAGCTGGCGTCCTGGTCGACGCCCCAGAACGCTTTCGTGTCCTGGCCCGGCGCCTCGCGGCTGTAGCCGGTGCCGACCGGATCGACGAAGACGAGATCGCTCATGTCGAGCCAGCTGTAAGGATTGTCGATCAGCTTTTGCGGCGGCGGCAGGAATTCGCCGTCGGGGGCGGTCGCGAGGACGCGCGGGCCGAGCGCGCCGAGATGTAAGTAGGCCGAAGCCGCTCCAGGCCCGCCGTTGAAGACGAAGGTGATCGGCCGCTCCTTCGCCGGGGCGGGCGATTGCTGCGTGTAGGCGACATAGAAAATCTCGGCCGTGACCTCGCCCTTGCCGGACAAGAGCGACAGCGTGCCGGCCTTGGCCTGGTAATCGAGCTTGCGCCCGCCAAGCGTGAGCGAATGCTCGGTCACCTGCGGCGGCGGCAGAAGCGACAGCACGCCGCCGGCCGGCGCCGGCCGTTCAGCTGTTTCGGCGGCGGCAGGCTGCGCGAAGGCTGTGAGCGCGAGGAGGACGAGGGAGACGAGCTTCAACTTGGACCGCATGAGACCTCCGCGCGAACGACCTCCGCAAAGGTATGGCCGGAGCGGGCGAAGTCAAAGGGGATTGCTTGCAGCTTTCGCGCCACGTTCACTCCTGAAGCGCCGGAGATTGGCGAAAGCGGGCATGACAGCTGATCTCCCCCCAAGTGGGGGAGATGTCCGGCAGGACAGAGGGGGGCGCTGTCCCGCCGGCCTTTTGGCTATTTGACGACGTTAACTTTGGCTGGCGAAGTCCGGCTCTCCAAACGCCCTCTCCAGCGCCGCGACATCGATCTTCACCATCCCGAGCATCGCCTCGGTGGCCCGCTTGGCGCGCTCGCGGTCGGGATGCGCGGCCATGTCGCCGAGGATTTTCGGCACGATCTGCCACGACAGGCCCCAGCGGTCTTTCAGCCAGCCGCACTGCTCGGGCTTGCCGCCATCGTCGAGAAAGGCGTCCCAGATCCGGTCGATCTCGGCCTGGCTCTCCAGTTCGACCAGGATCGAGAAGGAATGGTTGAACGGATCGAGCGGACCGGCTTCGAGCGCGATGAAATTCTGGTCGTCGAGCACGAATTCGATGATCTTGACGCTGCCGGCGGGGCCGCTCGGATTGTCGGCCGCCACGTCCGTCGTGCGGCCGATCGCCGAATTGGGAATGGTGGAGACATAGAACTCCACCGCTTGCCGAGCGTCCTTTTCGAACCACAGATGCGAGGTCACCTTGGCCATCATGGATCTCCTTCCTGTCTGACAACGGCCGAAGGACGTTCGAGTTTCGTCCGATCCGACAGCGGCGTGCCGCATGGTGACTCGGATCGCCAGCGCCTCGTTCCTTCGCGTCCCCCTCTGGCCGGCAGGCCAGAGGGGGGCGCTGTCCCGCCGGCAGATCAATGCTATCAAAGCGCGAAAGCATCGAAAGGAACACAAAATGGACGCGACCGCACTCAAGGCCATGCAGGCGCCGCTGAAGGAGGCCTATCGCGAGGATGCCGCCAAGGCGCTGATCACGCTCAGGGCGCGCGGCAGCCTCGACGACCAGTCGATCGCCTGCAAGGTGGAGACGGGCAGGGCGCTTGCGGTTGCCGGCCTGCATCCGGCCACCGGTGGGTCAGGCCTGGAGCTCTGCTCCGGCGACATGCTGCTCGAAGCGCTGGTCGCCTGCGCCGGCGTGACGCTGAAGGCGGTGGCGACGGCGTTGGAGTTCAAGCTCGGCGACGCCACTGTCGAGGCCGAGGGCGACCTCGATTTTCGCGGCACGCTGGGCGTCGCCCGCGACGCGCCGGTCGGCTTTCGCGAGATCCGGCTGAAATTCCACCTCGATACCGACGAGCCGCAGGAGCGCATCGATTCGCTCTTGAAGCTCACCGAGCGCTACTGCGTGGTGTTCCAGACGATCAACAACAAGCCGGCATTGTCGGTGAGCGCACGACGTTGACGCTGCCAATCTCCCCCCTTGTGGGGGAGATGCCCGGCAGGGCAGAGGGGGCGCTGTCCCGCCGGCGTTTCGGCGTTTGGTTCTGAGGCGCCCTGATGCTTCGTCATCCTCGGGCTTGACCCCGAGGATCCATGCCGTGACGGTCAACGCAGAGTGCAGCAGTGCAGAATTCTGTAAACGTTGCAATGCCTTAGCGCCACGGCATGGATCCTAGGGTCTGCGCGCGTCGCTTCGCTCCTTGCTCCGCCCTAGGATGACGAAAAGAAAAGTTGGCGTTCCTTCGCGCCCCCCTCTGGCCTGCCGGCCATCTCCCCCACAAGGGGGGAGATCAGCCCCCGCTACTGCGCGGAGGGCTCTTCCGCATCCCCTTCATCGGTAAACGGCGAGGCGCTCGGTACGCACTGCACGGCCCAGCCCTGCGGTGTCGGCTGCTTCTGATATTCGGCAATCGCGTTGGTGCACTGTTCGCGGGTGTCGAAGGTGCTGGGCAGCACCACCATGCCGCCTTGCGGACCGGCGATCACCAGATACCAGACCAACGCTACGCTGGGAGTGGCAGCCATGGAAATTCCTCTTTGCTGGATGTGGGAGTCGCGCCGATCCTAGCAACTCCCCTCGAATGGCGAAAGCAGGGCGGCGGAACACGCTTCCGCCGCCGCGTTCACAGACCCGTGAACCAAAAGCAATTCCCGGAAAGTGTGAAGCGGTTTTCCGGCCAGGAATTGCGTCAAAACAAGAAGATAGATCGGTTCGTCGTTCCCGTGAAACGATGAACCGATCTGGAGCGCTCAATTGGCGGCAAAGCAGTAGAACAGGCCGTCGCCGCCGGTGCCTTTCAGCGCCTCCTGGCTGCAGCCGCCGCGCGAGGCATGCGAGGAATTCCACGACTTCGCCGCCGCCGAATCGTCGAGGCCCGCTCGGTCATGATGACCCATCATGGCAACCCCCTCCGCGCCGCTCATCGTCCAGTCGCCGCAGGTCTGGTCGGCTATCTTCGTGCCGTCTGGCTTGGAGCCGGTCAGCATGTCGTGCCGGTTGGGCTTGTCGCCGCGGCCGTTGACCACTTCGCCTTTCTCGTCGAGCGCCGTCTGTTTGGTGATGCCGTTGGCGTCGCTATGCAGCGAGGCAACGTCGTCGGCGATCTTCTCGCCCTTGGCGTTGAACCAGGGACCCTTGCCGATGCGGTCGCGCGCATCCTCGGCGCTGGAGGACAGATAGGCGTGCCAGGTCTTGCCGGTGACGCCGGCCGCTTCCGCCAGCGAGGCGCAATGCGCGTCGGCACCCTTCAAGCCGCCGAGATCGGCGCCTTTGCCGGAGCCGACGCTGGTGACGAAGAAGCTCATCCTGGCGTCTTGCGACAGCGCCGAACCTGCCGTGGCGGCAAGCCCAACGGCGGTGACGGTGGCGGCAACGAGAAGAACTCTGCGCATATCGATCCTCCGGTTTCGAATGTTCCACATTCGAAGAACGTTGCCGGAGGCTTGTTTAATCCGTCCGACGCATGTCGCCCAAAAGTGTGCAGCGGTTTTGGGAGAACGACATGCGTCAAGCACCCCGAGCTTTATTCCGGCTGCCGGTAGGCGACGAACCGATTGTGCCTGGCCTGGAAGATCAGCCCGGTTTCCTTCAGCGTCGGGCTTGCCAGCGGCACGATGCGCTTGGCGATCTCGGAGGGATGCGGCAGCGTCTCGGGATCTTCGCCGGGCATGGCCTGCGCGCGCATCGCCGTGCGGGTGGCGCCCGGATCGGCGGCATTGATCCTGAGCGGCACGCTCTCGGTCTCGTGCGCCCAGGAGCGCATCATCGTCTCGACCGCGGCCTTTGAAGCCGCGTAGGGGGCCCAGAAGGCGCGCGCCGAATGGGCGGAGGAGGCCGACATGATGATGGCGCGGCCGGCGTCGGAAAGCCTGAGCAGCGGGTCGACCGAACGGATCAGGCGCCAGGTCGCGGTGACGTTGATGGTCATCACCTTCTCGAAGGTCTTTGCCTCGACATGGCCGATTGGCGAGATCACGCCGAGGATGGCGGCGTTGGCCACCAAAATGTCGAGCTTGCCCCAGCGCTCATGGATCGCGCCGCCCAGCCGGTCGATGCCGGCCATGTCGGTAAGGTCGAGCGGCACCAGCGTCGCCTGTCCGCGGCCATCGGCCTTGATCTGATCGTCGAGCTCCTCCAGGCCGCCCACGGTGCGGGCGACCGCGATCACATGCGCGCCGGCGGCGGCCAGTTCCCTGGCGATGAAATAGCCGATGCCGCGCGAGGCGCCGGTGACGACCGCCACGCGGCCGGAAAGGTCGAGGGTCATGCGAAAGCTTCCGTGAGGTGGGCCGGCTTACGACCCGCCGCTCGCCAGCAGCGACAGCGTGCGCACATTGTCGTGGCCTTCGAAGTCGAGCAGGCGGGTCGGATATTGGCCGGTGAAGCAGGCGTCGCAGAATTGCGGCTGGTCGCTGTCGCGGCGCGCCTCGCCGACGGCGCGGTAGAGCCCGTCGATCGACAGGAAGCCGAGGGAATCGACGCGGATGAACTCGGCCATCTCCTCGACCGACATGCGCGACGCCAAGAGCTTCGATTTCTCCGGCGTGTCGACGCCATAGAAGCAGGAAGCGCTAGTCGGCGGCGAGGCGATGCGCATATGCACTTCCCTGGCACCGGCGTCGCGCACCATCTGCACGATCTTCTGGCTGGTGGTGCCGCGCACGATGGAATCGTCGACCAGCACCACGCGCTTGCCCTCGATCATGCGGCGGTTGGCGTTGTGCTTGAGCTTGACGCCCATATGGCGGATGGAATCACCCGGCTGGATGAAGGTGCGGCCGACATAGTGGTTGCGGATGATGCCGAGCTCGAAGGGGATGCCCGCGGCCTGGCTGAAGCCGATCGCGGCCGGCGTGCCGGAATCCGGCACCGGAACGACGATATCGGCCTCGACCGGGCTTTCCTGCGCGAGTTCCGCGCCGATGCGCTTGCGCACCTCGTAGACGTTGCGGCCTTCGACGGTGGAATCCGGCCGCGCGAAATAGACATATTCGAAGATGCAGAAGCGGGTCTTCTGCGGCTCGAACGGGAACAGGCTCTCGATGCCCTTGGAGGTGACGACCACCATTTCGCCGGGCTTGATGTCGCGCACGAAACGGGCGCCGATGATGTCGAGCGCGCAGGTCTCGGAAGCGAGGATCCAGGCGCCGTCGAGGTCGCCGAGCACCAGCGGCCGGATGCCCAGCGGGTCGCGGCAGCCGATCATCTTCTTGGCCGTCATCGCCACCAGCGAGAAGGCGCCCTCGACCTGGCGCACCGCATCGATGAAGCGCGAATTCAAATCGCGCTCCTTGCTGGTCGCGACCAGGTGCAAAAGCGTTTCGGTGTCGGAGGTCGAGGAGAAGATCGAGCCCTGCTTTTGCAGCGCGCGCTGCACGGTCAGCGCATTGGTGAGGTTGCCGTTATGGGCAACGGCAAGGCCGCCTTCGGCGAGTTCGGCGAAGAAGGGCTGGATGTTGCGTATGCCGGCGCCGCCGGTGGTGGCGTAGCGCGTGTGGCCGATGGCGCGGTTGCCCTGCAGGCTGTCGATGACGCGCTGCTTGGTGAAGGTGTCGCCGATCAGGCCGACATGGCGCTCGACGTGGAACTGGGTGCCGTCATAGGAGACGATGCCGGCCGCTTCCTGGCCGCGATGCTGCAGGGCATGGAGCCCGAGCGTGACGATGGCCGCGGCATCCTGCCGGCCGAAAATGCCGAACACGCCGCACTCATCGTGGAAATGATCGTCAGCCTCGGCGGAAAGGACTTTGCCTGCATCTGCCGTTGAGTCTGCCATTGGGGGCTCAAGCTCCGCTAAAACCGCCATATAAGGCGATCGCCCGTCGAACGCAACGCACGCGATGCCGCATTCATAAAATGCCTCGGGCCAGCGCTGGCGCTGGCCCGAATTTCAGTTTGCCGGCGCCGGGGCCGGAGCGGGGGCCGGGGCAGGCGCTGGAGCCGGCTCGTTGTCGGCCGGCGCCTCGCCTTCGCTGTCGTCGGGTGCCGGCGCGTTGTCGTCGCCGGCGGCCGGCGGTTCTGCTGCCGGCTGATCGTTGGTCGCCGGCGCCCCCGCCTGAGGCGTGCCCTTATGCGTATATTTGTTGACGAGTTCCTCGGTGTTCTCGGGCAGCACGCTTTCGAGCTTGGCGCCGATCGTCTCGAGCAGCGGCCGCGACTTGGCGTTGGCGACCCAGGCGGGCGCCTTGGCGCCGGCCAGCCAGTTGAAGAACAAAAGCGCCACCGCGACGACCAGGATGCCGCGCGCGGCGCCGTAGAGGAAGCCGAGCGTGCGGTCGAGCGCGCCGATGCGCGAATCGATGATCCAGTCGGCGATCTTCATCGTGATCACCGAAACGACGATCAGCGCGATGACGAAGACGATGCCGGCGGATGCGGCCATCGCAATCTTGTCGTTGTCGACATAGGGCTGAACGTAGGGCAGGACCGGCTTGTAGAAGAAGAAGGCCGCCGCCGCCGCAGCTGCCCAGGACACCACCGACAGCACCTCGCGGGAAAAGCCGCGCACCATGGCAAGCATTGCCGAGACCAGGGTGAAGCCGACGAGAATTCCGTCAAGCAGCGTAATCGGCATGTCTTTCGCCCCACATCATGAGCCGCGTCACTCCCCTTCGTCGGCGCGGCTGCGTCGTGAGCCGGCTATGCGCGCCACGAGGTCGGAAAGCTCGGTGGGCTGGAAAGCGCCGGCCGCGATTCCCCCGGCCCCATTACCGCCAACGACTTCCTCGCTGCCGAGAGGCAGCACCGCGCTTCCGAAACCCAGCTTTTCGGCCTCTTTAAGGCGCTGCTGCGCATGCGCAACCGGCCTTACCGCGCCCGACAGGCTGATTTCGCCGAAATAGACGCAATCGGCGGGAAGGGCAAGACCGGTGAGCGAGGAAACAAGTGCCGCGGCGACCGCGAGATCGGCCGCCGGCTCCGAGATGCGGTAGCCGCCGGCGACGTTGAGATAGACATCATGCTGACCGAAACGGACGCCGCAATGGGCTTCCAGCACCGCCAGCACCATCGAGAGCCGCGCGCCGTCCCAGCCGACGACGGCGCGGCGCGGCGTGCCGAGCGAGGAGGGCGCCACCAGCGCCTGGATCTCGACCAGCACGGGCCGCGTGCCCTCCATTCCCGCGAAAACCGCCGCGCCCGGCGATTTCGCGTGACGCTCGCCGAGGAACAGCTCGGATGGATTGGAGACTTCGCGCAGGCCCTTGTCCGACATCTCGAAGACGCCGATCTCGTCGGTCGGCCCGAAGCGGTTCTTCACCGTGCGCAGGATGCGGAAGTGGTGATTGCCTTCGCCCTCGAAATAGAGCACGCCGTCGACCATGTGCTCGACGACGCGAGGGCCGGCGATCTGGCCTTCCTTGGTGACATGGCCGACGAGCACGATCGCGGCCCCTGTGGATTTCGCGTAGCGGATCATGGCCTGGGCGGCCGCGCGCACCTGGGTGACCGTTCCCGGCGCCGAATCGGCAAGGTCGGTCCACAGCGTCTGGATGGAATCGAGGATGACGAGGTCCGGCCGCTTGCCGTCGGCGATCGTTGCCAGGATATCCTCGACATTGGTCTCGGCGGCGAGCTCCACCGGTGTCGAGGCGACGCCAAGCCGCTGCGCGCGCAGCCTGATCTGCGCGACCGCTTCCTCGCCCGAGACATAGACGATGCGGTGGCCTTTGGAGGCGAGCGCCGCGGCCGCCTGCGTCAGCAGGGTCGACTTGCCGATGCCGGGATCGCCGCCGACCAGAAGCGCCGAGCCGCGCACGAAGCCGCCGCCGGTGGCGCGGTCGAGCTCGCCGATGCCGGACACGATGCGCGGCGCGTCCTCGATGTCGCCGGCCAGGCTGGTGAGCACCACCGCGCGGCCCTTGCGGGCATTGCGCGTGTTCGCCGGCCCCGAGCCGATGCCGCCGGCCGTGCCTTCCTCGACCAGCGTGTTCCACTCGCCGCAGGCATCGCATTTGCCCGCCCAGCGCTGATGCACCGAGCCGCAATTCTGGCAGATGAACTGGACGCGGGGTTTGGCCATTAGTTTATTGCGTCCAACAGGTATTTCCGGCGATCCCAATAAACCGGCAAAGCCTCTTCGATCGTATCGAAGTGGATGCGTCTCTGCCCTTTGTTCAGGGCCCAATTGTCGTATGCCGACCAACACGCATGGATGAACAAACCTACCGCCAAATCGTTCTCCCGTCTGACGTCTTCGTGCAGCGTCTCCAACAACTGCAGCAGTGCAACCGATAGGCGACGATCCTGAAGTCGATGCATGAGAAGGAATGCGCACCCAATAGCGGCAAGAGAGCTGTCGTACCGCGACTCCACTGACCAAAGCGCCAAAAGGCCCAGCAGGTCGTCGACGTCGGAAGGGGTGCTCAAGCGCCAAATCCGATATAGGCCAGTCACTGCTGCGCAGCGTGCGTAGTCTTCAGTTTGATTGCCAAGGAATTTCCTCACCAATTTGACGTTCTCGGGTGTCGGATTGCTTGAATAGCAGAACACCAGCAAGGCAGCGTGCGATTCCAGGCGAGAAGCTGATCCAGCGGATTTCAGATAGTCAGTGAGTTGAATGCGTTCGCTCTCGGAGATTTCATACGCCTCAAACTTCATCCGCTGGTAGATATCGCTAAAATCCAATCAGCTACTCCCAAACCAAGCGCTACTCAAACCTTTCCGGCAGATGATGCTCTTCCGCCAGATCGGAGAAGCGGGTGAACTCGCCGTGGAAGGCGAGGCTGACCGAGCCGGTCGGTCCGTGGCGCTGCTTGGCCACGATGACCTCGGCCTTGCCGCGCGCCTCGTTCATCTCGTTTTCCCACTTGATGTATTCGTCGGTGCCGAGCTTCGGCTCGCGGTTCTTGAGGTAGTATTCCTCGCGATAGACGAACAGCACCACGTCGGCGTCCTGCTCGATCGAGCCCGATTCGCGCAGATCCGAGAGCTGCGGCCGCTTGTCGTCGCGGCTTTCGACCTGACGCGACAGCTGCGACAGCGCGATGATCGGCACGCCGAGCTCCTTGGCCAAAGCCTTCAAGCCCGTGGTGATCTCGGTGATTTCCTGCACGCGATTCTGCGAGGCGCGAGCGCTCGAGCCCTGCATCAGCTGGATATAGTCGATGACGATGAGGTCGAGGCCGCGCTGGCGCTTCAGCCGCCGCGCGCGGGCGGAGAGCTGCGCGATCGAGATACCGCCGGTCTGGTCGATGAACAGCGGGATCTTCTGCATCGTCTGCGAGCAGGCGACCAGCTTCTCGAAATCCATCTCGGTGATCTCGCCGCGGCGGATCTTCGATGACGAAATCTCGGTCTGCTCGGAGATGATGCGGGTGGCAAGCTGCTCCGACGACATTTCCAGCGAGAAGAAGCCGACGACGCCGCCATTGGCGGCCTTGAACGAGCCGTCGGCCTGCTGCGCCGGTTGATAGGCTTCCGCGATGTTGAAGGCGATGTTGGTGGCCAAGGAGGTCTTGCCCATGCCCGGGCGTCCGGCAAGCACGATCAGGTCGGAAGGCTGCAGGCCGCCCATGCGGCGGTCGAGGTCGCGCAGGCCCGTGGCGATGCCCGACAAGTGGCCGTCGCGCATATAGGCGGCGTTGGCCATGTCGACGGCGGTCTTGACGGCATCGTTGAAGCTTTCGAAGCCGCCGTCGTAGCGGCCGGTCTCTGCCAGCTCGAACAGGCGCCGCTCGGCGTCCTCGATCTGGTCCGAGGGCGACATGTCGACCGGCGCGTCATAGGCGATGTTGACCATGTCCTCGCCGACGGTGATCAGCGCGCGGCGCGTGGCGAGATCGTAGATGGCGCGGCCGTAATCGGTGGCGTTGACGACGGTGACGGCCTCGACGGCCAGCCGCACGACATATTGCGCCACCGTCATGTCGCCGACCTTCTCTTCCGCCGGCAGGAAGGTCTTCAGCGTGATCGGCGTCGCGATCTTGCCCATGCGGATCAGCTCGGCCGCGACCTCGAAGATGCGGCGATGCAGCGGCTCGTAGAAATGCGCCGGCTTCAGGAAATCGGAAACACGGTAGAAGGCATCGTTGTTGACGAGGATGGCGCCGAGCAGCGCCTGCTCGGCCTCGATGTTGTTCGGTGCCTCGCGATAGAGCGGTTGCTCCGCGACGCCGATTTTGCGCGCTGCTTCTGCCATGATGTCCCCGATTCCGATCCCGGCCTTTCGATATCAGAACGGGACGGACCGGATGCTGACCTTTCTGCATCACTGCGCGGCCAACCGGCCTTGATGCCCGTTGTTCACAGGGACGGCGAACCGTCCACAGGAGAGTGTCCGCGTACCCCGATTCCGGTTGACTCTGAAAGGTATGATTCTTACGGGAAATATGGAACGAAGCAAGAACAATTTCTTCGGTGAAACGCCGTGGGAGGCGCTCCTTCCGGCCGGCCAGTGGTTCGCGTGGCGTAGTCGTCGCCAACCTTTGCGATTAGCCGAAACGCTCGTGAGGTCGTCATCCACGGGCGGAGCAAGGAGCGAAGCGACGCGCGCAGACCCGAGGATCCATTCCGTTACCTGTGAGCGTTCCGGCGGTTCAGAACGGCCCTGTTCTGCACCGTCTTTGTTCTTTGCGCGAGGTCACGGAATGGATCCTCGGGTCTGCGCGCCGCTTCGCGTCGCTCCGCCCGTGGATGACGAAGTGGTCTCAGCCCAACCCATCGCCCCAGTCCGCTCGCCGCGCCGCCTTGAAGGCATCGCCGTCCCGCTTGCTGAACAGGCGTTCGCCGGCGCTGCCGTCCGGCCGGCAAAGCTTGAGCACGACCTTGCCGGACCCGATCTTCGGCGGCGCGATCACCCGCGCGGCGCGCGTCGGCGCCGGCTGCCGCGAGGCGGCGAGGTAGATGAACTTCTCGTCCTCCCACGGCACGTCGGCCTCCTTGGTCAGCCGATGCAGACGCGAGCGGGCGACGCGGCGCGCGAAATGGCACCAGTCGGGCGGTACGAGCGGGCAGGGCGCCTCGTGCGGGCAAGGCGCCGAAACATGCGCGCCGGCTTCGAGAAGCTGCGTCCGCACGGCGAGGATGCGCTGCCAGCCGGCCGGCGTGCCTGGCTCGACGATCAGCAGCGTGTCGGAGGTCAACCGCCAGAGCCGGTCGACGAGCTTCGGCAGCGAGGCCGGCGCGATCTCGTCCAGCACATAGGCCGCGCTGACGAGGTCGGCGGGATCGAGACCGTCGAGATCAATGGTGGCGTCGCCGGCGACCCAACTCGCGCGGACAGCGATCGTGCCGGCCGCCAGCGACTGCCCGATCTTGCGCACCGCGGCGCTTGCCTCGACCAGAACCGCCCGTTCGAGCTCAGGCCAGGCGTCGGCGGTGGCCCAAAGCATGGTGCCAGGTCCGGCGCCGATATCGAGCAGGCTTTTCGGCTGGAAATCGTGGCGGGCGTCGGTCAGCGCGTCGAGGCTGGCGCGGACGGCGGCGTAGGTGGCGGGCAGCCTTGTCGCCAGATAGGCCTTCACTGCCATGTCCTCGCCCATATGCAGGCGGCCGTCGCGCAGTTCCGCGCGATAGCGTTCCGAAAGCGTTCTTGCGGCCTGTTTCAGTGCCGGCAGCGGCACCTTTTCGAGCAGGCTGTCGACGCCTTGCCGGAGCGGAGCGGGCAGTTCCACGTCAGGTGCCTCGCGGTGCCAGCAGGATGACGGAGGCGCCGAGAATACAAAGTGCTGCGCCGCCAAGGTCCCAGCGGTCGGGCCGCACGCTTTCGATCATCCAGAGCCAGGCCAGCGAGGCGGCGATGTAGATGCCGCCATAGGCGGCATAAGCGCGACCCGCGGCTGATTGGTCGACAAGCGCCAGCAGGAAGCCGAACAGCGCCAGCGACAGCAGACCCGGCGCCAGCCAGAGCGGCGATTTTTCCAGCCGCCACCAGGCCCAGAACGAAAAGCAGCCAGCGATCTCGGCGAGCGCTGCTGCGATGTAGATCAGATAGGTCATGAAAAAGGCCTCGCGAACGAGACCTTTTTCGTGGCGTCAGGCCGCGATGGCAAGCGGCAATGCGAAATGTCTACTCCACGGCCTTGCGCCGCCGCGCCGGCTTGGCGGCGGCAGGCGTCGGCTCCTGGTGGCCCATGTCGCGCATTTCCAGCGCCTTCTCGCATTTGGCCATGTAGTCGCGCGTCATCGGCAGCGTGTCGTTCTTCTTGGCGAGTTGGATCTGGAAGATGACCAGATCCTGCCAGCGGAAGGCGGCTTCCGAGGCGGCGAGATAGAACTCCCACATGCGGCAGAAGCGCTCGTCGTAGATCGCCCTGGCCTTGTCGCGGTTGGCGGCAAAGCGCATGCCCCAGTGCTTCAGCGTCTCGGCATAGTGCAGCCTGAGCATCTCGATGTCGGCGACCACCAGACCCGACTTCTCGATTGCCGGCATCACCTCGGAAAGTGCCGGGATGTAGCCGCCCGGGAAGATGTATTTGCGGATGAAGGCGCTGGTCGCCCACGGCACGCCGGAGCGGCCGATGGTGTGGAGCAGCATCACGCCGTCGGGCTTCAGCAGCGTCGCCGACTTGTCGAAGAAGGTGCGGTAATGGTTGACGCCGACATGTTCGAACATGCCGACCGAAACGATGCGGTCGAAACGTTCGTTGAGCGCGCGATAGTCCTTGAGGTCGAAATGCACCCGGTCCTGCAGACCCATCGCGTGCGCGCGGTCGGTGGCGACGCCATGCTGCTCGGTGGACAGCGTCACACCCTGCACGTCGACGTCGAAAGTCTTGGCGAGATAAAGGCCGAGACCGCCCCAGCCGGAGCCGATGTCGAGCACGGTCTGGCCGGGCTTAAGCCTCAGCTTGGCGGCGATGTGGCGCTTCTTGGCGACCTGCGCTTCGTCCAGCGTCATGTCGGGCTGTTCGAAATAGGCGCAGGAATATTGCATGTCCTCGTCGAGGAAGAGCTTGTAAAGCTCGCCGGAAAGGTCGTAGTGGCGCTGCACATTGCGGCGCGAGCGCGCGGCGGTGTTGATCTGTTGCAGGCGACGGAACGCGTGGCGCAGACCCTCGATCGCCTTCGACCATGTGGCGTCGATGCCGCCGCTGCCCATGTTCTGGAAAGCGATGCGCATCATGCCCAGCACCCCACCCTCGAGGATGTCGAGCTCGCCGTCCATATAGGCCTCGGGTACGGCCAGCATCGGATCGAAGCTGATGGCGCGCTCGGCATGCGTGGTCTTGATGTGCATGTGCACGGGCTCGCCGCTGCCATCGCCGAAAGTGACTGTCGAGCCCTTAGGCCCGGTGACCTTGAGATTGCCCGTGCGCACCAGGCGGTCGAGAATGCGCTTCAGAAGAATATTCATGACCAAATGTCCCTCAGGGTCAGGCCGACTTCCGCGCATGGCCCGAAAACGGCGTCGGTTTCGGGAAGGGCCTGAGCGAAGGTCACAGGTACTACGGCGTCATTGCTGCGTCCAAAGGACGCGCGACGCTGTAGTCTGCCTCAAGATATGGGGGTTCGAAAAGTTCCATTTGGCATAAAAATGCCCGGGTCGCATGCCCGGGCATTAGTCCAGAATTCTGGAGGCCTGCGAGCCGGAGCGGCGCTCCGGCCCTGTCGATCGGCCCGTAGGTCGGGTCCTATCGATCAGGCGTTGTCTTCGCCGCCTTCGAACTCGGCGTTCGGGTCGAAGAAGTTCTCCGGCCGGGCGTTGTCGTTGATGTCCTCGCCATAGATGGCTTCGGCCGTCGTCAGCGTCTCGCCCTTGGCCTGGCGCTCCGCCTCTTCTGCCGAGCGGGCGACGTTGAGCGTCACGGTGACCTCGACTTCCGGGTGCAGCGCGATCGCCACGTTGGAGAGGCCGATGGTCTTGATCGGCTGGTTGAGCTCGATCTGGTTGCGGCTGACGGAGAAGCCCTCGGCGGTCAAGAGTTCGGCGATGTCGCGGGTCGACACCGAGCCGTAGAGCTGGCCGGTCTCGCCGGCCGAGCGCACGACGATGAAGCTCTTGCCGTCGAGCTTCTCGGCGACCTGGCTGGCCTCCGACTTGCGCTCGAGGTTACGGGCTTCGAGCTGAGCGCGCTGGCCCTCGAACTTCTTCTTGTTGGCTTCGTTGGCGCGCAGCGCCTTACCCTGCGGCAGCAGGAAGTTGCGGGCGAATCCGTCCCTGACCTTGACGGTGTCGCCCATCTGGCCGAGGCGGGAAATGCGCTCGAGGAGAATGACTTCCATGGTTTCGTTCCTTCGTTGTCAAACGCCGGTCGCGAGACTGGCGCGAATGAATTGGAACAGGTCAGGAAGCTTGTGCGGCGTGGCCGCTCTTGTCGCTGTCCTGCCTGTCTCGGCAGTTAGAGGCCATCTCGACCCCAACTCGGGATTTGATGCTCAACCCGACGCGCCCGTCGCGCCGGTGAAAGAGCGGGCGGCGAACCGCCCGCTCGAAAATATCAGCGAACCACGTAGGGCAGCAGGCCGAGGAAGCGGGCGCGCTTGATCGCCTTGGCGAGCTCGCGCTGCTTCTTCTGGCTGACGGCGGTGATGCGCGACGGCACGATCTTGCCGCGCTCGGAAATGTAGCGCTGCAGGAGACGCACGTCCTTGTAGTCGATCTTCGGGGCGTTGGCGCCGGAGAACGGGCAGGTCTTGCGGCGGCGATGGAACGGGCGCCGGGTCGGGATCTGGTTGATGTCGACCATTATTCTGCACCCCCTTCAACGGTTTCGCGCGGACGGCGCGGACCGCGGTCGCCGCCGTCACGGTCACCGAACGAACGCGGGCCACGGTCAGCGCGGTCGCCGAACGAACGCGGGCCGCGGTCGCCACGGTCGCGGTCGCCGAAGCCGCCGCGCTCGGAGCGCTCCTCGCGCTTCTGCATCATCGCCGAGGGACCTTCCTCATGCGCCTCGACCTTGATGGTGAGGAAGCGCAGCACGTCTTCCGACAGGCCCATCTGGCGCTCCATTTCGTTAAGCGCGGCCGGCGGGCAGGTGATGTCCATCAGCGTGTAGTAAGCCTTCCGGTTCTTCTTGACCCGGTAGGTGAGGGACTTCAGTCCCCAGTTCTCGATCCGGCCGACCGATCCGCCATTGGCGGTGATGACGCCCTTGTACTGTTCGACAAGCGCATCGACCTGCTGCTGCGACAGGTCCTGCCGGGCAAGAAACACATGTTCGTAAAGAGCCATTATGTTTTACTGCCTTTCTTCGTTTCTCTCACCGGCCCTCGCGGCTAAGCCTCTGCAACTTGTCTCACCCGTCTTCGAAGAGCGGGGAAGAAAGGAGCATCGCGAGACGGTCGAGAGCGGAGACACGGGAGGCCAAAAGCGCTTATGGCTTCATGACGTGGCCTTCGAAAAGCCACGGCCCTCCGTTCAGCCCCCAGCAAGGACCGGCAGATTGCCGGCGTCTATACAGCAATTCGCCAGGAAGGCAAGCGCGGCAGACAGGATCGGCAATTCCACGATGCCGCAGGCTCGGAAATCTCCGGCGTTCGCGGATTGGTCACCGGCTCAGCTCATATGCGCGACGAGCGGGACCACGGTCTCCGGGAAGAAGTCGGGCGCGGTATGGCGCTTGCCGAACATCATGTCGTACTGGATCAGCCGGAAATCGTTGATCGCCGGATCGACCTTCTTCTGCCTCGCCCAGTCGGGCGTCGCTTCGCCGGAGGGCGACAGCAGAAGGTTGCGGTCGACGACCCGGTAGCGCTCGCGCAGCGCGCCGAGGAAGCCGGTGTAATAGGGGTGGGTGATCCCGGCCGTGGTGAGGATATGGTAAGGCAGGAAGGCCGGGCTCACCGCGCCCAGGTTTTCGACCGGACCGGAGCGGTTCGACCAAATGATCAGCGGCGTGTCGTGATGGTCGAGCGCGGCCTCGGGCGTCGGCTCCTTGCGCGGCGCGACATTGTCCTTGAGGAAGCCTGTCTCGACATAGACGGGGCCGAGCGGCGGCAGATGGTCGCCGAAGAAGGCGATGATGGTCGGCCGCTCGC
Source organism: Mesorhizobium sp. (assembly GCA_004963905.1). Taxonomy (GTDB): domain Bacteria; phylum Pseudomonadota; class Alphaproteobacteria; order Rhizobiales; family Rhizobiaceae; genus Mesorhizobium. The sequence continues at coordinate 24,434 of SUGL01000020.1, forward strand.
GCTTCTTCGCCCAGTCGATCAGGCGCTGCAGGCCGCGATCGGCATCGGCCGAGCCTTCGGCATAGGAGAGCAGCGATTCCCGCGCCCAGGTGCTGATCGGCGCGTCGACCGCATGGGTCGGATTGTAATAGCGGTACGGCTCATAGGGCCCGTGGTTCTGCAGGCTGACCGCGAACAGGAACACCGGGTCCTCGCTGGCATCGGCCTCGCGGATGATCTCGTCGGTCATCGCCGCGTCGGAAGCCAGCGGTCCGCGTTTTTCCATCGGCGGCAGCGTCTCCTCCGAGCGGAAGTCGCTGAAGCCGAAATCAGCATAGACGGCGCCCCGATTCCAGAACCAGTTGGTGCCTGGATGGATGGCGCGCGCCCGGTAGCCCTCGCTTCGCAGGAAGGTCGCCAGCGACGGCGTCGGCGTGCGCACATATTGTTGGTAGGGGATCGAGCCCGCCGGCAGGAAGGCGTTGGAGAAGCCGGTCAGCGCCTCGAACTCGATATTGGCGGTCATGCCGCCGAATTCCGGCGAGAACATCGAGCCGGAGCGCAGCGCGCGCACCGTTGGGATCGGATCGGGCTTGATGCGGACGCCGGGAAGCTCGGTCGGATCCCAGAAGGATTCGCTCATCACCACGATGATGTCGGGCTTCTCGTCCGGCACCGTGGCGGCGACGCCGGGGCGCGCGATCGCGTCCATCGTCTTCTCGGAATAGCCGGGCGGCGCCGAGACATGCGCCATCGGAACATTCATCGCGAAGGCGAGCGCAAAACCGTTCGAGGCATAATTCTCCTTCTGGTCCCACATGATCGGGATGATCTGCAGCCTGTCGCGCGTCCACGAGAAGGTGGCGTAATCCATGATCGAGACGAAGAAGGCGAGCAGCGGCACGGCCAGCGTCAGCCGCGCCAGCCGTCCCTTTCGGCTAAGGATCGGCACGCGCCGGCGCCAATGCCGCCAGCCATAGACGAGCAGCGCCAGGCTGCCGATGATCGCCATGCCGAGCAGCGCGGCCGTCCAGGGGCGCTCGCGCACCAGGAGCGGCATCAGCGCCATGATCTGGCGGGCATAGAGGAAATCAGTCGGATAGAGCGGGTCGCCGAGATAATGCGATTTCTGGTGGCCGACGAAGGCCAGCGCCAGCGTCAGCGGAGCGACGATCATCAGGCTCTGATGGCTGCGGCCGAGTACGGCATCGAGCCCTACCAGCACCAGCGCGAAGACGACGATGGTGGTCCATCCCGGCTTGAAGGGCTGCAGGAAGAAGCCTACCGTGCCGAAGAAGTCGCCGCGCACGATCCATTCGATGGCGAACACCAGGAGCGCGGAGGCAAGCAGCGTCGCGAGACCGTAGCGGACGATCGGCCATCTCCGCCCCGGCAGATAGCCGGTGGACGGATCGTCCTCCAAGAATTGCGGCACGCGCTGGGCCGCGCCTTTCCTGATCCTTGCCACGTCGCTTCCCCCGGCCCTTGCCGCGCTTCTTGCGTTCGCGCTTCGCGTCTTCCACACGCGTCACGCTTCTGTCATCGAAATGTCACGCAAAGCTAGCGCCTGTGGCGGAAATAAGAAGAGCCAGCAAACGATTCGTGAGCGGTTTTCATCAGGTGTGATCGCCAAAAAGCCTTTCGGAACAGGGACTCGGGCCGGGTTTTCGGGCTGAAATGGGCGCCGGGCGGGCAGCCTCGGACTTGACTTGGCCGTCCGCCTTGCGTCAGAGGCAGGGAAAAACCAGTCGCTGGAGACTTGAAAATGGCCGTCGCATTCACCTTTCCGGGACAGGGCAGCCAGGCCGTCGGCATGGGCAAGGACCTCGCCGATGCCTTCCCCGAGGCGCGCCGGGTGTTCGAGGAAGTCGACGAAGCGCTTGGCGAAAACCTGTCGAAGCTGATCTGGGAAGGGCCTGAAGAAACGCTGACGCTGACGGCCAACGCCCAGCCGGCGCTGATGGCGGTGTCGCTTGCGGCGCTGAGGGCGCTGGAGTCGCGCGGCTTTTCGCTGAAGGACAGGGTGGCCTACGTCGCCGGCCATTCGCTCGGCGAATATTCCGCACTTGCCGCGGCAGGTTTCGTCTCGGTCGCCGATGCCGCGCGGCTGCTGCGCATCCGCGGCAACGCCATGCAGGCGGCGGTGCCGGCGGGCGAGGGCGCCATGGCCGCCATCATCGGGCTGGAACAGGCCGATGTCGAAGCCGCCTGCGCCGAAGCGGCGCAAGGCTCCGCCAAAGGGGCGGTTTGCCAGGTGGCCAACGACAATGGCGGCGGCCAGCTGGTCATCTCCGGCGCCAAGGCGGCCGTCGAGCTGGCGGCGAGGCTCTGCACCGAGAAAGGCGCCAAGCGGGCGCTGATGCTGCAGGTTTCCGCTCCTTTCCATTCGGCGTTGATGGCGCCGGCGGCCGAAATCATGCGCGAGGCGCTGGCCGGCGTGACGAAGAAAGCGCCGGTGGTTCCGGTCGTCTCCAACGTCTCCGTCACACCCACCGGCGACCCGGACGAGATCGCCCGCCGCCTGGTCCAGCAGGTGACCGGGCGCGTGCGCTGGCGCGAGACGGTGGAATGGTTCGGCCAGAACGGTGTTGCGACGCTTTACGAAGTCGGCGCCGGCAAGGTGCTGTCGGGCCTGGCGCGCCGCATCAACCGCGACATCGCCACCGGCGCCATCGGCACGCCGGCGGAGGTCGAGACGGCGCTGGCGGCGTTGGGTTGAATCGCTGCGCTTTCGTCATCCTCGGGTCTACGCGTCCGCTTCGCTTCCGCTCCGCCCGTGGATGACGACAGGAAGGAGGCCTTCGCTAATCTCCTATGCTTGTCTAGCGTGACTTGGACGATATGACGTATACGGAACGCGATTGCTTGCAGGCGTCCGGAAGAGAGAGGTTGAAGAAATGTTCGAACTGACCGGCCGCAAGGCGCTCGTCACCGGCGCATCGGGAGGCATCGGCGAGGCGATTGCCAGGGTGCTGCACAGCCAGGGCGCCATCGTCGGCCTGCACGGCACCCGTGTGGAGAAGCTGGAAGCCTTGGCGAGCGAACTCGGCGAGCGCGTAAAACTCTTTCCGGCGGACCTGACGAACCGCGACGCGGTCAAGGCGCTCGGACAGAAGGCGGAAGCCGACCTCGAAGGCGTCGACATTCTGGTCAACAACGCCGGCATCACCAAGGACGGCCTGTTCGTGCGCATGTCGGACGCCGACTGGGATTCCGTGCTCGAGGTGAACCTCACCGCCGTGTTCCGGCTCACCCGCGAGCTCACCCACCCGATGATGCGCCGCCGCCATGGCCGCATCGTCAACATCACCTCCGTGGTCGGCGTCACCGGCAATCCGGGGCAGACCAATTACTGTGCCTCCAAGGCCGGCATGATCGGCTTTTCCAAGTCGCTGGCGCAGGAGATCGCCACCCGCAACATCACCGTCAACTGCGTCGCCCCGGGCTTCATCGAATCGGCCATGACCGACAAGCTCAACGACAAGCAGAAAGAGACGATCATGGCGGCGATTCCGACGAGGCGCATGGGCACCAGCGCCGAGGTCGCCTCGGCCGTCGCCTACCTCGCTTCCAATGAGGCGGCTTACGTTACCGGCCAGACCATCCATGTGAATGGCGGCATGGCGATGATCTGACCGATCTAGGTCGGGCACGCCTGTGAAAACAGCCATTTCGGCTTGGACGCCCGCCCTTTTTCGTGTAATGCGGCCGGCAACCCGGCGGTTCGGGCAAAAACCGGTCCTGTGGCGTTGCGTTTCCCGCAGGACCATCTTTCAGCTTGATTAGCGGCATTCCGCCCGCTAACGAAGACACGACAACATAAGACGAGGCCCCAAATGAGTGACACCGCAGAGCGCGTCAAGAAGATCGTCATCGAGCATCTCGGCGTCGATGCCGACAAAGTGACGGAGCAGGCGAGCTTCATCGACGATCTGGGCGCGGACAGCCTCGATACGGTCGAACTCGTCATGGCGTTCGAAGAAGAGTTCGGCGTCGAGATTCCCGACGACGCGGCCGAGACCATCCTCACCGTCGGCGACGCCGTGAAGTATATCGACAAGGCCTCGGCCTGAGGCCTTCCGCGGGAATCACCGGGGAGGACCTGCGATGAGGAGAGTCGTCGTCACGGGCCTTGGCCTGCTTTCACCGTTCGGCATGGGCTTCGAGCATAGCTGGAAGGAATTGCTTTCCGGCCGCAGCGCCGCCCGCCGCGTCACCGAATTCGAGGTGGACGATCTTGCCTGCAAGATCGCCCACATTGTTCCGCGCGGTGACGGCTCCAACGGCACCTTCAATCCCGAGGCCGTGCTCGAGCCGAAGGAACTGCGCAAGGTTGGCGATTTCATCCTCTACGGCATCGCGGCCGCCGACGAGGCGCTGGCCGATTCCGGCTGGAAGCCCGAGACGCATGAGGATCAGTGCGCCACCGGCGTGCTGATCGGTTCCGGCATCGGCGGCATCGACGGCATCGCCGAGAACGCGATGATCCTGAAGGAGCGCGGCCCGCGCCGTATCAGCCCCTTCTTCATTCCTGGACAGATCATCAACCTGGTCTCCGGCCAGGTTTCCATCCGGCACGGACTGAAAGGCCCGAACCATGCGGTGGTCACCGCTTGCTCGACCGGCGCGCACGCCATCGGCGATGCCGCCCGGCTGATCATTTGGGGCGATGCCGACGTCATGGTGGCCGGTGGCGCCGAGGCGCCGGTTACCAGGCTCTCCATGGCGGGGTTCGCCGCGTGTCGTGCGCTCTCCACCGAACGCAACGACACGCCTGAGACCGCTTCGCGTCCCTACGACCGCGACCGCGACGGCTTCGTCATGGGCGAGGGCGCCGGCGTCGTCGTCCTGGAAGAGCTGGAGCACGCCAAGGCGCGCGGCGCCAGGATCTATGCCGAGGTCACCGGCTACGGACTGACCGGCGACGCCTACCACATCACCGCTCCGGCCGAGGATGGCGACGGCGCGTTCCGCTGCATGGTGGCGGCGCTGAACCGGGCGAAGCTCTCGGCCGCCGACGTCGACTACATCAACGCGCACGGCACCTCGACCATGGCCGACACGATCGAGCTTGGCGCCGTCGAGCGGCTGGTCGGCAATGCGGCTTCCAAGATTTCGATGTCGTCGACCAAGTCGTCGATCGGCCATCTTTTGGGCGCCGCGGGTGCCGCGGAAGCGATCTTCTCGATCCTCGCCATCCGCGACAACATTGCCCCCGCCACCATCAATCTCGACAATCCGGAACGCGAGACGGCGATCGATCTCGTGCCGAACAAGCCGCGCCAGCGCCAGATCGATGTGGCGTTGTCGAACTCCTTCGGCTTCGGCGGCACCAACGCCTCGCTCGTCTTCCAACGTTACGATGGCTGAACATTCAGCCAGGGCAATTCCAGGAACAGTGCGAAGCGGTTATCCGTCCTGGAATGCTGAGAAGCAGATAGCTAGCCGGCAGGTCCGCCACCTGCCGTCATTTTTGCCAAATTTGTCCCTACGCTTCGGCTAGGGGATTCGTTGCAAGATCAGACGGTAGGGCGCCATGAATACAAATCCGGGCGGCGGCGGGGAATTCGGACAGCGTCAGACGCAGGGCCCGATCGTGCCCAAGACAGCCGCCGAGGCGCTGCGCCCCGAGGCCGGCACGCCGCCGCCGTCGAAACGCTCGCGCGCGTCGCGCAGCCAGGTCGTCGTGTTCCTGAATTTCTTCCTCTCGGTAGTCATCCTGGTCGTTCTCGCCGCCGGCGCGGCGCTCTATTTCGGCATGCAGGCTTTCGTCGAGCCAGGTCCGTCGGCCAATGGCGATACCTTCATGGTCAAGCCGAACACCGGCGTGCAGGAGATCGCCGACCAGCTGGAGCGTCGCGGCCTGGTCAGCGATGCGCGCATCTTCAGGCTGGGCGTGCGCGCCACCGGCAATGATTCCGCGCTGAAGGCCGGCGAATACGCCATCAAGCCGCGCGCCTCGATGCGCGAGATCATGGAACTGTTCAAGAGCGGCAAGTCGGTGATGTATTCGCTGACCATTCCCGAGGGGCTGACAGTCGAGCAGGCGCTGCAGCGCGTGGCCGACCAGGAGGCGCTGACCGGCGACATGCCGACGACCTTGCCGCCAGAGGGCAGCATCGCCACCGACACGCTGCGTTTCACCCGCGGCGCCACCCGCCAGCAGATGATCGACAAACTGGTCGCCGATCAGAAGAAGCTGGTCGAGGACGTCTGGGAGCACCGCGCGCCCGACCTGCCGATCGCCGACATGGGAGACTTCGTCATCCTGGCCTCGATCGTCGAGAAGGAGACGGGCAGGAGCGACGAGCGCTCGCGCGTTGCCGCCGTCTTCCTCAACCGACTGGCCAAGGGCATGCGGCTGCAGTCCGACCCGACCATCATCTACGGCCTGTTCGGCGGCAAGGGCAAACCGGCCGACCGGCCGATCTATCAGTCCGACATCGACAAGCAGACGCCCTACAACACCTATCTGATTAAGGGCCTGCCGCCGACGCCGATCGCCAATCCGGGCCGCGCGGCGCTCGAGGCGGTGGCCAATCCGTCGAAGACGGACGACCTCTATTTCGTCGCCGACGGCAATGGCGGCCATGTTTTTGCCGCCACGCTGGAAGAGCACAACCAGAACGTCGCCCGCTACCGGGCGCTGCAGAAGAAGCAGGACGACGCTGCCGCCAAGGCCTCCGGCCAGACGACGGCGCCGGCCGCTCCCGACGACAATGCCGGCACCGATTCCGGCGAGAACGGCGACGCCGCCCAGTAGGCTGCCTGCCGCGCATCCGTCCCGTCTCCTTTGACGCCAGGCCGTATTCATGTTTTGAGGAAGAACATCCGGCGCCGGCCGAAGGTCAGGCGTCTTGCAAGGGTGCGCATGTTCGGGCAATCGCTGCCGGATATGCGACAGGGGGTGATACGCGTATGAACGTGCAGAGCATGACCGGTTTCGCGCGGGCCGTTGCTGAACGCGACGGCACGTCGATTGCCTGGGAGGTGAAATCGGTCAACGGCAAGAGCGTCGAGGTCAGGCTAAGACTGCCGCAAGGCTTCGACCGGCTGGAATCCGCTGTACGGCAGACCGTGCAGAAGCGCTTCGCTCGCGGCAATTTCCAGGCGACGCTGACCGTCGGCCGTGCCGTCGCGCAGCAGGCGCAGCCGGTGGTCAACGAGGCTTTCCTGAAGGATCTGGCGGGGCTGGCCAAGCGCCTGCAGGAGCAGTTCGGCACCCAGCCCGCGACCGCCGACGGGCTGCTTGCGCTGCGCGGCGTGCTCGACATCCCGGAAGCCGTCGAGACGGAGGAGGAGCGTGCCGCCCTCGACGCGGCGATCTTGTCCGCGCTGGAGACGGCGCTCGCCGGCCTGGTGCACGCAAGGCAGAGCGAGGGGGCCGCGCTGCGCACACTGCTGTCGGGCCACATCGACACCATCGAGGCGCTGACGCTGAAGGCCGAGGCCGACCCGTCGCGCGAGCCGGCGGCGATTCGCGAGCGTATCGCCGAGCAGGTGCGTCTGCTGATGGATGCGTCGGCCAATCTCGACGCGGTCCGGCTGCATCAGGAGGCGGCCTTTCTCGCCACCAAGGCCGACATCCGCGAGGAGATCGACCGGCTGAAGACGCATGTCGCTTCCGCGCGTGTGCTGCTCGGCAGCGGCGGCGCCGTCGGCCGCAAGCTCGACTTTCTGGCGCAGGAATTCAATCGCGAATCGAATACCTTGTGCTCCAAGTCGAACGCTGCCGCGGTGACCGCGATCGGGCTGGAGCTCAAGGCGGTGGTCGACCAGTTTCGCGAACAGGTCCAGAATCTGGAGTGACGGAGATGGTTGCCAAGGAACCGGCGGCTGCCAGGGATGCAGGATCCCGCATCCGCCGCCGCGGGCTGATGCTGGTGCTGTCGTCGCCGTCGGGCGCCGGCAAGTCGACGATCGCGCGCAATCTTCTGGAAAGCGATTCGAGCCTGGAGCTGTCGGTTTCCGTCACCACCAGGCCGCGCCGCGGCTCGGAGATCGAGGGCGTCCATTACCATTTCCGCACGATGCGCGAGTTCGAGCGGCTGCGCGATTCCGATGCGCTGCTGGAATGGGCCGAGGTGCACGGCAATTTCTACGCGACGCCGCGCGAGCCGGCGGAGATGGCGCTGGCCGAAGGCCGCGACATGCTGTTCGACATCGACTGGCAGGGCGCCCAGCAGCTCAAGGAGAAGATGCGCGCCGACATCGTCTCGATCTTCATCCTGCCGCCCTCGATGAAGGAATTGAAGGCGCGCCTGAAGCGCCGTGCCGAGGATCAGGAATCCGTCATCGAGACCAGGCTGAAGAATGCCCGCGTCGAGATCGAGCACTGGAAGGAATACGACTTCGTCATCGTCAACGACGATCTCGACCGCGCCTTCGCCGAAGTCCGCGCCATCGTCACGGCGGAGCGGCTTCGGCGCGACCGCCGGCCGGGCCTGTTCGACTTCATTTCCGGGTTGCTGGACGAGAAGACGGGGTAGATCGTCTCTCAACGACTGGCGATATCCGTGATGAGACGCGCCAGCGGCCCCTCATCACCCGCAAAGCTCTCGATCATCGCGTCCAGAACACGCTCGCGCTCGAGGACATCCGCATTGAACGAGAATCCCGCGTTCTCCATCAACATCGCGAGGAAAGTAAGCTGGGAGCGGCCGTTGCCTTCTCGGAAAGGATGCACGGCATTGATTTCGGCCAAAACATGCGCCGCTTGAACTGCGAAGTCTTCGATACCGAGCCCACGGAGACGGTCAGCGTCCGCCAGCTCTTCGAAGATCCTGCGCATCTCCTGGTCGATGTACTCGGGATAGCAGAACCAGTTGCCACCTTTGCCAATGCGAATGGTGCGAACCTCGCCAGCCCATTCGTAGACGTCCTGGAACAGGTGACGATGGACGGCTTTGTAGTGCTCGTAGTCCAGGCTACCGACTGGCATCTCCTCATCGGCTCTAGTCAGAAAGAGCGCCAACTCGAATTCATCGAGTTGGGCCTGATCCTCGATATTCAGCTTATTGCGAAGAACAGTCGTGCCTGGATAGCAAAGCGGATCTTCTTCAGCGGCGTACACCACCTATGATCCTATTTCTTTCGGGATGCCTGTTCCTTGATCAGCGTCCTGCGTTCATCGCCGCTCAGACCGCGTGCACGGCTTTCTCTCAGAATGGTGGCCATTCGATGTGACAACCTCAGGCCCTCAACGGCACTGATTTTTTCGCCCCTATTGCTGGTCAGGATAAACCGACCATTTTGGGCCGAGCGGACAGGGTTCTTTTTCATGCAATCACATTATCATGCCCAATGATTTCCGGGCAATCGTGGGTGCGTCACAAGCCAATCCCCTCGACCAAAATGAGGTTCCTGCTGAGGGCGGCATCGCGAACCTCAAGTGCCGCTGCGTATTCGTCGGAGCGGTACCAGCGCCGTGCGGTTTCGATATCGGGGAATTCAACGACGATCAGCGGTCCGGGCTGCCAGTTGCCCTCCAGCGTTTCCACTTGGCCACCGCGTACGAGATAGCGCCCGCCATGCTGGGCGATAGAGGCCGCGGCGCGGGTTCGATAGGTTTCGATTGCCTCCGCGTCGCGGATTGTGACATCGGAAATGACATAGGCAGGCATTTGGCACTCCAGAGCTGGTTCGCCTGCCTATCTATGGCATTGGTACGGGGATTCCAGCCGACGCGCCGACTGCCTATAGGGCGTTCGTCAGCCTTACGAACTCTTCCACGCTGAGCGTCTCGGCGCGGCGTGTCGGGTCGATGCCGGCGCGGGCGAGCAGCGCTTCGCCGCCCAGGCTCTTCACGCTTTGCCGCAGCATCTTGCGGCGCTGGCCGAAGGCGGCTTCGGTGACGCGGCCCAGCCTCTTGCCGTCGGCGGGCAACGGGGATGCGCGCGGCACCAGATGCACCACCGAGGAGGTGACCTTGGGCGGCGGGGTGAAAGCCTGCGGCGGCACGTCGAAGGCGATTTTTGCCTCGGTGCGCCAGCCAGCCAGCACGCCGAGCCGACCATAGGCGTCGCTACCTGGACCGGCGGTGATGCGCTCGGCAACCTCGCGCTGGAACATCAGCGTCATCGATTGATAGAAGGGCGGCCATTCGGCCGTCGTCAGCCAGCGGATCAAAAGCTCGGTGCCGATATTGTAAGGCAGGTTGGCGGCGATCTTCACCGGGCTACCGTTTGCCTTGCCGGCCAGGGCGGCGAAATCGGTCTTCAGCGCATCGCCGGGAATGACCTCGAGCCGGCCGGGATAATGGCTGGACACCTCCGCCAGCGCCTCCAGGCAGCGCTCGTCGCGCTCGATGGCGATCACGCGCTTGGCGCCGTTGAAAAGCAGCGCCCGGGTCAGGCCGCCGGGGCCGGGGCCGACCTCGATCACCGTCGCTTCGCCAAGCTCGCCGGCCGCGCGCGCGATCTTGCTCGTCAGGTTGAGGTCGAGCAGGAAGTTCTGCCCGAGCGACTTCTTCGCCTGCAAGCCATGGCGCTCGATCACCTCGCGCAGCGGCGGCAATCCGTCGATGGTCACGCGCCCCCCGCTCAATCCGAGCCTCACGCGGCCGCGGAGTGGCGGTCGCTGTCGGCAAGCCGGCGCGCGAGCCTCAGCGCGGCAATCAGGCTGTCGGCGCGCGCGATGCCCTTGCCGGCGATGTCGAAGGCCGTGCCGTGGTCCGGCGAGGTGCGGACGAAGGGCAGGCCGAGCGTGACGTTGACGGCCTCGTCGAAGGCCAGCGTCTTGGCCGGGATCAGCGCCTGGTCGTGATACATGCAAAGCGCGGCGTCATAGCCGGCGCGCGCCCGCGGGTGGAACATGGTGTCGGCCGGCAGCGGTCCGACCGCATCGATGCCTTCGGCTTGAAGGGCCTCGACGGCCGGCAGCACGATGGAAAGGTCCTCCGAGCCCATCGCACCGCCTTCGCCGGCATGCGGATTGAGTCCCGCAATGGCGAGCCGCGGCCGCGCGATGCCGAAGCGGCTTTTGAGATCGGCGGCGGTGATGCGGCCCGTGGCCACGATCAGTTCCGTCGTCAGGACTTTCGGCACCTCGGCAAGCGCGATGTGGATGGTGACCGGGACGGTGCGCAGTTCGGGTCCGGCCAGCAGCATCACCGGCGTCACCTCGGCGCCGGTGTGGCGCGAGGCCAGATGCGCCAGGTATTCGGTGTGGCCGGGAAAGCGGAAGCCGGCGTCGTAGAGCGGCTTCTTGGCGATGGGGCAGGTGACCACCGCGGCAGCATGGCCGGCGAGGCAGTCGGCGACGGCGCGGTCGATCGCTTCGATGGTGCCCGCGGCATTGGCCGGATTCGGCTTTCCAGGACTGTCCAGATGACGGGCGTAGAGCGGAACGACGGGCAGCGCGCGGGGAAAATGATGCGCCGCTTGCCCCGGCGAGGTCTCCATGATCGCTATCGTCGCGCCGACTTCGCGCGCGCGGGCCTCGATCAGGGCCGGATCGGCGAGCAGGTAGAAAGGCGGCACGCCGGCGCTGTCGCCCGCCTGCCAGGCGGCGATGGCGATCTCCGGCCCGACACCGGAGGGATCGCCGACGCTGAGCGCCAACGGCGCATCGGTTCTGCGCATGCTCATGGTGTCCTGCGGGGCGCCGTGCCTGCCTCGCGGCAGGGCAGGCGGATCGAGCCTTGTTTTGTCATGCCACGAAACGGCCTAGAGCAATTCCAGGAAAAGTGCGCAGCGGTTTTCCGTCCGGAATTGCGTAAAAACAAAGAGCTAGAGCAGGTCCGCGATTCTATCAAACGCTGAACTGCTCTAGCGCTCGACGATGGTGGCCTTCTTGCGCAGTTCGTCGACATATTTCTTGCTGAGCTCGTCGGCGTCCTTGTCGTTGCTGCCCTCGGCCTGGAACACCATCTGCGCGGCCTTGTCGTCGGAAACCTCGCGCGAAGAGCAGATGCCGATGAATTCGACGCCACGCTCGGTCTCGCGCGTCGGGGTCGCGCCGCCGACCTTGGTCGCCTTGATCTGGTCGGCCCAGTCGGACGGCAATTGCGGCGCCAGCACGCGGCCGAGATCGCGCACCGTGACGTCGATCAGCCCCTTGGCGAATTCGCGCGTGGTGTTGCAGCCGTTGAAGCGGGCGCGCATGGCATCGGCCTCGCGCTTGCGCTTGGCGAGCGTGGCCGAGCGCTCGGACGCCGGCACCACGAAGATCACCTGCTGCAGCATGTATTCCATGGCGGTCGGCTTGGAGCCGCCCTTGTCGAGCATGCGGCGGACCGCGTCCTGCTCGGTCACCGAGCCGCCTTCGCCGGAACGGTAGCGCGCCCCGAGCGCCTGGTTCCAGGCCATCTGCGCACGGATGAATTCCTTGAAATGCTCCTTGGTGACGCCCGATTGCGACATGATCGCGTCGAGCTTCGCGAGCGGCATCTTGTTGTTGGAAGCAAAGCGCTGATAGGCGGCATCGACCTGCTGGTCGGTGATGCGGATGCCGAGCCGCTTGGCCTCGGCAAGGCGCAGCGTCTGGTCGATCATTTCCTTTGCCGCATCGCCTTTCTTGCGTTGCAGTTTGAAGAATGCGGCGCGGTGCGCGATGTCGCCGGTGGTGATCGGTATGTTGTTGACGATGTATTTGATCTGGCTGGCGAACGCCGGCGGCGTCATCGCCGTGATCGAAACCGAGGTCGCCGCAACCAGCAGCGCGAATCCTGCCGAAAACAGGTATTTCCTCATCTCACCTTCCCAATTCTTGCCCGCCACGATGGCGCCGCACGTCCTCCGAACGCATGCGCTATGTGGTCGACCCCTTGCCCGTCCTATGCGGCGAAACGATGTCGCCGGCGCATGTCCCCGAGAATCGGTCCCATTTTCGAAGCTATGCGCACCAAATCAAGCTCTGCAGCCGTTACGCGCGCCAAATCGACGCTCTGCTGCGACGCTCGCCTGCCTTCGCTTACTGGCCTGCCTTCGCTTACTGGATCGTGTCGACGGCGCTGGTCGACGTGCCGAAATCGCCGAGCGTGCGGAACGACAGGTTGAAGCCGATATTCTGCGACACTTCCTTGGTGATCGAATCGCGTGTCTGCGAGAACGTCATCACATAGGTGAAGCAGGAATCGTTGTAGGCGAAGCCGACGCCGTCCTTGACCAGCACACTCTGCTCGAGATCGTAGGTGCCGGTGCCGAAGACCCGCCAGTTCTCGGCCAGATGGGTCGAGGCGCCGAGCGTGACCTCGTGCCGGTCGGTAGTGAAGCCGTAGAGCGGCTGCGCCTGGATGAAGGCATATTTGGCGCTGAGCGAGACCGGCAGGCCGGAATAGGCGGCCTTGATCTCCGCGCGCCTGACCTCGAACGTCTGCTCGTCGAAACGGCCGCTGAGCGAGCCTGAGAAGCCGCTCGGGCTGTTGAAGCCGATAAGGCCGACATAGTCCGATTTCGCGGTCTGCAGGCCCGAATAGGCGCCGACATTGACGAGGTCCGGCGCGTCGAAGGAGTTCTCGCCGCCCAATTGGTAGGACTGGCCGAAGATGGCGTTGGTGCCCCAGCCGCTTTCATAGGCGCCCGAGTAGCGGAAGCCGACATTGGCTCGCGTGCCGCCCTCGATGCGGTCGTAACCTGAGAACTTGTCGCGCTCGAACAGCGTGGTGGCGTCGAAGACGAAGCTCTGCGCGTCCTCGTTCGGAATGGCCAGCCCGCCGACATATTGTTCGTTCGGACGCACGAAGACCTGCGCCGTCGGCTCCAGGACATGGCTGGAGTTCGGCATCGAGAACAGGAGCGGCCAGCGCGCCTCCAGGCCGAGGGTCGCCATGTAGCGGGCGAGCGAGGTGCGCATGTCGACGTCTTCGCCGAGATTCGCTGCCATCTGGTTGACGGCGTCAAGCGAAGCGGAATTGGCGTTCACGTAGCCGGCGTCGCCGCGGAATGCCAAAAGCGGCGTCAGCTGCAGGCCGCCATCGGTGGTGAAGGTGCGCTTCCACTCGGCCTCCGCGGTCAGCCGGCTGGACTGGCCCTCGAGGCCGCGCACGTTGTTGATGGAGGTTGGAACGGCGTTATCGGCCAGCACCGCGTCCAGCCGGTCGCGGCTGATGACCCGCGCATTGACGTTGACCGACAACTGGCCGCCGGCCACCGCCATGTCGGGGATATAGGCGTAGTCGAACGACGGCAGCACCCAGGGCTGCTTGGCCGCGCGCGCCGTCGGATCGCTGGACAGCGTGTCTTCCTGCACCTCGAAGCGCATGGCCCTGACGTCGAAATAGTTGCGGTCGCTCAGGCCCGTCAGGTAGATCGACGACTGGTGGACGAGATCGTTGTAGCCGTCGATGTTGTAGGTGCGTGAAAAATTCTTGTCGGTCTGCAGCAGCACGTCCCAGCCGAAGTTCCAGCGCTCGTTGATGGCGAACTGGCCCTTGGTGCCCATCATGCCGCGGAACTTGTTGGGATCGTTGGGCTCTCCCGAATCGACGGTATAACGATTGCCCGTGGCGATGAACGCGTCGGGATCCTGCTGCTGGATGCCGGCGATCTTCAGGCTGTATTGGCCATTGTTGAAGCGCTGGCGCCATTCGGCCTCGCCGAGGAAACCCTGCTTGGTATAGCCGCTGCCGGTGACGGTCAGGTCGTAGGTCGGCGAGAGCGCGAAATAATAGGGGACTTTGACGCCGACGCCGAGGTGGTTGTTGTAGACGATGCCCGGGATCAGGAAGCCGCTCTTGCGCTTGACCGTCGGGTCGGCGATCTCGAAGGCCGGCAGATAGGCGAGCGGGAAGCCGAAGAACTCGAAATTGGCGTTCTCGAAACGAACCGTCTTCTTCTCGCCGTTCCAGATGATCTTTCTCGCCTTGACGCGCCATGTCGGCGCCGAGTCCGGCTTGTCCTCACATGGTTCGCAGGCGGTGTAGATGCCGTTGTGGAACGTCGTCAGCACGCCGCCCATGCGCTCGCCGCTCTCGGCGGCGAAATAAGCCTTCTCGACCGTCTCGACGCGCAGCGCGTTGACGAAGCCGTCGGCGAAGTCGTCGGTGATGTCGATATGGTCGGAATTGATCTTGGTGCCGTCGCTGTTGATCAGCTCGACAGCGCCGCTGGCGACGAGGCGCTTGGTATCGCGGTTGTACACCACGCGCTGGGCGACGAGCTTGTTGCCGCCATAGTCGATCTGCACGCCGCCGACGGCGGTCACCGTGTGCTTGTCGTTGTCATAGACGAGCGTATCGGCGGCCAGCAGCATCTGCGTGCCGGAGGGAACAGGCTTTGCCGTGATGGTCTGCGCCAGCGCCGGTACCGACGGTACCACGCAAGCAAACAGACATGCCAAGGCGGTCGCCCCATAAAGGCGTGCCAAACCGGCCTGCCTACTATGGCTGCGCAAACCAGCCTCCCTCACTAGCCGTCTTCCTTGTATAGCAGAAACGTCACCCCGAAGAACATAGCCACGACAACCGGAACCCATGCAGCCACCATTGTAGGCACGAATCCGGCGACCCCGAATGCCTTGACCAGTACCGAAACGACATAAAGCAGAAAGCCGGCCAGGACGCCACCCAGAATCATCGTCGCCGACTGCCCCATTCGCGCAAATCGCATTGAAACTGTTGCCGCAATCAGCGTCATGGCGACGAGGAGGAACGGCAGCGCCACCAGCGAATCAAACTGCATGGCGAAGGCATTTGCCTTGAGGCCGAAGGAGCGGGCAACCTCGATCTTGGCCGGCAGCTCGTAGAACGGGATGGTTTCCGGGCGCGCCAGGCGCTCCTGCACGAATTCCGGCTTGAGGTTGGTCGGTACGCGGTCGGAAGCCTCGGGACGGATGTTGCCGTCCTTGAACAGCTTGACGTCCTGCAGTTCCCAGTAGCCGTCGCGCAGGAAGGCGTGCGCGGCATCCTTGCGCTCGACGATGCTGCCCTTCTGGTCGAGGACGAAGAACACCGCGTCAGCCATCTCCAGCCCCTGGTTGAGGATGGCGCGGGCGCCGATGATGGTGTCGCCGGAGCTGGTCTTTTGCCTCAGCCATGGCGTCGTATCCTCCGGGACGGCGTTCGACTTGCCGGCCCTGAGCTGGTTTTCCATCTGCTCGGACCAGGAGAACCCATGCGCGGCGATCGGATTGAGCACGCCGACGGAAATCACGCCGAACATCAGCGCGCCGACGCAGCACGGGAACAGGAACTGCCAGGCCGAAACGCCGG
Organism: Mesorhizobium sp.; assembly: GCA_004963905.1. Classification (GTDB taxonomy): domain Bacteria; phylum Pseudomonadota; class Alphaproteobacteria; order Rhizobiales; family Rhizobiaceae; genus Mesorhizobium. Next base: position 40,563 of record SUGL01000020.1, read on the forward strand.
CCGAGCGTGCGATGACCAACTCGTAGCGGCGGTTGAGCGACACCAGCGTCGCCATCGCCGAGAACAGCCCGACGAACGGCACCGTCTGCAGCATGATCATCGGCATCCTCAGTGCCGAAATGGCGAAGGCGGTGCCGTAGGTGAAGCCCGGCAGTCCGGTCGTGCGGCCCGAAAGCTCGGTGAAGTCGATCAGGAACACCAGCGCCAGCAGGCCGAGAAAGAACCAGATGGTGATCGTCACATAGCGAAAGAAGAAATAGCGGCCGAGCGTCCAGCCCATCGTCAGGCTCCCTGGCCGGAGGTGCCGCGGCGGGCGAGCCACAGCTTGAGCGCGGTCCAGCCCTCGGCGGCGCGGCCGGCCAGATTCGTCATCCAGTCGGCCCAGGCGGTGGGCAGTTCCATGCTGCGCGAGGAGACGATGAACCAGACCGAGATCGCCGACGCCACGATCGGCACGCCGTAGACCATATAGGCGTAATACCAGACCTTGTCAGCCTTGCCCGCGGCGAAGAAACCGAGCCAGCGCACGAAAAGGGCGATGGCGATCGCCGTGATCAGCGGATGGATGCGCGCCTCGCGGTGCGAGCGCGCGTCGCCCGCCACGGCAAGCGCGATCAGCGCGAACACCAGCGAATAGGACCATTCGGAGAAGCGCTGGTTGACCTCTGCCGTGTAGCTGCCCGGATTGCGCTGGTACATCTTGTCGTTGGGGTCCGGGCTGAGCAGGTATGGCGTCGTCCGGTCCTTGGGCAGCAGCGTGATCTCGTTCGCGGCCGACATGAAGGCCGACAGGTCGAAGGCGTAGGAAGTGAAGCGGATGACGGAGAGGTCGCCGGTCACCGATTTGCGGTTGATGACGCCGTCATTCATCATCAGCACCTTCTCGTCGCCCTTTTCGACGATGCTGCCGGTCTTGGCGTAATAGGTGAGGTTGGCGCCTTCCTCGCGCGAATCGGCGACGAAGATGCCGCCGAGCTTGTTGTCGGGCAGCCGTTCGCCGATCTGCAGGAACAGGCCTTCGTCGATCTTGCGGAACGTGCCTTCCTGGATGATCAGCGACAGAAGGTCGGCGCGCGAGGCCGCCACCAGCTGCCGGTTCTTCTGCCTGGCATAGGGATCGACGCCATTGTCGACGGCGAAGGAGAAGACGCTGGCCGCCAGCGCGAGCAGAAGGATCGGTCGCGCGATCGTCCAGCGCGAGGCGCCCGCGGCGTTGATCACCGCCAGTTCCGAATCCGTGTTCATGGCGCTCAGCGTCTGCGCCACCGCGACCACCAGCGCGAACGGCACCACGATCGGAACGATCGAGGGGATGATCAGGGCCGCGACTTCGAAGAAGGTCAGCGCCGACTGGCCGCTGTCGGTAACGAGGTCGATCTTGGCGAGCACCTGCGTCGTCCACACGATCGCCAGCGTCCAGACCAGCGCCGCCAGGAACATCGCGGCGGTGCGACGCATGATGTAGCGTTCAACGACCTTCATGAAGGCTTTTCTCGATTGTGCCGAACGGCATCATGCCCGCCGACAAGGTAGTCATCCGCCGGCGCCTGTACAACCGGGTCCACAAGCGGCTCATATGGTTCGTCGCCCCCATGCCACGCGCCCCGGCGCGGCGGAGTCTCCGCGTCAATCGATAAGAAATGCAAAACATTGATGGTTAACAATAGGTTGCGGCAGGAAGCTTAGGCCGTGCCGCGACGAATCCTTCGTTGATTTCGGCGCCGATATAGACAGCGATTTCGGCCAAAGTCTTGCCAAATGCCCGAAAACGACCAAATGTCGCGCACGCTTGAAAGCCGGTTCGCGGCGCCTCACCCCGAAAGCAGGATCTGATGACTTCGAGACCTTCGATTGCCTTCGCCAAATTCGCCGCGCCCAAAAAGGGCAGCGTCTTCGTGCTCGCGGCCGACGGCGGCGGCCTTGGCGATGCCGCGAAGGCCTGCGACCCGGCCGGCGCATTGGCGCGCGCGTTTCCGGTCGCCGATTTCTCCGGCAAGTTCGCCAGTTCGGCCGAGGTGCTGGCGCCGGAAGGGACGTCGGTCGACCGGCTGGTGGCGATCGGCGCCGGCAAGGTTGCGAGCCTCGACGACTATGCCTGGCTGAAGCTCGGCGGCGCCGTCGCCGCCGCGCTGCGCAAGGCGACCGAGGTCGCCGTGATCCTCGACCTGCCAGAGCTAGAGCCGGAGGGCAGGCAGGCGGCGAACCTCGCCGCCGGGATTCTTCTGCGCAGCTACGGATTCGACAAATACAAGACCCGGAAAGAGAGGGAAAACGGCCAGCCTGAAGCCAAAAAGGCCGAGGCGGCGAAGCCCGCCAAGATAACCATCCACTGCGCCGACCCGTCCGCCGCAAAAAAGGCCTTCGCCGAGGAAGAAGCGGTGATCGGCGGCGTGCTTTTGGCCCGCGACCTCGTCAACGAGCCGGCCAATGCGCTCGGGCCGGTCGAGTTCGCAGCACGCGCAAAGCAACTGGAAGCCCTCGGCGTCGAGGTCGAGATCCTCACCGAGAAGGAAATGAAGAAGCTCGGCATGGGCTCGCTGCTTGGCGTCGCGCAAGGCTCGCCGCGCGGCGCCCGCATCGCCGTCATGCAATGGAAGGGCGGCAAGGCCAAGGAGGCGCCGGTCGCCTTCATCGGCAAGGGCGTCACCTTCGACACCGGCGGCAATTCGATGAAGCCGGCCTCGGGCATGGAGGACATGAAGGGCGACATGGGCGGCGCCGCCGCCGTCACCGGACTGATCCATGCGCTGGCCGCGCGCAAGGCCAAGGCCAATGTCGTCGGCGTCATCGGCCTGGTCGAGAACGCGGTCGACGGCCACGCCCAGCGCCCGGGCGACATCGTCACCTCGATGTCGGGCCAGACGATCGAGGTGCTCAACACCGACGCCGAAGGCCGCCTGGTGCTCGCCGATGCGCTCTGGTACGCCAACGACCGCTTCAAGCCGAAATTCATGATCAATCTGGCGACGCTGACCGGCGCCATCATGGTCGCGCTCGGCCAGCATTATGCCGGCCTGTTCTCCAACAATGACGAGCTGGCGGGCCGCCTGACCGACGCTGGTCAGGCGACGCAGGAGCGGCTGTGGCGCATGCCGCTCGGCGCCGAATACGACAAGCTGATCGATTCCAAGAACGCCGACATGAAGAACATCGGCGGCCGCTATGGCGGCGCCATCATCGCCGCGCAGTTCCTGCAGCGTTTCGTCAAGGACACGCCCTGGGCCCATCTCGACATCGCCGGCACCGCGATGGGTGCGCCGGCCAACGAGATCAACCAGTCCTGGGGTTCGGGCTTCGGTGTGCGGCTGCTCGACAGGCTGGTGCGCGACCACTACGAAGCATAGGCTTCGGGATGGCCGAAATCCTGTTCTACCACCTGACCGAATCGACGCTCGAGGAGGCGCTGCCGGGCCTGCTCGAGCGCAGCGTCGAGCGCGGCTGGCGCGCCGTCGTGCAGACCGGAACCGAGGAGCGGCGCGACGCGCTCGACCAGCATCTGTGGACCTTTCGCGACGATTCCTTCCTGGCGCATGCCACCGACCGCGAGGCCTATCCGGCCGAGCAGCCGGTCCTGCTCACCACGGGGGAGGGCAATCCGAACGCCGCGCAGATCCGTTTCCTCGTCGATGGCGCGGCCCCGCCCGAGCTCTCCGGCTACGAGCGGGCGGTCTTCCTGTTCGACGGCCATGACGCCGCGCAGCTCGAAGGCGCTCGCGCCCACTGGAAGACGATGAAGGAGGCCGGCCACGCCGTCACTTACTGGCAGCAGACGCCTGACCGGCGCTGGGAGCGCAAGGCTTAGGGAACGCTGCCCCGATCCTCTAGGGCTTGGTCGCGTCCCTGCGCCTGCAAATAAAGCCACAGCGCCTCGGCCACCGGCCCATGCGGCCGGTCGCGGCGCCGCACTGCCGCAACGGTTTCGGTGCGGCCGGGGATATGCCTGCCGGCGATGGAGATCAGCCGTCCGTCGCGAAGCTCGTCCTCGATCAACCATTCCGGCAGATGGCCCCAGGCAAGGCCGTGAAGGATCAGCTCCTTCTTCATCATATGGTCCGGCACCGAGCAGGAATGCGCGCCGCCGAGGACGAAGAAATTCTCCGTCGACGGACGCCGCGCGGTGTCGCGTATCACGCATTGGGTGAAGGGCCGCATCGTCTCCGGCGTGATCTCGCGCGTGTGTTGAAAGGGCAGGAATCCGGGCGCCACCACCGGCACGAAGGCCACCTCGCAGAGCTCGATCCGCTCGAGACGCGGATCGGACGGATTGGCGCGATGGAAGACGAGATCGGCCTCGGCGTCCATCAGCCGTTCGATCGGCCCGCTGATCGCCTCGTATTCCAGGTGCAGGCGGGTGCGGGGCCGTTCGGCGAAGAAGCCGCTGAGCAGGCCGAGTATTCTAGGCCTCGGGCAGACGTCGCCCATGACGACGCGCAAGACGGTTTCCTCGCCGCTCGCCAACTGGCCTGCGTAGCTCTGGAGATGCTCCAGCTCTCGCAGCGCCAGCTTGGCGCGGGCATGGAACTGCCGGCCTTCATCTGTGAGGCTCACCCGATAGCCGCTGCGGTCGAGCAGGGCGAGGCCGAGCTGCTCTTCCAGCCGCGCGACGGCCGCGAAGACGGAAGGATGCGTCCGGCTCAGGACAAGCGCGGCGGCCTGAAAACTGCCCTCGCTCGCCACAGCGTCGAAGCACCTCAGATCGTGGAGCTTCAAATCGTGCATTGTCGCAACATCCTACAGAGATTGTCCAATCATAGTAATTTTCTTCGATAGTAACCAGACCTAACGTCCTCATCGAAACGACGCGGGACGACCTCCCGCCTGATCAAGATGAGGACCAAAATGACCGGAACGCTTCATTTCACGGCGGGCGACGGCGCCCGCATCGCCTACAGGTTCGACGGCCCGGAAGACCGGCCGGTGCTTGTGTTGTCCAATTCCATCGCCACGACTTTCCACATGTGGGATGGCCAGGTTGCAGAGCTCGCCAAATCCTTCCGGGTGCTGCGCTACGATTTTCGCGGCCATGGCGGTTCCGACGCGCCGGCGGGCGCCTATTCGCTCGACCGGCTGGGCCGCGACGTGCTCGAACTGCTCGATTTCCTCGGGCTCGCCCGCGTGCATTTCCTCGGCCTGTCGCTCGGCGGCTTCGTCGGCCAGTGGCTGGGCATCCATGCGCCGGAACGCATCGAGCGCCTGATCCTCTCGAACACCTCGCCGCATCTGGGACCCGCGTCCTATTTCGACGAGCAGATCCGCAACGTGCTTTCAGCCAGCGACCTGTCGGCCACGGCGGACATGTTCATGCGCAACTGGTTCCCGGCCTCGATGCTTGCAGGGCCGAGCAAAACGGTCGAGGACTTCCACGCCTCGATCCTGGCCATGTCGCCGCAAGGACTTGCCGGATGCTTCGCTGCCGTGCGCGACGCCGACCTGCGCCGCCCGATTTCTCTGATCACTGCACCGACCCTGGTGATTGGCGGTGTCGACGACAAGGTGACGCTCGCCAGCCACAGCGAGGCGATCGCGGCGGCAATCCCCGGCGCCGAGCTCGTGCTGCTCCCGGGCGTTCATCTGCTCAATGTCGAGTGCCCGGCGGAGTTCGTGGAGGCGGTGCTGGGCTTCCTGGGCGCAGTTCCCAATAGCGAGGCAACTGTGTCCAATCACTTTACCGGTGCCGAGACCACAGGTGTCGATTAGCGATCGCCGATCGTCACTTTGTTGATCTTCGTACCGTGCGGGAGGTCTTTTACTTGCCGGTGAATCTGGCCGGCTATGTGCACTTTGACCACGAAGAGAGTCTTGTCGATTTGCTTAGCGGACATTTCGCCACCGAGTACGGGTGGCGTTTCGAAGTCGTAACATTCGCCGTCCGCCAAGACCAATCCCTTCTTTCGTGCCGCCGCCGCTAATCCAGCCAGCAACAGTTCGTCGCGACGATCAGGATCGGCGAACTGGGTTGTAAGCTCCGGCCACGTTTTCGAGACTTGGGTCAATCGGCCTCCGATCATGTCGAGCAATTTGACGGAACCATCGGGAGCACGGAAGAAAATGTCGCCAAATGAGGAAACTGCGGCCGGCTCCAAGCCATCAAACCCAACCCACTTCCACCCGTCCAGCGCTTCCCAGACATCCTTCTTTGACGGCTCGATAAACAGATACTGGAGACTGTCTGGCCATGGGCTTCTGACAACGTCCGCATTTGGCTTCGAAACAGAATTCCCAAAGACAGAAGAAATAAAGCGAGAAAAAGAATTGGCCATGCCTCACCCCCTGCAACGTCGTATACTTATCGCAGAATGTCAGCGATCAAACGTGGTCGCTCTGGCACCGTCATGGTCGTCGCCTCGAACCGCATTTTGCGCTAGAAGGGCCAAGGTTATGCGGCGAGGGGGGAATGCGGATCAAGGTCGTCGGAACCGGCAGGTCGGTACCGGCTGAGCGGGTCACCACGCGGACGCTGGAAGAGCGGCTCGGCCTTGGCGAGGGCGCGCTGGAAACCGTGACCGGCGTCGTCGAACGCTATGTCTGCGCGGCCGAATCGCAGATCGATCTCGCCTGCGCCGCCGCGCGTCTTGCGCTGGACGACGCCGGGCTCGGTCCAAGCGATGTCGATCTGATCATTGGCGGCTGCGCCGTGCCCTACCAGCCGCTGCCGGCGACGGCGCCTCTGGTCATGCAGCGCCTCGGCCTCGCCGGCGGGGCGGCCGCCGCCTTCGACGTCAACAGCACCTGCCTGAGCTTCCTCACCGCTTTCGAGACGGTCGGCCGCATGATCGAGGCCGGCCAATGCGAGACTGCGCTGGTGTTTTCCTCGGAGGTCGCCTCGCGTGCTTTGCCTTGGCGGGACGCGCCGGAGGTCGCAGCACTCTTCGGCGACGGCGCGGCGGCGGCCGTGCTGCGCAAGGCCGAGCCCGGCGAGGGCAGGCTGGCGGCGAGCCTGATGCGCACCTATCCGTCCGCCTGGGAGGCCTGCGGCATCGGCTCCGGCGGCACGCGCTTCGACTTCCACAGAGATCCGGAAGAATTTGCCCGCCATAGCCTGTTCCATATGGACGGCAAGGAGCTGTTCCGCCTGACGTCGCGCCATTTCAACGGCTTCGTCTCGGCGCTGCTGGAGCGTGCCGGCTGGCGGCATGACGACGTCGATCTCGTCGTGCCGCATCAGGCGAGCCCGTTCGCGCTCGCGCACATGGCGCGCCAGACCGGTTTCCCTCCGGAAAGACTGGTCGATATTGCCGCCCGCTTCGGCAACCAGATCGCCGCCTCCATCCCCTTCGCGCTCGATGTCGCACGCCGCGAGGGGCGCGTGACGCCGGGCACGAAGTTGCTCTTCCTCGGCACGTCGGCCGGCGTGTCGTTCGGCGGCATGGCGCTGGAAGCCTGACCATGGTCGTGCTCGTCACCGGCGCCAGCGGTTTCTTGGGCTCTCATGTGCTCCGGCGGCTGGCTGCATCCGGTACGCTGGCGCTCGGGCTCGGCCGCGATGCGGCACGCTGCGCCGCGCTGGAGGCCGCCGGCCATCGCATCATCCGCCATGATCTTGCGCGGCAGCTCGACGGCGCGCGCGATCCGCGGCTTGACAGGGTTGAGCGGATCATCCATTGCGCCGCGCTCTCGGCACCCTTCGGCCGGTTGCAGGATTTCGTGGCGGCCAATGTCGCGGCGACGCGGAACCTCCTCGACTTCGCGACGCGGCAAGGCGTCGGCCGTTTCGTCCACATCTCCAGCCCGTCCGTCTGCTTTGCCTTTCGCGACCAGCTCGATCTTGTTGAGGACGCGGCTTTGCCGGAACCCGTCAACCACTACGCCCGCACCAAACGCGCGGCGGAGGAGCTCGTGCTTGCCGCGCCTGCGGTCCACCCCGTCGTGCTGCGGCCGCGCGGCATTTACGGCGCCGGTGACCGCGCGCTGCTGCCGCGCCTGATCAAGGCGGCGAAGAGCCGGCCGCTGCCGCTGTTTCGCGGCGGCCGGGCGGCAATCGACCTCACCCATGTCGACGACGTCGTCGATGCGGTCATGGCGGCGCTCGCGGCACCCAAGCAAGCCGAAGGCCGGATTTTCAACATCTCCGGCGGCGAGGTGCTGCCGGTGCGCCGCATCGCCGACGAGGCTTGCGTCCGCGCCGGGATCGGGGCGCGCTGGCGGCCGATGCCGCTCATGCCTGCCATGCTGGCGGCCGGCTTGATGGAGGCGGTGGCGCTCAGGCTGCCCGGCCGGCCCGAACCGCCGGTCACCCGCTACGGGCTCGGCCTCTTCGCCTATGCCCAGAGCCTCGACCTTTCCAAGGCCAGACGCCTGCTTGGCTGGGCGCCAAAGGTTTCGTTCGAGCAAGGGCTCGACCGCACCTTCGCCGGCAGGGCCACGCTATGAAGATCGTCTTCGCCAACAGCGCCTGGGTCAGCGCCGCCGAGCGGCTGATCCTGCGCGGTGGGTCGTGGCGGAGCGTGCGGCTGCGCGTCCGTTACGGGCTGATCTTTCATCCCGTCGCCGGTCCGATGCTGGTCGACACGGGCTACACGCCGGAGGCTCTCACCGGCGGGCGTCGCGGCCGGATGCTGCGTCTCTACGGCGCGCTGCTGAAACCCGAGCTTAACGCCGCCGAACAGGTCTTGCCGGTGCTGAAGCGCTTCGGCCTGTCGCCCGATGACATCCGCACCGTCGTCGTCACCCATTTCCACGCCGATCACATTTCCGGCCTGTCGCTGTTCCCCAAGGCGCGCTTCATCGCCAGCGACGCGGCCTGGGCGCGGGTCAAGGCACGCACGCCGCGACAGAACTCGCGCCACGGCGTCTTCACCGAGCTCTTTCCGCCGGATTTCGAAACGCGGTTGGACGGCCTGTCCTTCAAGCCGGGCGTCGACGCGCGTGACGGCATCCCCGGCGGCGCGGACCTTTTCGGCGACGGCAGCGTGATCGCGGTCGATCTTCCTGGCCATGCCGACGGCCAGTTCGGCCTGCTGTTCGCCAGCCTCGAGCGGCCGCTGCTCTACGCCGTCGACGTGCAATGGCTGCTCGCCGCCTTGACCGAAAGCCGCGCGCCCGGCTTCCCGGCAACGCTGATCGCCGAGGATGCCGCGGCGATAGAGCCGACCAGCGCCGTGCTCCGCCGCTTCCTCGCCGCTGGCGGCGAGGTGATGCTCTGCCATGACCCGGCGCCGACGTCCTACGATCTCTCGTCGAGCGATCCGGAGGCGGCATGAACGCTCTCGCGGAAGCGGTCGGTTCCTTCGCACTGACGCGCTGGGTCTCGCGCAAGAGCCGCGCCGACTTCGAGCGCTGGCAGGCGGCCGCCTTGCGCCGCTTCCTCGACCGCGACCTGCCGCGCGTGCCGTTTTACGGCAAGACGCCGGCCCGTCTCGCCGATCTGCCGGCCACCGACAAGGCGCTGCTGATGGCGCGCTTCGAGGATTTCAACATCCACGGCCTGACCGCCAGCGAGGCCTGGGCGGCGCTGGCGCGCGACGGCCGCGCCGGTTCGCTCACGGTCGGCGCCAGCACGGGCACGTCCGGCAATCGCGGCCTGTTCGTGATCTCCGAAGCGGAAAAATACCGCTGGCTGGGCACGATCCTCGCCAAGGCGGCGCCCGATCTTCTCTGGCGCGGCATGCGCGTCGCCGTCATCCTGCCGCAGAACACCGGGCTCTACGACAGCGCCCGCAAGTCGCGGCTGATCAAGCTCGCCTTCTTCGACTTGACGCTCGGGCCAGAACGCTGGCGCGGGGCATTGGAAGCCTTCGAGCCGACGGTCATCATCGCGCCGCCGAAGATTCTGCGGCATTTCGCGACCGAAGGTTTCCGCGTCACGCCGAAGCGCATCTTCTCGGCCGCCGAGACGCTCGACCCGGTCGACCGGCCGGTGATCGAAGATTTCTTCACGCTGCCGCTCGACCAGATTTACATGGCAACGGAAGGGCTGTTCGCGGTCACCTGCCGGCAAGGCGGCCTGCACCTTGCCGAGGACTCGGTGTTCTTCGAATTCGAGCCGGCGGGCGAAGGGCTTGTCACGCCGCTGGTCACTACTTTCAGCCGCCGCACGCAAATCATGGCGCGCTACCGCATGAACGACCTGCTGCGGCTTTCCGATCGGCCTTGCCGCTGCGGCTCGCCGCTACGTTGCGTGGACGAGATCGTCGGCCGCATGGACGATGTCTTCCGGCTTGTCTCGTCGAACGGACCGATCCTCGTCACGCCGGACGTGCTGCGCAACGCCGTGCTCAAGGCCGACCGTCGTATCGACGATTTTCGGCTCGTGCAGATTGCGCCGGACAGAATTGAGCTCAGGCTTCCGCCCGGCCTTGCCGACGAGGCAGCGGCGGCCGCGCATCGGGCGGTGCGCACGCTGCTGGAAGCCCGAAATGCCAACGCGACGGTCGATCTCGTCCGCACTTCGTTGCCGCTGGAAACAAGCCGCAAGCTGCGTCGCGTCGAATGCCGGTTGGGGCAAGCTGCATGAGCCGCGCGGCCACTGTGGAAAAGCCAATCCAGCAGGCCGACCAGGTCGAAAACAATCCGGCCAAGGTCGAGGCTTTCGTCCGGCTGTTCAACGAGATGCTGGTCAGCGACCTCGTCGCCAACCTGACGACCAAGGTCGAAACTTTTGAGGCCGCCGGCCGAACCTTCCCACTGACGCTCAACGATGCGCGTGAGACGCCGAATTGCTACATCTGCTGTCCATCCAGCGCCTATATCGACTATGCTATCGACGAGACGCGCAACTTCGCGGCCCACCCGCTGCTGCGCCGCGCGCTCACGGCCCTGATCGGCGCTTGCGCGCCGCTGGTTAGGGCAAGCGGCCTCGACCATCAGGTGCAGGTCAATAACTGGCTTTATTCCACCAATCCGGTTCCGCTGCTCGACCAGCAAACCGTTGCCGCACTCAGATCGGCGCTGGTCGCGCGCTTTCCCGATCGCGCCATCGTCATCCGCTCGCTGAACGAGATCGCCGATCCGGCGAGCATCGACGCGCTGAAGGCGGAAGGTTTTCGAATGCTGGCGGCGCGGCAGATCTACCTCTTCGCCGATCGCAGCGCCGCGCCCGCCATGACGAAGAATTTGAAACGCGACCGCAAGCAGCTCGGCGCCACGCCCTTCGAGCGGATCGGCGACGCCGGTTTCACCGAGGCCGACTATGCGCGCGCCGAGCAGCTCTACAACATGCTCTATCTGGAGAAATACACGCCGCTCAATCCGCATTATACGGCGCGCTACATCGCCGAGATGCACCGGCGCGGCATCATCAGCCTTGCCGGCCTGCGCCGCCCGGGCGGCGAGCTGGTCGCGGTCACCGGCCTGTTCGAAAATGGCGGCACGCTCACCCAGCCCATCGTCGGCTACGACACCAGCCTGCCGCTCGGCGAGGGGCTTTATCGCATGGTGATGGCGATCGGGCAGGACCATGCCAGCGCGCGCGGACTATTCTTCAACATGAGCGCCGGCGCCGCAGGCTTCAAACGCCTGCGCGGCGCGGTCGCCGCGATCGAATACATCGCCGTCTTTGCCAAGCATCTTCCGCTTCGGCGGCGAATTGCGATCCGGATCATGGAGACCGTATTGGCCAAGGTCGGCGTACCCCTGCTCAGGAGGTTCGAATTGTGAGCGAGCGTCGGGATCATGCGAAGGATCACTGGCAGGCGGTGGCGCTCTCGGCCGACATCGGCAAGCGGCCGAAGCGCATCCTGTTCGACGGCGCGCCTGTTGCGCTGTTTCGTTCGGCGCAGGGCATTGCCGCCCTGTTCGATCGCTGCCCGCATCGGCTGGTCGAGCTGTCGACCGGCAAGGTGGTCGGCGGCGAGCTCGAATGCCCCTATCATGGCTGGCGCTATGACGGCGAAGGCCGCTGCACCGCCATTCCCGGCCATGTCGGCGCCATGCCGCATTACCGGGTCCGGCGCTACGCGGCGATCGAGCGCGACGGCGTCGTCTTCGTCTCGTCCGGCGCGCCAGGGGCCGAGCCCTACCTCCATTGCATGCAGGGCAAGGACATCATCGTGCGGCGGGTGCGCTCATCGACGCAGTCGACGGTCATCGATGTCGCCGAGAATATTCTCGATGCCACCCACACCCACTTCACGCACAAGGGCCTGCTGCGCGGTCTGACCTCGAAGCGCCATCGGGTGCAAGTCGAGGTGACGGGCGGCGACGGCTGGGTGGAGGCGACTTACACCGGCGAGGATCGTCAGCAAGGGCTGATCAGCCGGCTGCTGGAAGGCGAGCGGGTGAAAACCATCGGCCGCTTCCGCTATCCCGGCATCGCCGAGCTCGAATATTGGGGCAAGGACGGGCTGGTGCTTGCCACCACCTTCCATCTGCGCCAGGCGGACGAGCGCACCGTCGAGGGCGTCGGCTGGCTGATCGGCCGCCGCCAGGGTCCGCTCGGCGAACTCAAGGCGCTCGCCTTCAAGCCGCTCTTCACCATCGCGCTGCATCAGGACCGCTGCGTGCTGAAATCAGCAAGCGACAACGCCCGTTTCGCGCCGCCGGCGCTGCCGGTGATCGGCCCGCTCGATTTCCTGCGCCGCGACATCGCGGCCATCATGGAAGGGAAAATGCCGCCTGCGGCGGGTGAGCCGAGGGTGTATCAGATCGAGTTGTGAATTATAGTTTACACAGCTTGATTTGTTTGTTTTCGTGAATTATAGTTCACAAATGATCGAGGTTCGGCAGACCGCCGATTTCACCAAATGGCTCGGCGGCCTGCGCGACACGGCGGCACGCATGCGTATCGTCGCTCGCATTCGCCGTGTCGAGATCGGCAACATTGGTGATGCCAAATACTTCGACGGTATCGGCGAGCTGCGCATCGACCATGGTCCGGGCTACCGAATTTACTTTGCTAAGGTCGGGAACGCCGTGATCATTCTTCTTTGCGGCGGCGACAAGTCCAGCCAGAAGCGCGACATCGTCAAAGCGAAACTGATGGCAAAGGAGATATGACAATGCCTCTCGAAACCACTCGCTTCGATATTCTCGACCATCTGAAAACGCCAGAAGATCGTCTGGCCTATATCGAGGCTGCCTTTGAGGACGGTGATCCTGCACTTATTACGCACGCTCTAGGCGATGTGGCGCGCTCTATCGGCATGACTGCTGTGGCGAAGGAAGCAGGCGTTACCAGGGAAGCACTTTACAAAGCGCTGAGTGAAAAGGGCGACCCGCGCCTTAGCACGCTGCTGGGCGTCACCCGAGCTCTAGGTCTGCAGCTTTCAGCGAAGCCGATCGGTTCTGATGCGCCGAGGGCATGACGAGTCAAGCCAACTGATCCGGCCCATTCCACTCGATGTCCCGCGTCGACGCCGCCTGCAGGCTGATCCCTTGGCGCCTGGCCACTCCGGCGATCTCCGCCAGCGCCGGCCACTGCGCCTTCACAGGCGCGGGGTCGCCCGGCCAGTCGAGCAGTTCCTGGCCCTCGCGCATGGCCTTCCGGAAGCGTCCGAGGCCGCCTGAGCGCAACGCGGCCGGCAATCCGTAGATCCACATCGCCAGCCGCACGGTTTGCGGCGCTGCGACGTCCGGCGCGACCTCCGGTCCGTCCCCAAGCACCGCATCGGCAAACCGCGCCGCGTCGCGAAAAAAATGCAGGCCGCTCACGGCGCGCGGATTGCATTCCAGCGGCAGCACGCGGCCGCTCGCCTCGCGCATCAGGTCGAAGGAAATCTGCCCGGTCCATGATGTGCCGGCGACGATGCGCTCGACCAGCTCGCGCGCTGCCTGATCCTCGACCCGCTCGAAGAAGATGCCGGCGCCCTTGCCGGCGCGGTAGAGCGAACGGTAGAGCGCCAGCGCCTTGAGCCGACCATCGCGCGCCACCGCATAGGCGCTGATCTCGTCGCCGTCGATGAAACGCTGCGCCACCCAGGGCATGGCGGGTGAGGGGATGATGGTGTCGAGAAAATCCGGCGTCGGGCGCAGCAGCACATGGCTGGCGAAGCGCGACCAGACCGGCTTGAACACCAGCTCGCGCGAGCGGCCGCGTACCGCTTCGAGATCGTCGCGCGAGCTGAGGAGCGTTGTCTCCGGCACCGCCAGCCCGAGGCGCTCGGCCAGTCGGATGAAGGCGTGTTTGTTGTGGACTTCTGCCAGAAGCTCGATGCCGGGCGCGAGCAACTGGGCCGGCATCGCCCGGCCGCGCCAGGTCAGCGCGAGATAAAACACCTCCTCGCAGGTCGGGATGACAAGGCCGATGCCTTCCGCGCGGACCAGCGCCTCGACCGCCTCGGCATAGGCCTCCGGCTCGAAGCGCGGCGGCGGCAGGCGATGGTAACGCGCGCAGGCCTTGCTCACGGCGGCGATCGGCCGGGCAGGGCTGTCGGCCAGGATCACCCGGCGGCCGGCGCCGTCGAGCAACCGCGCCAGATGCAGCGCCACCGGCGCGCGCGCTCCGGTGATCAGCACGGTTTGGTCAGCCCCCGGCATCAAATCTCGCGATTGTTTCGGTCGCTCGAACCGTTGCGCGAAACTCTCCTGCTTGGCAATCTTAAGTATTTGTTTTTGCGCAATTCCGGACGGAAAACCGCAATGCACTTTTCCTGGAATTGCGCTACTTCCCGCCGACAGGCAGCGCGCGCTGGACGATGTTGAGGAAGAAGCGGATGCCGATCGGCACGATGGCGTCGTTGAAGACGAAGCGGTCGCCATGCAGGCCGGCGCCCAGGCCGACATCGCCGGCGCCGATCCACACATAAGCGCCGTCGCCGACGCCTTGCAGCAGGAAGGCAAAATCCTCGCAGCCCATGCTCGGTTGGAAGTCGGTCGCGACACGCTCGGCACCGACCGTATCCGCGCCGGCCAAGGCGGCAAGCGCCGCGCCGGCGGCCGGGTTGACCACCGGCGGATAGCCGCGCTTGTAGGTCAGCTCGGCGCTGGCGCCGTGCATGGCGGCGCAAGCCTGCGCCACGCGCTCGATCTCGGCCGAGCAATGGTCGGAGAGCGCGGGGTCGTAGAAGCGGCAGGTGCCTTCGACCTTCACCTCGCCCGGCACGAAATTGTTGAAGCGGCCGCCATGGATCTGTGTCACCGACAGCACGGCCGGCGACAGCGCATCGACGCTGCGCGAAACCAGCCGCTGGATCGCGGTGACGAAGCTCGCCGCTGCGAGCAGCGGGTCATCGCCCAGATGCGGCATCGCCGCATGGCAGCCGCTGCCGCGAAAGACGATCTCGAAATCGTCGACCGCCGCCATTTGCGGCCCGGCGCGCATGCCGATATGGCCTTCGGGGAAACCCGGCCAGTTGTGCACGGCAAACACCTGCTCGACCGGAAAGCGTCGCAGCAGCCCGTCCTCGATCATCTTCTTGCCGCCGCCCAGCACCTCCTCGGCCGGCTGGAAGACGAACACCACCGTGCCGTCGAAGCTCTCGCTCTCGGCGAGCAGCCTGGCCGCGCCGAGCAGCATGGCGGTATGGCCGTCATGGCCGCAGGCATGCATGATGCCGTCCTTGCGCGAAGCGTAGGCGACATTGGCTGCTTCCTTGATCGGCAGCGCGTCGAGCTCGGCGCGCAGCGCGATCGCTCTGCCGCTCGCGCCTTTCGTCAGCGTTCCGACCACGGCCGTCGCGCTGACATCGGTGTGGACGGTGAGGCCGAACTCCTTGAGCTTCGCCGCGACGAAAGCCGCCGTCTCATGTTCGGCGAAGCCGAGCTCTGGATTGGCGTGGATCGCCTGCCGCCAGCCGACCACCTCGGGCACGATCGCTTCCACTTTGTCGTTTTCCCGCATCGTCATATCTCCGTTCGAATGCGACGATCTAGCCAATGCCATCGGCTCGCGTCTTGAACGGGATTGACGGGCAGGGCGGTTTGAAGAAGGCTTGCGGCATGAGCGACGCCAGCGAGCAAAGGGAACGCGAGGCAGCAAAGCTGACGCGGCATGAGGGCCTCGGCGGCCTCGAAATGCTTGCCGCCCGCTACCGCGACCATGCCTATGCGCTGCACACGCACCCGACCTGGGTGTTCGGTGTCGTGGTGGCCGGCGTCGAGAAGCTACGCATCGGCCGCCGCCGGCATCTGGCGCCGGCGGGCTCGATCATCATCGTCAATCCGGAAGAGCCGCATGACGGCGAGAAGGGCGCGCCCGCCGGCTGGGCCTACCGCACCTGCTACCCAGACGCCGCGTTGATGGCCGAGATCGCCGATGATCTGGAACTGTCGGGATTGCCGATGTTCGGCGAAGGGATCGCGCATGCGCCGGAGCTGGCGCGCGCCTTCATGCAGGCGCATCGCCTCGCCGGGCAAGCGCTCGATCAGGAAGCGGCGATGCTGATGGTGCTTCGCGAACTGGTCAGTCGATTCGGTAACGGCAGGCCGAGCGATCGCGCCGCGGACGGCGGCGAGACGGCGCGGCGCTTCCGCCTCTATGGCGATCTGATCGCTGCCGATCTTTCGGCCGGTTTCGATCTCGCTCGGCTGGCTGCCGCGGCCGGCGTCACCCGCTTCCAGGTCATCCGCGATTTCCACCGCGCCGCCGGCATGACGCCTGGACAATATCTGCGCGACCGGCGCATCCGTGCGGCGTCGGCGCTGATCAAGACCGACATGCCGCTGGCCGAAATCGCCGCCGCGACCGGCTTCGCCGACCAGAGCCATCTCACCAGGGTGTTCAAGACGATCAAGGGCCTGTCGCCCGGCGCCTGGCGCGCAGCCGCTTAAGGTCTGTTGGGATTCAGGTGAGGCCGGCCTGCAAACGGCGGTTTCCTGCGCTTCCGGTGCTCACGTACTTCAAGTACGCTCCGCTCCGGTTCTCTGAAACCACCATTTTCGGCTCGGCCTGACCTGAATCCCAACAGACTTTAAACCAAGGTCTAGCGTTTGCGTGCGGGTGTCGACTACAGCTTGGCCTTGAAGCGGTTCATCTTCTTCCTGGCATGGTCGCCATTGCGCAGGTCCGATTTGCCGTGGCGATCCTTGAATGCGTACCACGCGCCATCTGGCGACTTGCGTTGGTAGATCACCTTGCCGGCCTTGCGATGCTCGAAGCAGCTCAGCGAAGTCTTTGCGCCCCATGAACCGTGCCAGCTTGCCCGGAAACACAGTTTGCCGCCGCCGGGCATGAACCAGATGCCTTCGCCATAGCTCGGCTTGCCATGCTCGGTAGACCAGGCGCTGAACTGCCGCTTTCCCACCGCAAAATAGGCGGCGCCATGATTGCCCCAGAGCCAGGAATGGTTCTTGTAGAGCTGGTAGATGGCCTCGTCGGAGACGGTGGCGGCCTTCGACGCCTGATCGGCGATCCTGTTCGCGCTCTTGGCCAGCACAGGGGCCTGCAGGCCGACGACAACAACGAAGCAGCCAAGCATTGCACCGACGAATTTCCAGAACACCCGTTTCACGACCTTCTCCCCGGCTCATTTACGCCACGCCTGCACTCGTCTCCAAAGCGATGGCTTTGAAGTTTGTCACGCCCGAATCTGAAGCTGGAGCCGTCCCGGCTTGCCGGGGCAGGCAATAGTCTCTGCGGTCTTACGGCAGGACGTGCTGGGTCACCCGCCAGTCGGGCAGCCCATAGCCGCCCAGCCACGGCCACACTTCCTTCTGGTTGAAGTAGACGACCGAGGTCAGAGACGGGAATTCCGCATAGGATTTGCGGGAATCCTGCGCCCACTTCGTCACATAGTCCTGCTTTCCGACATAGCCGAGCTCGGCCACGACCACAGGCTTGTTGAACTTCGCGACACGGTCGTAGCCGGGCTTCAGCATCTCGGCGAAGGTCCGGTCGCGGCCAGCCTCGTCATTGTCCTTCTTCTGCAGGCCGAACACCGACAGGCCGATCACGTCGACATAGTCGTCGCCCGGATAGTATTTCTCGAGGCCTTCCAATCCCTTGGGCGACCACATGTATTTCGCCGCGGGCGCCGCCTTGCGGCAGACGTCGACCTCGCGCTTGTAGGCGGCGATCCAATCCTTAGGCGCCCAGTTGGCCCAGGTGAAGCGGCCATTGCTGTCTTCCATCTCCTGCGCCCAGCGGATCGTCACCGGGCTTTTCATCTGTCCGACCAGGTTGCAGATCGCCTGCATGTTGGCATCGTACTTGCCGCCCAGGATGCCGTTGCGCAGCTCGGGCGGCGTGATGCGCCAGTCCTTCGACCAGGTCCACGGCTCGATGGTGATCAGCAGCGAGCGGCCGCGCTGCAGGGCGTAGGTGTCGGCCAGCGGCAGCGTCGAAAGATCGACGTCTTCCCAAGGCAGGAAGAGTTCC
This sequence comes from Mesorhizobium sp., assembly GCA_004963905.1. GTDB lineage: Bacteria > Pseudomonadota > Alphaproteobacteria > Rhizobiales > Rhizobiaceae > Mesorhizobium. The sequence continues at coordinate 58,753 of SUGL01000020.1, forward strand.
TCGATGGTGGCCGATTTGTCGTTGCTGAAGTCGCCATAGGGATCATAGGAACCGAATGCCGACGCGGCGGAACTCGTCTGCATCGGGTCCGTTCCCGAAGGCGATCCCGCCGCCGCTGGCAGCACTAGGCTGCCGCCGGCGATGAATGCCGACACAAGCGCGGTGGTTGTGGAGTATTTCATGCCCGACCTCCCATAGCTTCGATATCCCAGCCGGGACTTTGAAGCTCGCCACAGCGTGCCGATGGGAAACCGGCACGCAAACCCGAACAATCGTCAGCCGACGTGAACCATGGGTTGTCTGAGCGACTGGGCCAGGGGGCGCTTTGGCGCGAGGCCGTCCATCAATTTTGCCCTCGGGGCGCCTTTACTAGAAGCCCGGGAGAGCGTCGCCGCGATACTCATAAATTCGCGTCAACGTTACGATATTAACCCTTTCTGATATAAGATCCTATGCCTGCCAAGAGTCAAGCGCAATTAACCGTTACTTAACCCTATAGTAGCCGATATGGTTAACGCGGCGGTTGCAAAGAGGCGCCGGCAGCCAGGCTTCGCGTTTGTCGGAAGACCCTCGGACCCGCGCGCCGCGTCTCGCAAAGAGCCGTCAGGTCCAGGCCTTAGGTTAACCAGTTCTCAAGCAGCATGGTTAACCAAAGCTTTAATTCTGTTGACTCTCCATCGGGAGGCGCTGATTCTACCGTGGGATGTGAACGCTTCCTGGTCGCAAGGGCGACAAGGAGGCGGCGGCGGTGGGTATGAGCGTTTTGTTGGATGCCGGCCTTGTCGGCGGCAAACAGGGGCCTGTGAGCCGGTCCGCCGGGGCTCGTCCTGGCGCCGGCCCCAAGGGGCCCTATCTCGTGCCGGTTCTGTCTTCCCGGCAACAATCGATCCTGCGGCTTGGCCTCGCTTTCTGGTTTGTCACGCTGGGCTTCTTCTGGTCCTGGTGGCTGCGGCCCGAACATATCGAGCATATCGGCCCATATGGTTTCGCCACCATCGTGCTGGCCTGGCTGACGCTGATGCCGATGTATTTCCTGCTCAACGTCCATGCCTCGCGCAAATCCTCCAGGCTGCATCGCATTCCGAAGCGCTCGCGCGTCGCCATGGTGGTCACCAAGGCGCCGTCCGAACCCTTCGCTGTGGTCCGGCGCACGCTGGAGGCGATGCTGGCGCAGGATTACCCGCACGACACCTGGCTGGCCGACGAGGACCCGGCCGAGGAGACGATTGCCTGGTGCGATGCGCATGGCGTGCAGGTCTCGACGCGGCGCGGCCGCGAGAACTACCACCGCAAGACCTGGCCGCGCCGGACGCGCTGCAAGGAAGGCAACCTCGCCTTCTTCTACGATCACTATGGCTACGACAACTACGACTTCGTCGCGCAGATGGATGCCGACCATGTGCCGTCGCCGACCTATCTCGGCGAAGTCCTCTATCCCTTCGCCGACCCGGCGGTCGGCTATGTCTCGGCGCCCAGCATCTGCGACAACAACGCCGCCGAAAGCTGGGCGGCGCGCGGCCGCCTGTTCCCGGAAGGCATGTTCCACGGCCCCTTGCAGTGCGGCCATACCGGCGGCGGCGCGCCACTCTGCATCGGCTCGCACTATGCGGTCAGGACGAAGGCCTTGCGCCAGGCCGGCGGTCTCGGCCCGGAACTCGCCGAGGATCATTCCACCTCGATGCTGATCAACGCCGCCGGCTGGCGCGGCGTGCACGCCATCGACGCGATCGCCCATGGCGATGGTCCGCAGACCTTCGCCGATCTCGTCACGCAGGAATTCCAGTGGTCGCGCAGCCTGGTGACGATCCTGCTCGAATACACGCCGCAATACTTCCACAAGCTGCCGCCGCGGCTGAAATTCCAGTTCCTGTTCTGCCAGCTCTGGTATCCGCTGTTCGCGCTCTTTGCGCTGATGATGTATGTCATGCCGATCTATGCGCTGTTCACCGGGCGCAACTTCGCCAACGTCATGTATGCCGACTTCGTCTCGCACTACCTGCCCAATTCGGTGGCTCTGGTCGGGCTGGTAATGATGCTGAAGATCTTTGGCCTTTCGCGGCCTGTGAGCGCGAAGACGCTGAGCTGGGAAGGCACGTTGTTCCTGTTCTTCGCGCGCTGGCCCTGGGTGCTGTGGGGCACGCTGTCTGCGGTGCGTGACCATGTGACGAAATCCTTCGTCGATTTCCGCGTCACCCCGAAGGGCAGCGGCCCGAAGCATCTTCTGCCGGCACGCGCCTTCGCGCCTTACGTGGCCCTGGCGATCGGCGCCGCGCTGCCGGTGCTGCTCGTCAAGCATCCCTTCGACGCCACCGGCTTCTACTGGTTCGCGGCCTTCAACGCTTTCCTCTATGGCGTGCTCGTCGTGGTCATCATCGCCAGGCACATTTTCGAAAACCGGATCCCGCTGCGCGCCAATGCCGCGAAATTGGCCTTGCACGCCTCCCTGGCGCTGCTTGCGCTTGGCGTTCCGGCGGCAAGTTTCTACGATCGCGGACTGGAAGGCATCTATGGGCTGCAGCAGGGCGCCGGCGGCTTCCGTGTCGTCAGGATCGCCTATGTGGTTTCCGGCGCCGCCATGGGCGACATCGGCTCGCGCAATTTCTATTTCGATCCTGGCTGGGACGCGCGGCGCTAAGGCTGCGAGCGCCCCCCTCGGCACAGCGACCGCTCGTCGGCCGGCCTCCGCATCTGCCAAAAGCTCAAATTTTAATGGAAGTGGATCGAGCGCCGAAAGATGGCGCTCATCATGTCGTTTGCGTGAATTTTAATAAGTACCCTCTAATATTATCCCATGGTGCGAGCGGCAAGAAATCCGTTCGCGCGACATGGAGAAAAGCAGAGGGAAATATAGCGCCGCTCTTTGGCGAACTATATTTCACGGCAGGGACGGCAATGAGGAAATTCGTGGAAAGCGCCGAGGCGGCCGGCAGGAAATACGCCCACGCCTTTGCCGCGCTTGCGCTGGTCTCCATGATGTCTGGCTGCCAGGCCATGGACACGACCAAGACCGCCTCGATCGACGGCGACAAGCCCGTGGTGAACGCGCCCGGGAAGCGGCTCTATCGCAAACCTTTGACGCAGATGACCAGCGTGACGCGGATAAGGCAAGAGCCCTATGCGGCCTTGGTGCGGCCACAGCGTGTCGGCGCGCCGGCGCCGACCAAGGTTTCCTACAGCCCGGGCAGTGCCGGCCCGCTGCTTGGCCCCTCGCCCTGGATTTGCGGCCCGAGCGGTTTTGGCCAGCGCGCGGCTTGCCGCGCGCGTTGAACTAACAACAGCGCGGCTTGCCGCGCGCGTTGAACCAACAACAGCGCGGTCTGCCGCGCGCGTTGAACTAACAACAGCGCGGCTTGCCGCGCTGAACCGAAATGAGCGTCGCCGCCGGGGGGCGTGGTGAGCCGGGGGCGAGAGGATCAGCGCGGCCGCGCGCGCTGCCTCTTGCCCTCTGGCCGCCATTCCTGCCGATACCAGTCGACGAATTTCGCCAGTCCTTCCTCGATCGGCACTTTCGGCTTGAAGCCGAAATCGTGCTCCAGCGCGCCGGTGTCGGCATAGGTCTTCTCGACCTCGCCGGGCTGCATCGGCAGGTCTTCGCGGATCGCCTTGACGCCGAGCAGGCTTTCCAGCGTCTCGATGAAGCGGCCGAGATGCACCGGCTGGCTGTTGCCGATGTTGTAGATGAGATGCCTGGGTCCGTTCGCCGGCGGCGGCCGGTCGAGCACCCCAAGCACGCCGTCGACGATGTCGTCGATATAGGTGAAGTCGCGCCACATCTCGCCATGGTTGAAGACGCGGATCGGCTTGCCGGAGAGCATCGCCTCGGTGAAGATCCAGGCGGCCATGTCCGGGCGCCCCCAGGGGCCGTAGACGGTGAAGAAGCGCAGCCCGGTCTGCGGCAGGCCGTAGAGATGCGAATAGGTCGAGCTGATCAGCTCGTCCGCCTTCTTGGTGGCCGCGTAGATCGACACCGGATCGTCGACGCGGTCGCCCTCGGCGAAAGGCACCTTGGTGTTGCCGCCATAGACCGAGCTCGACGAGGCATAGACCAGATGCTTGATGTCGGGCAGCGTCCGGCAGAACTCCAGCACCTCGAGGTGGCCGACGACGTTGGCGTGGATATAGGCGCGTGGATTTTCGAGCGAGTAGCGCACCCCGGCCTGGGCGCCGAGATGAACGATGCCGCTCACCCTTTCGCCTTTCAGCGTCGCCGCCAGCGCGCCCGGCTCGGCGATGTCGAGCTGGTGGAACGAGAACCCCTTTTTATCCGAAAGCAGGGCGAGCCGCGCCGCCTTCAGCGCCGGATCGTAATAGGCGTTCATGTTGTCGACGCCGACGACGGTGTCGCCGCGCGCAAGCAGGCGCTGGCAGACATGGCTGCCGATGAAGCCGGCGGCTCCGGTCACCAGGATGGTCATACGCGGACCTCGGATGAGGGCAGGGGTGGGATCATTTCCGGCGCGGGCTTTTCTTGGCGCCGGCCGGCGGGCTCGGGCGGTGCCAGCCGTCGCCTTCGCCATGCGCGGGCTGCGGGCGCGCCACATAGGCGAGCGCGCCGTTGGCCTCGAGATAGACGCGCGACAGCATCTCGGCGAGCACGCCCGACGTCACCATCTGCAGGCCGGCGATCACCAGGAAGAAGCCGGTGAACAGCATCGGGCGCGTTCCGATGTCCTGTCCGAAGAACACCTTCAGCCCGAACAGATACGCCAGCACCAGCGTGCCCAGCACGCCGAGCACGATGCCGATGCCGCCGAAGAAGTGGCCGGGCCTGGTGCGGTAGCGCATGAAGAAGAACATGAAGACGAGGTCGAGCACCACGCGGAAGGTGCGCGAGATGCCGTATTTCGACTGGCCGTGGATGCGGGCGTGATGCGTCACCACTTCCTGGGCGATGCGGCGCGGCGTCGTCACCGTCGCCAGCCATGCCGGGATGAAGCGGTGCATTTCGCCGTAGAGCCGCACGCTGCGGATGACGCTGCCGCGGAAGACCTTCAGGCTGCAGCCATAATCCTTCAGCCGCACGCCGGTGACGCGTGCGATCAGCGCGTTGGCGATGCGCGACGGCAGCCTGCGCATCCAGAAACCTTCCTGGCGGTTCTTGCGCCAGCCGGCGACCAGGTCGAGGTCCTCGGTCAGCAGGCGATAGACCATGCGCGGTATGTCGAACGGGTCGTTCTGCAGGTCGCCGTCCAGCGTCGCGATGACGTCGCCGCGGGCGGCGTCGAGGCCTGCCTGCATGGCCGCGGTCTGCTTGAAGTTGCGCACCAGTTCCACGCCATGCACATGCGGGCCGTATTGTGCTGCAAGCCTGCGGATTTCGTTCGGCGTGGCGTCGGTGCTGCCGTCGTCCACCAGCACCACCTCCCAAGGCTGGCTGTAGTTCTCCATCGCCTGGTGGATGCGCACGAGCAGCGGCTCGACATTGTCGGCCTCGTTGTACATCGGGATGACGATGGACAGCTTGTGCTCTGGCATGACGGCGCCCTCGGGCAGTCCCGTGACAGGAATGGGAAGCACGTTCATGGCGGTCATTTCCTTGCGGGCCCCGTGGCCGGGCTCTCCGGCAGCGTCGATTTCGAGGGAAACAGCCAGGCGATGGCGCCGGTGGCGACTGCCGAGCAGAGGATGAAGAGATGCAGCGCAAGCGCGGCCTGCAGGCCGTCCTTCATGGCGATGCCGGAATAGAGCAGCGCCGCCGCGGCGCCCGCCTCGTAAGTGCCGAAACCGGCGACGCCCTGCACCGGCAGGATGGCGGCGGCCTCGGCCCCGACGGCGCCGGGAAAGGCGGTCTGGAAGGAGGTGCCGAGCAGCATGGCGAGCAGCCATCCCTGCACGGCAAGCTTCAGCGTCCAGTTGGCGACCGTCCACCACCAGCCGTAGCGGGAGCGTCCGGTGGCCTCGGTGAAGATGTCGCGCAGCTTGCCGAGCTTCGAGACGATGCTGCCGCGCCCTGCCCAGTCATGCGGCGCGCGCGCCCAGCGCGGCAGGTACCAGGCGACGGCGATCAGCGCCGCGATGCCCGCTGCCCTGAGCGCCGGATGCAGGCTCGGCCACACCAGGCAGACAAGCACGCCGACGACGAAGGCATCCTGCAGCCTGAACCACAAAAGCGAAGCGCCGGCGCGCACGATCGAAATGCCGAACACCTGCCGCAGCAGAATCGGAAAGGCGGTCTCGCCCCCGCGGAACGGCACCACGTTGATCATCGCGTTGTGGATCAGGATGACGCGCAGGCAGGCGCCGAAGCGGCCGTTCACTTCGTCGCGGAACTCGTCGCAGACGCGCAGCGCGCGCAGCACATAGGTGACGAACAGCGCCGCCGTCACAGCCACGAAGGCGCCGGGCGTGATGCTGGCGAAGGCATCGCCCACCATCTTCCAGCGCGAGTCGCCGGCAAGCCATGCCAGCAGCGCCAGGGTGACGATTATCGAGAATGCTCGCTTCAACCAGTTCTCCAAATGGCGTCGACCGCCGCGTTCCGGGCAATTGCTTTGATTTCCAAATCCGCAGCGCGGCCGGTGATCGGCTTGCATCGCCGCTTGCATTGCCGGTTTCCGACGGCGTGGCGGGGTCGCCAAAATTCCGAGCCTTCGCCGATCTTCGGCCCGTTCAACGTCTCTGCTCCATCATAAGCGGCTGATCCTATAGACCAGCGGCTTGCTCAAATCCACATACTTGGTTTGGCCGGGCGGGCGGGACCGTCGGTCCGGTCCGGCAGGTCGAGTTGGGCTGAAATCCGACCTGACGGCTCTATCGACGGGCAAATCTGGCGGCGACGAAGCAGACTTCATCGCCCGTAAATGGAGTTTCCTGGAACTGCTCGAGGATCAAGCAGGAGGCTCGCCGAGCCAGGTCTTCGACCCGGCTCAGCGAGCCCCGCGCCCCGACACACTACTCACGGGGACGACTGCCAGCCCTTGTTGGGTGGCTTTTTTTCGAGGCGTTCCAGGCACGCGGCGCGCGCCTTGCGCGCGAACGGCTGCGGACGCGTTGAATGCCTTCGGCTTCAGGATCGGCCCCAGCCCGAAGAAGGGCGCGGCGGTCCGTATGATGGTGTCGATGTCGGACGATTTCGCCACGAAGCCGAGCTTCTCCCGCGCCAGGCTCGGATCGGCGTAAAGCTCGGCTGGATCGCCCGGGCGCCGCGCCTTGTAAACCACCGGCACCGGGCGGCATGTGATCCGCCCGACGGCTTCGAGGATCTCCCTGACCGAAATGCCCTGGCCGGTGCCGAGATTGACCGACAGGCTCCTGCCGCCGGCCTCCAGATGCACCAGCGCCTTGAGATGCGCGCGGGCGAGGTCGTTGACATGGATGTAGTCACGCACGCAGGTGCCGTCCGCCGTCGCGTAGTCGGTGCCGAAGACCTCGATCGCACCGATCATGCCGGACGCTGCCATCAGCACCCTGGGAATGAGATGGGTTTCGGGCGTGTGCCATTCGCCGAGCTCGCCTTCGGGGTCGGCGCCGCAAGCGTTGAAGTAGCGAAGGATCGCGTATTTCAGGTGATAGGCCGAGGCGTAGTCCCTGACGATCTCCTCGCCCATCAGCTTGCTGCGGCCATAGGGACTGATCGGCTTCTGCGGCGAGGTCTCGCTGACCGGCAGCGCCTGCGGCACGCCATAGGTCGCGCAGCTCGAGGAAAATATCACCTTGTCGATGCCGTTTGCCCGTGCCGCGTCCAGCACCGCGATCGTGCCGCCGACATTGGTCGAATAATAGTCCGCCGGCTCGCGCACCGATTCGCCGACATAGGCAAGAGCGGCGAAATGAATGATCGCCTCCGGCCGGTGCGTAACGATTGCCCGCTGCAATGCATTGCGATCGCGGATGTCGCCGACCACCAGCGGACCCCAGGCGACCGCCTTCTCGTTGCCGCGGCTTAAGTTGTCGTAGACCACGGGCAGGTAGTCGGCCGCCGAGAGCAGCTTGCAGGTGTGGCTGCCGATGAAGCCGGCGCCACCCGTGACCAGAACGGGGCGCGAGGTCATGGCGCCGTAGCCTCCCTGAGGGACAGGCGGCTGCTCCGCTTTGCAGCGAGCGGGCGACCGTTGCCCAGCAATGTTTCAAAATAGGCTGCCGTGCGGGCAAGTCCTTCGTTGAGCGTGACCTTGGGCTCCCAGCCGAGATACTGCCTGGCAAAGGCGATATCGGGCTTGCGCTGCCTGGGGTCGTCAACCGGCAGAGGCCGGTGCACGATGCGTGAGCGGGAATTCGTATAGTCGACCACCAGCTCGGCCAATTCCATGATGGTGAACTCGACGGAATTGCCGAGATTGACCGGATGCTGCAGCGCCAAAGGCACGTTCATCAGGCGCACGAACCCCTCGATCAGGTCGTCGACGAAGCAGAAGGAGCGCGTCTGGGTGCCGCTGCCATAGACGGTGATGTCTTTGCCGCGCAGCGCCTGGACGATGAAATTCGACACCACGCGGCCATCGTCGGGCCGCATGCGCGGGCCGTAGGTGTTGAAGATGCGCGCGATGCGGACATCGATGCCGTATGTCCGCGAATAATCGAAGAACAGCGTTTCGGCCGACCGCTTGCCCTCGTCGTAGCACGAGCGGGGACCATGTGTGTTGACGTTGCCGAAATAGCCCTCCGGCTGCGGATGCACCAGCGGATCGCCATAGACCTCGGAGGTCGAGGCCTGGAAGATCTTTGCGTTGCGGCGCCGGGCGAGTTCCAAGAGATTGATCGAGCCCAGCACGCTGGTCTTGAACGTGTGGATCGGATCGGCCTGGTAGTGCGGCGGGGAGGCGGGGCAGGCGAGGTTGTAGATCTCGTCCACGGCGAAGTCCGCCGGCAGTTCGTCGACTATGTCGTGCTTGATGCAGGTGAAAGAGGCATCGCGGGCCATGCCGGCAAGATTGCATCTTTTGCCGGTGTGGAAATTGTCCAGCGCGATGACCTCATACCCATCGGCCAGCAGCCTTTGGCACAGATGAGAGCCCAAAAAACCCGCTCCGCCGGCAACCAGCGCGCGAGCGCGATCTGCATGCCTGCGTCCCGACCTGCTGTCGAGCTTCAGAACCCTGACGACCCTACCCATGGCGTCCTCATACTCGCAACACATTGCCCTTCCGGGCCGGGGCAACGGCGTCGCCCGACCAGGTCAAATCACGGCGGTCCCTCCGCACGCGCGGAACCGCTACGACCGATGTGTTCTTTCTGAGTTCGCGGGGCCGTTGCCGTACGGCTTATCTTCGCCGCTCCAGCGTCCCTTCGCCCCTGAGTCGCGATCCACGAATAATGGCTGCCACCATCGCGGACTGCTCGCCCAAATTGCACACCCAACGCATATAAAGATATACCTGCGCGCTGCACAGTCAACTGAATTAGCGTTTCGTTAACCCCGCCGGTTTGCCGGCGGTTAACCATAATCGGCGCGATTGGACGTGTCGGTGGTTGAAACTATTGTCGGCGTGTCGTCCGTGAAAACGCAGTGAAACAACGCACATGCCGCAGCGGATCATGAAGAGAGTCGGTTGGTCTCATGACGTTGGAAAGCAGTGCGCAAAGAACAGACTTCGCTGCGGCGCTCGGCGCATCCACCATTATTTCAGAGCCAGATCGGACATCAGCTATTTTGTGCTGAAAGCGGTCCGGTGACTCTCGGGAAGCAATGCGATTGCTGTCCGAAGCCACTCGGACTGCAAATATACGCGGCATTTCCGAAATGCGGGTTGTCGCTCACGGCAGCGGCCGGGGCCTGCGCTGTTCTTGCATGTGCAGTCCGACCTGGTTTCAAATCGATCAAGGCGGCCTTACCGCTCTCGGATGCGTTGAAAGCAATAGATTGATCTGGTCCAGAGTATTGGCAGCCGAAGATTGCTAGGGTTGTTCCAAGAACGAGAAATCTATTTAAAAATTTATCATTGAAGGGGAGATGTTTGGTTCGTGAGGGTCCGCTTTGTTGTTTGCGAGTGATGATCATCAAAAGTCCTCTTGATCGCGTGGCATGCCCCAAGGCCGAATCATTGGCCGGCAACCCACCCTCGGTGGCATTATGCAAATATGGTTAATTTTAGCGATGGCTGTTTGAGCGGATTTTCGATGTGACGCGCAAGGGCGCCTGAGCGGCGCTCGCGGGCCGCTCACACCCACCAGTTGTCAGGCCCGTGGCAGGCAATCATCGTGCGTGGGACAAGAAACATGGCCCGCAGTTCACGGGGCCATGTTCATGGACGATCACGTTGTTGGGAGGCCGATTTCACTCCCCTCCCATGTCCTTCTTGAACTGGGCGAGATCGACCTGCATGCCGTTGAAGATGGTGCTCCAGTGGCGCGTCAAGGCGGCCATGGTGACGGCCTCCTGAATCTCCTCGTCGCTGGCGCCGGCGCGCTTGGCGTTCTCGGTGTCCGACCAGATGCAGTAGCTGCAGGGGATTTGCGCCGCGACCGCCAGCGAGATCAGCGACTTCACCTTCGGCGACAATGCCGTCTTGTCGCTGAGCTCGATGGCCTTGACCTCGGCCCAGGCGCCGGGCAGACCGGCTTTTGGGAATTGCTTCAGGAAACTCGGCACGCCGCCCATCGTCGACTGGATGTCCTTGATGGCGGTGTCGTAATCGTCGGCGCTGGCCGGCGCCGAGGTCAGCATGGTGGCAAGCACGCCCGCGGCGGCCAGAACCGAGGCGGAACGAAGGCAGGAATGCATGGTCGAGACGACGCGAATGACGGACATGATATTCTCCTCTGGTTTTTGTTAGCCTTACGGTGTAAGGTGTTTTAGAAAGTGAACCTTACAGTGTAAGTTGTCAAGCGACGCCATGGACACGTCGATCAAAAAAAAGCGAGCCCGCGGCCGGCTCTCCCGCGAGATGATCGAGGACGCCGCCTTCGAGGTGATCGAGCGGGAAGGGTTGTCTGGCTTTTCGATGCGCAAGCTGGCCGCCGCGCTCGGCTGCGAGGCGATGAGCATCTACCATCACTTCCCCTCGCAGGCGCATCTCTACGAGGCGCTGGTCGACCGGCTGATCGCACCGTTGAAGATGCCGGACCCGGACTTGCCATGGCGTGAGCGGATGCGCTTGGCGGTGCTGGACTATCGGCGCATCGGTCGCGAGCACCCCGCCTTCGCGATTTACTTCCTCAGCTACCGGATGAATTCACCCACCTGCCTTGCCTATATCAACGGCATCGTCGGCTTGTTCAATGACGGCGGCTTCGATGAGGAGATGGCAGCAAGGCTGTTTCGCGCCGTCGGCTACTATCTGGGGGGCGCGGTGCTCGACGAGACCGCGGGTTACGCCAAGGGCCCGTCCGCGGTCACAACGGTGAGCGGCGAGCAGCTTGCGCGCGATTTCCCGAACATCGCCGCTGCAGGGCGTTATTTCGGCACTGCTGAATTCGACAAGACCTTCGATCTCGGCCTTGAAATGCTGCTGGACGAGATGGAACGCATCCGCGACGGTGCGAAAGCGAAATAGCTCGAAGGCCAGCCTCTGAATGCGTTTCCTCTCGGTTCTTGTTCTCGTCGCCGGTGCCGCCGTCGGCATCTTCTATCCATGGGCGATGAGCAATTTCTCTGGCCATGCGATCGGCACCTGGCGCGTCTATGAGGCCGGCCGCTTCCGGCCGGCCACCGTTCAGCTCGCGGCCGGCGATGCGCCGGTCCGCGTGCTGGTCGACCTCACCGCACGGGCCGAACGCGTCGCCTCGCAGCAGCGCACCGTGCTGACGCTGACCGCGGCAAGCGGCGGCCGCACCGCGCTCGCCTCGACGCTCTCCTTCAACCACACCGACAATCCGCGCCAGGTGAGCCCGCAACTGCCCGACAAGATCTTTCGCGACGAGGCCGGCGTGATCGAGAGGGTCACACCCGGACCTTACCTCTTCACCGTCGGTCCGGGCGACGCCGACGGCATCGACATGCGCGCCGTCGATGTGATCCTGCGCGCCGGCACCGGCTCGATCGACGAAAGGGCGCGGCCGGCAGGCTATGCGCTTATGGGTATCGGGCTGGCAGGGCTGGTGCTGTCGCTGGTCTTTGGCCGTGGCGACAAGCCGCCGCAGAACCCGAACTCGCAGCCGCCACCGCCGCGCTGGGGCCGCGGCGGTTCGCAAAGGTAAGCGCACATGAACTACCGCCACGCCTATCACGCCGGCAATTTCGCCGACGTCGTCAAGCATGCCGTGCTCGGCCGGCTGGTCGAGTACCTCAAGCAGAAGGACAAGGCTTTTCGCGTCATCGACACGCATGCCGGCATCGGCCGCTACGACCTTGCCTCGGTGGAGGCCGGCAAGACCGGCGAATGGCAGGGTGGTATCGGCCGGTTGTTCGGGCACGCCCTAGAGCCTCGGGCGGCGGCGCTCCTCCAGCCTTATCTGGAAGCGGTGCGCGCGGAAAATCCCGACGGCGGCCTCCGCCGCTATCCCGGCTCGCCGCTGGTCGTCAGGCGCCTCTTGCGCAGCCAGGACCGGCTGACGGCGATCGAATTGCACCCCGAGGACGCCGCGCGGCTCAAAGCCGTCTTTGCCGGCGATTTCCAGACAAGGGTAATCGAGCTCGACGGTTGGCTGGCGCTCGGCGCGCATCTGCCGCCGAAGGAGAAGCGCGGCCTGGTCCTCGTCGACCCGCCCTTCGAGGAGGAAGGCGAGTTCCCCCGTCTCGTCGAGAACCTGCGCCGGGCGCATCGCCGCTGGCCGGGCGGCATCTACGCGCTCTGGTATCCGATCAAGGACCGCAAGGCGGTCGCCGCCTTCCGCGCGGCGCTACGGGAAACCGGCATTCCGAAACTGCTCGATATCGGCTTCGAGATACGGCCTGCCTCGAACGAACCCAGCCTCGACGGCAGTGGCATGGTGGTCGTCAACCCGCCCTTCACGCTGGAGGGGGAATTGCGGGTGCTGCTGCCGGCCTTGCATGGAGCGCTTGCCGTCGAACAGCCCGCGCGCTGGACGATCGAATGGCTGGCCGGCGAGTAAGATCGCGGCCGGACGAAGATCGAGCTATACCAGCGCCCCCGGCGTGATGCCGGTCAGCCGCCGGCTCTCGCGGATCAGGTGCGCCTGGTCGGCATAGCCGGCCTCGATCGCCAGCACCGCCGTCGAGGCGTCGGCGGCCTTCTCGCGCAAGCGCCGGAAGCGATGGAAGCGCAGGATGCGATCGAGCGTTTTCGGGCCGTAGCCGAAAGCATCCTCGAAGCGTCGGCGCAGCGTCCGCTCGCTCATATGCAAGTGGCGCTGCAGGAAGGGAACCAGCGGCGTCTCGGGCGGCAGGCCTTCATCGATGACCTCGAAGGCTCTGCCCATCAGCGGATCGAGCGCATCGCGCCCCTCGGTATGCGCGCCGACGATATCTTCCAGCTGCCGCACCATGCCGGCGAGGTCGGGCGCGGCCTTGATGCGGTCGGACAGTTGCCTGGAGCGCGTGCCCCAGAGCTCACCGAGGTCGAGCCGGCCGCCGACGATCTCGCCGGCCGGCACACCGAGCCAGCCGGCGGCGGCTCCTGGCCGGAAGCGGAAGCCGACGATCACCGAGCCGGCCTTCGGCCTTTCGATCTGCGGCTCCTTGTCCGGCCCGGCGATGCGGAAGCGGCCGTCGATCCATTGCAGGTCGATGGTCGCGTCCGGCGTGATGACGATCGGCGGAACGTCCTGCTCCGCCATGCGATGGACCCAGACCGCGCAAAAGGCGCTGGCCAGGCCCGCGGCAGCGGGCCTTTGCTGAAAGAAGCCGGTGGACTGGGCCAGTACCGGTTCCATGTCTTCTCCGATCTGCTTCGGCATTCCCCGGCGGATCTACGTCGGCCATTTTGGCCGAAATCTTCAATGCCGGCCGCCTCATCCGTGGCAAAACGAATGCAAGGTCACGGCGCTTCAGGCGCTTCCATGAGGCCGCATTCGTACCCGGACGTGGTCACGAATATAGAAAGGAGTGAGAGAAATGAAAGCTCGCATCACCGTCATCACGCTTGGCGTCGATGATCTGGAAGCATCGCTCAAATTCTACCGCGACGGCTTGGGCCTGCCGACCGAAGGCATCATCGGCCGCGAGTTCGAGCATGGCGCCGTCGCCTTCTTCGAGCTCGCCGGCGGCTTGAAGTTCGCCATCTTCGAGCGCTCGAGCATCGCCCACGACGCCACGGTGCCGCAGAGCGGTCGCAGCCCGACCGAGCTCACCATCGGCCACAACGTGGCGAGCGAAGCCGAGGTCGACGCGGTGATGGCCGAGACCGTCAAGGCCGGCGCGCGCGTGGTCAAGCCGGCGCAAAAAACCTTCTGGGGCGGCTATGCCGGCTATTTCCAGGACCCCGACGATCACCTCTGGGAAGTCGTCTACAACCCCGCTTTCATACCGAAAGACTGAGCGGGAGAGCCCCGCAAGGAGGCCGATATGCCCATTGCAACCATCCAGGCGGTAGGCGCGCTTCTTATCGGTGGCGTGTTCGTCGTCGCCGGCATCGAGCATTTTGTGAAATTCGAGGCGATGTGCACTTATCTGGCGAGCCGGAAATTCCCGGCTCCGGCTCTCATGCTGGCCGCCGGCTCGGCGCTCGAGATCGTCGCCGGCATCATGCTGGCGTTCGGCCTTGCCGCGCCTTTCGCCGCCGGCGCGCTCATCCTGTTCACGCTGGCGGCGAACTTCATGCTGCTGCGCTTCTGGGTCTCCGAGGAGCCGGAGCGGCAGGCGCTGCGCAACGCCTTTCTGATCAACGTCGCCGTCGTCGGCGGATTGCTGGTGGCGGGAACGGTCTGACACCGACGACACCGGCACGAGCTTTTGGGAAACCATTGTCTTCGCAACCGCTTGACCGCCGCCGAGCGAATCCGCACAGTGCGTGCAATCGATCTTGGGAGGCTGTCATGACTCGCTTCGCCCGTTCCGCCCTTGCCGCGCTGATTTCGCTTCTGACGCCGCTTGGCACCTCGCTTGGCTTCAACCAGGCTGCGCACGCCGCCGATCTCTCCGTCTACACCGAAGATGACGGGGGCGTCTGCGGCGAGGCCTGGGTGCTGAACAAGATCACCAGCCGCTTCTCCTATCAGGTCAAGCACGTGCCGCATCTGCCCGATGTCGCGATCACCGACTTCCATCGCATCCACCAGCACCGCTATTTGCCGGCCAGCGACGAATGGCCGATCGGCCGCCGCTATTGCGGCGCCACCGTCAGCCTGTCGGATGGCCGCGACCGCACCATCTGGTACCTGATCGAGGAGGGTCAGGGCTTCGCTTCGATCGGCGACAATGTCGAGTTCTGCGTCTCCGGCTTCGACCGCTGGATGGTCTACAACGGCCGCTGCCGCGTGCTGCGGTAATATTGCTGGCTGGTAGGCTGTTGAGGTCGGCGCTCCACGGCGCCCCCCTCTGGCCTGCCGGCCATCTCCCCCAAGGTGGGGAGATTGGCAGCTTCGGCACCTTGCTCAATCCTGCAACGCTGGAGATTGGCGAAAGCCAGCGCGATATCTGATCTCCCCCCTTGTGGGCCTTGTGGGGGAGATGCCCGGCAGGGCAGAGGGGGGCGCTGTCCCGCCAGCCGATATTTCTTATCGAACCTCGATATCCTCCCGAATGCCCGCGGCACGGGCGCGGGCGAGCAGCAGGGAGCGCTCCCTGTCATGCCGGTCAGTTCGTCGGCGCGGCGGAATCGGTGCCGGCCTTTTGCGACTGGCCATTTTCGGAGAGATCTGCGTCGGCGATCTGCCAAGACGGCGTCGCCCGAAGGACGTCGCCGTCAGGCCCGCGCGCCCTGACCCGAAAGATAGGCGCAGATCATCTCGCCGAGCTGCTTCTGCAGTTCCGGCGCGTCGAGCATGTTGCGGCGCGCCGCATTGTGGATCACGCCCTCGATCGCCGAGGAGAGCACGCGCGCCATGGTCTCGGTATCCTTGCGGCGCCGGCGGTATTGCGCCACGGCCGCCGCATAGTGCTCGAGATAGCGGGCCTGGAAAGAGGCATGCGCGGCGCGCGAGCCGCGGTCGCTCGGCGCTTCGTCGAGCAGCACCTGATGCAGTGTCGGGTGGATGCTGTGCGCGGCGATCATGCCGCGCACCAGCTCGCGCGCGAACTGCCTGAGCGGCTTCTCCTCGGCCGCGGCCTCGCGGATGACGGACAGCACATGATCGAAGTGGCGGCGACGGATGGCGTCGACCAGGGCGAGCTTGTCGGGGAAATATTGATAGAGCGAGCCGATGCTCACACCGGCGGCCTCGGCCACCTTGTTGGTGCTGAAGCCCGCCCAGCCGGTCTCGCTCAGAACGCGAGCACCTGCTTCGATAATCGCCTCGACGGTGGCGACCGAGCGCGCCTGGCGTGGCTCCTTGCGCATGCGTGCGGCTGGCTTTGCAATGCGAGTAGACATCCTGGCCGGGTCTCCCGAGAATATAAACAAGATACTCACATTTAACTCCGACGCAAATGGAGCCCGCAACAGATGAGTGCCAGGACCTTGCTGAAGAGCCTGCTTGTCTATCAGGCCTGGGCGAATGACGAACTGCTGGGGAAGCTTGTCGGGATGGATCCGTCTCGCAACGCTAAGGAACGTCACGCCGCGCTGAGGCTGATGAACCACATCCATGTCGTGTCGCGGATTTTTGCCGCGCACCTTACGGGTATCGCGCATGGCTATGCGAGCGACAACACCGAGGAGACGCCGGAGCCGGCCGAGCTGCGCGCCGCCATGGCGGAAAGCGACCGCTGGTATCTCGACTATGCCGAAACCGTTTCGGAGCAATGGCTTGCGGAGCCGCTCGCCTTCACTTTCACCGACGGCGACAGGGGCCGTATGACCCGCCAGGAGATGTTGACCCACGTCGTCCTGCACGGCGGCTATCATCGTGGCGAGGTCGGCCGCATGCTTGCCGCCATCGCGGTCACACCGCCCTGGGACACCTATGCCGTCCATCTGCACCGGGCCGAACCGTCGCGTCGCCTGCGGGCGCAATCCGAGCCGCTCGACGCCTGAGACAGGCTCCAAGATGTGAGCAGGAAACTCACTTTCCCCTAGATAAGCTATGCCGCCGTTCTCGCTCCGTTTTGCTGCGCCCCGGTCTGTAGATATGTCTTCTGGACAAGATAAAGCGCGGGGTTAGGCACGCTCTTTCCATTATGAGCAGATCGCTCACATTTGACATTCTGCACAACGAGAATATGTCTGGATGAACCGGCGATAGAGAGCATGGCGAATTCTCGGCAGTGGAACTTCACTTCGACAAACAAAGATTCGCTGACGATTTTTGCGTCGATGCGCTTGGCAGCACAGCTTGTGTAACCAAAATTCAATATCTGAAAATCATTGTGTTGCTTCGCTGGCTAGACAGTCGCGAGTCAGATATGCATGAGCACGCCGGGTCACTCACGACCTTTGGCAAAACGCAAGGGGCATCGCATGGCAAAGACGACAACCAAGGCGCCGGCGGCGAAAGCGCCGGCAAAGAAAGCGGCACCGAAGGCTGCCGCGAAACCTGCAGCAGTGAAGAAGACAGCAGCACCGAAGGCAGCCGCCAAGGCTCCGGCCAAGGCAGCGGCAAAGCCCGCCGCGAAGGCCGCGGCGAAGCCGGCCGCCAAGGCCGCGGCTAAGCCCGCCGCCAAGGCAGCAGCCAAGGCTCCGGCGAAGAAGCCGGCCGCCAAGCCTGCCGCAAAGCCTGCCGCGAAGGCAGCGGCGAAACCCGCCGCCAAGGCTCCGATGAAGGCGGCCGCCGCCAAGTCGACGGCAGCGGTGAAGAAGGCGCCGGCAAAGAAGGCGCCTGCCAAGAAGTAATCGCGTAGCTTCGCTCGCGAACCGGCAGGTGAGGGCGGGTACCGTCGAGGTGCCCCTCTCGCCAGTTCGGCGTGATAGCGAGGTTGGAGCGGACGCTCCTGCTAAAGCTCCCGGAATTTTTGCCATCCGGCAAATTTCCGGGAGCTTTTTTGTTGCGGCGGCAAGGGCCGACCGACACGATTGTTCCAGTTGTCGGGCGGGGTGCCGTTTTGCTGCGCCACGTCCATTCGCGGCGGCCGAGGGAAGAGGCGATTGTTTCATGGTTTGGGAGCTTACGGTTCGCCCGGCAAGCGACGACGATGCGGACGCGGTGAGCCGCCTGATCGTGGCCGCTCTGCGGGAAACCAACGCCAGGGATTACGCGCCCGAAATCATCGCCCGTGTCGAACAAAGCTTCAGTCCGCCGGCAATGCTGCAGTTCTTCAGAAAGCGCCAAGTCTGCGTCGCCGTTGCCGGCAACCGGATCGTAGGGACGGCAAGCCTGGATGGAGCGACGGTTCGATCGGTGTTCGTCGATCCTGAATTTCAGGGGCTTGGTGTCGGCAGGCGACTGATGTCGGAGGTCGAGCAGGCGGCAAGGGCAAATGGCGTGACGGTGCTGACGGTGCCTTCCTCGGTTACGGCGGAGCCATTCTATTCCAGGCTCGGCTTCCACGCAGTCCGAGACAGCTTCCATGGCGACGAACGCACCATCATCATGGAGCGATCCCTGGAATAGCGGCGGCAGCACGCGTCCGCCCACGCTGGGGCTGGCGGCAGGATTTGGCGACGCTGGCCGTTGCTCTCGGGAGCCCATTCGATCAACAGTGCGCGCAAACAACTGGGAACCCGATCATGCCGAAGCTGCTCTACGCCTCCACGTCACCCTACAGCTCGAAGGTCCGCATGGCTGCGGCCTATGCCGGCATCGCCGTCGACCTCGTGCCGGTCAAGACGGAGGACAAGCCGGCGGAGCTGATATCGGCCAATCCGTTGGGCAAGATCCCGGTGCTGGTGCTGGAGGACGGCCGCCCGATCCACGACAGCCGCGCCATCACCCAACATCTCAACCGCCTGTCGAAGAACGCGCTGTTCCCGCGCAATCCCGACAAGCGGCTGGAGGCCGAGGTGCTGGAGGCGCTGGCCGACGGCATCTGCGACTGCGCGCTGTCGATGGTCTATGAGCGGCGCACGCGGCCCGAGGCGATGGTCTATCAGCCATGGCTCGACCGCCAGTGGGCGAAGATCACCACCGCGCTCGACCTCCTCAACGCCAACCCGCCGAAACTGCCGAAGAAGATCACCGCCGGCCAGATGGCGCTGCGCGCCACCCTCGGCTATCTGGCGCTCCGCTTCGGCGGCCAGTGGGAAAAGGGCCGCGGCCGGCTTACCCGCTGGGCCGCCCGCTTCGACGAGAAGTTTCCGGAGCTGAAGGGCTGCGTGCCGGGGTGAGGGCGCCTCTCCTTCTCCCCTTGTGGGAGAAGGTGGATCGGCGCGATAGCGCCGAGACGGATGAGGGGTGCTGGAAGAAATGAGGCGTGTTAAAAGTGGAGAGATTTTGATCGCCGCCTCGTCAAGGCAGCGATCCGTCCAACACCCCTCATCCGACCGAGCTTCGCTCGGCCACCTTCTCCCACAAGGGGAGAAGGGAGAGGCAAATCCCGGAGGGCTGAGCATGGCAAAGTCAGTCACTAGTATGGCACCCGACCCGATGGTCGAGCGTCTGCGAGCAGCCCTCGGCCGGCGCGCCTTCACCGAGCAGAAAATGTTCGGCGGCACCTGTTTCATGATCAACGGCAACATGCTGATCGGCACGTCCAAGCGCGGCCTGTTGGTTCGCGTCGGCAAGGAGGCGCACGCAGCCGCCGCTGCCCGTCCCCATGCGCGGCCGATGGAAATGGGCGGGCGCTCGATGGAAGGCTATGTCCATGTCGCGCCGGAGGGCACGGCGAGCGAAGCCGAGCTTGGCGGCTGGCTCGATCTCGCGCTGGCCTTTGTTGAGACTTTGCCGCCGAAGATCAAATCCGCCAAGGTCGCAAAGAAGCGCGCATAAGCCGCTGGCCCGCCACCTTCTGGACTGTGATGTGCCAGTATTTGTCGAGCTGCCTTGAGAAACGCAGGGCCGGGGGAGGAAGCAATGGCACTCGATGGGCATTGCATGTGCGGGGCGGTCACCTGGATTATTCCGGGGACACCACGCGAAACCTGGTCTGTCACTGCGCCGATTGCCAGCGCGCCACGTCCGCTCCGTTAACCGCCTTCCTCGGCATGAAGCCGGAGCAGCTGAGCTGGACCGGCGACATCAGGCACTATGAAAGCAGCCCGAACACGTTTCGTGGATTCTGCCCGTCCTGCGGCACGAGGCTCTATTTCCGTTCCGACAGATGGCCTCACGAGATCCACGTTCACGCCGCTACCATGGCGAATCCGCAGGACTACCCGCCGGACGCGCAGGTCTTCATGCCCTCGCGCGCGAAATGGCTCGATCGGCTGCCGTCGATTCCTGCCCATGAGGGCTTCCAGCAACAGCCATCAGGTCATTCGCCCGCCGAAACGCGTTAATGCATGTCGCCCAAAAGTGCGCAGCGGTTTTGGGAGAACGACCTGCATCACAAAGACTTAAGCGCGTCGCCTGAATCCTTTTCAGCGCGACGCGCATTAAGGTCTGGGCTGCTCGGTCCAACAAAAAAAGCCGGGCGCGAGGCCCGGCTTTTCCGTGTCGTGGCTTGGACGACTTAGAACTTCATACCGACGCCGAAGGTAACGCGGTTGTCCTTCGACTTGACGTTGCCGGTCGGACCAAAGTCCTTGTCGCCGTAATCGGTGTAGCGATACTCGACACGGCCGAACACGTTGTCCGTGATCTTGATGTCGGAGCCGACGCCGGCCGTCCAGCCGACCATCGCCTTGCTGTCGTTGGTGCCGAGGACGTCATCCGTGATCTTCTGGTTCTTGGCGGCAACACCGCCGGTGCCATAGAGCAGGATTTCCGGGGTCACGGCATAGCCGAGGCGGGCGCGCAGCGAGCCTTCGAGACCGCCCTTGGCATGGATGCCGGCGCTGTCGCCCTTGACGCCGTTGTAGCCGAGATCGGCTTCAGCGCCGTAGACGAAGTTCTCCTGCTGCCACTGATAGCCGCCGAAGACGCCGCCGATGAAGCCCTTGGTCTTCACATTGACGCCCTGATCCCGGGCATCGGCATGGCCGCTGAAGCCGTAGCCGAGGCTGATACCGGCATAGGGACCGGCCCAGGAGGCGACGGGAAGTTCGGCGACCGGGGCGGGGGCCGGCGGCTCTTCCTGGACCACGTCCGCGGCATAGGCGGTACCGCCGAGGGCGAAGAGCCCGAGCGCAACCGCCAGCGGCCGCGCAAACTTGAGATTGGCTTGCATTGTTGTTTACTCCTTAAGCCACAAGACACTAGGCTTTTTATGTTCATGAATGCCCCGGCCCGTCCGGGGGGATAAACGGGCCTGGCGCTCAACGGTTCCAAATGTCGTGCTGAAATACGGCTGAAGCGAACCTGAACTTGGGTCATTCCCTGGCGCGAATGAGGCTGAAAGGTGACGTTGCATCTTCGCAACAGCGAATGTCAGCAGGCTAATTATGTTGCGCTGCACACCGCTTGGTTCAAGGGGTCCGGCGACATATATTGCGCTATGAGAAGCCCAAAATCCGGGCCGGCAAGCGTGCGTACGGGCCGCTTCGCCACATTCCTGCCCCAGGTGGAAATGGCATTTAACGCTTGGCCCGTCATATTGTGCCAGCTTCCCGGAATCGTGAAGCCGATTGAGGATTGACAACATGAATGAAGCCGCTGGCGTGGCGCTGGTGACGGGGGGAGCGAGAAGGATCGGCAAGGCGATTGTCGAGGATCTGGCCGCGCATGGCTTTGCCGTCGCCATCCACGCCAACCGTTCTGGAGCCGAGGCCGAAGCCCTGGCAAGCCGCATCAGGGACGCGGGCGGCCGCGCCGCCGTGGTTGTCGCCGATCTCACCGACATGGACGCGGTCGGCGATGTCGTCGGCCGCTCCGAAGCCGCCCTCGGCCCGGTGACGCTTCTCGTCAACAACGCCTCTTTGTTCGTCGACGATCGGGTCGAGGATTTCGACTGGCAGGCTTGGGACCGCCACTTCGCCATCCATGTGAAGGCGCCGGCGCTCTTGGCGCAGAATTTTGCCCGCGCCTTGCCGGAAGGCGCCGAGGGGCTGATCGTCAATGTCGTCGATCAGCGTGTCTGGCGGCCGACGCCGCGCTATTTCTCCTATGCGCTGTCGAAATCGGCCTTGTGGACGCAGACGCAGATGCTGGCGCAGGCGCTGGGGCCGCGCATTCGCGTCAACGCCATCGGTCCTGGTCCGACACTGAAGAACAAGCGACAGGACGACGAGGATTTCGGCAGGCAGGTCGAAGGCCTGATCCTGAAGCGCGGCCCGCAATTGCCGGAATTCGGAGCCACCATCCGCTATCTCTGGGAGGCGCGCTCGGTGACCGGCCAGATGATCGCGCTCGACGGCGGCCAGCATCTTGCATGGCAGACGCCCGATGTGACAGGCATGGTGGAATGAGTCCCGCAGACCACAAGCATAGACGAAACGGCGCCGCCGATCTGCCGCCCGATGTCGACCCCGAAATCGACATCGAGGACGAGGCGGCGGAGGAGATCGTCGAGCCCGAGGCGGTTCTCGCCGGCCCCGACGTCGCCTTCACCGCGATCGACTGGACGCCGCATGCCGGCGACGCCGACGGCATGGTCGGCGCCGAGGTGATCCAGACCTTCGTCAAGCGGCTGCCCAATCAGCCCGGCGTCTACCGCATGATGAACGCCGCCGGCGACGTGCTCTATGTCGGCAAGGCGCGCAGCCTGAAGAAGCGCGTCACCAACTACGCGCAGGGGCGCTTCCACACGGCGCGCATCGGCCGCATGGTGCGCGAGACGGCGACGATGGAATTCGTCGTCACCCGCACCGAGATCGAGGCGCTGCTGCTCGAGGCGAACCTCATCAAGCGGCTAAGGCCCCGCTTCAACGTGCTTATGCGGGACGACAAGTCGTTTCCCTACATCCTGCTCACCGGCGATCATGTCTCGCCCGGCATCTACAAGCATCGCGGCGCGCGCTCGCGCAAGGGCGACTATTTCGGCCCCTTCGCTTCCGCCGGCGCGGTCGGGCGCACCATCAATTCGCTGCAGCGCGCCTTCCTGCTGCGGAGCTGCACGGACTCCTTCTACGAGAACCGCACGCGGCCCTGCCTGCTCTACCAGATCAAGCGCTGCGCCGGTCCCTGCACCGGCGAAATCTCGCATCAGGGTTATGCCGAGCTGGTCGCCGAGGCGAAGGATTTTCTCTCCGGCCGCAGCCAGAAGGTGAAGACCGAGATTTCGGCCGCCATGCAGCAGGCTTCGGCAGAGCTCGATTTCGAGCGCGCCGCCATCTATCGCGACCGCCTCGCAGCGCTCTCGCATGTGCAGGCGCATCAGGGCATCAACCCGCAGACGGTCGAGGAGGCGGACGTCTTCGCCATCCATCAGGAAGGCGGCCAGACCTGCATCCAGGTGTTCTTCTTCCGCACCGGCCAGAACTGGGGCAACCGCGCCTATTTCCCCAAGGCCGATCCGGCGATGGAGCCTGCCGAGGTGCTGGGCTCCTTCCTGGCGCAGTTCTACGACGACAAATTGCCGGCGCGCACGCTGCTTCTCTCGCAGGCCGTGCAGGAGCAGGAGCTGCTCGCCGAAGCGCTCTCCACCCGCGCCGGACGCAGGATAGCGATCTCGGTGCCGCAGCGCGGCGAGAAGAAGGATCTGACCGACCACGCGCTGCAGAACGCGCGCGAAGCTCTCGGCCGTAGGCTGGCCGAAACCTCGACCCAGGCGCGGCTGCTGCAGGGTTTCGCCGAAACCTTCGGCCTGCAAAAGCCGCCCGCGCGCATCGAGGTCTACGACAACTCGCACATCATGGGCACCAACGCGGTCGGCGCCATGGTCGTCGCGGGGCCTGAAGGCTTCGTGAAGAACCAGTACCGGAAATTCAACATCCGCTCGACCGAGATCACGCCGGGCGACGATTTCGGCATGATGCGCGAAGTGATGGAGCGGCGGTTCTCGCGGCTGCTGAGGGAGCACGGCGACGCCAAGCCTTCGGGCGGCGTGGAAGCCGAGGACGATGCGGCCGAGGACCTTGTCGGCGCAAACGGCAGCTTCCCGGCCTGGCCCGACGTCATCCTGATCGACGGCGGCCAGGGCCAGATGACGGCGGTGCGCAAGATCCTGTCCGATCTCGGTATCGAGGACCGCGTGGTCGCGATCGGCATCGCCAAAGGCCCGGATCGCGACGCCGGCCGCGAGCGCTTCTTCGTCAAGGGCAGGGAGTCCTTCATGCTGCCGGTGCGCGACCCGGTGCTCTATTTCGTCCAGCGCCTGCGCGACGAGGTGCACCGCTTCGCCATCGGCTCGCACCGCGCCCGCCGCAAGAAGGAGATGGTGAAAAGCCCGCTCGACGAGATCGCCGGCATCGGCCCCGGCCGCAAGCGGGCGCTACTCCACCATTTCGGCACCGCCAAGGCGGTCAGCCGCGCCGCGGTCGAGGACCTCGTCAAGGTCGACGGCATTTCCGAGCATGTGGCGAAGCTGGTCTACAATCATTTTCATGAGAGCTGAGGAGGGTTTCAGGCACGGAAGTTTGACGAGGGGCCTGTAAGGTGCTGTTCCTTGGAGATTAGCCGAGACGCCTTTCGCGTCGTCATTCTAGGGCGGAGCAAGGAGCGAAGCGACGCGCGCAGACCCTAGAATCCATTCCGTTACCTCTACGCTTTGCTGCGGCTCAGAAAAACCTCTGTTCTGCTCCGTTACGCCGTTCGCGCGAGGTCACGGAATGGATCCTCGGGTCTGCGCGTCCGCTTCGCTCCCGCTCCGCCCGTGGATGACGAAGTTGCCTGGGCTTCGCCCAATCCCGCGTTGCAAGAAGAGCCGGCGTCGAGGCCGCCAAGCTCCGCTCTTAAATGGGAGATGCCCGGGGCCGGGAGAGGTGCCTCGCGCCGACCCTTCACGTCGATTTTCCCTGACCAATCGAATCTCGCCTGTTGACCCCCCACATCGGCTTCTGATTTGAGTAGGCAGGCGGAGAAGAGTTCCCGATCAAATATGGCCCAGCGCGCGTTCAACCTGCCGAACATCCTCACCTACGCCCGCATCATCGCGGTGCCGCTGGTGGTGCTGTGCTTTTTCCTCGAGGGCCATCTGAAATCCTCCGACTTCGCCCGCTGGTCGGCGCTGGTCATTTTCCTGCTCGCCTCCATCACCGACTATTTCGACGGCTACTTCGCGCGCGCCTGGCAGCAGACCTCGAACATAGGCAAGATGCTCGACCCGATCGCCGACAAGCTTCTGGTCGCCACCTGTCTGCTGCTTTTGGCCGCCGACACCGACCGCCATGGCGGCATCGCCGGCTGGTCGCTCTGGGCGGCGATCATCATCCTGTGCCGCGAGATCCTGGTCTCGGGCCTGCGTGAATACCTGGCCGCGCTGAAGGTCTCGGTGCCGGTGACGCAGCTTGCCAAATGGAAGACGACCATCCAGATGGTCGCCATCGCCTTCCTGCTCGTCGGCCCGGCCGGCGACAAGATCTTCCCGCTGACCACTCAGATCGGCCTGGTGCTGCTGTGGATCGCAGCGCTCGTCACGCTCTATACTGGCTACGACTATTTCCGCGCCGGCCTGAAGCACATCATGGACGAGTGAAATGTCGACGAAACTCATCTATTTCGCCTGGGTGCGCGAACGGATCGGCAAGCCGGAGGAGCATGTCGAGCTGCCGGCCGGCATCGAGACCGTCGCCGACCTGTTGCGCTGGCTGAAGTCGCGCGGCGAGGAATACGAAAACGCGCTGCAGTATCCGGACGTCATCCGCGTCGCCATCAACCAGGAACATGTCGGCCACCGCGAGAAGATCGCGGGTGCGCGCGAGATCGCGCTGTTTCCGCCGATGACCGGAGGCTGAGGTGGCGAGCACGATCGTGCCGGCCATTCGCGTCCAACGCGAGGATTTCGACGTCGCCGCCGAGATCGCCACCCTGACGAAAGGCCGCGCCGACATCGGCGCCGTGGTCACTTTCTCCGGCCTCTGCCGCGACGAAGCGGGCGCGCTCGCGGCGCTCGAGCTCGAGCACTATCCCGGCATGGCCGAGGCCGAGATCGGCCGCATTGCCGCCGAAGCCATTGAACGCTGGCCGCTGCAGGGGCTCACCGTCATCCACCGCCACGGCAAGATCGCGCCCGGCGAGAACATCGTGCTGGTGGTCGCCGCCTCCGCGCACCGCCAGGCGGCCTTCGAGGCGGCGAATTTCCTGATGGACTATCTGAAGTCGCGCGCGCCTTTCTGGAAGAAGGAGCACCGCGCCGACGGCTCCGAGGGCGGCTGGGTCGAGGCCAAGGAAGCCGACGACGAGGCAGCCGACCGCTGGACGAAGCGGGGCGAATAAATCCCTCCCGGCCATTGAACGACCGCAATCCTCCCCGACCTTGCAAACCGGTTTGATTTGCTGGGCGGAGCAATCTCATGCTGGACCGGATCGCTGAATTCTTCATCTTCGGCCTGGTGCCGCTGGTGGTCGGCGTGCTTGCCGTGCCGGAACTCTCGGGCGCCGCCGAAAAGAAGCTGACAGGCGAAGTTACCTATCGCGAGCGCATCGCGCTGCCGCCCGATGCGGTGCTTTCGGTCGAGCTCGCCGACGTCTCGCTGGCCGACGCGCCGGCGACGATCATCGGCCAGCGCCAGATCGTGCCGGCCGGCCAGGTGCCGATCAAATTCGAGATCAGCTTCGATCCAAAAGCGATCAAGCCGGGCAGGACCTATGCGCTGCAGGCCCGCATCACCGTCGACGACCGGCTGATGTTCGTCACCGACACCCGCCATCAGGTCGATCCGCTGGACGGCAAGCCGCAGACCCTCGTGCTGAAGATGGCAGCACCCGCAGCCGGGCCGGATGCCGCGGCCTTATATGACCAGAGTTGGCTCGTCGAATATATCGACGGCATCGGTGCCATCGCCGAGCCGCAGGCGACGTTCCGCATCAGCGAGGCCGGCAAGGCGGACGGCAAGGGTCCGTGCAACAACTACTTCGCCACCGCCACGGTGGAAGGACGCAGGATTGCCATCGGCGACGTCGGCTCGACGCGCATGGCCTGCGCGCCGGATGTGATGGCCGAGGAGCGGGCGCTGTTCGACGCGCTGGGCAAGGCGGCGTCCTATCACGTCGAGGCCGGCAAGCTCACCATCGCCGACAAGGACGGCCGCGACATCCTGCGCTTCAGCGCCGCGAGCTGAAACTGCCAATCTCTCCACTCGTGGGGAGATGCTCGGTCCATCCTCCGAAGCTGCAGCGCAGCTGCTGCGAAGGACGGGCAGGACAGAGGCGCGAAGGATCTCGACGTTTCAGCTTCGGGGTCTGCTTCGGCCGGGAAGAAACCAGACAGCCGAAGCGTTTCTTCCTCATATGGCGGGCAGGCAAAAGGGACATGTCCCTTCACTGAAACCGCCAGACCGAATGCGCGGCTCGATCTGGCCCTCAAAGGAGACCAGACATGAAAAAGCACGCGCTCATTCTTGCCGCCGCCGGTGCATCGCTGATTGCCTTCGCCGGCTTTGCCCGGGCGGACGACCATCTGTTCAACGCCGAGCAGCATGGCCTCAGCACCGACAGCCAGCCCTTCCAGACCAACAAGGCCGGCCACAGCGGCGACCTCGCGCCCGGGCAGGGCAGCCCGTTCACGGGCGAAGAGACCAAGACGCCGGCCACCGACACGGACGCGGCGAACGATCATGCGAATGTGAAAGAGCGCCAGGCGAAGTAAAGTCAGCCCGCCGTGAGGAGCGGCCTTTTCTGACTGCAGAGCGGATCGCCGTTTCCGTAAGACGGTGAACCGCTCTAGCGCTGGACAGCCCCAGGCATCGAACAGTCGAATGCGGGGGAGCCCGGTATTGTGTAGGAAGCGAGACTTGGTCGTGAGGGCCGGCCGGCGATTTCTAGAAGCAGCTTTCGCCGGATTGCCACCTCGAACATGGCGAGATCATCGATCCCGATCACAAATGCGTCCGGCCCGCCGATGACGCAATGCTCATAGTATAAGGAAAGATACTGTCGGCCAAAGGATTGAAAGCCATTGGAGCCGCTATGCGCCAGCGACAGCGGCAGGCCGTTGATGGTGATCCCCGAGCTTGTCAGCATGTCGCGTATAGGTTCGAGCGGCAGGCCGACATTGTTCGGGCCGTCGCCTGATATGTCGACGACCCGGCGCTCACCAGCCGCCTGGCTGTGCGCCAACAGACCGGCTGCGGCCAGCAACCCACCGGAAATGGACGTACCCGCTTCGGCGACGATCGGTTTCGTCGAGAGGGCATCGGCAAAGCGCTTTGCATCGTCTGCGCCGCCGACGATCGTCCACGGCATGATGACGCGTTGATATCCCGGTCCGGCCCACTCAAGGTAAGAGACAGCAATTGCGCCGCGAGCGCCTGATCCGATGGCGCGTGCGAGGTCTGGGTGACGGAAGGCACTGACATAACCGTCGCGCTGGACCTGCTGCTCGGCGCGAGTCATCGAGGATGAGACATCGACCGCGAGGACCAGTTCGAGGTCGACGCCAGGCTTTCGCAGGCCACCGGCCGCTGTCGGAGAACAGGGGCAGCTGGCGAGGAGCGCCAGCATCAACAAATATGATGCTGTCGGGGGTCCCGATTGCTTTGGAAGGACGGGCCTGTTTCGCCACCCCAACATTGCTGCCATCCGGCATAACCCGACGCGCGGCCGCGGTTTCGAAGTTCAAAGGGGGACTCTGGGCTGGTGGATCGTTGCGCGCTTCACCCGAACGGGTGAGGGCTGTTCAGTGCCGCGAAGGCGCGCGCAGGCGCGACAGCAGGGCCGCGAGCTCGGCCTGGCGGTGCGTTCCGGTCTTGGCGAGAATCGCGCGCAGTTGAGTTCGCGCCGTTTCGCGCCCGATCGCCAGCTGGGCGCTCGCCGCGTCGATGCCGCCGCCAGCGGCGAGGCTGGAAGCCAGCCGTGCCTCGGCCGCCGTGAGCTGGAAGGCTTGGCCGAGCAACCGCGCCGACGGCGCCCGTTCGCTGACGAGGTCGGTGAGGCAAAGCAGGAAATCGCCGCCATTGAACAGGTCGCGCAGGAAGGATGTCATCGGCACGATTTCGGCCAGCAGCCAGAATGACCCGTTGCGGGTGATGACTTCCGGCTCCGCCAGAAACCTTCCGTCCCGAGCGCTTGTGGCGGCCCTATGGACCATCCGCTGTAGACGTGAATCAGTGTCGCGATCGGTCGCGTGGATGCGGCCGTGCCGGACCACGAGGCCGGGGCCAAACAAGGCATCCGCATGCTTATTGCAACGTCTGAGACCACCGCGGCTATCGAGCAGCGCCGCCGCGCAGTTGAATTGGTCAAGCAGGGCGAGTGCCGGGTCGAGCGAAACCTCCCAGATCTTCTCGGCCAGGCTGACGATACGGCCCATGTCGGGCGCCACACGCAGGAAATGATCAGCCTCGGACAGTTCGAAAGGGCCGCTTCTTGCGTCGCGGAACATCGACAGGACCCATTGGCGTCGGTTGACCGGGAAAGCCACGGCGCCCCACCACTCGCGGTGTCCTGGACGGGCTATCTCCTGATAGTAGGGCAGGATCCTCCTTTCCTCCGGCGTGGAGATTTCATCCTCGACGGTGAAACAGGTCATAGGTCTCGGCAGCCGTGCGGCCCTTTCAGGATGCGGGTCGGGCGCGCCTTCGATGTTGTCGAGCCAGATCGCCGCGAATTCGTTATGTTCGGCAGAGTCCGGTGTTGGTTCAGTTCGCTTCCGCTGGTCGCTGCGGAACGGATGCGAGTTGTCGCGGGTGCGGATGACGCAACTCGTCACGCCCAGGGCATCGGCAAGGTTTTGCAGTGCCTGCGGCCACCGTCCGAAGTCGAAGGCGGCATCGTAGCAATCCTCGATGGCGGATGCGATTCCCCGCTGGGCAGCCATTTGAACTGACCTTCGTGATGGACGGGCTACCACGCGCCCATATTAGCACAAGCTTGCGGATGCGAAAAATCACAAGCAAACAAGGCGATGAAGCGACGGCCGGAATCAAACTGCGAGATTCTCGGGAGCGAGTGGCGAAGCGGGACCTCGTCGTTCCACTGCGGATTCATGGCATCGTCGTTTCGGCGCACCTTCTCCAGCCGATTGACCGCGCCGCCACGACCACCTAGTTTCCCTCATCAAAATGGGGATGGGGTTCCCCCGAAACCGCCCTTTGGGCTGATGACTCCTGCCAGGCGTGCTTTGCGCGGCAGGATTTGTTTTTTCCGCTCGCATCGTGCCTGCTTTGTTAACGTGATTCCCTGAGTGGAATCGCATTTGGAAAGGCATGAAGCGATGACCCTTGCGGCTTGCGTCCTGGTCCTGATCGGCGGGTTCCTTGGCGGTATTTCCCGCTTCTTCCTGTCCGGCCTTGTCGGCCGCAGCGTCGGCGAGACCTTTCCCTGGGGCACGCTGGCGGTCAACGTCTCCGGCGCGCTCGCCATCGGCGCCTTCGCTGGCGCGGCGCGCGCCGTCGGTGGCGTCTTTTCCGCCGAGCTGGTGCGCGACCTGATCGTGGTCGGCCTGTTCGGTGGCTACACCACGGTTTCGTCCTTCTGCCTGCAGACGCTGAACCTCGCGCTCGACGGCGAGCGGCGGCTCGCCGTCTTCAACGTCGTCGCCTCGGCGGCGCTCTGCGTGCTCGCGGTGGCGCTCGGCTTTTGGGCCGTCATGCGGATGGCGGGGTAGGGCATGTTCGACAGACAGACGGCCCTGCGGCTTTATCTGGCGGTCGGCTGCGGCGCAGCCATGGGCTCCCTGGTGCGCTTCCTGTCCGGCTACGTCATTGTCTCGCTGCTGGGCCTGAGCGCGCTTCTTGCAACGGCTTTCGTCAATGTCGTCGGCTCGTGGGTCATCATGTTCTTCGCCACGCTGACCCGGCCGGACGGGCGCCTGATGGTCGGCCCGGCCGGCCGCCAGTTCGTCACCGGCGGCTTCTGCGGCGGCCTCACCACCTTCTCGGCGATGAGCCTCGACACCTTCATCCTGCTTTTCGAGGGCGACCTTAGCCTCGCCACGACTTATCTTGTCAGTGTCGTGGTGCTGTCGCTCGCTTCGGCCTGGCTCGGCTATCTCATGGCGGCCAGGTTCAACCGCTTGCCGATCACCAGGTGATCAGGGAGGAGAACATGGAACTTCCCAGCCAATGCGTGCTGCTCAGGATCTTCTTCGGCGAGGACGACAAGGCGGCCGACGGCAAGC
Organism: Mesorhizobium sp.; assembly: GCA_004963905.1. Lineage (GTDB taxonomy): Bacteria > Pseudomonadota > Alphaproteobacteria > Rhizobiales > Rhizobiaceae > Mesorhizobium. The sequence goes on from SUGL01000020.1 coordinate 89,756, forward strand.
CGCTGCACGAGGCGATCGTCATCAAGGCACGCGAGACCGGCATGGCCGGCGCGACCGTGCTCAGGGGGCCGCTCGGCTTCGGCCGGTCGAGCGTGCTCCACACCGCCAAGATCCTGCGCCTGTCGCAGGACCTGCCCATCGTCGTGGAGATCGTCGATGCGCCGGAGAAGATCGATGCGCTGATCCCTCAGATCAAGGCGCTGACCAATAGCTGCCTGATCACCAGGGAGAAGGTCGAGGTTATCCGCTACGGCGACGGGGATTGAACCCGACCGACCGTTCGATCAGCCATGGCGAAGACGGCGGCCGATCGCGTCTTCGTCGAAAATGCCCGCGGAAAAGAGCTTCATGGCTTCGATCGCCAGCTCGGAGGCCTCGGGGCTGCCGCGGGTAATGCCCCGCTCTTCGCAGACCTGGTCATAGATACGCTTCAACAGGACGAGATCGTCCGGATAGGCAACGCCGCTTTTGGAAACATGGGGTTTGATCATGCTTCCCTCCCTGCTCGTGGGCGGGAGCGCGATGGTCGCTCACAGTCGGCGACGCCCTTGTCATCTGTCGCCGATGAGTTTGATCTAGGGCGTGCGGTTCGGTCGCCCACCCGCCGCACGAAAAAGGCGGCCCGAGGCCGCCTTCATTGCAAAGCCGAAGCTTACCGTTCAGCCGACGATTTCGGTGTCGGAGAACCAGTAGCGGATCTCCTGCGCGGCGGTTTCCGGCGCGTCCGAGCCGTGCACCGAATTCTCGCCGATCGACAGCGCATGCACCTTGCGGATGGTGCCCTCGTCGGCGTTGGCCGGGTTGGTGGCGCCCATCACTTCGCGGTTCTTGGCAATGGCGTTTTCGCCTTCCAGCACCTGCACGACGGTCGGGCCTGACGACATGAACTCGACCAGCTCGCCGAAGAACGGACGGTCCTTGTGGACGGCGTAGAAGCCTTCGGCCTCGCGGCGGCTCATCCACACGCGGCGCGAAGCGATGACGCGCAGACCCGCGTCTTCCAGCATCTTGGTGATGGCGCCAGTCAGATTGCGCTTGGTCGCATCCGGCTTGATCATGGAGAAGGTGCGTTCGATCGCCATTGGCTCGTCCTTGTTCTGGGAATGGAAATTGGAGTGGCGGGCTCTATACAGGCCGCTTCGCACCTTGCCAAGGGGAGGCGGCTTCTGGTCAAGGCAGGCTGTTTGCGGGATAATTAGACGGCTGCGAGCGCGCCTCGCTCAATGTCCGGGGCGCCGCAGCGGCGGAGCAGGAGGCGATGAACCGGCCCTACCTCAGACGCGACGACATCGCCGGCATCCTGCTCATCGCCGTGGTTCTTGCCATCCTCGCCTTCATCCTGCTGTTCTTTCCGCAAACCGGACAGCAGAATTTCGGCTTCGGCCCGGAATGGCAATGCGCGCGCATGGAAAAGGGTGACCCGATCTGCGTCAGGCTGGTCGAGAAGGGCGAGAAAAGGTGATCGAAAGCGCGTTCGCCAACGATTGGCGAAGGCAGCGGCGACGGCCAATCTCCCCCAGAAGGGGGGAGATCAGCTCTCACGCGGCCGCCGCAGAAACCTGCCAGCCGATCCCGCCATGCAGGTCGAGGCAGCGTTCGAACCACTGGGCGACGCTGTCGTCGGCCTCGAGCAGCCGGTAGGGCGAGGCGATGCGCGCCCATTGCAGCGCCCCGAACACGATGTAGTCGGCAAACAGCGGTGCCTCGCCGCCGATGAAGGGCTGGTAGCTGAACATCGAGCGCAGCGGCTTCAGCGAGGCGCGGAAGCCGGCGAGCCCAGCGTCACGGCCGGCCACCACATCTTCCAGCCGCTTGCCGTAGCTCTGCTCGCGGCTCTCGCGAAAGTAGCGGGCATTCGTTTCGTCCTGCATGGCGTTGAGGTCGGTGAGCGCCACCGTGGCGACGTACGGATGGATGGTAAGCTGCGACCAGCGTTCGATGAAGCGCGCCATCGCCTTGCCGCCTTCGCCGGAAAACAGCGTCGGTCGCTCCGGATAGGCCTCGTCGAGATAGAGCGCGATGGCGAAGGAATCGGCCACCACGCGGTCGCCGTCGCGGATCACCGGCACCGTCTTCGACACGCCACCCTCCACCTTGGGCACTTCCAGGAAGCGTGTCGGCACCTTGGTGGCGTCGAGCCCCTTGTGAGCCAGCGCCATTTTCGTCTTCCAGCAATGCGGACTGAACGGGCGTTGCGTGTCGTGGCCGACGAGGTCGTAGAACAGAATGGTCATTGCGGTTCCTGCGGGTTACGAAGAGCCGGGATTCGTGGCGAGCCGGATGGAAGAATGAAACAGCATTTCATGATGTTTGCGGCCTACAATCAATGGGCCAACGCGCGCATCTACGATGCCGCTGCCGATCTCCACGAGGAAGAACTCGGCCGCGACGTCGGCGCTTTCTTCGGCTCGATGCTGGGAACGCTCAACCATCTGCTCGTCACCGACCGCATCTGGATGAAGCGCTTTACGGGCGAGGGGGACGCGCCCTCGAACCTTGCGACGATCCTCTATCGCGCCTTCCCAGGCTTGCGCGTGGCGCGCGAGGCCGAGGACAGGAGGATCGTCGACTGGGTGAGCGGCATGAGCGACAAAGCGTTCACCGGACGTTTTTCCTATATGACGACCGACATGCGCACCGTCTCGCAGCGGCTGGCGCCGGCGCTCAGCCATCTTTTCAACCATCAGACCCACCATCGCGGCCAGGCGCATATGTGCCTCACCGTGCTCGGCAGGCCCTCTGTGCCGCTCGACCTGATGCTGTTCCAACGCTCCGAGGAAGGCCGCGCCTACGCCTGAGCTGTGGTATCGTCCGCAGCTTTCCGGTCGCCGGTCGTTGATAAAATTCTAACATCAAGGAAAAGTCGTATATCGTTTTGAAGCAACGAATTTTCCCTAAGAAAATGGAACCCTGACGAGCTCCATTCGTAATCCTTCGTTCCCTTTCGCACAGGCATGCGCACGGACACGGTGCTCCGGCGATGCGGTGCGGAAAAAATTGTGGCAACGAAGGAGAATGCCATGAAGAGTATCTTAGAGAAAATCGCCGGCGTGTTGGTCGGCGGCATCGCCATTCTCACCGTGCCGGCACATGCCGATGGTCTCGACATCGGCTTTGGCATCGACAACACCGGCACCGGCGTGGGTAGCTCCGGTGGCTTGACTATCGGCACGGGGAGCTCGATCGGCGGTTCGACCGGTCTCGGCACGGGCTTTGGCAGCAATATCGGCGGCGTCGGCGTGGGTAGCACCGGTGGCTTGAACGTTGGAGCTGCTGGCTCGATCGGCGGCACCACGGGCACGACCACCGGCACCGGCACCTCGTTCGGCGCAACAGGTGGCGTCAGCGGCGCTGGCACGGTGGGCGGCTCCGGCGGTTTCAACACCGGCGCGGGCACCTCGATTGGCGGCACCACGGGCACCGGCACCTCGTTCGGTGCAACGGGTGGCGTCAGCGGCACCGGCATTGTGGGCGGTTCCGGCGGCCTCAACACCGGCGCCGGCGGGTCGGTTGGCGGCTCCTTGGGTACCACCACAGGCTCCGGCATGTTCGGTGGAACCGGTGGCCTCAGCGGTGGCGGCACCTTGGGCGGCGCGACCGCCCCCTAAAGCGATCGGGAAAGGGCTCGGCGGATTCTGTCCGCGACCGCTTGAAACAAACGGCCGGAGCGATCCCGCCACAGCGGAAAGCGCTCCGGCATGATCATCGCGCGGTTCGCAGTGGGAAAGTCCGCCGCTACGGAGGCGGGCTTTCTGGAACCGCGCCGCATCTTGCCGAGCTTGGTTGCCGGTTAACCAAATTTGCATTGAAGCTAATGTATTAGGACTTCGTTTGCGCTCGCGCTGCACAATAAGGCAGTTGCAGTGGGAGCAAATGCCATGCGCATCGATTTGTCCCCCACCAGTTGGGGCAGGGTCGTGGCCGTCACCGTCGCCGGGACCGCCTTCTTCATTGCTGTCGCCTTCTTTGTCGATTCCTTCAACTTTCCCTCGCTGTCGCCCGACGCGCTGCTCTGGGCCAAGCTCACCGACCTGTTTCTGCCGCTTGTCCTTGGCGGCTCCTTCCTGTTCTTCCTGATGTGGAAGATGCGCCAGCTGGCGATCGCCCAGAAGGAGCTCAGCATCGTCGCCGCGACCGACAGCCTGACGGCGGTCTTCAACCGCGGCGCCTTCTCGATGCTGGTCGAGGCTTATCTCGAGCAGGCGCGCAGCCATGACGTCGCCGATGCCGGTGCGCTGCTGATCGTCGACGCCGATCATTTCAAGTCGATCAACGACCGTCTCGGCCACGATTGCGGCGACCAGGCGCTGAAGCTGATCGCGAGCACGATCCAGGGCCAGCTCCACGGCGCCGACATCGTCGGCCGCATCGGCGGCGAGGAATTCGCGGTCTTCCTTCCGGGCGCCGACGCGACGCGCTCTTTCCTGGTCGCCGAGTCGATCAGGCTGCGCATCCGCGAGGCCGAGTTCGCGCCCGGCGGCCAGCCATGCCCGCTCTCGGTCAGCATCGGCGGCATCGCCTTCAACGGGCCTACCACCTATCACGCCATGTTCCAGGTCGCCGACAGGCATCTCTACAGGGCGAAGTCGAACGGACGCGACCAGGTGAGCTTCGAAAGCCCGCGCAGCGTGCATGTGGATGACGGCGCGGGCACGTTCCACTGAGCGGCTCCGCGCCGCAGGGACTTGAGTGCGCTCAGCGGTGGCTGCGGTTGAGCAGCGGCCTGTGCCGGCGGGTCAGCCGGCGCTCGACGTCGAGATAGGGCCGGATAAGGCCCGCCGCCGTCGATGCCGGCTCCGGCTGATGGACGACTGCCGTCAGCGTGCCATGCGCCGTGAGCAGGCTGAGCCACTTCAGCGCTTCCCATTTCGGCGTCGCGCCGCCATGCCCGGCCAGGCTCCGGTTGATGTAGCCGGGATAGGAGAGCAGGCGCTTGCCCGCCGATGAGCCGCAGGCGCCGATCCTGACCGGCTTGCCGTCGGCGGTTATCCAGGCATAGACGGCCTCGCCGAGCTCGCACGCCGCCGGGTCGGTTACCGTGACCTGGATCGACGACCCGTCTCGGCCGAGCCTCATCTCCGCCGCCGGCTTGAACTGGTCGCGATCGAGAAACATCCGCCCCCCTGCTGCATATCCGCAAAGCTGCATGGGGAAGGCGAAGGGTCTGTGCAGTGTTTCACACAGCCGCTTGTCCTGTGCGGTGTTTCACGCAACGGACTATTCCATGCGATGTTTCACGCAGGCGCGGGAAAGTTTGCGGAATCTGCTCTGTCGAAAAGGCTGGTTGCACAAGAAAACCCGCCCGAGATGCATCTCGGGCGGGTTGTGATGGTCGCACCAGGTCGGACCGGTCTCAGGCGGCGAAGCCACTCTGGCCGCGCGCGACCGGCTTCACCGAGACGGTGGGCTGGTCCGACGGCCACAGGATCCCGGCGGTTACCGCGAAGGTGATCAGCGCGCCGCGCGCCGACTCGGCGGAGATTTCGCCTGCCCGCGCGGCCTCGCAAGCCCTCACCGCGGCGCCGTAGCTCAGTCGCCGGCGCGACGGCGGGAATTCGGTCAGGAACTCGTGCATGCCTGACAGCGAGGCGATCATGCGCTTGTGGCCGGCGCCGACACTGACCGCGACCGGGGTGAAGAACATCCTGTCGTGCATTTGGACCTCTCGAATGGGCGGAGGTGGCGGGGCTGCCAGCCTCGGTCTTGGGGTAGGACGCCACTCAACGCGCCTTGCGGCAGGAGGTTCCTCGGGCCAGGGATCTTTTCGCGCCTGCCAAAAAGAGCGGCCGTCACGGGCCGGAGCCGGGGGTGATTGTCACTTCTGCCGGGGGTTGCGGCACGTGGTAATGCGCCGACAGCACCAGCAGAAGGATCGCAACTCCGGCGAACAACATCGCGACAATGTTGACGAAAAGCTGGCCGGCCAGCTCACCCAGCCGTTGCCGCCAGTTCGTCGCCGATGGAATTAAGCGCATTTCTCACCTGTCCTCGGCGGAGCCGCTTCGAGGCCCGCGTCACACGTCGGCGGTAGGCCCGGCCTTACCGGTACCAGCCTCGGTGGAGGCCGCAGCTCGAGACTCGCTTCACGACCCAATAGCCGTGATGCCAGCGCTTGTGCACCCTGACCATGCAGTCGTGACGGTGGCCGTAGCGATATCCGTCGCGCATCTCGTACCGGCTTCTGTAGCGCCAGTCGTCGCTGCGCATATGGTGGCGCCGCCAGTAATAGTCGTCACTGTACCTGCCCATGCCGTCATCGGTGGTGATGGTCAGGCTCGTCGCCTGGGTTGGAACCGTTGCCGGCGCCATGGCAGCCACGCCAAGCATGGCGGCTAGAATGAGGTTCTTCATTGCTGCCTCCTTGCATTAGATTTTCCTAACGGAAACCCATTGTCGGGTGAAAAGTTCCACGACGAACGCCGCGAGCCGCGGGGTCGCGGATTGGCCTGGCGACTTCGGGCAGGGGTGTGATCCAGTGATACCTTTATATCTGTGTGATATTCACCGGCTCAAACGCCATTGCCATTTGACTAACTCGCCGCATACCATCGTTGCGCCAAAGGAGGGGGCAATGACTGATATCAAGAGCGAAAAGATAGTCGCGAACTTCAAAAAGCGTCCATCTGCCACCGTAGTCTCGCTAATCCTCGTTATTGTCTTCGGAGTCATCGACAGTTTCACCAGCAAGATCGTGCCGACAATAGTAGGCATGATCGAAGACTACTGGGATCCGCCGACTGTCACCGTAAACCTTCCAGAACCTGTCCAGCTGGACAAAGACGGCGTTCAAATCAGAAAGGCATCCGCCGATCCGAACGCTAACACGCCGTCAAAATACGACATGATTTCACCGAAAATCTTGATTGTTCACATCGCACCCGGTTCGTACATCATCACACTCAGGCGAACGAGCGGCGAGCATGTGGAATTGGCCAATGCACCTCTGCGTTTCGAGAAGAGCGGTGATAGTGTCGATTTGAAACTGCAGCCTTCGGATTGGAGCAGCCCTGCTACCCTGACGACTGGCATTTTCGAGTCAATCCCGCAGACCGACGGTCAGCCAACGTCGCCCGGTTCGCTAACGGGCACCAGATGGACGACCACCGGAGATGATTTTGCTGTTTTGGCCAGTGTAACCGACAATGTCGATCGTTCCTTGCTCGGACTGTCGTTGCTCGAGGTTGGCGTGTACGAGGACGGCTCCGCAGCCGACAAGGCGCGCATCAAGTCCTATTGGCAATCCGTGCCGAGCTGGTCCACGAATACCGATGGTGTGTCCTGGGGTGGCACATTCCTCAGTTGGGTGGCGTCAAATGCGGGTATTCCTTCACCTCAGTCTGCGGCCTTTACTGCTTGGCTCCATTGGGGATCGTCAGTCAACAGAGACCGAGCAAAGCCGGGAATGCTCGCCATTTTCCAACGATCTGACATTCCGGAGGCGCCAAGCCATCTGCTGGTTGGCGTCATCCTACGAATTCAGCCAGACTGCATCGAAGTCATTGCCGGGAACGTTGCCAATCACGTCTCAATCTCTTGCGTAAAAGGCAAGGTTCTGGACGTGAGGGTACCGCCGCGACGGGTCGCCCTAGAGTAATTCCAGCGGTTCGGCGTTTCGGTGACGCGACGAACCGCCTTGAGCAGCCTCACGCCCTATTTCCACATGCCGCGCATGCGCGCGCCGAGGTCGACCTTGACGCCCGGCCTTTGGCGCGGGTCGTCCTTGATCGCGGCGCTTGCCCACGACGTCTGCTCGAAGGCGGAAAGCATCGAGGCGGGGATGAAGCGGGTGCGCGAGGCATAGACATGGCGGTCGCCGCGCGCCGGCTGGTTGTGCGGATAGAAGCGCTGCGGCACCACCAGGTGCAGGCTGTCCTTGGCCCGTGTCATCGCCACATAGAGCAGCCGGCGCTCTTCATCGATGTCTTCCTTGGTGCCGACGCCGAGATCGGCCGGGATGCAGCCGTCGACGGTGTTGAGCACGAAGACGTTCTTCCATTCCTGCCCCTTGGCCGAATGGATGGTGGACAGGATGAGGTAGTCCTCGTCGCGATGCGGCGGGCCGGCCTGGTCGCTGGTGGCGTCGGGCGGGTCGAGCGTCAGCTCGGTCAGGAAGCGCTCGCGCGAGGGATAGCCCGACGCGATCTGCTCGAGCTGCAAGAGGTCTGCCCGGCGCGTGATCGCATCCTCATGGATGCGCTCCAGATGTGGCTCGTACCAGAGCCTAACCCGCTCGAGATCGGCCGGCCATTTCGGCCCTGCGCGCAGCCCGCTGTAGATGTCGAGGAACACCGGCCAATCTTGCGCTGCGCGCTGCGGCGGCCGGAAGCGGGCAAGGCCCAGCGTCTCGTCCAGCGAGGTCGCCATCGCCTCGACGATCTGCGAGGCGGCCGAAGGCCCGATGCCCGGCATCAGCTGCAGCACGCGGAAGCCGGCGACGCGGTCGCGCGGATTCTCCGCGAAGCGCAGCATCGCCAGCATGTCCTTGACATGAGCGGCGTCGAGGAACTTCAGCCCGCCGAACTTCACGAAGGGGATGTTGCGGCGCGTGAGCTCCACTTCCAGTGGCCCGCTGTGATGCGAGGCACGGAAGAGCACCGCCTGCGCCTTCAGCGCCGTGCCGGCCTCGCGCTCGGCAAGGATCGCCTGGCAGACATAGTTGGCCTGCTCGGCCTCGTCGCGCACGCTCACCAGTTGCGGCTTGTGGGAGGACCGGCGCTCGGTCCAGAGGTTCTTGGTGAAGCGCTCGCTCGCCTCGCCGATCACCTTGTTGGCTGCGGCAAGGATCGTCTCGGTCGAGCGGTAGTTGCGCTCCAGCATGACGATCTCGGCGCCTTGCGCGAACTGTTTTGGGAAATCGAGTATGTTGCGCACTTCCGCCGCGCGGAAGGAATAGATCGACTGCGCGTCGTCACCCACCACGGTCAGTCCCGCGCCGTCCGGCTTGAGCGCCAAGAGGATCGAGGCCTGCAGCCGGTTGGTGTCCTGATATTCGTCGACCAGCACATGGTCGAAGCGCGAGGAAAGATGCGCGGCGATCTCGGGCTCGGCCGCCATCTGCGCCCAGTAGAGCAAAAGGTCGTCGTAATCGAGCACGTTCTGCGCCTGCTTGGCTTCGACGTAGGCCGAAAACAGCTCCTTCAACTGATCCGCCCATGCCGCGCACCAAGGAAAGGCCTGGCCCAGCACTTCGCCGAGCGGCGCCTGCGCGTTCACAGCCCGAGAATAGATCTGCAGGCAGGTGCCTTTCGTCGGAAACCGGCTTTCGGTCTTCGAAAACCCGAGCTCATGCCGGGCGAGGTTCATCAGGTCGGCGGAATCCTCGCGGTCGTGGATGGTGAAGGCGGGATCGAGGCCGATCTGTTCGGCATAATCGCGCAAGAGCCGCGCGCCGATGCCATGAAAAGTGCCGGCCCAGGCGAGCGCATCGGCGACGATGGCGGCGTCGCGCCCCAGCACCTCGCCGGCGATGCGCTCGACGCGCTTGGCCATCTCGGCCGCGGCGCGGCGGGAAAAGGTCATCAGAAGGATGCGGCGCGGATCGGTGCCCTTGACGATGAGGTGCGCCACCCGATGCGCCAGCGTGTTGGTCTTGCCGGATCCGGCGCCGGCGATCACCAAAAGGGGCGCCGCCACCTTGCCGTCGCCATGCACCACCGCCAGCAGCTGCTCATCATTCAGCCGGGCAAGATAGGCGGGCGCTTCGAAGGACGAATCACGGGCGGCGATGTTCATCGCCCATCAAGCATCGTTTCCGCTTTGTTCGCAACGGGGTTGAGGTGTCGAGTGCATTCGCAATTGGCGAAAGCCGGAGTGACGGCCAATCTCCCCCTTGTGGGGAGATGCCCGGCAGGGCAGAGGGGGGCGAAGGATCGTCGACCTATGGTCTTCGTCATCCTAGGGCGTAGCAAGGAGCGAAGCGACGCGCGCAGACCCTAGGATCCATTCCGTGACTTGCGAGCGTTGCGGCGGTCCAGAATTCTGCCCTGCCGCATCCGTCGGCAGGCGTCACGGCATGGATCCTCGGGTCAAGCCCGAGGATGACGAAGCGTCGGCGGAGCCGGGGAACCCGAGCGCTGAAACGTCGGCGGGACAGCGCCCCCCTCTGGCCTGCCGGCCATCTCCCCCACAAGGGGGGAGATTGGCTGTAACTACCTTTTCGGCTCCACCCCCATCGCCGCCGACTGGCGCCGCAGCCTCCGCCGCTCGTCCGGCGGCGCGGCATCGCCGGACATCTCCTCGATGATCCTCATCGTGACGCGGTAAGTGGTGTAGGCGAACAGGCCGACGAGCAGCAGACGGATCATGACCATCTCCTCGCTAAAGCATGTCTCCCGAAAGTGGGAACCGGTTTCGAGACATGCGTAAAATCAAAAACCTAAAGCGCAGGGAGCGAATCTGAAAGATCGCGACGCGCTTCAGTTTGTCGAAACTCAACCGGAGACTGGCGGGATGGTTCCCGCCGGCCCACGCAACCAAACCGCCACCGTCCCGTTTGCCTCAAGAAAGGGGCGAACGAGAGGAGGTCGTCATGATGAAGCTTCCTGTGCTGCTGGCTGTTGCGGCAGGGCTCGCGCTCGCCGCCTGCGACAACAGCGTGCCGCCCACCAAGGCGCCTGTCGACCAGAACCCGCAGATCGACAAGAACCCGGTGCCGAAATCGACCACCGGCGGCGACCAGCCCGGCACGCCGCCGAAGCAGTGATTACGATGTCGGGAAATGAAGCGGCGCCGCCACAGAAGAAGGCCGGCGCTGCTTGGGAGGAAGCTGGAAAGCGCCGGCCAAGCGGGAAATCAGGCCCGCCGCAAGACAAATCATAGCTGAGTCTTACCCTTGGGTCAGGAGCGCGGCTTCCAAGGCCAGTGGATTTCGTGGAAATCCGCCAGGAATTCCCGTGATTGTGTGGAATCTACAACAGCTGAAATCGCTAATAACAATGGCGAGGCCAAAGGATCGTCATTGTTTCATCTTTGTCTGATCGGGTTGAGAGCTTCAAAACAGGGTAGCGCTCACCTCACGCCATCGCGGCGCGCGCCAGCGGCATGCCGGCGATCTCCAGGTCCAGCTGGCGCTGCGTCAGCGCCGCCTCGGCCATGATCCACTGCTTGAACAGCTCCACCTTGCGCGCGCCGAGCGCCTTGATCGGGCTGACGAAATACCAGCCGGCGCTGTTGGGATGGTGGACCGCGAAGGGCGCCACCAGCCGTTCGGCGCGGATGTCGCTTGCCATATAGGCGCGGTTGGCGACGGCAAAGCCCATGCCGGCATTGGCCGCCTCGTAGGACATCATGCAGGAATCGAAATAGATGCTCCTGGTCTCGCCGAGCACGAAGCTCGCGCCGGCAAAACCCAGCCATGACTGCCAGTTCTGGGTGCAGGTGTCGGAGTGGAGCAGGGTGAAGTGCCTGAGGTCCTCGGGCGTCACCTTGGACAGCGGCTTGTCGCCCAGCACCTGGTGGAACAGCTTGCGGCTGCACACCGGCGTCAGGTCCTCCTTGAACAGCAGCTCCGATTTGAGGCCGGGGAAATTGCCGTCGCCATAGCGGATCTCGAAGTCGTATTCGGAGGTCGCGAATTCATGCGTGGCGTAGGAGGTCGAGACCCGCATCTCGATATCCGGATACTGCTGCTGGAAGGTGGCAAGCCGCGGGAACAGCCAGCGCGCGGCGAAGGTCGGCAACACGCAGATCTTCAGCACATGCGCCTGCGATTGTCCGGTCGCCTCCATGCTGGCCGCCACGATCCGCTCCAGCGCCTCGCGCACCCGCGCCACATAGGTCTCGCCTTCCGGGGTCAGCGACACCGCATTGCCGCCGCGCTGGAAGATCTTGAAGCGCAGCTGGTCCTCCAGGCTTTTGACCCGCTGGCTGACGGCGGAAGCGGTGATGAACTGCTCTTCGCCGGCGCGCGTGAAGTTGCGGTGCCGGGCTGCGCTCTCCACGATTTTCAGCGAGTTTAAGTTGACCTGACTGAGCAGACGCACGGGGTTCGACCTTTAGCTGGGCTTAAAGTAGCACCAGCATTCCTAAATTTACAGGGGAGGGCGGCTTAATCGACTGTTTACCAAGTGTTGCCCCCACCTTGGAGAAGTAGAATGAACGCCCATACAATCCCCGAACTGCGCTATGCGATGAGCCGTGAAGCCATCATCGGTCATGATACGGCGTGGAAAGTGTCGAGCTTCGGCGTCGCCCAGTATCTTCACGGCTACGACCCCCAACTGCTCGCCGCGATCGAGGAGGCGGCGCTCAAGCTCAAGGCCAGCCATGCCGTGCACAAGCATCTCGACCTCACCTTCATCACCGGCGCCGACCGCTACATTCCGGAGATCAAGGAGCTTTTGCACGACAAACTGCGCCTGGAACGGCTGTCCGACATGATGGGCACCAAGCTCGAACCCTATCCGCTGTCGATCGTCGGCTCGACCGTCACCTTCATGAACCCCAAGGACGGCGCCGTCGAATGGCACTGCGACGGTGTTCCGGTGACGGAGCTCGTTCCGCTCTCGATCAGCGACCCTCTGATCGGCGGCCATCTTGAGATCTATTGCGACGATTCCGAGACCGGCCGCGCCATCCTCGAATCCGGCCGCGACCTGCCGCGCAACAAGGTCATGCGCATCGACCACAAGATGAACTACGCCACGCTTGGCCAGTTTCTCGGCGTGCTCCATCGCACCGCGCCGATCCAGCTCGGCTCGCGTGTCACCCTGGTGCTCAACCAGCGCTCGGCGACGAAGCCCTATGTCGACGACAATCGCATGTTCTACCTTGCCGCCGACAACGATCACGACAGGGCCTGGGTGAACGAGCTGGCCGACGACGTCTGGACGAACCAGCTGCCGGCCTATCGCCGCCACGCGGAAGAGCATCCCATGCCGAAGCCGGCCGTGGAGCCGGTGTCGGGCGGAGCCAGGGAGTCGTGGTAGCGAATGATGACCGGGCTCTGCTGTCCTCGGCGTCGCCGAGCCTCGCTCCGGCCATGGCCGAAATCCAGCAATCCCGGTCCGGCGCCGCCTCGGCGGCGGCGCTGGCCTTTGCCTTCGGCGCCGTGGCGCTCTGGGCGACCAATGCCCTGGTCGGCAAGACGTTGCTCGCCAACCACCCGGTATCGCATGTGCAGTTCCTGCAGTTCTGCGGCGCCGCGCTGGTCTTTGCGCTGATCAGGCTAACGAGCACTTCTCCTTCCCCCCTTGTGGGGGAAGGTGGATCGGCGCGCAACGCCGAGACGGATGAGGGGTGTTCCAGCGAAGTGAGACGTCGGCGTTCCCTGGAATACCCCTCATCCGACCTCGCTACGCGAGGCCACCTTCTCCCACAAGGGGAGAAGGGAAGAGCCCCACTCGCCGCCTACGCCGTCGGCTTCATCGGCCTGGTCGGTACCATGGTGCTGCAATATATCGCCTTTGCTTCGATGCCGGTCATCGAGGCGAATCTGGTCGCCTACACCTGGCCGCTGATGGTCGCCGCCGCCGTCATCGTGCTTGGCCGTCCGCAACGGCCGCTGCTGCTTGGGCTCACCGCCGCGCTCGGCTTTGCCGGCGTCGCCCTGGTGATCTCCGGCGGGCGCGCGCACGCCTGGTTCGAAGGCAGCCTCGTCGGTTATTGCGCAGCCTTCGGCTCGGCGCTTTGCATGGCCTTCTACTCGATAGCCGTCGGTCGCCTCGCCGTTTCGCCGGATCGGCTTCTGCTGCCCTCGGCGCTGATCGGCGTGGCGCTGACCTTCGCCTGGTGCCTGTATGACGGCGTCGCCGGCCTGAGCGGCACGCCCCTTCTGCTTGGCCTCTATCTCGGCGCCGGGCCGATGGGGCTCGGCTATTATTTCTGGTCGCGTGCGCTGAGCCTCGACCAGGGCGGACGGCTCGCGGTCGTCGCTTATCTGACACCGATCGCTTCAACGCTCTTGTTGGCGCTGTCGGGCGAAAGCCTGTCGATGACGGCCATTGCCGGCGCCGTCCTCGTCATCGGCAGTTGCATTGCCGTCGGCATCGAACGCTCGGAGGTCTGATGACCATGCCAGGAAGCATGCCAAGGATCATACTTGACGACGACGAACGCCGCGCCCGGCAAGAGGCGCACTGGCTGGTGAAGGAATTCGGCGCCGAGGCGCCGCTCTATGCCGCCATGAAGGCCGAGAAGGCGATCGAGCAGAAGGATTTCGGCCGCTGCGCACGCTGGAAGCGTGTGCTGGAGATCCTGGCTGACGACAGGCGGGCGGAACGTCGAGCCGCGGCGAAATAAGCGACTCGCCGTGGCGAATCGGGCATGATCGGCAACCTGGACGCCATGCTGTCCGACAGTATCGGCCTTCGTCCTGAATTTCGATTTTTGCAGGAATTACTCGCAAAAATTGAAGTGCTTTTGCGTCATACGCACCCGTGTAGGCCTCCAACGCTGTAAAGTGTTTGTTATAGGTATTAGAATTCCTAACTTGCGCGGTCGCGACCCATAGTGAAAACGTACCTTCGGTATTGAGTCTCGTGCCTTTACTGACTCTGGACGGTCCGTTGGGGGACAGGTCCAATATGATACCTGGACTAAAGTCTTAAAAACAGCTGGTCATTTGAGAGCCAGCAGAAGGTGAAAAAATTGTCCAATATCGATGACAAGACCGCAATCGAGCTGACCGCCGACATTGTTTCGGCCTATGTAGGCAACAATCCGCTTCCGGCTTCCGGCCTGCCTGATCTGATCGCCAGCGTCAGCGCGTCGGTGCGCAAGCTCGCCGGCGCCGCCGCCGTCAAGGAGAGCGCACCGCTGACGCCGGCCGTCAATCCGAAGCGTTCGGTATTCCCTGATTACATCGTCTGCCTCGAGGACGGAAAGAAGTTCAAGTCGCTGAAGCGGCACCTGTCGACCGACCACGGGCTGACGCCGGACGAATACCGCGCCAAATGGGGCCTGCCGGCGGACTATCCGATGGTGGCGCCGAGCTATTCGGCGACACGCTCGGCGTTGGCCAAGTCTTCCGGCCTGGGCCGCAAGCCGGCCGCGGATTCCGGCAAGGGCAAGCGCAAAGCCAAGGCCTGAGGCCGACGGCCATGCAGCCTGCAACGGCCGACGCCGTGCCGTCGGCCGATTGCTTGGCGACGTTCGATGCATTGCGTCGCAGGGTGGCCAGCCAGTCTTCCCGCCAGGCCGCCTTCAGTTGCGGGGTGGCTTGCCGGCCTCTGCGCGGCGGTCCTGCTCGGCCGCAAGGCTGTCCGCCTCGACCGCTGTCATCTCCAGGAAATAGACAAGCATCTGGTAGCGCGTGCGCGAAAGCATCTTCGCCAGCCTGCGCGTGATCTCCGCGACATATCTCAGCATGTGCAGATCGTTGGCCGCCTCGCCCATCGTGAGCTCCTGACACAGTCAAGTTATTTGTTGTTATTGTTGGTTTTTATTGGCGCCTACGCGCGAATCACGACGCTTTCATAAGTTCGCAGGATTGTGACAAAACTGAAATCGATTTTTCGCCAAGCATAGCGGCTGGATCAAAAGATTTGGCACTTTTTTTGGTCGTTTCGGCATCCATCGCGCTAATATAAGCCAAGGCGCGACTTCGGGTTGTCTTGGCCGACTGATTTGATCTTCCGCAGGAGTTGGTCAGTGCCGGTATTTTGGTGGCAGGCGGGCCTGGCCCGCCTTTGCTGGTCAGCTCTTGTAGGCGGAACAGAAGGCCGGCGGATTGTCGTTGCCGATCATGGCGCAGCCCCGCTTGATCTCGTCGATCATCATGCTGCACGCGTTCTGCCCGTTGCAGGGCGGGTGTGTCGACGGCGACACCTGAACGCATTGCGAGACATATTGGTCCGATTTCGCCTTGCCGGCGGATTGCACGCACGGCCTCGTGTCGTTCTGGCTTGCCTGGGCGGCGCCAGCCTTCGCAGGCGCGGCGCCAGCCGTCGCAGGCGCGGCGCCAGCCGTCGCAGGCGCGGCGCTCGGGGCGGCGGTCGCGGGCTTGGCGCCGGCGGTTTGCGGCACGCAGGAAAGGTCGCCTTCCGGGCATTGCAACTGGTGCTGCAACTGCGTCAGCCGCGCCTTCGTCAATTCCGCCTTGCAGGTTTCGACCAGGCTCGAATACACCGAGCCGTCGGCATAGGGTTGGGTGCGGAAGGCGCATTCCTTGTCGCGGAACGGGATCCAGGCGCGTTGCGCGTCGCGAAGGCGCTCAAGGTCGGCGGGAGAGAGGCGTCCCGCCAGCGCCTTGTAAACCGCGTTGAGCGCGACGTCGGACGAGGCCGCATCCTTGGTTGTGCAGGTGGCGAGGTCGGCCTGCGTCTTCGCCGCCGCGCAGTCCGTGGCCGCCGAATGGGCCGCGGGCGTGGCGAAAAGCAGGGCGAGGCCGGCGGCGTGGAGCAATCGCTTCATAGGGGCACCTCGTGCTGAGAGTTCTACAAAGCCCGCCGCTGGGACCAGCATAGGTTGAGAACATAGCAGCGATCAATGTGAAACCGATGACGTGGTGGCCGAAGTGTGACTGTGAGTAATTGGCGAAAGCGGCGGAGCTGCCGATCTCCCCCCTTGAGGGTCCCTCGTGGGGGAGATGCCCGGCAGGGCAGAGGGGGGCGCTGTCCCGCCGGCCTCTCTGCCAATCATAGGCGACGCCCAGGCGACGCCCGAGGCTATTTTCCGCTATTGATTTGGATCAGCAGGTGTTCCGTCGCGCGCCCCTCAGGTCTGCCGACCATCTCCCCCACAACGGAGGAGATTGGCGCCCCGCTCACGGGTTCGACGGGAGCGAGCACTGCAGCCGTCTCGTCCTCAAACAGCACCACCTGCGTCGCCAGCGCGGCCGTCGTGGCGACCTGGAAGAAGATGAAGGCGAGGGCGAAATAGCGGATCACGGGCCTCCAAACGCTTGGGCCGGCAACTGGTTCCGTCCGTCAGGCTTTTTGTTGAACGGTCCGCAGTCGCACGCGGCAAGTCTCATCCAGGGCCTGGCTCTTGCGAAGCGCCGACGTCCCGTGCAAAAGCGCGGCCCATGCTTATCATCAACGACCTCTCGCTGCGCATGGCGGGGCGCCTGCTTCTCGACCATGCCTCCCTGACCCTGCCGGCCGGCACCAAGGCCGGTCTCGTCGGCCGCAACGGCACCGGCAAGACGACGCTGTTCAAGGCGATCACCGGCGATTTCCCCTCCGAGACCGGCTCGATCAGCCTGCCCAAGAACACCCGCATCGGCCAGGTGGCGCAGGAAGCGCCCGGCACCGAGGAGCCGCTGATCGAGATCGTGCTCAAGGCCGATGTCGAGCGTGCGGCGCTGCTGGGGGAGGAAAAGACCGCCACCGATCCGCACCGCATCGCCGAGATCCACACGCGGCTTGCCGATATCGACGCCCATTCGGCCGAGTCCCGCGCCGCCACTATCCTGGCCGGTCTCGGCTTCGACGACGCTGCGCAGAAGCGGCCCGCTTCGTCCTTCTCGGGCGGCTGGCGCATGCGCGTGGCGCTGGCCGCGGTGCTCTTCTCCGAACCCGACCTTCTGCTCCTCGACGAGCCGACCAACTATCTCGACCTCGAAGGTACGCTGTGGCTGGAGAACTACGTCTCCAAATATCCGCACACCGTGCTTTTGATTTCGCACGACCGCGACCTGCTCAACCGCGCCGTCAATTCCATCGTCCATCTCGACCAGAAGAAGCTCACCTTCTGGCGCGGCGGCTACGACCAGTTCGAACGCCAGCTTACCGAGCAGCGTGAGCTGCAGGAAAAGAGCCGCGCCAAGCAGGAAGCGCAGCGCAAGCATATGGAGTCCTTCGTCGAGCGTTTTCGCGCCAAGGCCTCCAAGGCCAGGCAGGCGCAGTCGCGGCTGAAGGCGCTGGAGAAGATGAAGCCGATCGCCGCGGTGGTGAACGACACGGTGCGGCCATTCTCCTTCCCCGAGCCGGTGAAGACGGTCGCCTCGCCGATCGTGGCGCTCAACGGCGTCAATGTCGGCTATACCGAGAACAATCCGGTGCTGAAGAAGATGACGCTGCGCATCGATGCCGACGACCGCATCGCGCTGCTCGGCGCCAACGGCAACGGCAAGTCGACCTTCGCCAAGCTGCTCGCCGGCCGGCTCAGGGCCGAGACCGGCACGATGACGGTCGCGCCGGGCCTGAAGGTGGCGATTTTCGCCCAGCACCAGCTTGATGACCTGCGCCCCGAGGAAAGCGCCTACGAGCATGTGCGCCGGCTGATGCCGGATGCGCCGGAAGCCAAGGTGCGCGCCCGCGTCGCGCAGTTCGGCCTGTCGACCGAAAAGATGAACACCGCCGCCAAGGACCTTTCCGGCGGCGAGAAGGCGCGCCTTCTGATGGGGCTGTCGGCCTTCGAGGGCCCGAACCTCTTCATCCTCGACGAGCCGACCAACCACCTCGACATCGACAGCCGCGAATCGCTGATCCATGCGCTGAACGATTTTCCGGGCGCCGTGATCCTGATCTCGCACGACCGGCATCTGCTCGAAGAGACGGCCGATCGGCTGTGGCTGGTCAAGGACGGCGCGGTCAATCCCTACGACGGCGACCTGGAGGATTACAAAACGCTGGTCACCGGCGTCTCGTCCAACCGCCGCGAACAGAAGGAGGCGGACAAGGCCTCCAAGGCCGACCGCCGCCGCGAAGCGGCCGCCCGGCGCTCGGCGCTCGAGCCTTTAGCCAAGGAGATCCGCGCCACCGAGGCGTTGATGGACCGCATCCGCAAGCGCATCGACCTGATCGAGGACGAACTCGCCAATCCTGCGATCTACGAGAAGGATCCCTCGACCGCGACACGGTTGGCCAAGGAGCGCTCACAGCTGGCGCACACACTTGCCGTGAACGAGGACAAGTGGCTGACCATGTCGGCGGAGTATGAGGAGGGGATTGCGGAGTGATTAGCCAATCTCCCCCCTTGTGGGGGAGATGCCCGGCAGGGCAGAGGGGGGCGCTGTCCCGCCAGCCTGTCAGTCAGTTAAGCTACCGCCGCTTTTTTCTGATCAGAGCAGAACAATCCCCAAAGCTGGCGTTCCTTCGCGCCCCCCTCTGTCCTGCCGGACATCTCCCCACTAGGGGGAGATTGGCTAGTTGTCTCTGGCCCTACACCTCTCACCTAAAACCCGCTACACACGCCCGCATGAACCAGCACGCCAAGCTCAGGATCGGTCATTCGGCCTGTCCTCACGATTGCCCCTCCACCTGCGCGCTCGAAGTCGAGCTGCTCGACAACAACCGCATCGGCCGCGTCTATGGCGCCAGGGCGAACAGTTACACCGCCGGCGTCGTCTGCGCCAAGGTTGCCCGCTATGCCGATCGCGTCCATCATCCCGACCGGCTCTTGAAGCCGCTGGTGCGCGCGGGCGCCAAGGGCGAGGGCGCCTGGAAGGAAGCGAGCTGGGAAGCCGCGCTCGATCTCGTGGCGGAAAAATTCATCGCGGCCGAGGAGAAATTCGGCTCCGAGACCGTCTGGCCCTATTACTATGCCGGCACCATGGGGCTGGTGCAGCGCGACGGCATCGAGCGGCTGCGGCATGCGAAGAAATATTCGGGCTTCTTCAGCTCGATCTGCACCAATCTCGCCTGGACGGGCTGGATGATGGGTGCGGGCGCCTTGCGCGGCCCCGATCCGCGCGAGATGGCGAAGTCCGACTGCGTGGTGATCTGGGGCACCAATGCCGTGGTCACCCAGGTCAATGTCATGACCCACGCGACCAGGGCGCGCAAGGAACGCGGCGCCAAGATCGTCGTCATCGACATCTACGACAACGCCACCATGAAGCAGGCCGATCTCGGCCTGGTGCTCAAGCCCGGCACCGACGGCGCGCTCGCCTGCGCGGTCATGCATGTGCTGTTCCGCGATGGGCTTGCCGACCGTGCCTATCTCGAAAAATACACCGACGATCCGCGCGGGCTGGAAGAGCATCTGAGGTCGCGCACGCCGGAGTGGGCGGCTGCCATCACCGGGCTCGCCGTCGCCGAGATCGAAGCCTTCGCACATCTGGTCGGCACGACGAAGAAGACCTACTTCCGCCTCGGCTACGGTTTTGCCCGCCAGCGCAACGGCTCGGTCAACATGCACGCCGCTGCTTGCATCGCCGCCGTCACCGGCGCCTGGCAGCATGAGGGCGGCGGCGCCTTCCATTCCAATTCCGGCATCTTCAAGCTGAACCAGGACGTGCTGGAAGGCACCGCGATGCGCGACCCCAACATCCGCTATCTCGACCATTCGCGCATCGGCCCGGTGCTGACCGGAGCCGAGGACGCGCTTTACGGCGGCCCGCCGGTGACGGCGATGCTGATCCAGAACACCAACCCCGCCAACGTCGCGCCGGAGCAGCGGCTGGTGAAGCAGGGTTTTATGCGCGAGGACCTGTTCACCTGCGTGCACGAGCAGTTCATGACCGATACGGCCAAGCTCGCCGACGTCGTGCTGCCCGCGACGATGTTTCTGGAGCACGACGACATCTACAAGGGCGGCGGCAACCAGCACATCACGCTCGGCCCCAAGCTGATCGAGCCGCCGGAAGGGCCGCGCACCAACCACTATGTCAATGAGGAGCTCGGCAAGCGCCTCGGCGTCGGCGACCGGCCGGGCTTCGGCCTGACCGAGCGGGAGCATATCGACATCATCCTCGGCAAGCGCGGGCTGGGCAGTTTCGACAGCCTTGCGCAACAGAAATGGGTCGACCTGCAGCCCGATTTCGACGACGCGCATTTCATCAGCGGCTTCGGCCATGCCGACAAGAAATTCCACTTCCGGGCCAACTGGACCGGGCAGTCGGCGCCGGGCAGGCCGCCGAAGAGCATGGGCCTGTTCGGCCCGGTCGAACGGCTGCCGGAATTTCCCGACCATGTTGATCTGATCGAGGTGGCGGATGAGAAGCATCCGTTCCGGCTGACGACCTCGCCGGCGCGCAATTTCCTCAACTCGACCTTTGCCGAGACGCCGGTGTCGAAGGCCAAGGAAGGTCGGCCGGAACTGCTGCTCCACCCCGACGACGCTGCGGCGCTCGGCATCGAGGATGGCGGCCGCGTCGAGGTCGGCAACCGGCGCGGCGACCTCGTGCTGCATGCAAAACTCTTCGACGGCGTGAAGCGCGGCGTGGTGGTGGCCGAAGGCATCTGGCCGAACAGCGCGCACGAGCGCGGCGAAGGCATCAACGTGCTCACCGGCGCCGACGCGCCGGCGCCCTATGGCGGCGCCGCCTTCCACGACAACAAGGTCTGGCTGCGGGCGCTTTGACTACCCGAAATGGACGAATTGGCTTGTGGCGATTTCACCGATGCCGCGAGAATAGCTCGCTCTGGGCTTGGTTGAGCGCCCCACAATCATCCCAATCGACCTCACGCTTTGATTTCGGGATGCGTCGACCTTCATTGTTGTAAAATAGCGTCCCGTGGATTCCAAGCGCATCGCGCTTCAGCACGGGACGAGTCCAAAGCGGAATCAGGACGCGGTTAGCCTCTTCATCGCCGAGTCGCTCAAAGAGGTCTTCGGCCAACTCCATGTCTTGATCGCCAGGGAAGATGACGGCGAACTCTTCGTCTTTTGCCTGGAACACGCTGAAGGTGGCGTTCAAAGCACCATCGATGATTTGGATGTTTTTCATCGGCATTCGACTACGGCTACAACTCGCTGACTACTACTTCGCAGCCTGCGCATCCAGCGTCTTGATCTTTTCCGCGGCCGCCTTGCGGACCGCGGCATCGACATCGGATGCGCCCTTGTCCTTGGCGAAGGCGATGAGGGCGGCGCGTGTTTCCTCGTCGCACCCATCGGCGCCTACGCCGTTGATGCCGGCTTTGCGCGCCGCGGCAAGCACGGAGTCGCAGGCGTCGGGCGCGAAGGCGAACTGGCCCATGATGGCGCCGAGCGTCAGCGGGTCCTGCAGGCGCGGATCGTCCCGGATCGCCTGGATCGTGGCGCTGCCCACCACCTTGGATTTGCGATCCTGCGCGATCTGCGTCAGGTCGAAGATGAACTCGAATTCCGGCTTGTCGACGCCGTCGGGTTTCGAAACCAGGATATCCAGCGCATAGCGGGTCACTTCGTCGGGCGTGACGACCGCGCGCACGACCCTTGCCTGGTGATAGTTGCGCACCAGCGCCCAGCGCGAGGGGAGGTCGCCATAGCGGGCGAGCATGTCGAGCTGCTTGATGGCGGCAAGCTTCTGCTTGTCGGTCTTGGCGGCCTGCGCCCGGGTGAGGACCTTGTCGCGGACGCGGTCGAGGATTTCGCCCGCGAGCAGGGCCGAAGCCGGTGCGGCCTGGCCTGTCGCGGATGCCGTCTGCGGCGGGTTCGGAGCATCGGCAAGCGGGCCCTTCGCATCGACCCAGGCGGCCAGCGCCTTGCGCGCGTCCGGGCCGAAATAGCCCTTCGGCTCGCCGGCGTAGAAGCCCTCGCTTTTCAGCGTCGTCTCGATCGCGACGCGGATTTCGTCGGGCAGGGCCTTGCCGACGCTGACCAGGTTTTCCTCGTCGAGGCCGGCCGGCGCTTCCCGGAACGCGTCCATCACCGCGGCGGCGATCGCGGCCGTTCCGGCGCTGGAGGCCGGCCCGGAAAAGAGGCCGCTGAGTTCGATACCGGCATCGCCGCCGAACACCCCGGCGCCCATCCTGCCGATGCCGTCATTGTAGAGGGCGATGCGGTTGGTGATGCCTTCGCGCAGCGTCATCAGCCGGTCGAAACTGTCGAAGGTAAAGGCATCGGCAAGCTTGCCCCTTGCCTTGAGCGAACCGAGCCGTGCCGCCTCGCGCCACGCGTGCAGCCGCTCGCGCGGGTTCTTGTCGATGCCGAGACCGTTGTCATAGGCGTCGCCGAGCAGCACCATGGCTTCGACGCTGCCGAGATTGGCGGCGTTGATCAGCATCGCGGTCGCCCTGACGTCGTCCTGTGGGTAGACCAGGCCCCGCCGCAGCAGCTTGGCATGAAGCAGATAGGCCTGCGGTTCCTTCTTGCCTTCGCCCTCGCCGATCAGCGCTTTCAGATCATCGTCGCTCAGGCCGTCTTCGCGGAGCGACGGCCGATAGCTGGTCGAATCGAGATTGGCGTATTGCGTCGAGGCGTAGAGCCAGAGCGCGTCGCGGTCGCCCCCATCCGCCAGTGGCTTCAGCATGGCGCGCGCCTGGTCCTCGCTCTTGAACTGCTGATTGTCCGAAAGCTCGAGCCGCGCCAGCGCCAGCGCCGCGCCGGGCTCGCCGGCATCGGCGCCGTCGCTCAGGCGTTCGACCAGCAGATCGGGATAGTCGACCCGCACGCCGTCATAGTCGAGAAGCCAGCCCGCAAGCCTGATGCAGGCATCGAGGTCCCATGAGCCGTTGAACAGTTTGACCGCCGCGCGCGGCTGGCGGCCGACGAACTTGCCGTCCAGCAGCATGCCGGCGAGCATCGGCCCGGCCTCGGCAACATTCTTGGCGGCGCCGCGCAGCATGGCGATGGCGCGCTTGCCGTCCGCCGGGCCGCCTTCCCCCTTGGCCAGCATGTCGGCCAGCATCGGGATGGCGTAATCGTCGTGACCGGCGCGCGCCTCCAGCAACTGCCTGGCCTTTGCTGCATCCTGCGGCGTCCCCCGGCCCAGCCGCAGCGCCGTGATGTAGGCGAGCGCGGATCGTCCGGAGTCATTGGTCCCGGCCTGGGAATCGGCCTCGACAGCATGAAAGGCTTTTTGCTGCTCGTCACTGGTGAAGCCGTCCGCCGTCAGTGTCTTGCGCGCAATCGAAAGCGGCATGGCGGCGCGGAGCTGGCGGTCCCATTCGCCGGGCGACTGGCCCTGGGCCGGCGCGTCGATGACGCGCTGCGCGGTCTCGACCACCTTGTGCGCGTCGCGGCGCAGCAGCGGTCCATCGTTGTATTGCTGGAGCAGCGTCAAAAGAGCCGTGAGATGACCGGCGGTGCCGGCTTTCTGCAAGGCGTCGAGCGCCATTGCCCGCGTGACCGGCGGCGCACCGGCATCCGCGCTGTCGCGCCGATGCACCGAGTAGAACTCGTAAAGGAGGAAATTCGCTTCGGGGCTGCCGCCATCGGCCAGCAGCTTGACCTGTGGCAGGAGCAAGGTCAGCCCTGGCTGGTCGAGTGCCACTTCGACCCTCAGCCATTGCAGCGTCAGCCGCTTTTCCTGTGGCGCGCCGAGCATCGCCGCCTGGCATTTGTCGGCCAGGTCTTTGAGTTTGCTGAGGTTCATATCGAACGGGAAAAGCGCGCCATACTGCACCGGCGGCGCCTTGGCCTCAGGGTCGAGCGGCACGGAGGCGCCCCGGTCGCAGGTGTTGATCGCCTCGGCGAGCGCGGCCTTCTTCGCCGCATCGTCGGATTTGTCGGAAGATGCCTGGGCGGCGAGTGCCCCGCCGGTGAGTGGTGCGAGCGCGAGGCAGGAAAGAACCAGGACATGCACTGGCCGTAACATGGGCGTCCCCCCTCGGACCCAGTCCGGACGGCGCGTCGCGGCCGGACAGCGGAGCTAAATTAGCATATCGCGCGAGCCATGATGAGTGTGGCGCTTCACATTCGCGCGCGGCTCGCAACGGCGTGTTTTGCAATCTGGCCCAAGCGGCTCCGGTCGCACCCGCCAGCTCCGGCGCCTATAGAGGCACCCTGTCTCCGTAACGAAGGAGGAAGTCATGGCCAAGGTGTCGCTTCTGGGCATTCCGCATGACGAGAATTCGTCCTACCTGCGCGGACCCGC
Organism: Mesorhizobium sp.; assembly: GCA_004963905.1. GTDB lineage: Bacteria > Pseudomonadota > Alphaproteobacteria > Rhizobiales > Rhizobiaceae > Mesorhizobium. The sequence goes on from SUGL01000020.1 coordinate 114,381, forward strand.
CGAGGCGCCGCCGCTCATCCGGCGCGAGCTCGCCAGCGACGCCTACACCTCATGGTCGGAAACAGGCTTCGACTTGACCGACCGCTTCGTCGATCACGGCGATATCGATTTCATACAACCGGGCGATCCGTGGGATCGTATCGAGAATGAGGTCGGCCACGCGCTGGATGCTGGCCATCCGCTGATCTTGCTCGGCGGCGACCATGCCATTTCCTGGCCGGTGCTGCGCGCCGTGCGCCGACGCCATCCCAGCCTGACGATCGTCCATATCGACGCGCATCCGGACATCTATCATTCCTATGACGACAATCCGCGCTCGCACACGTCGCCCTTCGCCCGCATCATGGAGGAGGGGCTGGCCGACCGCCTGATCCAGATCGGCTTGCGCACCGTCAACGACCATCACCGCGAGCAGTTCAGGCGCTTCGGCGTGGAGGTGGTGGAGATGCGGCACTTCAAGGAAGGGATGCGGCTCGACCTCAAGACACCAGTTTATATCTCGATGGACATCGACGCGCTCGATCCGGCCTTCGCGCCCGGCATTTCCCACCGTGAGCCGGGCGGCTTCACCACCCGCCAGGTAATCGGCCTGATCCAGTCGATCGATCAACCAATCGTCGCCGCCGACGTCGTCGAATACAATCCGCGCCAGGACCTCTCCAACATGACCGCGCAGGTCGCCGCCAAGCTGGTCAAGGAGATCGCCGGCATGATGCTGAAGACGAACGGCGCCAGCTGAATCAATTTGGCAAGGCGGCGTGCTAGACGCTTATTCTGATTCGCCTTTCAACGGGGATAGCCATGCCGCTGCCGCTCAAGATAGCCGTCGCCGGCGCGCTCGGCCGCATGGGCCGGCAGATGACTGAGACAATCGAGGCCGACCCTCGGCTCGATCTCGCCGCCCGCTTCCACCGGCCGGGCAGCGCGGGTGAGGGGCTGGTCGAGCGGGACGAGGCGCTGGCGCTGGCCGATGTCGTCATCGACTTCACCACGCCTGCAGCGTCCGCCGAACTGGCAAGAGCCTGCGCGGAGCGCGGCGGCCCGGCACTGGTCATCGGCTCGACCGGCTTCGACGCCGCCGAACTGAAGACGATCGCCGACTCTGCCAGGAAAATCGCCATCGTGCGCTCCGGCAGCTATTCGCTGGGGCTCAACCTGTTGACCGGCCTGGTCGAGCAGGCGGCGCGGGCACTCGGCGGAGACGACTGCGACATCGAGATTTTCGAAGCGCATCATCGCTGCAAGGTCGACGCGCCATCCGGAACGGCGCTGATGCTGGGGGAGGCGTCGGCGCGGGGACGCGACGTCGGGCTGGACGATGTGGCGAAGCGCACCCGCGACGGCGTCACTGGCCCGCGCTCTGCCGGCGAGATCGGCTTTGCCGTACTGCGTGGCGGCAGCATCGTCGGCGAGCATTCCGTCAGCTTCCTTGCCGAGGGCGAGAGGCTCACGCTTTCGCATGCCGCCGGCGATCGCTCCATGTTCGCGCGCGGCGCCATTGCGGCGGCGCTCTGGGTCGCTGGGCAGCCGCCAGGCGAATACGACATGCGCGACGTGCTCGGTCCTGCCGCGTGATCGGCAATTTCGCCGGATTCCATTTCAACCATCTCTAAAATGGCTGAAAGCCAGCTGAAAGCTTGGGCATGCCATGACGGTTTTGTGGCGTTCGCCACGTGACCGGCCTGGGAGCGGCCGGCAAGGAGGAAATGCGGCCCGGCCCGGATGGCGCGCCGCCAAGGTGGAGGAAGTTACGTGACCGGTTTCATCTCGAAGTGCATCTTGCGTTCGGCGGCGCTTTCGCTTGCCATTGTCGCCACGGGCGCGACGGCGGCATCGGCGGCCGACAAGATCACCATCATCGTCGGCGGCATGGAAAAGCAGATCTATCTGCCGGCCGTGCTCACCCAACAGCTCGGCTACTTCAAGGATGAAGGCCTCGATGTCGAGCTGGTCAACTCACGCGCGGGCGTCGAGGCCGAGAACGAATTGCTGGCGGGCGCCGTGCAAGGCGTCGTCGGCTTCTATGACCACACCGTCGACCTGCAATCGAAGGGCAAATACATCCAGTCGATCGTCCAGTTCAGCCAGGCGCCGGGCGAGGTGGAGCTGGTCTCGGCCAAGCACCCGGAGATCAAGTCGCCGGCCGACTTCAAGGGCGCGACGCTCGGCGTCACGGGTCTCGGTTCCTCGACTGATTTCCTGACGCAGTATCTTGCCGTGCGCAACGGCCTGAAGCCCGGCGATTACACGCTGCTGCCGGTCGGTGCCGGCAACACCTTCATCGCCGCCGTCAAGCAGGACCAGATCCAGGCCGGCATGACCACCGAGCCGACCATCGCCAAGCTGCTGCAGACCGGTGAGGCCAAGGTATTGGTCGACATGCGCACGCCCGAGAAGACCAAGGAAGCGCTCGGCGGCGACTATCCGGCGGCGTCCTTCTATGTCCAGACCGCCTGGATCGAGAGCCACAAGGACGAGGCGCAGAAGCTAGCCAATGCCTTCGTCAAGACGATGAAATTCATCGCCAGCCATTCGGCCGAGGAGATCGCCGACAAGATGCCGAAGGACTATTACGCCGGTAGCAAGGACCTCTATGTGCAAGGGTTGGCCGGCGGCAAGGCGATGTTCACGCCCGACGGCCGCATGCCCGCCGACGGTCCGGAGACGGTGCTGAAGGTTCTGTCGACCTTCTCGAAGAGCCTGCAAGGCAAGCAGATCGACCTGTCGAAGACATACACCACCGAGTTCGTCGACGCCGCCAAGTAGCGTCGGTAGACGGGCCGGGCTCGTCAGGCTCGGTCGTTGAAGAACAACAACTTGCGCCGCTTGCCTGAATCAGTTCGGCAGCGGCGCCTTTCCGGATGCCGAGGCGCGGCGGGCCAACCTGCTTGAGCCGCGGGCATCCTCGCACCATTGCCACAGGAGTGTGCCATGCAGTTGCAAACCATGGCGGCCGAGAGGCTGCCTCAGGCGGCGCCGCCGGCCGATGCCGCGATCGCCATCGACGACGTGACGCTGCGCTTCGTCACGCCCGACGGCCACATGATGACGGCGATCCGCGATTTCACCATGACGGTGGCGCGCGGCGAGTTCGCCTGCGTCGTCGGGCCGACCGGCTGCGGCAAGTCGACGACGCTTAACCTCGTCACCGGCCTGTTGCGGCCGACGACCGGCAATGTCCGCGTCATGGGCAATCCGGTCACCGAGATCAGCCGCGACATCGGCTTCGTCTTCCAGGCGGATGCGCTGTTTCCGTGGCGCAGCGTCATCGACAATGTGGCCGCCGGTCCGCTCTATCGCGGCACGCCGAAGGCGCAAGCCTATGAGCGGGCGCGCGACTGGATCGGTCGCGTCGGCCTTGCCCGCTTCGAGAAACACTATCCGCATCAGCTCTCGGGCGGCATGCGCAAGCGCGTGGCCCTTGCCCAGACCTTCATCAACCAGCCGAAGATCCTGCTGATGGACGAGCCGTTCAGCGCGCTCGACATGCAGACCCGCACCGCCATGCAGGACGAGCTGCTCGGCCTGTGGTCGGAGCTGAAATCCTCCGTCGTCTTCGTCACCCACGATCTCGAGGAAGCGGTCGCGCTGGCCGACAAGGTCTATGTGCTCACCGCCGGGCCAGGCACGGTGAAAAGCGTCTATCGCATCGATCTGCCGCGCCCGCGCGTCATGGCCGACATCCGCTACGACCAGAAATTCATCGAGATCGCCAAGGTGATCTGGAACGACCTGCGCGAGGAAGTGCAGCTCGGCCAGAGCCGCGGCCTGCAGACCGGCCATTGAGAGGAGGTTCCGCGATGACTGCCATCTTCCCTACAGATCAGGCTGCCGCCCGTGCGACCTCGATCGTCGCCGCCGAAGCCAGAGCAAGGGCGCGGCTGCGCCGCCGCCATGCCCTGGTCATCGGCCTGCGCCTTGCCATCCTGATCGTTTTCCTCGCGCTCTGGGAACTCGGCGCCGACTATGGCGTCATCGATCCGTTCTTCTTCTCCAGCCCCTCCGGCATCTGGGAGCAGATCTGGTCTTGGGTCACCGAGGGCACCTCGCAGGGGCCGCTCTGGCTGCAGATCTATGTGACGCTGGAGGAAACCTTCCTCGGCTTCGCCATCGGCGCCGTCGGCGGCATCGCCGCCGGCATCATCCTCGGCCGCAACAAGCTCTTGGCGGATGTTTTTTCGATCTACATCAAGATCGCCAATTCGGTGCCGCGTGTCGTGCTGGGCTCGGTCTTCATCATCGCGCTCGGCCTCGGCATGGCCTCCAAGGTGGCGCTGGCCGTCGTCATGGTGTTCTTCGTCGTCTTCGCCAACGCCTTCCAGGGCGTGCGCGAGGCCGACAGGGCGATGATCGCCAACGCGCAGATCCTCGGCGCTTCGCCCTACCAGATCACCCGCACCGTCATCATCCCGTCGGCGATGAGCTGGATCCTCGCCAGCCTTCACGTCAGCTTCGGCTTCGCGCTGGTCGGCGCCGTCGTCGGCGAGTTCCTCGGCGCCAAGCAGGGCATGGGTCTGCTGATCTCGACCGCCCAGGGCGCCTTCAACGCCAATGGTGTCTTCGCCGCCATGATCATCCTGGCGGTGATGGCGCTGGTGGTCGAGTTCCTCATCACCCGCTTCGAGAACTATGTGGTGAAGTGGCGGCCAGCGCCGTTCAACGAGCAGGGGACCTGACGGGGGTTTCATCGGGTGCGGCAAGCGGCAGCCGCACCTCGACCTTGAGCCCGCCGCCGGCGGCGTCGCCAAGCGTGACGCTGCCGCCGGCATTCTCGACCACCTCGCGCACGATCGCGAGGCCGAGCCCGCTGCCTTCCTCGCTTGCACCGGCAATGCGGTAGAAGCGTTCGAAAACATGCTCCCGCTCCTCGGCCGGAATGCCGGGCCCAGCATCGGTCACGGTGAGCTCCGCTGCGCCATTCGAAGCGGCGAGCTTCACGGTGACGCTGCCGCCCGGTTTGGAGTAGCGCAACGCATTGTCGACGAGATTGACGATCATCTCGCGCAGCATGGTGCCGTCGCCTATGACGGCAACCGGTCCAGTTTCCTCCAGGCCGAGGTCGATGTTGCGTTCGACTGCCTTTGGCGCTTGGCTTTCCAGCACTTGGCGGGCGGCCTCCGTGAGATCGATGCGGTCGGCGCGCGGCCGCCGGCTACCGGGCTCGGCGCGAGACAAGGTCAAAAGCTGTTCGGCCAGACGCGCCAGCCGGCCGGAGCTTGCCTGCAAGGCGACCAACGCTTCCTGGCGCTGGTCGGCGGCAGTCTCGCGCAGCGCGTAGCTTGCTTGTGTCGACATGAGCGCCAGCGGCGTGCGCAACTGGTGCGCGGCATTGGCGATGAAGCGGCGCTGCGCAGCTATCTGCGCCCGCACGCGCTCCATATAGGCGTTGAGCGCATCGATCAGCGGCCGAATCTCGCTTTGCGCGCCCGGCACCTCGACCGGGTCGAGGTCGCTGCGGTCCGGCGAGCGCACCGCATCGCGCAGCCGGATCAGCGGCGCCAGCCCGCGGCGCAGGCCGAGCAGCACGAACACGCCGGCAATCGCCACTAGCGCCAGCTGCTGGGCGAAGGCGCTGAACCATAGCCGCTTCACCATCGCATCATGACCGGCGAGCGTTACGCCCACCGTGACCCTGATCGGCGAATCCGCCCCGGCGCCGATCACCGCATGGCTGAGCGTTGCCAGACGCAACGGATGGTCGCGATAAGAAGCCTCGATGCTGCCGCCCCGCGGCGCCTCGGGCAAGTCGGGATAGCCGGTGAGCAGCCGGCCATTGGCAGTCTCGACGCGGTAGTAGACGCTGTCGCGGTCGCCGGTGTCGAACATCTCGATCGCCGCCGGCGGAATGGTGGCGTCGAGCACGCCGTCTGCCATCGCCACCTGCTCGGCGATAGCACGCGCCGAGCCGACCAGCATCCGGTCGGTAACCAGGTCTGCGGTCGTGAGCGCGTTGCGCTGGCTGGTCCACAGGTTGACGGTCACCAGCGCGGCCAGCGGCAGCACCACCCATGCCAGCAATTGCAGGCGAAGGCTGCTAATCCGCATGACGCCCAATCTTCATTGCGCTTGGTCTTCATGGCGCAACAGATAGCCGAGGCCGCGCAAGGTGGCGATCTGCACGCGCGAGCCTTCCAGCTTCTTGCGCAGGCGATGCACATAGATCTCGATGGCGCTGGGGTCGGCGTCGGTCTCGAAATCATAGATCGCCGCTGACAGCGCAGCCTTGCTCACCGTGCGACCGGCCTTGACCACCAGCTGCTCCAGCACCGCATGTTCGCGCGGCGTCAGCGAGAGCGTCTCGCCGCCGAGCGAGAACAGCCTGGTGTTGGTGTCGAAGACGAGATCGCCGCAGGAGATGACTGGCGCGGTGCGATCGTTGGCGCGGCGCAACTGCACGCGGATGCGCGCCTCGAGCTCCTCGATCTGGAAGGGTTTTGCCAGATAGTCGTCGGCGCCCTCGTTGAGGCCCTTGACCCGGCCGTCGAGGCTGGCGTTGGCGGTGAGCACGATCACCGGCACGGGATTGCCGCGCGCCCTCAGCCGCTTCAGCACCTCCATCCCGCCCATGCGCGGCAGGGCGAGGTCGAGGATGATGAGCGCGTGGTCGCCGGCGGCAAGCGCATGCTCGACATCCTCGCCGTCATGGACGACGTCGACGACATAGCTCGCCTGGCGCAGGGTTTTGCTCAGCCAATCGGCCAGTTCGCGGTTGTCTTCGACAAGCAAGAGCCGCATCGTCCGTCGCTGTTCCCTCCCAATGCGTCGGCCTTCGCCACATGCGGCAGGCAGCGTCCGAATTGGTCCTTGAGGTCAACCGATAGTATCGATCCGCCCGCAAGGCAAACGCCGGCCCGAGGGCGACCACGGCGGCCGTCGAGTCGCTCGATCGGTCAGGTTGATCATAAAACCGAACCGTTCGGTTCAATTTATGTTGACGGTTCGTGTAATCAGGGTGAACGCTGGCACGCCGAATCTGGGTGCACCATCGCACGTCGTTCACCGTAACATTTTGATATTAAACAATAAGAATATGGCAACTGCACCGCTGGCGTGATTTCAATATCGAACCGAACGGTTCGGTTCACAAATTTTCGTGATTGGAAACGGCAGCAGGTCCGACCCATTTCGGGGTGGTCCGAGCGACGCGAATTTCCATCACGGCACGCCACTTGACGGACAGGATTTTGAAAATCTGGAGTACCTAAAATGAACAAGATTGCTCTTACCGCCGCGGCTCTTCTCGTTGCCACGGGCAGCGCCTTCGCCGGCAGCGACCATTACGGGTCGGACAACGTCAATCAGCCGACCGCCAATCAGTCCGCCGTGATCCAGTCCGGCGACAATATTGACTGCGGCGTCGGCGACAACATCGACCGCAGCGTCACGGCTTCGATCCGCAGGCCGGTCGAACACCGCGCGTTCAAGCTGACGCCGGACTCGGTTCAGCCGGAATCCGGCCAGGGCATCTGGGGCCGCTAAGGCGGTCCCGTCCCGAATTCGAAAGCATCAACTCTCAAATCTGGAGTATCTGAAATGACCAAGATCGCTCTTGCCGCCGCTGCCCTTCTCGTTGCCACCGGTGCCGCTTTCGCCGGTTCCGACAATTACGGTTCGGCCGGCGCCAACCAGCCGGCCGCTCCGGTCGACACCTCGTACACCGCTTCGGTCAAGAAGCCGGATGCGAACGTCCAGAAGCCGGTCGCCCAGGGCGCCGACCGCAACCTGTTCGGCAACCGCTAAAGGTTCCGGCCTTCGATAGACCTCAAAGCGGCGGGCTTGTCCCGCCGCTTTGCTTTTATCGAGCCGGCTATGGGTCGCCCTGAATCAGTCGGGCAGGACCACTCTCCAATCGGTTGTTCGAGAAGAACTTTCAGGACCAGGTCACTAAGCGACGGGCAAGGAAGAAAATTCGCCCGGGAATAAATCGGGGCCGCTCCGGGTCTTTGTCGGCAGCGGGGCCATCCTCCCAAGGCGCCGCCGACGAAACAACAGCACAAGGACCTTTTCAAAATGACCAGGATCGCTCTCACCACCGCAGCCATGCTTTTCGCCATCGGCTCCGCCTTCGCCGGCAGCGACCATTACGGCGCCGACAATGCCAATCAGCCGACCGCCGGCGTCGACCGCGGCCTCACCGCCTCGGTCCGCAAGCATGAGGCCGCCAAGCCGGCCAATGTCGACACCTCGATGACGACCGGAGCGGCGCCGTCGCAGGTCTGGCCGGATCCGGGCCAGGGCATCTGGGGAAACTGATATTTCGTCCGGTGATTTTGCGCGGCGATGAAGCCGCCGATCTCCCGGGGAGATGTCCGGTCCACCCTCCGCAGCTGCAGCGCAGCTGCGGAGGACGGGCAGGACAGAGGGGGCGCGAAGGAACGCTGCCCGAACAATTTCGCCTGATGGGCTGAGGGGCAAAATACCGGCATGTCGGCGGGACAGCGCCCCCTCTGCCTTGCCAGGCATCTCCCCCAGCAGCTTCGGCGTCTACCCCAAATCCTTCGGCCTCACGCAGTGCGTCAGCCGGGCGCCACCGAAATCAAGATTTGCCCAATCGTCCTTCACCGTGAACCGCGCAAGCGCCATCGTCGGGAATTTCGCTTCGATTTTCTTGAACACGCCCTCATCCGATCCGGCACCGGCGAGCCTAAGCACGAAATTCTGCAGGCCAGGATTGTGGCCAATCACCAGCAGGCTCTTCGCCTTCGCCTGCCGCACGCGCGCCAGGATGGCGGCCGGCGCGGCCTCGTAGAGCTCCTCCACGAATTCCGCCCGCACATGCTTCGGCAGTTCCTGGGAGACCAGCCGCCAGCTGTCGCGCGTGCGCAGCGCCGGCGACACCAGCGCCAAGTCCGGCAGCCAACTGCGCCGCGCAAGCTCGCGCCCCATCAGCGGCGCCGTCTTCAGCCCGCGCGGGGCGAGCGGCCGGTCGAAATCCTCAAGCTTGGGATCGTCCCAACTCGACTTGGCGTGGCGCAGGATAAGCAGTTGTCTCATCGGCATTGTTCAGGACCAGGATTGCTGTCCAGTCGGGCGCGGGCCTTCCGCTTGATCTCGTCGATGTTGAAAGGAGCGAACGGGCCGCTGCCCAACCCGTCTATCCAAGCCCTGCGCAGCCGGTCCGTTTCAGTTTGACCCAGGGGTTGGCTCGGCAGTTCAGGGGTAAGCGCCATGCTGCAATTCCCGGCCAAGGACTCTACGGCGTGATCCGCGCCAGTTGTTCGAGGTCGCGCTCTTCGCGCAGCGGATCGGGCGCCATCACCACCGAGGTGGCGTTGTCGGCGTCGTCGGCGAAATGGGCAAGCACGGTGTGGCCCTTTTCCATCTGTGCCTTGCCCTCGGCGACCAGACCAAGCGCCAGCGGGTAGAGCCGGTGCTCCACCTTCAGCACCCGCGCGGCCAAAGTGTCCTCATTGTCGCCGACCATCACCGGCACGGCGGCCTGGGCGATGATGGGGCCGTCGTCCATTTCGGGGGTAACGAAATGCACGGAGCAGCCATGGATGCGCACTCCGGCGCGGATTGCGCGCGCATGCGTGTCGAGCCCCTTGAAGGCCGGCAGCAGGGCAGGGTGGATGTTGACCATGCGCCCCTGCCATTTCTCGACCAGGCCACGGCCGAGGATGCGCATATAGCCGGCCAAAGCCACAATCTCGGCGCCGAAGCCGGTAAGCGCTGCGTCGAGCGCTGCGTCGTACGCGTCCTTGCTCGGATGGTCAGCGCGCTGGATCAGTTTGGTGGCGATGCCGCGCGACTGGGCGATGCCGAGGCCGGCTGCGTTCGCCCGGTCGGAAATGACGCCGACGATCTCGGCCGGATAGGTCGGGTCCGAGGCCGCCGCGATCAGCGCTGTCATGTTGGAGCCGCGCCCCGAGATCAGGACGACCGTGCGTTTCCTGCTCATAGGCCGATCGAGCCCCGATAGATGACGCCGGCGTCGCGGCGCGGCACGATGCGGCCGATCGGCGTCACCGTCTCGCCGGCCTCCTGCAGCACCGCCGCCACCTGCGCCGCCTGGCCGGAAGCGACGGCGAGGATCATGCCGATGCCGCAGTTGAAGGTGCGCATCATCTCTTCCGGCGCGACCCCGCTGGTCTTGGCCAGCCACGAGAACACCGGCGGCACGTCGATCGCCTCGAGGTCGAGCTCGGCCGAGAAATCCTTGGGCAGCACGCGCGGGATGTTTTCCGGAAAACCGCCGCCGGTGATGTGGGCCAGCGCCTTGATGCCATGTGTGTTGCGGATCGCCTTCAGGATCGACTTCACATAGATGCGCGTCGGCTCGAGCAGCGCCTCGGCAAGGCTGAGCTCCTCGTTGAACGGCGCCGGGTCGTCCCAGCCAAGGCCGCTCGCGGCAACGATCCGGCGCACCAGCGAAAAGCCGTTGGAGTGGAGGCCCGAGGAAGCGAGGCCGAGCAGCACGTCGCCCTCGACGATATCGTCGGTCGGGAGCAACTGGCCGCGCTCGGCCGCGCCCACGGCAAAGCCAGCCAGGTCGTAGTCCTTGTCGTGATACATGCCGGGCATTTCGGCGGTCTCGCCGCCGATCAGCGCGCAGCCGGCCTGGCGGCACCCTTGCGCGATGCCGCCGACGATCGAAGCACCCTGGTCGGGGTCGAGCTTGCCGGTAGCGAAATAGTCGAGGAAGAACAAAGGCTCGGCGCCCTGCACGACAATGTCGTTGACGCACATGGCGACGAGATCGATGCCGATCGTGTCGTGCTTGCCGGAATCGATTGCGATCTTGAGCTTGGTGCCGACGCCGTCATTGGCGGCGACCAGCACCGGATCGGTGAAACCGGCCGCCTTCAAATCGAACAGGCCGCCGAAGCCGCCGATCTCGCCGTCGGCGCCCGGCCGGCGCGTCGCGCGCACCAGCGGCTTGATCTTCTCGACCATCAGGTTGCCGGCATCGATATCGACGCCCGCCTCGGCATAGGTGAGCCCGTTCTTGCGCTTGGCCTTGTCGCCCTTGCTCATCTTCGGCTCGTCCCTGTTTCCATTGCGGGCTCTTCGCATGAATGGTTTCGGGGAGCAAGGATGACGCGCAGGTGAGGGAGTTTGTTCCCGGGAAAGTGCGGTGATTGGCGAAGTCGGAGGCGACAGCCAATCTCCCCCCTTGTGGGGGAGATCGGCAGCTCCTCCCTTGCGCCTCTCCCGCCTCTCCATCATCTATTTCCCAACAAAGGCCACGACGGGACATCACGTGACCATCCCCAACATGATCACGATCATGCGTCTGCTGCTGGTGCCCGCCGTGGTGCTGGCGATGCTGAACGCGCGTTGGGACTGGGCCTTTGCCGGCTTCCTTGTCGCCGGCATCTCCGATGGCGTCGACGGCTTCATCGCCCGCCGCTATCGGTTGTCCTCGCGGCTCGGCGCCTATCTCGATCCGATGGCCGACAAGCTTTTGCTGGTCTCGGTTTTCGTCGTCATGGGCTTTGCCGGGGAGCTGCCGCTGTGGCTGGTGGTGACCATGGTGTCGCGCGACGGGCTGATCGTCTGCGCCGTGCTTTTGTCCAGCGTGATGAGCCATCCGGTCGAGATGAAGCCGCTCTTCGTGTCCAAGGTGAACACCGCCGTGCAGATCGCGCTGGCGGCGCTGGTGCTGGGCGAGCTTGCCCTTTCCGTCCATCTCGACCCGGTTCGGCCGGCGCTCATATTGCTGTCCGGGGTCTTGACCGTGGCTTCGGCCGCGGCCTATCTCGTGGCCTGGCTAAGGCATATGAGCGGCTATGGCGAAGGCTCCGACACGGGCACCTGACAGCGAAGCCTGGACGGCCGCGGCATCGACCGCGTTGCGCCGGCAGATCGCGTTCTGGCTGATCGTCGCCGTGCTTCTGGCGCTGTTCCTCTACATCTTCTCGGGCATCCTGTTGCCCTTCGTCGCCGGTATGGTGCTCGCCTATTTCCTCGATCCGGTCGCCGATCGGCTGGAGCGGCTGGGACTTTCCCGGCTGATGGCGACGGTGGTGATCCTGATTGCCTTCATCGTCGTCGTCGTGCTGGCCTTCGTGATCCTGGTTCCGGTGCTGGCCACGCAGATGGCCGATTTCGCCCGCAAGCTGCCGGAATATCTCACCCGGCTGCAATCATTGATCACCAGCTTCGATCCGAAATGGCTGGAGCAGCGCTTCGGCGTCAACGCTGCCGGCCTGCGCGACGGATTGAACTCGCTGCTCACCTCCGGCTTCAGCCTTTTGACCACGGTCTTCACCTCGATCTGGAGCTCGGGCGTGGCGCTGGTGTCGGTGGTCAGCCTCTTCGTCGTCACACCGGTCGTCGCCTTCTACATGCTGCTCGACTGGGACCGCATGGTGGCGGTGGTCGACAGCTGGGTGCCGCGCGACTATGTCGAGACGGTCAGGGCGCTCGCCCGCGACATCAACACCGCCACCGCCGGCTTCGTGCGCGGGCAGGGTACGCTCTGTCTGGTGCTCGGCGCCATGTACGCCACTGGCCTGACGCTGACGGGCTTGAACTTCGCCATCCTCATCGGCTTCTTCGCCGGGCTGATCTCCTTCATCCCCTATGTCGGCTCGCTGACCGGCCTTGTGCTCGCCGTCGGCGTCGCCTTCGTCCAGTTCTGGCCGGACTGGACCATGGTGGTTGCCGTGGCCTGCGTGTTCTTCGTCGGCCAGTTCATCGAGGGCAACATCCTGCAGCCGAGGCTGGTGGGCAAAAGCGTCGGCCTGCATCCGGTCTGGCTGATGTTCGCGCTGTTCGCTTTTGGCGCGCTGTTCGGCTTCGTCGGGCTGCTGATCGCGGTGCCGGCTTCGGCGGCGATCGCGGTTCTGGTGCGCTTCGCGATTTCGCGCTATCTCGAATCGCCGCTCTACAAGGGCCACGCCGCCGAGCCGGCGCCGCCGCTGCCGGCGGATCGCGGCGGCGGGCATCGTTCGGCGCGCGACTGAAATGGCCGGTCAACGAACCGATCCGCCGCGCCAGCTGCCGCTCGATCTCGGCCATGGCACCGGCTATTCGCGCGACGAGCTCGTCGTCTCCGGCACCAACGCGGAGGCGGCGGCGCTTGTCGACCGCTGGCCGGACTGGCCCTCGCCGGTGGTGGTGCTCGCCGGCCCTCCGGGTTCCGGCAAGACGCATCTCGCCCAGATATGGCTGTCCCATGCGAACGCGGTTGCCATCGATGCCGGCCGGATCGGCGAGCACATAGGCGGGCTCGGCGCCAGCCCGGCGCTCATCGACGATATCGACAGTGGCCCGATCGACGAGCAAGGCCTGTTCCACCTGATCAACACGGTGCGCGGCGCCGGCTCCACGCTCCTTCTGACGGCGCGGCGCTTTCCCTCCGCCTGGCGCGTCACGCTGCCCGACCTCATCTCGCGGCTGAAGGCGGCGGCGACGATCGAGATCCACGAGCCGGACGACCTTTTGCTTGCCGGCGTCATCACAAAGCTCTTCGCCGACCGCCAGATCGAGGTCGAGCCGCATGTCGTGCAGTATCTGGTGCGGCGCATCGAGCGCTCGCTGGCGACCGCGATGCGCGTCGTCGAACGCCTCGACCGCGCCGCGCTCGAGCGCAAGACGCCGATCACCCGCGCGCTTGCCGCCGAGACCGTCAGCGCCATGGACGAAGGGCAGGGCGAGTTCGATATTTAGCTCTCCTCCTTCTCCCCTTGTGGGAGAAGGTGGCCGAGCGAAGCTCGGTCGGATGAGGGGT
>SUGL01000210.1 GCA_004963905.1 Mesorhizobium sp.
GTCATGTCCTGCGACAACATCCCCCACAATGGCCACGTCACCTCCGACGGCGTCATCGGCCTTGCGCGGCTGATCGACGAGGATCTGGCCGACTGGGTGAGGGACAATGTCGCTTTCCCGAACGGCATGGTCGACCGTATCACGCCCGCCACCACCGACCGCGAGCGCGGCATCCTGGCCAGCGATTTCGGGCTGGAGGACAACTGGCCGGTCTTTTGCGAGCCGTTCAAGCAATGGGTGCCGGAAGACCGTTTCACCGCCGGCCGGCCGCCGCTGGAAAAGGC
>SUGL01000211.1 GCA_004963905.1 Mesorhizobium sp.
CTTCGAGTTCCGCCTCAACTATGAGGTCATCCCGGCGATCGAGATCAAGGATTTCTCCGACATCAAGGTCACGCGTCAGGTTTACGACGTGCCGGATCAGGAAGTCGACGACCAGGTGAAGCGCGTCGCCGAATCCGCGCGCAGCTACGAGGCCAAGGACGGCAAGGCCGCCGAAGGCGACCGCGTGAGCATCGACTATGTCGGCAAGATCGCCGGCGAAGCCTTCGCCGGCGGCGCCGGCACCGACCAGCCGCTGGTGCTCGGCTCCAAGGAGTTCATCCC
>SUGL01000212.1 GCA_004963905.1 Mesorhizobium sp.
AGGCAGAGTGGGCACGCAAGGATGTGATGCGCAAGATAGGCCTGTTCTACGACAAGATCTGGGCCTATGGTCCGCCGGATTTCTACGATCCGTTGACCGGCTTGGATGTGCCGCCGGCGGTCAGGGCAAAGATGAGATTCGTCGGCTTCCTGCAACGGAGCCTGCAGCGGAACGAGTTGCCCGGCCACCGGCCCGAGGGCGACTATATCCTCGTCACTACCGGTGGCGGCGGAGACGGCGCCGAACTGATCCACGACGTCATCGATGCCTATCAGCAGGAT
>SUGL01000213.1 GCA_004963905.1 Mesorhizobium sp.
TTGGCGACCAGCGTCGGCCAGTCGAAGCTTGCCTCGGGCACCGTCCAGCCATAGCCGGCCGCATCGGCGAAATGCTCGGGGAACTGCGAGGCATAGACATAGAGCTTCTTCGGCACGCAGCCGCGGATGACGCAGGTGCCGCCATAGCGATATTCTTCGGCGATGGCGGCGCGCTTGCCGAGGGACGCCGCCACACGTGCCGCCCTGACCCCGCCGGAGCCGCCGCCGATGACGAAAAGATCATAATCGTAACCGGCCATCGGATGGGCTCCTGCAAGATG
>SUGL01000214.1 GCA_004963905.1 Mesorhizobium sp.
GACTATGTGCTGGAGAAGCGGCGCCAGCTCTACCGCATGGGCATGTCGCTTGCCGATCTCCTGATCACCGTCGTGCGCAAGCCGGACGGCGAAGGCCATTCCGTGCTGACGGTGCGCACCGACAAGGGCGACTACGTCCTCGACAACCTGACCGACAAGGTCAAAGCCTGGGACGAGACCGGCTACCGCTTTCTCAAGCGGCAAGCGATCGAAAACACCGGCCGCTGGGTCTCGATCCGCGACGGCCAGCAGGTGCTGGTCGGCTCGGTGCAGTAGACG
>SUGL01000215.1 GCA_004963905.1 Mesorhizobium sp.
ATCTCCATCAGCGCCACGCCCGAACGGTTGAGGTCGACATAGGACATGGTCGGATGCTGGTCGTGCATCGACTTGCCGGCATCCTGCTCCAGGTGCAGCCGCTCGATGCCGACCTCGATATCCTCGAACTCGCCCTGCCGGTCCGGTCCGACCGAGACAATGACCTTGCCCTCGCCGACGATCGGCTGCTTGTACTGCGAGATTTGATAGCCCTGCGGCAGATCCGGATAGAAATAGTTCTTCCGGTCGAAGACCGACTTGTGGTTGATCGCGGCCCTC
>SUGL01000216.1 GCA_004963905.1 Mesorhizobium sp.
GCAATCACTGCCCCTATGTGAAGGCGGTGATTTCACGCATCGTGCGTGATGCCGGCGACCTCAGGGCCGAAGGGATCGGCTTTGTCGCGATCAACTCCAATGATGCCGACGCCTATCCGGACGATTCCTTCGACAACATGAAGCTCTTCGCCAGGGCGAACGCTTTCACTTTCCCGTACCTCTACGACGAGTCGCAGGCAGTGGCGCGCGCCTATGGAGCCGTGTGCACGCCGGATTTCTTCGGCCTCAACAGCGCGTTGACGCTGCAATATCGTGGC
>SUGL01000217.1 GCA_004963905.1 Mesorhizobium sp.
GCTGCACATGCGGGTGGCGCCGGACCGATGGCAGGCCTTCATGCGGCCGGGCAAGCGCATCGCCGCAGGCGACCGCATCCATTTCGGCCATGACCAGAACTCCTGTTTCCTCGGCCAGCTCGACGCGACAGTGATCGAGAAGGGCGAGGCTGGCGAGGTGCTGCTCGGCTTCGATCTGTCCGGCCCGTTCCTCGACGAGGCAATGCACGCCGTCGGCCATATCCCGCTGCCGCCCTACATCGCCTCGAAGCGCGACGATGACGAGCGCGATCGC
>SUGL01000218.1 GCA_004963905.1 Mesorhizobium sp.
CCTATGCCGCCTATGGCTATACCGGCGTCGGCTACAACGGCACTTCGGTCACGCGCCTGTTCGGCGGCACGTCGAGCGACATAGGCCAGTTCAACTATTCCTCGAGCAATTACACCAATGCGCTCAACGAGCAGATGGTCAAGCTCTGCGACAACGCCAAGGCGGCCAACATCATGGTGATGACGGTGGCGCTCGATATGTCCTCGACCGACTCCGGCGACAAGAAGGCGATGGAGGCGCTGAAGACCTGCTCGTCCGACTCCCGCTTCCGCAA
>SUGL01000219.1 GCA_004963905.1 Mesorhizobium sp.
GGAAGCGTTCGGGCTCGCCGAGGTCGCGCCCGACCAGCATGATCATCTGGTTGGGGAGTCTCAGCACCAGCGCGATCGCATTGTGGCCCTTCTCGCCTTCGGACTGCGGACTGGTCTCACCAGTCTGGGGCGTCTGGTCCGCCGCCCCGCTGCGCAACCGATCGAGCTCGCCCTCGCCGAAGCGCTGGTAGGAAAAAGGCTCGGTGGTCCAACCCTCGGTCTCGATGACCCCCGGCGCCAGGCTCTGCACGTTGCCGGTCAGGATCTGGC